>JANNSN010000001.1:0-262665 GCA_031402615.1 Chitinophagaceae bacterium
CGATCTATCAGCTAACCATCACAACCCCTTACTCAAACACAAAATATACCAGGTTACTTGTAAAAAACGAAGAACAGCACCTGGTTATCAGCCTATTTGACTTGAAAATTTAATTTGGGGTACCCGTTGCGGAAAACAGGAAAATGATGCATAAAGCTATTAAATAAAAAAAGAGAATAAAATAAATTATTCTCTTTTAAATATAATGCTTCAGGTTCCCCCTTTAGGGGGCGGAGGGGGTTTTATTATTTCGCCGCTCCCATCTTCGCTTCCATACTTAATGTAGCGTGTGGTACTGCACGTAAACGTGCTTTGTCAATTAACTGTCCGGTTACACGGCAAATGCCATAGGTTTTGTTTTCAATACGCATTACTGCTTTCTCCAGGTGATCAATAAAAGTGATCTGGCGGCTGGCCATCTGGCTCAACTGCTCCCTTTCCATGCTCATACTGCCATCTTCCATGGTCATGTATCGGGCATCATCATTGTCACCACCCATTTCATCTTTACGGGTAATTAATCCCTGTAAATAATTCAATTCTTTCTTAGCAGATTCCAACTTGCGCTGGATGATCTCCCTGAACTCGACCAGGTCCGAATCGTTGTAACGAACAATGGGAGCACCCAAATCGTGTTTTGGCTGATCCAACACCGACTTGGTAAACTCCGGCTGATATTTACGCGATGTTTTGGTATTAATTTTTGGCAGAACAACTGCTTTTGCAGGAGTAATTTTAATGTCTTTCGCTTTTTGAGGCGATTTTTCTTTTACTGCCTTCGCAACTTTTAAAACCTTATCGGGTTTTGCGACTACTTTTTTTACTTCAATCTTTTTCATGGGTTTGATAACAGTTTTTTTAGCAGCGGCCTTAACCAAAGGTTTGGTCGCCTTGCCGGCCGGTTGGGCAGGCTTTTTTACAATAGGTGCCTTTTTAGGGGCGTTTTTTATCAATTTTACCGCCTTTTTTACCATTTTTTTGATAACTGGCTTTGGAGCCGGTTTCTTTGTAACAGGTTTTTTAGCGACATGTTTTTTGGCTACTACTTTCTTTGCCGGGGCAGAATTTTTAGCAGAAGCCACTTTTTTTACTGGTTTAACCGTCTTTTTTGCTGCCCGCTGAGCACTGTGTGCTGGTTTGGCGGCCTTCTTTTTTGTAGCCATACTATTATCCTTTTTTAAGTACGTTCACTTGTAATATAGCTTCATTCACTTCAATTTCGGTTCCGTCGTTTATTTCGGGTAAAAAAGCAAGCGAATCAGCAAGAATTTCGGCGCAAATATAATCTTTATATTGAATTATGGACGCTTGCAGTTCCTCATTTTCACTTACTGTTACATATATACGGTCAGTTAAGTTAAATCCACTGTCTTTTCTGATGTTTTGAATCCGGTTTACAAACTCCCTGGCTACACCTTCTTTTTTCAAGTCATCAGTAATTACTATATCTAATGCAACAGTTAAATGGCCTTTTACGGCAACCTCATAACCAGGTATCTCGTCAGTGGATACTTCCAGGTCTTCCGCATTGATCATGATTGGTTCCTCTTCATTATTTTTAGGATCAGCGTTAAGAACAAATTCAGATTCCAGTACTTTATCAATAGTGGCATTATCAAAATTTGCTATTTGTTCGGCTGCCCATTTCATTTTTGGCCCTAGTTTTTTGCCAAGAGTCTTGAAATTGGCCTTGGCCTTTTTCCTGATGAAATCATTTTCAGTTCCCAAAAGATCAATTTCTTTAATATTGGTTTCTGCCTTTATAATACCTGCTACTTTCATAATACGCTCGGCCATGGTATTATCCAATACCGGGATAAAAACTCTTTGTAAGGGTTGCCTTACTTTAAGGTTTACTTTTTTACGAAGTGACAATATTAAAGAAGAAATATCCTGGGCCAGTTGCATTCGTTTTTCCAGGTCAATATCAATCACCGATTCATCAACTTTCGGAAAATCGGTATGGTGTACCGATTCATCGGTAAAACGACCGGTTACATGATTCAGGTTATTAAATAACCAATCTGCAAAGAATGGTGCAACGGGTGCCATCAGTTTGCAAAGCGTTTCCAGGCATTCATATAAAGTTTGGTATGCACTGATCTTATCCAGCTCATATTCGCCTTTCCAAAACCGGCGGCGGCAAAGCCGTACATACCAGTTACTCAAATGGGCATCCACAAATTCTTCTATTGCACGGCCTGCCTGGGTAGGTTCGTAAGCATCAAAATTTGCCTGAACCTCTTTTATTAATGAGTTAAGGGAAGATAATATCCACTGGTCAATTTCAGGTCTTTCCTTTACCGGGATATAATTTTCTTTAAAAGCAAAGCCATCCACATTAGCATATAGGGCAAAAAACTGGTACGTATTATACAGGGTGCCAAAAAATTTACGCTGCACTTCTTTAATACCCTCCACATCAAATTTTAAACTATCCCATGGCGAAGCATTGGTGATGAGGTACCAACGGGTGGCATCGGCACCAAAATTATTGATAGTAACAAAGGGGTCAACCACGTTGCCAAGGCGCTTGCTCATTTTGTTGCCGGCCTTATCAAGCACCAGGCCATTTGAAACGACAGTTTTGAAGGCAAGGCCGGACCGGCCTCCAGCCCCCCCACCCCCCAAGGGGGGATTTTTAGAGTTCATCCTGTTAAACTCATCTATTTTTTCGTCGATGCTTTCCTTTAAAAGTGAAGCAAGTGCATGTAAAGTATAAAACCAGCCTCTTGTCTGGTCAACTCCTTCGGCAATAAAATCGGCAGGATAGCTTTTTACAAATGTTTCTACATTTTCAAACGGAAAATGCCATTGGGCATAAGGCATGGCACCGCTGTCGAACCAAACATCGATCAGATCCGGTACACGCTGCATGGGTTTACCCGAAGGGCTCACCAGGGTTATCTCATCAACATATGGCTTATGCAGGTCCAGGATGCCTTCGTGCAGGTAATGTTGGTTGGTTTCACCGCCTAAAACTTCGGCAGCTTTTTTTATTTCGTTGTTTAGTTCTTCAATAGACGCAATACATTTTTCTTCTTCTCCATCCTCTGTTTTCCAGATGGGCAGTGGTGTGCCCCAAAAGCGGCTGCGGCTCAGGTTCCAGTCAACCATATTCTCCAGCCAGTTGCCAAAGCGGCCGGTACCGGTACTGGCCGGTTTCCAGTTGATCTTTTTATTCAATTCGATCATCCTGTCCTTTACCGCCGTGGTTTTGATGAACCAGGCATCCAGGGGATAATAAATGATGGGTTTATCCGTACGCCAGCAATGCGGATAATTGTGTTCGTATTTTTCTACTTTGAAAGCACGGTTCTCTTTCTTGAGTTTTACAGCGATATCTATATTTACATCCACATAGTCCTTATCATCTTTATAATTCTTTACGTAGCGGTTGCTGAACTCGCCAACACCTTCCACAAATTTCCCCTGTCTATCAACCAGGGTTAAAATACCGAGGTTATTTTTTTGTCCTACCCTAAAGTCATCAGCACCAAATGCAGGCGCTGTATGTACAATGCCGGTACCATCTTCGGTTGTTACAAAATCACCTAGGATAACTTTGAATGGCTGTGCACCGGGAGTTATTTCCTGAATTTTTTCTAAAGTATTTGCTTCGGAGGGTAGGAGTTGTTCGTATTCTACTCTTTCCAGTTCGATGCCTTTAAATTCAGCAATAATTTTCCATGGCAGCAGTTTTATTTCAGCTGAATAATTTTCAAAATCACCATTTTTTCCTTCGGTTTTAAAATATTTATTTATTAATGCCTTAGCAAGAATTACATTAACAGGAAGATGCGTATATGGATTGAATGTTTGTACCAGCACATAATCAATATTTGGGCCAACAGTTAATCCAAGGTTTGATGGAAGTGTCCAGGGAGTAGTTGTCCATGCCATTAAAAAGACCTCATCCCCAACCCCTTCTCCAAGGGGAGAAGGGGCTTTAGACTCTGCAATTGCAGAAAAGATTTTAGAAATAGCCGGGTGCTTAAGCTCCCTCTCCTTTGAGGAAGGTTGGGTTGAGTTCAATTTAAACATTGCAACTGCTGAAGTATCCTTCACATCCTTATACGTACCCGGCTGGTTTAATTCATGGCTGCTTAAACCCGTACCCGCAGCCGGCGAGTAAGGCTGAATACTTACACTCTCATACAAATATCCTTTCTTATACAACTCACTCAGGCACCACCAAAGGCTTTCTACATAATCGTTTTCAAAAGTTACATAGGGGTTATTCAAATCTACCCAGTAACCCATTTTTTGGGTAATGTCGTCCCATTTGTCTTTGAACCGCATGACCACCTCGCGGCATTTTTTATTATAATCTTCTACAGAAATTTTTGTGCCGATATCTTCTTTGGTTATACCCAACTCTTTTTCAACACCCAATTCAATGGGCAAACCATGGGTATCCCATCCGCCCTTGCGTTTTACCTGGAAGCCCTGCATAGTTTTGTAGCGGCAAACCAGGTCTTTTAATGTCCTGGAAATAACGTGGTGAATACCGGGCAAGCCGTTGGCGCTTGGTGGGCCTTCGTAGAATACAAAAGGAGGGTAGCCTTCACGCAACGACACACTTTTTTCGAATGTGTTTTCTTTTTTCCATTTAGCAAGTAGCTCTTCGCCAATGGATGCGAGGTTAAGTTGCTGATATTCTGTGTATTTACCACTCATAGTTTAATCTGTAATGCTCATATTTACCAGTTGAGCCCTTTAAATAAGTGTGCAAAGGTAGTAATACCATCTTGATTTAATAGGAGTCCAAAGCGCTGCGTTGAAATCTTAGATGGTATTAATACCGATAGAAAATGACTTTGGACTACATACCGGTATAATCGGTATTAAATAGCGGAATTCAAAAATAATGGCCGTTTCAATATTTGCGGAGGAATTTACGGTAAGTCATTAGTAAAAATACTATCATTTTTTCCTTAATATAGTGAAAGCCGCAATGGAACTGTATTTCAGGGTTAGTTATCCACATTTCTTTGCTTTTGGCACAGAAATGGCAACTAAGATTATATTAAGTATTAATAGACAGTTTCTTAAAAATATACAATAAAGATTTTTGCTGGTTTAGGGTTTTATTAGGGTAAAAGACGGGGGTAGTCTTATTCCCGTCTTACTTTTTAAAATCATAGATTCAAAGACTTACATCCCGCTTTAACTATCCAAACCAAAATGTATTGATATCTGTTCTTGGTTCAAATATTTAAACAATGCAAACAAAAAAAGCATCCATATTACATGGATGCTTTTTTTATTTAACCCAATATTTTAGAAACTGGTTGATCCATTAGATTGGTAGGTATATCTGAATCGGTAGATCAATCGTACCGGAACGGGGCCAGCAAAGGGTTCATAGTTTACTGCCAATAATTCCATTTTTACATAACGGTTATCGGCTGTACGGAATATAAATGTTTTCCCGGCCTTTGGGGAAAAAGAACGCGTGGTTGGATTGTAATCGTACCAACTGCCATCCTTTATACATTTTTGAGACGAAGTAGTATCATAACCATATCCTGTTGACGGCGCTGCGGTAACATTACCGTAAATGTTGTTTTGCAGAATCGCACCTGCATTTCCGGGTCCGTATGCATAACTGTTCAGAATAAAAGTGGTAAAGCGTAAACCAAAATCCCATTTAGTTGTGGCGCTGTCGGTATTGGCAACAACGGCATTATTCTTAAAACTGAAAAATGCAAACGAACTGTTTGCGCTGAAATTTACCAGTAACGAATCCGTTTTTTCTACCGTTGTTATTACCGGGGCATCATCTTTTTTGCACGAGCTAAATATAAAAATCATTGCAGTGGCGGCAATCATGGTTGCCATAGTCATCTTCTTCATTTTTGTTTATTTAATTATTGTATTTGAAAATAGTTGTTGCATATTCATATTGATATTGATCAGGTAAGTTATACCCGGCAGGTTGGGTAACCTGTCCCTGTCTTTGTGGTTTAGTAAATTTTCTGCTCCGATCTGTACTTCAAATCCTTTTTTGAAAGACTTACTGATGGCTGCATTTATTAAAGCATATCCTTTTACATACTCCTGGTCGTCGTCTAAAATATTATCGCCGTTTATATCACTGAATCCAAAGCGTCCCCTGTAGTTGGCCCTGATATTGGCTCCCCAACCGGTTTCTTTTGTTGTATAAAATAATTGCAGGTTAGCAGTATGCTTACTCCGGTTAAATAAACCGCCATATTCAGTTTTTGTTACATAGCTGCTGATAAACGTAACCGGGTCCCTTTTTACGATTTGGGCATTTTTTATTTTTTCCAAAACATCTTTATCCTTTGCATCTAAATACTGGTATCCTGCAACCATGTTAAAATTTTTATTGATGGCATGGCTGATATTCATATCAAACCCCTGCGTAAAAACTTTATTGATATTTACATAACTGAAAATGGCCTGGCCGTTTGTTTTTGTAAAGGGCAAATTGTACCTGTCTATCAGGTTATTGATATCGTTCCTGAAAAGGTTTATTGTAAAATTGGTTTTGTTGTGTAAGTTGTAACGGCTGCCCAGGTTAATGCCAACTGATGTTTCGGGCGATAAACTGTGGTCGCCGAGATAGGGTGTAATGTTGACCGACTGATCAATTTGCCCCTGTTGTTGCAGTTGTAACAGCCCATTTGAAAGCTCATTGACTCCGAGCAGTGTATAGCCCACCAATGAATTGGTAAAAAGTAAAAACTGTTGCCGGAAATCGGGCGCTTTAAATCCGGTACCTATGGAGCCGGTTAAGGTTAAATTTGGTGTTGCTTTGTAACCCAGTGCCAGTTTTGGGTTAAACTGTAAATTGTACAGGGAATGTTTGTCAAGCCTGCCACCAACCGTGATATTTAATGTATTATTCAGCAGCCATTCTTTTTGCGCAAAAAGATAAAAGGCATTAAAATTATTTTTTTCGGGATACCGGTTTGCTTCAATGGTTTCGTAATAATAACCCATACCGGCAATCAGTTTCCGGTTTATTTTTTCACCAACCTCTACCTGTATTTCAGGCTTCACCAATAACTGTTGCATATAGCTTTTATCAAAAAGCTGTTTGTTACTTTGTAAAAAAACCTCGGCGTTATTTTGATACCCGGTTATATAAAGCCTGCTGATGAATTTTACTTTTTTGGACAATTGATGAAACAACTGGTTGTTAAATCCCCAATCGGTTTCTTTGCTGTTGCCATCCACTTCGGCAGGCTGCGAACCGGTATACACTAAATAATTATTGACTTGTTTTTGTGTAAACAACCTGGCCGAGGACTGCCATTGTGTTTTTGTATTTAGATCATAGAGCAGTTTGGCGGCAAATGAAAAGTTATGGAAAGGGTCCACGGTTTTTCCAAAAATTGATTTATCCAGGTCGTAACCGCTGCTGCTGTACCGGTTGGCAAACAGTTGCAGCGCGGTTTTATTTTTTTTAAAAGTTTGATTGGCGGTAAAGCCCCAGGTATTGTTGCTGGCCTGGTTTAGTTGAACTGTTGTGGCATTGCCTTTTGGCTTTTCGGTGATGATATTGATCACACCGGCCAAAGCGTCAGAGCCATATAGACTTGTAGCCGGGCCTTTGATGATCTCTATTTGCTGAATATTACCAATGGCGATTCTTCCCAGGTTTAGAATGCCTGCATTGCGGCCGGTCAGCGGCTCGCCGTCCATCAATATTAATGTATAGGCGGGGTCCAGTCCCTGCATTTGAATACCGCTTCCGAATGGGTTTGGATAACCCTGTAAGGATTGCCCCAGTGGATTATCAGCCAACACCAAACCGGTTTGTTGCTGTAAAATATCTATAAGTTTTTGAGAACCCGTATGCTGAATAAATTTTTTGCTGATCACATGGATGGGCACGGGAATATCGCCGATGCTTTTTTCTGTTCTGGTAGTTGTTACAATAACTTCTTCAATTGTTTTAGGTTTATTGAAGCTGGTATCTGCTGCCAGGTTTTGGGCAAATAAACTATTTTCAGCTACCGCAGAACTTATTAGAAACGAACAGAATAATAATTTTTTTGCTACTGCTTTCATTTGTGAATGCAAAGATTAATCAGCGTCCGTTTAGTTTTATCATGGAATTGTCATGATGTTGGATACCTGTTTAAAATCACATTGTTTTACCAAAAGATGACAGATAAACTGACGCAAATCATAAAGTTGTTGATTTTGATCAACAGCCTTATAAAAAATGTATTTGTATAATTGCGTGTTGTTAAAACTTTGCGGCTACCGAAACAAAACCTGTTCTCCCATCTGCCGGCAATGCACCGGGGCCCGGGTACCCAGTTGCACGGCGGGTAAAGTATTTTTTATTGGCTGCATTATTGATACCAGCTTTTATGCTCAATTTACCTGAGTATTTGTAAACTGCCGTTAAATCAATAACGGTATAGGATGGGATCATCCCGGTTTGTGCATTCGCAGTTGGGGTAATGGTATTGTTTGCGTCTGAAAAAGACTCACCTACATAACTTAACTGCCCGGTTAAAGAGAGTTTATTAATGGTAACAGTCATTCCTGTTCTGAGAATATTTTCAGGAGCATGCTCCACTTTCTTATTTTTAAGATTGGTTTCCACTAACTGGTTGCTGCTGTTCTTGATAATTATCTTTAAGCTGCCATATTTTGCATCGGTGTAGCTGTAACTTACAAATACACTAACATCTGCCTCGTTTATCTTATCACTAAAAGCTTTAACCGGGCTGAATTCAACCAGGCCCTCAAAACCTTTACTGCTGCTGTTACCAACATTGGTGCGGTAATTATAAAAACTGCCATTTGTTCTTTGTTGTACAATGCTGCCGATGCGGTTATTGTATTTCAGGTAAAATATACCTGCATCAAAAAACAGGTATGATTTTACTTTACCACGAAAGCCAAGGTCGGCATTGTATCCCTTTGCATCTTTTAGATCCTGGTCAATGACATCCGTTGTTGGAGGCGCCGTTAAATCAGCGAACTGTACAGGCCTGTATGCCTGTGTAATATTTGCATAGATCTCTGTCGCCGGACTGGTATGGTATTCTGCGCCAATACCCGCCAGCAAAAAACCTCTTGACTTTTTTTGGTCCTGTAAAATAATATCGGCGCCTGTATTTGTAAATCCATTTCTGCCAGCGGCGGTACCGGTGATATATTCATAGCGAATACCCGGAATAACCGAAAATTTTTTGGTAACCCTGAACATGTTTTCTGCAAAAACGGCTGCATTGGTTGTATTAAAATCAATATCCCGGCACCATCGGCCACCGGTAACTGTCATATCATATTCACTGCCTGTTGTGCCTTTGCCATCAGCGGCATAACGAAAGGTGGTTCCTTTGTACAGGCGAATACCGGCTGATAAGGTTTGTTGGGAATTGAATAAAGTATAGTCTGTAATAAACCGGGCTTCCATGCCTGCGTTGCGGTATTTATCGGCATTTACATTTCGGCTGTTAAAATGGTTGGTGCCGGTGTTGACCGTATCGCCAACAATAATTCCGCCGGATGGAAAATATCCCACACTGTTTCTGTCGCCAATAATGCCAAAGAATTTTATATTCAGTCTTGCTTTTTCACTGAACTGGTAATTGGCAATGAACGCAGCGGTGGTCCAGGTGATATCAAACCAGTTTCTGCTTCGGAAACTCTGTTTAACATCCTGTTGAATTTGAGTATCTGTTAGCCCACCGGGTTGCTGACTGCGGATATGCGAGCGCATCAACTCAGTTGTTATTGAGAGTTTTTTATTGATTCGGTAAGTGAACGTTCCAAAACCCGAGTTGGTAAAATATTCACTGTTTTTACGGTACCCGTTTGCATTTCGATGATCGAAAAAACCATAGTAATGATATTTTTCTGATTCACCACCCGCGGCATTGTAACTGTTGAAGAGCCCGTTGCTGCCAACCGTTTGCTGTGTTTCAAACTCAAATTTTTTATTACACTCACTGCCGTTACGTAAAATATAATTTACAAGCCCGCCAAATTGTGGGCCATATTGCAATGCACCCTGCCCTCTTACAATTTCAATACGTTGTACAGCCTGTAATTGTGGATTGTAATAGGCCTCCGGATATCCGAAAGGATCTGCGGCAATATCATAACCGTTTTGGCGAACATTGAACTCCCAACTTCTGTTTGGGCTCAATCCTCTTGCCGCTATACCGATCTGAATACCACTTCCATCACTTTCCCAAATATGCATACCGGGTATTTTGGCAACTACCTGGCGCATATTATTAATGACCACATTGCCCTTTACCTGGTCCAGCACGATCAAAGCATTTTTTTTGCCTGCATAGATAGATGTGCCAACGATTTCGGGCATTTGCTGAATATCGCTATCGCTGTAACGGCCAACTACAGTTACATCAGGTAAATATTTGTGACGAGGTTCAGTAGTGTCGGGCGTAGCAGAATTGTTTTTATTTTGAGCCGTTGTTGATAAACATAGCCCGAGTATTATGATTGAAAGGTTGCATTTTTTGTTCATTGTTTTGGTTTACAGTGCAAAACTGCGCCAAAACAATAAATGGTGATTATAAAAACGGGAAAAACATTTACGCTAAGAGGAAAACTAGCGAAGCAGCAATTCACAAGGCTTGATGCCTGTGTGCTTTTTGAAAGCCGTAGAAAAATGAGAAATGGAAGAATAACCTAATAACATAGAAACTTCAGTTACACTCAAACCCTTGTCGTACAGTAAATATTTGGCATGTTCCATTCTTTGGCTTTGATAAAAATCAAAAATGGTAGTGCCAAAAATTTCTTTAAAACCTTTCTTTAAATAACATTCATTAATGGCCACCTTGCGGCTGAGTGCCTTGATGGTGATGGGTTCGCCAATATGCTGTAAAAGAACCTCCCGGGCTTTAATGATTTTTTCCCTGTCCTCGGGATTTTGTAAAAACTTGCAGGTGAATGCCGTTTCTTTATCATCGCCCAACATACAGTCCATGCTGTATAATAACAGGATCTGTGTTTGGGCATTGATAAAAATATTTTCCCTGGTATCGGTATAGGTATGATTCAATAATGCTTCAATCGCAGTCCGTGTTTTACCACACAGGGGTAATTGTTTGGAAAAGGCGGTCTTGTGCTTAAAGGAAAGCACATTTTCGGTTAATCCGCTTTCTGTGCTGTTATTGGTAAACTGTGATAAGTAATTTGGTTTAAAACTAAAATTCAACACGTCCACACTGTCTACTTTTTCAAAACAGTTTTTGCTGTTGTTAAATTTGCAGAAGTCGCACTCGGTTTGTTTTTGCCTGCAATACACGTTGCCACTAACACAAAACTTAAGTTCCAGGTAATTGGCTTCCGGATTATTTTTTTCAACGTGGTAGTTCAATATACCGGTATCATCAATATTCCACTGTGGCAGCTTGCGGTAGCGTTTAATAGCATATTGCACCGATCCCGGCACGGTACGATCAACATGCATCAATACATCCAGGTCCTCGTTTAAAAGAGGCGCTCTGTGTGCTATCGTTAATATATCGGTTTGTTGATTCATTGAAAAATCGGTGCAAATATACGAATAAAGATTTAAAGTTTAAACGTTGAAAAGTTAAAAAGAGGGAACACGGATGACACGCATAAAACGGGTTAAACTGATTTATTCTGTATGGCAGCATAAAAATCCGTTAATATCCGTTCAAACTTTGTTATCCGTGTTCCAAAATACTGACCAGATTTTGTGCAAAAAGCAACCCTAAAATAAAGCCCTCTTAATTGCCTGAAACCCCTGTTTTTTCGTACCTTCGCCCGAATCTTATTTTTGGAAATTAAAAGAGATTTTGAACGATCATATGAATATAGAAGAAACAGTAGTTCCAACCCCCGCCAATACAGCTTATGGGGCAGACAGTATCCAGGTTTTAGAAGGTTTGGAAGCGGTTCGTAAAAGGCCCGCCATGTACATCGGCGACATCGGTGTAAAGGGTCTGCATCACCTCGTTTACGAAGTGGTAGATAACTCCATCGATGAGGCACTTGCGGGTCATTGTAAAAACATTACCGTTATCATTAATGAAGATAATTCTATTACGGTAGAAGATGATGGCCGTGGTATTCCTACCGGCATGCATACCAAGGAAAACAGGAGTGCGCTGGAAGTGGTAATGACTGTTTTACATGCAGGTGGTAAATTCGATAAAGACTCTTACAAAGTATCCGGTGGTTTACATGGTGTGGGTGTAAGTTGTGTAAATGCACTGAGCAGTAAATTGCATGTTATCGTAAACAGGGATGGTAAAACCTTTGAACAGGAATACGCCAAAGGTGTTCCTCAATATTCCGTCAGGGAAATTGGTGAGTCAGATACACACGGTACCACCGTTCAGTTTTGGCCCGATACCTCTATTTTTATTACTGATGTGTATAACCGTGAAATACTGGAAGGACGTTTGAGGGAACTTTCTTTCCTGAATAAAAAGATAACTATTCACATGCATGATCTGAGAGAGAAAGAAGAAGATGGTTCTACGTATTCAAAAACCTTTTATAGCGAAGGCGGTATAGTGGAGTTCGTAGAAATGTTAGATAAGAATGCCAACCGTAATGCTTTATTACCAACTATAATTTATTGTGATTCGCATGATGAAGCCAGCAATGTGATGGTGGAAGTAGCGATGATCTATAACACAGGCTACCAGGAGCATCTTTTCAGCTATGTAAACAATATCAATACCATTGAAGGTGGTACACATGTAGCCGGTTTTCGCCGTTCAATTACCAGGGTGTTTAAGAGCTATGGCGAAAAAGAAGGCATGTTTGAAAAAGCCAAAGTATCGATTGAAGGGGATGATTTTCGTGAAGGACTGAGTGCCGTTATTTCGGTTAAGGTTCCCGAACCACAGTTTGAAGGACAAACCAAAACCAAATTGGGAAACAACGAAGTAATGGGTGTTGTGGATAGTACATTAAGCAGGGTATTATCGGCTTACCTGGAAGAAAATCCAAAAGATGCCAAAACCATTATTCAAAAAGTTATATTGGCCGCACAGGCAAGGGCAGCAGCTAAAAAAGCCCGCGAAATGGTACAGCGTAAAAGCGTACTTACCGGTGGCGGGCTGCCCGGTAAACTGGCCGACTGTAGTGATAAGGATCCAAATCGTTGTGAACTGTACCTGGTGGAGGGTGACTCGGCCGGTGGAACTGCCAAGCAAGGCAGGGATAGAAGTTACCAGGCCATTCTTCCCTTACGTGGTAAAATATTGAACGTGGAGAAAGCGATGGAACATAAGATCTACGATAATGAGGAGATACGCAATATGTTCACAGCATTGGGGGTTAAAATTGGAACTCCAGAAGATCCAAAAGCTCTGGACCTGTCCAAACTTCGTTATCATAAGTTGATTATCATGACGGATGCCGATGTGGATGGCAGTCATATCGCTACCCTTATCCTAACTTTCATCTTCCGTTATATGAAAGAATTGGTTGAGCAGGGTTATGTTTTTATTGCACAACCGCCTCTATACCTTGTTAAAAAAGGAAAGGACCAGGCTTATGCATGGAACGATGAAGAACGTAAACTCCTTATTAAGCAATTTGGACAGGGTAAGGATGAAAGCGTAAACACGCAGCGTTATAAAGGCCTTGGAGAAATGAACGCAGAGCAGCTATGGGAAACGACTATGAATCCGGCCACACGTACATTAAAACAAGTAACCATTGAAAGCTCTGCTGAAGCAGACAGGGTATTCAGTATGTTGATGGGAGATGAGGTTCCGCCACGCAGGGAATTCATCGAAACGCATGCCAAATATGCCAGGATAGATGTGTAATTTGGCTATGTTTTAAGCTGGAAACGTCTTTTTATAAAATTATTTTTAATATATTTTACCACATTTTTTAAGGGGCTTTGGCCCCTTTATTAATAAATCATACAGTTTGAATGCAAAACCCCTGAGAAATTCGGTTTTTTGCCTAAAGTATTGTCTGTTAAGCCTTCTACGACGGGTTTTTGTGGGTTTTACACTTTCGGTTAATAGAAAACAGCTTGTTTTATGTATTAAATTAAGCATTTCCTATTGGGAATAAACCATACTTTTCAAGCTGTTTTCAAGCTTAAACCCGTTGCGTGTTTTTGCCAAAACCAATATATTTAGTAGCTTGTAACCAGTTCTTACGTAGGAACCCGCCTTTAAACGGGTAACTGCAGCCCATTTTTACTAACCATAAATTTATTAAAATGTCAAAAATGTTAACAGCCTATTGCATGAAAACAAAGGAAAAAAACGTTCCGATGCAGGATGCAGTAATAACTAAAACTTCCCGTGGAGGCTATATGGCCCAGGGTAATGATGGAAAAGGTAATAAGATGACCACGATGCTTAGCGAAGCTACCGCGCTGGAAGCCGTTAAAAATGGTGTGGCTAAAAAAGCCTGGTAATATTTAAATTGAAAATTTTTTTAGGCCAGCCCGAAATGTCGGGCTGGCTTTTTTACATGTCAAAATAAGGTTGTAGTTAAACCTGTGTTCTGAATAAAAAATCCTACTTTTCAGATTCAACCCTAACCCAACCTTACCTGCAATGAAAAAGCTGGCCGCTATTTGTTCCATGATTTTATTGACCTCGACATCAGAAGCTCAGGATAAACTTCCCCCTTTTGGTAAAATTGACAAAGCTGACCTGGAAATGAAAGACTGTGATTATGACCCCGGCGCAGAGGCTGTGGTATTAATTGATGTTGGCGAAATACAATTTGCCTATGTTCAGAACACAGGCTGGCAATCGGAATCCAACTACCGGGTACGAATAAAAATACTAAAGGCCGGCGCCGTAAACAGGGCCGAAATAAAATTACGTTATTATTCAAAAAACCGCAAACAGGATATTTATAAAGTAAACGGTATATCCTATAATTTAGACGCTTCCGGGAATGTTTCAGAAACCAAACTGGAAGACAAATCTATTTTTAATAAAGAAATTGATAAGGAATTTTCGGAGATCTCATTTGCCTTACCTGAAGTTAAGATCGGGACTGTTTTTGAATACAGGTACAAAATGGTACGAAAATCGTTTGGATATATTCCTGCCTGGACTTTTCAGCGGAATATACCTGTAAAGTACAGTGCTTATAATATTATTATTCCTGAATATTTTCAATTTACCGTGCAATCTACAAGGCGCCAGGAAATGGAGAAAAAACAGGATAAAAATATGAGCGGAGGGTTATGGTACATTATGCGTAATTTACCCGGATTAAAAGAAGAACCATTTAGCTCGGGTAGAGAAGAATATTTACAAAAGGTAGAGTTTCAATTATCGAAAATTGATGCGCCAAACTATTATGAAGAAATAAGAAGCACCTGGCCCAAAATAATAAAAGAATTGCTGGAAGATGAAGATTTTGGTCTTGCTATTAAAAAAAACTTACCCGGAACGGGAGATATCGATGCTCTATTTTCGCGGGCCGGTTCCACTAAAGAGAAGGTGAGAATGATTTATAATTATGTGCAGGCCAATATGCAATGGAACCAGGAGTACAGTATATATTCAAAGCAGGGTATTAAAGAAGCCTGGGATAAAAAGAATGCCAATATCACCGATATAAATTTTATTTTGATCAGGCTGTTACGGGATGCAGGTGTTGATACCAAGCCTTTACTTGTGTCTACAAAAGACAATGGGATTGTAAATACCTTCTTCCCGTTTTTACAACAGTTTAATGCAGTTTTGGCTTATGTAAAAGACGGTGATCAGGCTTATATCATGAATGCTGCTGACAAGTTCAACCCTTTTAATTTGGTGCCTTATGATGTATTATACCGAAACGCCCTGGTTGTTGATCAGGATAACGGGGGCCTTGTTTCGCTGAACAGCGATAAAAATTTTGCGAATAATATATTTTTTACGGCATCTGTTTCGGCTGATGGAAAAATAGATGGCAATGCAACTTTAAGCTGTTCCGGTTATGCCAGAAATATCCGGATGAATGCCTATAAAAAATCCATGTTAAAGGATATGCTTGGGGATAATGCGGGGATCAGTATTAAAGTGGATTCATTAGCGGTAAAGAATGAAGAGGACGAATTGAAGCCTTTCGAACAAGATGTGCAGTTTGACGGAAACCTGCAAACAAGCGGGGGATATTCTTTTTTACCACTCACCCTGTTTTCGGGACTTGGCAAAAACCCTTTTATTGATGAGCATCGAATAATGGATATTGATTTTGATTTTCCGAAAAAATATGTTATTTCGGGTTCTTATATTTTGCCCAACAATTTTACGGTGGAGGAATTACCCAGGAATATAAAAATGATGATGCCCGATACCAGCATTGTTTTGGTACGAATGCTGCAAAAAGATACTGACAACATGATCGCTTTCAGGTTTACATTGGATTTTAATACACCGGTTTATGCTGCCGATAGTTATCCATACATAAAAGAATTTTTTAAAAAATTGTACGAAATTCTTGATGAAAGAATTGTCATCAAAGAAAAGTAAACCCAACCCATGAAAAAGATCAGTACGCTTTTATTGTTAACCGGTGTTGCGCTATACAGTAATGCCCAGGTCAATATTTACTCGGCACTTAACATACCCGACTCTTTAAAAAAAGATGCCGATGTAGTAGTACGGGAAGAGCGCATAAAATTTAAGATAAAAGATATCAACAGCGCTACATATGAGGTACACCAGGTATATACCATTTTAAATGAAAAAGGGAAAAGGTATTTAAGATTTAGTGAGTTTTCTTACAAATTCCGGATGTTGGATGATGCCGAAATAAAACTGTATGATGCTGCAGGGGTTAAAAAAAATACTTTCTCAAAAAAAGAGATGACATCTTATAACTATGGCGAGGGACTTGTACCCGAGGGGGAAGTAACCTATTTTAATGTTTCTGCTCCGGGTTATCCGGTAACGGTTGAAATTAATTATAGTACCAATTATAAGGGCTTATTTAATTACCCGGGCAATTATTTTCAGCTTCCCTATCAATCGGTACAAAAGGCTGTATTTGATGTGGAAGCACCGGCAGACCTTTCATTCAGGTATAAAGTATTGAATTGTGATTACCAACCTGTAATAACGAAAGCGGATAATAAAGAATTTTACCACTGGGAAGTGAAAAATCTTCCTGCATTTAAAACAGAAAACGGTATTGGTTCGCCCGACACTTATTTACCCCAGGTTTTAATGGCACCTAATAAATTTCAGTTAGATGATTACGACGGAGATATGACCAGTTGGAAAAATTTTGGCGACTGGTATAAAAAAGTTTACCTGAAAACAACGGCCCTTTCAGCAGATAGAAAATTGTTTTATATCAATATGGTTAGAGACGCAAAAACCGACATAGCAAAAGCCCAAATCTTATACAGGTACCTGCAGGCTAATATGCGGTATGTAAGTATTCAATTGGGCATTGGCGGGTTAAAGCCTTTTCCTGCCAGCTTTGTGGATGATAAAAAATACGGCGATTGTAAAGCCCTGAGTAATTATATGAAAACTGTATTAGACGCAGTGGGTGTAAGATCAAATGTAGTAATTATAGAAGGCGGCATGCAACCGGGCATTGTATGGGATGATTTTCCGGCACATTATTTTAATCATGTGATATTAACGATTCCACAACCAACGGATACGGTTTGGCTGGAGTGTACCAGCAAGACTTTACCCTTTGCACAGTTGGGGCCGTTTACCGAAAACCGCAAAGCGATGATGGTCACCGATGATGGTGGTGTTTTGGTGCATACACCGGTAAGTAATTATAAAAGTAATACCGAAAACATCAATACGGTTATTGAAGTTAATGCGGAAGGTGGAGCTCTGGTAGCAACAAACTATACATTATTTGGAAATGGCCGGGATGAAATGCTCATGGGTTATCACGATCTGCAGCAAGATGAGAAACGAAATTATTTTATCACCAACATGGAATGGAAGCACCCTGATCATTTTGAGATCAGTAATTCAAAAGACAAGGAAAATCCTTACCAGGTTTCTGCCACCATGGAATACAGAAAAATATATTCCTTTAACGCCGGCAATAAGCTGTTTTTTGAAACCAGGTTATATCCCATTTTTGATGAGGAGATCCCTGAATATGAAAAGCGGATGCAGGATTATTATTTTGATTGCCCGTACCAGGTATTGGATACAACGGTTTATAGATTCCCTTCGGGGTTTTCGCTGGAAACCCTGCCCAAAAACAAATCTATCCTGTTCCCTTTTGCCCGGTATACCTGTAATTACAACTGGGATGCTGCAAACCGTACACTTATTTCCATAACCCAACTGCAAATAAAAGAACGGGTTATTAAAGCGGCTGCATATCATAAATTAGTTGATTTCAGAAAACAGGTAATGGCCGATGTGAATGAAAAAATTGTTATGAAAAGAGACTAGTCCTGCCATCCTTATTTCTAATACGCAACCCTGTAAAAAAAAGATGTTTCTACAAAGCATTTCAAGGGGCATTATCAATTTTTGTGTTTTGCGTGTTCAGTCGTGAAATTTACGGGGTCGTCAGATTTTGGTTTTATAAAACAAAATTATTTTAAACTCTTTTTCATTTTGTCTAAAAATGCAAATAATTCATTCATCGTTATAATGTTTTCCACAACCAATATCCCGTTCTTACCCACCTGTTTTAATTTGCCTTTATTGGTGCCCGTTTGTAAAAACAGCAGTATGCCCGTAAATATATTGCTTTGAAAATACGGGGAGTCGGGATTACTTACAAAAAAGCATTTGAGTGTATCTTTTTTTAAGAACATTTTTTCAAAACCAAGTTCCACAGCAATTTTCCGGCAACGTACCGTGGTAAACAGATCTTCCACCTGGCCAGGGACAGGCCCAAACCGATCGGCCATTTCGGAATGAAAAGCGCTGAGATCCTCTTCAGTTTCGCAATTATCCAAACGGCTGTACAATGATAGCCTTTCAGTAATACTTTCTACATAACTGTCGGGAATCAGAATTTCCAGGTCGGTATCAATACTACAGTCGGTAACAAAATCATCTTGTTTAGCAATTTCATCCTTATACAATTCTTTAAACTCGGTGCGTTTTAATTCGCGGATGGCTTCATCCAGAATTTTATGATACATTTCGAAACCTATCTCTGCTATAAAACCGCTTTGTTCTCCACCCAGCATATTGCCGGCACCACGTATGTCCAGGTCTCTCATCGCAATTTGAAACCCACTACCCAGGTCACTGTATTGTTCCAGAGTGGTTAATCTTTTACGGCTGTCGACCGGTAACGTACTCATGGGGGGTGCAAACAAATAACAGAAAGCTTTTTTGTTACTGCGGCCAACCCTTCCCCGTAGTTGATGCAGATCACTTAACCCAAACTGGTGTGCATTATTGATGATGATGGTATTTACGTTTGGTATATCTACACCACTCTCTACAATGTTGGTGCACACCAAAACGTCATACTTTTTGTCCATAAAATCGAGGATGGTATCTTCCAGGTCATCACCGTCCATCTGGCCGTGGGCGAATGCTATGCTTAGGTCCGGACAAAGTCCCTGTATATGACTTTTCATCTCGGCTAAACCATTTACCCGGTTATGAATAAAGAAAACCTGTCCGCCCCTTTCGGTTTCGTAATAGATAGCTTCACGGATGGCATCCTCATTGAACACCATCACTTCGGTTTGTATGGGTTGCCGGTTTGGTGGTGGCGTATTGATGATACTTAGGTCCCGGGCGCCCATTAGACTGAATTGCAGGGTTCTTGGAATCGGAGTTGCCGTTAAGGTCAGGGAATCAACCGTTGTGCGGATCTGTTTAAGTTTTTCTTTTGCGGCCACACCAAATTTTTGTTCCTCATCAATGATCATGATCCCCAGGTCTTTAAATTTTACATTTTTATTGAGTAAAGCATGGGTGCCGATGATGATGTCAATTTTTCCTTCGGCCACCTTTTCCAGCGTTTCTTTTTTTTCTTTAGCCGATTTAAAACGATTGATAAAATCAACGGTAACCGGGAAATCTTTTAAACGGTCGCCAAAGGTTTTAAAATGCTGGTAAGCCAAAATGGTGGTTGGAACCAAAACGGCGGCCTGTTTTCCGTCGCAGCAACTTTTAAAGGCGGCGCGTATGGCAATTTCCGTTTTACCAAAACCTACATCGCCACAAACCAACCTGTCCATGGGCGATGGTTTTTCCATATCTCTTTTTACATCTTCGGTTGCCTTGCCCTGGTCGGGCGTGTCTTCATAAATAAAACTGGCTTCCAGTTCGGTTTGCATATAATTATCGGGGGCATGCGCAAATCCTTCCTGGCTTTTTCGTTGCGCATATAATTTGATCAGGTCTGTAGCAATATCCTTTACCTGCTTTTTGGTTTTATCCTTTAGTTTGTTCCAGGTATCGCTGCCCAGCTTATGCATTTTAGGCACGGTACCTTCCTTGCCACTGTATTTTCCAATCTTATGTAAAGAAGAAATATTTACGTACAGCAGGTCGCCGTCTTTGTACTGAATGCGAACCGCTTCCTGCATCCGGCCATTGGCTTCGATCTTCTGTAATCCGCTGTACACGCCAACTCCATGATCAATATGGGTCACATAATCGCCAGGCTGTAATTCCCTGAGCGTTTTTAAAGTGAGTGCTTTGTTCTTGCTGAACGCCTGTTTTACTTTGTATTTATGGTAGCGTTGAAAGATCTGGTGATCCGTATAGCAAACTACTTTTAGATCATCATCAATAAAACCTTCATGAATGGAAGCCGGCACCGGAATAACATGGATCTCCGCTTTTAAATCGGTAAATATTACATGAAGCCGTTCCAATTGTTTCGGATTTTCGGCAAACAGGTAGATACTGTATTTTTTTTCTTCGTATTCTTTTAAATTTTTGATTAGGAGATCAAAGTTGCGGTTGAAAGCGGGTTGTTCTTTAGTGGCAAAATAAACCTGTTGTGGATTTGGGAAATGTGCTTTGCTTCCAAATTCAATGATATGCCGCTCTGTTATTTCTTCTTCAAGCACTGCCGCATATATAAAGTCATTTTCAAGCACTTCCGTTTTCGACTGATAGTTATCTTCTTCATCTGTTGCAGTAGTATGTACAGGATTTTGTTTTACCAATGCTACATATGCCCGCAGATCTTCTTCCTGTTGTTCAATTTTTTCTTTAATGAAATCCCAATCCTCACTCCATACAACCGTATTTTCAGGTAAGAATTTCATGATCGAAACTTTCTCTCCCGAATCAAATTGTGTTTCCACATTGGGGATAATGTTTACCTGCAATAATTTTCGCTCACTCAATTGGGTTTCCGGATCAAAAATGCGGATACTGTCAACTTCGTTTCCAAATAATTCAACCCGGTAAGGTTTTTCGTTTCCAAAAGAATAAATATCAAGAATACCGCCGCGAACCGCAAACTGCCCGGGCTCATAAACAAAATCGGTGCGGGTGAAACCATAGCCTACGAACTTTTCGTAGATGGCAACCGTATCAATGGTGTCGCCCTGTTTAACGGAGATGATATTTGCTGAAAGTGTTTTAGGTAAAACCACTTTTTCAAATAAGGCTTCCGGATAGGTTATCATGGCCCCAACCCTGTTTTCGCCTGTTGGATTTGCAAAACGGGTGAGGCATTCGGTCCTTAACATCACATGGCTGGCATTGAGCAGCCTGTAATTCTTTTTATTTTTGAACGACGAAGGGAAATAAAACAGGTTTAGCGCACTGGTAATATTCTCTAATGTGTTGTGAAAATAGGCGGCTTCTTCAGCATCCCTTAAAATGACCAGGTGATTTAATTGTGAAGCAGAGGCATGGTTAAAAACAGCCGAAACAACGAACGGCGCGGCACTTCCATGGAGCCCTGTAAGTTGAATTTGCCGGGGTTGGGATGTAGTGATCCTGTCCACTATTTTAAAACAGCGGGAATCATTGGCATAATCATTCGTCAACATTTCCAGGTTCATCAGGGCGGCAAAGATAAGGTGAATAAAAATGTTGGTCCTATTCTGTTTAAAACGGCAATATCAGGCCAATAAAAACGTTAACAGTAGGTCTTATCATGTATTTTATCTATATTTTTGATGCCGGGCAATCTGAAATAACATCCTATGCAATTTAGTCAAATGAAAAAAATCTATTCAATCTGCTTTTTTACAATCCTGTTTTTTAATTATACACGGGTAAATGGGCAAAATACGGAAATACCAGTGCGCTTTGCTGCAGGTAATTTTATTACCGGAAATAATATGGAGCGACAGGGTTTTAACAAGGAAAATCTTCAATCCTCCGTTTTTAAAAATAATTATTATGTGTTGGTTCAGTTTTCAAAACTGCCTTCCATCCAGGTTCAGAAAAATTTAAGAAACGGGGGGTTGAACCTGGAAACCTATTTACCCGGGAATGCCTATCTGGCAACCGTAAAAAATTCATTTGATTTTTCAAAAGCAGATCAATTCAACATGATTTCCATAAACAGTATTCCCGCTTTTTATAAGATCGATCAGGCTTTTACAAATTACCGGGGATCCAATAGTAAGGAGAATCAAAAATTAATTGCGGTTACTTTTTATTCATCCGTGAACAAACCGGATGTAATCGATGCATTGCAAAAAGCAGGGGCGTTAATTATGCCAACAAAATTTACGGAAGCCAATGTTGTTTTTATACAGTTTGATCCTGGTAAGATAAATACCATTGCTGATTTACCATTTGTAAGTTTTGTAGGATTACAATCATTAACAGATAAATTGCTGAATTATAAAAGTGTGGGCAAACATGCGGTCACCAGTTTGCTTTCTCCGTCTGGAAAAAATTTAAGCGGTAAAGGTATTGTGGTAGGTGTAGGTGATAATTCTGAGATCATTACGCCGCATCTTGATTTTACCGGAAGGGTAATCAGCCGTATTCCTTTTCCTTTAAGTTTTCACGGTATACATGTTTCCGGAACTGTGGCTGGTGGAGGTTTGTTGGATTCCAAACATCATGGCATGGCGCCAAGGGCAACCATTGTAAGCCAATACCTAAGTGATATCATTACTTATGCCCCAACGTACGTCGCTGATCATAATATGGTGGTCACCAACAATTCGTACACCAATGCAGATGACAGTTGCGCCGGCTCCGGCGCATATGATGTAACCAGTAACTATGTTGATAAGCAAATGGGCGATTATCCAAAATTGCTGCACGTTTTTTCTGCGGGTAATGATGGCCGGAATACCTGTTCGCCATATCCTTATTCCTATGCTACCATAAAATCGGGATACCAGGTTGCTAAAAATGTACTTACAGTTGGTGCCATTGATACGCTTTACGCTGCTGCAACATTTTCGAGCCGTGGACCGGTAAATGATGGCCGTTTAAAACCGGAGATCGTTGCAACAGGTTACCGGGTTTATTCAACAAGACATGCATTTGGTTATGAATTCAGCAGTGGCACCAGTATGTCGGGGCCCATTGTTGCGGGAGTAGCCACTTTGCTGAATGAACAATATCGTAAGTCTAATGCCGGTGCGGTTCCGCAAGCGTCTTTGATTAAAGCAGTCTTGTGCAATAGCGCAGAAGACCTGGGAAACCCCGGTCCGGATTTTATTTTCGGATTCGGAAATTTAAATGCAAGGAGGGCGGTTGAAGCCATTGAAAATAACCGCTACTTTATCAGTAGTGCCGCTACTTCTTCCAATATGATCACGATCCCGGCAGGTGTACGCAGGTTAAAGGTGATGTTGTACTGGGCCGATACTGCTGCGGCGCCCAATGCGGCAACCACGCTCATCAATGATTATGATCTTACCGTTGTTGATCCGGGAAGCACCACCCATTTTCCTTTAATTTTAGACCCCACGCCGGCCAATGTAAATAATAATGCTGTACCGGGTGTTGATCGTTTGAATAATATAGAACAGTTGGTTATTGATAACCCCGTTGCCGGAAATTATAATTTGAATGTTAATGCATTCGCCTTACCATATGGCCCAAGGGAATATGCTGTTACTTATCAATTGGATATGAATGGCGTAACCGTTGAATACCCTTTTGGCGAAGAAAAAATGGTGCCCGGCGAATCGGAAGTTATCCGCTGGAATGCTTATGGAGACGAGGCCAATACTTTTACGCTGGAATATTTTGACGGAACTTCCTGGAACCTGATAGATGCCAATGTTCCTGCAAATGCACAATCCTTTAACTGGGTAGTACCTGCTGCCATCAGCAACAATTATTTAATTAGAGTTAGCAGAAATTCATCCGCATATACCGATCAAAGTGATTTTAACTTCACTGTTTTAGGTCGGCCGGTTGTTACGGCTACTGTTCCCTGTGATGGATTTGTGCAACTGGATTGGCCCGTTACAGCCGGTGCAACTTCATACGATATCTGGCAACTGAAAGCAGATACCATGGCTGTTATCGGTAATACAACCAGCCTGAGTTATTTAGTACCCGGGTTAAACAATGCAACAACCTATTGGTTTGGGGTAAGTGCAAAAAACGGTACGGTTAATGGCCGCAGATCTATTTCCAAATCGGCTTTGCCGGCAACCGGCGTTTGTACTTTGCCTGTTTTTGATAACAACCTAAAGGCTGTTTCCATTGATGCACCGGTTACAGGC
This sequence comes from Chitinophagaceae bacterium, assembly GCA_031402615.1. GTDB lineage: Bacteria > Bacteroidota > Bacteroidia > Chitinophagales > Chitinophagaceae > Ferruginibacter. The sequence goes on from JANNSN010000001.1 coordinate 24,563, forward strand.
CGGCAGTTTACTTCCTCTACTTTGTCGGCATCAGAACAAATAAGATTTACAATAAAAAACCTGGATAATGCAGCAACATCGGGTTCTTATGATTTATACTACCAGGTCAATGGCGGTGCAACAGTCATAGAGTCCAGTTCGGTTGTTATTGCTGCTTTAAATGCTACTCCATATACGTTTACAACGACAACGGATTTTTCGGTACCCGGTATTTATACTATTAAGTGCTGGATTAAAAGAGCAGGGGATACAGAGGTTTTGGATGACACGACTTCTGTTACGATCAAACATTTGGCCAATACACTTATCAGCTTACCGGTAATTGATGGTTTTGAAAATGCCTTAACCAAAGAATACATTACAAATACCACCGGGCTCGACAGTATTGACCGGGTTGATTTTAAAGCAAATTCGGTAAGGGGAAGAGCCAGGACATTTGTTAATTCAGGATTTGCATATAACGGCAATAAAGCAATTACATTAGATCAGTTTCCGGTTGGGGCTTTGAATACGGATAGCCTGTTAATGACTTATAACCTGGCCAACTATAACAGCGGCCAGCAATTGCGATTGGATTTTTATTTTAAAAATCATGGTAACGAAAATAACCCCAACAATAAAGTATGGATACGGGGCAGCGACACAAGCCCATGGGTGTATGCGTATGATTTGATTGCCAACCAGGGGGCATTAGGGGCATATAAGCATGCCGTTATTAATGTGAATGATGTGTTGGACACAGTTTTGCCGGCACAACCGGTCACCAGTAGCTTCCAGGTAAAATTGGGCCAACAGGGCAATACGTCGGCCAATGTTCCTTATCCCATCCTTGATCAGGATGACGGATATACATTTGATGATGTAGGCATCCAGGAAGTAGCCAATGATATTGGGATTACCCGGGTAATTTCCCCATCGGTTTCGGGCTGTGGAACAGCAGGTAATCAACCTGTATCTATCGAAATAAAAAATTACAGTGGTAGTACATTTGCAAACGTGCCGGTCTATTATAATGTAAACGGCGGGGCAACCATAATGGAAACAGTGGCCTCTTTAGCTCCGGGTTTAACAACGCATACCTTCGCAGCTACGGTCAATCTTATGAATAATACAGATTATAGTTTTAATTTTTGGGTATATGAACCCCTGGATACTTATCCTGATAATGACAGTATCTTACAGTATAATTTTCATGTAAGCCCCGTAGTTGCTGCCTTTCCTTACCTGGAAGGTTTTGAAAGCAGCGAAGCAGACTGGTACAGCAAGGGACAAAACAACAGCTGGCAATGGGGAACACCAGCGAAGACGGTTATAAGCAAAGCCGCTAATGGTACAAAAGCATGGGTAACCAATTTAACCGGCAGCTACAACAGCAATGAAATTTCTTACTTGTATTCGCCATGTTTTAATTTGAGCGGACTAACCCAACCGGTGTTATCCTTTAGTCATATTTTTGAAATTGAAGATGGTACACCTGCAGATTATAACTGGGTAGAATATTCGGTAAACGGCGGCATTAGCTGGAGTCGTTTGGGCGTTAATGGCGGAGGCACAAACTGGTACAATGATCCAACATTGAAAAATCAATGGAGGCCCTCATTAAAAACCTGGCACGTGGCCAGCGTTAATTTACCGGTGACCAATAGTGTTATTCGTTTAAGGTTTGTGATGTCGAGCGACATGGGCTACAACCTGGAAGGTGTAGGTATTGATGATATTCATGTTTTTGATAAGGCTGCCATTTATGCAGGCACTTCCATAACCGGTATAACGCAAACAGTTAATGGCAGTAGCTGGGTTCATTTTATGTCGGGGGCAACCAGGGTAGTCTCGATCAATGCAAACGGCAATACCATGGGTAGTACAACGGTGGATGTATACCCGGTTACCGGCCCGGCAAGAGTAGCCAACAACCAGTATTATCTAAACCGAAATATTGTTATCAGGCCAACAACCCAGCCCGGCGCAGATGTTTCTGTACGGTTTTATTTTACAGATACCGAGGCCAAAAATCTATTGGCGGCTACAGGTTGTGCGGGCTGTACCGTTACCAAAGATCCGTATGTATTGGGTGTAACAAAATACGCCGGTTCTGCCGTAGAGGAAAACGGAACACTGGCAGATAACAGTTCCGGGCTGTATACATTTATCCTGCCGGCCAATACCGCAATCATTCCATACGATAATGGCTACTATGCCGAGTTTCCGGTAAACAGTTTCAGCGAATTTTGGTTAAATAACGGAGGCGTTGGTGGTACGCATCCTTTGCCGGTAAGCCTGGTTTCTTTCGAGGCGTTTAAACAAACGAATAAGGTATTGCTGCTATGGACAACAACAAACGAATTAAATGCCGGTGAATATATAGTGGAAAGAAGTGCTGACGGAACCAGTTACCTGCAGATAGGTACAATAACCGCATTTAACAATAGCCAAACCAGTAATTACAGCTTAACAGATATCCGGCCCTTACCCGGTTTAAATTTTTATCGCTTACAGATGATGGACAGGAATGGAACGTTCAGGTATTCACCGGTAAGAAAGATCATTTTTATCAATACAGGAGATGATATTACCGTTTATCCAAATCCTGTTGTGGATTCAAAGGTTTATGTTTCGTCTTCAGTGGATGTGAAGACGGCGATCTTATTTGACGCGGCCGGAAAATCAATAAGATCATTTGTGATCCAGGGAAGAAATAATATGCTTGATGTTTCCGGAATAGCGAAAGGAATGTATCAGCTTAAAATATTTACAGCAGGTAACGTACATACGGAGAAGATCATGATTCAATAAAACAGCATTCGCTTTTGTTTGAGCTTCCGTAATTATTTGTTACGGAAGCTTTTTTATTTTTTTTCTTTGTAACTTCCCGCAAACGTAGATAATGGCATTACAACCGTGGCGAACCGGGAAAGTTATCCGGATTGAAAATGAAACAAGCGACACTAGAAGATATTGGATCGAAGTTGCTGAGTTAAGCAGTTTTGATTTTTTACCCGGGCAGTTCGTTACGCTCGATTTACCTATTCATGAAAAAGTAAATAAGCGTTGGCGCAGTTATTCCATTGCTTCCTGGCCGGATGGCAGTAATGTATTTGAACTGGTGATCGTGCTCGATAAACAAGGCGTAGGTACCCGTTATATTTTTAAGGAAGTAAAAATTGGTTCGGAACTTAGTTTCCGGGGAGCCCAGGGCGTATTCACCCTGAAGGAACCTTTGGATAAAGATCTGTTTTTGATCTGTACAGGTACCGGTATTGCTCCGTTCCGGAGTATGGTTCACCATATAAAAAATAAAAATATTCCACACAAAAACATAACATTGGTTTTTGGCTGCCGAACAAAGGAGAACTTGTTATATTTTGCAGAAATGAAAAAACTGCAGGATGATGTACCGGGCTTTACCTATATTCCTACACTGTCAAGAGAAGACTGGGAAGGAGCCACAGGTTATGTACATCCCATTTATGAAGAACGCTGTAAAGATAAAAAGCCAGCTGATTTTTTGCTGTGTGGCTGGAAAGGAATGATTGATGAAGCAAAAAAACGGATAATGGATATGGGATATGATAAAAAAGATGTTCATGTGGAGATTTATGGTTAGTACAGGGTAAAGGAGAGTTTCTGTAAAAAAATGATTTTAATCATTTTAATTCATGATAAAAACGATAGATAGGGGTTGAATTAAAATAGACTTTTGTTTCTTAACTTGTAGGTTTATCATCTTTATAATAAAATTTTTTTATGGGTGCATCTTCCATGATTGTATTGATCGTTGCGGCGCTGGTATTTTCTTCTTTAGCCCTGATGGTTGCCAGGTTGGTTACAAAAGCTACTAAAAACCCGCAAAAGGGACAGCCTTACGAATGTGGAATTCCCACTAAGGGAAAAACATGGATACAATTGAATGTGGGATATTATTTATTTGCCTTGATATTTTTGATTTTTGATGTGGAACTGATTTTTATTTTTCCATGGGCCGTGGTGGCTAAATCAGTAGGGTGGGTTGCTTTGGTTGAAATTGTAATATTCTTTTTTATTTTATTTATGGGGTTTTTATATGCGCACAAAAAAGGTGCACTCGAATGGAAGTAATACCCCCTCCGCTCCTTTACAGGGATTAAATGGGCAATTAAATTTGATAGATAACGCTTCAAATAATGAATAAATCCTTAAATACTTCAAACTCTTCCAACCCCCCTCTGGGTGCTGGTGGGGCTGTTATTGAAATCCCCGGCGGTGGTATTATATTAAGCAAACTGGATGAAGTGATCAACTGGGCCAGGTCTAACTCTTTATGGCCACTCACGTTTGCCACCAGTTGCTGTGGCATCGAGTATATGGCTGTTGCCGGTGCTAAATATGATTTCTCGAGGTTTGGTTTTGAAGTGGCACGCGCCTCACCACGTCAGGCCGATGTGATCATTATTGCGGGTACCATCGTAAATAAAATGGGGCCGGTTTTAAAAAGGTTATACGACCAGATGGGTGATCCCAAATATGTAATAGCCATGGGTGCCTGTGCCATCAGCGGAGGGCCTTTCTTTTATAATACCTATTCGGTTGTTAAAGGAGCCGATCATATTATACCTGTTGATGTATACGTTGCCGGTTGCCCGCCGAGGCCCGAAGCATTACTTCATGCATTGATATCATTGCAGGAAAAAATAAAAAAAGGAATGACAAGAGAACAAATTAAGTCGGGGATATAATCATATGGATAACGAAGCGTTGAAAACCAAAATAACTGAATTGCTGCCTGCTGCTACCTTTGATGAAAGTGGTGAATGGCTCAATATACAGGTTGAGCCGGCGGATTGGTTATCTTTTGCAAATCAGCTCCGGCATGATGATGCATTGTTCTTCGATTACCTGTTTTGCCTCACCTGTATCGACTGGCAAACTCACCTTTCCATGGTCTATCACCTCAGCTCCACGAAATTCCGGCACAACATAGTGATCAAATCGAAATTAGATTCAGTTGAACCTGCCATTGAAACGGTGAGCAAACTCTGGCAAACAGCTAATTTTCACGAAAGGGAAGTGTATGAAATGTTTGGTGTTAATTTTTTGAATCATCCCGACCTGAGGTTACTGATCTTACCAGATGGTTGGGAGGGGAAGAACCCGATGCGGAAAGATTTTGAAGACCCGGTGAATATGATAAAGTTATAGGCCCCCTAGATCCCCCAAGGGGGAAGTTGAGTAGGAGATGGATGCATAGAATAGTTTAAAATGAGCAAATGTTTAGAAAGACTGAAATAATAAAAGATGTTTCTTCAATCCCCCCTTTGGGGGGTGGGGGGGCTGGAGATCTCGTCATCAATGTAGGACCCCAGCATCCTGCAACCCATGGTGTATTGCACCTGGTGATCACACTCAATGGTGAAACCATCAAAAAGGTTGAGCCACATCTCGGATATATACATCGATCTATTGAAAAAATGTGTGAGCGTTTAACTTACCGGCAATTCATTTATGTTACCAGCCGCATGGATTATCTTTCTGCCCATATCAATAACCATGCCTGTGCTTTATGTGTTGAAAAAGGAATGCAGATTGAAGTGCCGGATAGGGCGCAGGTGATACGGGTGATCATGGATGAACTGACCCGGATCGCTTCGCATGAATTGTGGTGGGGTGCTATGGCCATGGATATCGGGGCTTTCACGCCTTTCTTTCACGCCTTCCGGGAAAGAGAAAAGATCAATGAGATCATGGAAGAAACCTGCGGTGCCCGGCTAACCATGAATTATTATGTACCGGGTGGTTTAATGGCTGACCTGCATCCCGATTTTCAAAAAAAAGTAAAAGCGTTCATTGTTCTTTTTAGAAAGAAAATAGATGAATACGACGAACTGGTAACGGGAAACATCATTTTTATAAACCGGATGAAAGGTGTGGGTATGTTGTCTAAAGAAGATGCAGTATCGTTTGGGTGCAGTGGTCCGGCTGCCAGGGGAAGCGGTGTACATGGTGATATCCGTAAATTATATCCCTATGCCGTATACGATAAAGTGCAGTTTGACGAAATAACGGAAACGGGTTGTGATTCACTGGCCAGGTATATGGTGAGGATCAGGGAAATGAAACAGTCGGTAAGGATCATAGAACAATTAATTGATCATATTCCCGAAGGCGATTTCCAGGCAAAAACAAAAGCCGTATTGAAATTGCCCAAAGGAGAATTTTATACACGGGTTGAAACAGCAAGAGGTGAACTGGGCGTGTATATAGTCAGCGAAGGTGCAACTACACCTTACCGGATCAAATTTCGTTCCCCCGGTTTTTCAAATCTTTCGGCACTGGATAAAATGGCCAGGGGAAGCAAACTTGGTGACCTGGTGGCGATGATGGGAACACTGGATTTGGTGATACCGGATATAGATCGATAACATCCCCGGACCCCTCCTGAACCTCGTTCATTCCGCTGCCAGGGAACGCCGAAGGGGGATGAAATCCGGGAGATTGAAGCGAATTATAGAAATTATTTTGAATTTTTAAATAAATAAACTGCCCCTGCGCGTTCCCTCTCTTTTGGAGAGGGGTTGGGGTGAGGCCATGTGGAGCTTAACAAACATATCATCCGGAATTTATGATTGGTTGAACCAAATGTTCAATCCAACATGGGCATTGATCTTTGAAATGGTCATTGCGGGGATTGCTGTAATCAGTTTGTTTGCGGCACTGGGATTGGTTTTGGTGCTGATGGAAAGAAGGGTGGCTGCCTGGATGCAGATTCGCCTTGGCCCTAACCGGGTTGGCCCATTTGGATTATTACAATCGGCAGCCGATACGGTGAAACTGTTGGTAAAAGAAGGGATGACACCAGATGGAGCCGATAAATTTTTATTTAACCTGGCGCCGTTCATCGCCATGCTGGTGGCCATGCTCCTGATGGCACCCATTGCTTTTGCAAAAGATTTTAAATTGTGGGACCTGAATATTGGGGTACTGTATATAACGGCGGTATCGTCCATCATGGTCATCAGTATATTAATGGCAGGCTGGGCCAGCAATAATAAATACTCATTGATGGGAGCCATGCGAAGTGGTGCACAGATTGTGAGTTACGAATTGTCTGCGGGATTGTCGATTCTTACGGTCGTTGTTTTAACAGGTAGTTTAAATATTAATGACATCATCATGGCCCAGGCAGATGGCTGGTGGATCTTTAAAGGACATGTTCCGGTTATTATTTCATTTGTGATCTTCCTCATTGCGGTAACCGCAGAAACCAACCGGGCACCGTTTGATCTTGCCGAGGCGGAGTCGGAATTAACCGCCGGGTTTCATACGGAGTACTCGGGAATGAAGTTTGCCTTGTTCTTTTTAGCTGAGTATATCAACGTGTTTATCGTGTGTGCCATTGGTGCAACTTTGTTTTTAGGCGGATGGATGCCTTTTCATATTGGTCATTGGGAAGGGTTTAATCATGTGATGGATTATATCCCTTCCAGTATCTGGTTTTTTGGAAAAACATTTTTCCTGATTTTTGTGATCATGTGGTTCAGGTGGACATTCCCGCGTTTGCGTATTGATCAATTATTAAACCTGGAGTGGAAATATTTATTGCCGATTAGTATGTTTAATTTGTTGCTGGCAACGGCGATAGCCATTTTGGGCTGGCATTTTTGACCCGGCCCAATCCAGCCCCCTCTATCTCCCCCGAAGGGGGAGGAAATGGAGGAGATTGTAGCGAAGATCAAGCAGTATCGGCAGATTTTTTAGTGTTTTGAAATAAAGAAAGTATATCTGTAAAAATAATGAGTGATAACTTAAAAAATAACGACTCTCAAACTCCCCCCTTGGGGGGCGGGGGGGCTGGGTATTTTAAAGAAATTTATCGTGCAATCAAATCACTGCTGGTCGGTTTGCGCCGAACCGGTTATTATTTTACGCACCATAAAGAAATTATTACGGAGCAATATCCCGACAACAGGGATACCCTGGTCATGGCCGATCGTTTTAAAGGAGAAGTGGTGTTAACCCATGATGAGCATAATGAACATGCCTGTACCGGGTGTACCGCCTGTGAACTGGCCTGTCCGAACGCAACAATTAAGATCGTTACCAAATTTGACATAACACCGGAGGGTAAAAAGAAAAAAGCGCTGGACAAATTTGTGTACCACCTGGAACTGTGTACCATGTGCAATTTGTGTATCATCGCCTGCCCGACGGATGCGATAAAAATGGCGCAGACATTTGAACACAGTGTTTACGACAGGGCTGAACTGACAAAAATTTTAAACAAACCCGGTTCACAGATAAGGGAAGGAATTGAGTAATATTATGAGGAGAAAAGTGGAACAGTCGAAATGCTTAATTAATTAAGTTAAAATTATAAATCAAAAGCCCGGCCTCTCCCGATAATATCGGGAGAACGAGGGTGAGGCCATAATGAGCGGTTCAACTATCATATTTTATTTATTGGCTGCACTTACATTAGTGAGTGGGGTGCTTGCTGTTACCACGAGAATGATCTTTAGAGCGGCCATTTACCTGTTGTTTTCTTTGATTGGAATTGCCGGAATTTATTTTTGGCTGCAGTATGAATTTATTGCAGCAGTGCAAATTGTTGTGTATGTTGGTGGCATTGTTGTACTGATCATTTTTTCAATCTTTCTTACACAGCAGGCAGGCGAACAAATGCCTAAACAAAAAACGGGCAGACAGTTATTTTCTGCCCTGGCAGCCTTTTGCGGACTCGCCCTGGTGTTGCTGCAGTTGGTACAAAATACTTTTGATGAAACCAACGGCAAGGCCATTGAACCAACAGTGGCCAATATTGGCAATCAAATGCTGGGCGTACATGATAATGGTTATGCTTTGCCATTTGAAGTAGTGAGTATTTTATTATTAGCGGCTTTGATCGGTTGTATCGTAATTGCGTTAAAATCTAAACCTGAAACTGAATGATAGAGCCGGGACTATATCATATGCTGTTCATCAGCGCAACACTTTTCTTTATTGGCGTGTATGGTTTCTTTACCAGGAGAAACCTGGTTACGATGCTGATGAGCGTGGAGCTGATTTTGAATAGCGTGAACCTGAATTTTATTGCCTTTAATAAATATTTATGGTACGACAGGCTCGACGGAGTTTTCTTTGCCATATTTATCATTGCCATTGCAGCGGCAGAAGCAGCAGTTGCAATTGCCATCATTATAAATCTTTATAGAAGTCATCAGTCAATTGATGTGGAGATTACGGAGGAGTTGAAATATTAGACCCCGGCCTCACCCCAACCCCTCTCCAAAGGAGAGGAAACTGGAAGATTGAAGCGAAGGTTATGTTTTGAAATCAGAATACTCGTTGCACGATTGATAAAGATGTAGTTGTGGATGTTTTGGAAGATAGCATGGTGAGATATATTAAAAGTGCCGCCGCCTCTCTCCGGGAGTTGAGGTTGTTGAAATAGTAAAACCAAAAAATAATGAACACGGAATACGGAATAATGAATACTGAAGTTGGAAGAATCTCGCAGAGTCCTGCTGACGATCAATATTCGAAATTCCTTGTTCCTTGTTCAACATTCAAAATACCTTGTTCGATATTCACATGTTAAACGCAACATACATAGCGCTGATTCCCCTGCTGCCACTGGCAGGATTTTTAATGCTTGGTATTTTCGGGAGAAAATATTTTAAGAACACATCGGGAATTATTGGAACCACCTTATTATTGGTTTCCACAATACTGGCCATATTTGTTGCTTATGATTATTTTACAAACGAATACATTGGATTTTATCCAAGGCTGGTGGTTCTTCAATATACGTGGCTGCAATTTTCAGATGGTTTGTCAATAGATATGGGAATAATGATCGATCCCATATCTGTAATGATGCTGGTTGTGGTAACGTTTATTTCTTTAATGGTGCATATATATAGTATAGGTTACATGAAAGGCGACGGGCGCTTTCCTACTTATTATGCATTCCTGGGGCTGTTCACGTTTTCCATGTTGGGGCTGGTTGTTTCATCCAATATTTTCCAGATCTATATTTTCTGGGAACTGGTAGGTGTTTCCTCTTTCTTATTGATCGGTTACTATTATGATAAACCAAGTGCCGTCGCGGCCTGCAAAAAAGCATTCATCGTAACAAGATTTGCTGACGTAGGATTTTTGATTGGCATACTAATATTATCATTCTATTCGGGCACATTGGATTTTAACACACTGATTGCCACGTTAACTTCACCTGAATCCAATGAATATAAAAATGCGATCGCCGCTTCATTCCTGGGTGTATCCGCATTAACCTGGGGTTTGGTCTTGGTATTTATTGGCGGTGCCGGAAAGAGTGCGATGTTCCCGTTACATATATGGTTGCCCGACGCGATGGAAGGTCCAACACCGGTCTCCGCATTGATACATGCTGCTACCATGGTTGTTGCCGGTGTGTTTTTAGTAGCCAGGTTATTTCCGGTATTTGCCATTTCGGCACCAACAGCGTTGAGTTTGGTTGGATATGTGGGAGCCATTTCTGCTTTGATAGCGGCCATCATAGCCTGCACCCAAACAGATATTAAAAGGGTATTGGCCTACTCTACCATGAGCCAGATCGGGTACATGATGTTTGCTTTGGGTGTTGCTAAATTTGGTGGCGAAGATGGCCTGGGTTACACCGCTTCCATGTTCCATTTGTTTACCCATGCCATGTTTAAAGCCTTGTTGTTTTTAGGTGCAGGAGCAGTTATTCATTATATACACAGCAATGAAATGAAAGACATGGGCGGGCTCAGAAAGTATTTGCCAGTTACCCATATCACTTTTTTAATTGCCTGCCTGGCTATTTCCGGTGTGCCTCCTTTTGCAGGGTTCTTCAGTAAGGAAGAGATTTTACTGGCAGCATACCAACATAATCAAACCATTTACTGGATTGCGTTAATCACTTCCGGATTAACAGCTTTTTATATGTTCCGTTTATACTTCCGTATTTTCTGGAGCAAGGCTACCTCTCTGCCGGAGGAGAGGGCGGCGGGTGAGGTTAAAAACGAAGGGGGCTTTGCCATGATGTTGCCTCTGGTTCTGCTGGCTATTGGCGCTGCAACTGCCGGGTTTATACCGTTCGGACATTTTGTTAGCTCCGACGGAACCAGGCTGGAAACTGAATTTCATGTACTGTTTTCTATTATCCCGGTTGCATTAGGCCTGGCCGGAATCTTCCTGGCCTGGTGGATGTATAAAACACAAAATGATAAGCCGGATAAATTGGCTGCATCGCTAAACGGATTGTACAAAGCTGCTTATCATAAATTTTATATCGACGAGATATATATGTTCATCACGCAAAAAATTATTTTCAATTTAGTCGGTCGACCAGCTGCATGGTTCGATAAAAATATTGTAGATGGATTGATGAATGCAACCGGCAACAGTACGAAAGATATTTCCGAAACCATAAAAGGATTACAGTCGGGTAAAGTGCAGTCTTACGCCATTTACTTTTTAGTTGGCGTTATAGGAATGGCTTTACTGTTTATTTATTGGTGGAAATAAACAAGGCAGGCAGGTTTTCGAAATTTGCCTTCCTTTTCAAAAATTGGGCATTAAATAGACCTGGAAATGAAAAGAATATTTATTCATGATTTGAAGAACCGCTTATTCCCCACCGGGGAAAGCCTGTCCCGTTGGTTCGGGAGAGATGGAGGAAAGCACTTATGAATTTATCGTTATTGATATTGTTGCCTTTAATTACTGCATTGCTTATACTGCTGATGCGCAGCGCCACACAGGTTAAATGGGTAGCATTGGCAGGTGCAACCTTGCAGTTTATCCTGGCATTTATATTATTGTTTCAGTTCAACCAGCAACGATCTGCAGGCAGTACTGCCCAAATGCTGTTTGAAACAAAGTACAACTGGTTCCCCGCCTGGAATATCAGTTTTCATGTAGGTGTAGATGGTATTTCAGTGGCGATGATCTTACTGACGGCATTCGTGGTCATTGCCGGCGTATTGGTTTCCTGGAATGTAACAAAGATGACCAAGGAGTTTTATTTCCTCCTGGTCTTATTAAGTATGGGTGCTTATGGCTTTTTTATCTCCCTGGATCTGTTCATTTTATTTTTCTTTTTAGAGATAGCCGTTATCCCAAAATATTTATTGATCGGTATATGGGGCAGCGGCAAAAAAGAATACAGCGCCAATAAACTGGCCCTGATGTTAATGGGCGGGTCGGCTTTGGTTTTGGTTGGATTGTTAGGGGTTTATTTTTCAGGAACCCAACATAGTTTCGATCTGATGGTTTTATCGCAGCTGGATATCCCCATACAAACCCAGATGATCTGTTTCCCTTTGTTGTTTATTGGCTTTGGTGTGTTTACGGCGTTGTTTCCATTTCATACCTGGGTGCCCGATGGCCACTCATCTGCGCCTACAGCAGGTTCCATGTTTTTGGCAGGTATTTCTATGAAACTGGGTGGCTATGGTTGTTTGCGTGTGGCAACTTACCTGATGCCCGAAGGTGCAAAAGAATATGCGACCATCATTATTGTACTGTCTGTGATCGCTATTTTATACGGAGCCTTCGCTACGATGATGCAAAAGGATTTGAAATATATTAACGCTTACTCTTCTGTAAGTCATTGCGGGTTTGTTTTATTGGGTATTGGTATGTTAACCAAAACGTCCATGACAGGAGCAGTGATGCAAATGGTTTCACACGGATTAATGACGGCGCTTTTCTTCGCTGTTATCGGCATGATCTACGAACGTACCCACACCCGGCAGGTTAATGAAATGGGAGGTTTATTAAAACGCATGCCTTTCATCATTTCCATTTTATTTATCGTTGGTTTATGTTCATTGGGGTTGCCCGGACTGAGTGGTTTCGTGGCCGAGATGACGATTTTCATGGGTTCCTGGGAGCACCCCGATACGTTCAGCAGGGTGGCTACAATTCTTGCATGCCTGTCAATTGTTGTTACCGCAGTTTATATTTTAAGAGCGGTTACAAAAACAGCTATGGGCCCGCTGACAAAGGGATTTGAAAGTTTAACCGACGCCACCTGGAATGAAAAGCTGGCGGCTTTGATTTTGATAGCAGGTATACTGGCCATTGGTGTAGCACCTTTCTGGCTGAATGACCTGGTAGGTCCGGGGGCGGAAATAATTATGAATAAGATTGGTAAATAGTGATATGAAAAAAATAAGGTACAGGGAACAGGGAATTTCGAACGCTGTGAGGAATTTCTAACATCAAAATTCCTTGTTCAATATTCAAATAATATTATGCAGAATGAATTCTTTATATTACTGAAGCCTGAACTGGTAATAACCGGTATCATTTTCATGCTCCTGTTTATTAAAATAGGTAAGGGGTTAAAAAACGAAACCCTGTTACCGGCAATACAGTTTTTATTATTGCTGAATTTTTTTTCAGGGTTCTTTTTAAATGCAGAAGGAACTTTGTTTGATGGCATGTATCAAACTACGGCCATGATCGTATTACAAAAAAATATTTTAAGCCTGGGTGTTTATCTCCTATCATTATTGTTTGCAGATTGGTTTAAGAAATCGGAGCACATGCCGGAGTTTTTTATGTTGATGCTTTCGGCCTTGTTGGGAATGTTCTTCCTGATTTCAAGTGGTAATTTGCTGATGTTCTTTTTGGCATTGGAACTGGCCACCATCCCGGTTGCAGCCATGGCTAATTTCGATCTCGATAAAAAAAGGTCTTCTGAAGCGGCCATGAAGATGATCCTGTCTTCAGCATTTTCTTCAGGCATATTGCTGTTTGGTATTTCACTGATCTATGGTGCAACCGGCAGCATCAGTTTTACCGAGCTTCCCGCCCTGTTACATGGAAGCCCGTTACAGATACTGGCGCTGGTATTTTTATTTTCGGCCTTCGCCTTTAAATTATCGATCGTTCCCTTTCATTTTTGGACCGCGGATGTATATGAAGGATCACCCATGGCGACTACCGCTTTTTTATCTGTAATATCAAAAGGGGCTGTTGCCTTTATTTTTATGGCAGCTTTATATAAAGTATTTCAACCCATGCACGAGATCTGGTACAACCTGGTGATGATCTTATCCATCGCTACCATGGTCATCGGAAACCTGTTTGCGTTGCGGCAACAAAATATAAAGCGTTTTCTTGCCTTTTCTTCCATAGCACAGGTTGGTTTTATCCTGGTGGGTATTAGTGCCGGCCCGGGAGCCGGAACAACTTCGGTTGTTTATTTTATCCTGATCTATATATTTTCAAACCTGGCGGCATTTGGAGTGGCAGCAGCAATAGCATCTCAAACCAATAAAGAAAATATCGATGATTATAAAGGGCTGTATAAAACCAATCCATTTTTAAGTTGGGTATTGGCATTGGCTTTATTTTCGTTGGCAGGTATTCCGCCAACAGCCGGTTTTTTTGGTAAATTGTTTTTATTAACTGCAGGCGCATCAAAAGGAAGTTACCTGTTCATTACCATTGCGGCTTTAAACATGATCATCTCTTTATATTATTATTTACGGGTGATACGTTCTGTATTTATGGATCAGCATGACAATCCAATCGAAAAAATAAAAATAGAAACATCAGCCAAATTTGCGTTGATGATCTGCGGAACTGCTATTGTTTTGGTTGGATTATTGAGTTGGATCTATGCGTATATTCAAAAATTAGTTTAGCAGTTAAGGATTTGGAAGATCAGTTAATTTTTCTTCCAAACCTCTAAACCTGTAAACCTCTAATACCATCTTGATTTATAAAGTAGTCCAAAGGACTACGAGAAAATCTTAGATGGTATTATGCCGATAGAAAAATGGTTTAGTTATTTATTATGTCACATCGGTATAAACTTTTCAAATGGCTATAAATAAAAATCACGAATTTGAAGATCTTGATGCCGTTAAATGCGGTATTGTAGAAAAGAACGTGCCGCCGGAAAGAGTTGAATTCTTACAGAAGATCCTGGAATTTAATAAATTTACGGTTGTTGTTGTTCCATCGCCACCACCAAAAGCAGCAGCAGCGCCAAAACCTGCTGAGGGAGAAACGCCTGCTGTTGCGGCAGTACCTGAATTGCCCAATACATTTACCGTAGGTGTTACTGATTATACGTTCAATACGATCAATGCTATTTATGGCAGGCTTCTTAAAACGCCCGACGGGCATATAGTTACCATGGCTTACTGGCTGCAGCAGGAAGCTGTTAGCCATGATGAAATCCCCTATTACGAACATAAATAAATGGCCATTTTATGTTTCCGGGTCTCTGTTGTTTACTATGTACATTTCCGGATTTTACCAGTTAGTTAACTGATAAGAATCAGGCCATTTCATGAGGATTGTTTTTAGTTTTAAAAGCAACTAAGCTTAACTATGTGTTACATAAAAAAACTTCAAATCATGTCAAAATCAACAAAAAATGAAAAGTATGTTTATTTTTTCGGGGGAGGTAAAGCCGATGGAAACGAATCCATGAAAAATTTATTAGGTGGCAAGGGCGCCAATCTTGCCGAAATGGCGGGACATGCAAAACTACAATTGCCGGTACCTCCGGGTTTTACGGTAACCACCGACGTGTGTAACTACTATTACTCAAACAAAAAAACATACCCGAAAAATATAAAAGGGCAGGTAGAAGCATCGCTGGGTAAAATGGAGAAACTCACCGGAAAAAAATTCGGCGATGAAAAAAATCCCTTGCTCGTTTCCATACGTTCGGGCGCCAGGCGAAGTATGCCGGGTATGATGGAAACTGTATTGAATGTTGGGCTGAATGAAAAAACCATTAAAGGCCTTATTGCACAAAGCGGCGATGAACGTTTTGCTTATGATGCTTTCAGGCGTTTGATCATGATGTACGCAGATGTGGTCATGGAAAAAGGCAATGCTGTTGAAGTTAAGCATGATAAAGGCATCCGTAAAATACTGGAAGAAAAACTGGGCAACATTAAAAAGAAGAAAGGATATACCAATGATACAGAACTTACTGTTGACGAATTGAAGGAACTGGTAAAGGATTACAAAAAAACCGTAAAGAAAATATTGGGTAAAGATTTTCCTGAAGACCCCTGGGAGCAAATGTGGGGCGGCATTGGAGCGGTATTCAGCAGTTGGAATGGCAAACGGGCCATTGAATACCGCCGCATAGAAAAAATTCCCAACGAATGGGGAACAGCGGTAAACGTTCAGGCGATGGTGTTCGGCAACATGGGCAATGAAAGTTGTACCGGTGTGGCTTTTACCAGGAACCCGGGTAACGGCGAAAATAAATTTTACGGCGAATACCTGGTGAATGCACAGGGCGAAGATGTGGTGGCGGGTATCAGAACGCCGGCACCGGTGAATCAATATTCCATGAATGCACAAAGCAAACATTTTACTTCCCTCGAAAAACTAATGCCCGCACTTTATAAAGAGTTGTTTGGCTATCAAAAAAGACTGGAGCAACATTATAAGGATATGCAGGATATTGAATTTACCATTGAAAAAGGGAAACTGTATATGCTGCAATGCCGTGTGGGCAAGCGGAACGGTATCGCGGCCGTACGTATGGCAACAGAGATGCACCAGGAAAAACTGATAGATGCAAACACCTCTATCATGCGTGTTGCCCCAAATCAGCTTATAGAATTGTTGCTACCTATGCTCGATCCTAAAGTAGAGCTGCTGACCAGGCCCATTGCCAAAGGTTTACCTGCAGGGCCGGGAGGAGCAAAGGGACGTGTAGTATTCTCTTCTGATGATGCAGTAGCCTGGGCGCTTAAAGGCGAGAAAGTGATTTTGGTAAGGGAAGAAACCTCGCCGGAAGATGTAGATGGCATGCATAAATCACAGGCCATTCTTACCACAAAAGGAGGAATGACATCACATGCAGCACTGGTAGCCAGGGGTTGGGGTAAAAGTTGTATTGTGGGTTGTGGAGATATTGAGATCCACAGCGACACAAAAACGTTCCATGCAAAAAATGGCGTGATCATTAAAGAAGGCGAATGGATCAGCCTGAACGGAACCAGGGGACTGGTGTATGAAGGCAGTATGGCGTTAACTGACATTGATATTAATAAGAACCAATCGTACAAGGATTTGATGAAGCTGGTGGATAAAGCAAAGACCATCGGCGTTAGAACCAATGCCGAAACACCGAAAGATGCCGCGCAGGGCCTTGCGTTTGGGGCTGAGGGTATTGGTCTGTTCCGCACAGAACATATGTTTTATGGAGAAGGAAGCGAACAACCATTATTTCTTTTACGCAAAATGATTGTTAGCAAGACTGAAAAAGAACGCAGGTCTGCACTGAACGAATTATTTAAGTTTGTGAAGAAAGATATCAAGGATACATTGATGGTGATGAAAGGCCACCCGGTAACCATACGGTTACTGGATCCCCCGCTGCATGAATTTGTACCCCATGATGCAGAAAAACTTCACCAGTTAAGCAAAGAGCTGCATATCAGTATGAGTATGTTGAAAAGAAGGGTACTGGCGCTGCATGAAAATAATCCCATGCTCGGCCACCGTGGTGTTCGTTTGGGTATCAGCTACCCCGAGATCACGGAGATGCAGGTGAGGGCTATTTTTGAAGCCACTGCCGAAATGCTGAAAGCCGGGAAAAAAGCATTTCCGGAAATTATGGTACCGGTTACGGTTACCGTAAATGAATTGACCCATCAGAAGGTTATTGTAGACCGGGTGTACAAAGAAGTGTGTGAAAAAATGAAGATGAAGAAAATACCTTACCTCTATGGTACCATGATAGAAACACCCAGGGCGGCTATCCGGGCAGGGTTGATGGCACAGGTGGCAGATTTTTTCAGCTATGGAACCAACGACCTTACACAAATGAGTTTTGGATTCAGTCGTGATGACATTGGTGGCTTCCTGCCAAAATATCTTGATCTGAAAATACTGCCTTTCGATCCCTTCCAAACTATTGACCAGGATGGGGTAGGTGAACTGATCCGTTCAGGACTGGAAAGTGGCCGTAAAGTGAAGCCTCATCTTGAAGTAGGCATCTGTGGTGAACATGGCGGTGATGCGGATAGTGTAAAGTTCTGCCATCGTATTGGAATGACGTATGTAAGTTGCTCTCCGTTCCGTGTTCCGATTGCGCGGCTGGCAGCAGCCCAGTCTGCAATTGAAAAAACAATGGATAGTAAAAAATGAAATGGTGTCTGATTTTTGAAAAAAAGTATTTCTTGTAATTTTTTCATGGCTTTATACTTGCCCGTTCCAATTCTTTGGAACGGGTTTTTAATTCAAAATATCTTCATCGATATGATCAACAGGTGATATTGAAAAGGCTTATCTTAGTTAATAAACGTTTTAAGTACAATGAAACCCTGCATACTTATTTTGATCTTCATTTCAAATTTCTTTGTTTCCCCGGCACAGGTTCCAAAAGTGGCAACGGGCAGTATCCGGCATTTTGAAAAATTCAGTTCAAAATATATAACCGACCGCAATGTAGACGTTTGGTTGCCAGAAGTTTATTCAGCCCAAAAAAAATACGCCGTTTTATATATGCATGATGGCAAAGCTTTGTTTGATGCAGACATCATGTGGAATCACCAGGAATGGGGAGTAGACGAAGTATTGGGAAGATTGATGAAAGAAAATAAAATTAATGACTGCATTGTAGTTGGCGTATGGAATTCAGAAAGTACAAGGCACAATGACTACCTGCCACAAAAACCTTTTGCATCATTGTCTACAGCCAGGCAGGAAGTAATATTGAAAGCGGCACGCCCAGGTGGACAAGCTGTATTCAGTTCTTACCAGGTTCAATCGGATAATTATTTGCGCTTTTTGGTACAGGAGCTGAAGCCTTTTATCGACAGCAGTTTTTCAACACGCCCGGATCAACAAAATACATTTGTTGCCGGTTCCAGTATGGGTGGTTTAATTTCTATTTATGCTATTTGTGAATACCCGGATGTTTTTAGGGGAGCCGCCTGCCTGTCCACACACTGGCCGGGTATTTTCAGGTTTGATCATAATCCATTTCCCGGGGTAATGATAAAATACCTCGGCAAAAATCTTCCCACTTCCCGGGATCATAAAGTATATTTTGACTACGGTACAGAAACACCCGATAGTATGTACAAACCTTTTCAGTTATTGGTTGATCGTAAGATGAAAAGAAAAGGTTTTGATTCCAATAACTGGATGACCAGTGAACATAAAGGCGCCGATCACTCAGAAAGATCCTGGAATAAGAGGCTGGAAATGCCGATACTTTTTTTATTGGGAAAGTGACTGGTAGATTATTATATCTGGCTTCCCAATATTTTCATATAATTGATCCTTTCATAACCGGTAGGGTCAGAAATATCCTGCTGGCTCATGATGCCCTTAAACGCTTTTATATTTTCAAACTCTTTGCTAAACATCCAGGCTTCCAGTTCTTTATTCATTGTTTTTATATAACCGATCCCATGTTTGTACAGGGCAGACGCAGTCATGGCAACATCGGCTCCGGCCAGTATATATTTTATAACCTCCACAGAACTTTGTACACCGGTTGTAGCAGCCAGGGATAAATCTACTTTTCCATATAAAAGAGCAATCCAAAGCAGCGGCAATTTAATTTCATCTGCTTCGCTGTAGTGTAATTCATGGATCAATGATAATTTATGGATATCAAAATCGGGTTGATAAAAACGGTTGAATAAAACCAGGGCATCGGTTTTATACTCCTGCATACGCTTGGCCATATTTCCCATGGCACTGAAGTAGGGATTCAGTTTTACCGCAACCGGTATGCTTACACATGCCTTAACCTCATTGATTATATTCAAATAGCGATGCTCTACGGCAGCCGGCGATAATTGTATGTCGGCGGGAATAAAAAAGATATTCACTTCCAGGCCATCAGCGCCTGCCTGCTCCATTTGCCTGGCATAACTTGTCCACCCTTCATTGGTGATACCATTCAAACTGGCAATGACCGGGATCTGTACACGTTCTTTTGCCTTATGGATATTTTCAATGTACTGTTCGGTCCCTTTGTTGTACACATCCAGGTCCGGAAAAAAATCACTGGCTTCCGCAAACATATTGCTCGTGTTCTTTAAGATCGCTTCATACCTGGCCTCATCTTTTTTTATTTGTTCTTCAAACAAAGAATATAAGACCACGGCACCGGCACCTGCGTCTTCCATCTCTATGATATTGCTTGTCTTTTCTGATAATGTACATGCCGAAACCACCACCGGTGAACTCAGTTTCAATCCCATGTAAGTTGTATGTAAGCTCATAAATATATTTTTTTTGTTACCACCAATAACACGGATGAACCCGAAAGTTTTTCATTCGTGTCGATTCGTGTAATTAGTGGTTCTGGTTAAGCAATCGGTGTAAAATCACTGGCAGTTTTAGTCGCCAGTTCTTCATAATTTTTCCATCTTAAGTTCACCAGGTCCTGGGCCAATGTCATCAATTCCTCTGCTTCCTCAGGATTGGTTTGCGTTAGTACTTTATAGCGTAATTCTTTATAAGCAAATTCTTTTAGCGGTATTACCGGCCTTGTTGAATCAAGAATGAACGGGTTCATTTTTTTCTTACGTAAAACCGGGTTGTATCTTACCAATGGCCAGTAGCCGCTTGCCACAGCATTGTTCTGCTGTGTAAGTCCGTCTTTCAAATCATAGCCATGTGCAATGCAATGACTGTAGGCCAATATTAATGAAGGCCCATCATACGCTTCGGCTTCCCGCATGGCCAGCATGGCCTGTTGTGGATTGGCGCCAAATGCTATTCTGGCTACATACACATTGCCATAGGAAATGGCCTGCATGGCCAGGTCTTTTTTACCTCCTCTTTTTCCTGCGGATGCAAATTTGGCTGATGCGGCAGTTGGTGTTGCTTTGGAACTTTGTCCGCCGGTGTTGCTGTAAACTTCAGTATCCAAAACAAGTACATTAATATTTCTTCCGCTTGCCAGGGCATGATCAAGGCCACCATAACCAATATCATAAGCCCATCCATCTCCACCTACCAGCCATACACTGCGGTGTACCAGTTGTTCGCAAACCGATAACAAATGCCTGGCATCGTCTTCATCAATATCCTGTAATTTTTGTTTCAGGTCATGTATCCTGATACGTTGTTTCGCGATATCCGATTCCTGCAATTGCGGACTGTTTATGATGTCATCTACAAATTGTTCGCCCAGTTTTGGCGCCAGTTTTTTTAAATATCGGTGCGCCATGGCCAGCTGTTGATCTGCAGTGATGCGCATACCCAATCCAAATTCGGCATTGTCTTCAAATAGAGAATTAGACCAGGCTGGTCCCTGGCCGGCAGCATTCATGGTCCAGGGTGTAGTTGGTAAATTACCACCATAGATAGAGGAACACCCGGTTGCATTAGCGATAAGTAAGCGGTCGCCGAATAGCTGCGACAGCAGTTTTAAATAAGGTGTTTCACCACAGCCTGCACAGGCGCCTGAAAATTCAAAAAGCGGTTCCATGAACTGTGCACCATGCACCGTAGCAAAATTAATTTCAGAACGGTTATTCCAGGGAAGATCTTCAAAGAAGCGGATCTGTTCTTTTATTTTAGTAACATCAGGTTCTTTTTCGGCCATATTGATGGCTTTAAAAGAACGGTCTGCCGGTTTTGTAGCCGGGCAAACTTCTACGCATAAATTACAACCGGTACAATCTTCGGTGTACACCTGTAATGTGTATTTTGTTTCAGGAAAACCCCTTGAATTAATGGGCGCAGATTGAAAACCTTCCGGTGCTTTTTTTAGAAACCCTTCATTATAAAACTTGGCACGTATCACGCTATGCGGACAAACAAATGCACAATTACCGCATTGAATACAGAGATCAGGTTCCCAAACCGGCACCTGGTCGCTGATATTTCTCTTCTCCCATTTGGTAGTACCGCTGGGATAAGTACCGTCAACCGACATTTTGCTCACAGGTAATTCATCACCATGTCCCGCCATCATTTTTGCGGTTACTTCTTTTACAAAATCCGGGGCATTGGCAGCAACAACGGCAAGCATCCCTGCTTTTGAACTTGCTGTAGCCGGAACAGTTACTTCAAATAAATTCGCCAATGTTGCATCTACGGCTTCAAAATTCTTTTCTACTATGGCTTTTCCTTTTTTGGCGTATGTTTTTTCAATGGCATGTTTGATCTGTTCAATGGCTTCTGTTTTTGGTAATACCCCACTCAATGCAAAATAGCAGGTTTGCATGATGGTATTGATCCTGCCATTCATGCCGGTATCTCTGGCAACCGTATTGGCATCAATAATATGGAATGAAAGTTTTTTACGGATGATTTCCTGCTGCACCGTACCTGGTAAGTGTTTCCATACCTCATCTTTATCATAAGGACTGTTTAATAAAAACGTGCCGCCTTCTTTAATAAAATGCAGCATCTCTACTTTTTCCGTAAAGTTGAATTGATGGCAGGCTATAAAGTCTGCCTTGCTTATTAAATATGGCGCCCGGATGGGCTTTGGCCCGAACCGTAAATGCGAAACAGTTCTGGCACCCGACTTTTTAGAATCATACACAAAATACCCCTGTGCAAACAATTCGGTATTCTCTCCTATGATCTTGATCGTATTTTTATTGGCGCCAACGGTACCATCGGCACCCAATCCAAAAAATAAGGCCTGCCGCCATCCCGATTCATCCAGGGTATATTCGGCATCATAGGTAAGACTGGTGAAACTGACATCATCATGAATACCAATGGTGAAATTATTTTTAGGTGTTTTCTTGTTCAATTCATTAAACACCCCTTTTACCATGGCTGGTGTAAACTCTTTGGAAGAAAGGCCATAACGGCCGCCAATAATATTTGGTAATTGTTTGATCTTACCTTGTTGTAAAGCACTTACCAATGTTGACAGCACATCCTGGTACATCGGTTCTCCTGCCGCACCCGATTCTTTGGTACGATCCAGTATGGCTATTGATTTTACTGTTGCCGGCAATGCTTTAATAAAATGTTCCAGTGAGAATGGGCGATACAACCGAACCTGGATAACCCCGGTTTTTTTGCCTGAAGCATTTAGTGCCGATACAGTTTCTGCCACGGTTTCGCCTCCCGAACCCATAATAATGATGACTTGTTCTGCATCTTTAGCTCCGCTATATTCGAACAGTTCATATTTTCTACCCGTCATTTTTTCAAAGGCCACCATCATCTCATCAACAATGCCGGGTGTATTGTCATAAAACCGGTTTACAGTTTCCTTGCTTTGAAAATATACATCGGGATTTTGAGCAGTACCTCTTATGAAAGGATGATCGGGATTCAGGGCTCTTTTGCGGTGGGCAAAAACATATTCATCGGGGATCATTTTTTTGATCTGTTCATCGGTCAGCAATGCAAGTTTATTAACTTCATGCGAGGTACGGAAGCCGTCAAAAAAATGCATGAAAGGGATTCTTGACCTCAGGGTTGCTGCCTGGGAAATCAATGCAAAATCGTGTGCTTCCTGCACACTGGCAGAGCTTAACATGGCAAAGCCGGTTGTTCTTGCGGCCATCACATCCTGGTGATCACCAAAAATTGAAAGCCCCTGTGCTGCCAGCGAACGGGCGGCAATATGAAATACAGCAGGTGTTAGTTCACCGGCAATTTTATACATATTGGGCAGCATCAGCATTAACCCCTGCGATGCGGTAAAGGTTGTTGTTAAAGCCCCGGTTTGTAATGCACCATGTACGGTACCGGCGGCACCGCCTTCACTTTGCATTTCCATCACATCAGGCACATTGCCCCAGATGTTTTTAATGCCTTTTGCACTCCATTCATCAGCCAGTTCGGCCATGGTGGATGAGGGTGTGATCGGGTAGATGGCACAAACTTCGTTTACCCGGTAAGCAACATAGGCTGCCGCTTCATTTCCGTCAATGGTGGCTACTAATTTATTTTTAACTGGCATCGCTGTTGGCTTTAAGTGGTTCTGGAATCATGTCAATGGCATGGCAGGGACATTGTTCATAGCAAATGGCACATCCGGTGCAGGCATCGTAGTTGAATTTGTAACGGTTGCCCGGCCCTAATTTTATTATGGCATCTTCGGGACATGCCGCGAAACAACCATCACATTCAAAACAGTTGCCACAGCTTAAACAACGCTGTGCTTCATACCGGGCTTCCTTTTCTGATAACCCGGCAACCACCTCCACAAAATATTTTGCGGCAACCACCGGGGCAAGTTTAGCCTGTTCTTTTTGAGGAGCTTCTGTCTTATACCACATATGCAGTTTCCGGTATCCGGCAGTTGGATGCTTTTCGGATTTCTGAAATGTTTTGTTATGCAGGTAAGCATCTATATACTTCGCCGCTTTTTTACCATGACCAATGGCAATCGTAGTGCTCCTGGTTTCGCCGGGTAACATATCGCCGCCGGCAAAAATGCCTTCTTGCCCTGTCATCCGTTGTGTATCAATTTTTATCGTTCCATCTTCATGAAAGACCAACCCCGCAACGGTGCGTAAAAAACCTGAATTGCATTCCTGTTGATTGGCGTTGATCAGCACATCTGCATCAATGGTTTCGTACCCGTTGGTGCCAATGGCCTTTCCTTTTTCAATCTTCATTGTCTCCAGGGTTATCTTTTTGTTTTTTATACTGCTGATACTTTTTAAGAGATTTACTTCTACACCTTCAGCCATGGCATCTTCGGTTTCATAGTCGTAAGCCGGCATTAATTTTTTATCACCATGGAAATAAACACTTACTTCCGAATCAAATCTTTTAATGATCCGGGCTATATATAAGGCCAGTTTGCCTCCGCCATATACCACCACTTTCTTTCTAATAAAAGGCGAACTGGTTGACTTCATCTCGTTGAAAAAAGAAAAGGCATCCGTGATGTATACGGATTCGTCTTGCTCAAAATTTTCCCGATGAATCAGTTGGGCTCCAATGGCCAGGTATACGGCGTCAAATTTCCCAGCTTCTTTTTCTGTAAGTACATCCTGTACTTTATAATTAAGCCGGAATTTTACACCGGTTCTTTCAATCCGTTTAACTTCAAAATCGAGTATTTCCTTTGGCAGCCGGTATTGCGGTATCCCCGTCCACATTAAGCCACCTAAATGATCCCCGGCTTCGTATACCTCCACTTCATGACCCATCCGGGTAAGATGATAAGCTGCGGAAAGGCCTGATGGACCAGCGCCTACCACCAGCACTCTTTTATGAGTTGTATATGCCACAAATTGAATCGGCCATTTTTGATTGATGGCTTCATCTCCGATAAATCTTTCCACGGCATGAATATTTACAGTGGTATCGATATGTGTTCGGTTACAGCCGGTTTCGCATGGCTTTACACATACCCGGCCCATAATAGCCGGGAAAGGATTGTCTGCAACCAGTATTTGAAAAGCCTCAAAATAATTTCCAGCCTGTGCTTCGTTCATCCATGCCTGTATATTTTCCCCTGCGGGGCATGCGCTGTTGCAGGGAGGCATAAAATCAACATACAAGGGACGTTGCTTTCGTAGCGGACCGGTACCTGCTGCATGGGAGGTAAGGTCTGCCGGTTTGGTAATGTCGGTATTTGACATAATAGTAGATTAGTTAAACATAATTGTCAACTAAAGTAACAGGAAGCCGCATATTTTATATTGATGTAGTTCAGCAAAAGGCCTGATATAAATCATGTTTATTTTATCCGGATTGCTGATTTCTAATATTCGAATAGCGTGCGTAATACCGGTTATACCAGTATGTAGTTCAAAGCCATTTGCTATCGGTATAATACCATCTAAGTTTCAACATAGTGCTTTGGACAACTTATTGAATCAAGATGGTATAAGAAATATAAAGAAATAAAAAAACTGTTACCTCTCAGCAACAGTTTTTTTTCTATTTGGTTTTATTTATTCACCGATCTTACTCCATACCAAATTCTTTACCTCGTTTATGGCAATTCTTTCCTGCAACATCGTATCCCGGTAACGAATGGTAACCGTATTATCTTCCTTGGTTTGATGATCAATGGTTACACAAAAAGGTGTACCAACAGCATCCATTCTCCGGTACCTTTTACCAATGGCATCCTTCTCTTCATAAAAACACATAAAGCTGCCCTTGCACGCATCCATCAGCTCTTTGGCAATTTCGGGCAATCCATCTTTTTTTAGTAAAGGAAGAATGGCCAGTTTGGTTGGCGCCAGCATGGCCGGAATCTTTAAAACCACGCGGCTGTCTTCAGTACCATCTTCTTTGGCCCATTTCTCATCGGCATAAGCCAGGCTGATAATGGTTAAGAAAAGCCTGTCTAATCCTACCGAGGTTTCTACAACAAAAGGCGTGTAGTTACCATATGGTTTTCCATCTTCTTTTAAATCGTTATCAAAATACTGGATCTTTTTTTTGCTGTATTCCTGGTGCTGCTTCAGATCAAAATCGGTACGGCTATGGATACCTTCCAGCTCCTTCCATCCAAACGGAAATTCAAATTCAATATCCAGTGCTGCATCGGCATAATGTGCCAGCTTCACATGATCATGAAAGCGTAATTTTTCAGCAGGAATGCCAATGCTTTCA
Source organism: Chitinophagaceae bacterium (assembly GCA_031402615.1). Classification (GTDB taxonomy): domain Bacteria; phylum Bacteroidota; class Bacteroidia; order Chitinophagales; family Chitinophagaceae; genus Ferruginibacter. The sequence goes on from JANNSN010000001.1 coordinate 51,065, forward strand.
TGCCATTTTTTTCTTTCATCTTTCCAGAAATTATACCATTCCATCTGCGTACCCGGACGAACAAAGAACTGCATTTCCATCTGTTCAAACTCCCGCATGCGAAAAATGAATTGCCTGGCTACGATCTCGTTTCTGAATGCCTTACCCGTTTGTGCAATACCGAAAGGGATTTTCATCCTGCCGGTCTTTTGTACATTCAAAAAATTCACAAAAATACCCTGTGCCGTTTCGGGGCGTAAATAAATGGTATCGCTATCACCGGCCACACTTCCAATCTGCGTGTTGAACATGAGGTTGAATTCCCGCACATCAGTCCAGTTACAGGTTTTGCTGACCGTGCATTTTATCTTGTTGTCCTCAATTAGTTTTTTAATTCCGGTATAATCATTGGCTGCTAACAGCGATTCCATAACTGCTAACAGCTCATTAGCCAATTGCACATTGCCATTTGCCAGTTGTTCTTCTGCATATCCTTCAATCAAATGATCAACCCGGTATCTTTTATTACTGTCTTTGTTATCAATCATCGGGTCACTGAAATTATCAACGTGCCCGCTGGCTTTCCAGGTAGTGGGGTGCATAAAAATAGCCGCATCAATGCCCACAATATTATCGTGCATTTGGGTCATGCTTTTCCACCAGTAATCGCGGATATTCTTTTTTAACTGTGCGCCGTTCTGGCCATAGTCGTAAACAGCCGCCAGGCCATCATAGATTTCGGAAGATTGAAAAATATAACCGTATTCCTTGCAATGGGAGATCAGTTCTGCGAAATTGTTTGATTCGTTTGCCATAGGGCGCAAATTTAGGCATTATTGTCAACTATTTTTAGGCATATATTTGTTGCTATAATTACATAAAAAATTGCCTGAGAAGTTTCAGTTGCCCGATAACAAACCTGCAGTTCTGGAAAGGTTTGGTTTGTACTATCTGAATTTATTCAGAAAGAAAGACCTCACTTACACCGTTTTTGATTTTACCGATGAAGAATTGTCCCGAAAGGTCAGGAAAATTACCAGTAAAGGGATTTTGCTTTCAGCCATTACGGGCATAGTCCTGGTTTTTCCCACGGTGTGGGTTGACCACTATTTTGCTGATGAGCGATGGTATATACACTATGGCTGGGTAGCTGCGGTAACGCTGGTTTCGGTGCTGATAGAATTTTACCTGCTTTTTATTATAGCGTTAAAGGCGGTTTATGAGGTTAGTGACATTATTAATATGCAGGCCGTTCCGAAAGATTTTTTGCGATCGGGTGTGTTCAGTGTTAAAAATATACTTGCCCGTACGGCATTGGAATTACCCGACCCCGAACTGAAGATTTTAGGTATCGATCCGTTTAAACGGATCTCAAAAAAAAATCTCCTGGTACTTGGGTTGATTTATAAGGCAAAGATTTTTGTAACAAATTTAATATTAAAATACGGATTAAAATTTATGGTTGGCGAAAGCATTTATGGAATACCCGTTTTGTACGAAGCCTTGTTTGTTGAAGCCTTTTGGAACGGCGTAGTTTTAAAGAGGGTGGTGAAGGAGGCCCGGTTAAGACTTTTTGGATTTGCATTGGCCAATCATATTGCAGACCAGGTTATAAAAACCAAACTGGGTGATGAGCTTTCCCCGCTGGCTAAAACCGGTTGCCTGCGGGCGATTGGCAATGCCGTGGTGATGACGCAGAATTACCATCCCAATATGATGATTTTATTACTGGAGTTTCAGGAGCTTTTGCAGATCCATGAAGAAAATAGATATGATGACTGGGGTTTATTTTTGCAAACACTGGAAAACGTATCGGATAAAGAAAGGAATTTTTTGCTGGACCTGTTTACCGTATCTGCAGCCTTCGATGGCAGGATTTCAAATTTGGAGAACAAGAATTTAAGATCGGCTTATGGAAAAGATTTTGATTTGTATTACCCGCGACTGATGAAGCTGACAGCCCATCTCAAAAACGGCGAATTAAATGCCGCTTATGCATTATGCCGGCTGGATTTTATTGCCGGTTAATAATTTGTATATGATCACAGCAGAAAAAATTAAAGCAATTCAAAAGCGGTTAAGAAGTGGAGAGCCGCAGGGAGAGATCAAAAATGAAATGAGCGCAGCGGGTTATTCTGAGGAAGATATCAAAAAGGTCTTTGTTCCCCACAAGCCTGCTATGCGAAGTTGGTATTTGATTTCTTCCATCATTTTTTTTACTGTTGGTGTTTACCTGCTGATAACAGGCGGCAGTTTTCTGTTCCTGGTTTTTTCTGCCGCCATGTATTCGGTTTATTACGTGGAAAAGGAAAGAGATAAAAAAACATCAGGCTGAGCTTTCATCAGGTGGTGTATTTAATGTTTCAATGACAGCTTTCTTTTCCGGCTGCTCCTCCATAGTTTTTTCAGATTCTACTTCAATTTCCTGTATCCAAACGGCATAACTGTTGGGATAAATGCGGGTGCCGGTATGGGCTGCATATACATGGGTAAAAACAGCGCCAAAATATAAGATCATGGCCGAATAGTAAACCCAGAGCAACATCACGATAAGCGCACCTGCAGTTCCGTAAGTGGTTGAAAGTTCGCTGTGGCCTATATAATAACCTATTAAAAATTTACCTGCCATAAAAAGCGCAGCAGTAGTAAAGGCGCCGGCTCTTACATGCTTCCATTTTATCCGCGCATCGGGCAGCACTTTAAATATCATTCCAAACAACAGAGCTGTAATACCAAAAGTGAGGATTACATTGAAAATGTAGAGCACGATCAGGGTGAGTTGGGGAAATATTTTGGTAAGGTGACTGAACAGTGCATCCATGGCACCGTTAATAAGCAGGGATACCAATAGCAGGAACCCCAGGCTTACAACAATAGAAAAAGATAACAGGCGGTTCACCAATATTTTCAGAATACCTGTTCCTGTTGGTTTTGATTTTAATTTCCAGATAGCGTTAATGGAGTCCTGTATTTCGCTAAATACACTGGTGGCTCCCACCAGCAAGGTAATTATACCTACCAGGGTAGCAAAATAACTCCGGTTCGATAATGCTGCCCCACGAATGCTTTGCTGCACCTGCAATGCAGCTTCATTTCCTATAAAATCAGATATCTGGTTAAATAATGTTCCTTCAATGGCTGCCCGGCCGTAAAAAATATCACTTATAGAAATGATAATGATGAGCATGGCAGGCAATGAAAAAACAGTATAAAATGCCAGGGCAGCACTGAGTTTAAATACCTTGTTATCAATAAAATCGGAAAAAGATTGTTTGGTGATTGACCAAATACTTTTTGTTAATACCTTCATCCGGTTATTTAAGTTTTTCATTGTTGTGATGTCTTTCCCTGTCTCTAAAATTCTTCTTTTCGAAATTCTTCTCCAATGCTGCTGTCAAATTAACTCCTGTTTGATTGGCCAGGCAGATCAATACCCACAACACGTCGGCCATTTCATCACCCAGTTCTTTTCCTTTATCAGATTCCTTGAATGATTGCTCGCCATATTGTCTAACCATCAGCCTGCTCAGTTCACCAACCTCTTCCATTAATATGCCAAGGTTGGTTAATTCGCTGAAATATCTAACACCAACAGTTGCTATCCATTGGTCAACATCGTTTTGTGCTTGTGCTATTGTCATAAAAGGTATTTAAGTAAAATATATAATCTTCGAAACGTTCTTCGCTATTTCCCGCTCCCCTCCGGGGAGAAAATAGGAGAGGGTCCTCACTCCCTTTGCTTGGTATCAATAATGATCGTTACCGGTCCATCATTCAACAATGCTACCTTCATATCTGCACCAAAATCACCGGTAAAAATTTTCCTGCCCAAATCCATCTCCAGTTGTGCAATCATTTTTTTATAAACAGCAACAGCAAAATCCGGCTTACTGGCTTTAATATAAGAAGGCCTGTTTCCTTTTTTTGTAGACGCCTGTAAAGTGAATTGACTCACCAATAAAATATCTCCGTCAATATCTTTCACAGAAACGTCGGGTATTTTATTTTCGTTCGTAGAATCCTGTGGTTCATCAAAAATGCGGAGGTTAACGATCCTGTTGCTTAGCCATTCTATATCTTCCTTGTTGTCTGCATCTTCCACACCAATTAAAACCAGTAGTCCGCTTTGAATCTCCGAAAATACGGCGCCATGAATAGTTACAGAGGCATGCAATACTCTTTGTAAAACTGCTTTCATACTTTAGTGATCATTTTATTCTGGTTGCTGTAAATAATAATACGGCACCCAAAAGCATGGGTATCCAGTAATAATCATGGTATCCATTTTCTTTTTTTAAAACGGTAAACATGATCAAGGCGATCAGCATAAAAACTAATGCAATAAGCCAAACCGATTTTTTCTTATTCATGTGTCATTATTTATGGTGTGCAGCCGGATACGTGTACCTGTAAGATATGGGCAACTGCAATTCGGCATAAAGCTACTCTTTAGAATTTAGGTTGGCAAACATGGGATTATTTTTTTGTTTGCGGTTAAACGATAATGGGTATGTTGGTAATAAGAATTTCCTTTTATGAATTACCTGGCCATGATACATTGCTGTCATAAATAACGAAAGCAGCTGATCGGTTTTACCAGGTATTTTTTTTTGCCAGTTTTATCCATTTGCCGGTTAAAACCAAAAAAACCAGTAAAATCAACCACGTAGACACATTACTGAGTTTTCCAAGATTTAAAACAAACATTTTATAAATAAGGTGGGGAAAAGTGAGCAAATCCAGCACCCGTTTGCCTCTTCAAAATTATCCACTGTTTTTGTCCACAGGTGTTGATATTTAATAGTTTGATTGTTCAGCTACAACAAATATTTTCGTTCACTTAACAATTACATAACCCAACATATCAAGACGTTTTTATATGATGTCAAAGAAAACATTACTTGCTACAGGACTTCAATTCTCACGGCAATTTACCAAAGAGGGCGTTAGTCCATTCGACTTGTTTGAATACGATTACCGCACATCTGTTATTAAAAATCCAACTGGTGAAATTGTTTTCCAGATGGATAACGTAGAAGTGCCAAAGCAGTGGAGCCAGATAGCTACAGATATTTTAGCCCAGAAGTATTTTAGAAAAGCAGGTGTTCCAAAAGATGACGGAACAACCGGAAGAGAAACATCTGTTAAACAGGTTGCTCACCGCATGGCACATTGCTGGCGGGTGTGGGGCGAACGGTATGATTATTTTGCTACGGCGAATGATTCCCTGGTTTTTTATGATGAACTGGTATATTCCATTCTAAACCAGGCCTGTGTACCCAACAGCCCGCAGTGGTTTAATACCGGACTGCATGAAGTGTATGGCATTACCGGTAAACCGCAGGGACATTATTATGTGGATGCCAAAGACGGCCAGTTAAAAAAATCGGCCAATGCTTATGAGCGCCCGCAACCACACGCTTGTTTTATATTAAGTGTAAATGATGACCTGGTTAACGAAGGCGGTATCATGGATCTTTGGGTGCGTGAAGCCAGGATTTTTAAATATGGAAGTGGCGTTGGAACCAACTTCAGCAGCATACGCGGCGAAGGTGAAAAACTAAGTGGTGGCGGTACATCAAGTGGCTTAATGAGTTTCCTTAAAATTGGAGACCGTGCCGCTGGCGCAATTAAAAGCGGCGGTACTACCAGGAGAGCAGCCAAAATGGTTTGCCTGGACCTGGACCATCCCGAAATTGAAAAATTCGTTAACTGGAAAGTTGAAGAAGAGGATAAAGTGGCCGCTTTGATTGCCGCCGGTTATGCCAGCGATTATGAAGGTGAAGCATACCGCACCGTAAGCGGGCAAAACAGTAACAACTCTATCCGCATACCCAATTCATTTTTTAAGATACTGGATGAAGACGGTGATTGGGAATTGAAAGGAAGAAGTGATGGCAGGGTGATGAAGAAAATAAAGGCCAAAGCATTATGGGAGCAGATCACGTATGCCGCCTGGCGTTGTGCTGATCCCGGTACACAATACGATTCTACCATCAACGAATGGCATACCTGTCCGGAAGGTGGTCCAATACGGGCTTCAAATCCCTGCAGTGAATATATGTTCCTGGATAACACGGCCTGTAATTTGGCCAGCGTTAATCTTCGCCGGTTTTTTGAGGAGAGCAACAATACATTTAATGTTGCAGGGTTTGAACATACCTGCCGTTTATGGACTGTTGTTCTGGAAATTTCTGTATTGATGGCGCAGTTTCCTTCAAAGGAAGTGGCTCAGCTTTCTTATGACTACAGAACACTCGGTTTAGGTTTTGCAAACCTGGGTTCCATGTTAATGGTTAGCGGTATTGCTTATGACAGTGAGGAAGCCAGGGGTATTGCAGGAGCTATTACGGCTATCATGACCGGTGTATCCTATAAAACCTCAGCAGAACTTGCGGCTTTCCTCGGCGCATTTGAAAAGTACGAAGAAAATAAAGAGCACATGTTACGCGTAATGCATAACCACCGTGCAGCCGCATATGATGCTGCGGATGCATACGAAGGAATTGAAATTAAACCACAGGGTATTGATTCAAAATATTGTCCTGATTATTTATTGAAAGCGGCAACCAGAGCCTGGGATGATGCCGTTCAGGCGGGGGAAAAGTATGGCTACCGCAATGCGCAAACAACCGTAATTGCGCCTACAGGAACCATCGGGTTGGTAATGGATTGCGATACTACCGGTGTTGAACCGGATTTTGCTTTAGTGAAATTTAAAAAATTAAGTGGTGGTGGTTATTTCAAGATCATTAACCAGAGTGTACCACAGGCATTGCGCAATTTAAAGTACAGCGAAGACGAAATAGAAGAGATCGTGGCTTATGCAAAAGGTCATGCCTCTATCGACCGATCGCCCTTTATCAATACAAAGACTTTATTGGAAAAAGGTTTTATTAAAGAAGACATCAGGAAACTCAACAGTGTGTTGGGTGCAGCATTTGAAATTGGTTTTGTTTTTAACGTGCACACGTTAGGTGAAAACTGTTTGGAGCGTTTAGGATTTAAACCTGATCAATACAATGATTTTGGATGGAGCCTGCTGGAAGCGCTGGGATTCAGCGACGAAGAAATTGAAGCGGCCAATACATACATATGTGGTACGATGACGGTAGAAGGGGCGCCTTATTTAAAAGATGAACACCTTTCGGTTTTTGATTGTGCCAACAAATGCGGGCAAATCGGCGAGCGTTTCATTCATGCACATGGACATATTCGGATGATGGGAGCTGCACAGCCTTTCTTAAGTGGTGCCATTTCAAAAACCATCAACTTGCCAAACGAAGCAACCCAGGAGGAGATAGCCGATTCATACAGGCTAAGCTGGGAGTTGGGCTTAAAAGCCTGTGCTTTATATCGTGATGGTTCTAAATTATCGCAACCATTAAGTAACAAAAGCGATAAGAAAAAGAGACTGGACCAACCCATCAGCGAAGAAAATGCAACAGCTTTGGCGGCAGATATCTCAACCATGGTAGATATGGGTAAATTAACTATTGATGATTTGTTGGATGAAATGAACAAGCGTGTCCAGAGCAGCGCGGATACTACCTTAAAGCGTCAACTGGCCATGATTGTTGAGCGCAGGGCTTTACCGGCCAAGCGTCGCGGGTTTACACAAAAAGCAAAAATAAACGGGCAGGCCCTGTTCCTGCGTACCGGTGAATATAATGACGGCACTTTAGGTGAAATATTTATTGATATGGCCAAGGAAGGCGCCACGATGCGTAGTATGCTTAACTGCTTTGCCATAGCGATTTCTATAGGCCTTCAATATGGTGTTCCCCTGGAAGAGTATGTAGAGAAATTTGTATTCACACGCTTTGAACCCAGTGGCATGGTTGATCATCCGAATATCAAAAGTGCCACATCCATCATTGATTTTATCTTCCGTTCATTGGCCTATGAGTATTTGGGAAGAAACGACCTGGTTCATGTACTGGATGTACCCGAACTGCAAAACCTGGGTAATGAGGAATGGGACGTGAATTCACCTACCATCGGCGACCGTAAACCGGAACTTAGCGAAGTCCGGGTGATCAGCGGAGCAAAGGGATCAACAGAAACTGCTCCTGCCAAGGCACAACATCGTACTGCACATAGAAAAGTGGATGGCGGAATAGACGCTGTTAACGCTGCGGCCAAAAGCATGCAAAGCGATGCACCTGCCTGTAATACCTGTGGTCATATAACCGTGCGCAGCGGTACCTGTTACAAATGTTTGAATTGCGGTAACAGCATGGGCTGTAGTTAGGCCCCTCTACATCTTCCCGAAGGGCAATGTCATTAAGTTAAGGGTCTTTAACTCAAAAAGCTGCCACATTGCAGTTCCCTCTCCCCTGGAGAGGGGTTGGGGTGAGGTCTTTACAAAAGCTTAACTTAATGACATCTCCCCGAAGGGGAAACTTGTAAACAGTTAGAGCAAACACAAACAAATATTAAAACCATCCGTGTAAAAATTGGTGGTTTTTTTGTAAGACAAACTTTGGCAATACTATTGGACATCATTGGCGACGCTCCGTTCAACAACATATCATTGAGGAGCATTACAGGCTATTATACTTTTTTTGATAAACAAAAAAAAGCCAGGTGAAACGTCTTTCAACTGGCTTTTGTCAAAATTAATCCTGCATTGAATTACATACGATTTTACCAACTATTTTTCAGTATTATACCTTATTTGGGCTAAAGCCAAACCTTCCAAATTCATGGATCCCGGGCTGATGCCGGGGGCAATGGAATAAAAATCCCTGATCCTTTTATTCAATAACATTTTATACCGATTATACCATAATTTAGTCCAAACCCATTTGCTACGGGTATAATACCATCTAAGAATTCAACGTGGTGCTTTGTACTTATTAAATCAAGATGGTATCACTGCTGATTTCATTTCTTCTTCGCAAAATCCCTTAAATAACTGCAACTGTTGAAAGCCTGGTTATAAAAAGTGGAGTTGCTGTATTTCTTTAATAACTCCGGAAAGTAAGTATTGTTTTTAAATTTTGGCCAGTATGCTTTCATGTCTACATCATACTGATCCCAATTGGATGCATACCCGGCGTACTGTGGCTGATGAATTTGTTTTTTTGCACATTTTCAATAGTAGAAGGAGCGCTCGATTTGCCGGGGTTTTGTTTTTGGTTTGGTTGGAGACTATGGGCAATAATGAAAATGCAAATATCAGTTTAACAAAAAAGTCTGTCGTAATTGTTTTGGAACCTTGTACCATATATTCACCATAGATCAACACGCCGTTTATGTCATTTTCCCAACCAATCCTTAAAACTATTCACCCGTTCCCTGCTAACCACGGTCTCGGAATTTGTTACCGGCATCAGTTCAAGTTTTAGTCTTCCTCCCAGCCAGTTATGTACTTTTTTTATGGCTTCAATATTAACCAATAAATGCCGGTTGATGCGGTAAAATTTATTGGGTTGCAATTGTTCTTCCAGTTGCGACAGGGTGCTTTCGAGCAAAAATTTATTATTGTTAAAATCTACGGCAAAACATAATTTACCATCAGCAAAACAAAAAGCCATATCCTGCGTTTTAATATAGCTGAGTTGTTGTCCTCTTTTTATCAGGAGGCGTTCCTTATACTTAATGGCAGGTATATCGGCCAGCGCCCGGAGTATTTTTTCTGAAAAATCATTTTCTTTTTTAGAATGCAGTTCCCTGTATTTTTCAACCGCACGCTGTAGTTCCAGTTCATCAATCGGTTTCAAAAGATAATCGATGCTGTTTACTTTAAAAGCTTTTAAGGTGTACTGATCAAAGGCGGTGGTAAAGATCACCGGTGTTTTTATCTGTACCTGGGAAAAAATATCAAAACTCAATCCATCGGCAAGTTGAATGTCCATGAAGATAAGATCGGGTTCGGATGCCGATTGAAAATAGCTTACAGCCGATGCAACGCTGTCGAGCCGTTTGATTACTTCAATTTCATTATGTATGCTGTGTAATAATTTACTGAGCCGGTTGGCCGCAGGTGTCTCATCTTCTATGATTATTACCTTCATATCAGTTTGCAATAAGTGGAATGGAAACGGTAAAACTTTCGCCGCTTTCGGCAACAATAACTTCTTCATCTCCCAACAATTTGTAGCGGTTGCGGATATTATCCAGGCCAATGCCGGTAGATTCAATCCGCTGATTTTTCATTTGCAGGTTATTGCTGATAACCAAATGGCCATTTTCTGCAAATACTTTTATTAGTAAAGGCTTTGCTGATGAAACGATATTGTGTTTTATCGCATTTTCCATCAGCAGTTGAAGCGATAGCGGCACAATCTTTTGTTGCATTTTATCATCGGGCACATCAATATCAATATCCAGGTTATCACCAAACCTGGTTTTTAACAAAAATCCATAGGCTTTTAAAACTTCCAGTTCATCATGCAGGGGAATGCTTTTTTCATCCTGAACTTCCAGGATATGGCGGTACACTTTCGACATTTGCTGAACAAATTCGATAGCCCTGTCAGGTGTATCGGGTATGATAGCAATAAGTGTATTCAGGTTATTAAATAAAAAATGAGGATTAACCTGTGTTCTCAAAGCATGCAGTTGAGCTTTTAAACTCTCTCTCTTCAGCGTTTCTTTTTCTTCCACCGAGGTTTTAAGCTCATGCATAAAGTAAATACTTTCATAAATGGCGATGATCATGATGGTGCAGAAAATGGCTGCTGCATTGGAGTTGATAAAAACGTCCGAACTAAATTGCCCGCCGTTTGCCTTGCCAAAATAAAGATCATTAATCAACCAGCCCAATAGATTGTCGCCAATAACCGTAAATAAAAACATAAAGACAGACTGGTGAATCAGCCGTTTGCGAACATCTTTAAAATCGGGGAATTTTCCGCGGCTCCAGATCATGATCAACCTGTCTCCTATCCATAAAGCAACAATAATAAAAAAAGTTGTGAAGTAGTTTTGCCAGGTAAAAAAAGGATACCTGTCGAAGCGGCAACCCATGAATACAATCGGAACAATAAAACCCAGTACAGGAATGGTGAACAGCATCAGCGGTACATCATTAAATCCTATTTTACAGTTGAATTTCTTCATGTAGTAAAGATATAGAACCCGCAGGGTAAACCGGCAGCCAATTCTTCATCATGTAAGCAGATGAAGAAGCTGTGGGTTTACCCTGTGGATGCTACTTTTTATGTTTGGAGGTTATTTACCTCCGCGGTTGTTATAAGATTCAACTGCATCTTTTAATCGGGCAATATCAGCCTGTGCTGCTTTTGCTTTTTCTATGGCGGGGGTATATCCTGCAAAACTTTCAGCAACAACAACCTCCAGGTTTTTCTTCGACACCAGTTTCAATTGCTGGTTTTTATTTTCGTATATGAAATAGTCGCCAATCTTACCGGCTGTGCCGCTTATAAAAAGGACATCACTTCCAACCTGTGTTGGCTTGGATGATGCATTACTTGATTTTTGCAGAAAGGCTAGTTCTCCTGTGCTGATCTCCTTAAAAAAATCTCCCTTAATGCAGGTATAACCGACACCCTCTATTTCAACAGATACGATATCTGCACCATCGTATTTTTTTTCCTTTCCTTCTGCTAATAATATAACAGAAGCATTTTTCCGGATTTGGTCTTTTAATAAACCATTCACCGTTGTTTTGTCCAATAAAACAACTTTGCCCTTGCTAAATCCCTTAGGAGCTTCAGTTTGAGCACTGGCCTGTAACAGGAAAAGGCTGCATGCAGCAGTAAAAAACAATTTTAAATTTTTCATGATTGATTTGTTTAATTTATGTAATAATACTCTTAGTTAAATTTCGATACCCAACGTTACCACTGATTTTAGACCACGACAATCAAAAAGGAGTGAGTTGCAGAAAAACCGGTATGGGTTGAAAATAAAGCGTATAGAACTGACCCGGCCTGTTGGGTTTGAGATGATGATTATCCCGAAATATTAAACTGATGGCCATGCGGATTTCATTATCGGTTACCTTTGCCGCATGACGTCATCATTTTTCACCTACGATAAGAAAAAGGTTATCCAGGCATTACGCTATCATTTTATAAGCCGCCGGGAAATTAAAATAATGATGATATTGGTGAATGTATTTGCTATCCTTTCGGCGGGACTGTTCTTTTTTAAAAAAGTTTCGCCCCTGGCTTTTTTGATCAGCTCTGTATTGTGGTTTTCGTTAATGATACTTTTTTGGTTTTTAATGCCATACATGGTGTATAAAAAAGCCGATACTTTCCAGGATCGTTTTAAAGCCATCTTATCCGATGATGTTTTCAGAATTGAAAATGAAAGGGGAGGCAGAAGCTGGCACTGGACTGCATTCAGCAACTGGATCGAAACCCCGCATTTTTATCATCTTTACTTTAATAGCCGCTCATTTTTTATTGTGCCAAAAGATGCTTTTGAAGGAGATGATGTGCACGAAGCAAGAAAGATATTTAGGGCGAAGATTGATAAGGCGTGAGTCGGTAGTCAGGAGTCAGGAGTTGTAAGCTATCATTTTAAGCAACTTATATTGCCCCCACTCAGAACCCGGAACTCCTGACTTTGTACTTCCAACTCCGGGCTGTGGTTCTACAATTTCTTCTCCATAATATAATGCGGAATAGTGATCTCTGTAAATTTGTCGCCTACAACGTGGTAACCCAGTTTTTCAAAAAAGCCCACAACTGTTTCCCGGGCATGCATGATCAGTTTTTTGTACCCTTTATCACGTGCCAATAATTCGGCAAAATTCATCAAACTCACACCAATACCCTTGCCCTGCAGGTTGTTTTGCACAGCTATTTGTCTAAGACGTACACAATCTTTTCCTGCTTTGGTAAGCATGCAACAGGCTAACATTTCATCATCATCAAATGCGCCAATCAATATATCTTCTTTTTCCCTGTCCAATTCTTCGGCGGAAAAAGAAAGCCCAAGCGGTTGGCGTAAGATCTCGGTCCGGAGCTTTACCATTTGTTGATATTCTTTTGTGCCGTGGTCTATTTGTTTTAAGGCCATAACAGGATATTTGTTTAAAAAAGTGAAAGTTTTTAAGAGGGACGGAATTACAATATACAATTTTTATATTACAGCACCTGTTGTAAAAAAACTGCTCCTGTTCGGGTTATCAATGATGAAAACTGTAAATTAAGACTAAGTTAGCGGGATTTTAACGAATGGAAAGCGTGCAATGTAAAATGGGTTAATCAGTAAACTATATCTATTTCTTTGAATTTACTTCAAAATGTATATTTTTGCAACCAATACAAACTAAAATTAAACATCATGTCAGACATTGCAACAAGAGTAAAGAAAATAATTGTTGACAAATTAGGGGTAGATGAAGCAGAGGTTACACCAGAGGCTTCTTTTACCAACGATTTAGGTGCCGATAGCTTGGACACCGTAGAACTTATTATGGAATTTGAAAAAGAATTTAATATTTCTATTCCGGATGAGCAGGCCGAAACCATTACAACTGTAGGTCAGGCTAATGCTTACTTAGAGGAGCATGCTAAGTAATTAAATTAATTATCACAGGCAAATTTATGGCATTAAAACGAGTTGTAGTAACCGGATTGGGTGCACTAACGCCATTGGGCAAAACTGTTGAAGCTTATTGGCAGGGTTTGTCTGAAGGGGTTAGTGGTTGCGATTTTATCAAACAATTTGACTGTAGTAAGTTTAAAACCAGGTTTGCCTGTGAGGTTAAAGATTTTGTAGCCACCGATTACCTCGACCGAAAAGAAGCCCGAAAAATTGACCGGTTTACCCAATTTGCATTAATAGCCAGTGATGAAGCCATCAAAGATGCCGGCATTAATCGTGAAAACGTTGATGTTGACCGGGTTGGAGTAATTTTTGCCAGTGGTATAGGAGGTATCACTACTTTTTATGAAGAAGTGAGCAATTTTGCTTTAGGCGATGGAACGCCGCGCTATAACCCTTTTTTTATTCCCAAAATGATATTGGATATTGCCGCAGGGCAAATATCTATGCGTCATGGTTTCAGGGGTCCCAACTATGCCGTAGTGAGTGCCTGTGCCAGCAGCACCAATGCCGTTATTGATGCATTTGATAACATCCGGTTGGGTAAAGCAGATATTATTGTTACCGGTGGCAGTGAAGCCGTTATCAGCTCGCCGGGTGTTGGTGGTTTTAACGCCATGAAGGCGCTCAGCGAAAGAAACGATGACCCCCAAACTGCCAGTCGTCCCTTTGATAAAGACCGTGATGGTTTTGTGATGGGTGAAGGTGCAGGGGTATTGATTTTAGAAAGCCTGGAACATGCCCTGGCACGTGGGGCAAAAATTTATTGCGAAATTGCAGGAGGCGGTGCTACTGCCGACGCGTATCATATTACAGCTCCTCATCCTGAAGGATTGGGCGCAAAAAATGTAATGAATGTTGCTTTACAGGATGCCGGCATGAAACCGGAAGATATTGATTATATCAATGTGCATGGAACATCAACTCCGCTTGGAGATATTGCAGAAACCAAAGCCATTCTTAGTGTTTTTGGTGAACATGCTTATAACCTGAATATCAGTGCTACCAAAAGTATGACGGGGCATTGCCTGGGAGCAGCAGGTGTTTTAGAAGCCCTTGCCTGTATTCTTGCAGTCGTAAAAGATATTATTCCTCCTACCATCAATCATTTTACCGATGATCCGGAGCTTGATCCAAAGCTCAATTTTACCTTTAACAAGGCACAACACCGTACGGTGAATGCAGCACTTAGTAACACATTTGGCTTTGGTGGTCACAATGCTTCAGTTATTGTAAAAAAATATATTGCCTGATTTTTTGCTTCCGAAATAAATGTTTCCTTTTTCGATGGCTTTATTTGCGAATAAAAAATGCTTAATTTTACTACGCTTAAATAAAATTAATTTCACGGAAACCAATTATCCATTTTGCAGTTCATTAAAGATTTTTTCAAAAGCCAATCTCATAACCGCGAGTTTAAAAAGCAACTCAGTAATGTATTGGGTTTTACCCCCGGCGAAGTGGCACTGTACAAAACAGCACTAAGCCATCGCAGTGTAAGAGAGGGCGCAGACGAAAATAATGAACGGCTTGAATTTTTAGGAGACGCGGTTTTGAGTTCAATTGTTGCACACTACCTTTTCAGAAAATATCCATACAAAGGCGAAGGTTTTTTAACAGAGATGAGAAGTAAAATGGTTAACCGCCAAAAGCTAAATGATATTGCTTTAAAAATGGGCCTTAAAAAAATCACTTTTTACAATAAGTATGATAATGCATTGAAAATTTCCCAGATTTTCGGGAATACGCTGGAAGCATTGATTGGTGCGGTTTACCTGGATAAAGGTTATGCCGGCACACATAAATGGGTGGAGAAATGCATTATTATGCCGCACATGTTTATAGACGATCTGGAGGATGTGGAAATTAACATTAAAAACAGGCTTTATGGCTGGGCAAATAAAAACGGGAAAGCGCTTGAGTTTGAAACCCTCGATGAAAAATTTGAGAACGGCCGCAGGTTATTTACTATTGGTGCAACTGTTGATGGTGAATTAATTGCCGAAGCAAAAGGGTTCAATAAAAAAGATGCCAGCCAGGTAGCAGCGCAATTGGCAGTGGATAAACTGGGGTTATAAGCATTTAACAGATTTAAAAGGCTTATACGTTAAGTAAATCTGCCTGTTGAACTATGCAAAGCTCTTAAACAACACATCATGACTTTTGGAATATTAGGCAGCGGCAGTTGGGGTACAGCGATTGCAAAAATTTTAACTGATAATGGCAACACTATTTTTTGGTGGAACAGGAATGCAGCACATATCAAATACATTCAGGAACGACATCATAGCCCGCAATACCTGCCTGCAGCGCATTTCGATGTCGCTAAATTAAAGCTTACAAGCGATCCGTCCGAAGTGATTGCCAACAGCGATTGTATTGTTATTGCCATACCATCGGCATATACTGATCAGGCTTTAACAGGTTTAGACAGAAATATTTTTGCAAATAAAAAGATCATTTCGGCTTTAAAAGGCATTTTACCCGGTAGCAATTTGCTGCTGAATGAGTACCTTAAAAATGAATTTGATATCGAACTCGATAATTATTTTACTGTACTTGGCCCATGTCATGCCGAAGAAGTAGCGGCAGAAAAATTATCTTATTTAACTTTTTCCGGCATCAATAAAAAAACAACGCATGAGATTGCTGCTTGTTTTAAAACAGCATATATCAATACCATTGAGAATAATGATATCTACGGCGTTCAATATGCTGCGGTACTAAAGAATATTTATGCAGTAGGTGCGGGTATTGCCCATGGACTCGATTATGGAGATAATTTTTTAAGTGTATTTATAGCTAATGCCGCAGATGAAATGGCTGGGTTTTTAAAAAAAGCCGGAATTAAAAATATGGAGGTAGGTCATACGGATATCCGAAAACCAGCGGATGAGCACAAGGCGGGTAATTATGCTGCATCTGTTTACCTGGGCGATCTGTTGGTTACCTGTTACTCGCTCTACAGCCGTAACCGGGCTTTTGGTAATATGATCGGCAAGGGCTATTCCGTAAAAGCTGCTCAACTCGAAATGAGTATGGTTGCAGAGGGATACAATGCCGGTAAGTGTATGCATATCATAAACAGCAATATAAAAGCCGATATGCCCATCGCAGATACCATTTATCAAATTTTATGGGAAAACCTGCCTGCTGCAAATGGATTTAACATGATTGAGCAGAATTTGGTGTAGAAAAGATTTATATGCAGGATAGCAATAAAAAAAATGCCTTTCTCTTTTTTAAATATTATACCATCTTGATTTAATAAGTAGTTCAAAACACTACGTGGTAATCTGATATGGTATTATACCGATAGCAAATGTCTTTGGACCACATACTGGTATAATAGGTATTAGTACTTCGGCCATCATCTTTATGGTGCTCTGTTTAACAGCTGCTGGGTTTGTTAAGTTCCTGCGGAAAAATGACTCACAGTAAAAAAATAATGCGAAAATAATTCGGGTATAAGCAGATTGCGAACAGTGATGGTTCAGGCCGCTTGGAGCGTCCCAACCCGGGCGCAAAGGTGATGGTTCAGGCCACTTGAAGCGTCCCGACCCGCGTGCAGATCCATCTAAAAGAACAGATCCGCTGCTATTCCATCAGCAAATAGTTTTCCCTCCCTGGTTAAAATAAGTTTGTTATTAACCGGTTTTAGTTTTCCACTGTTTGTATACTTGCTGCTGGCAACTTTTATCTTGCTAACTTCCGCTTTTCCAAAAACCTTACTTACATAACCCAGGTCCAACCCCTCCATAGTTCTCAGCGATGTCATGATATATTCATTCAGTTGCTGCATTTCTGTAAGTATTTCTTCTTCATAGGGAATAATACCTTCCTGTACTGCCTGTATGTATAGAGCGTTGTTGGCAATATTCCATGTTCTTTTTTTACCGTCAAAAGCATGTGCAGCAGGCCCAAAAGCATAATAGCTTTTGCCCAGCCAATAGCTGCTGTTGTGTTTGCTTCTTAAACCGGGTTTCGCAAAATTGCTGATCTCATAGTGTTCATAGCCGCACTGTTCCATCCAATCCATTAATAATAAAAATTGCCGGGCTTGTTGGTCGGCATCCACAGCTTCTTTTTTATTTAACGCAATCATTTTATCCAGTGCCGTTTTGGGTTCAACAGTTAAGGCATAGCATGAAATGTGGGGAACATTTTTTTTGATAATTATATCCACATTCCTTTTCCAGTCCCCATCGCTGAGCATTGGCGAACCATAAATCAGGTCAACCGAAAAATTTGTAAAACCAGCTTCTTTTATTTTATCAATACATACCAGCGATTCAACCGCAGTATGTGCCCTGTTCATCCACTTTAACTCATCTTCTGAAAAACTTTGAATGCCAGCACTTAGCCTGTTTATACCCAGGCTTCTCCATGCGGTAAGCTTTACATCAGTAATATCATCGGGATTGGCTTCCAATGTTATTTCAACATCATCGGCAAAAACAAAACGATTATGCAGGGCTTTAAAAATTAGTTGCAATTCATCAATACTTAACATACTGGGTGTACCTCCTCCAAAATACAAAGTGGAGATGAACACTTTTTCGGTATTCGCTGAAATCTTCGCTTTTTTCTTCTCCATTTCCTCCTCCGCCTGCTGGCGGGTTTCCGGGTAAAGGGACGAACGAGGTTTTAGGGGGGGCTGGAAAGGTGTTGAGGTTATTTCCTTCACAATCGCCTCCAGCATTTTTTGCTTTTGCCCCAATGAAGTGGAAAAATGAAAATTGCAGTAATGGCATGCCTGCTTACAAAAAGGGATATGAATATAAATGCCCGACAAAGATTTTTAATTTTAGTCCCGAGTTGTTTCGGGATAATATTTTAGATTTGATTATTCATGAATGATGTTTGTTTTAAATTAAAATGCTGTAAAATGCTGCTGCCTGTGTTATTAATTACCGGCATTTTACTGTCTGGTAAAGATTGCAGTGCCCAGGCTGCAAAAAAACCTCTTTATCAGTTATACATTCAACTTGTTGACAAAGATAGTTCCTTTGATTTACCTTCTTTGAAGTTACAGACCGGGTTTGCAGACAAAACTTTATGCAGCAATTATGTAAACGGATTAACAGCTTTACTCGGTTCTAAAGGTTATCCCACAGCTTCGGTTGACAGTATTTTGGAAAATGAAAATTACACAGGCATCCATTTGTTTTTAGGTAAACAATACCAGTGGATAAAATTAACACCCGATGGAATTGTAAAAGCTGCACTGGATGAAAGCCGATTTAAAGAGAAAGAATATGCCCGAAAGCTGCTCAATATCCGGCAATTGCTGCAGTTACAGGAAAAGGTTTTGAATTATTATGAAAAAAACGGTTATCCCTTTGCCGAAGTATTTTTAGACAGCATCAGGCTTGGTGACGATAGCATGGAGGCCTTACTGCGGTCCAGAAATGGTCCTTTATATCATATTGACAGTATCCGTATTTTGGGTAAAGCAAAAATTTCCAAAAAATTCCTCAGGCATTATTTAGAAATTCCCGATGGCAGCATCTACAATAAAGCAAAACTGGAGCAGGTTGGTAAACGTTTGCTGGAACTGCCTTATTTGCAGGAGTTGCAACCCAGTGATTTAACCATGCTGGGTACCGGCGCCGTCCTAAACCTTTACCTGGAGCCCAAAAGAAGCAGCCAGGCAAATTTTTTGATAGGGTTTTTACCAAGTGCGTATCAGTCGGGCAAGCTGCAACTTACAGCTGATGTAAACCTCGACTTAAAAAATGCATTGAACAACGGCGAAACCATCTTGTTTACCTGGCAACAATTACAACCTAAATCACCACGCCTGAATTTGGGTTACCAGCAATCATATATTTTTAACTCCAACTTTGGTTTCGACTTTTTGTTTGACCTCTTTAAAAAAGACTCAACATTTTTACAGGTTAATGCTTTGTGGGGCCTGCAATATCTGTTATCCGTAAATCAATCCGGTAAAATATTTTGGCAATGGCAAAACAGTGTTTTACTGGGAACCGGTGTTGACACCAACCTGGTGAAAGCCACCAGGCAACTGCCACCCAATATAGACGTGTCTTCTGTTAACATCGGGTTGGACTATGACTGGAATAAAACCGATTACCGGCTTAATCCACGAAGCGGAAATGTATTAAAAGTTACAACGGCCATTGGGATCAAGAATATTAAAAAAAATAATGAAATTCTTGGTTTAAAGGACCCCTCCTTTAATTATGCCAGTTTATACGATTCTGTAAAATCAAAATCCTACCAATTCAGGATAAAACTTAACGCGGCCCGTTTTTTTCCGGTTGGAAAGCAATCCACGGTAAAAATCGCGGCTCATGGAGGATTGTTTACCAGTCCCAGCACATTTAGAAATGAACTTTTTCAAATTGGAGGATTCAAACTGTTAAGGGGGTTTAGTGAAGAAAGTATTTATGCAACGCAGTATGCTGTTTTAACTGCCGAGTATCGTTACCTGCTTGCACTCAATTCCTATTTATTTGGCTTTGTAGACGGGGGATGGGTTAAAAATAAATATCAATCCGTTAACCTGAACAATAGTTTTATTGGTGCCGGTTTGGGACTTGTATATGAAACCAAATTTGGGTTATTAAATATTAGTTATGCTGCTGGTAAAAGAAACGATTTAAAGCTAAATCTTCGCGAAGCCTCAAAAATTCATTTTGGCTATGTTAATTACTTTTAAATTTCTCAGGCACAGCATCTATTTTTGCAGCAAAATATTTTTTTTGTGAAGCAGATTTTTATATCCGGGTTTTGGTTATTCGTTTTTACTGCTTCAGCCTGTGCCCAATCTGCTGATACTGGCTATAGTCTAAAAGATTCTTTACAAATTCAAGCTGTAATTGATACCGCTGATTCAGTTAAACCTGTAGTTACTGAAACGCCGGTATTTAAACTGAAGAATAAATTATTAAACAGCGATGCGGATCCCGTTTCCTTAGCTGTTCAATTGAAAAAAACAAAAAGTAAGGATACCTTGTTTTATTTAATAGCGGGAATCCTGTTGCTGCTGGCTTTAATTAAATATTTCAATAGCAGGTATTTTGCGAACATGTTCAGGGTATTTTTTAATACATCACTCAGGCAAAGCCAGTTAACAGACCAGCTGTTACAGGATAAATTACCTTCGCTTTTCTTAAACTTGTTTTTTATTATCAGCGGGGGTTTATATGTTTATTTACTATTAATACACTACAAATTAATAGCCGATGATATTAATCTAGGGCTTATTTTTTCATCTATGGCATTGGTTGGACTGGTTTATTTGCTGAAGTACGGTATATTAAAATTTACCGGCTGGGTAACCGGTTACAAAGAAGTGACCAATACCTATATTTTCGTAATTTTCCTGATCAATAAGATTGTGGGCATTTTTTTAGTGCTTTTTATTATCATGCTTTCTTTTTCTGAAATTGCCTTATTGAATGTTGTTACCCTTATTTCATTGTTGAGCATTGGGATATTTTTACTATTACGTTTTTTCAGATCATACGGACTTTTGCAAAACCAACTAAAGATCAGCAGGTTTCATTTTATCCTGTACATAACCGGAGTAGAATTATTACCACTTTTACTGGTTTACAAGGCTTTGATCATTTATTTGAATAAAATACTCTAATTTTGTCGAAGCACTGTTGAAAAAATTATGTTAAAAAACGGTTCATCACACTCTATAGTCCCTGGTAAAACAGTAAAAAAAGTACTCATCACCCAACCAAAACCGGAAGGCGACAAATCCCCGTATTTTGAATTGGCGAGAAAGTACAATCTGAATCTTGATTTTTATCCTTTTATTGTTGTAGATGGTATCCAGGCTAAGGAATTCCGCAAGCAAAAGGTAGATATCGCCGGTTATTCTGCCGTGATATTCACCAGTAGAAATGCCATTGACCATTTTTTTCGCATTTGTGATGAAATGAAAGTGAGTGTTTCCCAGGAAACCAAGTACTTCTGTATTTCGGAAGCTGTAGCGCTTTATTTACAAAAATTTATTCTTTATCGAAAACGTAAAGTCTTTTATAGTGCCGATGGTACCAACAGATGTTTGTTTGATGTGATCAATAAACATAAGGATAATGAAAAATTTCTTTACCCGTGTTCCGAATCTTTTGATGGTGAAATAACCAATTGGCTAAATGTACATAGCTGTGAATATGCAACCCCCGTATTGTACAAAATTGTCAGTAACGATATTGTTGAAGTAATGGCAAGGAATTATGATGTCATTTGCTTTTTTACCCCCGGTGGTGTAAAAAGTTTGCTTGAGAATTTTCCTGAGTTTAAACAAAATGGTACGGCCATCGGCGCTTTTGGTATAAATACTTTTAAAGCCGCTGAGCAAGCTGGTTTGGTATTAGATATAAAAGCCCCACAGCCACAGGCACCCAGCATGGTGAGTGCGCTGGAGATTTATCTCTCTTCCCTAAATAAAAAAAAGTAATTCCGGGTTTAGCCGACTTGCTTTAAGTATAATTATTTTATATAATATATTATTTTATTTTGTAAACAAATTTTTTAATTCACCGGCCGCGTCGGCTTTATAAGAACTTAAAACTTCTTTTTGTGAATTCTTTAACAGATCCGTATGTCATTTTTTATGTGCCGGATTGTTTACAGAAAAGTTAAACACCCACCCCCTTTTTTAACTTGAATTTGGATAGGGTTTGGAGGCAACAGGGTGCTGATTTAAATGCAGAGCCAGCCCATTTAAAAAATAAGGCATCAGTTGACGAAGTGATTATTGAAGGTTTGAACAGGGTTTGATGTTATGTTTAGAATGGCCGTAAGGCAAGTTAATCAAGGAAAATACCGATTTTTTTTGCGGATAAAAAAAAACAATCGAGATTGCGAGTCCAATTATCCATATCAATAACCAAATAACCTATGCACCAGCATTTTAATTATAATGGTGGTAACAATTTTATTACTAAAATTTAAGATAAGGTTAATACCGGCAAACACAATATTTGAATTATTATGTCGTTTAAATTTATCAGGGCTAATTTTACTTACAAAATAACAATTGACTCAACTATTAAATGATGATAAATAAAAATAATCATTACATTTGCCCAATACCCTCAAAGTTAAATACAATGAAGTACAGGCTGTTCTATTTCGTAGCTGTAATTGCTATAACATCATTAACTGTTGGTTGCAAAAAATCCAGCAGTAAATCTACGACCGGTTATACTGTTGACAAAGGACAGTTAATTGGGGTTGCCCCTGCATCCAGGTGGAGTCCTCCAAAGCCACCGGGCATGATTTATGTTCCACCGGGAACATTCCACATGGGATCCAGTGATGAGGATATGAGTTATGCACTAACTGCCCGTAATAAAGCTGTTTCGATCAGCGGTTTTTGGATGGATGCAACAGAAATCACCAACAACGAGTATCGCCAGTTTACAAACTGGGTTCGGGATTCGATTGCTGCCAAATTGATGAACTTTGTTAAGCAGGGTTCAGACGGTAATGAGTATATTGATTGGAAAAAAGCAAATACCATTAAATGGGGCGATAAAGCAACTATGGAAAAAGTAGATGCGATCATTGTTACGCCGGATAACCGGTTATTTGGTAAAAAAGAGCTTGACGCTACAAAAATTGTATACCAATCAGAAATATTTGATTATAAAGCAGCGGCTCAGAATAAAGACGCTACAGTACCCCGCTCAAAATTCATTATTAAAAAAGCAATACCTGTTTATCCGGATTCATTATGCTGGGTAAGAGATTTTGCCTATTCGTATAATGAACCAATGGCGAAAAAATACTTCAGTCACCCTGCATTTGGAAATTATCCTGTGGTTGGTGTAAACTGGAAACAGGCAACGGCTTTCTGCGAGTGGAGAACACATTACATGAATGCCTATTTGGAATCAAAGAAAAAAATTGCGGAATCTGATTTTAGATTACCGACCGAAGCTGAGTGGGAATATGCTTCAAGAGGCGGACGTTCACAGGCTGATTATCCCTGGGGTGGTTATTACTTAAGAAATAAAAAAGGCTGCCTGTTGGCAAACTTTAAACCCGGGCGTGGTAATTACCCCGAAGATGGTGGTTTTTATACGGTAAGGGCTGATGCCTATTGGCCAAATGATTTTGGATTATACAATATGGCGGGTAATGTTTCAGAATGGACCTCATCTTTATATTATGAAGGAGCTTACAACTTTCAACATGATATGAATCCGGATATCAGGTATAATGCGAAAGAAACAGACAAACCTCGTGATAAACGTAAAGTATTACGCGGCGGAAGCTGGAAAGACGTTGGGTATTTCTTAAGAACAGGTACACGTGCATATGAATACCAGGATACATCCAAATCTTATATTGGTTTTCGGTGTGTAATTGATTTACCTCCGGCTCAAAAAAAAGGTAAGAAATAAGAAATAATTTTTAAATAGAATAAATTGGAATTGCCTGTATTAAAATCCGGCACCATAAAGACTTGTGTAATTTACTTTAATAGATAACCACCAATTAAAACTTAAACATTTAAATCATGGCTCACAACAAAAGAACCTTTTTAACCCTAATTGATGTTTTGGTAAGTGCCGGAGCTGCCGTAATCATCTTCGCCGCCTGGGCAAAGCTTACTCACCAATCATATGCCGATATGATGTTAACGATAGGAATGTGGACGGAAACGGCAATCTTTTTAGTGTATGCCGGAATCGAATGGGTTAAACCTAAGCATCATGAAGAAGACGACCAGCCGGACGATGTGATTGCAAACCCATCACTGGAGTCAATGGATAAAATGATGCAGCAGGCGGATATTAATCCAACCAACCTTAAAAAATTGGGCGATGGATTTCAAAAATTACAAAGTACCGTAGGTAATATGACCGAGATTGGGGATGTGGTAAAAAATACAGGTGATTTCAGCAACAAAACAAAAGAGGCAGCTACTGCCCTGGGATCAATGACAACGGCTTTTGCAAGCAGTGCAGCTACAATGAGCACCTTCAGCAGTGCAGCTGACAGTGCAAAAGGATTTCATGACCAGGTACAGGTTTTAACTAAAAACCTGGGATCATTAAATACGATCTATGAACTGGAATTGAAAGAAAGTAATAATCATTTAAAGTCATTAAATACGTTCTACGGTAAATTGGCCGAAGCCAGTCAAACCATGATGGGTACAGTTGAAGATGCAGGAAAAGCCAAAGAGCAGATCAGTGCTTTGGCAAATAACCTGACTAAATTAAACTCGGTTTATGGCAATATGCTGAGTGCAATGCAGGTGGGCCGATAATATGGTAAACGATTAAAAGCCCCAACCGGTTTAATGATTTATTATTAAACCAACAAATCAAAGAAAACCATTTAACAAAAACAATCGTAAAATCTAAAATATTATGGCTTTACCTAGAGAGCCCAGGCAAAAGATGATCAACATTATGTATTTGGTGTTGACCGCTATCCTGGCGCTGAACGTATCGAACGAGGTTATTGAAGCTTTCAAAACTGTAGATAAAAGCTTGCAGGGTTCTTCTACGAACTTAGGCAAGGCTACAGATGATGTTTATAAATCCTTAGAGCAAAAAAAGAACGATGCTCAATACAGGGAGCAAGCAGCAAAATGGGCACCAAAAGCAGACCAGGTAAAAGTTCTTTCTGCTGACCTTTCCAAATACCTTGAAGAATTGAAAGATGAATTAAAAAAAGGGTCTAACCTAAAAGAAGATGGTTCTTTTAAAGAAGATAATCTGGACGCCTCTACAAGAATCTTTGAAACAGGCAAAAAAGGTGATGAACTGAAAAAGAAGCTCGATGATTATAAAACTGCTGTATCTAACATTGATCCAGAATTCAAACAGTTTGAAGCAAATTTTCCGGTAAGTACTGAAGGTGTAAAAGGCAAAGAAGGTAAAATGAAAGATTTTACTTCATCTTATTTCCATATGACACCAACCGTAGCAGCTTTAACAATTTTGAGTAAATTCCAAAACAACGTAAAGAATGCCGAGAACACCCTGGTAAACTATGCTCACAGCAAAATTGGCTCGGTTCAATTTGTGTACGACAAATTTGCGGCGGTTGTTGGACAAAGTTCTAATTATGTAATGCCAGGCGAAAAAGTTACCATCACTGCGGGTGTGGGTGCATATAGTACAGCAGCACAACCGCAAATCAGTATAGGCGGAGCTTCTGTTCCGGTAAATGCAGAGGGTGTTGCCATTAAGGAATTTAATGCTGATGGTGGCGGTGAAAAAAGCGTTACAGTTAATGTATCGTATACAAAACCCGATGGAGGCAAAGAAACAAAGCCTTTCACAATAAAATATACAGTTGGTACACCCGGTGGAGCGGCTGTAATGCTGGATAAAATGAATGTATTTTATATAGGTGTTGATAATCCAATAACCATTGGTTCACCAACAGGTTGGGATAAAACCAATGTTTCTATGACAGGTGGAACCATTAGTGGTACCGGCTCAAAACGCATTGTTAAAGTGAATGCTATTGGTAATGCAAGTATTACTGTAACTGCTGATGGAAAACCAAGCAGTTTTGCTTTCCGCATCAAACGTATTCCTGATCCAATCATTAAAGTTGGTCCTAGTGCCGGCGGAAAGATCCAGGCAGTTGTTTTCAGAAATCAACAATTTGTACGTGCTGACCTGGAGAACTTCGATTTTGAAGCAAAATTTCAGGTTACCGGCGGAACAGTATATTTTAACATTCCTGGTGACAGAAATGTGAATAGTATTTCGTTATCTAGTGGAAGTCTTGGTTCGGCTAAACAATATATGGATAAATTGGCGCCGGGTTCAATAGTGACTTTTGATAATATACGTGTTGTAGGACCGGATGGTCAACCAAGAACAATTCAAAACCCTCCTTACTTTACATTATTCTAGGAGTAAAAATAAAAACGCATGAAAAAGAGGTATTTTAAATATTTTACGTTTGCCATTTGCCTAAGTTTATTGGCAAATACGGTTGATGCACAGACTAAAAAACGGACTTCTACAAAACGGGCAAGTACCCGTAAAACCACGTCTTCGAAGACGAAAGCAAATATTAAGCCTACAATACCCCAGGTTGATACTGTTGCGGTTGTAGCGGCACCACCACCTCCTCCTCCTGTGAACGACAGTTTACCAATAAAAACGGTGAAAAAGTCTTTGCGCCCCGATGAAGCGGTTGAAACAACGATGTTGAAAGACAGAACACCATTACCCTATGAAAATTTAAGAGCTGATGATGCGATGTACCGTCACAAGATCTGGAGAGAAATTGATACCAGGGAAAAAATTAACCTGCCATTCCGTTATTCTGCAGATGAAAATAATGGTAACCAACGTTTCATTTCTATTTTATTTAAAGCCATACAGGATAGTGCAGTAACAGTTTTTCAAGCTGTGGATGATCGGTTTACCACACCCATGACAAAGGCAGAAATTGTTCAACGTATGTCTGGCGACCCGGTAATATCTCCATTTTATGATGAAAACGGTAATATAACCCGTTATGATACCCTTATACGCGATATCGTATTAGATTCTTTCTATAAATTCAGAATAAAAGAAGAGGTTATTTTTGATAAAGAAAGTTCCCGCTTATTCTGGAGAATACTGGGTATAGCACCGGTGATGAACGTATATACATCTCAAACCAATCAATTCCAGGGCACACAGGAGTTATTTTGGGTATATTATCCCGATATGAGACCCATTTTTTCCAAATATGATGTGTATAACGGTAAAAATTATGGCGCCCGTATGAGTTGGGAAGACCTGTTTGAAAGCAGGATGTTTTATGGCCGCATTATCAAGAGTACGATTGATAACCCGTACGACAGGTTTATTGATCAATACCCCGGCTTAAAGGATAAAGGCATTCTTCAATTACTGGAAGGAGAAAATATTAAGGAAAAAATATTTAACTACGAACAGGATTTATGGGCGTACTAAATTAAAAAATACAAATTTGTTTAAGCCTCCAATTTTATTGGGGGCTTTTTCATTTATTAAACAATTAGTATCAGTTGTTAACAAACTATCAAATTAAGTGATATACCCACAAAAGGGTATAGGTTATAAAATATTGAATGATTACCTTCGTCTCGGTTTTTCATAGGATATTGGATTTTAAACGGGGCTGAATTTCTATTCAGGCCCCTTTTTTTTAATACCTGTTCAGTTTTGAAATTGCGGACCTGTTCGGGAGGTATATCTTTTACCGACTACAACTGGTTGATTAGATTGTTATTTCAACGAAGGAAAAATTTATTCTTCGTGGGTACATACCACAAAAAATGTTTCCCCGTAAAACTTTAGGGATCGGAATAACAACAAAGTTTTTATGCCTGGTTGTTATTAAAATAATTGTTTAATAAAACTGCTTTGGCATTTCCAATTACCTCAACAATTTCGTCAACAGGCCTGGTTTTTATGTTATTTACCGATCTAAATTTTTTAAGTAACAAATTGGCAGTTGCCTTACCAATTCCTTTAATTTGTTCCAGCTCATTAACAAAAGTTCCTTTGCTACGCAAGTTACGGTGATAGGTTATACCGTAATTATGTACCTCGTCTCTTATTCTTCGGATTAGTTTAAGGCTTTCACTGTCCCAGGGTAGCTTAACCGACTCCGTATCTCCCGGAAAAAATATTTCTTCTTCATTTTTTGCCAATCCTACCACGGAAGTTGTGCCTGGCAGTTTTAATGCCGATATACTTTGCATAGCAGCGCTTAGCTGGCCTTTTCCTCCATCTATGATAATTAATTCAGGCAAAGGCTCATTTTCAGCCAATAAACGTTTATATCGCCTGTAAACCACTTCGGTCATAGATGCAAAGTCGTTAATGCCAACAACTGTTTTTACTTTAAAGCGCCGGTATTCGGATCTGCTTGGTTCTCCGTTTTTAAAACAAACAACAGCAGATACCGGATAACTGCCCTGCAGGTTTGAATTATCAAAACATTCAATGTGCAGGGGAACGGCTGATAACATCAGGTCTTTTTGCAACTGTTCCAGTACTTTTATCTTCTCATCGCTTGTTTTTTCTTCCAGATTCAGCATCTTTCTTCTCCTGAGTTCCTCCTTAAAATAATTCACATTTTTTTCAGACAGGTCGAGAAGTTTTTTCTTATCGCCGGCTTTGGGTACAGTTATGACAATGTCCTGTTGGGGAAAATCAATTTTAAAAGGCACAATGATTTCTTGGGTTGTGCTGCCAAAGCTGTCCCGGATCTGGGCTGCGGCAAATGCTAAAACCTCCGCTGCGGTTTCATCAAGCCGCTTTTCCAGCGTAATGGTTTTTGTTTGTACAATAGTGCCGTTATTTACCGCCAGGTAATTTACATAAGCAATATTGCCATCTTCCAATATTGAAAAAACATCCACCGATCCAATACGGGTATTTACCACAGCCGAACGAACCTGGTAATTTTTAAGGTGCTCAATTTTGATTTGATAGAGTGCTGCTTTTTCAAATTCCATTTTGGCAACATGGCCCTTCATCTCCTGTTTAAAATATTGCATAACCGGCGATAGGTTTCCTTTGAGCAGGTTAACCAGCTGTTGCAATTCTGCCTGGTAATTTTCCAGGGTTTGCAGTCCTTCACAAGGGCCTTTACAATTACCCAGGTGATACTCCAGGCAAACTTTAAATTTACCCTGTTTAATATTTTTTTCAGATAAATTCAGTTTGCAGGTGCGTAACAGAATCGTTTGCCTGATAAAGTCCAGCAGTTCCCTCACTTTGTCTACCGATGTATAAGGTCCCAGGTATTGTGAACCGTCATTGATCTTTCTTCGGGTAAAGAACACCCGGGGAAACCGTTCATTTTTTATAACAATATAGGGATAGGTTTTGCCGTCTTTCAGGCTAATATTGAAACGGGGTTGAAATTCCTTGATGAGCGTATTCTCCAACAGAAAAGCATCCTGTTCATTATTAACGATCGTAAATTCTATGTGGTGAATTCGTTGAACAAGCTCCTGTGTTTTATGGGTGGTAAAGGTTTTGGTAAAATAGGAACTTACCCGCTTCCGTAAATGTTTTGCCTTGCCAACATATAACAACTCTTTTGCTTCATCATAGTATTTATAGATACCCGGTAAAGCAGGGATCGAGGAAGCCATGGTTGAAAATTCTTTTTGCGTCATTTGTTTTAGAAATCCCAGACGAGTTTTTCTTCTTTTTCAATTTTTGACAGACCGTTTTCGTCAGTTATAATAGTAGTTATTTTGCACCATTGGTTATTGATCCAGGTTAATTGAAGTGTTTTTGTTTTGCTGATCTCTTTCACCATATAAATTCTTTTAACGGTGTTGGCCTCGGGATCAATATACACATCCCAATGTTTCAGTTTCATACTGTCGGGCAATAATACCGATGGATCATAAGTAAAAGTGACTGCATTGATAGATTGGTCTAAAAAACTTTTTTCGGTATAAAAAGATACCAGGTTTAATGAATCAATTTCAGGTTGTAAAAATTCCTGAACGGCCGCATCCAGGTCTTCAATTTTTATCCACACCGAATCCGTTCTGTCGTCAACGGTTGTATATTTTAAAGGATTAATTCCTGCTTTTTTGATATTATAGATTTCACCCTTCAGGTAAGCCGTAACCGGAAAAAACTTCTGTGCCAGGGGCATTGCTTTTTCTCTGGCCACGGCATCGGATTCTCCTGTATGATTACAGGAAAATAAAACAACGGCAAAAGCTATCAGCGGGAAAATGATCTTCATGCTTCAAATGTAAACGGAAAGGATGGCTTTGCAAAAATTCAGTGCTTAAACTAAAGTTTACCGGTTACTTCCGGAAATAAAAATGCAGCAATGATATTTACCTTTTTGCTGCCATTTTGTTATGGTATGTATTAATCAGAATCCCTTTGTTAAACCAAATTTGAGCCCAATAGCGTATGGCTTTTCAATTAAAGCAACATCTCTGCGGTAGGTAGAATATACCTGATATCGAACCTGTGGCCCTACCTGCAGATTATAACTTGCACCCAGTCTAAAATTCATATAGGTTTCAAATCCCAAATTTAAATTCCAGGACCTGATGGAGGTTGGGTCTGATACATAACTTTTTAGATCTGATGATATCAGGTGGGCGTTACCTCCAAAAACATAGGATGGTTGTACGGTGGCTCCTGCAAACCAATCCACATTGTTTTCGCTTGAAAGTTTATAAGCAAAACCAACGGGTACAGAGACCTGGTAAGTTCTGTTATGCAAGGTTACGGGTTGTAACGCTGAAGCATTATAGTTATTTGAAATGGTTGTTACTCTGGCTGCGGGGTAGGAATAGCCAGTAGCAGGATCATTCAGTAAAATAGTGGTAATGATCGGATGATTTGTTTTATCTGCGTCAATATTGTAATTGGTATAATTAAACTGCAGTCCTGCTTTTATTTGAAGTCTTTTTGCAACGGAATAGGTAAACCCTAAACCGGTTTCAATACCCAGACCCGGTTTTTGACTCATCACTTCGTTAATATCCGCATTGGCAAAGGCCGTGGCAGACCCTTTTGATTTGGTAGTTAATTTGCGATAATTAACCGCAGGAGTAACGTAAAACTCGTAAGCCAGTCGGTTTTTAAATTTACTGCCTTCCTTTTTATTATTATGCAGGGCATAATTTTCAATCCAGGCTTTTTCTTCAGGGGTTATACCTTTTTTTTCCTCAACTTTAGTCACAAGAAGCGTTGATTTTATATCAGCTGCTGCAAACCTATCCGGATCAATACCTTTACTATTGATAATAGCTGGCGGGGTTAATGATGATCTGTCTAAGGAAGAAATATTTAATGCTTCCGGTTCACCCATATTTTCCGGATATTTATCCTGTAAATTATTTTTTGTTAAAACAACTGAAGGATTCGCTTTTTTCTTCCTGTACATAGTGATATCGGCAAAAATCCGGTTCGATTTAATATAGGTATCAACTGTTTGGATTATATCCGTCTCATTATTTTTTACAACTGTATTGTCAATAACAAATCCTGGTTCGGGAGTCGGGGCATCTTCAGGATAATAAAAATTTTTGGGCCTGTTATTTCTTACAACCGTGTACGTATAAAAGTCTGTTTCATTTGTAATTACATCTTCAAATGCTTTGTCGTAATATTCAACAGGCGGTTGATGTGCTTTTGTTTTGTTTACCTGGTTTGTTTTGTTAATTGTGTTTTGTGTGATAATGTTTGTGTTAATTGTATTGATCGTTGCAGCATTATTTGACTTCGGATTCATGCGATGATCACCCGTATTCAGGTGTCCGATAAGTAATAAGGAAGTAATCAGCAGCATACCAATGGCCAGGGAAGGCCACCTTCGGCCGGGATGCAGGTCATTGTAAATGCTGTGCCAAACCCGTTTAGAAGGATACATGCTGAACTGATCTGCCTTTTCCTTCAGCAGCAGCTCAAATCCATCGTCGTAAAAATCGTTCTTCATCTCTTTTAATACTTAGTAGTAATTGGTAATTCCAAAATTTAATTTGGTCATATATTTCCAAAAAAAAGATTTTTTTTCCTGGGCTTTTGAATTATTTTTTTCCTGATCAAAATTTCTTCCAGCATCGATTTGGCCCGGGTGTATTGACTTCGGCTTGTACTTTCTTCAATATCCAGTAAAAAAGCGATCTCTTTATGCGAATAACCTTCAATGGCATAAAGATTTAAAACTGTTCGGTATCCCAATGGTAATAGCCTGATGCTTTCAACAACCTGTTTAGCCTGCATAATAGATGGAATCATTTCCTCCCGGATATGAATATTATGGGCCTGCGAAATTTCAACACTGTCAGAAAACTTTTTATTCTTCTTGATGATATTGATACAGGTATGAACCACAATACGCCTAATCCAACCTTCCAAAGCTCCTTCATTCCTGTATTGATGTATTTGCGTAAAAACTTTAATAAACCCTTCCTGCAACATATCTTCTGCATCCTCGCGGTTTTTTGCAAATCGGTAGCATACACCCAACATTCTTGGGCTAAAACGGTTATATAAAGCTTCCTGTGCGGCAGCATTATTCTTCCTACATCCGATTAGCATCAGTTCTTCCGTCATTATGAGATCATGATTTACCCTATAAATATAGACAAATTATAAGTAAGTACTGCTGCATGGAGCTAAAAAAGGCCTGATGGGGATATACTGGATTTCAAATTTTAACGTATTCTTTTAAAATAACAATATTATTATCTATGCTTTATGCGCAAAGTGAACACAAAATTACGGCCCGGTGCGCTTAAACCGGAGGCGAATCCCCTATAATATTTATCTAGTATATTTTCGGCTGTAAATTGGATAGTCGCATATTTGTTAATATCAAATGACGAACGCAGATTAGCTGTAATCCACCCGGGAGTATAACCGTTTACCGGATCAGCACTGTAAATATGATTGTCTTCACCCCGTAAATTATAATTTGCCGAATCCTTTGCCCCGTTATATAAAGCAAACACTTCGCTTTTAAATTTACCATATTTTACAAAGAAACTGGTTCGGCCAAATAAAGGGGCTACATGATCCAACGGATAATTTTTTGGCGATTCTTTGATCCGGCCATAAGTATAATTTAACACGGTTGAAAAAGAAAAATGCGTATTAACATCGCCGGCAAAGCTGCCACTTACACCCCAAACGTAGGCTTTGTTTTTATTTACAACCGTTACTACCTGACTGGTTGATCCATTATAATTGATCGTTGAAGATCCGTTGTAGGTGCTGAAATCGGTGGACAACGCATCGGTATAATTGGTATACCATATTGTAGAACTTACCTGGTATTTGTTAAAAAATGATTTGGAAATCGTAGCCTCATAATTAAGCGTTTTCTCAGGTTTTATTTTAGGATTGGGTATAATCACCGTGCCATTGCCACTTTCAAAAACCTTACTCATATCATCCACATTGGGCGTTCTAAAACCACTTGAGAACAAAGTCGCTATTCTCCAGCCCCTTTCGGGTAAAAATATTATGCCTATGTTGCCGGTCAGCGAAGAAGACGTTTGCGTGATGTCATTAAAAGGAAAAGGGAAAAATGTTTTGTCATTGAATTTTGAGTAAAGCTTGTTGTATGAATAACGGAAGCCTGCATTTGCAATTATTTTGGAATTTATTTTGTGCAACAGGGTGCCATAAGCTGCATAGGTTTGCGTATTGCTTCCACCATCGGGGTAGCGGGTATCCAATGCTGAAATTTGCCCTGTATTTACGTTTTCGGCATAGGCTTTTGAATTTACCTGGTTATATAGAAATTCAGTTCCGTAACTGAATTCATTTTTGCCGATGGTCTTTTTAAAATCGGCATTCAAACTGATTACATTAACCTGCTCTGTGCGGTGGTTAAGCTTGCTGCTTTTAAAACCACGGTTGTGACGGCTTTCTTCTATATCCTGCCAGGCTGTTGTAATAGTACCATAATCATATAATTTTTCTTTTGGAAGATTTAACTGCCAGGACGCCAACAGCCTTTTTTGAGGGCCATAATACCATTGGGCACTTTTTGCAACGCCCGAACTGTTTATTTCAGTAAGCCGGTCATATCGGAAAACATCACCGGTTGTGGAATATTGAAAATTGAGTACGTTTTCAATCCTGCCTGTTTTAAATAAAACTTTTTGCAGGAAATCGTACTGCTTATAATTTGATTGAACCTGTATTTCAGGTCTGCTGTTGGTGATCATACTGTCGTTGCCATTGATTCTTTCCACATAAAAACTACGCTTACCCCAGTTCGGGTATTTTTTATAATGGTTGCTCCCCTGTCTTAAATCACCAAAATCGGAAAAAGTAAAACTTGTTAAAAAAGCTGTTTTTGGAGTTCCGAAATTAAAGTCCACATGGCCTGTTTTCTCACGGTAAGCAGAACTATAACGGAAAAACGCATTGCTTACTAAGATGCTTTTCTTTCCATCGGTTGCAAATTGTGGTTTCTTCGTGTAAAAACTCATGACACCACCCAGGGCATCACTTCCATAAAGCACAGATGACGGGCCAAACAGAATTTCCGTCCTATCTAAAATACTATTATCCATGCTAAGTACATTTTGTAGATGTCCGCCTCTAAAGATGGCATTATTCATACGTACTCCGTCAACAACAATGAGTACTTTATTAGCTTCAAAGCCCCTGATAATGGGGCTTCCACCACCCAGCTGGCTTTTTTGTACCAGGACGTTACCGGTATGGGTAAGCATTTCGGCAGTGGTTTGCTGGTTCAGAAATTTAATTTTTTCTGCGCCAATCGTTTGTACCTGTTGAACTACATATTTTTTCATTTCAGAAAACCTGCTTGCCGAAACGGTCACGTCATCCAGGTTAACTTCTTTAAAACTGGAGTCTGCAATGGCCTGCTTTTTTTTGCCTTGAGAAAAACTGACAAAAAACGAAAGAGAAAGTATGATTAATATAAAAAGCCGGCTCATAAAAGTTGAATTATTAAACGTATGGTATAGCTATATGCATGGGTACAGATAACTTAATTATTAAGTATCAGCAAATAAAAAAAATAAGATAATTATAGCTGAGGAGGCGGAATAAAAACCGGGGATGAACAAGTGGATAATTGTTCCTGGTAGGTATAAAATGCGGTTGACGTTATTTTCCAGTTTATGCCGATCGCAATTGCAGGTTGTGGACTATAAGTAGGAAAGAAAATATATTTAAACGCTGTTAAATCAGCCTGGTTTTCGGATCCGGTTTTGAGCTTAAAAAATTGCTTTAACCGGTTAACCAGTTTGTCTTCTTTGTGATCATAGTATCCGGTAAACAAAACCTGGTCACCAACGGTTTGGTAAGATTTGACATCAAAATACTTTCCGCTGATCAGAATTTCTTTTCCTTTTTTTACCCATTTAATATGATCTTTTGACAGGGATATGGTTTGCATGATCCCGGTATTGAATTTTTCCCGGGCGTTAAATTTCAAAACCTGTTGTTTAGCCAGGATAAATACAGCGTAAAGCAACGGGATTGCCAATAACAGCACCAGTACAAAGGCCAATATTTTTTTAAGCGCAGTTTGCATGTCAATCAAGCGAAATTGAAGTTAGACATTATTTTTTTCTCACCAAACTATCTGCCGGGTAATTTGCTTTGATGGTATCCCTCACCGAGGTAACCCAATTGGCTAGCGTAAGCCTTTGCGCATCGTTTAAAACGGCATCTTTGTGTATCCATAAATAGGAATCAAGAGGCATTTCGCCTTTCTTAACCAGGTCATTGATCTCTTCCAGTTTTCTGTATTGGCGACCGATGCGGTAGGTGGCAAACTCCGAAAAATTCAAGTCTCCTTTGCCATCTTTAATATGGTCATTTAACCACCAGGCAACCGGTTGCACTTCGGCATACCAGGGATAAACCGTGTTGTTGCTGTGACAGTCGTAGCAACTGGTTTTAAGAACGGCCTGAACATCGTCCGGTACTGCATACCTGGTACTGATATCATTTTTGCTGATACCTGCTGCTTTGTTTATTGCGGGGCGGAAGAATTGAATAACAATAAATGCCAGCAATAAAACCTGGAAAGTTCTTTTTAAAATTTTCTTCAGCATAATAAAATTTTGTGCATTTAATTAATTAACAGGTTACCGGTCATTTCTTTGGGCACGGGTAAGCCCATGATGTGTAAAATAGTAGGAGCAATATCTCCTAATTTCCCCGAATTAATATCCCCATTCCAATCTTTATCAATTAAAAATAAAGGAACCGGGTTAACTGTATGGGCTGTATTTGGCGTACCATTATCGTTAATGGCATAATCTGCATTGCCATGATCTGCCGTTAAGAGTACCGTATAATCATTCAGTAACGCGGCTGTAACAACCTGCTCTACACTTTGATCAACGGTTTCCACGGCTTTAATGATGGCTTCCCATACGCCTGTATGGCCCACCATATCTGCATTGGCGAAATTCAGGCATATGAAATCGGCCGATCTGTTATTTATTTCCTGTACAATGGCCGCTGTTACTGCAAAGGCGCTCATTTCCGGGTGCAGGTCGTACGTTGCCACTTTGGGCGACGGAATCATGATCCTTTTTTCACCCTTAAAAGGCTGTTCTCTTCCTCCACTAAAGAAGAAACTTACATGTGGGTATTTTTCAGTTTCAGCTATGCGTATCTGTGTTTTGTTATTTTGTTCCAGTATTTCACCCAAGGTGTTTTTCAGATCATCATTTTGAAAAACTATATGTACATTTTTAAAACTTTGATCATATTGTGTCATGGTGGTATAATGCAGATCCAGTTTTTTCATATCAAACTCCGGCATATCCTTTTGTGTAAGTACTTCTGTAATTTCGCGGCAGCGGTCGGTTCTGAAATTAAAACAGACAACCGCGTCGCCGGTTTTGATAGTCGCCGGTTGAATTCCTGAATGGATGATGGGTTTAATAAATTCATCGGTTATACCATCATCATAAGATTTTTTGATGGCCAACAACATGTCATCGGTTTTAAACCCCAAACCATCGACCAATGCCTGGTAGGCAAGTTTTACCCGTTCCCATCTTTTATCCCGGTCCATGGCATAATACCGGCCGGTTATACTGGCTATTTTGCCAACAGTTTTATTAAGATGATCCTGCAGGTCTGTTAAAAAAACAAGTCCACTTTTTGGGTCAGTATCCCGGCCATCCGTAAAAGCGTGAATAAGTACATTAGTTAAACCTTCCTCTTTGCATAAACTGGTAATCGCTTTGAGGTGATTTAGATGGGAATGAACGCCTCCATCGCTAACCAAACCTATTAAATGTAGTGGTTTACTTTTTTCTTTTGCATAATGAATGGCAGCAAGCATGGATTCATTTGTTGCAAATTCACCTGTTTTAATGGCAACATTAATGCGTTGCAGCTCCTGGTAAACTATCCGGCCGGCTCCCAAATTTAAATGCCCCACCTCGCTGTTCCCCATCTGGCCTTCTGGCAAACCCACCTCTTCACCACAGGTAACCAGGGTTGTATTTTTATAAGTTGCATATAAAGAGCTAACAAACGGAGTATTAGAATTTTGTATGGCATCAGAGGCTTTTTCTTTCCCCAAACCCCAACCGTCCATAATAATCAGGATTACTTTTTTATCTTTCATTTGATAAAACTAAAATATTTGCAACTAATAATAGCTAATTTTTGTCTTTTGGAAATAAAAACGGTCGTTAACAAACAATTATTAACCGGCTTGGCACGTTTTTAGTATTTTTATAGATTGTAAAACACCATGTCATGAAACAATTTTTATCTATATTAACCATAGCTGCATGTTTAACTTCATTCAGTATTTTTTCCAGTATTGACGAAGTCATCAATGCCATGAAAACCGGCAATGCGGCAGAAATAGCCAAATTCTTTGACAATACGGTTGAAATAAATATGCCGGAGAAAAGTAACAGCTATGGAAAAAAGCAGGCGGAATTGGTATTAAAGGATTTTTTGAATTTCAACGTGGTAAAAAGCTTTGAAGTGATACATAAAGGCGAAAATTCGGGATCGCAATATTGTATCGGTACGCTGGTCACAAAAAACAGTTCTTACAGAACAACCATCTTTATGAAACAAAAAGGCGACAAACAATTGCTGCAGGGAATCACCTTCGAGAATAACTAACCTTTATTTAATCAAATCACTGATCACCCCGGAAATTTTCGGGGTTTTATTTTTCTGTCTTCCTTAGCTTTGTTGCCATGAGTTTTGATCAACATTTAGAAATACTTATTAATCGTGCACTTGCTGAAGATATTGGCGACGGTGATCATGCCACCTTATCGTGCATTGATAAAGATGCCGAAGGAAAAGCGGTCTTACATATTAAAGAAGATGGAATACTTGCCGGTATGCTTGTTGCTGAAAAAATTTTCAGGCACATGCAGCCAGATGTCATTTTTACGTCATTTAAGAAAGATGGCGACAGGATGCAACCTGGTGAAACTGCTTTTGAAATAAAAGCCAAAGTGCATACAATTTTGCAATGCGAACGATTGGTTTTAAATAGTATGCAACGCATGAGCGGTATTGCAACACTGACCAATCTTTATACAGAAAAATTACGACCGTATACAACCCGGTTGCTGGATACCAGGAAGACCACCCCAAACTTCAGGCTCCTGGAAAAAGCAGCCGTAAAAATTGGTGGAGGTAACAATCACCGGTTCGGTTTGTATGATATGATCATGCTCAAAGACAATCACATCGATTACTGTGGCGGAATTGAAATGGCCATTGAAAAAGCATACGCTTATGTGCAGCAACAAAAACCGGGGTTACTGATTGAAGTGGAAACAAGAAATGTGGAAGATGTAAAAAAAGTAATGGCGGTGGGAAAGGTCAACCGGATCATGTTGGATAATTTTACACCTGCAGAAATTACCGGTGCATTAAAAATTATTGGAGGAAAATATGAAACAGAAGCCAGTGGCGGAATCAACCTGGGTAATATAGCATCTTATGCGGCCACCGGTGTGGATTTTATTTCCAGTGGCGCAATCATTCACCAGGCAAGAAGCCTGGATTTGAGTTTAAAAGCCGTAATCATTTGAAATTAAGGATCATGTCAAAGAAAAGAATACAAACATTGGGTGGACTGGTTTATTCTACCGATCCGGAGTTTAAAATAGCTGTTGAAAATGCAGGTGAGCAGGAAACCGTCGATGCATCTCAACAAAATCTAAAAATAAGGTTAGATACCAGGCACAGGGCCGGCAAAGCTGTGACACTCATTACCGGCTTTACGGGAACTTTAACAGATATAGAAGAATTAGGCAAAAATCTCAAATCTTTTTGCGGAACAGGCGGCTCCGTTAAAGCCGGCGAAATTATAGTACAGGGCGATAACCGGGAAAAGGTTTTACTATGGCTTTTAAAGAACGGTTATAAGCGTTCGAAAAAGGGATAAGATTTTTGTGACCCCGGTTATAAAACTCAATGCGCCACCAGGGCATTTTTATTCCTGGTTAATAATTTGTTAGGTTTCCCCAATACCCATATCGATCCGGGGTTTCCAGCGGGGGCAAAACCCCCGTGCAGACCTTTAAAACAAATGCCGGAGTGCATACAAAGTTAGGGTTGCCAAACCACGGTTGTTTCTCCATTGCAGTGGCGACGTATTTTTTGCGGCATAAAATTTTTAGTTTATAAATCCAGCATGTTGTAAATTACAGTAAATGGGGGTATGGTAAACCAGTTTTTAATATAAATTTGAATAATGATTTCTAAAATATCTGAAGGAATAACGGTTAGTGTAGAAACCTATTACCAGCCTGAATACAGTAATCCTGTAAACAGTGAGTTTATGTTTGCTTATCGTATTACCATAGAAAACAATAATACTTTTCCGGTTAAGCTTATGCGCAGACATTGGCATATTTACGATAGTAATGGCAGTTCGCAGGAGGTTGAAGGTGAAGGTGTTGTTGGTGTTCAGCCACAAATTAAAGCCGGCGAGTCTTATCAATATGTAAGTGGTTGTAATCTTCGTTCAGAAATTGGTAAAATGACTGGAACTTACCTCATGGAAAATGTACATAATAGGAAATCATTTGATGTGGTTATACCTGCATTTGACATGTGTACCCCATTTAAACTGAATTAATTTAACCTTTCCGGTTCAATGTTTTAACCTACCTTCAGCTTTAAAAAAATAAGTGATCAGAAGATTATTTTTGATTTATTTTTTTACCAGGTGAATTGAAAAACCGTTTTTTTACTAATGTTCTGAATAAACCGACAAAATCTGATATGGCAAAAATTACTTTTTCAAGCAACAATAATGAGTTTTACTCAGCGCTAAAAGCTTCTGTAGAAGAATACTTTACTGCAAATAAGATCAAAAAAACCGGCGATTGGCGACTTTTCAGCAAAACCATCATTTTAGTGGGATCAGCCATTACTTTATATTTATTATTGATGCTGGCCAATTTAAGTACAGCACCTGCGCTTATTTTTTGTGGCCTGTTGGGATTTGTGTTTGCATCTATCGGGTTTAGCATCATGCACGATGCCAATCATGGCAGTTATTCCACGAGGCCCATGCTGAACGATTTTTTGGGGTTAAGTGCAAACGCATTGGGTGCGAGTGCGTTTTTCTGGAAGCAAAAACACAATATTCTTCATCATACATACACCAATGTTGACGGACTAGATGACGATATTGCCAAAAGCCCGATCATTCGCCAATGTGAATCGCAAAAATGGGTACCAGCACATAAAGTACAGCATCTGTATTTATTGCCTATTTATTCCTTGTCTTCTATTTTTTGGATATTCTTTATGGACTTTGCTAAATATTTTTCCCGGAAAATCAATGGTACAGCTGCCTGGAAATTATCTACCAGGAATCACCTTATATTTTGGCTCACCAAGGTATTATACCTCACATTTTATATTGTATTACCGATAATGGTTTGGGGATTTTTGCCCTGGGTTGTGGGTTTTCTTGTACTTCATGCGGTAATGGGTTTAACATTGTCGCTGGTATTTCAGTTGGCACATGTGGTTGAAAATACCGAATTTGAACATGTTCCTTTAGACCAGACAAAACACCTGGAAACCGCCTGGGCTGAGCACCAATTGAAAACAACGTCTAATTTTGCCATGAAAAATAAAGTGATTTCCTGGTTTGTTGGCGGCTTGAATTTTCAAATAGAGCATCATCTTTTTCCACGGGTAAGTCATGTGCATTATCCTGCTATCAGCAAGATCGTCATGGCAAAATGCGCAGAGTATAATCTGCCATACAACAAATATGATACGATGACCCAGGCATTGTTTTCACATTTCAGGGTAATGAAAAGCCTGGGTAAAAGTTCTGCATTTGTATTGCAACAGGTAAAAGCTGCTTAATTTCCCGGTATTCTTTTTTAATATTTGCGTGTATGGGTGTTCCTGCATTTGCTTATGAACCTGCCTGTCTGTTCATTTTTTAAGGTTTATACTTTACCTGTTCAAAGATCGTTTCGGCATCGGCGGCAAACAATTGCTGTAAAGTGGTATTTGGATTCTTCCACATGAATTTCTTAACAATTTGCCACCCGGAAAAACTGCCGATATTACCCGGTGATGCTTCACCCAATTCCTGTGTTTTTGGTCCTTCGCCAATATAGTTTTTAATGATGTTGTTATCGATGGTTCGTAAAAAATTATTTTGAACAAAAAGATCCCAGATAGCTGCTTCATGTTCATAAGCCGCTTTTAACTGGTCATTTTTGTAACCTATTAACCTGTATTCCTCCGTTTCCGGCAAAAGCTTGCTTAGGGCGTAAAGCCGTTTTCCTTTTTCCACCATATGAAGAACCAACGGTTTGTCTTCCGGTTTTTCGGGATAAAGATCATGGATAATATTTTTCATACAGTTTACAGCAATATACCCGGGTTCAAACCGGTCACTGATGTATTCCGGATAAGTTTCCTGAACCATGGGCGATTTATACAACGAAAAATTTTTGCCAAGGTGATGTTGTAATCCAACCAGGATGGCATCATCGGTAAGGATATCACCATAACCATCCAGCGGACCGATATAGGTAATGACCTTTTTGGGTTCTTTAAATTGCGGGAAATAATATTTGGCATACTGTAAGCCTTTTTTTATTTCATTTTGATAGGGAGTAAAATCCTTAAACACTTTTTCCGCACTATCATAAACCTGTTTGTATGCCGTAATAAAACCATGTACATAATCAGCAGCACTATCGGCCGGCCACCCCGATTCGGTATTTAAAATGGTAGATAAAAAATTCTCTCCGAAAGAAGGGTATTTGCTGATCAGTATATCAAGATTTGCAGTAAATCCTGATGTATCCAGCCCGAACAGGTCCTGCTCAAACCGCATGGTTGTTAGTTCAACTTTTATGTGTGAAATATCTGGTGCTTTATTGCCGTTGGTGCAGGAAAAAAACAAACACGAAGCAATCAGAAATACAAAGACTATTCTCATTTTCTTAATTTAACTTTACCAGGATAAAAAATCATTTCAAAACATAAAGTTAAGCCCGATTAAGGGTTTTGGGGCATGAAAATATTTTTAGCACAGCAAAACTATCATATCGGCAATTTTGAAAGCAACACAAAAAAAATTATCGATGCCATTGAAACTGCAAAGCAGCAGGGTGGTGATTTGATCGTTTTCAGTGAGCTTTGTGT
The DNA here is from genome assembly GCA_031402615.1 of Chitinophagaceae bacterium. Lineage (GTDB taxonomy): Bacteria > Bacteroidota > Bacteroidia > Chitinophagales > Chitinophagaceae > Ferruginibacter. Next base: position 93,703 of record JANNSN010000001.1, read on the forward strand.
TTGTGGCTATGCGCCCCGCGATTTCCTGGAATTTGAAGATTTTATCAATAAAAGTTATGCGGCCATCGACGTGATCAAACAACACGCAGATACCATCGGAGTATTGGTTGGTGCACCCGACAGAAACCCGGTAAAGGAAGGAAAGGATCTGTTTAATGCTGCCTATTTACTCTACGAAAAGGAAATAAAAGCAGTGGTACATAAAACCTGTTTGCCCAATTACGATGTATTTGATGAATACCGTTATTTTGAACCGGCTTATGACTGGAATATTGTTGCGTTTAAAGGCAGGAAACTTGCGGTAACTGTTTGTGAAGATATCTGGAACCTGGGCGACAATCCCCTGTATCGCAATTGTCCCATGGATGAGTTGATGAAACGGCAGCCGGATGTGATGATCAATTTATCGGCATCCCCATTTGATTATACCCATGATGAAGATCGTAAAGCAACCATAAAATCGAATGTTACCAAATACAAAATACCCTTGTTTTATTGTAATGCCGTTGGCAGCCAGACGGAAATAGTTTTTGATGGTGCTTCCCTGGTTTTCGACGCTGCGGCTAACCTTTGCGGGCAGTTACCGATGTTTGAAGAAGCCATTCAATCCTTTATTTTGCAGGACGACGGAACGATTGACGGGCCTGTGTTGGAACCCGGCGACAGCATACCGGATAAAGTGCTGGAGCCAACGGGACTGGAAGCGGAGCTAAATATCAAACAGGTGCATGATGCCATTGTAATGGGTATCAGCGATTATTTTTCCAAGATGGAATTTACGAAGGCTATTCTTGGCAGCAGTGGCGGTATTGACAGTGCAGTTACACTGGCACTTGCCTGCAGCGCTTTGGGAAAACATAATGTGAGGGCGGTGTTGATGCCTTCACAATTTTCGACGACTCATTCTGTAAACGATGCGGAACAGTTAAGTTTGAACCTGGGTAATCCTTACGATATTATACCCATCGAAAAAATTTACAAAAGTTTTTTAGAAGAGCTAAAACCCGTTTTTAATGACCTTCCGTTTGGTGTAGCTGAAGAAAATATACAAAGCCGCAGCCGGGGAAATTTATTGATGGCCATGGCCAATAAGTTTGATTACATTTTATTGAATACATCCAACAAAAGCGAGCTTGCAACAGGGTACGGTACGTTATATGGCGATATGGCCGGCGGCATTGGTGTTTTAGGCGATTGTTACAAATTGCAGGTTTATGCTTTGGCGAAATATATAAACAGCAATAAAGAGATCATTCCAAGAAACATAATAACAAAACCACCCAGTGCAGAACTGCGGCCCGGACAAAAAGATTCAGACAGTTTGCCTGAGTATGAAATACTTGATAAAATTTTATACCAATACATTGAACGTACACAAGGGCCTAATGAAATTAAAGCACTGGGTTTTGATGCGGTTCTTGTAGACCGGGTTTTAAAAATGGTAAACATTAATGAATACAAACGCAACCAGTTTTGTCCTATTATTCGTATTTCGCCAAAAGCTTTTGGTGTGGGACGAAGGATGCCTATTGTAGGGAAATATCTTAGCTGATTTGGTTTTGCTGTTTCTTCAATGGTAATCTTTTCCAATAGCTTAACTGCCGCCATACCCATTCAAAAGGTCCATAGTTAAAATATTTAAACCACCAGTTGCTATAAGCAATTTGCAAAACATAAACTCCCAAACCAATTGGAACAAAAAGAACAGGCCCGATATTTCCACCAAAGCCCAGGCCAACACCATAATATATAGTAATACCAAGAATTGTTTGCATTAAGTAATTGGTCATTGCCATTCTTCCAAGCGGTGCCAGCAATTTTAATTTACATTTACCTTTCTTTTTTATCCAGTGCAAACAAATTACGGATGTATAAGCAAGGCAGAGCGGTACAACACTGAATGCATATAAAATAGTGTGTCCAAGCCCCAACGGATCTGGTATTCCTTTTCCAAAGATTTCAAAACCGGTGCATCCAATGGCAGCAGGAATGCCAATAATGAAACCCCACTTACGTAATTTTTTGAAAAGCGAAATATTGTCTTCAAGATTTGTATAGATCATTTTTCTGCCGGCATACAATCCAATCAGGAACATGCCCAACACTTTGGGTATACGGTTACTTTCGATGATGTAAGCATAGCGCCATAAAAAACCCGAAGCCTGCCAATTGCACCACTCGTGCCATCCGCTTCCATTTTTATAGAGATAAGCAGCGAAACTGTCATCAGCGGGGATACCATTTTTTTTATCAATTCCCTTTGCAATATTTTCAAGAAAATCACCAGTTTTAATATGGAAGATTACTTTGACAATATCAATTAGTATGGGTGATAAAATCAGCACGCCAGCCCAGATCAATAATAGCTTGTCACTACATTTCCGGAATAGAGGTAACAACATACCTATCAGTGCATACAGAACCAGAATATCCCCCTCCCATAAAAGCAATAAATGCCCCAGGCCAATTAATAAAAGGAAAAACAAACGGCGGTAAAATATTTTTAATGGATTAATTCCTTTTTGTTCATTACGGATCAAAATGATTGAAAAGCCAATGCCAAATAATAATGATAAAAGACTGTAGAATTTTCCATTTATAAAAGTAAGTTCACTTAAACCTACTATTCCGTCTGCAGGCCAGGTTGCCAGTACCTCCTTACTAGCCTGCGTTAAAAAGGACCAACCGGTAAATCCCATAAGATTATCCAATAAAACCCCAAGTAAAGCAAAGCCTCGGAGTATATCTAAAATATCAGTTCTTTCTTTTTGTAAAACAGGGGAGGATGAATATGGCATATGCATTGAGGGTGATAAAAAACAGGTTTTAACAGATTTATATTTTCTCCACAACCACGGCTGTTCCGTAAGCCAGCACTTCATTAATACCGGCCATCACTTCGTTGGCATCGTACCGCATGTTGATGATGGCATTGGCGCCACGTTCATTGGCATGTTGCAGCATTAACTGGTAAGCTTCTTCTCTTGTTTTTTCGCAAAGCTCAACATAGATGCTGATTTTGCCACCAAATAATGCCTGGAAACCGCCGCCAATATTGCCCAGTAAACTGCGACTTCTTACGGTGATGCCTCTTACAAGGCCCAGGTGTTTGGTTATACGGTAACCTTCCAGTGTGTTTGATGTGGTTATAAGATGTTGATCTATCATGATTTTTTTTTAATAAAGTTAGATTGATTTTAACAAAGTTTTGCCCCCCTCATCAAAACGGCCAAATTTTTGTTATGCATAGTTCGTATTTTGCACATCCTCACCCAAACCCCTCTCCCAAGGAGAGGGAACTGGTAGAAGAGAGCGAAGATCAAAGAGGAATAAGTAAAACACAATTAAAGCCGAATAAAGAAATATTGTACAAGAGTGTCCCGATAACTATCGGGACCAACGAAGCAGATTAAAGCTTCGCTGCCCGGCTCAAAAAAATATAACCTATGGTTCAAACATCTGAAGACATCCGTTTGCTGAATGAAAAAATTACACATGCATCCGGATTTGTTACCCGTATTAATGATGAATTAAGTAAAGTGATTGTTGGTCAGCAATCGATGATCGAACGGTTATTGATTGGCCTGTTAAGCAACGGTCATGTGTTGCTGGAGGGTGTACCCGGCCTTGCAAAAACCCTGGCCATCAAATCGCTGGCTCAGGCCGTACATGCCGATTTCAGCCGCATACAGTTTACACCCGACCTGTTGCCTGCTGATGTGGTAGGTACCATGATATACAACCAGTCGAAAAATGAATTCATGGTTCGTAAAGGTCCCATCTTCTCCAATTTTATTTTGGCAGATGAGATAAACAGGGCTCCGGCAAAAGTGCAGAGTGCTTTACTGGAAGCCATGCAGGAAAGACAGGTTACTATTGGTGATACAACCTATAAGCTGCCCGAACCTTTTTTGGTGCTGGCTACACAAAACCCGATTGAGCAGGAAGGAACTTACCCATTACCTGAAGCTCAGGTTGACCGTTTTATGATGAAAGTGGTGGTAGATTATCCAAGTAAATCTGAAGAGCAACTGATCATTCGCCAGAATACTTTGGAACTTAGCTTTTCTCCCATAAACCCGGTTGCATCTACCAGCGAAATTTTAACTGCCAAAGAATTGGTTCGGCAGGTTTACCTGGATGAAAAAGTGGAGAATTATATTTTGGATATTGTTTTTGCAACGCGCTATCCTGATCAATACAATCTGCCTAAATTAAAACCATTGATTGGTTTTGGCGGCTCGCCAAGAGCAAGTATAAACCTGGCGTTGGCTGCCAAGGCCTATGCTTTTTTAAACAACCGTGCGTTCGTTATCCCCGAGGATGTAAGAAGCATCAGTAAAGATGTGTTACGACACAGAATTGGATTGACTTACGAAGCAGAAGCAGAAAATGTAAATGTTGAACAGATCATAAATGAAATATTAAGGGTGGTAAATGTGCCATAAGCCCCCTGAATCCACCGAAGGGGGGACTTTAAACAGTATACATGCGAAGGCCTTTTTTATAAACCTTTGGCGGGCATGCATTATTAATTCGAAGTCTCCTGAATGAATACCGTCAAAGAGCAACCTGTAACGAATAGAGTGCTATGTTATTAACGACTGAAGAGATATTAAATAAAGTACGTGAGCTTGAAATAAATAGCAAGAAGATCACCGCGCATTTGTTTACGGGTGAATATCATTCTGCATTTAAAGGAAAAGGGATGAGTTTTAGGGAAGTGAGGGAATATTATGCCGGGGATGATGTGCGGTTTATTGATTGGAATGTAAGTGCCCGGTTCAGTCACCCCTTTACCAAGGTTTTTGAAGAAGAAAGAGAACTTACGGTTATGCTGTTGATCGATACCAGCGCCAGTAATTTATTTGGAACCATTACCAAACAAAAAAAAGACCTGATTGTGGAAATGGCGGCTGTCTTAACTTTCAGTGCTGTCAGCAATAATGACAAAGTAGGGGTTATTTTTTTCAGTAATAAAATTGAAAAATATGTACCACCTAAAAAAGGCCGCAAGCACGCTTTATATATTGTGCGGGAATTGCTTACCGTTGAGCCTACCCAAAAAGGTACCAACCTGGATGAAGCCATTAAGTTTTTCAGCCGGTCGGTTAAGCAACGCAGTATTTCTTTTATACTGAGCGATTTTTTAACTACAGGCTATGATGATGACCTTAAAGTGATTGGTAATAAACATGATGTGATCGGCATCAGGGTTTATGACAAAATGGATATGCAATTACCCGATGCGGGCCTGTTGCAGGTGCAGGATGTGGAGACAGGAAAAAGCAAATGGATAGACAGCAGTGATGAAATGGTTCGATACAACTATCAACAGCATTTTATGCAGCAAAGTGAATTGAGTAAGAACTATTTCAGAAGAGCAGGGGCAGAGTTGCTGCATGTACGTACAGATGACGACTATGTAAAAATATTGCAGCAATTTTTTATTAAGAGAATGAAATAAAACGGATGTTGGTGATTGTTGTTCAATGAATATGCCTGGAGAAAGAAAAAATACTTGCCTGGAAAGGCCGATAGGAACGAACAATCATCGAACAACATTGGATTTAATAATTGAAAAGAACAGATGTTGATCTCAAAAATTTATCGAAACACTTTATATGCCGGAATAACGATCTGTTTTTCTTTTTGTATGCAATCTGGCTTTGGTCAAACAGTGCAAACCATTACGGGTAAAAAGGATATCTTAATTGGGGAACAGATCGATCTTAAAATAAAAGCCAATTTACCACCTGATCATACCGGCATAAACAAATGGCTCGTTATTCCTGATTCCATTCCACATTTTAATGTTGTAGCGATCAATAAAGTGGATAGCTTTCATTTAGAAAACGATTCCAAAGTAGTTGAACAAACGATCACCATCACCAGCTTTGACTCCGGTCGATGGGTATTTCCGTCATTTGCCATTGAGTTTCGGGATATTGCAGGAAGATCTCCCCGGATCTTTCAAACCGATTCATTTGATGTTAACGTTACCTATTCTCGGGCCGACAGTACCAACCAACTGCGTGACATAAAACCGATCATCCGGGTTTCGGTTACCGGTTATTTCTGGTATTATATCATCGGCGGAGGTGTTCTTCTGATGCTTGCTATTTGGCTTTTGTACCGGTTTTTCAGGAAGAAAAAAAGTGTGCAGCCGGCAGCGGCCATATCCAAACTTTCTCCTTATGAGGAAGCTATGCAGGCGTTAAAAAAACTTGATCAATTGAATTTGCAGGATACTGTGGAAATAAAAGAATACCATATCAGGCTTGCCGTAATTTTTAAAAATTACCTGGGGCGAAAACAAAAACTGAACCTGATGAATAAAACAACCGGCGATCTGTTGATCAACCTGGCAGGTATTTATTTATCACCCGGGAATATTTCAGACCTGGCTACTGCACTTCGTTGTACCGATGCAGTAAAATTCGCGAAGTATCAACCTGTGTCAAACGAAAGCGAAGATTGCAGGCAAAAAATAAAAGAAACAATAAATTTCACCGAAGCTTCAAAGCTTCTAAACAACTGACTTTTAATTAAATTTTGCTATTCAACTATTTTAATAATATAACTTTTGGCCAACCCTGGTTTTTTCTGTTGCTGATCCTGGTACCGGTATTAACCTGGTGGTATATCGTAAACAACAATCAGCGGCAGGGGGCGATTAGTATTTCAGATGTTTCAGCAAAAGGGCTCAGGACCTGGAAAATAAGTTTCAGGCATCTGCCTTTCGTTTTCAGGTTATTGGCGATCATCTTTATCATTATGGCCATTGCCCGGCCGCAAACCAGTTTTGAAGAACAAAACGCAGAAGGCGAGGGTGTGGATATCGTTTTATGTATTGATGTAAGCGGCAGCATGACGGCACAGGATCTGAAACCGAACCGGTTAGAAGCAGCAAAAAATGTAGCCATTGACTTTGTAAATAAAAGGCTGACCGACCGGATTGCAGTAGTTATATTTTCGGGGGAAAGTTTTACCCAATGCCCCCTTACCACAGACCACCGGGTATTGGTTTCGGCCATTGAAAATATTCGAAATGGGTTACTCGAAGATGGTACTGCTATTGGATCAGGCCTGGGTACAAGTGTTGACCGCCTGCGTACGAGCAATTCAAAAAGCAAGGTGGTTATCCTCTTAACAGATGGAGAAAATAACGGTGGTTTGATTGATCCGCAAACTGCCAAAGAGATTGCCAAAGCATTCCAGGTAAAAGTATATACCATTGGTGTGGGTACGGATGGTTATGCCCCGCAACCGGTTAATACACCCATGGGTGTGGTAATGCAGCAGGGTAAGGTTTCTATTGATGAAAAACTGCTGAAAGAAATTGCGAGGGAAACCGGCGGTAATTATTTCCGGGCTAAAGACAACGAAGGACTCACCGGCATTTATGCAGAAATAAATAATTTGGAAAAATCAAAAGTGGAGATCTCCACGAAAACCCGGTACACCGAAAAATTCTTTACGTTTGTGATAGCGGCCCTGGCATTGCTTTTTCTGGAGTTGCTGTTGAAGTTTACCATGTTTAGAAAATTTCCTTAAACCGGGTCGGGGCGATTGTGCGGCCTGAATCATAATCGCAAATCTCAAATTAATTCGTGAAATTTGCCCCGAATGAATGCAACCGTATATAAAAGCACCGGCAACTGGTACCAGGTGAAAGATGATGTAGGTAGGTCCTTTAATGCCCGGCTATTGGGCAGGTTTAAAATGGACGAACTAACCAGCACCAATCCTATAGCAGTTGGCGATATGGTGAATATTGAAATGGAGAATGAACTGGAGGGCTCGGTTACCATTACCGAAATAAAAAAGCGCAAAAATTATATCACCCGTACTTCGCCGGCAAATAAGCATCAACATCATATGATCGCATCTAATCTCGATCAGTCGCTTTTATTTGCTACCCTTAAAGACCCCAAAACATCGCAGGGCTTTATTGACCGTTTCCTGATCACTTCCGAAGCATATCATATTCCTTCCATCCTTGTTTTTAATAAAAGTGATCTGTATCGCAAAAAAGAAGAAGAAAAATTTGCCCGGGTAAAAAGTATTTATGAAGCCATTGGCTACAGGGTTTTATCCATGAGTATAGAAAAAGGGGATGGAGTAGACGCTGTAAAAGATTTGCTGAAAGATAAGGTGACGTTGTTGAGCGGTCATTCCGGAGTAGGTAAATCTACTTTTATCAATGCGGTATTTCCGGAACTGAAATTAAAAACACAGGATGTAAGCGGATGGAGTGGAAAAGGCCTGCATACAACGACCTTTGCCGAAATGTTTGATCTACGCGATGGTGGAAAAATTATTGATACCCCGGGCATCCGGGAACTTGGGCTGGTAGATATTTCGAAAGAAGAGTTGTCGCACTATTTTCCCGAAATGCGGGCTTTAATAAATAACTGCCGGTTCAATAACTGTATGCATTTAAATGAACCCGGCTGTGCTGTTAAACTGGCTGTGGAAGAAGCTAATATCCATATGGACAGGTATATCAGCTATTGCAATATCCTGGAAACCATCAATGAAAAAAGCTATTGAATGTACCTGTTAGCAGTTGCCAACTCCCGACCAATGACTCCTAACTCTACACGCCCAACTAATACACCCTGTGCTCTAAAAAATGGGCAACTTCCATTACCACATTATTGATTGCAGAAACATTTTTACGCTGTTGCGGGTAAATACTAACACCGTTAAAGATGTTATAGTGCAGCGTTAAAAACTGTCCACGGTATCGGAAATCCCAGTCCAGGGTTTCTGCATCATCAATCTGGTTCAGGAATTTTACTTTCAGGTCTTTTGAAAGCGTGTTGGCGATGGCGTAAAATTTTGAAATGCCACAGTTGTCGTCGATAACGGCTTCGGTGCAGCCATTACTTGTTTTCAGTTCGTAACACATAGGTGGTTCGGGTTTAAGGATTATAATATTGCGAAATCAATTTACAGAATTATGTTTATCAACCTCCTCTCCACTTTGCTTTTTTTGCCGCTTTGGTGGCTTTTTCATCTCCGCCTAATAATTTTTCAGCGCCTACATTTCTTCCATCTGTCGGGCAACCTACCTTATCTTTTTTACCAAATATTTTGCTGATAAAACATCCGCTCAATAAGAGAGAAGCCGTAACAAAGACAATGAGTATTTTTTTCATGGTTTAAAGATAATAATTTTTAACTACCAGGCCTTTTCTGTTCAAAACATCCGTTCATCTTTTTCAGTAAAAATGAACGAACTTTTTATAGAAAAACATAGTCTTCCTATAGATCTTCCTGTTTCCCATCCCCGGGACATGCCCGCCCTGACGATCCGTTAAAGACAGCGTTGTGGGGAAAGGCTGTTATTTAAACCATTCACTGTACATCACATAATTATCGGCAATCCTGTTTATCTCACCCTTAATCATCGATTCACTGATATCTTTTACTTTTTTTGCCGGTACGCCTGCATAAATACTGCCCGGTTCAATTTTTGTATGCTGAAGAACCACTGCACCTGCAGCAATGATACAATTACTGCCAACTTCCACATGATCCATCACTATGGCACCCATGCCTATAAGTGCGTTATCGTGTATAACGCAGCCATGTACGATTGCATTGTGTCCGATGCTCACATTATTTCCAATTACAGTACTTGCGGTCAGGTACGTACAGTGAATAACTGCCCCATCCTGTACATTTACCTTATTACCCATACGTATCAGGTTCACGTCGCCCCTTATTACGGCATTGAACCAGATACTGCAATCATCGCCGGTTACCACATCGCCAACAATGCTGGCATTGGGGGCAATAAAACAATTGTTTCCAAATTTTGGGAGTACTCCTTTTACAGGTAAAATAACAGGCATAGGTTTTTATTTTTTTGTACCGGGTTACTGAATTCTTAAATGACTGTAGTGGTTCCAATAACTACCAGGCCAGCTTGGATCAATATATTTCTATTGAGTCATGACCTTACTAATCAACAACGCTTCTGTTTAAAAAGGTATTCCAAACAAAACATAAGATTGTATTTTTTTACTTTGATCACTATACATGGCACTCAATTCCAACGGGCCGATGGGTGTTTTGTATGAAAAAGTTAACGCATAACCGGTAAGGCCATCGAAACCGGAAGTTGAATTATTATTGGTTGCAAAATCTTTTACCAGGGCATTGAAACGGCCGGTTATAAAAACATTATTAGCCGGGTTATAACGCAGGCCCAATTGTAAAGCGGTTACACTCGACGAATTCACAGTGGCTTCCTGAAATCCTGCAAACCTCACCTGGTTTCTGAAACTGCCGTTTAAACCACCAATTAAAAAATTATTAAGTGGATTGGGGTTGTTGGTAAAATTAATTCCTGCCTGAAATTCTGACAAAAAAGTAATCCGATTATTTACGACTGCGAATAAAGATGCATCAAACACCAGGCGTGTGTAATTATCAAAATTAAGCCCGGATGGAATAACTTCTGTGCCGTTTTGGAAAACCGTTAAATTCGGATTTTGATCATATACCTGTGCCAACTCCGTATTTATTTTTAATCCCCTGGTTGGAAAAAATACCTGGTTAAGGCTATTGTATTTTACATATATATAGCTTTTTATGTCTGTGAAGCTTCCCTTGGTTTCGTTTGATGAAGGAATGGATGGGTTGAAACGGATATATTCAAACGCTGTTCCTATGCCGGCTACGATCTTATTATTGCCGCTGTTTTGAAAACTGACAAATCCCTGCGAAAAATTCTGCTTATAGGCACCATCGGGTTTAAAATTCTGGTAGTTGCTTATGGTCAGGTTATCGAGCCTGAAGCCTGCAATAAAGGCCGCGTTTTTAATACGGCCCAGGTATTGATAATGTTCTGCTTCAATTTGTGTGCTTTCGCCCAATGAAATAGATACCATACTGCGGGAGTTGGACAAGATAAAATCACGGCTGGTAATGTTTGCATTAACATTGATGCCCCTGAAACGGGTATAATACAATCCGGCTTTTACATACGTGTTCGGATTTTCTTCAGCAGTAAAAATGATCCTTGCGCTATCTTCTGTAACGGGCTCCAAAATATAGGAAATACTGCTATAATAACGCGATCCATAAGCCCGGCGAATGCTTTTATTGATCTGTTGGGCAGTATAATTTCTGTTGTCATAAAAATTCATCAGGTGTATAAAAAAAGCCTCTGTAGTTTTCTTTAAACCGGTTACTTTATATTCTTTAATAAAGACAGTTTTGTGGGTGACCGGTTTTTGTGTTTTTTCTGTAACCGCTCCAAGGGCATTAATACTGTCGGCTAATTTTTTAAAAGCAGGATAATAGGCCAAACCCGTTTCCAGGCCTATCGCCATGATTTCTTTGCTGCTGCCAAAACTCGCGGTATTGTATTCTTCCAGCGGAATATGAATATAAATATCAGTTAAGGGTAACTCTTCCTTAAAATCTCCCGCCTCCCTGAAAAAAGCCATCTGTAACAAAACGTCAACAGGGTTCTTAATTTGCGTGATCTTGGACAACCCGCTGGTAACATTGCTGCCAATCACAATATCGGCACCCATTTCCTTTACATTTTTTACCGGAAAATTTCTTACCAGACCACCATCAACTAATTTTTTATGATCACGGGTGATTGCCGAAAATACGGAAGGAATGGCCATGGTAGCCCTCAATGCGGTTATAATATTGCCGGTATCCAGTACTACCAGGTCGCCTGTTTCCAGGTCGGTAGCCATGCATTTAAACGGAATCTTAAATTGATTAAAGTCCCGGATATGGTACACATGAAAAAACAAGTCAGAAAATTTCATATTAAGTTCCTGGCCGGTAATTACCCCGGTCGTAAATCGGATCTTATTTTGGATGAAAGGCAGTTCGATGGCAAAACGGCTATATTGATCTTTCTCTTCCATCGAAAGGGTTTTCATCGGAACATTATTCGAAAACAAAACATCAAAGTCAATATCCGTTCTTAAAGCTTCAATTTCATTGCCACTGTAACCCGTAGCATAAAGCGCACCAACGATTGCACCCATACTGGTACCGGTTATATAGTCTATTTTCAGTCCCGCACTGTCGATGGCTTTTAAAATGCCAATATGTGCCAAACCTTTTGCGCCACCGCCACTTAATGTTAAACCAATTTTGGGCCTGGCTGTATTCTGCTGGGCCGACAGGTACAGGCCGAAACCAAAACAACAACATAGCGTAAGAAAAAATTTCATCAAATAAATTATTATATACCAGCCGGGAATAAGTTGTGCAATTTACACTTTACCTGATTTTTATTTTCAGGGAAAGTTTAATTATCCCCTGGTAAAGGACAAATCATAACAATAACTACAATTTAAAGATTTTATTTTGAGATACCTTTGTTATTACATTAATATAAAATTAAATGACCAACCGGCAACTTTTCCTGGATCATATAGGACAAACTTCTGAAGCGCCCATTTGTTTAGAGATAGTTAAGGCCGGGGGATCTAAACTTTTTGATGTTGATGGCAGGGAGTACATTGATTTGATAGGTGGTATCAGTGTTTGCAATGTTGGTCACCGGCATCCAAAAGTGATTGACGCCATTAAAAAACAGTTGGATAATTACCTCCACATTATGGTGTATGGCGAATTGGTGCAAAGCCCACAGGTACAATATGCAACTTTGCTTACCCGGCACTTACCGCCCTCATTGAATTCAGTTTTTTTTACCGCTTCGGGCAGCGAAGCAACCGAAGGTGCTATGAAACTGGCAAAACGGATACAAAACCGCACACAGATCATCTCTTTTAAAAATTCTTATCATGGCAGCACGCAAGGGGCATTGAGTGTGATGGGCAGCGAATACTGGCAACAGGCTTTCAGGCCATTATTACCCGATGTATTACAGTTGCAGTATAACTCGTTTGAAGACCTTGAAAATATTACCAGGCGAACAGCCTGCGTTATTGCAGAAACCATACAGGCCGAAGCCGGTGTGCTGGTGCCACAAAATGACTGGCTAAAGGCATTGAGAAAAAAATGTGATGAAACCGGTACTTTGTTGATCCTGGATGAAATTCAATGTGGATTTGGCCGCAATGGCACGCTATGGGCTTTTGAACAGTTTGATGTGGTACCCGATATTTTATTATTGGGTAAGGCATTGGGCGGCGGAATGCCATTGGGTGCTTTTATTGCAGATAAAAAGATGATGGACTCATTTACCCATGATCCGGTGCTTGGGCATATCAATACATTTGGGGGCCACCCGGTTTGTTGTGCAGCCGGCCTTGCAGCCTTTGCTGTTTTGCTGGAAGAAAAACTGGTGGAAGGCGTTGTGGAAAAAGAAAAATTGTTCCTGTCTCTTTTGAAGCATTCAAAAATTAAACAGGTAAGAAGCCGGGGTTTAATGATTGCCGTAGAATTTGAAAATTTTGAAATGAATAAGAAGGTGATCGATGCATTACTCGTTGAGTCGGGACGCTTTAAGCGGCCTGACTCATCTGACCACGTTTCAGTCCGCGCGGAGTGTCCCCAAACCGGGGTATTCACCGATTGGTTTTTGTTTGCAGCAAACTGTTTACGTATTGCTCCTCCGTTAATCATCACGCGGGAAGAAATTACAGAGGCCTGTGATAAAATTATAGGTGTACTGGATTTCAGTTAAAGAATATGCATGCAAAAACTATTTAAAAAAATACGTTATGTTTTACCGGGGCTGGTAATTGTATACCTGCTTTTATTAATTCCGGATGCAGCATACAAAACAGCGAATACAACGGAAGTTAATAAACCCTTTGTATGGGACAGGGATGCTCAATGGCTGCAGATGGAAAATCTGTACAGGCAGGCACAACAAATGGATCCTGTAAAACTGGATGCTGTGATTGCCGGGCAGCAAATGATGGCGGAAAAATATGTTGAGTTTATAAAAACAAAAAATATTGAAGCAACCGATTCAGTTTGGATGAAAATGGAGAATGGGTTTTTTAAACTGGCGTCGCTGATTGCGGTGCGACAGGATAAAATTCCCTGGATGGTAGATTATTATAACGGAATTCGCAACCGGGTTAAACAGCAATCGCAGCATTGGGATTTAAGTGAGCAGCAGACAAGAAACGTACTTTATACCTTATTATATGGCTTGCGTGCAGCTGTGGAAGAGGTATTACTTCAATCGGACAGTTTGCATTTTCCGGCAGCCATGCCGGTGAATAACGAAAGATCGTTTACACCGGCCGCATCCATTTTTGGAATTGAAGTTCATAGCGGCGACCTGCTGGTTTCCAGGGGCGGTGCCGAGGTATCGGCATTAATTTCACGGGGAAATGATTACCCGGGTAATTTTTCACATATTGCTTTGATCTATGTTGATGAGAAAACCGGGGAACCCTATTTAATTGAAGCCCATATTGAAAAAGGAGTTGCCATTGCATCTGTTGCCGAGTATGAAAAGGATAAGAAATTGCGTTTTATGGTAATGAGGCCCAGGGCCGACCTGCCGTTATTGATGGCAGATCCGATGTTACCACAAAAGGCTGCAAAAATCATGTTTAATGAAGCCCGGAAACGGCATATTCCTTACGATTTTAAAATGAATTTTAATGACACAACAGAAATGTTTTGTTCGGAAGTAGCCTCCTGGGCATACCTGGAATGCGGTATCCAGGTTTGGAAATATCCCTCTACCATTTCATCGCAGGGGGTGGTAAACTGGCTCCGCGATTTTGGCGTAGAACATTTTGTAACCCAAATGCCATCCGATTTAGAATACGATCCGCAACTTACGGTTGTGGCCGAATGGCGTGACCCCGGAACCTTATTTAAAGACCATTTGGATAATGCCGTGATGGATGCCCTTTTGACAAAAGCAAATCAGGGAGAAAAAATTGATTACAATATATGGCAGCTGCCGTTTGTAAGAACGATAAAAGGCTATTGTATACTTAAAAACCTGTTTGGTAAAACGGGGATGATACCGGAAGGGATGAGTGCTACCAAAGCCTTAAAAAATCAGACCTTTTTGGCCATGCATGAAACCGTTAAGGATAAAACTTTACAACTGGCAGCAGATTTTATAAAAGAAAATGGGTACCGGCCTCCTTACTGGCAATTGATAAAATTTGCAGAGATCGCCGCACATGTAAAATAAACGATCAGTTATTTTTTCTCAACGATCAGGTAGGTTTCAATTTGTTTAAAGTTTCCAACCTTGGCCGTTCTGATATACCGGATATTATTGATCCAGCCACTCGAAATGGAATAATTATACTGGTTTATATCACTGATTTCCAGGTCGGCGATTTCTTTTTTGATCTCTGCTTCCTGGATGGGAGTACTGGAGAGCTTCTTTAGCATATCTGCCAATATGGGTCCCGCCTTTCCTTTATCGATTGTTTGATTGAGGCTTACAATACAGTAATCCGCTTTGGCATTCAGGGTATCAAGTTTTAATTTTATAGTCGCCGGAAAAGGGCTGCCTCCCGTTATATTGGCTAATGCTGTTTCATAAACAGTACCGGAACTGCTGTATTCAACACCATAAGGCGATTGAAGGATCTGTACCTCCTGGATCAAGGCAGATTCTATATTTTCTTTAGAGGTAAAAATTGATTTGATTTGGGATAAAGCAGCAACGAATTCTTTATTTTGAGCCTGTGCCGAAGTTGCTTTTTCATAATTGGAGAAGGAAATATCTCTTACTTCTTCCCAATTCAACAAATCAGAAAAACTGCCGGCATCATCAGTTTTGAAAACGATTTTCAATTCCTCCATGATGGCCATTAAACTGTTTAAAGCATGCTGACCGGCACCCGAAGTTTTAAAATTCTTATAAACCCATTCAATCGTAAAGCCGGAAGCTGACGAATCGATAACTTTTAAATGAGCTTCATAATTCCCTTCTGAAACTGATTTTATTTTTCCGGATTCTGACTTTTCCTTGCTGTGTTTAATTTGATAGATCCGGGATTCTCCCTTTTTCCAATAGGCGATACAGGTAGCAGAAGTATCAGTAATGCGGTTTTGGGATTTAACGTCAACTTGTAAAAATTGTAAGGTAACGAGTAAAAGTATTTTTAAAGCAGTTTTCATAAGCGTTCGTAAAAACAGGTGAATTAGTTTGGATGATAGATACGTTCTGCATTTTTATATACTGTTGCTTTATCTAAAGACATGGTTTTTGTCTGCTGTTTTAAATACATCTCTACCTGGTCGTCAAAATGTTTATGGCCGGGTTTTGCACTGGCGCCATACATATTGAGGGTTTCTATTTTGGGCAGCGCATTTTTTTGAAATCGCACAAACATGATCAAACCGTCACCTCCAACAGATCTTAATTTACCGGCTTTCCAGGGGTCTGTCCATTGTGGAGATAATAGGTCGGGAAACCCGCCCAGGGGCCATTCTTTATCACCTCTAACCAGTTTTTGAATATCGCCCAGTTTTAGATCCGTGGTTCCGAAATTAGACTGCATATAGTTTTTTATATAGGTAAATGTTGTTACAGATTCAGCTATGGTGATGGCCCGGTCTGCCTGTCCGTGTAAACTTTTTTTCAGGTACTCATACGTTAACAGAAAAATAGCAGCACCTTTACTGTCAACATCACCCCGTTTATCCCATTTTTTAAAAGTTGTTATAAGTCCGGCAATGCCGGGATATTCAGTTTCATTTAATAAAAACATCGAATCCAGTTTATAGGGATATTGCATATCAGCGGGCAATTGCATATCAAATTTTATCTGTTTAAATTTCTCGTAATCCAGTTTTTCTTTCTGTGGAAATATTTCCAGGAAACGAACACTGCGGTTTAGGTGGTAGCCTTCCCATCCATCCACGTTTGGAAAAGATGTGGATTTTAAATTATCCTCATCCGACGTTGCTAAAAAAGAGGAATGGTTGGTGTTGAATAGAAATCCGCTTCCCGGGTTTATATATTGGGGCAACTCTTTTTCGGGCCGGAAGCCGGTCCATAAAGTTTTAGAAGTATTACCGGCCACCGTTTTTTTCCAGTTGTATCCGTTTGATGCATCTCTAACCGGCATCAACGCATTGTTGATATAAAAAATGGTATCAAACCTGTCGGCATACATAATATTAAACATGCTCAGTTCCTGCCTGTTGAGCGCGGTATAAAATTCCGTAAAGTTTTTTGCCTTGTTCATTTGATACCATTGGTCCAACACGCCAATTTTCATATTAGCACCCAGGCGCATAGAAAAGAAACCTTGTTTATTTTTCATGGTGGCGCCGTATTTACTCCAGTAAACTTTTCTCTTTATGTTTACCGGGATACCCTTGATTTTCAGTTTTATGGTTTTTACTTCCAGGTTAACCCACCGGTCATCAAACCTATATTGTAAAGGATTATCGGGGTTCATCTCTAACTGGAATTCATCAAACCTGTCGCAATAATTTACAGTATGTGCCCAACCCAGGTTTTCATTTACACCATGTAAAATGCAAGGGCCCCCGGCTAATAATCCACCGGTTATATTTAGTCCTTCTTCACTACAGAGATGTGCTTCGTAAAAAGCCTGGGGTCCGGTATTTGGCTGATGCGCATTAATCAGTAGAAAAGCTTCACCCGTTGTCGTTTTAGCAGGATGGATCGCTGATGCGTTACTGCCTTTTTTATTCAATTCGGGAGATTCCCATTCGCTGTTATTAAAAATTCTAAATAAGGCTTTATCGGCCCCGTTAAAAATGGTTAAGGCAAATACAGAGGAGGAAATATATTCCTGCAAGGTTACCGGGAATATTTTTTTGTGCAGAATTTCTCCGGGATGCTTGTTGGCATAATCATTAAGCCCCTGTACATAGCCGTCAATCAACCTTAAAAAGGCAGGTGTAAGGGTGTTCCATTTTTCATCAGTTATCTCCCGGCAGCGAAAAAGCGCAAAGGCATAATCACCTGCTGCGCCATTTTTACCCTGTACAGACGCCATCAGGTTTTTTGCCGGAAGAATAACCTCCTGCATACTTTTAAAATCATCTTCGGCTTCGGCCCAGGCCAGGCCATAAGCCACTTCCGCATCTGTTTTGGCAAATATATGCGGTACACCAAACGAATCCCGCACAATATCAATGTTGGCGGGGTTAATACCTGTTTGACAGTAGCCTGGGTTTAATAGAAATATAATAAATGAAAAAATGAAAATACTTCTCATTTTGGGTATTCAGGTTTAATGGTTATTGATTGTATTAAAGCTTATAAAGGTATGGTGTAAAAAGTAGAAATACCAGTGGATCTTAAAAAACCCAGACCAGGTGCGTCCAGGTTCATTTTACCCCTCAAAAATTTATTTGCACAAATCAAAAGCAAAGGTTTACTTTGTAATTCAAAGTGCTTTTATATGGACACACAGCAACAATCCCTGGCCGACCTGCAACAAATCAAAACAATGATGGAGCGCAGTAGCCGGTTTATAAGCCTGAGTGGCTTAAGTGGCATAGCAGCGGGCATTTGTGCTTTGGTGGGTGCCTGGTTTGCCAACCGGGTTATTGTTGATAGTGGTGGCCCGTCCAGTTACCGGGCCGTTGTAAGCCGTACCTTTCGGGCCGAGTCGCTGCAGGATTTTATGGGGCATCGCCTTTTCCAAATTGCAGGTTTTACTTTTTTCGCAGCATTATGCCTCGCTTTTTTGTTTACTTATCTCCAGAGTAAAAAAAATAAAATACCCTTGTGGGGTTCCTCGGCCCGGCGGCTAACGGTTAACGTGGCGATACCCATGGCTGTGGGGGGCATTTATTTGTTTAAACAAATGCAGTTTGGCAATTATGGACTCATCGCTCCCGGTTGTTTGATTTTTTACGGGCTGGCGCTGGTAAATGCCAGTAAGTATACGCTTGGTGAAATCAGGTACCTGGGCTATTGCCAGCTGTTACTGGGGGTCGTCAACTGCTGGTTTGTGGGATACGGCCTTTATTTTTGGGCAATGGGATTTGGTGTGCTGCATATCATGTATGGCACGGTCATGTGGTTCCGTTATGAGAAAACTAACCCTGCATGATTGAGAATCTAAATAAACTTTTTGACAGCCGTATACGCCTCGGTATTATGAGCGCCCTGATGGTGAATGCCGAAATCAGCTTTAATGAACTAAAGGAACTGCTGGGCATAACCGACGGTAACCTGGCCAGCCACTTAAAAACACTGGAAGAAAATGATTTTGTGAAAATACATAAGGGCTTTATAGGAAAAAAAACAAATACGACCTACGCGGTTACCCGGGCAGGCGAAAAAGCATTTAAGATACATTTAGCAGCTTTGGAAAAGATGATCGGTAGTATGAAGTAAATTTTTTTTAGACATATACTTTGAAATACAAAGTACTTTTTAAAATTTTAAAAAATAAAACATGGACACCCAACCTCAACCAGGTTTCTGGCAAAAGAACAGACTGGTACTCAAATCATTTTTTGTTGCCTTTTTAGTACTGGCATTGTTAATTCCTACTTTTATTATTATGTACCTGGCAAATGAACGCAAGGATAGAAAGCAGGAAGTAACCAGGGAAATAAGTAACAAATGGTCTGCCGCGCAAACCATTACCGGCCCGTTTTTATGCATACCCTATACCGATTACAGCGTCAACAATATGGTTGAAAAGAAATTCATGTATCTGTTACCCGAAGAATTGAAAATTAATGGAGTTATAGAACCGGAAATACGTTACCGGAGCATTTATAAAGTACCTGTTTTTACAGCCAGGCCGCTGCTGCTTACCGGAAAATTTATCAACAATTCCCTTGCTTCGCCCGACATAATTCCGGCATCTATCAAATGGAGCGAAGCAAAACTTTGTGTTGGTATAGCCGACCTTAAAGGTGCAAAGCAACAAACCATAAAATGGAACAACGAGGTATTAAATATGCAATCGGGCCTGCCTGATAACAGTATGGTACAGCAAGGTGTTTCGGTGACATTACCTTTAGATTCAACTTTTGCAGAAAGTGAAAGCAGTTTTTCAGTTGAACTGGTATTACAGGGGTCCGAAAAACTGTATTGTATTCCACTGGGCAGTAATACTTCCGTTCATTTTTCCTCATCCTGGCCAAGCCCTGCCTTTGACGGTAAATATTTACCGGATAGTGAAACAGTTTCAAAAAAAGGATTTGAGGCCGACTGGGTCATATCAAAGTTCAACAGGGATTTTCCAAAAACATTCAGCAGCCATGGCAGTACGGCGTCGGTAGCAGGGGAAAGTGGTTTTGGTGTAATACTGCTTTCACCGTTTGACGCGTATGCCCAAACGATGCGTTCATTGAAGTATGCGATACTGATTATTGCCCTTACTTTTTTTGCTTATTTTTTTACCGAAATATTTCAAAAGCGGCCCGTTCATCCGTTCCAGTACATACTGATCGGAATGGCATTGGTATTGTTTTATACCTTACTGCTGTCTATTTCTGAATACCTCCGGTTTTCGTTGGCGTATCTGATCGCTTCTGCTGCAACCGTTGTATTACTCAGCTGGTATACTCAAAGTATATTTAAGAAAGCAAAAACGGTGATTACTTTCGCCTTTATGCTTTCGGTTTTATATCTCTTTATTTATGTATTGATACAAATGGTGGATAATGCATTGCTGTTTGGCAGTATCGGCTTGTTTGTATTGCTGGCCATAACCATGTACCTGAGTCGTAAGATCAACTGGTATGGGCTCGACAAAAAAACCAATGAGGCATGAAGGTATACCGGCAAATAGTAAAACTGAGGTCGGCTTTGCTGGTGTTTTTAACACACCGGATGGCACTGCCTCTTTTAAAGAAGATCAGGAAGCCTGCATATTTCCCGTATTCTGCAGATGCGTTACGGCAGTTTCCGGTGCATACGCTGGGTTACGACCTGGTGCATTTTCTACATCGGAAGGAACTAAACCTGCTGCCCTACTATGCCAGGCACGATATCAAACATGTTCTGCTGGGCTATGATACGACCGGGGAAGGTGAAGTGTGTTTGCAGTGTTTTATGTTGGGCAACGGCCATATTTCATTTCCGGTTGCGGCAACCGTTTTATATGGGCTCGTTACCATGCCCGAATACATGGGAAGTTTCGGCAAAGCGTACCGGAGGGGAAGAAAAAGTATTTCTATCAAAAACTGGCCACGGCACCTGCTTGTTTTTGGAACCAACCCGGGTTTTACAAAATAAGATCAATAACCATTAAAATATAAACTGATGAAACAAATTTGGTTTAAAAAAACAGGATGGGTTTACATACCGGTTCATCCACTGGGGTTTATTGTAACAATTTTGGCCGTTGTTTTTATGGTACCAATTGTATGGGCCATCGACCGTAATGCACATTCAGTTTCTGATGAGCTTTATCAAATTTTTATCTATGCAACCTGCACTGCTTTTTGGTGGAAATGGGTGGCGGAGAAAACATCTCAAAACACAAAACGATAAATATGAAGGGCTTAAAGTCATTTGCCTACGCATGGAATGGGTTAAGAATTTGTTTTGTGCAAGAGCGGAATTTCCGCATCCATATATTAATTACCGGCGCCGTTTTGATTTTTGCGGTCCTGTTAAACATATCCGCTGTTGAATGGATGTTCATTTGCTGTTGTATTGCTTTTGTGTTGGTTACAGAACTGTTGAATACGGCAGTTGAAAAACTATGTGATCTGGCACATCCGGAGATTCATCCGGGTATAAAAAAGATAAAAGATATTGCGGCTGCGGCTGTTTTGATTGCTGCCTTCTTTAGTTTACTGGTTGCTGTTATTATCTTTTTACCTAAACTCATTTTTTACCTTAAATCATATTCTAATTGAAAACATCCTTGTCTTTTCAAAAAGTATTGTGTGCGTTTTTTGCATTTATTGCCGTACTGATTGTTATCCGGATCTTATATTCCGGCAGCCTGCTTTATTTATTCCTGGTCTGGAATTTATTCCTGGCCTGGATACCTTTAAAGATCAGCAGTTTTATGGATAAGCCGGTTCATACAGGTAAATGGTTGCAGGGCTTGCTGTTCTGTTGCTGGCTTGCATTTTTTCCGAATGCTTTATATATTGTTACCGACCTGGTTCACCTGCAGGTGGAAAGTAGTATTCCAAAATGGTTTGATGTTATTCTGTTATTGTCGTCATCCATAGTAGGAATCATCATGGCATTTATCTCGCTTTACCGTGTTGAAATTTTTTTATTGAAAACGGTGAATAAAAAAATGCAGTCGCCTGTGATCATACTCATCTTGTTTCTTGGTTCATTTGGCGTTTACCTGGGCAGGTTTTTGCGTTGGAACAGTTGGGATATCATCAGCAATCCTTTTCAGCTTTTGTTATCCATTGGGCAGCGCATTATTTCTCCGTTAGATCATGTGCAGACCTGGGGCATTACATTCATTTTTACGATATTTTTTTACCTGTTGTATTTGTCGATAAAAAAATTGCCCGGCTATGTAAGCCAGGCAAATATTTAAAAAAATAGGTTTGTCCGTTTAAAAATCCAACCCCAGCGCAAAATACAAAATGGGTTTGCCCGAAAAGAAACCATTCATGGTCCAGGCCGCATCAAACTTCAAAAAATAACCCAATAATGTACTTCGGGCACCAAAACCATAGCCTCCGGCAAAAGGACCTAATCCTCCTGCCTTCACTTTTACCTGAACCGGATCCCGGTCATCGCCATAAATAACTTCGGGGCGTTTAATGCTGTTATATGCACCGTTCCATGCGGTACCCATATCAATAAACTGGGTGATCTGCAAATTATTCACGAAAGCATTATTAATGGTACGGTTGAAAAATGTGGATACAATGGGTAACCTGAATTCGCTGTTAATAACAATGGCATTATTTCCATTGGCCACGTTTTGAATATAGCCACGCATATTTACTGCCAGGCTCTGAAATGCATAATTCTGGTCCCGGGCTGGCGGGTTGTCGGTATTAAAATACCTTTCTTTTATCACATTACCGTTCACATCAAATTTTTGATTTTGGCCAAACATCAGCCATCCATCAACACCGCCGAGGTAATAGATCATTTTTTGATTGCCCCAGCTAAAATCACCGGCGGCCCTTCCGGCCCATATAAAATTGCGGTAAATGGGGTAATAATAACGGGCATCAAAACCTACATTAAAAGTGGTGGGTCCATCGGCAAACTGAACTTTATTTACCTGCCGGTTCCAATCAATAAAGAACTTATAACGTAAACCGTTCCAGATATTCATAGCCGGGTTTAAACTGTTATCATAAACATATTCCAGGTGGGTTACCGAGTATAATGTTTTATCATCCGGCTTAATTAACGAATTGTTGTCAAGCGCAGTGTGCACAAATTTATCAGAACGAATGCCGGTAGTTAAGCGAATGCTTTTAGTTGCATCAAATGGGTATGCCACATTTACCTGGTACAGGTTGGTGAATGTTTTTCCTATAATAAGTTCCGGGCTGCCGGTTGAGTCAAATGAAGAATAACCTACTTCCTGTACATTACGGTAATAGCTTGCTCCCCAGTCAATTCTATGTTTATAGTTCTGATAACTCATCAGCCATTCATTGTCTTTTAAATTGGTACCTATTCTAAACCCGCCCGTAATTCGTACATCTTCCAGCAGTTCAGATATACCCAGCCTGATAAGCCCGTTTAATACTGAGCCCGAGTTAAGCATGATGGGGCCGCTGCCATCGGCATAAGCCTGGTAGCGGTTTACTAAAACGCCCGAGCTGAAACCTGCAGAGCCATAGTCCACCGAAAACTTGAGTGGTTTGTACTTATATTTTTTTATCGTTTTTAAAACCTCATTTTTATTTTTATCAGCAGCAACTGCCGGGTTGGCAACACTACTGTCTTTCTTTTCATTGGCAAACTCTGTTTGAAAAAAGTCGTCATCTTTCTTTTCTCCGGCTGCAGCAATGGCTTTTTTAACAACCGCTGTATCTTGATATTCGGCCATTAACTTTTTCATGTATTCTGTGGGCTGGGCGGTTATATTTCTGCGGCGTAAGGTGATTTCGTCAATTTTTAATTTATACAGGATTTTCTCGTCGTTTTGGCGGGTAACTTCACTAACCTGGTTGTTGTCGCCTGCAATACGTGTTTCACCCAATGTACTCTGGTAATTGCTTAATGGGAAGGTATATGCCGAATCATTCGAAATGGAAACCACGGCCACCGAATCAACATCTGTTTTCTTAAATACCTTTAAAGTACTGTCAACTTCGCCGGCTGATGGATTTCGTAATATTTCACCGCCGATCAATACCAGTGTATCCAAACCAACTTTTTGGGTAGTAAAAAAACCGGCATAGCGGTTACCCACACCATTTTCATCGCTTACAAACGTAAAGTGATTTTCGTTATACTGCATGGGGAAACGGGCATTGCCATATTTTAATCTGGACAACTGGCTTACCTGGTTCAATTCGGGCTTGTCGCCAAAATTGGTGATCAAAAAGATATTGTATTTACTGTCGCTGGGTAAAATACTGTCGCCGTTTTTGGCATTGGAAACGGGCCGGTTACTCGAAAAAATGATGCCTGTTTTATTGGGAAAGGCTACAAACGAAGCATCCAGGTCATCATACACGTCATTGGTGATCTGCTTGATTTTTTCATTTTGAATTTCCATCGTGAAAATATCTGTATGGCCGTTTTTAACTGCGGTGATCAGCAAGGTATTGCTGTTAATCATATACTTCATGTCCTGCACCTGGTCAAATTCCTCAGTAAGGTCAATTTTAATTTGCTTAAAACGGGTAATAATATCATACACAAACAGGTTTATTTTTCCTTCTTTGGTATATAACACGGCTATTCTTGTTCCCTTTGGATCCCAGGCCATTAAAGGGTAATTAGGATTCATTTCATTTTTATAACTACGAATGCCATATTTAAGCAGTGTCTTATTTTCATAATTATCATTATAAATAACCCGTACAATGCCTTTCTTAAACTGGGTAACCACGTAAGAATTATCACGTTTGTTTGGGTTAACATTAAACCGGAAATAATCCAGCCGTTGGTTGATCTCAAAACCATCAATATAACTGCCTTTTGGGTAAGGTTTTCTTTTGGCGATGTCTTTATAATATTTGTCGTTCTGGTATTCCATAAATTCAACCAGTACTTCTTTAAATTTCTTTTTACATACCTGTAAACAGGCTTTGTTTAAATTTTTATAAACGGTAGCCAGGTACAACAGGTAGGTAACATTCTCTTTTTTGTAACGCTCTTCAATAAAATACCAAAACGCATGCCCGGCAATTTCGGGTTTGGCAAATGCGAATTTGGTGAATTTATTATAGTTGCCACTCAGCATTTCACTTTTTAATTCATCATCAAGCTCCGTGCTCCAGTTTTGAGCCAGGTAACTCATATATCCATCTGTAAGCCATTTAGGCAGGTCAAGCAGTGCCTGGTTACCTGCAATTTCACCAATATCATCACCAAACAAACGGTTTTCGGTTAGGATCTGGGCTATACCATGCCGCACCTGTAACCGTAATTTTTCGTGATCTGCGTCAAAATAAACCACCATTTTATTATTGACCAGTTTGGTACCCCCGCTGGTATTTTGCCAATCGATGCCTAAGCCGATATTGCTTTGCTGCATTTCAGCAAAATCATTGTATAAAACAATATTGGCCCTTCTTTGCAAACTGTATTCGGCGGCGCTTTCCATTTGTGGCAATTCTTTTTCGGCACTTTGCGCAATATATTTGGCCAGTTCTTCACCATTTTGATGATAATAAATATTAAAATTCGCAGTTTGATAATAATGCCATTTGAATTTTTTAAACTGAACCCTGCTTTTTCCAAACTCCACAGAATTTACCTGTGCAGATGTGGCAACCGGTAAAAGGCACCAGGCTATGAGCAACATCAAAATTATTTTTAAACCTGCACGCAAATTCCACTGTTGGCCCCGGCCAGAAATCAACTCAGCTTGAAATTCATTTCCGGAGACGTTTACATGGCTTAAAACGGCAGCCAGTTTTTTCAACATGATATTCCCCGAAACGTTATAATTTTTCATCTTACTTGGCATATCTGACATTTGTGCATTAAAATTAGTTGTTTTGTAATAAATTAAGCATAGTAAAATTATAACGGCAATGTTAAAAATAAAATCTTTTGTTTTCAGTCCTATACAGGAAAATACGTATTTGCTGTATAACGGGTTTAATGATTGCCTGGTTATTGACCCCGGTTGCTATTTTCCGGAGGAAAAGGAAGAGTTGCAGGCTTTTATTACACAGAGCGCTTTACAGCCGCGGATGCTGCTTAACACGCACTGTCACCTGGATCATGTTTTTGGTAATAAATTTGTTGCAGAAACCTATAACCTAACCCTGCAGCTCCACGAAAAAGAAAAGAAATTGCTGGATTATGCACCCACCTCAGGATTGATGTATAATATGCCCTTTGATAATTATGCCGGCCGCTTAATCTTTTTAAAGGAAGGCGATATGATAAAACTTGGTGAGGATGAGTTGAAAGTTATAGAAGCACCGGGTCACTCACCCGGCCATATTTGCTTTTATTGTGCCAAACAAAATTTTCTCATCAGCGGAGATGTATTATTTAACCGAAGCATTGGCCGTACAGATCTGCCCGGAGGCGATCATCAAACCCTGATCAAGAACATAAAAGAAAAACTGTTTGGTTTACCCGATATCACCAAAGTATACAGCGGGCATGGACCCGAAACCAATATCGGCGATGAGAAAAAGTATAATCCTTTTCTAATCTAAGCACTAAGTTTTGACCATGGCCCGTTTCCGGTTTGTTAAGCTGCAACCCGCTAAACAGGTTGGCATAACTCAATCAATACACCGTTAGTTTCTTTGGGGTGTAAAAAGCAGACTAATTTATTGTCGGCTCCCTGTTTGGGTTTTTCGTTAAGTAAAACAAATCCGGCATCCTGTAAGCGTTTCATTTCAGCCGTTATATCAGCCACATCAAAAGCGATGTGGTGCAAACCTTCTCCTTTACGTTCAATAAATTTGGCAATCACTCCCCCGGGGTCGGTGCATTCGAGTAATTCGATCTTGGTTTCGCCTTTTTGAAAAAAAGCGGTGTTTACTTTTTCGGTTTCCACCAGTTCGGTTTTATAACAGGCCGTATCCAGTAATTTTTCGAACAACGGGATAGATTTTTTAAGTGCTTTTACGGCTACACCAATATGTTCTACTTTTAACATACAAACAGGTTTTTGTAAAAGTAGTTTTTTACTGCTTACCTGAAAATAAGATCTTTGGAAAAATGATAAGGAATATTGACAGCAACCTATGGAACAAATGCTGCCGGCTCATAAACTTAGTTGCTGGCAGGCAAATACATACCGCCGTTTCCGGTATTTGTAAGTAATACCGATTTTACCAGTATGTAGTCCAAAGCCATTTGCTGTCGGTATAATGTTAACTAAGATTTCAACGCAGTGTTTTGGACTCCTATGAATAAAAGATGGTATAACAAAAAGGCAAATAGAATTTGGTGGCGCCAGGCCCGGGCAGGTCAATATCACCACGGGCAATATTTAAATTCAATGGAAATTGTTTTTTATCAAGGCGATTACCATAACAATCAATAAGCTCGGTAAAAACAGTTCGATTCGTATTGGGTTCACCGTTAATTAGAAAAGCCTGGAATTGATTTTTTTTGTGATGGTGAAAAACTTTCCTTTTTGGTGGCAATATACAGTTTGGTATTGGAAGCCATTGCTTGTACGCCAAAAAGCAAAAAACAAGGATACCAGGATGGTTAACCGGCGATTGTTGCATGATTTTTTCATAAAAAACAGTTTTGGGTGATGGGCTTTTTGGGCTTCAGTTTTCGTGTAAAGCCGGCGGTAAACAGTATAACGATGCCAAAACCTGCGGGTTTGTATACCTGAAACAACCTTATTTTACGAAATTGGTAATTTCGCTTCTATGCTTTCGGCTTAACCCATAAAATAGAACCTTTTGCAGTAAATTTGCGTTATTAAGTACAGAAACTAAACCGATTGAATGTATGTTGAAGTTACCCATCTATTTAGATAATAATGCTACCACACCAATGGATCCCAGGGTGTTGGAAGCCATGACCCCATATTTTTTAGAGCACTTTGGTAATGCCGCAAGCCGTAACCACCCTTTTGGCTGGGAGGCGGAAGAGGCTGTTGATTATGCCCGTGAGCAGGTAGCCAAACTAATTGGCGCCGATCCAAAAGAAATCATCTTTACGTCGGGTGCTACAGAGGGAGATAACCTGGGTATTAAAGGAATTTATGAAATGTATGCCAGTAAGGGTAATCACATCATAACAGCAACTACCGAACATAAAGCCGTTTTGGATACCTGTAAGCACATTGAAAAGTCGGGTGGCGAAGTAACTTACTTACAGGTACAGCCCGACGGGTTGATTGATTTGAAAGAACTGGAGGCAGCGATCAAACCAACTACCATTTTAATTGCCATCATGTATGCCAATAATGAAATTGGTGTGGTAATGCCGATGAAGGAAATAAGCGCCATTGCACGCAAACATGGCGTACTGTTATTTACTGATGGTACACAAGCGGTAGGTAAAATTCCGGTTGATGTAAATAAAGATGGTATAGACCTGATGGCTTTTACGGCGCATAAAATGTATGGTCCAAAGGGTGTTGGTGCCTTGTATGTTCGACGTAAAAACCCAAGGGTAAAAGTAACTGCGCAAATGGATGGTGGCGGCCACGAACGTGGAATGCGTAGTGGCACTTTAAATGTACCCGGTATTGTTGGTTTTGGCAAGGCTTGTGAGATTTGCATGCTGGATATGGAAGAAGATACCAAACGCATCAGCAAAATGAGAGATCATCTTGAAACCGAATTATTAAAACTGGAAGAAGCATATGTGAATGGCAGCCGTGAGCACCGTTTACCACATGTAGCCAATATTTCTTTTAAACATGTTGAAGGCGAGGGTTTGCTGATGGGGTTCAACAAAAATATTGCCCTAAGCAGCGGATCAGCCTGTACTTCTGCCTCATTAGAACCCAGCTATGTTTTAAAAGCTTTAGGTTTAGGCGATGACCTGGCGCATTCGTCGCTGCGTTTTGGGCTGGGAAGATTTACAACAGAAGAGCAAATAGAATACACGATCAAAGCAATAAGCGAAACCGTTTTGAAGTTAAGGGAAATGAGCCCGCTTTGGGAAATGTATAAGGAGGGAATAGATTTGGATTCTATTGTTTGGGCGGCACACTAAGGCAATTTTCGATTGTAGATTTGCGATTGCAGATGTACAAACATGTTTAATAAATCTAAAATTGACAATTAAAAATCTAAAATATCAATCATGGCATATTCAGAAAAAGTAATCAACCACTACCAAAATCCAAAGAATGTTGGTACGTTGGACAAAAGCGCAAAAAATGTTGGTACCGGCCTGGTAGGTGCACCGGAGTGTGGAGACGTTATGCGTCTGCAGATTGAGGTGGATGATGTAACCGGTATGATAACCGATGCCAAGTTTAAAACCTTTGGATGCGGATCTGCAATTGCTTCTTCTTCTTTGGCCACCGAGTGGCTGAAAGGAAAATCTGTTGAGGATGCACTAAAGATCGACAATATGGATATCGTTGAAGAGTTGAATCTTCCTCCTGTAAAAATACATTGCAGTGTTTTGGCCGAAGATGCGATCAAATCAGCCATTAACGACTACCGTGTTAAAAACGGGATGGAAGAAATTAAGTTTGAAGAAAGTGTGGTACATTAAAAACCCCCTCCGCCCCCTCCCGATAATTTCGGGATGAATTCCGGGGGAACTTTAGAGTTAAATAACTTATAGCGTTTTTATATAAATGAACAGCGAATCCTTAAGTACTAGTGAAATCTCTGCAAAGGCAGAGACCCAGGCTCCCCCTTTAGGGGGCGGGGGGGGCGAGAATTCGATTTACATCAGCGACAAAGCGAAAGCCAAAGTTTTACAACTGATGGAAGAGGCAGGCGTTGCCGGTGACGAATCCCATTTTTTAAGAGTGGGTGTTGTAGGTGGCGGCTGTAGTGGTTTAAGTTATAAGATGGATTTTGATACAGACGTTAAACCGATGGACCAGGTTTTTGAAGATAAAGGGATAAAGATTGTATGTGACCTCAAGAGTTTTCTTTACCTGGTGAATACCGAGTTGGAATTCAGTGATGGTTTGAATGGCAAAGGATTTTATTTCAACAATCCCAATGCCAGCCGCAGTTGTGGATGTGGTGAAAGTTTTGCAGTGTAAAAATTTGATTAAAATATAATTAAATGCCTCCCGGATATCCAGGAGGCATTTTCTATTGAGTTATTTATTCTTAGGATCTCCGGACGGTGCAGGAGGAGGCGGTGGTGGTGGCGGCGGAGGCGGCGGCGGTGGTGGCAACACACCATATTTGTCTTCATAAAATGATTTATTCGCATTCCATTTTTCCATAAAAACTTTTTCTGTAACGCCATTCTTTTTCATATACACCATATTATTGCCGTTATTACAATGTACAGATAAATCATAACCTTGGTTGTTTACAATAACCGGAGGAGTAAATTTAACTTGTTCGGATTCTGGCGGTGGCGGCGGTGGAAGAGGCGGCGGCGGAGGTGGAGGAGGAGGTGGTGGTGGTGGTGGTAGGGCCATGTCATTCACCGAAACATCAGGAGGCGCGGGTGTTGTTTTATCCGCTTTGTTTTTTTGAGCTATGAGGTGCGTTGAAATCGCGCATACAAATAGCAACAGCAGTAATTTTTTCATAATTATATTTTTCAGTTAGATGCAGAGCCAACTGTTATCCATAAAAAAAGCGGAGAAAATTTCTCCGCTTTTCTAAAAATATGATCAATTCTTATTGTGCAAAGGAGTTTCTTCCGCCACCGGGTAAGAACGTAGCATTCATCCTGGAGTTTTGTCCTGCAGAGAACATATACATACAGGCATCATAAGTATAATCCATATAATTCATGGTCATTTCTACAGGAGTGCCGGAACAAGTGCTGTAATGAGGATATACAGGGCATCCGCCATTTGAGGTATTGTGTGTAGGTGTGTCAGCTACCTGGTCATTACCACAGGTTGCATCTCCCCATATATGACGAAGGTTAAGCCAATGCCCTATTTCGTGTGTTGCTGTTCGCCCAAGTCCGTATGGAGCAGCAGCAGTACCAACTTTTCCGGTTGCCCGGTCATCCAAAACTATACCGTCGGTTGCCGAATTACCACCCGGGAACTGGGCATAGCCTAAAATACCTCCTCCCATATTACAAACCCAAATATTTAATTTTGTTGTAGGACTTATCGGGTTTAAACCACCCAGTGAGGTTTTTTTCATGGCATCATTGGTCGTCCAACTTTTTTTACTGGTTGATTTTCTAACGACCTGGTCTAAAATAAAACGCACATGTATATCTCCGGAACGTACTGCCTGGAAAATGCCGGGTGTTGAATTGTAATCAGCATTGGTAGCTGCGAAATCAGCATTCAATACATCGATCTGTGATTGTATTTGTGCCTGCGAAATATTTTCAGCGGCTGTCTTATACAAAACGTTAAAAACCACCGGAATAATGACCTGCCCGCCGGATAAAAAATAATTACCCGGATTTTTAATGTAATCTTCGGTAATACGTTCAATGGCCTGCATCCTGGCAGCTAGTGTTGGGTCTTCCTGTAATTGAATTTCCAATACATCATGCGCGGCACAGCGGTTACCGGAAACTGAACTGGTAGTTTCCGGTTCTTCAATTTTTTCCTGATTAAAAGTTTCTGTTTCTTTTGTACAGCTCAATGCAAAAAGGATGCATCCGGCAAAAGCAAAAATTATTTTTTTCATAATTCGAAATTGGGTGGATTAAAAGTGAAGAATCAAATTAACTACATAAACGTAAATATCGTGTTCTTAGTATAAAACTCAGAAAATATCCTCAGTAATTTTACTGACTTCTATCAAAATAGTAGTTCTTATACCGATAGCAAATGGCATTGGACTACATACTGGTATAATCGGTATAAGATATTTTTCAATAGGAAAGTACAATCACAATAGTGCACTTGGTACATCAAAAACCCCCGCCTTTTCAGGCAGGGGATGCACTTGGTATTGGTAAAGAACAAAGTTCGCCCGTACAGACTTTACGAATTGAATTATTCATTTTCGGGAACTAATGCAACAATAATTTACATATATCCTGATGGCAACAAAATGAAGACAATGCTTTAATTGATTGTGCTGCATTAGTCCATAAACACTTTATAAGCGGTAATAAAGAATATATTAACCTGTTATATAGTAAATTGCAGCAATTTTAAAATTCATGTGGAGCATTTGTAAAAAAGAAATAAACCAGTTTTTCAGTAACCTTACCGGTTATATCGCCATGATCCTTTTTCTGTTGATTAATGGGGTCTTCCTTTTTATATTGAACGACAGCAGTATTTTTGAATTTGGATATGCATCCTTGGATAAGTTTTTTGAACTGGCACCCTGGGTATTTATGTTTTTAGTTCCGGCCATTACCATGCGCTCTTTATCAGATGAATTTAAAGCAGGAACATACGAGATCTTAAAAACTAAACCACTCTCTTCCTGGCAATTGGTTACCGGTAAATATTTATCTATTCTGATTGTATTGTTATTGGCAATACTTCCGACGATGATCTACATCATCTCCATTAAATCGCTCAGTGCCCAGGGTGGTATTGACAGTGGAGGTATTTTGGGAAGCTATATCGGTTTATTATTTTTGGCGGCCGTATTTGCTGCCATCGGGCTTTGTTGCAGTGGCTTTACGAATAACGCGGTTGTTGCATTTTTGATAAGCGCATTCAGCTGTTTGGTTTTGTATTTTGGATTTAATGCATGGAGTAAGCTGGGGTTTTTTACAAACGGACCGGATTATTACATCGAAATGCTGGGTATCGATTTTCATTACAGAAGCATCAGCCGCGGGGTGCTCGACAGCAGGGACCTCGTCTATTTTCTAAGTATCATTTTTATCTTCCTGTTATCTACTGTAAAAATCCTTCAAAAAAAATGACCTTATCCGCCCTTCTCTGAAACAGCGGGTGTTGCGAAGAATAATGCGAAAATGAAAAAAACGTTGAATAAAATATGGAATAGTAAATTCTGGTTAGTAATAACCCTAATAGCCATTGTTGCGTTAAACTGGCTGGCATCCCTATACCATACAAGAATTGATTTTACGAATGAAAAAAGATTTACCCTTTCGTTTCCAACAAAAAAGGTTTTGCAAAAACTGGATGATGTGGTGCAGGTTGATGTTTTTCTAAAAGGCGAATTTCCCAGCGGGTTTAAAAAACTGGCCATCAGTACCAATGAAATTTTGGGTGAGTTTAAAGATATCGCGGGCAAAAAATTACAATATCGTTTTATCAGTCCGGATGAAACGGTTGACGGCAGTAATGTGATTTGGTCAGATACGTTGAGCGCCCTTGGGTTTTACCCGATCAATTTAACATCCCAGGTAAAGGCAGGACAGCAGCAACAAAATATCTATCCAGTTGCTTTTGTACACTATAAAGAAAATGTTTTGCCGGTCATCTTATACCAGGGTAAAACAAAAGCCATTACCTACCCCGAAATTAACAGTGCCGAAGTGATGATGGAATATAACTTTATCAGTACCATTGATAAACTTTTACAAAAAGAAAAACCGGTAATTGGTTATACCGTTGGCAATGGAGAACCAACCGGTTACCAGGTAGAAGACCTGGTTAGAAATACCCTGCAACAGGAGTACCGGTTTTATACGATTAACCCAAATACACAACCGGCCATACCTGCCGAATTTAAAGTATTGTTTGTAGTAAAGCCAACCGAACGGTTTACTGATGAAGCCAAGCTAAAACTGGATCAATATGTGATGAACGGGGGGAAGATTATTTTCTTCCTCGATAAATTAAATGCCGAACTGGACAGCCTGAAGTCCAAAACTGGAGAAGTAGTGGCTTATGACCGGGGACTTGAGTTAAACGATCTACTGTTTAAATACGGAGCCAGGATCAATTCGGACCTGGTCATGGATCTGCAATGCGATTTTTTACCCTTTGATGTAAGCGGGAATGATCAGTTTGAATTATTACCCTGGAATTATTTCCCGGTTTTTGAATCCAGGTCTAACCATATGATCAATAAGAACCTGGGTTTTGTAAGCGGCAGGTTCGTTAATTCAATAGATACGGTAGAAGCAGCGGGCATTAAAAAAACGATCTTACTCAGCTCATCGCCAAACGCAAGGAGTATCGCTACGCCGGCGTTGGTGAGTGTCCTGGAAAATGTGAATGCATCGGAAAATGAAAAATTTAAAAAGGCCAATATACCGGTAGCAGTTTTACTCGAAGGAAAATTTCAATCTCTTTTCTCAAACCGTTTGTCGAAAGCGATGCATGATTCCTTACAAAGTATCGGTGCCGTGTATATGTCGCAATGTATTTCGGACAATAAAATGATCGTTGTTGCCGACGGGGATATTGTTTTAAATTCTGTAGTGAAGGGAAACCAGGCCATCCCGATGGGGTTTAATCCATTCACTTTTGGATCTCAACGTGAATTCGCCTTTGCCAATAAAGATTTTTTACAAAACTGTCTGGATTACCTGATCAACAGCTCCAATCTTTCGGAAGCCAGGGCCAAGGATTATACTTTGCGGTTACTGGATAAGAAAAAAGTAGAATCCGGAAAAAGTACCTGGCAGTTAATCAATATCCTGGTTCCTGTGCTGTTGATCCTGTTGTTTGCTTTGGGATATCAATATGTAAGAAGAAGAAAATATACAATTAAATAATATGGACAAAACTCAATTGATTTATATCGTTTTCAGTGCTGTTATTGTGGTAGCATTAATTTTTGATTTGGGATTGCTGAGCAGGAAAAACCAAGTGGTGAGTTTAAAAGCGGCTTTAATTCAGACGGTATTTTGGGTTTTGCTTTCGGTTGCTTTTTGTGGTTTTATATGGTATGAAAATGCAGGGGGCAATGGGAAAGAGGATGCCATTGCTTATTTTTCGGCATACCTGCTGGAATGGTCTCTTTCGATAGATAATATTTTTGTATTCATCATCATCTTTTCATTTTTTAAGGTAAAACCGGAGAATTATTCCAGGGTTTTATTGCTGGGTATTTTAATGGCCATTGCATTCCGTATTATTTTTATTGCCGTGGGTAGTGAACTGGTGGCGAGGTTTGACTGGGTCATGTATATTTTTGGTGCTTTTTTACTGTACACCGGTATTAAAATGTACAGCAGTAAGGCGGAAGCGGAATTTAATCCGGAGAAAAGCTGGTCTTACCGGATCATGCGGAAATACATGCGGGTTACCAATATTGAACCCAACGGGCGCTTTATTATTGTGCATAACAAAAAAGCATACTTCACTACCCTGGCGATGGTAGTGGTTATGCTGGGATTGATAGATATTGTTTTTGCTGTAGATTCCATACCGGCAGTATTCTCCATCATCCCCGACCCGGAAAAAAAATTACTCATTTACTCGTCCAATATTTTTGCGGTGCTGGGTTTGCGCAGTCTCTTTTTTTTATTAAGAGGTGCGGCCAGTAAATTCGATTACCTGCAACAGGGCATTGCCATTGTATTATTATTCATTGGTGTAAAAATGCTGGTAACCTACTGGGTACATATCCCGGTTTGGGTTTCCCTGCTGGTTATCGTTGTTTGTATTTCGGGTTCTATATTTTATTCCATGTATCACCAGCGCAAGGGCGTGCCTGCAGATATCGATGAATAGATGATTCAATAAATATTTTACTATTGTATTCAGTTTCTCAAATAGCATCCGTTATCAAAGCCAAACCGCTTTCCACGCCGGTTGAAGGCCGTATTGAGCATATCTTACTGGATAGCCGTAAACTGCTGTTTCCGTCATCATCCGTCTTTTTTGCATTGGGTGGCCTGAGGCGGAATGGCGTTTTATTTATCGCAGAGCTGTATCATAAGGGCCTATCCTGTTTTGTAGTTGATGAACATTTTGCTGAAGAAGAAACGGATAAATACCCCAATGCAACATTTCTGCAGGTGCCGGATGTTCTGCAGGCATTGCATTTACTTACTTCGTTTCACCGGCAGCAATTTGCGATACCGGTAATTGGCATTACAGGCAGTAATGGAAAAACCATAGTAAAAGAATGGTTGTACCAACTATTGCAACCCGATCAAAAAATTGTGCGAAGTCCTAAAAGTTATAATTCGCAGATTGGGGTGCCGTTAAGTGTATGGCAAATGAATCATGATCATACGCTGGGCATTTTTGAGGCCGGTATATCGCGGCCCGATGAAATGCAGCACCTGGCCAAAATTATTCAGCCAACCATTGGCGTATTTACCAGTATTGGTGAAGCACACGGCGAAGGGTTTTTAAGTATTCGTCAAAAAATAAATGAAAAGCTTAAGTTGTTCGTTAAAGCTGATGTATTGGTTTACTGCGCCGACGATCCGGACCTGAATGAAGCCGTCAATGCTTTTAATAACCAGGTAAGGTCAGGCGATGAATTTAAACTGTTGAGCTGGAGCCGGAAAAATGCTGCATCCTTACAGATCAATGCTGTTGCCGGCGATCATCAACAAACAAGTGTTTCGGCAACCTGGAGAACCCAACCGGTGCATTTTAACATACCATTTACAGATCATGCTTCCGTGGAGAATGCCATAACCTGCTGTTGCGTTTTGCTGTACCTCGGTGTTGATCCGGATACCATCGCACAGCGTATGCCGTTGTTGCGGCCTGTGGAAATGCGGCTTGAATTGAAGCAGGGTATCAACAATTGTTCCATCATCAACGACAGTTACAGTGCCGATATCAATTCACTAACTATAGCACTTGATTTTTTACAGCAACAAAAGCAACATGTAAAGCGAACATTGATATTGAGCGATATTTTACAAACTGGAAAAAGCAGTGCAGAGTTATATTCGGATGTTGCTGCCATTTTGGAACAGAAAAATATCAGTCGTTTTATCGGTATTGGCCCCGAGATAGGCCGTCAAAAAAATGCATTTAAAAATATTAAAGAAACGATTTTCTTTTCATCCACTGCTGAATTTAAACTACAGTTTTACAGCCAGCACTTTCACGATGAAACGATCTTATTAAAAGGTGCACGGGTTTTTGAGTTTGAGTTGATCAGCCATTTGCTGGAGGAAAAGATACACCAGACAGTTTTGGAAATTAACCTGAATGCCATCACACATAACTTAAATACCTATCAGCAATTATTAAACCCGGGGGTTAAATTGATGGCTATGGTAAAGGCTTTCAGCTATGGCAGCGGTAGTTTCGAAATCGCCAACCTGTTGCAGTTTCACCAGGTAGATTACCTGGCGGTTGCTTATGCCGATGAAGCGGTGGAATTGCGTAAAACCGGCATCACCTTGCCTGTTATGGTGATGAATGCAGAAGAAATTACCTACGATGTGCTGGTGCAGTATAACCTGGAGCCGGAATTATTTTCACTGGGTATCTTCCATTCTTTCGAAAATTATTTAAAGCAGAATGGGTTAACGAATTACCCGGTTCATATTAAATTAGATACCGGCATGCGGCGACTGGGTTTCAGTAAGCAGGATTTAGTGGAATTGTGCAACAGGTTAAAATCGTCGCCGGTATTTAAAGTACAATCTGTTTTTTCTCACTTGGCGGCCAGCGATTCGGTGCTGCATGATGAGTTTACGAAAACACAGGCCCGGGCTTTTTTGAAAGGCTGCAAACAGATTCAGCAGGTCACGGGTTATTCGTTTATTCGCCACATTGCCAATACCTCAGCCATTCACCGGCATAAAGATCTGCAATTGGATATGATCCGTTTGGGAATTGGTTTGTATGGCATAGATGCAGATCCCGCCATTCAAAAGCAGTTAATAAATGTGACAACTTTAAAAACCACCATCGCACAAATTAAAGAAATTAAAGCAGGCGATAGTATTGGCTACAGCCGAATGGGTATTGCCGCCGTTGATTCGGTAATTGCCACCGTAAGAATTGGTTATGCTGATGGCTACCCCCGACTGTTAAGTAACGGCATTGGAAAAATGCGGGTTAATAATAAATTGGTTCCCGTAATTGGAAATGTATCTATGGATATGACCATGCTGGATATTACCGGCGTTGACGCAGCGGAGGGCGACGAAGTGATTGTTTTTGGCGCAGAATTGCCCGTGAATGAATTGGCTGTATTGGCGCAAAGTATACCCTATGAAATTTTAACGGGTATATCACAACGGGTCAACAGGGTTTATTTTGAGGAATAAACAGGTGTTGCAGGAACACCGCTCCGGGCCATCCGTTTAAATTCCGCAATCGTACATCTAAAATTATCAAACGCTTATCTTTGCCACTTATTATGAAAGCAAGACACGTAACATTCATCATCTTATTGATAATCATTGCAGACCAGGTTCTTAAATTCTGGATCAAGACAAATTTCCACCTGAATGAATCGCGTTCGGTGATCGGGAATGGTTTTCAACTCTATTTTGTGGAAAACCCCGGGATGGCCTATGGTTGGAAATTTGGTGGCGAATGGGGAAAAATGGCACTTACTATTTTCAGAATGGGCGCCGTAGTATTTGGTACCTGGTACCTGGGAAAGATCATCAGGCACAAGCAGCATAAAGGATTTATTTTCTGTGCTTCCCTGGTATATGCAGGTGCATTGGGTAATTTGATAGATTCTTCCATATATGGATTGATTTTTGATAAAGGGATGACGGTTGATCCGGCCATTAAAGAGTACATTGGTTACAACGGGTTGGCCCGGGTATCTGCAAAAGGATATGCCGGTTTTTTACACGGCAATGTGGTGGATATGTTATACTTCCCCTTAATAAAAGGACATTTCCCGTCCTGGTTTCCTTTTTGGGGAGGAAATGATTTTGAGTTTTTCAGGCCCATTTTTAATATCGCTGATGCGTCAATTACAACGGGTGTCATCAGTATCCTGGTTTTTCAAAAGCGCTTCTTTAAGCAGCAGGATGATAATATACAGCATCCAACGGTGGAAACAGATGCGCTGGTAAATGATCAGTCGCAGGTTTCATAAATTACATATCTTTAATTCATGAGTCACATGGCAATTAATAAGTTTCTTAGTCATTTAATCGTACTGCTTTCCATAGCGTTTCTTTTATCCGGATGCATTAAAAATGATGATTTAAACCCGGAAGGGCCTTCAGTGGGTAGCTTAATGACCGGGGCAACGGGTAATTGTTTACCTATTACCGTAAATGGTATCTTTAAAGTTGACAGTGTTTTAAATAACGAAAATTATATCGATGTGCAGGTTGATGTCAGCATTGGAGGTACATTTGATATTACAACGGATTCGGTAAATGGGTACTCATTTAAGAAGAAGGGTACTTTGGGAACCGGTTTAAATACGATCAGGCTTTACGCCGTTGGTAAGCCGGTTGTTGCCGGGGTTAATACATTTACCATCATTTATGGGTTAACCAGTTGCCGTGTTTCAGTCACGGTATTTGATGCAGGTGCAGGAACTGCACTGTATACACTTGGGGGATCACCGGGAAACTGTTCCATATCATCTATATACGGTAATTATATAGTAGGGCAATCCATGACCGCCAATAACAAGGTTGAAATGACGGTTAATGTTACCAGCATTGGTACCTATATTATTGCAGGTACTGCCACCAATGGAGTTAGTTTCAATGCCAATGGCACATTCCTTAACCCGGGGGTTCAAAATATTTTTTTACAGGCTTCGGGTACGCCGGGTGCAGCGGGACTTTTTAATTATCCGGTAACCAACTTAACAACAAACTGTAATTTTCCCATCACCTATACATTAACAGTTACCAATGCGGGTTTTGCATTGAGTGGCTCACCCGGTAATTGCACCGGTGCAGTAGTAAACGGTACCTATGCTGCGGGAACGGCGTTAACGGCACAAAATTATGTGGTTGTTAATGTAAACGTTACATCGCCCGGAAATTACACAATAGCAACTACGACCCTGAACGGAATAAGTTTTTCTGCTACAGGAACGTTTAATATTACCGGACAGCAACAGGTTAATTTATTGGGAACAGGTACTCCAACAGTGCCGGGTGTTTTTAATTTCCCGGTTAGCGGGGATGGAAATAATTGTGGGATAACCGTAACCTGCAACTGATAGGGTTTTTTATAAAAGAATTTTGCTTTCTGAAATGTTAATGATTTAGGCTAAAATTTCTTTTTAAAAAAAAATACGGAACTTTACCCAAGTGCCCATTTAGTGAATTTCAAAAATGAATCAATGATTAAATTACGGACTCTGTTATTTGCAACCATTGTACTGGCTCTTTTTTCATGTGAAAAGGAATACAGTTTAGAAAATTCTGTTAATGGTGGTAGTAATCTAATCGTTGGGATCAATTGCCGGATCAGTAAAATAGTTTACACCGATACGGGTGCTAAAAAGGGTATCGGTTCTGTTGAGGCGCTGATCAACAGCCTGGATTTTGTAACCCGGATCACCAGGTTCGACAGCGTTTCCAATACCATTGAGGATATCTTTACACCCACGTACATCAATGATACCGCATTTATTAATGTAGACGAGTATTTTGTAGTAGATGCAAATAAACGTGTTTCTAAATTGCATGGATTGATAGATCCTACGGACCCTTTTTCGTTGCAGTTTGAAGTGATTTATACTTATAATGGTTTGGGTTACCTGGTTTCCAAAGACTATTTTTTTAGCTTTGCCCCTACCGTCGCCTATTACAGGGTTGATTATACGTATGCGGAAGGAAATCTAAAACACATGACCGGCACAGATCTTACCAGCGGCGATTTATTTATGGATGCAGATATCAGTTACTATTCAGAACTTTTACCTCAGCGGTATATGTATATTTTTCCTGATGAATTGGCTTACGCGAATTTTACACAGTTTTATAATTTTGGAGTAAAAAATTTTAATGCGGTTAAGAAATTGACCGTTAGAAATTATGACCCCGGAAATATAGTTAGAGACTCATTGGTTTCTGATTTCAGTAATTATATTATGAGCCGGGATAACTATGTATTAAGTGTACAAATGGGTGGCGACGATCAGGAATCCATACCCGCAGCAAAAGGTAAGCTGAGTTTTTCTTATACATGCAAATAAAACGATCCTGATTTAATAAGTCCAAAGCACCACGTTGAAATCTTAGATGGTATTATACCGATAGCAAATGGCTTTGGACTACATACTGGTATAATCGGTATAACCATAATAGTGCTATAAAACAAAAAGTCCGCTGATTCTTCGGCAGGCTGTTTGTTTGTAATGAAACACCACTTAGCCTTTCCAGCTCAATTTTATGAGCAAAAGAAAGGAGCGAAAAAAAAATTACAACTTACCTGATTAAGCTTTCCGTCAGTACCTTTTTTTGTCTGGCTACTACAAGCCTTTTTATTTTTAGATGAATCTGGCGTTTACCCCAATTTTATTTCCCGGAGTTTTCGTATCTGTATCAGCCCAACATTACTATATTTTACCCACCATGTTAGCCGGGATCACCCATTCATCAAATTCCTTTGAAGTTACATAACCCAGTTTAAGCGCCATCTCTTTTAAAGTAGTTCCTTCGTGATGGGCTTTCTGGGCTATCTCTGCTGATTTGTAATAACCAATTTTTGTGTTCAAAGCAGTGACCAGCATCAAAGAATTATCCAGGTGTTTTTTAATATTCGCTTGTATGGGTTCCATACCAATGGCACATTTATCATTAAAAGAAACACAGCCGTCACCAATCAACCTGGCACTGTGTAAAAAATTAAAGATCATTACCGGTTTAAAAACATTTAGTTCAAAATGGCCGTTGCTGCCACCTATGCCAATGGTAACATCATTGCCCATCACCTGGGCAGCGATCATCGTAAGTGCTTCGCATTGGGTAGGATTTACCTTACCCGGCATGATGGAAGAACCCGGTTCATTATCCGGAATAAAAATTTCGCCAATACCACTCCGTGGGCCAGATGATAACATGCGGATATCATTGGCAATCTTCATTAAACTTACCGCAACTACTTTTAAGGCAGCATGAGCTTCTACAATGGCGTCATGTGCTGCCAGTGCTTCAAATTTATTTTCGGCTGTTTTAAAAGGTAGTTTGGTCAGTTTGGCGATTTGCCTGGCTACCTGTACATCATATTTTGGCGGTGTGTTTATTCCGGTTCCAACAGCCGTACCACCAAGTGCCAGTTCACTTAAATGAGCAAGTGTATTTTTAATGGCTTTTAATCCATGGTCAAGTTGTGATACATAACCACTGAATTCCTGTCCAACGGTCAGGGGCGTAGCATCCATAAAATGAGTACGTCCTATCTTCACCACTTTTTTATAAGCCTTTGCTTTTTTATCTAAGGTGTTGCGGAGTTTGGTAATACCCGGAATGGTTGTCTCCATTAAAATTTTATACGCCGCAATATGCATGGCAGTTGGGAAAGTATCATTACTGCTTTGCGATTTATTCACATCGTCATTGGGATGCAGGTATTTTTCTTTATCAGCCAGTTTGCCGCCGTTTAAAACGTGGCCCCGGTATGCCACTACTTCATTCACATTCATATTACTCTGTGTGCCGCTGCCCGTTTGCCAAACCACCAGGGGAAAATAAGCGTCCAGTTTTCCGTCAAGAATTTCTTTACAAACCTTCCCGATCAAAATGGCTTTTTTCTTTGTTAATATACCAGCTTCGTAATTGGTGATGGCAGCGGCATGTTTTAGATAAGCAAATGCCCGGATGATCTCTTTGGGCATCTTGTTGATGTCCTGGGCAATTTTAAAATTATCGATGCTGCGTTGGGTTTGCGCACCGTAATAGGCATCTGCGGGAACCGTTACTTCACCCATGGTATCTTTTTCAATTCTGAAGTCCATATGTCATTTTTTAATTCTGTACAAAGGTACGGTGCATGTATAAAATAGTAATGCTTCGGTTTTCTTTTTATATTGCATAAACTGCTGAGGCCATTTTGCAAACACAAAATTTTAAATGATGAGAGTATTATTAATGCTGATAGCTTGTATATTTCCATTGATCGGACTGGCGCAAAACTATCAACCTACCTGGGAGTCGCTGGATAAGAGACCTGTCCCGCAATGGTTCAAGGATGCTAAATTCGGTATATTCATTCACTGGGGGGTGTATGCTGTTCCGGGCTGGAGTACCAAAGGTAATTATGCAGAATGGTACCAACAGGGTTTACAAACAAACGATACGGCCAGGCAAAAATTTCATAAAGCAAAATTCGGTGACCGTACATATTACGACCTGGCCAATGATTTTAAGGCAGAATTATTTAACCCGGATGCCTGGGCAAAACTCTTTGAACAGTCGGGGGCAAAATACATGGTACTTACTTCAAAACATCATGACGGGTTTACATTATGGCCAAATAAAGAAACCAATAAAACATGGGGCTTTCCCTGGAATGCAGCAGAAGTAGGCCCTAAAAGAGATCTACTCGGCGATCTGTTCAAGGCTGTTCGTAAAACTTCTGTACATGCGGGCATGTATTATTCTTTGTATGAGTGGTTTAATCCATTGTGGAAAAGCGATCCTGAAAAATATACCAAGGAGCATGTTTGGCCACAGATGAAAGAGCTGATCCACAATTATCAGCCGGATGTTTTTTGGACGGATGGCGATTGGGAAGCCCCGGCTGAAACCTGGATGAGCCAGCAGTTTTTAACCTGGTTATATAATGAAAGCCCGGTAAAAGATAAAATTGTGGTGAATGACCGCTGGGGCAGTGGTGTTCGTTTTATGCATGGCGGTATTTACACACCCGAGTATCAACCCGACCTTGATTTTGAAGACCATTATTGGGAAGAGAGCAGGGGCATGGGTTACAGCTATGGTTATAACCGGGAAGAAGATGCCTGGGATTATAACTCCGCACAGTCATTGGTGCTGCAGTTGATTGACAAGGTAAGCCGTGGCGGGAATTTTTTGCTCGATATAGGCCCGGATGAACATGGGAAAATCCCGCCCATCATGCAGGAACGTTTGTTACAAATTGGAGAATGGTT
Organism: Chitinophagaceae bacterium; assembly: GCA_031402615.1. Lineage (GTDB taxonomy): Bacteria > Bacteroidota > Bacteroidia > Chitinophagales > Chitinophagaceae > Ferruginibacter. Next base: position 137,698 of record JANNSN010000001.1, read on the forward strand.
GAAAATAAACGGTGAGGCCATTTATGGAACTTCAAGATGGAAAGATCCTTCGCAATGGAGTGAGGGTAACCGGGAATACAAAGACAGGAGCGGCGATATGCTGTTGAAAATAACTGTAGATCCTGATCCGGGTTATGCGGTAAAAGAAGTTTTCTACACGTATCATGCCAATAGCAATTCCTTGTTTGCTATCTTTCCAAAATACCCGGATAATAAAAAACTGATCTTAAAAAATATAAATCCACCTGCAGGAACAGCCATTAGCTTTTTATCAACAAATGATCGTGTAACATGGCACCAGGCCGGGGAAAATATGGTTATTGATCTTCCGGAGTATGATCCCAATAAAATAAGATTGCCTTATGCTTACGTTATAAAGATTGATAACTATGGCAAGTTTTGTCCCAAGCCAACTATTAAAGCGGCTTATGAACCAGGTACCATTAGGCCGGTGATCAGTATTACTGTTCCGGGAATGGAAACCGTACGTTACACAACCGACGGCAGCGAGCCCGGACTTCATTCAACTTTGTATACAAAACCATTCAGCATTGAAAAAACAAGTGTAGTGAAGGCAAAGGCTTACCTGGAAGGCAGTTTGCCGGGTGCCACGGTTGCTGAAAAAGTGAGAACTTTTGAATGGAAGAAAGCAGTAAACATCAGGGGACAAAAACCCGGGATCGGGTATACATATTATGAGCCAACAGGCCATATCAGCTTGGCTGCCATAAATAATGATCCCAAAGCAGCAGGAAGCACAGATATAATTTCACTGGCTAAAAAACAGCGGGCAGATAAATTTGCTTTTGAATTTGCCGGTTATATACGGATCGCCAAAGACGGTGTGTATACTTTTTATACCCGGTCGGATGATGGAAGTAAACTATTTATTGATGATGAGGAAGTGGTAGACAATGACGGTGATCATGGAACAGTTGAAAAGGAAGGCAAAGCTGCATTGAAAAAAGGATTTCATAAAATACGGGTGGTTTATTTTGATAGCGGCGGTGGTAATGCATTGCAAGTTTTAATGCAGCCGAAAGATGGAATTAAAAAGGAAATACCAGGCAGTATGTTATTTCGCTAACTTAACCATATGAACCAGCCAAAGAGCAAATTCCTGTTTCCTTTAATTCTGGTAACCAGCCTTTTTTTTCTGTGGGGGCTGGCTTACGGCCTGCTGGATGTTTTAAATAAGCATTTCCAGGAATCGCTGAATATTACAAAAACCCGATCCACATTATTGCAGGCCGCCTATTTTGGCGCCTATTTTCTTATTGCCTTTCCTGCGGCCATGTTTATGAACAGGTATGGATATAAAAAAGGAATCATCATAGGCCTCCTGCTATATGCAACGGGTGCATTTCTTTTTTATCCTGCGGCACAACAGTCAAGTTTTAATTTCTTTCTGATTTCCTTATTCATACTGGCATCCGGACTTGCCTGCCTGGAAACTGCAGCCAACCCCTATATAACCGTGTTGGGAAAACCTGAAACTTCTGCATTCAGGTTAAATCTTTCGCAATGTTTTAATGGAGTGGGTTCATTCATCGGCCCCATCATTGCAGCCAATCTTTTCTTCGGAAGTAACCATGTAAGAGGTAATCTTGATTCCGTTCAGTTTGTTTACCTTGTTATTGGCGCCATCGTGTTGCTGGTCGCTGCATTATTTTTTAGAACGGTGCTGCCCGAAATAAAGGAAAGTACCCTGGTCTCTGACCAGGTGCAGGATATAAAACCCTTATTCAAACATAGCCACTTTGTTAACGCAGTAATTGCCCAGTTCTTTTACGTGGCAGCACAGGTGGGGGTGGCAGCTTTATTCATTAATTATTGTACCGAAGCTGATCAAACCATGGATACAACGAAAGCATCCTACCTCCTTTCTGTAAGCTTGCTGCTTTTCACTGCCGGCCGTTTTGTTGGTACGGCGCTGATGCGGAAAATAGCACCCAACCAGCTTTTGTTGTTTTATTCCTTGATCAATATTTTACTTTGTGTTTTTGTTATCTGGGCAAAAGGCTGGATGTCTGTTTACGCCTTGATGGCCGTTTTCTTTTTTGAATCGATCATGTTTCCTACCATTTTTGCATTAGGCGTGAAGGATCTTGGTCACCATACCAAGAAAGGTTCATCTTTCATTATCATGTCAATTGTAGGTGGGGCGTTGGTGCCTTACCTGATGGGCGTGCTATCAGAAAAGGGAACAGCCGATGCCTATATTGTTCCTTTATTTTGTTTTGCCGTAGTGGCCTGGTTTGGCTGGAGAGGGTATAAAATAAAACAATAACTATGTTTCAATTGGATAATAAAGTTGCTGTGATCACCGGTGGAGGCAGCGGTATTGGCAGGGCGATAGCGATCACATTCGCCAAACAGGGGGCTACCGTACATATTATAGAACAGAACAAGGTTAATGCTGCCCAGGTTGTGCAGGAAATAGAAGCGTTTGAAGGAAAAGCATTTGCACACCATTGCAACGTAGCCTTGCAGAAAGAGGTGGTTGCTGTTTTTGAGAAGATTGGTCCACTGAATATGCTGGTGAACAATGCAGGAATAGCCAATATTGGAAAAGCAGATACGACAAGTGAAACAGATTTTGATAACCTGATGCAGGTAAATGTAAAAGGTGTTTATAATTGTATATACGCAGCTATACCGCAAATAAGAAAAGTAAAAAAGGGAAGTATCATCAATATGGCATCCATTGCGGCTCACGTGGGATTGCCCGACCGGTTTGCCTACAGTACGGCTAAGGGCGCTGTAATGGCTATGACGTTGAGTGTTGCCAAAGATTATATACAAGAGAACATACGTTGTAATTCCATTTCACCCGCAAGAATACATACGCCTTTTGTAGATGGCTTTTTAAAAAATTCTTACCCGGGCAGGGAAGCAGAGATGTTTGAAAGACTTTCAAAAACGCAACCCATTGGCCGGATGGGTGAACCCGAAGAAGTAGCGGCGCTCGCACTTTTCCTCTGCAGTGATGAGGCATCATTCATAACGGGCTGTGATTACCCGGTTGACGGGGGATTTATAAAGCTGAATAATTAGATGGTACCTGTTTCAATTGTTATCCGAAAATGTTTTTTATGAAATTGATTCGCTTTGGAGAGGTTGGTAAGGAAAAGCCGGGTTTAATCATTAACGATAACTGGTTTAATTTATCAGATCATGTTGATGATTATGATGAAAAGTTTTTTGAACATGACGGGCATTCCACATTAAAAAGAATCATTGCTGAAAATAAACTACCACCTGTTTCAAAAAATATCCGCCTTGGCCCTCCTGTAGCCAGGCCTTCAAAGATCATCTGTATCGGGTTAAATTATTCCGATCATGCCAAAGAAAGTAATATGGAGTTGCCTGCTGAGCCGGTTATTTTTTTTAAGGCAACCAGTGCAATGGTTGGCCCTAATGATGACCTGGTCATTCCAAAGTACAGTACAAAAACAGATTGGGAAGTGGAACTTGCTGTGGTCATAGGTAAAAGGGCGTCTTATATCGATGAAACCGAATCGTTGAATTATGTGGCGGGATATACACTGCACAATGATTACAGCGAAAGGGAATTTCAACTGGAGCGAAGCGGCCAGTGGGTAAAGGGTAAAAGTTGCGACAGCTTTGCCCCCCTTGGCCCCTGGCTGGCCACACCTGATGAGATCACAGATGTAAACAATCTCCGGCTTTGGCTAACGGTGAATGGTAAAATAATGCAGGATGGGAATACCCGGAATCTTGTTTTTAATATTCCGCATATTGTTGCTTACCTAAGCCGGTTTATGACCTTATTACCCGGAGATATTATTTCAACAGGAACACCTGCCGGTGTGGGGATGGGACAACAGCCTGCTCCTGTTTACATAAAACCCGGTGATGTGATTGAGCTGGGGATCGATGGATTAGGAAGCAGTAAGCAAACTGCTAAAGCTTATTCAGTATGAAACAACCGAAAAAATATGTGCTTGCATTAGATCTTAAAGATGATCCGGCTATGATCGCTGCATATGAAACCCATCATAAAAATGTGTGGCCGGAAATCATAAAAAGTATTAAAGATTCAGGTATTGAAGTGCTGGATATTTACCGCATAGGTAACCGGATGTGTATGATCATTGAAGCTGGTGACGATTTCAGTTTTGAAAAGAAAACTGCTGCAGATATGGAAGATCCGAAAGTGCAGGCATGGGAGGAACTCATGTGGACCTTTCAACAGGCGCTGCCCCGGGCAAAGCCCGGGGAGAAATGGATATTAATGGATAAAATTTTTGAATTGCCATGATTATTGATGCACATGTTCATTTCTGGAATTTTGATGCGGTAAGGGATTCGTGGATCACAGGTGATATGAAAATACTGCGTCGGGATTTTTTACCACAACATCTATTTCCGGTATTAAGGGAAAATGAAATAGATGGCTGTGTGGCCATACAGGCCGGCCAGTGCGAGGCAGAAACTTCTTTTTTAATTGAGCAATCAACAGTAAATCCATTCATCAAAGGCGTGGTTGGCTGGATAGGCCTGCAGGATGACAATATCGCTGAACGGCTGGAATATTTTTTACAGTTTTCTGTGATCAAAGGCTGGCGGCATATTGTACAATCGGAGCCAGATGATTTTTTAACCGAAAAAAAATTCCTTCGTGGTATACGAACATTATCAAAATTCAACTATACTTATGACCTGTTGATTTATCAGCATCAGCTGAAACAGGCACTTGAATTTGTATCAAAATTTCCGGGGCAAAAATTTATTATAGATCATTTCGCCAAACCGGATATGAAGAATAAAAATATGGAGGACTGGAGCATGTATATGAAAGAAATGGCCAGGCACCCCAATGTATATTGTAAATTGTCCGGATTGTTAACCGAAACGTATTGGAATCAGTGGGCCGCTGCTGATTTTTATCCTTATCTTGACACGGTGTTTGATTTTTTTGGAACAGACCGTTTGCTTTTTGGAAGCGACTGGCCGGTTATGCAGTTGTCGGGTAATTATAAACAGTGGAAAAATATATTGGAGAAGTACATGGAAAAAATGACAGCCGTGGACAGGCAAAAGATTTTTGGCTTAAATGCTGTTCAGTTTTATAATTTATAATTATGGATCTTCATTTAAAAGACAAAGTGATCATCGTAACCGGCGGCGCCAAAGGAATTGGTTCAGGCATAACGAAAGTGCTTTCCGCTGAAGGGGCCATCCCGGTGATCATAGGCAGAAATGAACAGGACAATGAATCTATCTTAAAAGAAATTAATGGCAATGGATTTGCGGTAACTGCTGAACTTACAAAGCCTGAAGCATGTAAAAAAGCTATAGAAACCGTCATTCATAAATTTGGGAAAATAGATGGCCTGGTAAATAATGCAGGGGTTAATGATGGCGTAGGGCTGGAAAACGGCAACCATGAGTTATTCATGTCTTCCTTATATAAGAACCTGGTACATTATTACCTGGTGGCCCAGTTAGCTTTACCGGAATTGATCAAAACCAAAGGCTCCATTGTAAATATTGGCAGCAAGGTTGCGGAAACCGGCCAGGGTAACACATCTGCCTATGCTGCTTCCAATGGAGGACGTAATGCACTTACCAGGGAATGGGCAGTTGAATTATTAAAGTACGGCATAAGGGTGAATGCTGTTATTGTTGCTGAATCTTTTACGCCGCTTTATGAAAAATGGATCAGCTCTTTATCAGATCCTGGAGAAAAATTAAGATCGATCACAGAAAAAATTCCACTGGGAAAAAGAATGACCACCCCTGAAGAAATTGCAAACATGGTGGTATTTCTTCTTTCCAACCGGTCGAGCCATACCACGGGGCAATTGATTCATGTAGACGGGGGGTATACACATCTTGACCGGGCATTATAATTACATGAGATATTTTACAACCATAGTTTTTTTATTTTTTGTGACCACAGCCCGGGCACAACCGAAACCTGCACATAATCTTGTTTTTGATTCATTGGCAAAACGCTGGGATGAAGGGATACCACTGGGCAATGGCTGGCTGGGAGCTTTGATCTGGCAGAAAGGAGACAAACTGAGAATATCTTTAGACAGGGTTAATCTTTGGGACGACAGGCCCATGCCGGAAATTGAACAACTAAAGTTCAGCTGGGTAACAGAAAAGGTAAAACTGAATCAGTATGACTCGGTTCAAAAGATCGGGGACGAGCCTTATGAAAAAAATGCAGCCCCTACAAAAATTCCGGGAGCTGCTATAGAATTTGATTTGCATAAACCAGGAAAAATTATCTCAAATGTGCTGGATATTAAAACCGGTTTAAGCGTAATAAAATTTGAAAATGGTATGGTCTTCCATAATTATATACATGCGGTAGACCAGGTTGGCTATTTTGGATTTGAAAATATAAAAGAAGAAATGATCCCTGAACTGATGATACCCAATTATAATACGGGAAGAGGCGGAACAACTGGTAACAGTGTGGAAGGTATTGGCTTAGAAAAGTTGGGATATAACCTGGGAACAATAACAAGAAAACACCATTCCGTTTTATATCATCAGCCTACATGGAATAATAATTATTATGAAGTTTTGATTCGTTGGCAAAAATTTCCGGGAAATAAAGTAATTGGTCAATGGACGATAACAAATAATGCCCCTGCCTGGTTACCGGAATTGAAAACGAATGTAACAGAACCAACCAACTGGCTTTCGCATGTTACCTGGTGGAATGATTACTGGAGCCGTTCGTCTGTTTCATTACCCGATAGTTTACTGGAGCGTCAATATTACCTGGATATGTATAAGTTTGGTTGTGTAACACGATCAAATACCCCACCTATTTCCCTGCAAGCTATCTGGACCGCTGATAATGAGAAGCTGCCACCCTGGAAAGGAGATCTTCACCATGACCTAAATACAGAACTGAGTTATTGGCCGGGCTATGCTGCTAATCATCTTGACTTAACTGCTTCGTTCACCAACTGGTTATGGAAAGTGCAGGAAGAAAATAAACGCTGGACAAAACAATATTTTGGCGTGGATGGATTGAATGTGCCGGGTGTTACAACAATAAGCGGCAAGCCCATGGGAGGATGGATCCAGTATTCAATGAGTCCTACAACGTCAGCATGGCTGTCACAAAATTTTTACTGGCAATGGAAATACAGTATGGATGATCAATTTTTAAAAGAAAGATGTCGTCCGTATTTTGATGAGGTAGAAAACTATTTTCTTAAGATCAGGAATTGGGATCCTGTTGAGCATATATATAAAATGCCGCTGAGTTCAAGCCCCGAATACCATGATAACAGCATCAACGCCTGGTTTAAAAATTACAGCAATTATGACCTTTCACTGATACATTATTTGTATAAAAAATATGCACAGGTTTTATATAAAGCGACCGGCAGAAATCCACGCGAAATTTTTATAGATAAGGGTCTTTTTCCGGATCTTGATGTAAATGAAACCGGGCTTACCATTGCTCCGGGCCAGGATCTTGATGAGTCGCATCGGCACCATGCTCATTTAATGGCAATTTATCCGCTTGACCTGTTAAACGTGGAAGATGAGCAGCAAAAAGAAATTATCAACAAATCGCTTCTTTGGTTAGAAAAAAAGGGAACCCGGCAATGGACAGGTTACTCTTTCAGTTGGGCAGCCTGTATCTATGCCAGGGCAAAACAGGCAGATAAGGCGGTAAGCATGTTACAAATATTTGCCGCTAATTTCTGTTCTATCAATAGTTTTCATTTGAATGGCGATCAGAAAGGGGGACAGTACTCTGACCTGACCTACCGTCCTTTTACGATTGAGGGAAACTTTGCATTTGCACAAGGCATTCATGAATTATTAATACAGAGCCACAAAGGATACCTGGAAATTTTTCCAGCTGTGCCGCAGCACTGGAAAGATATTTCATTTAATACATTAAGAACAGAAGGTGCTTTTTTAGTTTCGGCAAAAAAAATAAATGGGGTAATAACTGAAGTGGAGGTAAAAAGTACCATGAGTGGGCTTTTAAAAATCAGGCTTCCTTTTAAAACCTATGTGGTAAAAGGTATTGCACAGGGTAGTATTAAGAAAGAAGCTGATCATTTAATTTCAATGAAAACTATTCGGGGGCAAACGATCGTGTTTGAAAACGGGTACGAATAAAAAATAATTTTAACTATGAAAAGAAAGGAATTTTTGCGGATCGCAGCGCCGGCCTTTTTCTTGCTGGCCAATGGTAAAATCATCAAAGCGAATGAGTTATTGCTGTCAGCGGAAGAAAGCAAAAAAGTGAAGTTACGGTTTGCCGTTGCTTCAGACGGACACTACGGGCAACCTAAAACTGCGTATGCGCAGTATTTTGCAACCATTGTTGAACGTATCAACAGCACGCATCGTGAACATCCTTATCATTTTTGTATGATCAATGGAGATATCATTCACGATGACAGGCAGTTCTTCCCCGCTGCCAAAAAAGCCCTCGATAATCTTACCATGAAGTATTATGTAAGCCAGGGAAATCATGACCATGCCACTGTTGAAGAATGGGAAGCCATTTGGAACATACCGGTAAACCATGATTTCAGCATAGGTAAAAATTCTTTCTTGATCGGCACCAGCTCAGATGAAAAGGGAACCTATCTCTGCCCCGATATACCCTGGTTTGCAGAAAAGCTGGAGGAGCACAAAGGCCAGAGGAATATTTTTATCTTCGTACATATCAACCCGGGGAAATTGTCTAAACATGCTGTTGACTGCCCTGAATTATTTGACCTGTTTGCCAGGTATAAAAATATACGGGCTGTTTTTAACGGGCATGATCATGATGAGGAAGGAATAAAGATCAAAAGTGATATCCCTTTTATTTATGATGCACATGTTGGTGGAAATTGGGGAACTTCCTACCGGGGCTTTCGGGTGGTGGAAATATTAAAAGATAATTCGGTAAGAACGTATATGATGGATCCTGTAGAAAAGATCAATGTAGCCGACCTGGCATAATCTATATTGTAAAATGATAAAAAAGTTTTTTTTAACTGGTTTAATCGTGTTATCCTGCTGCATAGCTTTTGCGCAGCAGGCGAAAGTACCTTTGCCCAGCAGGCAACAATTGGCCTGGCACGAACTGGAGTTTTACCTCTTCATGCATTTTGGCCCCAATACATTTACCGACCTGGAATGGGGACATGGCAATGAAAAAGAGGAAATATTTAACCCCACCAATTTAGACTGTGAACAATGGTGCCGTGTTGCGAAGGCTGCCGGTGCAAAGGGAGTCATCATCACTGCCAAACACCATGATGGTTTTTGCTTGTGGCCGAGCAAATTTTCAACACATACAGTACGGGAGAGTAAATGGAAAGATGGTAAGGGAGATGTGTTGAAGGAATTGTCTGATGCCTGCAAAAAATACGGATTGAAGTTTGGTGTTTATATCTCTCCATGGGACAGGAACCACCCCGATTACGGAACTGAAAAATACAATGAGGTATTTGTAAATATGATGACGGAAATATTTGCCAGTTATGGCCCCGTTTGGGAACTGTGGTGGGATGGCGCGAACGGAGAAGGCCCTAATGGAAAGCGGCAGGTATACGACTGGACACGTTTCAGGGAGACGGTAAGAAAACTTTCGCCCAATACGGTTGTGTTCAGCGACGTGGGGCCGCATATTCGCTGGGTAGGCAATGAAAATGGTATTGCCGGTGAAACCAATTGGAATTACCTGGATACAGTAGGGTTTACCGCAGGTGCCGGAGCCCCAACCACTGCCATTTTAAATACGGGAAATATGAATGGCGGCGCCTGGATACCTGCAGAGTGTGATGTAAGTATCAGGCCGGGATGGTTTTATCACAAGGCAGAAGACGATCGGGTAAAAACGCCGGAGCAGTTATTTGATCTTTATTTAAAAAGTGTAGGACGTGGTGCCAATTTGTTACTGAATGTACCACCTGACGGGCGGGGATTGATTCATGAAAATGATTCGGCATCACTGGTCGGGTTTAGCAGGTGGAGAGATAAAAGTTTTAAGAAAAATATTGCCAAAAGCGGTACAGGATATCGTCTTGTTGATATTGGGTTTACACCTTCACCAAAAATAAATGATGGTAATATCAAAACCTCCGTTCATAGTATGCCGGAGGGTGGTAATACAACAATTTTTAATGGACCTGTGGAGATCCGTTTTAAAAAACCAATACTTACTAATTGTATCATACTTCGGGAACAACTAAATGATGGACAACACTGTAAAAGTTTCAAATTATTGATGATGAATGAAAAGCGTAAATGGATAAATGAAATAAACGGAACGACCATAGGTAGAAAAAGAATAATTACCTTTCCGGCCACTTCAGTAAATATCATTAAACTCTCAACCAGCAGTGACTCCGGAATGGTTAGCCTTAGTGAAATAGAGGCGTATTTGCTGGATGATAAATTAATTGAAAAATAACAGCAAATTTTATTTTCCTTTGAAATTTGCTTTTCTTTTTTCCAGGAATGCCGTTGTTCCTTCTTTCATATCTTCTGTTACAAAGCACTCTCCAAAGGCGTCAATTTCGGTTTGGTAACCATCTTTGGTTTCGTCAAATACGGCATTGGCCGACTTTATGCAGGCAGCAACGGCCAACGGTGCTTTGCTGTTGATGAGTTCTAAAATGGTTTTTGTTTTGACCAACAGTTCTTCGGCCGGTACCACGTAATTTACTAATCCAACTTGCAAAGCTGTGTTTGCATCAATCATGTTGGCACTCATCAGCATTTCCATGGCCCGGCCTTTGCCAACCAGTTGTGTTAGTCGTTGTGTGCCACCATAGCCTGGTATTAATCCTAAGTTAACTTCCGGCTGACCAAATTTTGCATTTTCACCCGCCAGCCTGAAATGACAGGCCATCGCCAGTTCGCAGCCCCCACCCAATGCAAAGCCATTTACTGCGGCAACTATGGGCTTGGGTGCATTTTCAATTTTAGAAAAAACCAGTTCCTGGCCTTTACGCGCCAGTTCTTTTCCTCCGGCAGCATCCAGGGTTAAAAATTCGGTAATATCTGCACCGGCGACAAAGGCCTTTGGTCCGGCGCCGGTGATGATGGCTGATCTTATTTCAGGATTGTTATATACTTCATCAAGTGCTGTTGATAATTCAGTGATCACCTCTTTATTAAGTGCATTTAGTTTATCGGGCCTGTTGATGGTAATGGTGAAGATCCCATTTTCTAATGTTGTAAGTAAGGTTGCGTAGTTCATTTATTTATTGTTTCGTAATTTATCTAATTCAGAAATGTCTAAAAAGTCTTTAGATCTTCGGGCTATTAGTTTCATCTTAATTAAAAACTGATAGGGCACAATATTCATGATAATGCCAGGCTCAATTTCAAAAACTTCTTTATCTTTTTCTGCCTCATCAAAGGACAAAGCATGATGCATAACGGTGAGTACATCTATGTCATTCCCCGGAGTTCCAAAATGTCCAACAAATGGTTGTGTAAAATCTTCATGCAGAAGTGGAGCTACTTCCCGTTTTGAATACTTCATGCAAAGCAGCGTATTGATAAACTTTGTTTTATTTTCCACAGTTGGGGCAATCCAAACATCCAAATCGTTTGTGTTTCTGTTATAGCCGTAGTAGTTTACAGCATAACCGCCCACCAGCATATATCTCAGATTATTTTGCCCGGCACATTTTAAAAACAATAAAAATTCATTGTTGAGTATGTCCATCTTTAGAGATAATTATTCTTCTTTTTTTGTCGCTGGTTGGATGCAATAGTTCGGTCATTTGCTGCATGCGGAAAAGCATTTGAAAGCGCTCCAATACTGTAGTGTTACGCATTTCTTCGAGTTTATATTGCTCCTGCTCTTCAAACGACTTAAATATTTTGATCTGCCTTTTCATTTCCTGCACAAATTTAAATATTTATTTAAGGTTTATCACTATTATTATAAGGTACTTTTCTTATTGCTGCTGTTGTTGCTGCTGTTGTATTTCCAGAAAACGCTGGTACGAGTTATTGGTAACACCAGGATTTTTTGAAGTATAGCTAAATGTTTGAACTTCCTCTTTTTCTTCCGGTGTTTGCAGTTGGCCATTATCAATGACCACAGATACTTCCAGTGTATGCTCGGATGAGCCTTTGTATGTGCCTTTTACCGGTGTACAGTCGGAAAAATTTCTGCCTATTGCCAGTCGAACATGGCGGTCACTTACTATGCAATTATTTGTAGGATCAAGTCCGAGCCAGCCAAAGAAAGGTATATAAGCTTCCACCCAGGCATGGGTTGCACCTTCGCCACGCAGCTCATGATTTTTTGGACAGATATATCCACTTACATACCTGGCAGGGATACCGGTCATGTGCAGCATCACTAAAAGGATATGTGCAAAATCCTGGCAAACACCAGCTTTCAGTTTCAGGATCTCATCTACACCTGTTTCGATAGTGGTTACGCCTTTTTTATATTCAAAATTGGTAAATACATATTCAGATAAAATATTGGCACAAACCAACGGTGTTTGACCGGTATTGACTTTGCCCGTGAGTAAATTTTTTATTTCTTCATCGGCAGCAAATTTTTCGCGGTGCATAAAATCCATGTAGGGAAAAACGCCGCATAATTTTTTTAGTTCTTCCCATTGTTCTGCAGCAGGAATATTGTCGGCCGGGCTGATCACCGGCGTTGTGCTCACCACAATATCCGATTCAATGATTAGTTCATTGTGTGGTTTAATGACAGAAAAAACACCGACCTTATTTTCAAAAAAATCCGTAAAAACTTCTATTGCCGGATCGCTGGTAACCTTAAGCTCATGGCTTTTTACGATCTGCAGGCTGTCGTTGATGGGGTACAGCATGATCTGGTTGCTGCAGTCAATTACAGTGGATGCGTATGTATACCGGGTAATGTGTTTGATATGATAGGTTGCCATAAAAGTTAACTAGGTGTTTCCAAAATAAAGTTTATTAAAGGTAGATGCTATTTCCAGGATGTCGTTGCGTGTTTGCGGTAAAAAATCCTTCAGCATTTCCGTGTTGTTTGTGAGGTTGCTGTATTTAATATTATTGCTGCACTTGCCGATCAAAAATTCAAGCCGTGCAAAATTTTCAGGTGTACTTTCTGTTTTTAATCTTTCAAAATAACGCGATAACCTGTTTAAAGAATACAACAGGGAATGTGGGAAATCGGTATTGTACAACACGTGTCGTATTACCAGGCCTGCATCCAGCGTTCCCCTGTTTTTTTTCAGGTATAGTTCATAACCCGATAAAGAGTACAGCAGGAACCGCCAGCTGGGGTCTTCGGCATATTTTTCCAGGTCGTAATCATATTCTTTCAGTTTGATCGTAAGCAGATCAATGGTGATCACCGCCCTGGAAAGAAACCGGCCAATGTTGAGGAAATTAAAACCCTGGTTCCTGGCCATGGTAATATCTACGGTACCATTGTACAACATGCCATGGCGTATCAACAGATCCAAGGAGGTAATGGGATCACCCTGGAGAATATTGTTTTCAATTTCGGGGTCCCTGATCAGGTGATAATACTCATTGAGGCAAAGCCATACCTCTTTGGTGATGTGGTCCTGTACCGATCGTGCATTTTCCCGGGCACGGGTAATATTATTGATCACCGAAAAATTATTCTCCCTGTCAATGATCAGGTGTGCCATTACTTTGGGAGAATTATTTTCAAATAATTTGAATTCTTTTTCCGGTTTGTCGCTGTAGGTTTGTAAAACAGAGTTCCAGCAGAAATCATTTATATCATCCTGCGAAGAAATGTATTTTGTATGCACCATACGAAGCATCCGGTTTGTACGCTCCATATACCTTGCCATCCAGAAAATTGATTCGGCTACGCGACTTAGCATTGTTTCATTTGTTTATTTATTAAAAGCTGTGAGCCGTGAGCTGTGAGTCGTGAGCCGTGAGCTGTGAGCTTTGAGCTTTGAGCTGTGAGCTTTGAGCCTTGAGCTGCGAGCAAAAAGGTTCAAAGATTTATTTGTTTAGTTTGTTCATAAAACTCATAACCATTTTTTGTTCTTCGTCTAACATTTGTAATCCTTCGGCTATCAATTGCTGGTTGCCAAAATTTACGGCTTTAGCAATCAGGTATTGGGTTTCCAGTTCAAATGACGATCCCAGTGAAAATTCAAGGAACCTGTTATAATCTTTTTCACTTGCCCTGCTGCTTCCTTCGGCAATATTCGACGGGATAGAAACTGCCGCTCTCGTAATTTGTTGTGACAAAGAATATTTTTCTGTTTTTGGAAATGTATCAACCAGTTTGTAACTATTGACGGCAACATCAAATCCCTTTTGCCAAATTTTTAATTCTTTAAAATTTCTCATAATGAGTGTATTACATGATTTGCTGATTCCTGAAGCTTCTTGCCCGCAGCTCATAGCTCCTTCTTCGCTCACAGCTTTCTTATCCTCCAAGTACCCAGGTATCTTTACTCCCTCCTCCCTGCGATGAATTAACCACCAGCGAACCTTCCCGTAGCGCAACCCTGGTTAATCCCCCGGGCACAATTTCCACACCACCGGGTCCATATAAAGCATAGGGCCTGAGATCAACTCTCCGGGGTTGTAATGTTCCGTTTATATAACAGGGTGCCGATGATAAATTAATGATCGGTTGCGCAATATAGCTTCTAGGATCTGCTTCCACGGCAATTTTAAAATCATCCATTTCCTTTTCTGTAGCGGCACTGCCGATCAGCATGCCATAGCCACCCGATTCATTCGTTTTTTTAATAACCATCTTATTCAAATTGGCGAAAACCATTTTGCGGTTGTCAGGATCGGCCAATTGGTAAGTTGGTACATTCTTAAGAATGGGTTCTTCATTCAGGTAGTATTTGATCATATCCGGCACATAGGCATATACGGCCTTGTCATCTGCAACGCCGTTACCCATCGCATTAACAATAGTAACATTGCCTTTGCGATATGCCCAATAGATGCCGGGCACACCCAACATACTGTCGGGTCGGAAAACCAGCGGATCAATAAATTCATCATCAACCCTGCGGTAGATCACATCCACTTTTTCAAGTCCCCTGGTGGTTTTCATGTACACAAAATGATTTTCTACAACAAGGTCTCTGCCTTCAACCAATTCAATACCCATTAAACGGGCAAGTGTGGTATGTTCAAAATAAGCCGAGTTAAACATACCTGGTGTAAGCAATACAACTGTAGGATTGCTTATTTGTGAGTTGGCGATGGATAAAAGATTTTTTAGCAGGTGATCGGGATAATCCTTTACCGGCAACACATTGTTTTTTGGAATCAGGTCAGGGAAGATCCGGTAGGTAATGCTCCGGTTTTCCAACATGTACGACACACCGGACGGGGTGCGTAAATTATCTTCCAGTACATAAAACTGCCCGTCATAGTCACGGATCAGGTCAACGCCCGAAATATGGGTATAGATATCGAAAGGCACATCCACGTTTACCATTTCCCTTAAAAAATTGGGGCAGGAGTATATGAGTTTGGCAGGGATTATTCCATCCCGTATAATGAATTGCTGATGGTAAATGTCTTTCAGAAAAATGTTCAGGGCTTTCAGGCGCTGTTTGATGCCGTTTTCAATCTGCATCCACTCAGGCGCTGTGATGATACGCGGAACAACATCAAATGGAAATATCTTTTCTATACCTTCTCCGCTGCTGTACACGGTAAAAGTTACCCCCTGTGTCATGAACAGTTTTTTAGCCTGTTCATCTTTACGCGTTATTTCTTCGGAAGACAGGTTTTCTATGGCAGATACGAAATTTTTGTAGTGTGGCCTGATGTCTCCATTGCCAAACATTTCATCCCAAATTTCAGGATGCTCAAAATATTTTCCCAGCAGCGGATGTCCTTCCATAAAAACTACATTTACGAATTAAGTATTGGTAAATAAAACATGCTGGAAGCAATCGTTGCTACAATATTAAAAGTTTCTGTTCAATTTTACCCAATCTTTTATGTAACCTGCTATTTCGGATGTGGTGGTGCCGGGTGCAAATAATTTACCCACACCCATTTTATGGAGTCCGGCCATGTCGGCATCCGGTATAATACCACCACCGGTAAGTAATACATCGTTCATATTTTTTTCCTTCATCAAGGCGATAATTTTTGGAAATACGGTATTATGTGCCCCGCTGAGAATACTAACGCCAATGGCATCCACATCTTCCTGTAAGGCAGCATTCACTACCATTTCGGGCGTTTGGCGCAGACCTGTATATATCACCTCCATCCCGGCATCACGCAGGGCTGTTGCAATTACCTTGGCTCCACGGTCATGACCGTCTAATCCAACTTTGGCAACTAATACTCTTACAGGTCTGTTCATATTATTTTCTTAAGCAACAAAAATAAACAATCTCATTGGTTGAATTGTTGTTTCATCTGTTTTAAACCATCAACCGCCAGTTTTAAACCGGTGGTGTCTATCTTTTCAAAAAAGATGATCTGATCTCCCCGCTGGCGCGAATGTTCATAAGTAACAGCATCCATAACGGTTGTTTTTTCAAAATGCTGAAATACTTCATCATCTGTATCCGGCATGCTTCGACCAATAAAAAGTAAATGCTTAAAATAGAGGGGGTTTGGTATCCAGTGCAGAAAAGACCCGTTGTCGGTAATCACTTTGTTTTTAAAATCTTTGTACCTGCCATAATACTTCAAGGCACCTGCCTGCCCATAATGACGGCAAAATATGATGGTACTGTCCTGTATTTCTTTTGGTAAAGACTGATAAAAGGTTTCTGCTTTTTCAGCCATTTCTTTCCAGCCTAAATAATCGGCAAAATCCTGCGGCAGTGTATGGTTTTGCTGGTCTTCCCATTTCAGAAAACCCGTTTTTCCCATCTTTTTTTCTTTGTAAAAAGTAGCCAGTTTACCTGGTTCCCACAAAGGTAATGCCATGGGCAATATCAGCCAGGTAAGGAACAGGATAATGATCACTACTGCCCACCTGGTCCATGTCAGCCTGTTTGTTGTCCATTGTTGCAAAGCTACGGCACCGGCTGCAAACAGCATGGGGTATGCGCCCGCTGCATAATAGTTTTTCCCACTGGTTAAGATCAATACGGTAATCACCGTAAGGTAGATCCAGGCCAAAGAACGGTAGCCCTTACCAGTTCTTGTAAATAGCCAGATCAACCCCATGATCCATACAAAAAAAGCAGAGAAAAACATGAGTAACTGCCCCATCAAAAAATCTGTTGGGTTTATAAACCTTAATTGCGTTTCTCTCAATTCATTCATGTGGTGAACCAGCGGCCAGTTATGATGATACTGCCAGAGCAGGTTTGGCAATGCTATTAAAAATGCAACAACAGCAGCTCCATACAGGTGTTTATCCAGGTAAAGACTGCGGTATTTGGTAAGTAACAGTGAAACAGCAAAGCCGGTAATAAAGATCAATATCGAATTTTTGGCCAGCCAGCCACAGCCAAAAGCAATACCGAGCAGGTACAGGTACTTCCTGTGGTTTGAATTGATGAACCGGATAATAAAATATGCACTGAGGCTCCACCAGAAAATATCCAAAAAATTTGCCTGGAATAAAAAATGGAAGCGAAGGAAAGCAGTAAACATTATGCATAAACCGGCGGTCAAAACTGCGTATAACCCGCCACCCAATTCCGTTACCATCCGGCAGCTAATGATTAAGGTAAGTGCGCCAAAGAAAGACGGCCAAAATTTTACCCAAAAGAAACTGTCTCCCACCAGGTGGGTGAGCCATGCCAGCCAGGAAAGCATGGGTGGAACTTCCATATAACCCCAGGCGAGGTGGTGACCTTGTTCCAAATAAAGGTACTCATCGCGATGTAATTCATACACAGGATGCTGAAGAAAAAAAGGAATGACAAACTTGACTATGGCCAATGATAGAATGACCAGCCAGGTAGTTTTAGCAGCGTTCATCAGGTTAAGGTAACAATTATTCTGTATCAGAATTGTGCCATACCGTTTTTAATTCTTTTAATGGTTTCATCCATACCTATCCATGCTGCAATTTGAAACGCTGCGGGGCCAAACTTACCGCCCACCAGCATGATGCGTAAGGGCAACAACAGTTCACCTGGCTTGATATTTTTTACGGCAACCAGCGTATTAAAATTGTGTTCGATCTCAGCCAATTCCCAATTCCCGATTCCTTCTAAAAGCAGGCAATATTCCTCAAAGAATTTAACCTTCTCCCCATTCCATTTGGGCTTAACAGCTTCTATATCCAAAACTTCGGGCGTTTTAAAAAAGAACCCGGCATGTTGTACAAAATCGGGCAATAAGGTGCAACGGTCTTTTACCAGTTCAATGACGTTATCCAACAAGGGTTCATCCAAAATTTTAATTCCGTCAGCCTGCAAAAGCGCCTTAACGTTAAACCTTAAACTTTCAACATTCAACTTCTTGATCCACTCATGATTAAACCATTTTGCTTTTTCATAATCAAATTTTGCACCGGCCACATGTATACGTTCCATGCTGAAATTAGCGATCAGTTCATTCATGCTGTATAATTCCTGTGCTGTGCCATCATTCCAGCCAAGTACGGCCAACAGGTTTATGAAGGCTTCGGGTAAAAAACCTTTTTCTTTAAAACCTGCCGTCAGTTCATTCGTTTTGGGATCGGTCCAGTTCATGGCAAATACGGGAAAACCATATTTGGCGCCATCGCGTTTACTGAGTTTACCATTTGGTCCCAGGATCAGCGGTAAATGAGCCCATTCGGGCATTTCTTTTTCCCATCCCAGGTATTTCCACAGCATCAGGTGCACCGGTGCACTCGGCAACCATTCTTCGCCGCGAAATGCATGGGTTATCTCCATTGCATGGTCATCTGCCACTACGGCTAAATGATAGGTAGGCATGCCATCAGCCTTTAATAAAACCTTATCATCGACCAGGGAGGTTTCAAAACTGATTTCGCCCCGTATCATATCCGTAAAACTGATCAATTCATTTTCCGGCATTTTAATCCTGATCACATGAGCCGTATTTTTTGTGAGTAGGTCCTTTACTTCGGCGTCTGTTAAGGTTAGGCTGTTCTTCATTTTTTTACGAACGGTATGGTCGTATTGTGGAGAAGGGTTTAGGGCAGTTTTATTTTCCTCGCGCATTTTTTCCAGCTCCTCTTTGGTGTCAAAAGCATAATAGGCAAAGCCGTTATTTACCAATTCCTCAGCATATTTTCTATAGCTTTCTTTTCTTTCGCTTTGCCTGTAAGGCGCATGGGGACCGCCTTTTACGGGGCTTTCATCCGGCTCTATACCACACCATTGGAGGCAATCAAAAATATATTGCTCGGCACCTTCTACAAAGCGGGCCTGGTCGGTGTCTTCAATACGCACAATAAAATCGCCACCATGTTTTTTGGCAAACAGGTAGTTAAACAACGCGGTGCGCACGCCTCCCAAATGTAAGCCACCGGTAGGGCTTGGGGCAAATCTTACTCTTACTTTACTCATGCTGCAAAGATAAGCCGGATGATACTTGAAAACGAAGGCATAAAAAAACAGTCCCGCTTCAAGCGGGACTGTTGAATAATAATATCTGAAAATAAATTATCGTAAAATAATAGTTCTGGGTGGCCGGCCGTCAATGGAGATGGTGGCCAGGTTATCGCAGGTTCCATCACCAAAATCGATAACCGCATAATGATTAGTTCCCTGCACTCTTAATTTACCTTTATCAATGTTTGCGCATATCGTTTTCTTTTGTAAGGCTTCCAAAACTGTAATTTCCCTTCTTGCACCTGCAGCATTTGAAACGGTATGCGTACCGGTAATTGAAAATACGTCATCCAGTAAATTCCTTGGAGTGCTTACCCCGGCTGTTTGAACAACAGTTCTTAAGCCACTGTGTAACCAATACCTTCCGGAAGGAGATGTGATCTTGCCATTTTCGGTTAACCGGGTCCAGCTTTTTGTGCCTGGCGTACTGGTATTTGTCCAGGTGATTCTTCCCTCTACTTTAAAAGCATTCACAAAATAATTTTCAAAAGTCATCACTGCCGTACTGCCGTTCCTCCTAACAGAATCAGACAATACGATTCTTACAATTCCGCTGCGGGTAATGCCGTTTGCAGTACAGGCTGTACCAAAATTAATTACAATTGTTTTTGGAAAACCAACCGCGGGGGTAATTGTTACGGTAGCGCAGGGGATGATATTGTTGGATATTACCGGGTCCGGACCAAAATTGCCGGCAATATCGTTATCTACGGCTACTTCCATAAATACGTCATTGGCATCTTCGGTCAGGTTATCGGCTATTGCCTGATCGGTACTTAATTCGAAAGTGGTTTCCAGTTCATCTGCTGCCGAATCGGCTTTTTTGCATGAATTAAAGCCAATGGCCAGGAAAACTACGGCTAACGCCAGTAGGGAATGTTTCATTTTCATAAATTTTGATTTTTTATTTGAAGTGAGACAGAAACGATATAAAATGGTTTAATCGGTTTAAAAAATTAATTTGCCCCATGTTTTACATTGCAAAAACGCCTAAGTGGGTTAAGAAATTGTTTACGGGTAGTGTTTGGGAAATGCCCAAATCCAAAAAAGCCATTTATTTAACGTTTGATGACGGCCCCCATCCTTCTATCACCTCTTTTGTACTGGATGAATTAAACAAGTATAATGCCAGGGCAACATTCTTTTGTATTGGTAAAAATGTACTTGCTTATCCGCTGGTATACAAAAAGATTTTAGAAGCGGGTCACGCGGTAGGGAACCATACTTTCGATCACCTGGACGGCTGGAAGACAGAAAATGGGTTCTATTTGGAGAATATCCTAAAAGCCAGGTCTGTCATCGATTCTGATCTGTTCAGGCCACCTTATGGTAGAATTACGCGGAAGCAACATCGTATTTTAACGCAGTATAAATACCCATTCAGGGTTATCATGTGGAGTGTATTAAGCGGCGATTTTGATCCGGATATTTCGGCAGAACAGTGTTGCAACAACATCGTAAAAACTGCCAGGAGCGGTGCTGTTATTGTGTTTCATGACAGTGAAAAAGCAAATGCAAGAATGCGTTATGCGCTGCCTGTGGTATTAAAATATTTTTCAGAAAAGGGCTATGTGTTTGAAAAAATAGCGTTTGAAAGCCAGGGATTGGTGGATTGAATTTAGCTAAAAAAATTGGGCCGGGGTAGAAACCCTGGCCCGTTTTTAATCCGTACCCTATGAAAACTGTCGTAAATGTACAGCGTTGTGGTTAAATTAACAACAATTTTTTTAACAGTTTCTACAGGGTTATAACATGAGGCACTCCATTTATGTAAAGTATGGCCTGGTTGTCGCACACACCATTCCCATAATCCAGCAAAGCTGGCCTGCCATCTCTCATTAATCTTACTGTTCCTTTAACGATCCACCGGCAGGTGAATTTCTTAATTAAAGGCTCAACGATCTGTGATGCCCAGGTATGACCTCCTGAATTTGAGCCAGTTGCACTTCCTTCTATCCTATATACGTCATCCATGGGGAAATTAGGAGTACCATTACCCGCAATTTGTAAAACATCTTTTACGCTGTTCCATGCTCTCCAGCGATTGCTGATGGTATTGGTGATTTTTCCACGAATTACCTTTACGTTCCAGCCCTGCATATTCGATGTACTGGTATTTTCCGTAATATGAGTGCCTTCAATTTTAAAGCTATCAACGTGGTAGCCGATAAATGTGGTAGATACTTTTGCACCTGGTAAAACCATTGGGTTGGTATAAATAGATACAATTTTACCCTTTCTGAATTTACCATCACGGCCAAGGCAGCCCGTACCAAAATCGATGGTCACTGTTTTGGGAAACACGCGTGGAATGTTTGGAACAACGGTAATGGTAAAACAACGGCCGTGGGTTGTGTTTGTTGTACTTCCCGGTTCAAATAACCCGGATACATTGGCCCTAACACCGAGATCTTCGCCTACCTGGTCGGTATTCATACTGGCGGTGATGTTAAATACATCGTCAAACTGAGCTTCTGATTCGGCATCATCCCTGGAAGCGTCCTGGGTTGCAGCCAGTTCAACAGGGTCTGTTTCATTTGCCTGGTTAATGCTTTCTTCTTTTTGGCAGCTTGTTAGTACCGAGGCACCAATAAGGCTGATGGCCAGGAGCCAGGCAGGGAGGTTTAATGTCTTTTTCATAAAAGTAATTTTTTTTAAAAATAAAGGTGAATAAATCGAACTGGTATAAGACCGATGCCGGAAAAGATAGTTTAAAGAATCGTTAAATTAATTTTAAGGACTTTTGTATTTTAAAAAGGAAAAAGATGATAGATACGCATTGCCATTTATACCTCGATGAGTTTAAAACGGATATACAGGAGGTGATCAACAGGGCAAATTCAGCCGGGGTACATAAATTTTATTTACCGGGCATTGATAGCACTGAAATTGAGCATATGTTTTTATTGGAAGAAAAATTTCCGGGTACCTGTTTCGCCATGATGGGGTTACATCCCTGCTCGGTTAAGGAAAATTACCTGGACGAGCTGGCGATTGTAAAAAATTGGCTGGATAAAAGAAAATTTGCTGCGATTGGGGAAATTGGTCTTGATTTCTATTGGGACAAAACATACAGCAGGCAGCAATATGAAGCTTTTAGGTTACAAATTGAATTGTCGTTGCATCATAAGCTGCCTATCGTCATTCACACCAGGAACGCCATTCAGGAAACGATTGACGTAGTTAAAGAATTTGTGTCCGGGGGTGTCAGGGGTATTTTTCATTGCTTTGGTGGTACTGTTCAACAGGCAGCCGAAATCATAGATGCCGGGTTTTACCTGGGGATTGGGGGGGTAGTAACCTACAAAAATGCCGGGCTTGCTGAAGTGCTGAGCAAAATTGATCTACAGTATATGGTTTTGGAAACAGATGCACCTTATTTAACGCCCGTGCCATGTAGAGGAAAACGAAATGAAAGCAGTTACCTGAATTATGTGGCAGAAAAACTGGCCATAATCAAAAAGGTTAGCATCGAAGAAATAGATGAAATAACTACGGCTAATGCTGAAAAAATATTCGGGTTATAAATATTGAAACTGTATTTTTGCCAGCCGGTAAAAATGGAGACTTGTCCGAGTGGCTGAAGGAGCACGCTTGGAAAGCGTGTGTAGGGGTAACTCTACCGAGGGTTCGAATCCCTCAGTCTCCGCAATCACAAGACTAAAATTAGTTAAATGCCCGCAAATCAATAGTTTGCGGGTTTTGCATTTGGTACGTAAATCATCAAAATATTTAAAAAATTCGCCCTGCAAGTGAGTAAATTAAATGAACAAATTATACTTCTTGATTTAATAAGTAGTATCCAAAGCACTACTTTGAAATATTAGAAGGTATACTACCGATAGCAAATGGCTTTCGACTACATACTGGTATAATCGCAATTACTATGAACTGTACAATAAAACCTGTTGAAACTTTTGTTCTATCCGATTCACTTCAAAAAAAACGGTCGACATCCCTTCTGAAATGTTGACCGTTTTTTTACCGTTTTTTTTGCTGCAAGTTTCGTTTATTGCAGACTCTTATAAATAATGCCTTTTAAATGATTATCTGTATAAAACACACTTCAAAAAATTTTCATTAAAATTTGCTTGTAGTCCAGATGACCTTGAGCCCGGGTTTTTTAACGGTTGCATCCTCCTCTTCCGTTATAAAAACCTTTGTAGGCCTAAATGCAGTGGTCGCTTCAAAGGATGCTTTTGATTTGTCTGATAACCAACCTGTGTTACTGTTGATCTGTCCCAGGTTTTTTGTCCTTTGTTTATATGCATCCATCCAAACAATATAGGCTTTTTTTGTTGTTGGTTCAATTGCAGACAACGCTTCCAGTTCCCTTAAATTGATCTGGATTACATAATTACTGTTTGCATCTCTTTTTACCTGCACCTGGCCTATATTTTCAGGAGCGATTGTTTCTACAGGTGTTTCTGTTTTAGCTGCGGCAGCGGTTTTCCTGGCACATGAAGTGTAAGTAAATATCAGCGTGGCCGCAAAGATCCCCATAAAAATATGTTTTGCAGGAATGAGCATGTTCATTTTTTTCATCTTATTTTATTGTTTTTTTATAATACAAAGGTGGGTTCCTGTACACTTTTAATTGTTATATAATTGCGGCTATAGGTTACATGATTCACACTGTTTATCAGCAAGGCTACAGCAACCTGTTTTCTAGGCAGTCAATATTACTTTTAAAGCTTTTTCTTTTTCAGCATTTCCAAAGGTTTCATAAGCCTCTATGATCTGGTCTAATTTAAAATGATGGGTGATGAGTTTTTTGGGATCGAGTTTTCCCGACTGCACATTTTTAAAAAGCATTGGTGTAGATACAGTATCTACAAGCCCGGTTGTAATGGTTATATTTTTAGACCATAGTGTTTCCAAATGTAACAAAACGGGTTTTCCATGCACACCGATATTGGCAATATGGCCACCTGCACCAACGAGTGATTCACATAGTTCAAATGTTTGGGGAATGCCAACTGCTTCAATGGCCGTATCAACTCCTATATTGTTTGTGAGGTTCATCACTTTTTCAATAGCCTTGCCGTCACAACTGTTAATGATATGCGTAGCTCCGAATTTTTTTGCCATATCCAGGCGATTATCATCCAGGTCAATCATAATAATTTCGGCCGGAGAAAAGAACCGGGCAGTTAATAAGGCTGCCATACCTATCGGCCCTGCTCCAACAATGGCGATGGTATCACCTGGCTTTACTTCACCTTTTAATACCCCACATTCAAAACCTGTTGGCAAAATATCACTCAGCATGACCAATGCGTCTTCATCAGCACCGGCCGGAATAGGATAAAGGCTATTATCAGCATGGGGTATCCTTACATACTCGGCCTGGCAGCCATCAATTAAGTTTCCCAATATCCACCCACCTTTTTCACAATGCGAATACATGGCTTTCTTACAATATGCACATTTGCCACAGGAGGTAATACAGGATATCAAAACATGGTCTCCTTTTTTAAAATTACTGACCCCGGTTCCTACCTCATCTATAATTCCTACTCCTTCATGACCAATTATTCTTCCGTCTGTTACTGTTGGTAGATCACCCTTCATGATATGTAGATCTGTTCCGCAGATGGTTGTTTTTAAAATTTTTACAACTGCATCCGTGTCGTCTTTAACTACCGGGTTTGGTTTTTCTTCCCAGGCTTTTTTACCGGCGCCATGGTAAACTAATGCTTTCATGTTTAATTGATTTTAATTTTACCTGTTATTTTCACCGAAGGGCATAATTTTGTTGTCGTTTCCCTTTTTCGGGAGCATATTTGGATATACCTGATTTTAAAAATTGCCAGTCGTGAGGATAACCTGTGTACCGGGATATTGAACACTTGCGTCATCTTCTGCAGTTAAAAATATTTTTATGGGTTTAACGGAAGAAACCGTTTCAAAAGATGCTTTTAAGCTTTTCGATAACAGGTTTGAAGAACTGGTGATCCTTCCTAAATTATTAATAGTATGATTTTCCGATTCCAGCCATACAACGTAATTCTGTTTTGCAGGGTCCAGCCGATTGGGTTCTGCCAAGCCTGATATTTTTATTTTGATCTGGTAATTTTTATTGTCATCTTTTTTAACCTTCACATCACCTCGTGCAGCCGGAACTACGGTAGAGGTTTGAAAGCCGGTTTTTCGGGCACAGGAGAATAAAACAAATATTATTGTTGTGGCTAAAAAACTTAATACGATCTTTTTTAAGAGCCTGCCTGGTTTTAGTATTTTCATTTTTTGTGATAAAGGTCACTGATTTGATGTACAGGATCATTACAGAATTACGAATAAATATTACAGGATTCACAGGTATTGTTTTATGAAAATAAGACTGCCGGTTTTTTTACCGGCAGTTAACATGATCAATTCAGGTATCTCCTGATTGTCCAGGCAATGGTTTCATGCTGTTCCATTAAACCTGTAAGAAAATCGGCGCTTCCTGCGTCTTTATTGTTTTCGGCACAATCATCAATGTATTTACGAAGCTTTATGATAACGGTTTCATGATCTTTTAATAATTCAATAAGCAGGTCTTTTGATGAACCGTATTTTCCCGGGCTTTCTTTAATAGCTGACAGCTTTAAGAATTCCTGCATGGTGCCCATTGTTTTATGCCCCAGTTTTCCAATGCGTTCTGCAATTTCATCAATTGATTCTTCCAGTTGCTTATACTGGTTCTCAAATAATTTATGCAGTTCCATAAAGCTTTCACCTGCTACATTCCAGTGAAATTTTCTTGTTTTGATATACAGCGTCATCTCGTTGGCCAATGCGGATGACAGCAGTTCTGCACTGCTTTTTAAATTCTTTTCGGAAATACCAATGTTCGGTTTCATTATTTTTATTTTTTTCGTTTGATAAATGAGAATTTTGAATTGGTTGGTACAATATTCCCCAGCAGGAATCCCCAGGGTTTTAAAGGTTCTATATGATCGAAAATAACTTTCAGAATGGCAATTAACGGGATAGAGAGAAACATGCCGGGAATGCCCCATAGCGCTCCCCCAATCAAAACGCCGATCACGGATATCAATGCATTTATCTGTACACGGGAAGCAACGATCTTTGGAACAATATAATTGTTGTCGATGAACTGGATTAATATGGTGATTGCAAAAACAAGAACGGGATAAATCAGTGAATCTTTGGTAACAAATGCAATGGCCATCGGCAGGAGGGTGGCTACAATTCCACCGATATAGGGTATAATATTGAGTATCGCACCCAGTATTCCGAGAACGATCGCATAATCTATTCCCAGCAGCAGGAATGCGGTTGCATTGAGCACGGCCATGATCAACATTTCAAAGAAAAGGCCCACCAGGTAATGCTGGATAATATTTTTTGAATTTGCCAATACCTCAACAACCGCTGCATGATGTTCGAGCCGGAACAGTTTTCGTATAAATTCCAGGAGCAGGGATTTATAATGCAGGATCATAAATAAGTAAACCGGAACCAATACAAAGGCAACACTCATTTTCACTAGTTGAGCCAGTAATTCGCCATTTGCATAATTACTGATCGCATCGCTCTGTGTTTCATTGATCCATTTGTTTACTTTAAAACGGCTGTAATTGAATTCATGGGCGTACCATTTTGCCAACTGATTAATCACTTCTGTTATTTTTATTTTGAATTCCGGAAACGATTCGCTGAACATACTGAGTCTTGAAAACAACAGGTTAAGCATGGCAAATACAACGATAAGCGTACCCGTGACGACAATGGTAATGGCAAAGATCTTACTTATTTTTTTCCGGATCAGGAAGTTTACCAACGGGTTGAGTAAAATGGCAAATATCGTGGCATACACGATCGGGATAATAATGTCCTGGCCGATGTACATGATATAGGTAAAAGCAAAAACGCTGAGAAATATCAGCGCTGTTTTTGCATAAAACGGTATCTTAAAGGCGTTATCCATTATGGGTTAACCGGTTCTTCTTTTTTGGTAAATAATCTTTTAAAAATAGCGCTGCCTGCAGCTTTGATCTCATCCGTATTTTTAGCTACAGTACCGGCAACAGCCATTTCCACGATGATGCCCAGCAGTTTTTTAAAAGGGTTAATGGTTTTCCCGATCATTAATTTTTTGGCTACGATTCCTGTTGTTAATCCAATAGCAGCATTAATAACGTCTGTCTTTAAGCCAGGTGCGGCAACCAGGTCTTTAAAACTGCTTTTAATAATATTGACCGGTTTTAAACTTTCGCAGGTTTTGATATATGCTTCTTTCAACAGCACCAGCTCATGGGCCTGCTGCAGCTCCAGTTTCCGGATAGCCGTTTTTAAATCTGCTGATGTGGTAATTGATTTCATAAATGATCAGTTAAACAATTGCTTAATGATCGTATTGTTAACACGGGATTTAATGAACGGGTGAATGAACAATAGAATAATGGCGGCAAGTGCGTAACAGGCAGCTACAATAAGAAATCCGTAGTAAGATTTACCCAGCAAATCACCCAGCCATAAAGCAACAGCTATATTGATAGTAAAAGCAAAAAACGAAAAAATAAGTGCAAACAAAGATCTGGAAGCCAGGGTGGATGAAACATCAGCTGTTTTGTCCAGTGTTTTTAGTGTCAGCAATTCAAAACTGGTTTTACTGTATGCTTCTGCTCTTCCTAACAGGGGATCAATTATATTTATTTTAGTTTCCATGATTGTTTGATTTTAAAAATAGCCGGAAGTGTTATTCCGGCTATGATGTTTAGTTAACCGTTGGGGTTTTGAATTCCCGTTTAGTTTCTTGTCAGATTTTCAACTGCAGTTTTTCCATTTTCTGCCAGTTCTTTTGCCTGGTCATTGATGGTTTCCACTTCTTTTTTGAATTTATTCACGATGGCACTGAATTTGTCTTTTACGGTGCCAGTAAGGTCATTGCTTTTATCGGATATTTTTTTCCTGGTTTCACTGCCTTTATCAGGCGCGAAAAGAATTCCAAGAGCACCGCCTATGGCAGCGCCGGTTAATAAAGCTGCCAGTAATTTGTTGTTTGAGTTTCCCATGTTTTATTTGATTTAAAGTGTAGAAAAATGTTTACAGATCAGAGTATCTTGCGACCCTGGATGATTCTAAGTATTACGGCTATAGCCGCGATAACCAGCAGTATATGAATGATGCCCCCGGCATGGTATCCTAAGAATCCAATGAGCCAGAAAATAACCAGAATGACTGCGATGATGTAGAGTAAGTTGCCCATGATTGTTATTTTATTGATGATTAAAAATATATTGCTGCATTAAATTTTTGAGAAATATGCTCTTACAAAAGCATGTTGCTGATTTTCGGTCATTTTATCAGCTCCAGCTACCTCCATTTTAATTTTTTCAAAATGAAGATCTTCCCGTAAACTATTAAACAGTTCAACTTTTGCATCGGTTGGGCCAAAGAGTACCACCGAATCGTAATGTATAATGGCTTTACCCAGTTTTTTATAATATGCTGCCTGTAGCTGTTGCTGCTTATTGTGCATCATGGCTTCTCCTTTATCCAGCACCTCTCCTTTCACCTCATGTGTAAAGCCAGATTCAATGGTAATGGATTCGATAGGTGCTGTGGTATATTCCATTAAGTTTGCCCTGGCATGATCCATCCAGATACCTAAATATTTTGATTTTGTCAATGTATTTGTTTTAAGGGTTTTTACCAGGAGAGACCAGTCTATAGTTCCGAAATAATTTTATGCACTTCTGCTTTCGTTCTGCCAAGTTTTGTCTGCAGCCTGCCCAGCATTTCATCCTGCTTCCCTTCAACGAATAATAGATCACTGTCTGTAAGCAGGCCGAATTTCTGCTTTAATTTTCCTTTGATCTCGTTCCAGTTTCCTTCCAATTCTGTTAAGTTATTCATGTACTTTAGATTATAATTTTATTGCCTGATTGCTGAACAAAGGTGCATTTTCCCGGTCGTTTAACTGTTACATAACTTTATTAAAAAGTTGTAAATTTCACACTTGTATAAAAAATTTAAAGGACTGTTTTATTTATCGATAAGTTAAACTGCGCTGTTCTTCTTTTTTCTTAAAAATGGCCCCGGATAGTCAAAAAAGCATTCGGCATTTTCTCCATGGGCACAGCCCGGTTAAAATTATGCGTATCAGCGTTATGCCTGCGATGAATAAAATTACAGGATCAATATCAGCAATAATATAATAATGATGACAGCGCCTACTGAAAGATAAACCCCGCCACTGATGGCTTTCATTTCTTTTTTGATCTCTTTTACTTCTTTCCGGAGCGCTTTCTTTTCTGAACCGCTCAGTTTTGATTTGGTCACATCCTTGATTTCGGCCAAACGCTGATTCAGTTCCAGCAGTCTTGGGTTTTCTGTTGTTGCAGTATTATTTGTGCCGGCAGCAGCAGGTGCAACAACAGTTGAGTTTGCAGGTACAGCAATCGCCAACATGATTGCAATCGGCGCCACGCGTAAAATTAGTTTTTTGAAAGTCATGATTTTTTGTTTTTAGTAATGATGGTTAAAGTACCCGGTTAATGATATTGACAATAAAGTATTGGTAATACGATGTAAAGGTGATCATTTTTAACCTGGTAATTGTTACACAAACCTGTAGAAAAATTACATAATTCATCTATTTACAGCTACCCGGGTTCGATTGTTTATTCGATACCTGGTTTTGTCAACGGCTGCCCGGGTAGCTGCCGGGTAATATGCGCGAGTTACAGCATGTAAGACCGGGATTTTAGGTTTTCTTTTTCATTGCCTGCCGGCTTTGATAAAAGCTGCATTGGGCAATGTTTTTATGCTATTTCCAGCCTGGTTGAATTGGGTACAATTATTTACCAAATGAACAACCGGGGTAAAAAAACAATAAAAGCACTGCAATAACCTGCAGCACAAAAGCTATATTATTTAAAGTGATTATTTTCATAACAAATCATTTTAGTGGTTAATTTATAAAAATTCTCTGAGGCCGGATAATGGTTACATACATAGGCAAGCTCCTGATAGCGGCCAAAAGCCCGAAAGCCAGCAGCAGCCAAATAATTGCGAGGATCACCGACACAGCATCCGGGATGCTTTTTGATCTTTTTATCCATCGGGATAAAAGTGTTCACCAGCCGGCGTATATCTCCAACAACAACCAGTACCGGTAAAATAGTAGGTATAGGCATAATAATAAATTTAGAAAGAGGACAGCAAAGATGAGACCTGTTGAACTTCTTATTGTTATACAACAATTTTTAATAATTACGTCATTCACACATTTTTGGGCCGGCCTTTTTCTGCCAGTGCAGTTGTCAGCGTTAAAAGGAAAACAGTTTCGGAATTGGCTAGTACGCTGTGTGGGATCGCTTCATGTAATGCCAGCATTTGCCCGGTTGCCAATAGTATTGATTGTGCTGCTGTGCTGATTAGCATTTTACCTTCAATAACCTGTACGCCTATATTTCCGGCAGCGCTGTATTCTTTCGTTTCAGCATCTTTATGCAAGGCATTCAATACAATCCGCATTACCGTTGACTTAAAAACAGCAATAGCATTACGGCCACTTATTTTCCTTGTTTCTTCCTGCATTACCTGTTCAATACAGGCGGCCAGGTTAATATTAACCATTGGAGCATCTATTGTTCGGCCCCCTTTTGGGTGCTGCGGGGGTAGCTGCATCAACTATAATATCCATACTTGCTTTTTTTAAAGTGAATTGCGGGCGATTTATTTTTTAATGATCAGCTATTGCTTTATGCTGCTACCTGTTAATTATTACTTTTCTTACCAGGTGTAAGTATCATGATCCCCCAACGAGGATGATCCCGCCAAAGATGGAAGGCTATGTAACAGCGTGTTGCTTCTTACTGTTGATCTGAGCAGGGCCCTTGTCAACGATATTTTCAGTTGTTCTATCATTGAATTCTGTATACAGCACCATTAAAGCCCCGGCTATGATGAGGATGATACCAATAGTTTTTGTTTTCATGATTTTATAACGCCTTTTTGAATTTTAATACTATCCGGTAACTGCAGATTTTTCAATTTTGTTTCATTGGCCTCCTTTATATTTTCGGCTTTTTTCGCATCAGCCTTTTTTTGTTTCTTAAAATATCCTCTTAATAAAAAACTATGTTTTACAGCATTCATATTATCCGTTAATCCCTGAGTTCCTTCCTGCAGGTTACTCATGGTAGAATCTAATTTTAGAGACAGGTTTCCATCGTTAAGGTTGGTAGTGAATTGCGAAAATTCTCTGGTGCTGGTTTGCAGGTTGGTTAATGTGCCTCGCAGGCTGCTGGAAAAACGCTCATCGGATATTAATTTCGATAATGCGCCGTTTCCATTATTCATTTTATAACTGAACTGGGCAAGTTGGTTTGTTATAATACCGGCATTATCTACGCTTGCTTTCAGGCTACTCATGATATCTGCCATGTCAATGGGGCTTTTTGAGGCTATCATGCCATTATCTTTAACCGTGTTAGTGATGCCGGTGCCGGGGGATATGGCGAGCACTTTATCTCCCATTAGTCCATCCGAACCAATGCTTGCAATTGCATCGGTTTTAATAAACTGCTGCACTTCTTTCCTGATCACCAGGGTAACCAGTACTGAGGAATCTGTTATTAATTCGATCGCATTAACCGTGCCTATGTTAATGCCCGAAAAGCGGACATTGTTTCCCACCTGCAGGCCGCTTACCGTATTAAACCTGGCCTTGAGGTGAAACGTAGAACCAAACAGGTTTTTCTGTTTACCAACAAAATAAATTGTTAATGCAAAGAGCAGGAGGCCTATCAATACAAAAATGCCCAGTTTCCATTTGTATGCTGATTCCTTTACCATAATTTTTATTTTTTAACGTGTTTAAGTGAAAAAAGAGCGTACCCATTCGTCGTCGCTTTTTGCTAATGCATCATAAGTTCCTTCCGCATGAATCAAACCATCTTTCAGGATGACCAGCCTGTCGCCTGTAAGCTTTGCACAGGCCATATCATGTGTTATAATGATGGAAGTTGTTTTGTTTTTTTGCTGAATGGATAATATCAGTTCGCTGATCTCCCGGGAAGTGATGGTGTCCAAACCGGTTGTTGGTTCATCATACAGTATGATCTCCGGCTTTAAGATGAGTGTACGTGCCAGCCCGACTCTTTTACGCATACCTCCCGATAATTCCGAAGGCATTTTATCAATGGCCTCAGCCAACCCTACATCTTCCAATGCTTTTAAAACGGCTTCTTCCACTTCTTTTGCCGAAAGTTTTTTTGAATGTCGTTTTAGGGGGAACTCTAAATTCTGTTTCACTGTCATTGAATCGTACAGCGCTGAATTTTGAAAAAGAAACCCGATCCTTATCCTTATTGCATTCAATTGGTTATTGTTTAGGCCTGTTATATTCTCATTAAATACAGATATTTCACCAGCGTCTACTGCCACCAAACCCACCAGGCATTTTATAAGTATAGATTTGCCCGAACCGGACTTGCCAAGCACTACAAGATTCTCTGCTTTGTGTACAACCAGGTTTACCCCTTTTAATACATCATTGTGCTCACCAAAAGATTTGTATAATCCTTTTATCTTTATTACCGGTACTTTAGCGCCGGTAATATTTATTTGTTCAATATTTATTTCTTCTGCAATCATTTTATTTAGAAAAAAAGATCTGTTATCTGTACGGACAGCATATCAATAATAAAGATGGTAAGCGAAGCCGCTACCACAGCAGCGTTTGCAGCCTTGCCTACACTCTCTGTTCCATTAGCTGCTGTATATCCTTTGTAACAGCCGATCACCCCGATAGAAAATCCAAAAAAGAATGTTTTAATAGTTGCGGGTATTATGTCTAAAAAATCGAGAGAGGCAAATACTTTTGAAAAATACCTGAACATGCTCATGTCTGTATGCATATTGATGCCGGCATATCCTCCCAAAATGCCTATACCATCTGCAAATACCACTAAAACAGGTATCATTAATGTAGCAGCAAGTATTCTTGTTACAACCAGGTATTTAAAGGGATTGATGGCAGATACTTCCATGGCATCTATTTGCTCAGTCACTTTCATCGATCCCAACTCTGCACCAATACCTGATGCAATTTTTCCGGCACATATTAATGCCGTGATCACAGGGGCAATTTCTCTTATCAGCGATAAGGCAATCATTCCGGGAAGCCAGGATTCGGCGCCAAACTCTGCCAATGTAGGCCTTGACTGCAGGGTGAGTACCAGCCCCATGATAAAACCCGTGATACCGACCAGGGGAAGCGATTTATAACCAATCACATAACACTGTCGCAGAAATTCTTTGATTTCAAATGGTGGTCTGATCAATTCCTTAAAAAACCTGCCTATAAAAACAGTGATGTTCCCGGTATCTGTAAAAATATTATTTAGGGCGCTGATCAATTGATATAATTTGAGTTAAATTATCCTGGTGCCTGTAATTAATTAAACGAAAAATAACCGGAACAACAGTTTAATAGGTACTTATTTAAAATCTGTTCCGTATGATCTTTGATTGGTCAGATGTTCATGTAAAAATTCCCATCCTCTATTTCAGGTTTAATACTGTTTTCTGCACTGGTGTATTGATGGAAAATTGTTTATTTGATGAACAACCGGGGTAAAAAAACAATAAAAGCACCACCACAATCTGCAGTGCAAAACCTATATTATTTGATGTGAATCTTTTCATGGCAATCCGTTTATTTAAACGGGATAATGATCACGTACGCAGGTTCTTGATTGAGTCCAAAAGGCCAAAAGCCTGCAGCAGCCATATAATTACAATGATGACCACCACGGCATTCAGGATGCTTTTGATCTTGCTGTCCATCGGGATAAAAGTGTTAACCAGCCAGAGTATTACCCCAACAACAACCAGTACAAGTAAAATAGTAAGGATAGGCATAATATTTATTTTAGAATGATGATAGCAAAGATGCGATCTATTAAACTTCTTATTGTTATACAACAATTTAAAAGAGTTATATCATTCACACATTTTAGCAATCAGAATACAGGAAGTTTACGAAAGTGTGCATAATACCGATTATACCAGTATGTAGTCCAAAGCCATTTGCTATCAGTTTAATATCATATAATATTTCAACGTAGTGCTTTGTACTGCTTGGTAAATCAAGATGGTATAAATTAACCCACTTCTAAGTTTATGGTGTTGTTCCAGCAGCAAGCGTTATCCACTTTGCCCGGTAACAAATTCTTTAAAATTGAAACCAAATTGTATGCGGTACAGCGGGAAATTATTATTGCAACCGCAATCGCAGCCTTAAAACAGGCCGCGCTCAGGCAGATGCTAAAAAAACGACTTTGTGCAGGTTGATAGCACTGGAGGATTTTTTGATGGAACTTTAAACATGAAATTAATGGAAGCCGGTAACATGAACGCAGTTTTACCTGGCAGGTAAGATGAATTGATCAAATACCTGCTTTCATTTCAGCCTTTGCCTGTTTATAAACAGATTGTATATGCAGACTTAGTTTTTTTAACCTTTCAATGGAAGAAAAGGTATTACTCAGATGTTCCATTTCTTTAATTATGGGTTCAAGTATTTTAACACCCAGTATAGCGAATGCTGATTTCATATTATGGGAAATATTACTGATCCCGGGATAGTTTGTTTTTTCAATGGCAATTTTCAGCAGTGCCAGCTCCACGTTGATCTCTGTAATAATGGCTTCCACCAGGTTACCGACTCTTTTTTCATCACCCCTGGTAATACCATTCAGGTAATCCATGTTGCATACTTTGACCGGCATTGCCGGAGATTTGGGGCCATTAAACACGCGGGTTTCTTTTAAAGCTGATTTTGTTTTTCGGGTTATGGCAGTTGAAGCTTTCATGCAGCACATATTTGTCTTTTACTTCCGGATAGTATGCAGGCTTTTGCAATCACCAGCATCTTTTCCAAATCAAACGGTTTAACAACGTAATCATCAGCGCCAAATAGCAGCGCATCCGTTTTATCAATTAATTCACTTAAGGTAGAGATAAATATAAATGGAATTTTGGCAATTGCCGGAATACTGATCAGCAATTGTAAAACTCCGTGCCTGTTAATTCCCGACCGGGGCATATCACAAATGATCAGGTCAGGAATAAATTCGCAGGCCAGTTCTATACCTCTTTTTCCATTATTAGTTGAAAAGATATGAAAACCTTCCATTTCAAGGTATTCTTTCAAATTCTCAAGAATGTCAGCATTATCTTCAATCAGCAGAATGGATTTCATATCGCATTAGTTGAGTTAGATGAGTCCTGTTTACTTACATGGGCAAGGTAGGTGCAGATTGATTATATGCCTTACATAACAATGAAAATAAGTTGCATTATTCACATATCTTCCGGGCAACGGGTTTAAAAGGGAGGGAGAGGAGCTACATCATTTTTTAACCAGCAGGTATATAAATATCAAATGTGGCTCCTTTGCCTAATTCACTGGTAGCTGTAATCAGGCCCTTGTGATTCTCTACTATTTTTTTTACAATGGCAAGGCCTATGCCGGTTCCTTTATACAATTCCTTACTGTGCAGTTTTTGAAATACACCAAAAATACGTTCGCTAAAATGTGGCTCAAAGCCAATGCCGTTGTCTTTAACGCTGATATGGCAATAGTTTTTTCCAGGCGAAAATATTTCGGGCATAGTTTTGTCAGTTTCGCCTGTTCCGGTACGGGCAGTGATGCTGGCCTCATTTAATAGGCTGCCCTTTACAATGCTGCTCTTGATGATGACATGCAAAGGGATTTCGGAATTAGAAAATTTAAGCGCATTACTTAACAGGTTGTACATGAGCTGGCGAAACTGGAAAACGATAATGTTGACAGGGCAAATATCAGAAGCTTCAATTGTTGCCTGTTTTTCCAAAATATTGTCTCTCAGCTCGTTTTTCACTTCATCAATAATTAAGTGGAGATCTGTCTTTTCAAACTTGTGATCGGTGGTGTTTATGCGGGAGAAAGCCAGCAGGTCATCAATCAGCTGTTGCATGCGCTCGGCCGCCAGTTGCATACGATGAAAATTATATTTTCCTTTGTCTGACAGGTTGTTGTTCTCATTTTCGAGGATGATGGTTACAAAGGTTTGTATTTTACGCAGCGGCTCCTGCAAGTCATGACTGGATATATAGGTGAAAGCCAACAACTCTTTGTTGGCAATGATCAGCTCTGCTGCTCTTTTTTCTTTTTCTTCATTTTGAAAAGCCAGTTCTTTATTGGCAATGATCAATTCTGCCGCCCGTTTTTCTTTTTCTTCATTTTGAAAAGCCAGTTCCGTGTTGGCAATGATGAGTTCAGCTGCCCTTTTTTCTTTTTCCTCATTTTGGAATGCCAGTTCTTTATTGGCAATGATCAGTTCTGCCGCCCGTTTTTCTTTTTCTTCATTTTGAAAGATAAGTTCTGTGTTGGCAATGATCAGTTCTGCTGCTCTTTTTTCTTTCTCGCCGTTTTGAAAAATGAGTTCCTTGTTGGCAATGATCAGTTCAGCTGCTCTTTTTTCTTTTTCTTCGTTTTGAAAGATTAGTTTTTTATTGGCAACATTTAACTCATCCTCTTGCGTATTATGCTTCATTTTCTTTTATTTTATAACTTTTTAAATAATCAAACTTTTTTCTACGGTAAGCACAAAATTTCCTTTAGCCGGGCGTGAGATATTTTCCTGTATTAAAAGTGTAAGTACATGCAGGATTATATTTTTGAATTGTAAGAATTCAGCAGGTTTCCGGAAAAAATACTTTGCCCCTTTTTTGTAAAGCTTGTTCACCACCTCTTTTTCGAAAGAGGTGGAAAAGATAACCACAGGAATAGTATTGAGTTTTTT
Source organism: Chitinophagaceae bacterium (assembly GCA_031402615.1). Classification (GTDB taxonomy): domain Bacteria; phylum Bacteroidota; class Bacteroidia; order Chitinophagales; family Chitinophagaceae; genus Ferruginibacter. The sequence goes on from JANNSN010000001.1 coordinate 175,007, forward strand.
ATTTTGTTTTATTTCTGATAAACATTCAAACCCGTTTTTACGGGGTATATTCAGATCAAGGAAAAGTATATCGGGAAGCCTGTTTGTTGCGGTGTTGAGGAACTGCATAAGCTGTTCCCCATCATGCACCGCTATAAGCTCCCTGGATATTGGTATTCCTTCCAACGCATCTTTAAAAAACAGGCAATCGTCGGTATCATCATCTGCCAATAGTATATGCAGTTGTTTTACATTCATGCGTTAAGAATGTATTTTAGTTTACCGTTCGAAAATATATTTTCGACAGCCATGGGAAGTGCATGTTGAATAACCTGCACCAGTTGTGCAAAATTGCCCGGTTTACGTACATAAATATTGGCCCCGGTATTAAAAAGTATAGTTATTTTTTCCCGTGAACCCGTAGTTGAGATCATAACCACCGGAAGGTCTTTTAGTTTTTCATTTTCTTTTATTTCAGACAAACATTCAAATCCGTTTTTTCTGGGCATGTTAATGTCGAGGAACAGTACATTTGGGAGATGTTCGGTATGTTCAGTTAGATAATTCATCAGTTGCTCCCCATCATGCATTATGGTAAGTTTTGTGGTCATGGGCAAAGCCTCCAATGCTTCTTTAAAAAACTGACAATCGTCAATATCGTCATCGGCAAGCAGTATGTTTAATAATTTCAAAGTTTATAATAGTTTAAAAAAATATCAGCGTATTTTTTTGTTGAGCAACATAGCATTGTTACAAGTGTACTAAGTTGTATTCATTCCGGTTTATCTACCTGCCGGTAGGCAGGTTTAATGCTTATCCCTTTTATTTATTATGTGGTTAAGCGCCTGGTGAACCACCAGTTTGAGCTCAATGAAGTCTCCGGGCTTTCGTATATAATCGGCAGCGCCCATTTTTAAGAGTGTACTTTTCAGGTTCTCCTCCAGGTCAGCACCCCTGGTAAAAGATGTGGTAAACATAATTACCCTGAGTTTTTTCAGCTTTTCGTTTTCTTTTATTTCAGATAAACATTCGAACCCGGTTTTGCGGGGCATACTTAAATCAAGAAAAAGTACATCAGGAAGCAGGTCTGCATTTATTGTAAGATACTCCATGAGTTGTTCCCCATTATTAACGGTATTAAGTGTTGTAGCAACAGGTATTTCACCTAAAGCTTTATCAAAAAAAGTACGGTCATCCAGATCATCATCTGCAAGCAGGATGTTGATGGGAAGTTTCTGTTGATTAATGTTCATATACATTAACTGAATATCTTTTGCAAACTATTCCTAAGCCAGGGTATTAAAATTTACACTTGAATTAATATGAAGCAAAGATGAATCCACCAGACCATTTAATTGTTGCATAAGTGTGTAAATTAGTTACACAATTCACACATTCGGAGGGAATTGGGAGTCAGGAGTCGGGAGGTGGGAGTTTATTCATAGTATATAAAAGTAATAAGGATTTGAAAATGCCGGTTAATTAATATTTTGAATTGCTGTGATTAAAATATAAGTTTAGCCTCATTTCTTAATAACCCCAACGGGGTGATATGATTATAGTAAGACATGTTAACAGGAGACCAAAACCCCGAAGGGGTGACATAATCAAAATGCCTTATCAATCGTTCCATTCAAACAAATACTTTTCATCAAATTCAATTTCAAACTTTTTCAGAAATTCAAGGTATTCCTGTTTAAAGGTTTTCTTTTTGTGATGATGTTCCTGGTTAAGAATATAATCATACACTTTACCAATATGAGAATGTGAATAGGAAAATGCACCGAAACTTTCCTGCCAGGCAAACTTCCCTTTTACAAATTTATGATCATTAACAAAATTTGAAGCGTTGTTTTTAATATCCCTTACGAGGTCTGATATTGCCATGGCTGGTTTTAAACCGACAAAGGCATGGATATGGTCAGGCATGCCATTTACAATAATTGGTTTTTGCCCTTTGCCTTTAATTGTTCCGGCTATATATTTATGTAATTCAGATTTCCAGCTATTTGCAATCAGGTTTTCCCTCCCTTTTACAGCAAATACAATCTGTATATATATTTGAGAAAAAGTTCCAGCCATAATAAGTAGATTTTGTTTTCAGATATGTCACCCCTCCGGGGTTTTGAAACACAAGTTATTACTTTACTATAATAATTACAACCCTTCGGGTTTAATCTACAGCACCTCAAAATATTAATTAGCCTAAACGCTCAGCACTCACGCCTCCCGCCTCCCGTCTCCCGCCTCACATCCGCTCCATATACCAGCTCAGTTCTTTTTCCATTTTTTTATAGCTGAATATGGAACTGATTATTTTTTGCAGGCGCATAAAAGCCGTTTCGCTTTTTACCACATAATCATATGCCCGGTGGTGCATACAGTCGATGGCGACGTCAATTTTGTCCTGCGATGAAAGCATGATAACCGGAATATCGGGGTTAGCGGCTTTTATTTTATCCAGTGTTTCTATACCATTTATAGCACTTTTATCAATGCCATCCAGCTGGTAATCTAAAATAATTACATCGGGGTTTTTCGTCAGGTTGTCCAGACAAAGCTCGCCGGTTGCAAATGTTTCAATCTCAAAATCGGCATGTTGCAGGAATTCAATTTCCAATTTCTTTAAAAACAGGGCATCATCATCAACCAGGAAAAGTTTTATTTTGTTTTCATTTTTCATATGTTATACTATTTACTTATTTCAGATAAAATTCATCGTGCCCGGCGGAACCTGTTTCATGCCATGGTATCTTTTAGTATGTTATATTCTTCTTCCAGTTCTTTACAGGCACAGGCACAGATGTTTTCAAGTTGTAAAACAAGCTCCTGTATTTCTTTTGCCTCTCCTTTTGCACCTGTATATTCCTGTACTCTTTTTGTTTTGGCCTCAAAATCTTTATGCATACCCATGATGGAAAAGGATGGGATCATTTTATGCGCTGCTGCATGTAAAGATTCCCAATCCTTATCCTGCAGGCTTTTTTTCAACAGGCTGATCAATGGCGGTGTTTGCTCCAGGTAGAGGGCTATCATTTCCATCATCAGTTTGTGATCGTATTTGGTTATGCCGGTGAGGTAGGCCAGGTCGGTGCATCTTGTTTTTTTGTCGGGGGATATTTCTTCGGCTTTAGGCAGATGATGTGTTATACGAGAAGGCTTTTTAACTAACCCTACTATTTTAGAATACAATATTCTTTCGTCAACAGGTTTTGCAATATAGTCGTTCATGCCAACCGTTTTGCATTTTTCCAGGTCAACGGTGGTTACATCGGCAGTTAAAGCAATAATGGGGATTTTTGAATGCAATTTATTCCGGATGTATTCAGTAGCTTCAAACCCATTCATTTCGGGCATTTGCAGGTCCATTAAAATAATATCGTAATCTTTTTCCTGCAGCTTTTCAATGGCTATTTTCCCATTGTCGGCTATATCCCTTTCAAACCCAAAATCATCGAGCAGGGTTTTCATCAACAACTGGTTGAGGGCAATATCTTCCACCACCAATACTTTTATGTTTTTATCTTTCGCATCTATTTCCAGCATTTCTGTTTCTTCCTCCGCTGAGGTATCTGTTTTTTTAAAATTTAACGTAACACTAAAAACGGAGCCTTCGCCAACCTTGCTGGTAACCCGGATGTTCCCGCCCTGCGATTCCACCAATTGTTTTACAATAGAAAGGCCTAACCCGGTGCCGCCATACAACCTGGACGTATCGCTGGATGCCTGGTGAAATTTTTCGAAGATCTCTTCTGTTTTATTTTTTGGTATGCCTATCCCGGTATCGGAGACTGTAAATTCGATGATGGCGTTTTCTTCATCATCGTTCAGCAAATGAACAGCTACGGTTATTTTTCCTGCTGCTGTAAACTTTACGGCATTGCTCACTAAATTTAAGATGACCTGGTGAAGCCGTACAGGGTCACCTAATAATACTTCCGGTATCCTGTCATCATATTCTTTTACCAACTTTAAATTCTTTTCCTGAACCTTTGTTTCAAACAGGTGCATCATGGCAGATATGGATGATGACATTTTGAATGGAATTTCCTCAAAAGACATTTTGCCTGCATCTACTTTTGCCAGGTCCAGTATATCATTGATCAACACGATCAAAGAATTGCCGCTGAGTTTTATGGCTGTTAAATATTCTTTTTGTTTGGCGCTGAGTTCAGTCTTCAATACAACTTTGGTAAAACCAATGATGGCATTCATAGGTGTGCGTATCTCATGGCTCATATTACTCAGAAACTGCTGTTTGGCTTTAACCGCATCTTCTGCTATCTGCGTGGCTTTTTCTGCTTTAATTTTTGCATCTTCTGCAATACCGGTTGCGAGTTCTGCAAACACAATCGCCTCCGTTAATTCTTTTGAAATTCTTTTTTGCTCCGTAACATCCCGGGCTGCTGCAAAAATGCCAAGTACATTTCCCTTTTCATCTTTATATACGGAAGCATTATACAGCACATCTTTTAACTCTCCGTTCTTATGTTTTATGGTGAGTGGATAATTTATAACAAACCCCTTTTCGAATACCTGCTGATAAGCTTCCTGTGCTTTTTTGGTTTCGGTAAAATAATCTGAAAAGGAAGTGCCGATCAGTTCTTCTTTTTTTATTCCGGTTACCAGTATGGATGCCTGGTTTACATCGGTTATTTTACCCGCTGCATTGATCGTAACGAATGGGTCAATGCTGGCTTCAATTAAACTGCGGGAATATTCTGTAAGTAATTTTTCTTTTGTAACAAATAATTCACGGTGTTTTAGCTCCAGTTCTTTATTAGCTGCCTGTAATTCTTGTGTTCTGTATGCAACTGTTTTTTCTAATTCTTCTTTTTGTTCTTTCTGTTCCTGAATTTCAGTTTTAGAACCTACCCACATTTTTATTTTGCCATCTTTGTCCTTTATGGCTACTGCCCTGGTTAAGTGCCACAAATATTTTCCATCCTTACGGAGCAGCCTGTTTTCAGTTTCATAATCTTTTCCTGTGCTGATGGATTCTTCCCATGCCATCTTATTTTTAATCCAATCTTCGGGATGAATTATTTTTTGCCATCCTGAGCCTTTTAATTCTTCAAAAGTTAACCCCGCATAATCAAGTAATGTTTGGTTAAAATAATTTTTGTGGCCTACCGCATCGGCAGTCCAAACTTTTTGTGGCATTAATTCAGCCATTAACCTGAATTGTTTTTCGCTTTCTGCAATGTTTTTTTGCATCATTACCTCAGTGGTTACTTCATAAGCAATAACCGCTACACCCGAAATAGTTTGATCGGCTTCCAGGTAAGGCTGGTATACAAAATTAAAATAGACATCCTCTAATTTACCATTACGATCTAAGGGGATAAGGGCTTCATAACCGTAATAAGGAATCCCCGTCGTATAAACATTTTCAAGTAATGCGGGCACTGGCCCATCCTTAAGCTCAGGTAAAACCTGCAACAGGGGCTTACCTTCTATCTCATTTCCTTTTCCCCAAATTTCCTTAACACTGTTATTGGCAAGGTTAATCACCATATCTTTTCCCTTCATCACAGCAAAAGCAAATGGCGATTGCATGAGCATCATATTATAGCGCTTTTCGCTTTCTTCAATTACTTTTTTTGCCATTACCTGTTCGGTAATATCAAAAAGCATATTTATGGCACCGGTTATTTCGCCATTTAAACCAAACTCCGGATGTGGGTTCAATAATACATTAGACCGGCTGCCATCCTGCCTTTCAATAATTACTTCTACCCCCGCAAAGGCACGGCCTTCTTTAAGTGTTAAAGTCATAGGGCATTTATCTGCCGGAAGAATAGATCCATCAGGCTTAAATATCTTAACTGAATTATACCAGTGGTCTTTTCCAATTACCGGTTTGCAGCCCCAAATTTTTTCAGTAGCATCGTTGTAAAAAGTTATACGCCCCTGTAAATCGCATGAATAAACGGCTGCCGGTAATTCCTTTACCAGGTTCCTGAAATGATCACGACTTTTATTTAATACTTCCTGGGCTCTTTTCCTTACCGTGATATCTTCGATTGATAACAGGATTAATTTCTCTAAACTGTTTTTGTTTATCACTTCCCGGGCATTCAGCAACATAATCCGCTCTCCTATGGTTGAAAAAGTATGGGTTACTTCGAAATCATTAAACACTGATTTTTCCGGAAGAATTTTTTCAAGCAGTGTTCGCAAAGCAGGAATGTCCCATTGCTTATTGCCAATATCATAAATTAAAACTCCTTCTGTTTCCTTTTCATTAGCCTGGAATGTTTTATAAAAAGCATTGTTGGCTGTTTTTATCCTCAGGTTTTTATCCAGCACCAGCAGCGGTTCACGGATGTTTACGATAATGGCTTCGGCATAATCCCTGGAAACAGTTACCTGTTCATTTAAACTGACCATTTCCTGGTTTACGATCATCAGTTCTTCATTGGTACTCTGCAGTTCTTCCTTGCCCGTTTCCAGTTCTTCGTTAAGACTCTGCAGTTCTTCGCTGCTGCTCAACAATTCTTCATTGGCGCTTTGCAGTTCTTCATTGGCAGCTTCCTGGTCTTCGGTAATGCTGCGCATATCTTCACGGGCCTGTGTCAGTTCTTTTTCTAATAGTTCAATGCGGCTTTTAGCTGTTAGCTGTTGGCTGTTAGCAGCTAACCTTCCTTTGCCTAATGATTTATTGGCAATAGATAATGGCTTGTTTTCATGAAACAACACTAGATAATATGGTTCAATGGTATCGGGCAACAGGAGGGCTTCAATATTGACATACTGCAATACGCCATTAAGATTAACAGGAATATTTTCTTTGATGACCGGTGCCTGTTGCTTTTTAGCTTTATGTAAAATGTTACGCAGTTCAAAAGACAAGCCTTCCCTGGCCATTTTTAATAAATGATGGCTTGGTTTCCCCGGCGATTGCTGTAAATAATTACCGGTGTTGCCCCGGAAATGCACAATATCCATAGCCTCATTGACCACTACACCGGCTGGTGTATATTTATGAAGCAGGATATCATCGGCTGTTTTTTGAAAGTCGGTGCGGTTCCGATAGCTATCGGAATCGCTTTTTGTAGCAATATTGGTTTGGCTGAGGTTTAGTTCACTGCGCTGACTGGCGATGTGCATAAACTTGCCCGGCACATCTTTACGGTTAAATAATTTATCCTTTTTTCCTTCCCTGGTATTGTTAAGTACAAAAAGTTCGGGAACACCGCTGGTTGTTTCCGATTTGCCCAGTAATAAAAATCCTTTTGGATTTAGTGAATAATGAAAAGTGGTAAGTGCCTTTTTTTGCATGTAAGGCTCCATATAAATAAGCACATTGCGGCAGCTTATAAAATCCACCTTACCAAATGGCGGATCTTTTAAAAAATTGTGTGCCGCAAAAATACACATATCCCTGATGGATTTTTTGGCCTGGTAACTGCCATTGGTTTTGGTAAAAAATTCCTGAAGGCGTTGTGGGGTTAATCCTTCAACGTCAGTTTTTAAATAAATACCTGCCCTTGCTTTAGCAATAGCCGGTTCGCTTATATCTGTAGCAAAAATCTGCACGCTCTCCGGAGAATAGGACGAAGAGTCGCCTAAAAATTCTTTTAAACAAATGGCAATTGAATAAGCCTCTTCGCCGGTACTGCAACCTGCAACCCATACACGGATGGGTTCACCGGATGTTTTATTTTTTACTATCACCGGAAAAACCGTTTCGCATAAATGATCAAAGGTCATGGTATCCCTGAAAAACCCCGTAACAGGAATTAGAAGGTCCTGGTGTAAAACATCCTGTTCGGTTTTATTTTCCCTCAAATATTTCAGATAGCCTGAAGGCTCTTCATTTTTATTCATGGCCATTCTACGCAATATCCTGCGGCGGATGGTGGTTTGTTTGTAATAGGTAAAATCGGTTCCCTTACGTATGCGTAGCAAAGAAAGGATTTGTTTAAAAACGTCTTCATCCTGCATGGGCAGGTTTTCTATATCATGGCCATTACCATTGCCATTCGTGATTTTAATTACCTCCAGTAATTTTTGTGGTATTTTTTCCGGCGGTAAAATAAAATCAACCACACCTGCCTGTGCAGCACTATGGGGCATACCATCATAAGCAGCAGATGCTTCGTCTTGTGCAAATGTGATACCTCCATGATCTTTGATGGCTTTCAATCCCAGGGTGCCATCACTGGCAGTACCCGACAAAACAACACCTATTGCATTTGATTGATGTACCTCTGCCAGGGATGTAAAAAAAAGATCGATGGGCAGGTTGCGTTCGTTTTTGCTTTTTGCCGGACGGGCGCAGAGTTCCAGCAGTCCATCATTGCAGATCATCATTTTATTGCTGGGAATGATGTAAATATGATTGGGTTCCACTTTAAGGTCATCCGTAATATCCAGTACCGGAATATTGGTAACTTTTTGCAGCAGTTCCTGCAGCATGCTTTCGTGGGTTGGGTCTAAATGTTGTACCAGTACATAAGCCATTCCTGAATCGTCGGGAATAGCTTTCAGTAGTTTTTTAAAAGCATCGAGTCCTCCGGCAGAAGCACCGATACCTACCACCGGGAACAGGTTTGACGATTTTATCAGCGTTTTTTCGATTTTTGCTATGCCTTTTTTTGCTTTCACGTAAATATGCTTAGAAATTATTTTTTTCCGGTGATGCTAACAATTTATTATTTGTCATCAGCCTCAATAACCTGCTGATGATGATCAGGTATCCCGATCTCTTCAATCGGGCTTCGTCGTTTGTCTTTTAAATTTTTAAAATGGGTAGGAGTGAGGCCGGTCATTTTTTTAAACTGGTTGGATAAATGGGCCACGCTGCTGTAATTCATCTTCCAGGCTATTTCGGTAATATTCAGTTCGCCGTAAATGATCAGTTCCTTTATCCGTTCAATCTTATGGGCAATAATGAATTGTTCAATAGTGGTTCCCTGTACTTCCGAAAATAAATTAGCGAGGTAGGTATAATCGTGATTTAATTTTTCGGCCAGGTAGTGTGAGAAATTAACCCTGATCTCTTCTTCGGAATGATGCACCATATCCACAATTACATTCTTTATTCTTTCAATTAATACCGATCGCCGGTCGTCCATCAACTCCAGGCCCCACTCCAGCAAGGCAGCCTTTAACAGTTCCCGTTCTTCAACCGAAATTTTTTCCATGATCTCCACTTCGCCCAGTTCTACAACGATGAAATGAAGCCCGAGTTTTTTCAGCTCTTCTTTTACCGCCATTTTACAGCGGTTGCTCACCATATACTTAATATGTAATTTCAAATGAATAAATTTATACCGGTAACGTACAAAGTTCCTTTTCTTTAGAGCGGCAATTATTACAAAACTTTCGAAAAAAGTTACACAATTCACACATGGGTAATAACTGCAGCTTATTACCTTAACCTTGTTTTAATGAAGTTACAATATTTACGTTGGATGACAACCGGTCGATTAATATTTTGAGATGCAGGTCTCAAACCCGAAGGCCCGCCTGAACGGAACGTGCATGGTAGCAATTATTATAGTCATGTTGTAAATTTTTGTACAAAACCCTAAGGCCCACCCCGATGACCAGTTGGACGGGGGGTTCCATATTTAAGGACAAAATCTATTAATCATGCCCGGAACATTTTCTCAAATTTGTATACAGAATGGATAGTAATTAATCTGCGAATAAGAGTTTGGCATAAATAATGTCGCCCCGATGGGGCTTTGTTTATTGATTGTTTTATAATGTTACCAAATTATCGCCCCAATGTGGCTACAAAATAAAATATTTCTCTTTTTTTTGGAAATTGATTTTTTGTTTGGTACCTCAAAATATTAATTAGCCATGATGCCTGATCAGCATTTTCATTTTAGTTTTTTAAAGGTGGCCACATTTCAGGTATTTACTGTATGGCTTGGTTTTTTTTGGGATGCCGTATAAAACCTATGTTGTTGAAAATAAATTGAGTATAAAAGTAAAAGGATCAGGCAACTGATGTAAATAAAAAGGGTAGGAGAATTATTTCCTACCCTGATTTTTAACAATCATAGGTATTGTATTGCTTGTGCCTGAATAAAGTATATGTTATGGTGCTGGGCCACTTAAAATTCCAGGCGTTCAGTTTTTCACATCAAATCGCTTTTATATGCTTATAAATTCTGTTGGTGAGGTTCGTTTTTTTTCTGGTGATGAAGAGGTTTGGTCTTCAAGACAGGGCAAGTAATACCGAAATATAAACTCTAATACAGCAAAGTTGTACTTATTATTTATACAAACTGTTACACATTTTTTAAAAATGGTTATATAATTCACAGTGTTTTTAAGTGCCACTTCGTTCGTCCCGGGAATAGGAGTAAAGAGAAATGGATGCCTTAACATTTTTGAACCAGGCGGATACATTTACCAGGTTCTGTAATGAGGAATGGTGAAGTAAAATACTGCAGAATCAGAAACCTTCATGAAAGCATGGCAATACAACTTTTAGTGTAAAGCCCTTACCTGGTTTTGAAATAATAGAAACGAATCCATTGTATAGTTCAACCCTGCTGATAATATTAACAATGCCAACCCCATTTTTTTCGGGGGATTTATTAATTCCCGCTCCGTTATCTGAAATAGCCAATATTATTTTTTTGTCCTGCTTTGTTAATTTTATAGTTGCGTAGGTAGCATGAGCATGGGTTACAATATTATTCAATTGTTCCTGTACCATTCTGAAAATATCGAGCTGCATATTGTTATCCAGATCTTCTTCCAGGTCGATGCCATTTTCGTAAAAGCTGAATTTCACCGGCTGTGTTTGATTAATACCATGGATCATATTTTTTATATTATCAAATAGGCCAATTATTCTGAAATCCGGTATGACCAGCGTTTTGTAAATACGTTTAATTTCGCCAATTACCTTGTCCAGGTAATCTGATGAATTTTTGAGGCACATGTCTTTTTTAGATGGATCATTTTTTGCTATGTCTATGTTCCATTTGGCTGCCACCAATAACTGGTTCAGGTTTTCATTTAATTCTGTTCCTATGGCAAAGCGCTCCTTTTCCTGTGCAATGAGCACAGCGTCGGTTATTTCCCGTTGCCTGTTTAATCTTACCTGTACCAGTTTTTTTTCCAGTAATACATTTTCGGTAATATCGGCGGTTGCCCCAATCATCCTGGTTGCCATGCCATCCTCATCACAAATAATAAGAGCCCGGTCGTGTACAAAGTGGTAGCTTCCGTTAGCTGCCTTAAACCTGTATTTGTCTTCCCATAGCGATGAAGATTTTTTCGTGATAATTGTAGTTACTCCTTTTAATACGCGTTCTTTATCGTCGGGATGAATACAGCTTTCCCAAAAATTCTGAGGAATCAATGCATTTTCAACCTGGTACCCAAACGTCCTCTGGTGTCCTCCGTCTATCCAGAAAATTTCGTTTGCCTGCAGGTCCCATTCCCACAGGCAATCGTTGGTAATTTCTGTAACAAACCGGTACAATTCAGTTAACACTTTCAGCCGCTGAACCGGCTGCTCTCCCGGTTGTTCTACATGCGGATGATTACTGCTTTTAAAAGAAACGGATAAAATATTGTCGCAATGATAGGTGATTACATCAAACCAGGCACCCTTTTCGCCCCAATATTCGTGAAAATGAACCGGCGTGTTTTTCAAAAACGCCCGTTGATCCATTGCATACAATTCAATTGGAATAACATCCGCAAATTTTTGCCAGAGATTTTTTCCAATAATGTCTTTCGAACGTACACCAAGTATTACTTCTGCAGCTTTGTTCCAGTAGGTTACCGTCCATGTACGATCAACAGAAAAAAAACCATTGGTCAATGTTTCAGCCACGGTTATAGCAGGAAGTTTTCTGGTTTCCCGGGGGGTTACCGTTTCATTTGCTTTCGGAGAATTCCGATAAATAACCTTTTTCATGTGCGCATTTTTTTTACCTGCAAATTGTACTTGTATGGGTTGGGTATTGCTATTCATCTTCTTTTTTAAGAACGGTTAAAATCATTTTAAATCTTCCGTTTGGATTGATAATATTTGGTGCATTTGCCGGTATTATTATTCCGTTGCCGGTTTGCAAAACCCTGGATACATGATCAATAATAAGTTCTGCATTGCCTTCTATGACCTGGGCATAGGTATCAAAGGGAGAAATTTTTTCTGTAAGACCCTCACCTGCATCAAAAGACATCACACTTAAATTGCCGGTAGATTTTTTAATGATGGTTTTAATGACCACTGAATTTGGCACATATTCAATGATCTCAACAATAATGTGTGCTGTTGATTTGGCCAATGCCTCCTCTATATTATTCGCCCTGTTTTCAGGAGCAACTTTTTTTTGCATACACAAAGATTTATATTGTTCGCGTTAAAAAGTTGCACAAATCTTATAATTACTTGTAATATTCACACATGCCCGAATGCAGGTATGGAAAAAACCGGGATAATGCAAACCGGTGAGCTATAAAAAATGGCCCCGGAGCGAAGGGCCATTTTAGGAATATCAGAAATAAAATGAAAATTTAATCAGGTGGCTTTATCTTTTGTATTTCTGATGAGGCCAATACCGGCAAAAAAGAATATTCCTCCCAGCACGCCGGCAAAAATGATGGTTTTAATATTTCTTGTACCTTCTCCACCGTTCATAAAACTGAAGCCTGCATAAATCAACCCGGCAATGCCCAACAAGGATAAAATAATTCCCAATACGCGCTTTTCCATAATGATAATTTAATACAAGGTAGTCCTAATAAACTGTAATTCGCTTTCATCCACACCCAATGTGTGAATGATGTAACAAATGCCCGGAATACTGTAATGCCGGACAGGGTTATACAAAATACATTTGCATTTGATTTTGGACAACAACATGCATTGACTAAACAACTGACAACAAATACCTGAAAGGCATCGTGGCATGGATGCTGCCCTAAGGATCAAATTAAAAATAAAAAAATGACAAAGACTAAATTAATGATTGCAGCTGCTATCGTCTCGATCGGATTTGCAGCCTGTAACAATGCAAACGACGCTGCTAAACAGGATGCTGAAGTATTAACCATGTATGTTGACTCTGTTGGAGATCTGACACCTGTTTATACGGTTGAAAGCTGGACGTTGATTGACAATGGTTACCAGGAAAGAGCATTGGTTGCCGAAAAAAACTATGCAGCACTAAATGCCGACGAAAAGGCCAAAGCGGATGCGAGTAAAGCAAAGTATGAAGCTTTAAAAGCAAAATATGAAACCAATATCAAAGAGGCTGAAGTAAAAGCAGCTTTGGAGGCCTCAACACCAAATTTCAGAACAGTACTTAGAGACAGGTTATTTGGCGAAGGAAAGGTTGGCGACGATATGAAATTTTTATATGTAACCGGTGATAATATCCGTGGTATTTATCAAAACTTTGTAGATGTTGTAGCAGATAATAAAAATAACTACACCAGGGAAGACTGGGATGAGATCAACGTATTGTATGAAGCACTCGATACCAGGAAGAATGTTGTTGAGAAGGACCTGGCTACCAAAGACAATGTAAAAATTGCCGGGTTGAAAGTAAGATTTGCCTCAATAGCTGCAACCCACAGAGGTGGTACCAAGGTTAAAGAAAATGAAGAAGCAAAACAATAAGCAGGCACGATTATAATTTGAAAGAAACGTTTCAGGAAACTGAAGCGTTTTTTTTATTTATGAATCACCTGGTTTTTTATTTTCCTCAATACCTGCTCGTGGCACAAGATCGGAGGAACTATATTATTGTTTCGTGTGACACGAACCCGGAAGAAGAAAAAATGAAATACACTGTATTTAAGAAGTCCATGGGCAATGCCGATAGCTGCCGGCAATACATCAAAGATTATGTTTTCAATTGCACCGCCCTTCAGGGCGGTGAATGAGATGAAAATTGATCTCAGGCTTTAGCCAAATAGAATTGTTGGGCTAAAGCCCAATTGCCGGGTGCCAATTTCATTCCCTGCCCTAAAGGGCAGGGCAATTCATTGTTAACTTAATGCTGATAGCTATCGGCATTGTCCACAGGGGCAAAGATTTATATCTTCCAACCACTTGTGGCTGCAGAAAATGGAAGCACAATATTGTTGTTTTGTGCCACAAACCAAGGCGAAGAGAAACCGAAGTTTTTTTTATATGATAATTACGCGGCGTTTAATTGTCTGAAAAAAGAAAACCTCCAGGTGAAATAAAACACCCGGAGGCTTTAGGCATATTTACCTTTACCTGTTTGGGTTGATCAATTATCCTTTTTAGTTTCAATTTTCACGCCGTTCTTATCCAAAGTTACTGTTGTGGATTTTACGGGTGGGTCTTTTACAACAATGACCGGGGCTGCAGGTACAACAATTACTTCTTTCTTTACTTCAGGCGCTTTGTCACTACATGAAACAACTGTTAATACTGCCGCTAGTGACAGGAATCCAATGATCTTTTTCATAATTATATTTTATCGGGTGAATGCTGCAACCGGTTCAAATTATTTTGAGACGATACACAGCATTAACTATATGCAAATACCGTACCCTTAATACAAAAAATTGAGTAAAGTTCTTTACCAGCAAAGGTTTTGGCTTATGTGCAGTTTTATTCTGACGTATTTTCTTTCGGTAACTGCTGATCCAGTTTTAATGCATCAATATCCATCTCTCTTTCTATATGCCTGATGACTTCATCACTGAATTGCCCGTCTTTGTGCAGTTTTAATAATAGCGAGCGTTGCATTTTATTGATCTCCATTTGTGCCTGCAGCAGGTTATCAGGTTCCGGAGCCCGTAAAACACGGTTGGTATATTTTGCTTTTTTATGGAGATTTAGTTCCCTGGTAAGTTTGCGTATTAATTGTTCGTATTGTATTTTCAATTGCTGCTGCAGTTTATTATCGCCCGGCACCGGAAATTCTTTTTCAATAAAGTGAATGGTGCTGTTGGCCAGGTATAACTGCAGTTCTTTTTCTTCCTCGTCGCTATTATCATTCGGCTTTATCTTAAGCCACCGTATCAGTAGCGGCAAAGAAAGACCCTGAACAACCAGGGTTACAAATATCACCACAAAGGCCAGGAAAATGATGGAAGACCTTTTTGGAAAAGCGGAGCCATCCAGCAACACCAGCGGCAAGGCCAGTGCAGCAGCTAATGATATAACACCCCTTGTTCCGGTCCAGGCTACGATCAGTACGTTTTTCCAGGTATCATCCGGTTTTGTTTTATGGGCTAAGCCGTCCTTCCTGTTTTTCCTTTTCCTGAATATATTTTGCCAATGTGCACCAGCAAAAACCCAAATGATACGAACAACAATGGTAACAAGACTAATGGTTAAACCATAGCCCACTATAGTACCCATGGGATAATTACCCATATCACTAATAATGGAAGGTAATTGAAGTCCGATCAGGATAAAAACAAATCCCTGCAATAAAAAGATCAAGGTATCCCAAAGCACGCGGCTTCTCATCCGCGCCTGGTATGAGAAAGCTTCCGGCGATTTACGGGCAATAAACAATCCCGTAGTTACTACAGCCAAAACACCCGACATGTGGAAATGTTCCGCAGTAAGGTATGATACAAAAGGAGCCAGTAAAGTAAAACTGGTTTCTACTACCGGGTTGTTTTCAATTCTTTTATGGGCCCACACAAACAGCCAGCCGGTTACCAGCCCAATCAGAATACCAACGCCTGCTACCAATAAAAACTGGATGCCTGCTTTCCAAAAAATAAAGGTACCGGTAGTAACCGCCATCACGGCATAACGGTATGCGATCAGTGCCGAAGCGTCGTTCACCAGGCTTTCTCCTTCCAGTATGGTGATCACTTTTTTATTCAGCCCCAGGCCTTTTATGATGCCCGACGCAGCAACCGCATCCGGTGGAGAAACAACTGCTCCCAAAACAAATGCCAGCGGCCAGGTAAATCCCGGGATCATATAATAAGCTGTAACTGCTACGGCAACCGTAGTAAAAAAAACAAGTGTAATGGCCAATGCTGAGATGGGCCTGATGGAAGTTTTAAATTCGAGCCAGGAAGTTTTTGAAGCCGCATCATACAAAAGAGGCGGCAGCATGATCAGGAAAACAACATCTGGATCCAGGGACAGGCCGGGCATTTGTGGTATAAAACCAATCACCAGGCCGGCAAAAACCAGCAGCACAGGAAATGGCAATTTCCTTTTATTGGCAATAGCTGTTATGCCAATAAGAATGGCCATAATTAATATCACAACTTTAAAGTCTTGCATGGGAATTCAAGCTACGTTTTATAAAGGTGAGCATGGTAATGAAAAAAAGAGGCAACGGTGGTTGCCTCTTTTAATGCGGGAAAATGTATTATTGTTTATCAAACAGGTAAAAAACGCCAACCTGGAATCCCCTGTTGGTTGATTTTACATTGCCTTCTTTGTTGATGTCGCTCAGTCCAAGATTATACCTGGCATCAAAACCAAAGCCCGTTTTCGGAACCAGGTAACTCATGCCGGCAGCCAGGCTGAAATCAACCTTGTTCAGGTCTTCCTTAAAATCTTCCTTAAAATCGCCAGTTTTGGATTTTGCACTAACCAAAAATCCCACCTGTGGACCAGCCTGTAATCGAAATCCGTTGTCGAACATATACTGAAACAATACGGGTACATTAATATAACCCATGTTATATTTAGTTTCAAAAGGGCCGTTCTTGTTACTGGCACCTGCAGTTGAATAAACCAGTTCGGGTTGCAGGGCAAATTGTTTATTAAAGTGGATATGCGCCAGTAAACCGACATTAAATCCAACCAGGTTGTCATATTCTACACCATTACTGTTATGGATATTGGTAACGTTTAATCCACCTTTGATCCCAATGTTTGCATGTTGTGCATTTGCAGTTCCGGTGAGTACTACTGCTGCAATAAATACACTTAATAATAATTTCATCATGTTTTGTTTTAATAATTTTTTTTGAAAAATATTTTTCGTTTGTTCCTGTCAATAAAGCTTCACCACTTGTTTTTTACCGGGTAACAGATCATGTACACCGGCCGTATTGCTAAAATGAACAATGCAAAGTTGCGACTATTCAGATGCCTCCTGTTATACAATTATATTATTGTGTTGCAGTTTTCACATGTTATCATGTTAATGACTTTGTACAGGGGATGTGTGAATGTTATAAATCAAAACGTGAATGCTGTAACTGTTTAAGATCAGGAAACAACCACCTTTGTTATATAAAAGGGAATTAAAAAAATGACCAAATAAAATATTCAATCATGGGAAAAAGATCACTTAAACTGACGATGTTAATAGTATTGTTCATTACATGTTCAGTTTCTTCCTCTGCACAGATACGTGTATATGTGCAGGCAAGGCCGCCCGTGCCTGTTATCGTTATGACCCCTCAACCCAGCCCGCTATATGTTTGGGTAAATGAGGAATGGGAGACCTATGATGGTACTTACCGATATGCAGGAGGCCATTGGACTCTGCCGCCGCAAACAGGTTATTACCACCGGTCTGGCTACTGGCAACACACCAGTAAAGGACAAAGATGGGTGCAGGGAAAATGGTATAAAAAGCAGCCAGCTAACAATGGCAAGCATAAAGGCCAATATAAAGCTAAACACAAAGGCAAACAAAAAGGCAGGCATTAATTCTTTTCATAAGCAGTATAATAGATTCCTTATTGGAAACAGTGGGGATTTATGTATTCATTTCCACAAACAAGGCGCTTAACGGGGTAGTGTTAAGGATTTTCTTTAACGCATATTATTGGCAGGAGTAACCTCAAAAAATGTAGATAACGAAATCAAGCCTATGCGGCAATAAATAGTACGTATCAATGCCTTATTAATTCCATTGGTTTTATAATGATGCCGGCTGTGATTCGCAGGCATGTATTAAAATCAAAAAATCAACAGGCATTGATGATCTTAGAGTTTCGTAAATAAGAATTGTTTGCACCGTAAATGAACAGGCAGGACCCGTTTTTTATTTTATCTATAATGGGCTTGTGCAGTTTTTCGGGCAGGGCCGGGCATCCCCAGCTTCGGCCCAGGTAGCCCTGTGCTTTCGCGAATGACTCATTTGCATAAGCCGCTCCGTGTATAACAATTGCGCGTCTTTTTGCGTTATCGTTAATACCTTTTTCCAAACCTTCCAATTTTAACGAATACCCGTTTTCGCCAAAATAGGTGTTTTTAGTTTCATAAAAACCTAAACTGCTTTGATAACTTGCAGGTATATTTGAAAATTTACTGGCATATTCTTTACCCGAATTAACGCCGTGTGAAACATAAGAATAAAACAAAACCTCGTAATTAGCCAGGTCAATTACAAACAATCTTTTCCTCGTAGAAGGCAGACTGAAATCAACG
Source organism: Chitinophagaceae bacterium (assembly GCA_031402615.1). Classification (GTDB taxonomy): domain Bacteria; phylum Bacteroidota; class Bacteroidia; order Chitinophagales; family Chitinophagaceae; genus Ferruginibacter. The sequence continues at coordinate 193,320 of JANNSN010000001.1, forward strand.
ATGGAAATTATATTATCTTTTGCCAGCCTGTCATGTTGTACCAGGTAATTAAAACCTTTGATCGCATAATTAAATGTATTTTCCGATAACCCCAGTTCATCAAGATGCATACTGTCATAGGCAAGTGCAATTGCACCGTTTTCAATTTTACTAATTGTTGTAGCCGTATTTTCCGGTATAACCGTACTATTCAGGTTTAAAGCAGTACCCGAATTTCTTCCGGCAAATGCAATGGGCATAGACAACAGGACTATTAAAACAAGTGGAATAAACAGCAGGGACCTTGTAAAGTTTTTGTTTTTTATGGGCATTTTATTTCAAATTTGTTGATGATAAATACTGTTTCAAAATCTATAACGTTGCCTTAAGCTCCTTAACTGGCAGGCTGCCCTTCTTTTGGGAAAGCTGCCGGTTTCAAATGCTGCATACGCATGTAATATGGCATAAATAAACTTAACCCGTTTAACCGGATTGCAGTCTGATTCAATAGTTCTGAAGGTTGGTTTGAAAAAAAATCTAAACGTATATTAATTGCCCGAACAATATAAACAGGGTGCAAATGTATAATTTTAAATGTAGAACTGGTTCTTCCCAATCTACTTTAATAACGTTTTAACATAACAAAAATTGCACGAATATCTACTATCTGATCTTTGAGTGGATTGGCGCTGCAAAACGGATACCGCTTGTATAGCAGCGGTTATACAACTGATTATCATCAGTTAATTGGCTTACTACTGTCATCATTCAACCAGTTATCTTTTATCAATTTACATGGAAATCATTTATGGAGACAAGCAATTACAAGGCAGCGTCTGTTCTAAAATACATGCAGATCATATTTTTCTCAGCAGTGATCCTGTATTTTGGCAAAACAATTTTTATTCCTTTATTTTTTGGATTATTAATTGCCATGATCATGTACCCCATTTGCACTTGGCTCGAAAAACGGGGTTTTGCAAAGTCTTTAGCCATTGCACTATGTTTATTGATTGTAACTGCCCTGTTCAGTGCCTTACTCGCTCTTTTTATCTGGCAGCTGGATATGTTCGGTAAGGATGCCCCCGCAATTTTAAATAAAATGGAGGGTTTGTTGATGCAATTTCAAAACTGGCTGGCTACTACTTTTGGTATTACAAGTGAATTGCAAAGTAACTGGTCTGCGAAATTTTCGGGTTCAATCGGCAATATTTTAGGTGCTGCTGTCCGTAATACCATCAATACAGTTTTTATGCTTTTTTTGACGCCCGTATTTACAGCGCTTTTCCTGTACCACCGCAAAGTATTTGTTCAATTTCTTAAATACGTTACACCTGCCGGTTACCAACAGCAACTCGACAATATTTTGCAACAGACCATTCACACTTATTTTAATTATATAAAAGGGATGGTCATGGTGTACTTGATTGTTGGCATACTCAACAGTGTGGGCCTATATGTTTTAGGTGTAAAACATGCCATACTTTTTGGGATGCTTTGCGCCATCATGACCATCATTCCCTATTTGGGTACGCTCATCAGTTCAATGCTACCCATCTCCCTGGTTTGGTTACAAACAGGGAATATCTGGTACCCGATTGGGGTAATCGGCGTTTTTGCATTTGTTCAATACCTGGAGGCCAATGTGATCTATCCAAAGGTTGTTGGAACCCAGTTGCATGTAAGTACATTGGCAATGCTTATCGCTATGATCACCGGGGGTATTATTATGGGTATTGCCGGGATGGTTTTATTTATTCCGTTTGTGGCTATTCTTAAGATCATCAGTGACAATATTGAAGAATGGAAGCCACTTAATTTATTGCTCAGCCGTAAATAGTATTATTCCGGTTATACGGCAGCCGCATTTCCCTGGATAAAAATTTCGTATAATTTTAGCAGAGCCCACTCCATTATCTCCCTGCCATACAGTCCGAGTATAATGAATAACAACAGGAACGCAAACCAATTTGCGGCTTCAAGTTGTGTCATTTTGTTTGCAATTGGCATAATTAAGATTTGTGATCATTTGCTATGTATTTTTCCCGCTTCAATTTATCACGTACACTACAAACAGGATGCCTTTTCTGAAATTGTAGCTTAAAGTAAGGTCATTTAATAGTCTACTGAAATGAGAACCGTCAAATTCCGGAATGATAGTCGTCATGGATACGGGGCGCGTCATTGCGTAATCTTATCTATGGTGGTTAAGGGTACTGTTATGGGTTCCCTCATTTGCCGGTTGTAACCATATAATGAACCTGGTAAACGGGGATGATGAAAAAGCTGATCCTGTATTTTATTTTAGTTTATTTTATGTCATAGGTAATCTGGGTGCAGCCATTATAACAGCAGCTGTTTTGATTATTCTGATAACAAAGCCAAAGAATCTTTCTTAGGGGACAAAACAAACACCCAGATAAAGAATGTGCATTAGTAGAAATTTGTTCACCCGGAAATTCATCCGTAAAATTGTCAAATGGTACTATTGACCTACGTGTTAAGAGATCATAAATGATCTGTAAACCGTTACCCTACTCTTTAACAACCTCCCTAATAATATGATTCATGTTTCAGTAATACAATTAGCTGTATGAAGGATACTCAATGCCTTGTTCAAAATAATTCCTCCAATAAGACCCACCGCAATACAGATAACTGCAGGAATTATGAACCAAAATATAAATGTTTCATGATACTGCACGGTCATCCAGTCTTTAAGCATTGCACGCAATAAAATATAAATGACAGTAACCAGTGATAAGGCTGCTGCGAAACTCAGTAAAACAGTTTTTTGCAAATTAAATTTTGGATTGAAGTACAACAATAGATTCCAGAGCACAATTGCACCAATAGCCCCAATTAAAGCAGAAACCATCGCCATCAGCATTGAAAAAACAGCCACTGAATATGCAATTGAAAAACCATTAAGCCATAAAATTTCACTTCTTTCTCCTGCCGGCATAATACGGTAAATGGTGGCTGAGGTGCGGATGATCACATAGATCATTACAATAACCGCATAAACAAATGTTGCAGCAACTGCTGCTGTTGCGCCTTTACAGGCCACAGACTTATTGGAGATATTTGGTTTATTTTTTTTCATGTTTCAGTATTACCTTTCCGATTTTTGCCTGATGCCCATCATCATCCCCGATTCCATAATAAAATGCAGTGGTTCAAATAAACCATAATAATACATACCCATCCATTTGCTCTGCCTTACTTCCATGGATGGATAACGAACGATGAACCTGGTTTTAGCAGTATCCATTTCCTGAAGGTAAAATGTCCATCCGCCAAGCGAATAATATTCGTTCGGCTTCGCCAAAGCAATTCGTTCGTAGCCCTGGTTTTTTCCATAATAAACAATGTCTCCCGGCGTTGGGTTTTGCCATTCCGGATGAATGTATTTTGCATTAACCATTTTTGCGCCGAACAGATTTTCCAGCCAGTAATAGCTGTTAAAGCCGCCGCGGTTTTGCCCCGTTTGTGCTATCCACGGCCATACTTTTTCTTTTGCTGCCCGGATAGTGATGGCGCGGGTGGAAACAATCCTATCCCGGGAAATCAAATCGTCACCCGGCATTTTCTTATTGATTTCTTCAGAAGTGGCGCCCCAGTTTTTATGTATGGGACGAATAAAAACCCAGTAGAGCAAAGCAATGCATGCATAAAAGATAAAAGTATATTTAGTGAATTGCGTTATCCGTTTCATTTTTATTAATTTAGGCAGTTTCTTTAGAGTTTAATCTCCGTCTTCTTCCTGGTTATTTTAAGTTTTCAGGAATATCCCTGCAACTGCAATGCTTTATGTATTCCAATTGCCAGGGTATCCGATATTCTGTTGCCGGGTTCTTTGTCATGGGGTGCGCCAGGTGCCACTCTTTGTTGAGTTTCTTAACTTAATATTCAAGATCAGTTACATTGTATTCGATACTCTTTAAATAGAATTTACCATATACAAATTCTCCTTCGGGATAGTGCCATACCGCTTCGCCATAAGAAAGCATATTTCTTCCATGGCGATTTTTATATGCTTTTACCGGCGTGGAAAAACGGTAGTGTTTCATATCGCCGACATCAGAACGATCGTCAGAAATAAAATTCACCAATTGCCCCTGCCCGTTAAAATAAAGTGTGGCGCTGATCTTATTCACGCCATTGGCGAAGCCGGCTTTGGCAGATAAACTGTCAATGGGCTCCCAGGTTATTCGTTTGTCAATAAGCGAGGCAGGTACCAACAGGCACATATCGTTGAAAACAGTTACCGTTTCTGCCCTATTCATTTCCGGTCCCTTTACCTGCACAACCGGGATGAGCCCAAACAGCTTGACCTGCATGGTCGCCGTTTTATTTTGATAGCGATGGTAGCCTGGTACAACAACGCCGAACATGTTAGCCTTCATAAAAAACAACCGGGTGGGCTCATCAAAAAAATTGTACTGTACGGTTTTAAAGGTAAACCAGTCTCTTGACCCGCTTCGCATTTCGCCATCAAACACAATTTTTACATTTTTCACCTTGGGTTGATTCAAAGCACCGGAATAGCGGATGTATTTTTGCACAGGCCGGGGCAGGTCTTGAATATCGGTCTCTGTTAATAGCTCTGTTATAATACCGCTGCTTCGTTGCAGGTTTACCTGCACATCTTTCCTGAACTGTGATTCAAAATGCAGGCTGCCCCAACCACCTGATGCTACCAGCAAAATGATCAAATTAGCAATACTGCCAAACTTGGCATCTTTCCAAACCATAAAGATCAATACCTGCGAAAGGATAGCTGCCATGATGGCGATAAAAGGCCAGCTTTCTTTTTTCAATAGAAACAGAACGGTTGCTGCTATAAATAAAAAAGCAGTTACCAGCCAAATTGCCCCTGCCGGCTTCGAAATATCTTTGGTAAGTTGGGTGATGTTGCCATAGCCATACGCTTTGGCAAAACCCATAAAATGGATAAGGCCGTGGATGAAGACGATGAATGCGAAGAGATATTTTAGCATAATATCCTTTATTCATTAAGGTAAAATCAGCACTGTTAATTATTTTATTATAAACGTTTCAACCGGCCTTCTTAACGAAACAGGTTGTGGATAATCTTTTACATATCCCGTACGCAATAAAAACTGAACTGTATCGGTCACCCCGATTGATTGATTCAATATCTGTCCAGTTGCTGCCTCTTCTAATATTTGTGTCATGGGATGAATGGCAATATTTTTTTGTTTTACTTTCAAAAATAACCGTTGCATCCGTCTGCCTGTTTCCAGCAATGTAGTAACGGAGTTATCTTTACTGGTGATCAACAGCCAGCCTGCAGATTGTGAAACCTGTTTTTTTACTTTATCAATGCTTTGCTCCCTGAAGTCTTTTTTCATTACATTTTCCTTGTTATAAAAATTACGAAGTATCCACCCCGGGATGCCTGCTATTTCCATACTGGCGGTAGTAAGGCCATCGCAATATTTTTCAGCATTACTGCTCGAAAAGCGTATCCAATTGGACAACTCTTCCTGTGCATCATCCCGGTACGCCTGTATCCTGTTGGCTTCTATGGTTTGCTCATTCAGCCATACATGTTCCTTTGAAGTATTGGGTAAGTATTTTATAAAATCCGTTTCTCCATCAACCAGGAAAATTGCATCTTCTTTTTTTAACTGTTCACCCAGGTAGTTGGAACGGACAGTTCTGCGTTCTTTTATATGGTGCGTATTAAATTTTATAGTATTCCCTGTTTTAGTAAGTTTTACTTCTATAATATTTTTATCCCGGTTACTTGTGGCCAGCATATTAAAATGGCAGTTATAACCAAGGTTATTAGCTGCCAATTCAAGGTTTTGCAAAAAAGCCCCGATAGATAAAATGGTTTCCCTTTGTGTGGGATCAACGGCTGGGAGCCATTTAGTTTTATCATTGCCAATTATCCAGTGATAAGGTTCTACATATTGTACAAACCAGGGTTGTGTATTATGTCCGCTTGGTGCCAGCGAGGCAAGATAAAGTATTTCTCTTTCACCTGGTTTCATGGGAAATTCACCGGAAGCATCCATCTTCATATCATCTCTTACAAAATTATTTTTATCACTTGCCAGGTATCCCACGCCACCGACGGCTACGATGGCTGCACCCGCTATACCTATAAATTTTTTTCTGTTCATAAGATTTATTTCCGTATTTAATTATTTTTCAACTGCCACTACCTATGCGATGAAATTTCTTTGATTTTTCATAGTATAAAGATATAAGCGATAAAATAGATGGTGCTGAATATTTTTAGACAGGGATGTAAATTAGGGCGGCAGTAATCTGTAAACAATGACTTTACTCAAAGAAGTATATGCTTTCCATCATATTTAATAATAACGCTTTTGAACAAAAACAATAACTTACACAATTGTTGTTTTTTTTCGCTTCCATAAGTAATTTCTGCCGTCATTTTTTAAGATGAATCCTGCTGCGATTGACACCGTAATGGAAAAAGGAAACCCGGCGCCTGTGAGAAGTGGAGCAATGCTCAGCAAAAAAACGATGGCCCCAATGCAGGCCCATTTTACCCACCAGCCTTTTAATATCATGCCTGTTGCTATCAGTAACTGTCCCGCAGCAATCAGGGGTATAATAACCCGTTGATGTTGACTGAACCAACCATTGATGAAATCCCTGTACATTGGAATCGCCAGTTCTGCGTATGCTAAATAGGCGTCGGGATTGCTGAAAATGGTATACGTGTTTGTAATGGATGCCCAAAAAAACAATAGTGCAAATAAGGCCCTGGCTATTCCCGTGTTCTTCCAGGCAAATAATAAAATGACAACGCTGGCAACCTGCGATACCAGGTAAGGCTGCCAGTACTGTTCAATATCATTAATCATTTCTTTCATAGAAACAGCCGTACATGAACGGTGGTTTATTTATGTGGTTGCAGGTTGCACCCTGGTTTTCCATTGTACATTCAATAAAATACTGCCAAAAGAAATACAAACCAGTAAGGCCATAATAATCCAGCCTGCAAAAGGAATCAGCGAAATAATTTTTAATAAAATAAATATGCCGAAGGCCGAAAATATGAGCTGCCAGTTATTCCAATTGCGTCCGGTACGGTTATTATACCAGTTTGCTGCAATTACCGAAGTAATAACAGTTGCCAGCAGTATCAGAAAAATATACCCAACTACCAGTATAATACCGAGTGGTATACCAATAAGGCTTGCAAAAGCAATAAAAGCGGCAACCGGAACAACAATAAAAAATAAAAATCCAAAACCGAGCGATTTGAGCGTACTGTTAAAAACAGTGTCGGCGGCTTTTTTTACGGTAGCTGAGAAGAGGTATTGGAAAATCATGATCATGAGCAACGCCATACCCAGGTACCACAGTAAAGCAAGTATGGTGGCTGAGCCCAGGTAATACCATTCACCGGTACTGATACGTAAACCGGGTTCAAAAACGGCTTTACTGTTCTTCAATGATTGCTTAAAATCAACGGATTCTTTTTTGTTCCAGTAACGAACATCGCCATTAAAAGCGGCATAGTTTCCAATTATAATAGTCCTGGCTGCCAATATGGATTGTCCATCAATGGTGCCGTTTATGGTAATCCTTCCGCCCCGGCAATCAATATTTTTGGTAACATGTCCGTTAATGAACATATCGCCAAATACTCCTTTTATCTCACCATGTACATTTCCATCAATGGTCACGTCGCCTCCGGAAGTCAGTAAACCACCAATGGTAACACCTTTATCAATAATTACAGCCCCGCCGGTTACGATGACATCACCCATTACGTTTTTACTGATCCTGATATTACCTCCAGCACACCGGACATCATCACCCACAAAACCATTTAACGTAACAGTTCCTCCGGCTACTAAAATATCATTGGTTACCGTATCGTTGATGATGACGGTACCCCCCGCAATGACCAGGTCGCCGTATATGGGCGCATTAATGGTAATACTGCCTCCGGCTATATACATATCTTCATAAACCGGGTTGCTGATGACAATATTATTTCCGTATTCAATCCGGAATGCAAAAACCTGTAACGTGAGTACCACTGTTGTTAACGCAGAAAATATCTTTTTCATAACGGTGAGTTTTATGTTGGTCAATTATTCAACGGGTTGGTAAACATCAGTTCTTATTTCAGAAGGATCTTTAACCATACCCGGGTCATTCAGGTATACTTCAAAGGGTGGGTCTTTGGGTTTCCGGTCATTTTTTTTCAGCCAGTTTTCAATGGCTGTATATGCCTGGCCTACTTCGTGATAAGGCCCCCACATATGTGCGATCAACACTTCACCACCTGCCTGTATCTGTGATCTGACACGTCCAGGAATTTTACCGGTAATTCATTTACTTCCACGGCAATATCCATTATCCAGGGTGGCTGGTAACTGTGGTATTTTGCCATAAATTTTAAAGGTTGTAATTTATGTAGCTGAACAAACTGCATGATCTCTCCATATCCTTTTCCCAAAACGATTTGTATACCGGGTGTGGTTATAGCCGTATCTGTTATAAAAAGGATATTCATATTCATGAATGAAGTTTGTTCAAGCTCGATCTTAACCGGAATGGTATCAGTTGCTATTTTCTTTGTTTTTACGGTGGAATAAATAGGGGCTTCAGTTCCAAATGATGCGCAAATCATGATCAAGCAGATCAAGGCAATACCAAAAATTATTTTTTTCATATTAAACGTTTTAAACAGCCCATTTGCCTTTTAACTGGTATGCGATCAACACGATCAGTAGTCCTATGCCCAGGTAAATAAAATGAAGCCAATGGGCAACCTGGATCAATACCAGCTGGGTAATGATCCATCCACTGATCATGATGCCTCCTGCAATAGCCCAGTTATAGCGGTTTTTATGACGTTGCACATTATAGAAAACGGCTGCCAGGTTAACGCCCCCCACAAGCACGGTTAATAATATGCCCGGTATTTGAAAATCATTAAAGGGTGTTCCTTTTAGCAGGCTAAGCGGCATACTCATGATCTCACCGCCGGGGTTGGTGATCATCAGCAAACCTGATAACGTTGCCGTAATGGCAATAAAAGAAACAAGTATGAGTAATAGTGTTTTCATTTTTACTTTTTATACAATCCGGTCAGCTGGCCAAAGGCAATGATATGTGTACTCATTGCTTTTTCCAATTGATGTTTTTTTGTTTTAACCGGCAGATCAAGCAATGCATCCAATGCATATACTTTAAAAAAATAACGGTGCGTGCCGGAAGGCTTGCAGGGCCCCCCATAGTGATGTTGTTGAAAGTCATTTAAACCTGCTATGCCGTGCGCTTCATTTTCTTTGATGTGATGGGTTACCGGTATATTCCACAGCAGCCAATGTACCCAGGTTGCCGCGGAGGCATCAGGGTCCTCAACGATCAAAACGAGGCATTTGGCTTCCAGGGGTATATGATCGATATCCAGTGGCGGGCTTATATTTAAACCCGCGCAGGTGTATTTTGCAGGTATCATTTCGTTATGCTGAAATGCAGTACTGCTCACGTTCAGGTTTTTGTAATCTACAGCTACTGTTGCTTCAGGATGTTCTTTTATATCTTTCATTTTGTTTCTTTTAAGGGCTTTCGCCCGGTGGTGGAATTTCATAGGGTGGAGGTGTTTCAAAAGGATCTTCATCCGGAATAATATCCGTATCTTCTATCGGAATAATTGGATCTTCCGGATCAAAGGGTTGAATGATCTCCGGATGTTTATCCGGTGCCGGAATTTCAATTGGCTTACCTGGTATTTTTTTCTTTTCCATTTGATTTTTGATTTAATAATTTCTTACAAGCCAAAAGGGTAGGTCTCGGGCATTTGCTGACCATCTGGTTCTACATGCAATGGATGTAACGCCCTGGTTTCATCAATATAAACAAATGCATCATATCGCAATGGTAAAATCGTGGGCACATAATTTCCATATTGCTCAAGCTGGGGATTATACACTACGCCTATTGCACGGTGCCCGATATGATTTTCCATAAACATATCATTACCTGCAAAATCATCCATCAGGAGTAATTTATTTTCGCTTCCTGCCCTGTGGAGTAAATACTCCCAGCTGCCTTTTTTCGCATTTGGCATGAGCATGGTTTGCATGGGGGAACTCCAGCTTCGTCCTGCGGTCACTGTTCCGGCATAGGAACCAAATCCCACCAAAAAAACACCTTTATCATGATGTTGTAACCTGGCCAGTTCGCCAATATTAAACATGCCTTCATCCACCATATCGGTAGCCCTTGCATCGCCTACATGTGTGTTATGTGCCCATACGATTGCCTTGGAGTTTTCGCCATGGAATTCCAGTAACCGCTCCAGCGTATCCGACATATGCCTGTCCCGTAAATTCCAGCTATGCGGCCCTCCTTTGATCATAGCCCGGTAATATCTTTCGGCATTAACTGCTACTAATGCATTTTGTTCGGCACTGAAAACGTTTTCATGATCGCTATTGTAAGTGGGTAATTTTTTTTGTATCTCCCTAAGTAACTGTACCACTTCATTTTCACACAATTCGGGAACAAACTGTGATATCCTGGCATAAGAACTGCCTTCATCTTTCCGGTAGGGCTCAAAACAATGAAAAGCTTTTTCAGCAACTTTCAGTGCCGCCGGATCGGTTTTTTTTAAATAACGCATAATGCTTGCCATGCTTTCCCAAAGGCTGTAAACATCTAATCCGTAAAACCCTGCCTTTTTGTTGCTGGCTAAACCGGTGTTGTGTTTATGCATCCACCCGGCAAGTGCCATGATTTCCCAATTGGCCCACATCCAGGTTGGCCATCGATTAAAAACCTGTAATACCTGCAGCGCAGTATTGTTCAACGTATCATACCCTTTTATATAGCGGTTAAGGCTGTAACAATCCGGCCAGTCGCCTTCTGCGGCAATAAAATTAAACCCCTTTTCTTTGATCAGTCTTTTTGAAATACGTGTTCTCCAGGTGTAATATTTATGCGTGCCATGGCTTGCCTCTCCCAGCATCACGATCCTGGCACTACCTATCCGGTCTAAAAGTGGTTGCAGATCCTCATGGCTTTGCAAGGGTGAAGCCCATTTATTGATGGAATTTAATGCCGCTCCTTCATCCAATTGAACATCTTTTGTGAAATAACGTCGCATGATTTTTTATTTTTTACCGATTTGAACTGCCCGGTTCCGGCCGGCCTATTCATTTCAGTGTTTGATAAAACTTCCTTTTTACATGACCCAACAAAGCAACTCTTTTTACTATATTTATTTCATGCTCCTCATTAACTTTATCTATGATTATTGTCAGTATCCATAGTGTTGCTGCCAATCCATATAGTTTGCTGAGGATTGTCAATCTTTTTCTTGACAGCGGTCATTATTCCAAAAGATTCTGTTGGTTAGATTTGTATCCATAAAATTTAACTACCATGACAGAGAATAGCCAACACATCACCACCTTGCACAACCTGCTGAATTTTGATGCCAGTAAATTCACGAGTGCCGAAATACAATTGAGGAATAGTTTACCCGGGTGGATCATGAAAACCGATTCACTAATGCTTAAAACGGTATTGCAGAAATATCTTGATTTTGTAGAGCAACATGTAAAAAAAATGGAAGATTTTTTTGAAGACGAAGATATCAATTCATTAAGCCTGAACAACCGGGTTATGCATGCATTTATTGAAGAAATAAACGAAAAGCTGGATACCTGCTCGGATCCCGAAATAAAAGATGCCTGCCTGCTTGCCGGTATTCAAACGGTTAACCATTACAAAATAAGCACTTATGGTACTGCAGCGGCATTTGCCAGGGCTTTGGAAATGGAAAAACATGCTGCTCTTTTTCATGAAGCAGAAGGAAATGAAAAACAGATCGACAGCAGGTTATCGCAACTGGCAGAATTTGAAGTTAATAAAAAAGCCCGGGCACCATTCGTGTTACCCGGGCATTAATATGGAATACATATACCAGAAAGAAATCAGTATTTCTCCGGGAAACGTAAAGATATATGGCGATTTGATTATCCCTGTTAAATCTGATGTTGTTACTCCTTTTGTTCATGGCAGTGGCAGCTGGTTTAGTAAACGTAACCGGGAGGTGGCAGTTTTTTTGCAAAAATATAATTTCGGAACCCATTTAGTTGACCTGTTGATGGTGGAGGAGTACATGCATGATGATAACCGGTTTATTGTTGACCTGCTCACCACGCGTTTGAAGGAATGCCCGATTTCTGCCATCGTAATCCATTTGTGTATTCAGAAATAATGGAGTATGCAAGATGGCTGATAGAAGATATCGGTGTGGACGGGTTGCGTTACGATTTTGTAAAAGGATATGGTACCTGGCTCATCATCGCCATTCTGGAAAGGTACTATCAAAAAAACGGAACAAATAAGTTTTCACCTTTTGGTGTAGGGGAGTATTGGTATGAAGACAAATTTATCGCCTAGTGGCTCAAAGAAACCAATGCCTATACCGATAACCCTGTAAGTGCATTTGATTTTCCGCTGCGGTACAGGCTTAAATCCCTGTGCGATGATTATGGTTTTAACCTGTCAACCCTTTGCCAAAGCGGGACCTTAATTACCGGCGGCCTTGCCCGGCAGGCTGTAACTTTTGTGGAGAATTATGATATTGTGCGGGATGATCCTGTGATCAACGACAAGATGATCGGTTATGCATATATACTCACCCACGAAGGTTATCCCTGTGTTTTCTGGCACGATTATTTTAATCTTGGCCTGGCAATGGAAGGAACAGCCAAAGGTATTGAAGCGTTGGTGCATTTGCATGAACAACATGCCGGCGGCAGAACAAATGTTTTATACTGCGACAGCGATCTGTACATCATGGAGCGTACCGGCAATGAAACACAAAGCGGACTTGTGTTTGTATTAAATAACATTGGCAGGTGGAATGGAAGTAGTTTTACCCAATGGCCATTAAAACATTTTGAACCACTTGCATGGAATGGAAATAATACCAATGACGCTCCCGAAAATAAATCAACAAATGAGCACGGCGCTACTGATTTTTGGGCGCCACCAAGAGGATATGCAGTGTATATTCCACGTTAAGATATTTTGTTCCAATGGGTTTTTTGTGAACCGGGTTTATTTAAATACACTTTCTACAAAACCCCGGTGTTTGGGGATGTTGTAGGTCGGTGTCGTTCTTCCAATAAGATACGCAAGCCGGTTCACCGTCTGCTGAGTTAGGGCCGCGTGATCTCTGCTCCGCAGGTACTGCCGGGGCCTGCTTTCCTCATAGAGCCCTGCGGGCAACCAACGGCAATTATTTGAAGCCTTAATTCAATAAACATGAAACGCAGCCTTGTCCAAAAATCACTTCGAAAGTACACGAGACAAGACAGACTGCAAGAAGGTTACAGACACACATCTTTACAACACCGTATTCATAAACTATTGCGATTTCCGGAAAGTATATTTTCCACTAATTTAAAAATGAAGAAAATTTGCCTATTACCTTATCAGCACAACATTACCTTTCATCAAAAAATTCCTTCCATCCATATCGGTGAAAGAAGCAATCCATGCATAGGAACCTGCCAGTTGCTTATTTCTGTAATTGCCATCCCATCCTTTAACAGGATCGTTGGTTTCAAATAAAAGTTGTCCGTAGCGATTGAATACTTTCACGTTGTATCTTTTTATCCTGTAGTTACCCAGCATTTTGAATTCATCATTTTTCCCATCTTTATTCGGCGTGAAGGCAGATGGGAAATACGTATTGCAATTCCAAAGAGTAATATTGATCTCGTCTTTTCCGAATCCACATTTATTGGTAATAGCAACACTATAGAGGCCACTTTGTAACGGGGCATATGTTTTTAAAGTTGAGCCGTCCTGCCAGAGGTAGTTGCCTTCAAAATTGCCTGGATCAAGCAGGATGGGCTGACTCAGGCAGCCTTCTACATCCGTACCAAGATCAGGGCGGGGAATCTGGTTTAGGCTAATATTGATGCTGTCGTACTTAATGCATCCATCTTTGCTAACCCTCACAAAATAAAGTCCCGCCTGACTGGCAAGATAGCTGGGTGCTGTTGACCCATCTTGCCATAAATAACTATCGCCGGCACCGGTAACGTCCAATCGGAGAGTGGTAGTCTCGCAAATGGATGTATCGTTCCCAAGGGTAAATAAAGGCAAGGGCTTTGTTCTCACGGTTAAACTGTCAATGGAAAAACAGTCAATCAATTTAATCTTTAGCCAGTAAATTCCCGGACCCAGAACGCGGAAACTATCCGTCGTTGATCCGTCTTGCCATTCATAACTGGCACCGGGTATAGAAACTCGTAGGGTAAAAATTGAACCCGGACATAAATCTGTATCGTTTCCCAGAAGGGAATGAGTATCTCCCACGCTGATCAGCTTTTGCAGAGTGTCAATTTTACATTTCTTAAAGAGATAGTTTATAATCTTATAAAAACCATTGACTGAAAACAGATGCGATGGGTTGGACAAAGTAGACATATTTGATGTACCGCTGGCCGGATCTCCAAAGTCCCAGTGAATGGAGTCATATAGGTTCAACTGATCCAATTTAAAGCTTACGTTCCTCGATAAGCAATTACCCGTGGCATTTATTGACGGAGTCAGGTTATAGTAACTCTGCACCATGTTGGGTAGGCCCAGTGCACAATTGGCTGTGTTGGGAAAGGTAAGGTATTGTGGGACGAACAGGCAACCAGTTCCATAAACATTGGGTTTCAGTATGGCGCCAATATAACTTTTGTTGGCGGCAGATACCATGATCCTTCCTTCGGGAGACATCTGCAAAGCACCGTAATTATAGGCTGAATTAATAGCCGAATCCAGGAAAACCATGGAATTGACAATGTCATTAACATCGGTATAGTCGATTTTGTATTGCAAGAGGTAACACATACCGGCACCCGAGCTGCATAGGTAAAAGTAAGAAGTATAAAGCAGTTTGGAATCGCAGGAGAACTCAACACCATAAAATCCCCGACAGTTTGTATTGGGTATACGTGGGAGCATTTTAGCATCGCTGACTAAACCGGTCTGGTTATCGAAATTGAAGAGTTCGAGCCGACTATTGGTACAAGCCATTGCGATCCTGGAACCGTCAGCAGAGAATTTCAGGTAACCCATCCTGTCAAGGAATCCATCGGTGGTGCCACCAGATGGCAAGGGAATTACAGTAGAGTTCAGCCCCGCACTTGTTATCTTATATTCCAGAAAACGATTACTGCCCGCCTCATGTCCCAGCAACCAGATATCGCTGCCATTCTTATGTTTAATGGCAGCGAGTTTCTCATGTACCACACCCCCGAACAGCGTAGTAAAGGGTTGCATAATGCCTCCAAGGCCACCATTCATTTTCATATTAACGATGCCATACATGATGCCATTTGTTGCTGTGAATTCAATCTGTGCGCTGATG
Source organism: Chitinophagaceae bacterium (assembly GCA_031402615.1). GTDB lineage: Bacteria > Bacteroidota > Bacteroidia > Chitinophagales > Chitinophagaceae > Ferruginibacter. The sequence goes on from JANNSN010000001.1 coordinate 208,720, forward strand.
AATACATAATACAGGCTGTCGTTGCCCGGATGGGGTACAATTAGGGCGGCCTGGCTGGAACTGCCAATACCCGAAGGGCCAATATTACCCATGAATACATCATTCCTATTCCAAACACTGGTGCCGTTGGTACTGAACAGGAGGTTTCCCGCCGAATCACTTATGGAAGAACAACCTTCAGAAGCTTGAAGTCCTCCAGGTTGAAAAACGGCCGTTCCTGAATTGAAATTAAGCCTAACCTTATTACCAAACAACCAGTTATTCGTTTGCTTCTGTGCTGTGCAATGAAAGGTCACCAATAATGACAACAGCAAAGCTACCGTTTTCGAAAAGTATTGTTGCATTCTATGAAGATTGGATTATGAATTTAATATGAAGAACTGTGGGGCTTCCAATGCTGAAAGAAATTGCCGCTTGATTTCCAAAATACCAGTTCCTGGATTGCCGCTGGCTATATAGATTAGCTGGTAAAAAGGATACCCCGAAAAATACATGTAAAACTAAAAAGGCCTTAATCATTTTTTGTATTTGTTATCGTGATAAATTAATATAAAATCTGAATTTTCAGGCTCATATGTAATAAAATAACAAATTTATAATAGCACCATAAAGCTTTTTTTATTTTTTGTCAGGCATTATTCTTGTATCAGGATCTGGGCATAAGGTTTATTTTACCATTGCCTTTTTCATTTGAAAAATTTACAAGTTTAAATTGGGTTCCAAATTTGTCTTCAAGCCAGTCCGCAACAGAATCGGTGTTGCCGTAGTGTATTAAGGTTATAGTGGAAATGGTTTCGTCATATGCTTTTTCAACTGATTGCACCCCGGATTTGTTTCTTAGAGAGTCAGTAAATGCGCGAAGTAATCCTGTTGTAATTTTTGGTATTCTTATGATCGTAGTTTGTATAGCCTGGGAAGCACTGGTATTAGCCATAGTTGTGGGACTAACTGTTTTATCCTTACCTGGATTTTCATGATCTCCAATTGCAATATCTTTAGCCAATACATCGGTACATGGCAGGTCTTTATTCTTGAAAATGACGATTGTTTTAATCATATCCCTCACTTGGCCTGCGGTTTTTACAATATCTTTTGCCGAGTTTAAAGCATTCCCGATATTTGCCGCGGCACCTGCAACTTTAAATGCTCCATTTCCGAAATTGGTGGAACCTAAATAATAGCTGGACCAGCCTAGATTTGTTGCATTGTTGCTTAGGTCACCGGCAGTACTTTTTAATTTTCCCAGATTTTCAATTGCATTAAATGTTTTTTCTTTTGTTTTCTTACTTGAGTTTGTTAAAACACCCTGTTGCTGAGCTTCATTGGCATCAATACTGTAAATGCCTGCAGCAAGCATTTCTAAAATTTCACAGGCATTTTTTGCTGCGGCTGCATGTTCTTTAATTCCCAGTAAAAAAGTTACCTGCCTGGCAAGTGAGGGTGTTGGTGATTTCGCTTCAAGTTCCTGGAGGGCAATAAGTATCAGCGTATTCAACTGTTCTTTGTTTAGGCCCGAGAAGTAAATTTTTTCAAGATAGTCAACTTTTTTTTCTGTAACAGCATCTGCTTTTTGGCCGTTAACATGGTAGCAAAATAACAGCATGGCGATTAATGATACAAGCAACTTTACGCCCAATAATTTTTTTGTGATTGATCCCTTTAAACTGGCAAACTTTTTCATGATTTTCTTTTTATTTGTTATAGAATTGGTATATCAGGTTTTGCTTTGGAAGCTGCCTGCATACTTTTATCTATACAGGTTGTTGAAGAATATCATCATCGGTTGATTAATTTTTTTTAAAAAAGGGAAAATAAACCCTGACTTTGCTTCAGACAGCCTGGCAAAGCTTTGGATTTGGCAAAACGCTTGATAAGGATCATTGAAAATGGCCAAAAGTAAAAATTGACCAGAAAGCTGAGACTGTAGCCTTTTAGAACAACTATTGTTTTAACTGAATTGAAAGCTGTGCAGCTTTTTCGCTATACCGATAAGCCTTTTTATTCATGGAAAGTGCATTTAATATTGGCATAGCACCAGCGGTATCAGCATACTTTACGTTGTTTAAAGCAAGATACCATTGTGCTTTTATTTTGATGTTTTCATCTTTAGCATTATCAATAACCCATTGAAGGTTTGTTCGGGCCAAACCAGGATTATTTGTTGAGATATAAGAAAGTCCTTTGTAATAATGCCCAAGCTCCTTTATATGCTGCCTGCTGTTTAGTTTATCATCTTCATTTCCCATATCTCTGACAGTGGGCGGGTTATCTGCGTCAAAGTTTTGAATAGTATAGTTATTATTTTTAAAATTTTCAAGGTCGGCTAAAAGGGATAGTGGTTTTTCATCGGGTACTTTATCCTGATCGAAAAAAGCGTCGAAAATATCTGAATACCATTGAGCTGTTTTTTCAGAATTGTTTGCCAGGGAATTTGAAGAATCTTTTATCAACGCCGGTACTTTTTTTTCGGTATCAACTAAAGGTGGAGGTGATGTTTTATTATTTACCCATATAAGTGAAATTACCAACCCTGTAACAGAGGCGGCAGCAGCTATTTTTATCCATCGCCTGTTTGAAATGAGCTTAACAGCTTGGGGTAGGGTGCTTTTATCATTTTCATTTAAGTTAGTCCCCAGGTGAATCGAGGCTGGGTTTTCTCCGCCCGGTTTCATTGTATTTTTTAGAAGCAGTTTTTTTAATGAACTTGCACTTTCACTGAGTATTGTCTCATCCAGGTCAATTTCCGGAAAGCTTTTCTTAAATTCCATTTCAGCCAGACTGTCTCGGAGATCCGTTTCGAAACAGTACTGTTTAAATAAACCAGGGTCATTCTTTAATGCAAGTTCAAAAGCAGCCTCATCTTCCTTACTCAGGTTGCCATCAAGATATTGGTCTATTAGTATGTTTTGTTCGGGATTAATTTCCATGGTCATTAAATTGTATTATGGTAAACCGTCAATATTGTCTTTTAATTTATTGATACACCTGTAAATTTCATTTGCAACAACATTTACTTTAATCCCAGATTTTTGGGCGATTTCCTCTATACTTAATTTTTCTATTTTTCGCCATCTGATGAGGTTTTGACACCTTTCGCCAAGCTTTTGAAAAGCCTTTTCAAACGATGCATATTGGTTTTCCCTCTCAATCTTTTTTTCTTTTTTTTCTTGATCATCTTCTGTCGCCATGGTCGTTTTATTATTGAATTGTATTTCCGGATCCCCGCTAAAAAGGCCAGCGTTATATTTATTCAATCTTTCAATATTTTTCCATAAGGCCCGCTTATAGAATGTGTAAAATGCGGTACGTACTGCAGCCTTGTTTTCAAATCCCTTTTTGTTGACATAAAGATAAAACCCAACAAAGGCATCTACAAATGAGTCATCCAATAATTCTATTTTATTTGCCGGATAAAATGAATATCGTATAAAAATGGATTTGGTTGAATAATTTATGCAATACTCATAAAAAAATTTTTTAAAGCAACGATAGATATTATTTTTACTATAGTCATCCGCAATACGAATGAAATCAACCATTGTTTCAGGCTGTTCAAGGTCAGGGCAATTCATTATTTTTTAGTGTTAGTTTATATAATTCTAAATGTCTTTTATTTAAGTTTATATTTCTAAACCGCTTATGGCCTTTTTACATATAATACCGAATAAAGAAAATATCATCAATAATCCTTTAAATTCGATAATATAATAATCCAGACATGCTATGTAGTATTTTCTAAATACCAGACTTAAATGCAATACTTTTACTCCATTAACACGAAACCAGCCCAATAAAATGGATGAGGATACTTTTTTCTTACCTTTTCACGGGCCAAATTCAGCGCTTCATAGATCGTGGCTCCTTTTAGCCAATTATTATAGAATAAAGGCATAAGGTCTGATGTTTCTTTATCTGGCACCGGCCAAAGACTCATCAGTATTTTATTTGCACCGGCAATAAAAAATGCTCTTTGCAAACCAAATACGCCCTCGTTACCGTTGATATCACCAACACCCGTTTTGCAGGCACTCAGTGAAACTAATTGAATATGCTGTAGATTTAGTTGTGAAATTTCATAGCCCGTTAAAATGGCATCATCAATATCATTTAAAGGTTTATTGCCATCATAAACATAATTAACTCCGCTAAAGGCTAACCCGCATCGAAAAAGCGGATTCCTTTGCTCACTTAATATATTTATAGCCGACCTTTTTTTTGTTTTATCTGTCAAAATTGTAGTGTAGGACTTACGTAGTTCTGTGAAAAAACCATGAGTTGAAATATGGAGAACGCCGTTTACACCATTGATTTTTTGTTTAAACATGTCCTCCGTGGCTTCACTTTGTTGTTTTAAAATACTGGAGAGCCCTCTTTTTTTAAAAAGTTCGTCAATAGATTCAACTTCAATTTTTGAATAAGGGATAGATTCCAATTTGAAATTCCCGTCATTTTGCTTTGAACGGGAAACTTTTTTGTTTATACCGGTAAAAGGCGAAGTTCTGTTTTTGTATAAGTCATAATTAAAGTCTCCCCACAAACTTATTCTGCCTGGAGGTGAAGAATTCTTAAAGAGTTGTGCAGTTACATTATTTATGTTTGAAACACAGCGTAAATGATATTTATCGCATAGGAATTTATTAGGGCCAATTGGTATGGCGTGCATGGCAATTGTATTAAGTAGGCCTGCTGGCGAGTAATAAACAAGTTTGCCGGGAGAAAGATATTTTTCAAGGGGTTTCCATATCAACGTATATAAAGATGTTTGATTCTTATCCAGAGAGATGCTGTATATTTCGCTGACCAATTCACCTTTAATAATGTTTTTAGTTCCTTCTTTGCCGATAAATAATAAAAGCTTCTCCTCATTGAATAATGGTACAAATAACGGTTTTGAAATCCCAGGTTGAACGAGCAACGCCGCATAAAAATTATTTTTCTTTGTCTTATTTGTATTCAAATCAAAATTAATAAATTCTATTGCGGTTTCGCCGGCGTTTAAGGCCTTACTTATTTCATCGGTAGCATTTTTCGATTTAAAGCTCTCTACAGCGATATTCGGATACATAAGGTGTATTTCTTTCTCCGTCAATTCAATAACCTTTTCAAGGCTGTCAATTTTTATATTATTTTGTTGTTTATTTGACAATATTTGAACCGCTAATAATTGTTTTTCCCTTTTCCATTTTAATAAAATCGTACTGGCTTTTTCACTATTGTCCAGTTGTAAAAGGCGCATCAATTCCTGTTGTTGTCCGAGAATAAGTCGTTTTATGGTTATTTGTTGTTGAAAAAATTCCTGCATAGGAAATTCATGACTATTACTAAATTTCATTGCAAGCTCCCCAAAGAGTCCAATACTTTTATTAAGTGTGTTCAAATAAAACAGTTTTTGATTTTCTGATAAGCCGGATAAATGACTATTTACTATGTCTGTAATACGCCCACTCAACATTTTGAGGGTTTCTGCTGATTCTTTATACATCCCTTTTCTGAGTTGCATCGATGCGAAAAGGTTGGTTGCTTTGATTGTTTGTTCCGCATAGGGTCCAAAAATCTGCTGTATTATTGGGTAAATGGATTGCAGCACCGAATCTGATTTATAGAACTTTTCTTGTTGAGAAAAGAAATTACATAGATTAAGGCTATACGAAAGGTATTCATTTGATAACTCACCATTATATTTTTTTGCTAATTGGCAGGCATGGATAGTAAATAATTCGGCACTGTCCTTTTTCTTTTTCATCAGGTAACCGTTAGCCAGATTATTGGTAGCACTGAAATAAGCGGGATTGTCGTAGCTACTATTTTTTTCGAATAAAAAAATAGCTTTACGTGCAAAAGACAATCCGCTATCTGCATTATTACAGGAATTATATAAAGCCGACCTGTTTGATAAGAGCAATGCCAGTGTATTTTCATCTTGATTTGGAAGGAATTTGTACAACTTCAATGTAGAATCTGCATATTGACTGGCTTTTTCTACGTTACCCATATCCTCATATAGCGCAGCTAAATTATTATAGACATATACATAATGCATTTTTTTTTCGGCAACTTCCGGCATTTTGTTTTTGATCCAATTAAGCGATGATAAATACATCTGCTCAGCTCTATTGATTATCCCTAACGTCTTGTAGCAATTGGCGAGATTATTTAGCGCTGCACCCTCTCCTTCTGTCATAGAAGGGTCTGCATCTTTTAAAACTAAAATAGCTTTTCTTAAAAGGACTATTGCCTGTTCATATATTGATCGTTCCCAATAAAAATTACCTGTAGAAGCAAGTGTTTCTCCATAACTAATATTCAATGTGTCGCCCAAGGTTCTGAACTTGTCAATGCTATTCTGATACCATAGTGCTGCTGAATCATACTTCTTAAGTTTTTCATAATTCATGGCGAGATACATGCCGGTTGCAATTGCATATTCCCGGCAGTTTTCGGAAGAGTCTTGTTTCACTTCTTTTTCAAGTAACCAGGCAATCCTAAGAGCTTCAGGGAAATTTTGGGCATAATAATTTGAATCGGAGAGATTTTTCAAACTGTCAATCGCATTTTGCGAGTAAGATAAATTGAAGTAGAAAAGTTGGGATGTTGTTAAAAATGCCAATAATTTTAAATTTTTCATTCATTCGGTTTTATAGAAAGTAATACAAGGTATTAAAAAATTTAATAACTTATTTTTGTAATTTAAAATTTCCAGCTCGTCAAGTTTCTCCTTCGTCCGGAAAATGCATTATTTATTTAACCGGTAGAAGCTCTTTTTTACTACAGTGAGCTTATGTCGACACCTGGTCTTCTATTGTCGGCACTGTTTTCAATTTACATTGCGACCATAGCAAAACTGATATTGAAACCTATCAGATTCTGCCACAAGGTATACTGCATACAGAAAGACTTTATAGTGTTTCAAATACTTACACTATTCAGGTTATCGGCGATTATCCTCCAGTTTCAATTTCAAATCGACACGAGACATCCTTCCTAAATAAGCAGGAAGAGGCAGTATCGGCGAAGTGGCTAAATTTAAAATAACTGATTTATTAATTTTATATTTGTAAATATAAAAGACCATATTTTATCATAAATGGGCATAACGGTAACGACAAATAATCAATAAAATGACAAATTATTTAATTTTAGCACAAATTATCGTAGCAACATCAGTTGCCTACATTTGGATTTTTCGGTATCCTGTAATAATCAAAGAATTTAAAGAATTTGGACTAAGTGATTTAACAAGAACTTTTGTAGGAGCATCTAAAATTTCGCTTGCCACTTTATTAGTCGCGGGTATTTGGTATCCATCATTAATTCCTATTCCATCTATTCTTATGGGCTTATTTATGTCAGCTGCTCAATATTTCCATTTCAAAATAAAAAATCCATTCATTAAACATTTGCCATCATTATTTTTCTTGATTTTATGTGTCTTCATAACATTAGTTTCATTTAATATAATTTAGCTTTGCATTATTTATTTACTTCGTGTGTGTTAATATCAAGTTTCTCCTTTCTCACATATTCTATTTCCTATTTTATTTCCCCTCATATGAAAAGTGAATTCAAACGTTTCAAAATTGAGAAATTAGGACTTCTGACAATTATCTTGGAATTTTTGGGTGCTATTGGACTATTAACAGGTTTATTACTTAAACCTATTTTATTAGTATCATCTGGTGGACTTGCCATATTAATGTTACTTGGTTTAGTGGTAAGAATTAAATCGAAAGATGGTCTCTGGATTTCTTTGCCGGCCATATTTTATATGAGTTTAAACGCGTATATATTTTATGTTGGAATTAATAACTGAAAAGGTTAAAAGAATTAGCTAATGGCAAAATTTGCACGAACGCATTACATTGGTATTGTCATTAGTTGGGCTGGGCATTGAAAATATAAGCAGTGGTAATTCTGTTGTAGTGTGGTTTGGGGCTTTACGAACAAAGCCCAGCCTTGGTTCTTATTATTTAACTTCATCAACAAGCCAGGCAGCAGTTACTTACGTATTGCTATGGAAAAACTTTAAAAGACACCCTGCCATGTTTGAGGGTATGCATACAATATGGAATTTTGTGCAAGTGGAGCTTGACTTTCGTTCGAGGCTTGCCGCAGGGCTGGAATTGTTGCTGTGTCCGCCCGGCAACTGAAGCCGATTGAAAAACTGAAGTTGAAGTTAACAACTAAAAGCCAAATAGAATTCGGTCAAGCCCGATATTAGCTGATAGTAGTACAATAGCCGATTGTTATTCCGTCCGCCAGCCTTGCGGCAAACCTTTTATTGGTGGCTGGCGTTTGTCATTCTTTCTCAACAGATGTTTCCCATCCATCATAGTCACCATTACATTCGTTTGCAAATTCCCATAAGTCTAAAACATAATCATCAACACTATCAAGGTCAACATTGTCAACACGGGAAATATGTAATTTATATGGGAAGTCGCCGAAAGAAGTTTTTTCGTTACCGCTAACTATGTCAAACTTTAGAGGCTCAATTTTATTTAAGAAGTCGGTTCTATCGCCATCAGTTTTAAAATATATCCAATGGTCAACTTGCCTTGCCTTTGTCAACGGGTCGCCATTTTTTTCAAGATTATCAACTACTCTGCGATTTTGAATGCTTTGAAATTGTCTTGGATTTGGATAGATGAAGTTCAAATACTGCTCCCATTGGCTATCTTCTTTAATTCCAAAGTCAAAAGTATATGTTGGAAAAGCTACCATGTTTTCTGAAATGGTCTTGTCGTAAAGAGTCGTGTCACCCATGTAAAAATAAAAATCTCTGCGACCATCAGTAGTTAATCGTCCAGCATATATTGAATTGTGTTTGCTATTAATAAATTTTTGAAGTCTGTCTTCAATAGCCGACAAAGTGTCAAACTCTTCATTTGATGAAAGTCCATCTTCTCTTGGATTATTCATGGTTACTGAAATCCAAACAAGATTAGGTTTGTCAGTAAGCGGAGCAATTTTTGCTATGCCTAAGTCAACATAAAATGAGCCGAGAATATCGTCAACGTTGCTAAAATAGAAATCCCAATCTTCTTCATGAGAAGTCGTGTCGCCCTGAGTCTGTGACTGAATTTCTGTTTCTTTTTTTCTGAATAATTTGTCGAATAGTCCCATAATGTTTTGATGAAGTAGGGTGTTGCTTTACGCTTGCCACCAACGTACAATTAGCAGCAATACACATCCCAACTTTTGTTTGGGCAGGACAAGCAACATTGGGCATTAATTCTTAACATCATTTTTCATATCTTTATCCAGCTACGCTTCCGGGCGGACAGTTGGTAAATTCCCCACCTGTCAGATAGCCCTACTCGTTATGCGCCTGATTCATCGACAATGTAAATATGAAACGACTTTATCAAATTGGACTTCTGTTTATTTTATGCATCTTTTTGACAAGTTGTAACGGGCAGACAAAAGAAAACAGCCAAACCCAACAGTCCAATAAAAATGACAAATCTCAACTTGTTGGCGGGGCTTTTGAAAATAGTGAATTTACCTATTACGGTATTCCAAAGAATATAAGCCCGACTGACACGAGTCCTGGTTGGAAGCAAAAAGGGCAAAAAATTCTACTGACCGGGATAGTTTATCAACAAGATGGCAAAACGCCAGCCCCTGATGTTCTTTTATATTATTATCAGACAAATGCAGAAGGCAGGTATTTACATAAACCCGATGAAAACAGAAGTATGACCCCAAATGATCTTGGACAGACACACGGGTACATTCGTGGCTGGATTAAGACTGATTCAACAGGTAAATATTTTATCTACACGGTAAGACCAGGCACATATCCGACTAATGACGAACCTGCTCATATTCATGTTACCGTTAAAGAATCCAATGACATAAAGGAATATTACATGGATGACTTTGTTTTTGACGATGACCGGTTGCTTACCTCATCAAAAAGACAGAAAATGCAAAACCGTTGTGGTAGTGGCATATTAAGGATGGTTCAGAAAAACGAATTGCAAATTGGTGAACGAAATCTAATACTTGGATTAAATATTCCCGACTATCCAAATAAAACATGGAGTGAAGTAAATTCAGGAAAAAATATAGGTGAAGATGTTTTTTCATTTATCCCTTTTCATGCCTGGGGTCCCGACAAGGGAACCAAGACTTGTCCAATTTGTAAATATGGTTGGTATCATGGAATACTTTATTTTGTTGGCAACAATCCAAATTGGACTGAAATAAAACAATGGCTTATATTTTTAGAAACAGAAAGTAAGCTAAGAGAGAAATATTTGAAGGTTTATTTTATTTATGGAAATGAAACTGCCTACAACAGGAATAGCAGGGAAAATGAATTAGAGAAAATTGGTAAGGACTTGAAACTGGAAAAAGTTGCATTAACTTTTGTTCCTTCATTTTCTGACACCGAATCCGATATTAACTTAAATAATATTACGCAAACGGTTGACAACACATTTATTCTTTACAAACGAAGTAGAATTATTAGCAAGTTTATCAATTTAAAGCCAAGTGATATGAATTTTAACCTGGTTAAACAGCAACTTGACAAATCAATAAATGAATATTTTGATTTACCAAAACCAAAAAAAGACTGAAGGGGTTTGCATATAACATTGGGTTTGCTGCAAGGCTGGCTGGACATTGGACTACACACTGGTATAATCGGTATAAGATATATCTTAAAGATGCTACAAGGTTTTTTTCAAGAAAAATATATTTATCCAGGTAACGTGTAAATGACACGAATCATTACTAATCCTGATTTAAGCAGGTTGTAAAATAAATATTTTAATAGAACTTGGCCGGGCAGTGCGTATTTATTGCTGATAATGATAACTCGGGAGTTACCGGTTTATCAATATACTGATTTGTGGCACGGGCTCAGGTGAAGTACAACTGGTTAATTAAATATTAAAACTGGCAGAAAGTTGTGTAATTTGACGATATACTGAAAGATGCAAAATATGGTAATTATGGTTTTTGGGTTACCGGGTTCGGGTAAAAGTTATTTTGCTTCCAGGCTGGCAAAAATGACAGATGCCGTTTATATAAACAGCGACCGGGTAAGGAAGGACATGTTTGAAGTAAGGACTTATTCAGCTGAAGAGAAAACAGCTGTGTACGGGCAGATGCTTTCTGAACTCAAGGAGGCCCTGAACCGGGAAAGGAATGTAGTATTGGATGCAACATTCCATAAAAAGGTGACCAGGGAACCATTTATTAAAGAAATGGAAGAAAAAGGGGGTATTTGGTTCATTGAAGTACGGGCTGCCGAAAATATTATCCGCGAAAGATTAAAAAGAGATCGGCCGTATAGCGAAGCTGATTTTAAAGTATATCAAAGTATCAGCCGGCTATTTGAGCCATTGACAGAACTTCATTTGGTTGTAGAATCAACAGAGGATAACATTAACGTAATGCTGCAAAAAGCAGCAGCTTATCTTAAAAATACAAATGACAACAGAACAGATCAATAGCCTGGTTTCTGATGGAAAATTTCAGGGTTTGCCCGGAAAAAGAACATTAATTGAAACACATATATCCTGGGTAATTTTATGCGATCAATTCGCATATAAAATAAAAAAACCGGTCAATTATTCGTTCCTGGATTTTTCAACACTTGAAAAACGAAGGCATTTTTGCGACCGGGAAATCGTGTTGAATAAAAGACTTACCAAAAACATATACCTCGATGTTAAGCCTGTACGTGAGCTTAACGAACAGTTTTTGATAGGTGGAGATGACGGGATAATTATAGATTATGCGGTAACGATGCATAAACTGGATGCTGAAAAACAGATGGACAGGCTTTTATTGAAAAATGGCGTAACGGAATTTGACATCAAAAACCTGGCTGAAAAAATTGCATCATTTCATAAAGAGACGACCATTATTTATCAAAAAGATTATTTGGATATACGGGAAAAATTCAGTGACCTGGAAGCGGAAAAAGATTTCATGACCGAACAGCTGGGGGACGTATTTGGTACGATGATCAGCCATGCTATAGAGCTATCAGATGCCTTTATGGAAAAGCACAAAGACCTACTGGCGGCCAGGCTCAGCAATGGTTTGTTCAGGGACTGCCACGGAGACCTGCATGCCAGGAATATTTTTCTGTTACCTGAACCGGTACCGTTCGATTGTATCGAATTCAATGATGATTTCAGGCAAATTGATGTATTGAACGAAGTTGCATTTCTGTGTATGGACCTGGATGCAATTGACCGGAAAGACCTTTCCGCTTTGTTCATTGATCATTATAACCGGTTTTTCCCCTGTATGATCACGGATGAAGAACACAGTCTTTTTATTTATTATAAAAGCTACCGGGCCAATATACGGGCCAAGGTCAACAGCCTGAGAGCCAAAACAGCTGCTAATAATTCCGAAAGAAAAAAGGCCCTTGACGGGGCAGAAAAATACCTGCTGCTTATGGACAGTTATTTAAAGTCGCCAGGATTTTTATGCTGAATTTTTACCCGGCAATATAACCGCCATCTACCGGCATGGCATGGCCAGTAACAAATGAAGCCGCATCGGAACATAGCCAAACAACCGCTGGCTTCCGGAGTTTCTTTACCAGGAGGTTCTTTCCGCGCAAACACTAATTGTAGTGTAATAAATGAACCAATTTCCGGGCCTGTTGTATGTCATCGCAAGGCCGTAATTTCCCCAGCTCTGTTTCCCTTGCAATTTTTAGTTAAAAATTTTTCAAAAATCTGTCTTATTTCCAGATCAGTGATCATCTTTTAGCGTTAAATAAATTACTAAGCCAATTGCCTGACCGTAATCATTTTATTTACGTATGGCGGTCATTTTATTTTGAAAGTAGTTCAATTAATTTTGGATTGATTCTGAAATTGAAATTGCGATATGAAAAATGAAATATTATATGCAGATGGTTGCCTTATTTATCCCGGGGTTTATGTGCCGGTAATGAACGAAGATGAATTAAAAGAGGAAATAAAACAGTCTTTTGACGTTGAGTCTGTTCTTCCTCCGGTTAATATTGTTGAGCTGGCAGACTCTTACATCGTTGAATTAACCTTACCGGGGATAAGCAGGGAAGATTTTTTAATACACGCTGATAATAATGTTTTATCTGTTTGTGTATTACATCAAGATAGCAGCCTGAAAACAAAAGGAAAAACAGAGCAACATGGATTTAAATATGGTTTATTTGACCGCCATATACAATTACCTGCCCATGCCGATGCGGCATTTATCAGTGCAGAATATACTGCAGGCACGCTACTATTTCATATACCTAAAACCAGTCAGCCTGTAAAGAACCTGCATAGCAGAATTGTGGTCTATTAAAGTTTTGAATTCATGAGTTTCCAGTTTAGCCATCCTTACAGTATTGATCCTTTTTTTAAAAAACGGGTGGCTTATTTCTGTATGGAATTTGCCATTCATCAACCTTTAAAAACGTATGCAGGCGGAATGGGCTTTTTAGCAGGCTCACACATGCGCAGTGCATTTGAATTAAAGCAAAATATGGTGGGCATTGGTATTTTATGGAAATACGGTTACTACGATCAGATACGAAAACAGGACCAGACCATGGATATTTTATTCCAGGAAAAGATTTATGGTTTTCTTGAGCCTACAGATATTAAATTCAAAATCAGCGTTTCCAGGCATGATGTTTGGGTTACCGCTTTTTATTTACCCCCTGATGTTTTTAATACGGCTCCTATCTTTTTTTTAACCACCGACCTGCCCGAAAATGATTACCTGGCTAAAACCATTTCTCATAAATTATATGACGCCAACCCCGAAACAAGGATCGCAGCTGCTATTTTGCTGGGTAAAGGTGGGGCCAGGTTACTGGAAGTACTTCATTGGGAACCGGAAATTTATCACCTGAACGAATCGCATGCATTGCCACTTGCATTTTATTTGTACAATAAATACAAAGATCAGGATATGGTTGCCTCAAAACTGGTCTTTACCAATCATACGCCTGAAGAAGCAGGCAATCAGAAAACCGACATAAGCCTGTTAGAAAAAATGGGGTTCTTTTGTGATATTCCGCTTACCGAAATCAGGGCCTTAATCAGGACTGATGGAGACGAAATGGACCATACCTTGGCAGCACTCCGGCTTTCAAAAAAAGCAAATGCAGTTTCTAAAATGCATAAAAACACTATATGCAGGATGTGGACGGCACATCAAGGCGTTAGCGGGATCATATCAATAACCAATGCTCAAAATTACAGTTTTTGGCACCATGAAGAAATGTACCAGGCATTGCTTCATCATGATGACGCCGGGTTGATGAAATATAAGCAGCAGGCAAAACAGCGTTTATTTGAGATGGTGGCTGACCAGAATGGGGAAATATTTGACGAAAAGATCTGTACCATCGTTTTTGCCAAAAGATTTGCCGGCTATAAAAGAGCTGACCTGCTTTTCCAGGACATGGACAGGTTTCATGCATTGGCCACAAACAAAGAAAGGCCGGTACAAATTATCTGGTCCGGGAAGCCTTACCCGATGGACTATGCAGCCATTGGGATTTTTGATGAAATTGTTAATGTATGTAAAACCTATACCAACTGCTCCAATCTGGTTGGTTATGAAATTGCCTTATCCAGGATGCTGAAAAGGGGAGCCGATGTCTGGTTAAATGTTCCCCGTATTACGCATGAGGCTTCGGGTACCAGTGGTATGTCTGCGGCCATGAACGGTGCTGTAAATGTAGGTTTGCCGGATGGATGGTTCCCGGAATTTGCCCGGGATAAAATAAATTCTTTTGTTATTCCGGCCTGCGATGTCAATCTACCTGATCATGTTCAGGACGAGCTGGATGCTGCCGGATTATATCAAATACTGGAATCAGAAGTGCTTCCTATGTATTATGATTACCCCCATCGCTGGACTGAAATTGTAAAAAACGGCATGAAGGATATCATTCCTCAATTTGACAGCAACCGTATGGCCAAAGAATATTATGAGCAATTGTATACCTGAACTTACTGATACTGGATATAGATCGGTTGAGGTTTCAACAGCAGTATCTCGGCTGGAGTCATCAACTGTTTAACTTCCTGTACATCATTTTTATAGAACAATTTAATGCCTGCAAACTGAACAGGCTCTTTAAAAATAGCGTGATCATAAGTATTTTTCTTTTTTGAAGGCGATCCAAACCCATCCATATTAATGACCACCTGTATTTCCCGGTGCATTTTTATTTGCTTATAATTGGTAAGCATTGGATTGGTGAACCGGTGAACCACCAGTATTTTAGGCGGTAAATGATATTCGTTCACCAATGCGGCCAGGTATTCAGTTGCATAATTGATGTCTGCAGCATCAAAAGTTCCGATAGCCGTTCCCGGGCTTTGCCCGTTCTTCATGGAAAATTCCGGATCAATACCCAGGTGTACCTGTGGCAATTGCAAATATTTTTTGAGCAATGGAATTTCTTCCCGGAGTGTGCTCTGTCCAACCTGTATATCCAAAAAAACAATGCCGTTTACCTGTGCTGCCAATTCAATGACTTTTTCGATCTGGGGCACCGGCATTCGTAACCTGCATTTCCCTGTTAATAATTTACAGGGTTGAGCGGTTACCGCTATATAATGTAAAGCAGCCAAAACCGGCGTAAGGGTATCAGCCTTTTCCCATTCCGCGATTTGCTTTTTTAATTTTTCCAACATCTGCGGCGCTGGATATTCTCCCAAAATGCCCATTCGTGTAGAATAAAAATTACCATAATAAGCAACGATTCTTTTGAAAGGCAATATGGCATCTTTTCCGGGGTAAATGGTATGAGGTGGCCAGCGGCCTGAACGATCTCCGTTAGCCAGTTGTTTCATTTTTATTTCATACAACAAGTTATCGGTTTGTTGAGCCGGTTTAATGGTATCGTCTGCTGTGTTATTCAACTGCTGATTCATGACTAAACCTTCCTGGCTGCTTTGGGACGAACAACCACAAATTGCAGAAAACAATAATTTCGGTTTTTAATAAAAAATTCATAATAAATGATCATTTATGTATGTTTTCAAAAACTGGTTCGGCTTGTTTATTCCCGGGTTAAATTGGTAATGACATAAACATGGAACTATAGGCGAAAATACTTTGCTGAAGGTAGCCTTAACCGCAAATGACTATGATGATCTGCATCATGAGTTATCCTGACGCGGATCAAAGGTTAATGATATTATTTTGTTACATGTGTTAAAGCAACCGAAAGCCGTGCGTTGAACAATTTTAGACAAAGCCAGCCTGTAATTAATACTGTCGGAAGGATCCGGTAAAGACGTGTAAATAATGTAAATAAAATATTTCCGGGCCTATAATTAAGCTTTTGCCAACTTATTCATTTTACTTTGTCTGCTCCTTGAAATTATTTTTTCAATCTCTACAGCAAAGAATACCAATGAAGAGGCGGCACCTACAATGATAAACTCTTTTAAGGACAGCGCTTCCGTATGGAAAACAGGCTGCAAAAAAGGCGTATAAGTTATTACAACCTGAAAGATCATTGCAATTAAAACAGATCCTACAAGTGGCTTATTCGAAAACAGGCCAATACGAAAAAACGAACTTCTTTCTGAACGTATGGCCAATACATGCCCCATCTGGCACAAACACAAAACATTAAAAACGATAGTCTGCCAATGCAGGCCATTATTAATGGCCCATCCCTGGAGCGACAAAGTAATACCGGCCATCAGCATGCCCACCCAAATCATGTGCAGGCCCCTGCCATTGGCAAAAACAGTTTCCTGTGGTGGTCTTGGCGGGCGGTTCATGATATCTTTCTCTGCTTTTTCAAAAGATAAGGAAATGGCAGGCAATCCATCCGAAACTAAATTGATCCATAAGATATGTATCGGCAGCAAAGCGATGGGCAACCCGATCATTGGCCCTAACAATAAGGTCCATAACTCCCCGGAGTTGGTTGTCATCAGGTATTTGATAAACTTCAGAATATTATCATAGATCCTTCTCCCTTCCCGAACTGCTTTTACAATGGTTGAAAAATTATCATCCAGCAAGATCATATGAGCTGCCTCTTTTGAAACATCGGTGCCGGTGATGCCCATAGCAATACCGATATTGGCACGTTTTAATGCAGGGGCATCGTTAACACCATCACCCGTCATAGCTACATAATGACCTTTTTGCTGCAGCATTTTTACGATCTGCAATTTTTGTTCTGGCGATACACGTGCGTATACTTTTATTTTTTCTACTTTGGCCGAAAATTGGTCTTTATCCATCGCGGCAAGTTGCAGGCCTGTAATGACCAGGTCATGGTCACCGCTTAATATGCCTATGCGTTGTGCAATTGTTTTTGCCGTAAGCGGATGATCGCCGGTGATCATTACGGGTACAATGCCTGCGGCTTTACACTGAGCAACAGCGTCAAAAACTTCTTCTCTCGGTGGATCAATAATTCCGGTTAACCCTAAAAATTGCAGATCTTTTTCATGAATTTCAAGGTCAGGCATATCCGGTATTGCCTCCCAGTAACGATAAGCAAAACCTAAAACCCGGTGTCCCTTCAATGCCATTTCATCTACCTGTTGCTGCAATTCGGGCAAATTTATGTCTACACATTGCTGCAATAAAATATCCGGTGCACCTTTTGTGAAAGAAATGATTTTATTATCATGTTGATGAAAAGTGGTCATCAGTTTCCGCTCCGCTTCAAAAGCAATTTCAGCCAGTCTTGGCCAGTCATCTTTATCCATGTTTAATTCCCTGGCCATTTCCAATAAAGCGATTTCTGTACTATCGCCCTTAATCATGTGATCAACATCTTCGGCAGCATCGTTATTCAATGCAAAGGCATGCATTAGTAACATCAGTTCTTCATTTTGCTTTTCGGCGGGTAATTCTTTTCTTTTGTACAGTTTCCCGTTTACAAAAATATCTTCCACAAACATTTTATTTTTTGTAAGCGTACCGGTTTTATCCGTACATATGTACGTAACAGAACCGAGTGTTTCAACTGCTGGTAATTTCCGGATAAGGCTGTTAAAACGGATCATCCTTTTGGCAGCCAACGCCAGGGAAATCGTGATCACAGCCGGTAATGCTTCCGGGATGGCAGCTACGGCCAGGGAGATACTGGTAAGCAGCATTTTCACCAGGTCTTCGCCACGCAACCAGCCTGCTACAAAAAATAAAATACATAAAAATAAAACCAGTATCGAAAGTTTTTTTCCGAATGAAGCCATTCGTTGCTGCAAAGGGGTAAGGGTCTCCGCTTCCTGCAACATTTTGGCGATATTGCCCAATTCGGTTTGCATACCGGTAGCAACCACCACTGCACTACCGCGGCCATAGGTAACAAACGTGCCTTTAAAGGCCATGTTCTTTCTATCGCCAACAGGTAACTCATCTGTTTCAATTGGGTAGGTCACTTTATCAATGGCCTGGGATTCGCCGGTTAAAGCCGCTTCTTCAATTTTTAAATTGAAGGACTCTGTGATGCGCACATCTGCCGGAACGGCGTCACCGGCTTCCAATAGGATCATATCACCGGGTACTAAAACAGTTGAAGGCAACCGGTTAATAGCCCCGTCGCGCAGCACTTTAGACTGGGTAATGGCCATTTGTTTTAAAGCATGCATGGCTTGCTCTGCCCGGTATTCCTGTAAAAAACCGATAATGGCATTTAACAAAACGATGATCAGGATTACTATCGAGTCTGTAAGATCTCCTATTAAACCCGAGATGATCGCGGCTGCCAGTAAAATGAGGATCATCACATCGTTAAACTGGGTAAGTATCATACGGGCAATGTTTTTCTTGTGCCCTTCCTGTAATTCGTTGATGCCAACCTGTAATAGTTTTTCTTCAGCCTTATGTACACTTAACCCTTGCTGCCCTGTTTCCAGCAACACATATATTTCCGGGATGCTTAATCGGTGCCAGTACATTTTGAAAGTTTAGATTTTTAAGAACAAATAAGTGATGAGTGCAAGGTATAACCGAATGATGATAAAGGTATCAGGGCTAACAGCCATATCTACTTTTTTGCAGTTTTAAAAAGAAGGCCAAGGGCCCCAACTGCCGTCATGATAATGATGGTAAAAACAGAAAGCAAATGAGCATGAGATATATTTTCGACTAAAGACCCTTCTTTATAAAATACATCTTCCAATCCCGGTATAAACATTTTGAACACATTGTTGCCCGGTAAATTTCCCACGGCCATATCCAATGAACCCATTCGTACAGCTGCCCGGTAAATGGTTAGCCCGGGTAGTGAAGTGGTGGCGGCCAAAATAAAGTACCAAACAATGAATTGCTTAAACCGTTTCCTGCCGCAATATATTTACCAAAATAGGGAAGAAAAATGGCAGCCCCAACTACGATCATCGCAACCATTCCATTTTGAGCCACTGTAAACGATAGTGGCTGCGCATATAATAAACCCCGGCATGTTTAGATATAAATTGTTCACTTATTAAATATATAACCGCTTTTTAATGCAATGATAATGAAAGTCCCGGCAGCACCAGGTTTTATAAGAACAGCTCTGTAACGCTATATGACACATAACATAAGAGCTATCTACCTGCAAGTTTCTTTTTTGTAATTTTTTCAGTTTTCAAAAGTTGGTGGGGTATAGGCAAATATTCAGTGCGGTCCTTTTTTATATCTTTTTCAATTTCCAGTACTTTTTCTTCCGGAATGATCAGCAAAAGTTGGTTGGTTATATAAGCCATATTTTTAGTAAAACTTCCCAGAAAGAATTTTTCATAAAAACTTTTATTCCGGCGTATCATCGCCACCAGGTCATAGGGTATTTTTTGTTCTAAATTCTCCATGGTTTCAATTACAGAAGTGGTTTCCAGCAGTTTAAATCTTAGTTTGTATGTATTGAACTCTCTCTGTAAAGTATAGGCATAGGTATCAAAAGCAGCTTTTTCTTTTTCCTTTTCCGGTTCTCTTAAATAAGCACTGATCAAATGAATAACTGTAACGCCGGTGCCGTATAATTTTGCGAGTTCAAGCAACAGGGTCAATGCCTGGTTGTCGGAGGCTACATAATTACTGGCAAACAGCATTTGCTCCGGATCTTTCCATTCATATTTTTCCGGTACCAGTAAAACAGGGATAACGGCATGATCTGCCACTTTGGAAGCCACCGAACCAATAATTGTTTTTCGCAGGCCGCTGGCACCCTGGGTTCCCATAACGATCAGGTCAATATGATGCTGTTTGGCAAATTCAAGAATATTATCAACAACGGGTGAAAGGCCTAAAACTGCTGATACCGGTATGTTGCCTGTATTGTCATTTACTTTTTTATTTAGCCTGTGTAATTTTTTCACCAGGTTGGCCCCGGTTTGTTTATTGTATTGTACCCTTTCTTCTGCGGTACCTATCCATTCATTTTTTTCAGGTTTGTACGCATGATAAAGTATGATCGTTCCTTTAGATTTTTCGGAAATATCCAAAGCCACCCGAAAAGCCCTTTCGGCAGTGGGTGAAAAGTCTGTTGGTACCAGTATCCGTTTCATAACTATAGTTTTAAAATTTAGAAAAAACAGTTTATGTAATTTATTATTTACTATGAGCTATAAATAAGGGTGTTTCCAGTTCTTTCATTAATATATCGGCCATACTTTTTTTAAACAGGCGCGATAGTTCACCTCTTTGGTAAGCACCCAATACCAGTAACTCATTTTCCTTATGGTTTCGGAGATAGCCGAGGATCTGCTCTTCGGCACCACCTGTAACCACAGTAAACCTTGCTTTTGGAAAATGCCTTTTAATAAATTCACGCATTAATTTGTTATCCGGCAGTCTTAGGTCTGCGGTTAAATAATCATTTACTGTAAATATTTCTATTGGAAGTTGCTTCAGGCTTTCCGACAGGTAACTAAACATCTTCAGGGCATACAAAGATGAAGGACTGCCATCGTATAATAAAACGATCTTGTCTACCGACTTAAATGATTTGGGTACAACTAAAACCGGGCACTGAACATCCGTCAGCAAATTTTTAATGAACCGTGTGGGTATTTTTTCTGTATACCTGGTAAACGTTTCATTTTTATTGATAATGACCAGGTCGGCAAACATACTTTCATGTTTGAGTTCCTGCAACGCTATTTTTTTGTCCCGGTGAATACTGAAACTTATTTTCGCGCTGGTGCATGCCTGTTGAAATGCCTTTACGGCACTGTCTCTTTTCGTCTGGTCTTTGGCGTCGAGTTTCTTAATGACCTCTTCGGGATTATCATAGGTGGCAAAAATTTTATTCCAGTCATAGGTATAATATATGAACTCATCCAGGAAAACTCCTACCAAATGGGCTTCAGCCAGTTGTGTTAACTGGATAGCATAACCCAGTGTACTTTTCGAAAACTTATATCCATCAAAAACGGCTATATATTTTTTCATGATGTTATCGTTTGTGTAGTGCGTTTCAAATATATTTTACAAGCCAGGTATGTAAAATGACTACAATCATTCGGTTGTATGATTCAGGTACCTTATTTTTATTCAGGAATAGTTTTATTCTTATAAAAAATCTACCGGTGTTAGCTGGTCTACATATGTACAAATCAAAGCAAGATCCGACGACGCACTATGCTTCCTACAGCAACGCAAAATTGGTCAGGGGAGGAAAAGCGTATTTTGACCTGTTGCTGAATTTAATTAACCAGGCTACCGAAAGCATTCATTTGCAGGTATACATTTTTGATGATGATGAAACCGGGGTACTTGTGGCAAATGCGCTAAAAGCTGCAGCCAAAAGAAATGTTTCAGTTCACGTACTGGCAGATGGCTATGCCTCGCAGGTTTTGTCAAAAAAATTTGTCGCCGAATTGGAGGAGGCAGGTATTCAATTTCGGTTTTTTGAGCCGTTCTTTAAAAGCAGGCAATTTTATTTTGGGCGAAGAATGCATCATAAAATATTTATTGCCGATGCAAAATATGCCATTACGGGTGGTATTAATATTTCGAACCGTTATAATGATATGCCCGGCAGCCCTGCCTGGCTTGATTTTGCCTTGTATATAGAAGGACATATAGCCAGGGAACTTTGTGTGCTTTGCTGGAAAACCTGGAATAATTTTCCAAAAAAAATGGGGTTAACTCCCTGCGAAGAACAACTACCCGTGCCTGGTTTTGCTGGTGTGGAGGCGGGTAAGATGCGTATGAGAAGAAATGACTGGATAAGAAGGAAAAATGAAATTTCGGAAACCTATATTGATATGTTCCTCCACGCCCGGTCACATATCAATATCATGTGCAGCTATTTTTTACCGGGAAAAGCAATCAGGAGATTACTGAAAAATGCTTCCAGGCGTGGTGTTAAAATACGGGTGATCACTGCAGGTCCGTCTGATGTGATGGTGGCAAAATATGCAGAGCGTTGGATGTATGACTGGTTGCTTAGAAATAAAATAGAACTGTACGAATACCAGCCCACTGTATTGCATGCCAAAGTTTCGGTTTGCGACAGTGAGTGGCTTACCATTGGATCGTACAATATCAACAATTTAAGCGCCTATGCCAGTATAGAATTAAATGTTGATGTTCATCATGCCGGGCTGGCAATGCAGGTTGAACAGGAAATGGAATCGATCATCCAGGATGATTGCGTTCCCATTACCCTTGAGTGGCATCTACGAACTAAAAATATTTTTAAACAGTTTATACGCTGGTTCTCCTACGAGATAATCCGTTTCATTTTTTATATCGTTACTTATAATTTCAGACAAAGAAACTAAACCGGCCTGCATGAATCATAAAATCTGATCGATCATCTTAAAATAAATATCGTGTACTATTATTTCACAAAAATAATTAAGGGAAGTTTTGAAAACGCGATTTAAAAAGTTACCGATATGCTGAAGACTGAAGGATTTGGCATATTAACAGTAATTGATATGAAAGGCACATTGAAAAGAAACTGGATGTTGACTTTTATAACTATACGATCCCGGGGGCCTGTAATCCTTCCTTTGCGCACAAAGCATTGTTGACCGGGGACAAGATAGGGACCATGCTGCCCTGCAATATTTTGTACAGGAAAAGAGACAAGGGGTGATCGAGGTTTCTGCGGTGAATCCCATGGCGTCCATGATCTCCATCAAGAATTTAGAACTGCAGGACCTGGCGATGGAAGTGGGAGCCAGGTTGCAAAAAGTAATCGAGCAATTGTAGTGATCACTGCACGCATACAAAGGCATTTTTTGGTGATTACACTCATCATTTATATTGACAGGCGTTATTGATTCAAGCTTAAAACGGAAATACATTTGCTATGTAAACAAAATTAATAACTTTTAAAAAAAAGGAGGACATCATGGGAACATTAGCATTAAGCAAAGCGATTAACAAAATGCCATCCGTATTTGACGATTTTTTCAAGCCATGGAATGGATTATTTGACGACGGTAATGGTAATTTATGGGATCGGGCGATGAACATCCCCGCTGTAAATATTACTGAAAATGAAAAAGACTACCTGGTATCCATGGCGGTTCCGGGTATGAAAAAAGATGATTTTAAAATAGATGTGGAGGGAAATATGTTGACCATCAGTTCGGAAAAAGAAGAAAACAAGGAAGAAAAAGATAAAAAGTTTACCCGCAAAGAGTATAATTTTTCCTGTTTTAGCCGCAGTTTTACTTTACCCGAAGAGGTAAACAAAGAAAAAATTGAGGCTAAGTATAATGATGGCGTTTTAAAGATCTCATTACCTTACAAAGAAGGGGCAAAATTGCTCGCAGCGAAACAACATATCGCTGTTAAATAAACCGGCTTCTGTTTGGTTTAAAGCCCTGCCATACCGGATGGTGGGGCTTTGTCATGCATTCCCTTTTTTACCTTACCAGTTAAAATTGTATTGACCAATATCAGGATGAAGACTGATAGATATTCTTACCAGTGGTTTTAACTGTCAATAACTTACATGCTGAAATAAGTACAACATCTTGATTTAATAGGTAGTTCAAAGGACTTTGTTGAAATCTTAGATGGTATAATACCGATGGCAAATGGCTTTGGACTACATACTGGTATAATCGGTATTAGATCAAAGATGCTTGAAAAAGGGATTGGTTTATTTTAGGAATTCATAAATGAAAATATATGCCGGAGTTAAAATTAAAACAGATCGAATACGAATCTGATACCTGGAACAGAACGTTGGCGTATTTAATAGATGAAAACATTCACCTGAAAAACAGGCTTTCAGAAATCCTTAGAGACAAATTTGATAAATATTTACTGGAAGAAGTGGATGGTTTTCAAAGCAGGTTTATTAGAGAAGATGAGTTGATCGGCCTGATCAGAAATGACGTGGTTGAATTAAGTAAATTATTTGAGGGTGACGTATATGCAGGTGGAAAACTTAAACCTGAAATTGACAGCAGGTTAAAAAGGATCCGGAACAACCTGCGAAATGCAGAAAAACAGTTCAGTGAATTGAAATCTGATTTTAATAATTTCCTGTCGGAAAATATTTTGTAACCAGTGAAAAGAAAAATACTTAACCGCCTGTTCATATTGATGACGGCTTGTGTGGGCAGTTTTACGGCGGCTACACAGATTACAGCGGCCCGGATGCTGTTATATATTTCGGAGAATAAACAGATAGACAAGGCAGCTGTATATGAATTATACAGCCGGGTAAATTATCAAACAATTTGGTTACAAAAAGATAACACGGGTAACCGTGATCTGTTTTTAAACGCACTCAGGCAAGCAGCAGCGACCGGGCTTCGGGAGAAAGATTACCAATTTGACTTTATGGAGTCTTTTCGAAACAAAAATTTTAGGTTGTACCATATCCAGGATTCACTGGAGGCCGAAATGCTGATAACCGATGCGGCATTGCATTTTTACAAGGATATGGCTTATGGTAATACCAGGCCGGCTTTTGGGTATGATGGATTGAAATATTTCCCTTCCTGCGTTAATATTCCGGCATTGATGGCCGAATATATCTCAACTAATTCGTTGCAGTTATTACCGCTAAAAATCTCCGGCTCCTTACCTGAAATTGCCGAAATTGAAAATAAACTCGGCTGGTATTACCGGGTAACTACCGACAGCAATTTTATGGAAGTCAAAATCGTTTCTAACAAATTGAACAATACCAATAAACCACTTATTTCAAAATTGTGGCAACTGGGTTTAATAGATACCGACGAGGTTGATCTGCCGGACAGCATGTTGCAAAAAAAACTGTCAGAAGCACAAATTCAATTTACCCTGGTACCCGATGGGAAAATTGGGGCCAATACATTGCGCGAATTGAATATCCCTGTTTCGGCGAGAATGGAGCAATTGAAAATATCCATTAACTATTACCGCTGGCTAAATTGCCTGGTACAAAGCCAACCGGTGATCACCGTTAATCTTCCGGCAGCCTACCTGAAAGTTTACAGCAACGATCGGGTTATCCTGGAAATGCGGATGATCGTGGGCAAAAGATCAACACCCACCCCAACTTTAACCAGTACGGTAAATGAAGTGATATTGTATCCCTATTGGCATGTTCCCTATAGTATTGCTACAAAAGAAATATTGCCCATTCTTAAAAGAAATCCCGGGTATATTAATGCCGGCAATTACCAGGTATTAAATAGATCCGGAAAGATCATGGATCCGTATTCCATAAACTGGAAGGCGCTTGGCAGAACAGATTTCCCCTATCTCATACGCCAGAGCACCGGCTGTGATAATGCTTTGGGACTGCTAAAACTGAATTTTAATAATCCCTTTTCTGTTTACCTGCATGATACAAACAGCAAAACACTCTTTAAAAATAACAGGCGGTATTATAGCCATGGCTGTATGCGTATGCATAAGCCAATGGAACTGGGCCACCTTCTTTTAAAGAATAATTCCGTTTCCATTGATACACTTGAGCAAAAAGGTTGTCTGCGAAATCAGTCTCCCATAACCGTACCTGCTGACGTACGGATGCCGATAGTCGTTTGGTATAACCCGGCAGGTATTGATTCAACAGGCAGGGTTCTGTTTTATGAGGATGTGTATAAAAAATTTACCAAGGCAAAGAATAACTAAAACGCTCCGGTATCGTTTCAAAACCAACCGATCTGTAAATCTGGCATAGCAGCCTGATGACAATTATCAATAAGCTTGACAGCCATCATTTTCCCTCCATTGGCCTGGTCATAAATTGCAATTTGTAATAAAACTGATTAAAATGAAAAAGATAAACGGGTTTTTTATTAGCCTTTTAGTGGTGTTGGCAGGATGCACTTCAACAAAAATAACAAATTCGTGGAATGCAGAAAATATAGAATCTAAACCATATAAAAAGGTTTTGGTATTGGGTTTAATTAATGAACCTGACCGTAACCTTCGTGAAAAAATGGAAGAACATGTTGTAGCAGACCTGAGGGCACTGGGCTATACTGCGGTTTGTTCCTGTGATGAATTTAACCCAAAAACATTTGAAAACCTGACCGAACAACAGGCACTTGATAAACTTAGCAAAAGTGGTATAGATGCCGTTTTAACAGTTGTACTGCTTGATAAAACCAAGGAACGGTATTATGTACCCGGCAGGGTTCGGTATTCGCCATATTTTGTTTACCAGGACCGGTTTTACGGATATTACAGAACCATGTACAGCCGGGTGTACGCGCCCGGATATTATGAAGAGGATACCAAATATTTTTGGGAGAGTAATTTTTATGAACTGGGAAACAGAAACCTGCTTTATTCGGTCCAAAGCCAGTCTTTTGAACCCGCTACTTCTCAATCTCTTGCGCATGAATACGGACAAATGATCGTAAAAGACATGGTAGATAAAAAAGTATTGAAAAGGCAAACGTTAGTACCATAAGCCTCCTGGTAAACGTTAGTTAAAAAGTTGCCCCAGTTTTTTCTGATTGATAATGACGATGTTTCCTTTTTCGATATCAATCAGTTTTTCAGTCTTAAAATCGCTGAGTGTACGTATAAGTGATTCTTTGGCTGTACCTGCAATGGTAGCTAAACTATCTCTGTTAATGTCTATCATAAAATTTTCACCTTTCTTTTGTTGGTATTTATTTTGTAACAGGAGCAGTGCTTCTGCCACTTTTTTTCGAAGTGAATTATAAGCAATACCTATAAGTTGGTTTTCTTTTTCAATCACATTATTAGCCAGCAGGTGGATGAATTTATGAGTGACTTTCATATTTTTATTGATCAAATCTTCAAATTCTTCCCTGGGTATAACCGCCAGTTCGGTTTCTTCCAAAGCTTTTGCAGTATCCTGGTAAACGGTTCCCTCCAGTAGAGCAATATATCCCATAAAATCACCGGTGCTGAAGAGTTCGGTTACAAACTCTTTTCCTTCATCGTTGGTCCTGCTCACCTTAACTTTACCTTTTAATACATAATACAAACAGTTGGGGTGATTGCCTTCTGAGTAGATCACTTGTTTCTTCTTATACCTGTTCGTATTACGCCCTTCAATAAATGTGTGCGGGTCCATGGCATTGTCAGCATCATGCTTTGCCTGTTGCAAAGCTTCCTGGCTGGCAACCAGGTCATCTTTAAGCAGATCGGCCTTTTTTAGCCGGCTGTCTACCGCATTCAGTAATTCAGTGCCTGAAAAAGGTTTTGTAATGTAGTCATCGGCACCCAGTTCCATACCCTTCCTGAAATCCTCGCGGTCGGTTTTTGCCGTAAGAAATATAAAAGGTGTGTTTTTAATAGCCTCATTTTTATGAACAGCATGCAGTACGCCAAACCCATCCAGCAGGGGCATCATGATATCGCAAATGATCAGATCGGGTTTATTCTTAATGGCCTGTTCTACGCCGGTTTTTCCGTTCCCGGCCAAAAATACTTTATAATTTGAAAGTTCCAGTATCTCTGCAGTATTATGCAGGATATCTTCATTATCTTCTATCAGTAATATCTTTTTCATGGCTGTTTTTCGTTTTTATTAAATGTTATGATAAATTCGGTTCCTTTTTCCAGTTCACTTGAACAATCCACGGTACCGTTCATTAACGCTGCATATTTAGAAACAATGTGCAGCCCCAAACCGGTACCCTGTATATTACCTGCATTGGCGCCACGAAAGAAGCGCTCCATTAAATGCTGTTGATCTTTTTCAGAAATACCAATACCACTGTCTTTTACGGAAAGTAATAACCGCTGATCCCGGTTACTGGTTTTAATTTCAATCAGACTTTTTTCGGGCGAAAATTTACTGGCGTTTGAAACCAGGTTAAAAATGATATGTTTAAGTAATGCCTGGTCCAGCAGCACTTCAGCCGGCCCGGAATGTTCGTAAATGATAATTTGCTTTTTATTGAAGGTTTCCTGGATCTCATCCAAAATACTTTTTATCAGTTGTTCAATATTGAAATGGGTTAACCTGACCTGTATCTTACCTTCTTCAATTTTTCCGAGACTCAGAAAATCATTCAGAATATCTGTGAGCGTACCTACCGATGCAGTTATACGATGCAAATGTTTTTCCCTGGCTGGTTGATCCTTTGTGCCGGTATATTTTTCAATTAAATAAGCCGATGAAAGCACTGTGCTGAGTGGCGTACGAAATTCATGAGAGGCCATGGAAACAAATCTTGTTTTCAGTTCACCCAGTTCTTTTTCTTTTTCAAGCGATTTCAGCAATTCTTCTTCTGTCTTTTTCCGTGCAGAAATGTCAAAGGATATGCCCATGTAGCCAATAATTTGCCCTTTTTTGTCATAAATGGCAGTAATGGTTAATGAAACAGGAAAAGTGGAACCGTTTTTTCTGATGTAATGATATTCCTGGTCCTCATGAATATTTCTCCTGGCTTTTTCTACCATGACGTCAAAATCGTTTTCAATAATTATCCCTAATTCCCTAAACAGCTCTTTTCTTTTTTTGTCTATTTCCGCTTTGTCATGAAACATCATCGGGTTCATTTTATCAATGACCTCTGTTTCATCATATCCAAGGTTAATACGTGCTTCGGGGTTAAAAACATTGATCATGCCTTTTGTGTCTGTGGCAATGATCATAGCACCGGCATTGTCGACCATAGCTTTTTGAAATGAAACCGCTTTCCCCAGGTCGAGCTGCGACTTTTTTAATTCCGTCAACGCTTTCTTTAAATCCCTGGTCCGTTGTTCAACTATTGACTCCAGTTCGGTGTTCAGTTTTTCAAAATTTGCTTCCGCATTTTTACGTGCCGTATTATTATTGATAAAAGCGATAATGTATTTCTCGCCGTTTAGCTGGTAATTGCTTAAACTGATCTCAACATCTATTTCGGTTCCGTTTTTCTTCCGTGCAAACAGGTTCATTCCGGAATTCATTTGCCTCGATACCGGTTTATCAAGGTATTTCGTATGAAACGTGCTATGCTTTTCATGAAAACGGGACGGTATGAGAATCTCAATTTTCTGATTAATTACCTCATGTGCTGTATACCCAAACTCATTCAATGCATAGGGATTGGCGGCCACTATTACGCCAAACCTGTCTGTTATCACTATGCCCATTGTGGCATATTCAAAAAATGCTTCAAAATGTTTTGAGGCTTTTTTTGTGTTATGCAGCCAGGTAGTCAATTTGTCCATAAAACATAAGCATATCTTTTACTAATATCCCTAATTAAACAGTCGTTACTGCTGATATAAATCAGGAATACCGGTGATTAATAACAGAATTGTAAGCAATGGAAAGTAGAAGGGAGGATAACCATTTGATAGTAACCTGGCCTTAGCCGCCTGGTTCCTGTTGTTTTTTCTTTTTTTTGAAAAGGCCGCTGAATTTTTTACCTGCTTTTTTAATAAACGTGTTTAAGAGTAAAGTAGCGCCAAAAGCCAGCGATCCTTTTAATAAACTTTCGCCGGTAAAATTGGTTGCTGTTTTCGTTCTTAAGATAGAACTAAAAGTATCTTTTATTAAGCTTGCAGGTTTCAGGTTGTGTTTCAATTCATTCCAGTGATCACGTATTTTAATTTCCTGGTCCTCCAGTTTTTGGTTTATCCGTAGTTTTTCAGCCTTTAATTGTTTTATGCTTTTAATCTTCTTCATATCCGTCACTAAAAAATTGTTTGATCAATGCATTCATAATGGGCAGCTGGATAATCTTTACCCTGGCAAACCAAATGATGATTCCGGTAACCAGGTACAAAAAGGCTACCAGGAGAAAACCGGCCCAGGGTTTTCCTATCCAGTCGCCCAAAACAAGTGCAACTGCAATACTGCAAAAAACAAGGAAGAATAAGAAAATAGCGGCTACTAGTAACCCGGCAATTATTGTCGCTATAATACCCGAACCTTTTTCTACTGTATTTAATTTTATCGACTCTATCCTGGTATTGACATATTCCTTAACTGTATCTGCCAGTTCTTCAGCCTGGGCAAATGCTTTTTCCATTTTGATTGTTTTACATGATCAATCAACTATTTTCCCTGATCAGGTTGCTTATGCAAATTCTTCAAGTTTTTCTTTTACACTGTGCCGGATGTCCTCTTTCATGTCATTGAATTTTTCTTTGCCTTTATGCATTTTGTCTTTAACATCATCAGCAAATTTTTTGCCTGTTTCGCTGATCTTACGCCTGGTTTCGGTTCCTTTGTCGGGGGCAAATAAAATACCCAACACGGCTCCTGCTGCAATCCCGGCAGCTACGGCAGCCAGTATTTTTCCACTTGTGTTCATAATTCAAATATTTATAGGTTTACTAATGAAAGCAAAGTAACAGTAAAGCTATTTTATAAAAATGACATCCGGCAATAGTTATGATGATATTTGTCAGAAAAACAAAGATTTGTATTAGAAAAAATGGATGTTTACAATCAGTAAAACCGTTGACTGGGGTTCTCATTCGGGTTAAAGCCGGCTATTACCTTTATACAGGTTTTTTAAAGGATATTGGATAAAACGGGGCTGGATTTAAATCCTGGCCCCACTTTATTTTTAAGTTCTGATTATCATGAACACATATTGTGCAAACCTGGTAGTAATACCATCTTGATTTAATAAGTAGTCCAGAGCACTACGTTGAAATCTTAGATGGTATTATGCCGATAGCAAATGGCATTGGACTACATACTGGTATAATCGGTTTAAATATGGTTTATTAGAAACCGCTTAAGGTCTTTAATTTCCTCACCAGCGATCGTTTCAGGTTTCGTTTTTCACGGGTCCAGCTGTCTTTCAATTGAAGGGCCGTTTCCCGGTCATTTTCGCTTATATTTTCCAACAGGTAAGATCTCAATAAGATGATCGACATACACATATCCTGGAAATTTCCAAGTTCCGTCAAAAGGAGGTAAACATACTGTTCATCTTTTTTATTCCATATACTCATCGATAAGATATCCTGTTCAACGCCATGGAAAATGTTCAGGTTATAAAACAGGTCTTTCAGGTATTTACGGATAGTATGTACATGTTCATCGGTAAAATTACCTGTAGTAATTATGGTATTTATTGCTACCCATTTATTTTGTACGAATGCTTTAAAATCCGCTTTATAAAATTTACTCGGAATTCCGGAGGTGCTCTTTTTTTTACTGTCAACAACCGGATTGCTTTTGATGAGTTCAGCTAACGCAGGCATTAATTTATCGATTTCCTGTTTTATATAAAAAAGGTAGGCTTTTGGTTTTTCGAATTCAGCTTTTGCAGCTGCTATAACCCTTTGCCGCTGTAATTGCAGGTCACGGATTTCGCCGGCAGTACGGTAAGTCTCTTTTAATTTTTTACCTGTTTTTAAGCGTTGTTCTTGTTTATAAGACAGCATTCGAAAAACAGCCCTCCCTTTTTTATACGCTACCCTGAATTGATGAATTGTTTCAGCATCAAAGCCGGGAATAACATGATCCAGTTCCTTTTTTATTTTCCCGTAATGATCGTCGATGATATGTTTAGCTTCTTTTTTATCCATGTGTAACTGATGCCGGATCAAATTAAGTTTCCGCCATGTATCCATGTATATAGCCTGTCTGCATCTTCCTTTTCGCATAATGCCGTTCCCGGATTGAGGGTTGCTGCCGTGCCACAGGCCACACCATACTGTACCGATGCTGCCAGGCTTTTTCCAATGGATAAATAAAAGACCAAACCACCAACCATGCTGTCACCGGCGCCAACGGTACTTTTTCTTTTTACCGGCGGCGGCGTAAATATTTTAGCCATTTCCCTGGTCACCAGCATAGCACCGGAAGCACCCATCGACACCACCATCACTTCACATTTTCCTTTTGCGATAATTTCTTTTGCCAATTTTTCTACTTCATCCAGTGGTATTTCTTTTTTACCGGCCAGGGTACTTAGTTCACCCAGGTTTGGTTTAAGCAAATAAACACCTTCGTCAGCAGCATACTTCAATGCTTCTCCTGAAGTGTCCACGATAAATTTTGCTTTTTTGCCCTTCGCGATCTTCGCCAATTGAGCGTAAATATTAAGGGGAACACCGGGAGGCAAGCTGCCGCTGGCAACAATGAATTCAGCATCCTGTATTTCTTCCACTGCATGTAAACATTTTTTCCATTCCCCTTCACTTAATGCTGTACCCGGCATACCAAAACGATATTGGTTGTTGGTAGACTGGTCTACTACAATTATATTTTCTCTTGTTTCATTGGCTGTTTCGATGATGACAACCGGTATCTGTTCATTTTCCAGTAAATAGTTAAAGTATTTACCGGTATATCCACCCGAAGGAAATATGGCATCGGCTTCTCCTCCCAGGTTTTTTATGGCCCTGGCCACATTGATGCCACCACCACCCGGTTCAAGAACCGGAGCGGTACATATTAATTTTTTTTCATGAATTAAAGCCGGCACCGATGTACTTTTATCGATGCAGGGGCTGAAAGTGATGGTTACGATTTGAGACATACTTAGATTTAATTGATTCGTTTTAGCAGCGGGTTGCCGGTCAAACCCTGACTGTACTAAATAATTTCTCTAAAGGAAATGTAAAAAACCCAAAGTTATGAGGAACCGAAATGCCTTTTGAAGAAAGTATTGAAAACATTTCACCGGTGGAAGCATTTGTAACGCCAACAGCCCCCATCGATTTTTTTTCGTGCGGGGCCGTGTGCTCTGGTGTTAGTTATACAAATTACTGGTGAAGCGCCATCACCGGCACATGACTATGCAACACCAGTTGCTTGCTGTGGCTTTTATGCATGAGCTTTCCCAGGAAATTATGCCGCTTTGGCAATACAATCAGCAGGTCAATATTGTTTTTATCGACAAAATCAATAATGCCTTCATCCATATTATCGTTGGCGATGAAATGAAATGTTGGTTTTAAGGCCATGGTCATTTCCTGCATCAATCCCGACTCAAACACCACATCGCTGCTGAAGACTTCTTTTTTGCCGGTGTTGAGAATAAGCAGTTTGGCATCAAAGTCATGCACCAGCATTTTAATTTCATCAATAGGTGTTGATTCCACCACTTTGGTTAAGTCGCTTGCCAGCCCTATTTTTTTAATGGATGAGAATACGGCATTGGGCGGAACAGTGATTACCGGCCATTCCAGTTCCTGGATGGCATGTGTTGCATGTGTGCCAAACAGCAGGTGTTCTGCAGCCGTTTTACCCTGGCTGCCCATAACTACGGCATAGGGTTTTACGCGTTCGCAAACATTCTTTAATTCATTAAAAAATCCACCCATTCCAACTTCGGTTTCAATATTTATTTTGCCGCTGGTCTTCAAATGCAGATCTTCTTTAAGACTTTTTATATCTTTTTCTGTGTTACGCATAACGTCTTCCAGTCCCAGTATGATGGGTACATCGCTATAGGTAACCGGTAACTCAGCAACCGTCAGCAAAAAAAGACTGGCTTTAATGGACAAAGCCATTTCAGCGGCATATGTAACTGCATTATCAGCTGCCGCAGAAAAATCAGTTGTTACAAGTATTTTTTTCATAAAAAATATTTTATAGTTAATAAAATTGTATCAATGCAATATGATGATGGTCTTTCAATAAACCTTCATCAACAAATTCCACGTCACCGCCGTTTTCAAGTACTTTTTCTATCACATCATCCACAGCGTCTTTTATGTAAGAGAATTTGTTATAAGGTTCAATGGCTTTGTAGATGATCTCATCACTGCTGCCAAGTTCCGCAGCATACACATAGTTTTTTTCAACCAACAGCAAACGTCCTCTTTTACGCATTGCTTCGTGCCATACTTCTCTCATGCCAAATGCCAGTTTTCGTTTACCGGCAGCATCATCCAGTTGATTTATTAAATCCTTTTGTTTTATTTTTTTCCAGTTTTTTATAAAAGGGGCAATTTTTTCCCGGAGACCCGGTAAACTCATACCCGCATAGTTACCCGGTATATAGTCAATAACGGCACCACCGTGTTTTGTGATTTTTTTGAAATGACCCAGTGTCCTTTCTGTTCCTGATACAAAAAGCGGCAGTTGGTACGATTTTAGAATAATATTCAACCCATTATCAATGTGGTGTAAATATTTGTTCATTTCTGTTTCCTTTCGATCATGTACATCAGAAAAATTGGATACGACCCCGGGTGGATCATATTCGGAAGAAAGGGCCAACCCTGAACTGTTGGATAGAATTTTTATAAAGGTGGATGAATTACCCAGGTAAATATGGCTCTCTTTACTGTTTAGCAACAGCAACAGGTATTTGTGTATTTCCTTCTTACTGTAAACCAGGTCGCGGATCTCAAATGACTCATCAATAATGATCTTTTCTTCTACCGCTATATCCAGGTATAATACTTTTTCGAAAACAGGTGAAACGTATATCGCAATGCTTTTTTTGTAAGTATTAAAATTCAGGTTCTTGATGATCTTCTTTAGTTTTCGGATCACCAGCAAACTCAACTCATTGGGTAACTGATCCATAAGTTCCCGTTCCACTTTATCGAAAGCCCTTGCAAGGTCATGGGCCAATTCTGTTTTCAAACCCATCTTTGGTTCAAAAGGCATAATAACAGAAACAGCGGGCCGGTAATGTACAGCACCCATTACCTCACGAATTTCAGTTGATAAATCCGGATTCATAATAATCGTTTTCTTTTAAAGCGAATCTACTTTTTACTGCCTGTTGAAACACTGACGGCAATCAGTATAAACTTTGATTATACTCATTAACACAACTTGAAAAAGCCGGCCGTACCTGAGACGCCTGTATAATACTGGGTGATCCCGGAAATTAATTTCCCTGTATTCTTTTTAATAACAAAGCTACTGTTTGGCGGTTCCATCCCATAAACCTGCCACGCTGAACCACCAGCGTATTGTCTTGCGGATGTTGTAAAAAGTAATGAAATACAAATCTGCCCCGGGCATGCTGCCATCCGATAACCTGTCCAAACCTCAGGTCGTTAAATACCAGTGTGTCGTTCCATTGCTCAACGGTATAATATTGCTGTGAAAAACGGATTAGTTTTTGCAGGTCTTCCTGGTCACTAACCTGCCTGAGCAGCGAATCATTGCGGGGAAAAAATTGGAAGGCCATTTCTTTTTTGCTGTCGAACCGGGAACGAAAACCAGTATAATATCCGCTGTCGTTTCCGGCAACCACATACCATAGCCAGTTTTGTAAAGGTGCCGGCGTAGTAAAATACCGGGTATAACTGATTTGTTGTTTCTTCAATATATCTTTTACGTCTGCATCAATGATGGCTTTATTAAACAAACAGTAAGTTAGATACAGGGCACTTAAACCCAGCCCCATCCGCCACCATATTTTTCGTTGCCGCAACCTACTGTTTAAAAAAATAAGCATCAGGCAGGCGATACCCGGCCATAAGGAAAAAAAAGGATCGGCTACATAAATGGCGTTAAATGAAATTCGTTTGTGGTTGAAAGGCTCAAACCAGCCAACCCCATAATTATTAAACGCATCCAAAAATATATGCGTACAAATTACGGATCCAAAGAACAGCATCCATTTACCCAACCGGATATCGTGTGGCCTGTGTATTCTCTCGGCCATTAAAGCAAACAGGGGAGTAATGATGGCGAGAAATAAAAAGGAATGTGTAAATCCCCGGTGTGCCAATAAATTGGAACTGGTATTCATCCAGATTGACGCAACAAAATCAATATCCGGGATACTCTGGGCCATAGCTCCCCACAACATGGCTTTTTTGCCCAATATTCGGCCTGCGAAAGCTTCGCCCATGCAGGCTCCCAATGCGATATGCGTGATAGAATCCATCCGGTGATTATTTTATAACAGGTTGGTAGATCAAAATGATGATTACCGGATCAGGGAAACCGGTATTTCAATTTTATCACAAAGAAAAGCATCAAATAAATAACAGATCACTCGGTTGAAAAAATGGCATATAAATGTAACCATAACTTTTATTAAAACAACTTTGCCGATCTCCTGTCAATAACTTCCATGGCCTTCTTTAACTCCTTTTACAAATCCTTTTATCAGGTGAATTGCAGATCCGGTTAAATTACAACAGCAACCCGTTTAAAAAATTTACAGCCTGTTGCAGCATCCTGGTTGCCAACCGGGGTCGGTTTGGTTTTTGCAACGGTTTACTTTGCGGCTTCCCTGCATTTATTTATTATGTGCCACAAACAAAGGTAGTTTTACTTCTTTCATTAACGTATCGGCCATACTTTCCCGAAACAACCTGCTTACGGCTCCTCTTCTGTAAGCGCCTAATACAACCAGTGCATTTTCTTTTGTCTGCTTTAAATGTTTCACAATTTCAGTTTCGGCCCAACCCTCCGTAACAATAAAATTTACTTTTGGATAATGTCTTTTCATAAACTCTTTGATCAGCGTATTATCAGGAAGAATCAGGGAGGTATTGACCGGGTTGACGGTTACAGCTTCCACAGGTAGTTGTTCTAATTGGGGAAATAAATAGCTGAACATTTTTATTGCATGCACCGATGAAGGTGCCCCGTCATACAATAATATGATCTTTTCAACAGGCTTATAGTCCGAAGGTACCAGCAGCACCGGGCATTGGGCATCTGCCAAAAGATCGCGGATAAAATGGGTGGGCATTTTTTCAGCATGGTGGATAAGTGTCTCTTTTGAGTCGATGATCAACAGGTCTGCGTAAATGCTTTCATGCTTTAATTCCAGCAAGGCCGTTTTTTTGTCGTGGTGAATGCTATGCTGCAAACCCACGTGGCTGCACGCTTTTTCAAAATCTTGCGCCGCAGCTTCACGGGTGGCATTATCTTCTGCTTCCAGTTCCATTAACCTGCTTTCTGAAACACCCTCGTCTGTAATCAGCTCATAGATCTTATAGCTTGTATAAGACTGGTCATCCATAAAAACGCCCACAAGATGTGCGTCGATTTCACTGGCCAGGTTAATTGAATAATCCCTGGTACCTGTTGAGTATTTGAGACCATCGAATGCAGCGATAACCTTTTTCATTTTTTATGTTTAAAACCTGCAATAATATTCCTTCCGTATTGCAACCGGTAAAATGTTAATAAACACTGGTCATAAAAATGACTTCAATTATTATACGAAGTGATTATTATCATGTAATATTTTATGCGGTTAACAAGTTAAGCAGGGTAAATAAAGAGGGCTGGCCATGCATTTCGCAAATAAGCTTATTCAGGCGCGAAAAACGGAAGGAGTATAGGCTGCTACCCGGGTTTTTCCGTTTCCTGATGCGTAATGATTATTTTTTCTAAAGCGCCGTGTTTATCGCCGTTAGTTTGTGGGGGCATATTTTTATTCCAGTACTTTTTCCATTTTTGTACTCCGGGAACCCTTTATCAAAATATTTACCGCATGAAAATCCTGGCGCTTAAACCATTCTTTTGCCTGTTCTGCATTTTCGAAATTCAAATAAGTATGATTTACTTTTTTGAAATCGCCGCCAACTAAAACCACTTTTTTCCATTGGTATCTGTTAATTAACGCTACCAGTGCCTGGTGTTCCAATAAGCTTTCAGGGCCCAGTTCCATCATTCCTCCAAGGATAAGCACTTTATCAGTTCCTTCCATTGCAGAAAAATTTTCAATGGCTGCTTTCATACTCGATGGATTGGCGTTGTAGGCATCTAAAATAATTTTATT
This sequence comes from Chitinophagaceae bacterium, assembly GCA_031402615.1. Classification (GTDB taxonomy): domain Bacteria; phylum Bacteroidota; class Bacteroidia; order Chitinophagales; family Chitinophagaceae; genus Ferruginibacter. The sequence goes on from JANNSN010000001.1 coordinate 246,714, forward strand.
ACCGTTTTTTTCTAGTAATTGTGAGCGGCTGTTTGATGGTGTATAGGTTTCCAGCGCCGTTTTTATGCTTTCATCAGGTACCTTAAAATATTTACCGATGGTTACAGCCAGTAAAATGTTGGGCAGGTTGTAATCACCCACCAGATTGGTTTTGATCAAACCGATGTCGGCTCCCGATGTTATCAAAACCTCCAGCAGGCCCGAACTGCTTTTTACGTGCCCGGTAACAGAAGCATGATGGGTTCCATACCTGACGCGTGTTGGAATTCCTTTACTCATTTCCTGCAGGTATTCATAATCCCACATAACAAAAGCTGTACCGTTATGTTTCTTTAAATAATCAAATAATTCGCCTTTACCCTTACGAATGCCCTCCACCCCGCCAAATCCCTCTAAATGAGCTTTGCCGCAATTTGTAATGACTCCATGTGTTGGCATAGTATAAGTACAATAAGCCTCTATTTCTTTTTGATGATTGGCACCCATTTCTATGATGGCCATTTCTGCGTTCTGCTTAATTTTTAAAATGGTTAGCGGTATTCCAATGTGGTTGTTCAGGTTGCCTTCGGTGGTATATGTTCTACAAGTTGATGACAATACAGCATGTACTAATTCCTTGGATGTGGTTTTACCATTACTGCCCGTTATGGCAATAAATGGAATTTGTTTTTCGGAAGTAGATATAATAAATTGGCGGCGGTGATGCAGGGCCAGGTCCTGCAATGTTTTTAAAACATCGTCTACTACAATGACCCTTTCATCGGGTTCGTGAATCATTTCATCAACAACAGCATAGGCAGCTCCGCTGTCTAAAGCCAGCTTGGCAAATTGATTACCGTTAAAATGGGGTCCCTTCAATGCAAAAAACAGGTCGGCTTCTTTTATTTTTCTGGAATCAGTTTCTATTGAAGGAAACTGCAGGAATATGTTATATAGCTCGGGTATTTGCATTTGTCAAAATTAGCAGGAACTGTTTAATAAAAAACATAAAAAAACCTCCCGTTAAATCGGGAGGTTTTACAATATGGTTTTAACTTTATTTCTTTTTCTTTCTGGAGTTTTGCTTACGCTTGCCAAAGATATTTCCTTCCTTAAATCCGGGTCCTTCAGGCGGGCCCAAATAAGTTTGGGCACAACGGAAACCAACAGTACTGGCCGATTGGTCTTCCTGCATGAACCTGCGGCTGCCCGGTGATAACCAATAAGGCCTGTCATTCCAGCTTCCGCCTTTAATAACCCTTGATTCATCACTGATTAATGAAGTGATGCCGTATCCATACGTAACACCACTTGTTGAATCACCATCAAGATAATTGATTACATCGTTTTTTTGGTAATTGGCGCGATTGGCAACTTCTTCATCAGCAATGTCAACTTTCTTCAGCCTGCCCATGCTGTCCCTTTCGTATTCTCCACCTGAGTTCTTGTAATATTTTTGAAATTTGTTACCACGGAAATAGTTAAAGTCCTGTCCGTCACTGGGAGTCATAGGCCGGTAAGCATCCATAACCCACTCACTTACGTTACCACTCATATTATACAAGCCAAAGGCATTGGGATAAAATGATTTAATATCTCCCGGAATGGCAGCACGGTCATTTAATCCACCGGCAATACCCATATTATCACCACTTCCACGCTTAAAGTTAGCCAGGAATTTACCCTGCCAGCTTCCACGGCGGTTATCACGCAATCCATTTGGATTATTGCTCCAGGAATATATCTGTTGATTGGAAAATAATTCCTCTCCACTCTTTTTTTCCGATTTACGCGGACTTGGGTTTTGGGATAACATACCATAAGCAGCATATTCCCATTCTGCTTCCGTAGGCAGGCGATAACCCATATTCAAAATACCGTCATCCATGCGCACGACAGCCCTTGGTTTACCATTTACGTCCTTAAGATCAGATTTTTTTGGTCTGTTTCTACCCTGGACCATATCCGGAGCCATCAGGTAAGTTTCTGTGTTAAATGAACCTTCTGCACCGGCACCTTTCATTTCTCTTTTTATAGCATCTTTTTTAAGATATCCTTTTTCCTGCAGTTTTAACTCGTTTACCCTGTCTGTTCTCCAGATACAAAAATCATGAGCCTGACGCCAGCTAACGCCAACAACCGGGTAGTAATTATAGGAAGGAAAACGAAAATAGTATTCTACATAGGGCTCGTTATAAGCCAACTCCTCACGCCATACCAGGGTATCCGGCAGCGCCTTGCTTATAATTGCAGTATCACCCGAAAAAGTATTATCGAGCCAATACAGGTATTCACGATAGTGCACGTTGGCAACTTCTGTTTCATCTATAAAGAAGGAGGGAACGGTAATACGGCGTGGAATATTATTCCAGTCTCCCATTACATCCTCATCTTTGGCTCCCATTACAAATGAACCTCCCTGTACAAATACCAAACCCGGTCCGGCTTTTGGATATTTTACCTTGGAAACATGGAAATTGCCCATGTTTTTATCGTCATAATTCCAGCCTGTGGCCGACGACTTAGATTGCTTTTTACCAAAAAGTCCTCCTTTTTTACAGGCACTTAATGAAAGAGCTGCAATAACTAGGATTACTGCACTTTTAACTGAAAATAGTTTCATCATGTTCATTCGTTTTTCGTGTTATTTAACGAAAGGTTTTCTTTATTATTGTATAGGTGATTTTGTAGTGTGCGAATATAAAGACTTTAGGTGAATATGGCTGATATCTGTATCTTTTTTTATAGTTAAAGTTTTAATGTTTACAAATTAAACAACAGTACCTGGTCACTGTTTACCTGTTCTCTTCTTTACCTGTTTTTAAAAAAGACTTTAAGTAAGGTCTATAAACCGAAAAAATTCTGTTGAATGAAACTGCTGTTCCCGGTCAGCAGGCGGATTTTTTATTTTGAAGGCAGGATTAAAAAATCGTATAAAAGGAACTTGATGGCAGATTTAAATGACATGAAATTTTTTGTTAAAAAATCGTAAATAAAAGCGGACAAAAAATAGTAATTATTTAAAACCGGGGTTGCATTTTTAATGAATGGGTTGTTTTAATTACAGATGAATGCAGGTGATCTCAGAAGGCCTGTTATTTTTATAGAAATTACCGTAACGCTTTACTGGTAACACTTACAAGGCGATTGCCCGGATCGGTGATGACCCGTTACCTTCATTTTTTTATGCTGGGAAAAACTGTTAATTATTTAAGTAGTTGTAAAAATATTTTATTTTTTTTGGTTAATAAGTACAAGAGTTTTAATCTTGCATACCATAAAGGCCAAACGAATAAATTTTTAAATGTAAAAGCTGTTTTTCCTACGGCCGTTTAAATTTGGGTGATTAAAAGATATAATTACTGCAATAAACATCAACCGGAATCGTTTAGTATTTTTGGCATTTGTTTGATACTCAAATGATTTTTGGCAGCAAAACCGGAATAAATACCTATTTTGGGTATTGTTCTGAGAGAAAAAGCCTTTATCTTTGAAAAAGTATATTATTTTAGTTTTTTTTAACAAGATTTTATAATTTAGTTGTTCAATACAATAAAACGATTATTTTTACAACTGAATGCAACCATTAAAATTAACGCTTATAGAGGTAAGTCTACCTAACCAAGACAAAATCAAACGCATGAAAAAAGTAACTTTGAAACTAACTGCCTTAGTTATGTTACTGGGAGGAACAATAACTGTATCTTATGCCCAGAGCAAAATAAACGTTGTAACATCTGCTGTCCCGTTCTTACGTATATCACCTGATGCCCGTAGTGGCGGTATGGGCGATGTTGGAATTGCAACTGCACCTGATGCGAATGCTGCATTTGCAAACATAGCCAGAACTCCATTTGCCACAAGTAAATCCGGCATCGCGATTAATTATACACCATGGTTAAGAGATTTATCTGTAAATGATGTATTTCTGGCGTCTTTAGCCGGATATTATCAATTGGATGAAGATCAGGCCATTTCACTCGGATTAAGATATTTTAAGCTGGGTAGTATTCAGTTTACTGATGCATCCGGAATGGATTTGCAGCAATATAACCCGAGAGAGTTTGCCGTTGATCTGGGATATTCCCGCAAATTATCCAGCAAATTCGGATTGGGAATTGCCATCAGGTATATCAATTCAAACTTAGCCAAAGGAGATTTTGGCGGACAAACGTATAAAGCAGGTTCATCGGTAGCTGGCGATTTACATTTGTATCATCACGGTGTTAAAGAAAACGGTTCGGGTTTCAATTGGGGTTTAACTTTGAGTAACCTGGGTTCTAAAATCTCTTACTCAAGCGATGCTACTCAAAAAGATTATATACCTGCAAACATAGGATTTGGAATCGCTTATACTAAAGTATTTGACGAATCAAATAAAATAACATTTGCATTGGATTTAAATAAATTATTGGTGCCAACACCACCGCTATTAACCGGTGCAAATCCTTCACAGGATTCTGCCGATTTAAAAGAATATCGTGATCGCAGCGTTGCCAGCAGTTGGGTTAAGTCATTTGGTGATGGTGGCGGTATAAATGAGGAGATTCAGGAAATTAACATGGCAGTGGGTGCTGAGTACTGGTACAATAACCAGTTCGGTTTCAGAGCAGGTTATTTTTACGAAAACCCAAACAAGGGTAACAGAAAATATTTTACAGTAGGAGCAGGCATCAAATACAATGTTGCAGCTTTAAACTTCTCTTATGTTTTCCCAACAGGAAACGGAATAAGCCGTATTCCTTTATCTAATACTTACAGGTTTGGTTTGGTATTTGATTTAATGGGAGAAAATTAATAATAACTTTTTCATGTAAAAAAAGGCGTTCCGGTTTTACCGGAGCGCTTTTTTTGTTTTTATAGTCGTTCAAATTACAGATATTTACACAATAAAATAAGCCATGTCATATAGAATAGGATCTGGAGTAGATTATCACCAGTTAACAGAAGGGAGAGACTTATGGATAGGAGGAGTTAAAATACCACATCATAAAGGAGCAATGGGACATAGCGATGCCGATGTGTTGTTACACGCAATTTGTGATGCCCTGCTGGGCGCTTTGGCGCTGGGTGATATCGGGTTGCATTTTCCGGATACCGACGATTCTTTTAAAAATATTGACAGCAAGATATTATTACAAAAATGCATAGCGCTTGTTGATGCTAACGGCTATAAAGTAATAAACATCGACAGTACACTTTGCCTGCAAACTCCCAAAATAAAACTTTATGTATTGCAAATGCAGCAAACGATCGCTGAACTGGCTCATGTAACTACAGCTGATGTTTCGGTTAAAGCTACCACCACAGAACAAATGGGTTTTGTAGGGCGTGAGGAAGGATTAAAAGCATATGCTACCGTATTGATAAGTTTAAAGTAAACACCCATATTTTTTTTGAAAAAAATTATTCTCTCATCCTGCTTTTTGATCAGTGCATTAGTGCTGTTTGCACAAAAAGAAACGAACACCTGGTTTTTTGGAAAAGGAGTTGGCCTGGATTTTAATCAAAACCCGGTTGTGCCCATCAGGAATTCTGGTTTGGCAGATTCATTTGAAGGCCTTTCCTGTGTATCGGATAATAACGGAAAGATCATGTTTTATACCAATGGACTAAATGTAGTTAATAAATTGGATGAGATCATGAGGAACGGTACCGGGTTAGCCGGCGACCGCAGCAGCACCAACAATACGGTTATTGTACCATTGCCCGGTACTGCCAATAAAGGGATTTACTATATTTTCACTACCGGTGCTGCACTACAGGAAACACATGATTTCAGGTATAGCATTGTGGATATGAATCGTGAAGGAGGTTTGGGTGAGGTGATCAGCAAAAACATACCCATCGAAGATACCATCTTTGAAAAAATTGCTGCGGTAAGGCATTGTAATAATAAAGATTTTTGGATAGTTATTCATAAATGGAATACCGATGAATATCATGCTTACCGGGTAACAGGTGCTGGTTTAGATATTACCCCGGTGATCAGCCATACTGGTTTGGTCATTTCGGGATACGAAAATAATGAGATCGGCACTTTAAAATTTAATATCAAGGGTGATAAGCTCGTATCTGTACATTCTTTTCTTCAGGATGCTGTTGAAATGATGGATTTTGATATTACAACCGGCATTATTTCCAACCCGATATTATTTAAACCTAATGCAGCCACCCCATCAGCTTCTTTCCCCGGTGTTTATGGCGCCGAGTTTTCGCCCAATGGAAATCTGTTGTATGTGTCTGCCAATAATACAGTTACCGATGCCTCAGTTTTATACCAGTTTGATATTAGATCAAATGTTCCGGCAACCATTCTTGCTTCAAAACAAATAATATCCGTTAATTCACCCTGGGATGCCGGTAGTTTACAATTGGGCCCCGATTTTAAGATATACATGGCCATGAAGGATGATTCTTCGCTTTCGGTCATCGAAAAACCGGATATATATGGAACAGGTTGTGACTTTCGGTTTAATAAAATTTATATGGGCCCTTTATTGGGTCAGCCTGTACAATCCGGATTGCCCACGTTTAGTCAGAGTTATTTTGATACAACCGCAAATCCATATGATTTTGTTCGGGCCGGCAATTGCAATGACCGATCCGTTAATTTCAAAATTAACAGGCTAAGCGGTATAGATTCTGTAAAATGGAATTTTGGCGATGGTCAGCAATCGCAGGCAATTCAACCCACAAATACGTATGCAAATCCGGGTTTTTATGATGTTAATCTTATTGTGTACAAAATAGATTGCTCAGGATTATATGATACCATAAACAGAAGGATTTGGGTAGCCGATAAATCCTCCCTGTTAGGTAAGGATACACTCAGCTGTAATCCTATTTCTCTTGATCTTTCGGTAGATATGATCGATGGCGCGAACTATTTATGGAATACCGGGTATACGGGCACTAATATCAAGACTTCGGGATACGGGAATTACTGGGTTGAAATAAGTCAAAACGGATGTATACTAAAAGATACTATAGAAGTGAAAAGAAAGGATAATCCTTTTGTTGACCTGGGTGTTGATACAACCGTTTGTTTATTTAAATCCATAATTTTAAAAACCGGTAATACAGTTGCCGATTCTTATACATGGAGTACAGGCGAAACAACCCCTGTCATAAAGGTTGATAAACCCGCAACTTATTATGTTACTTTAAAAGAAGCTGATTGTGTTGCTTCCGATACTGTTTTGATAACAGCCGGCGACTGTAACGTTTATTTACCTTCGGCATTTACACCTAATAACGACAACCTGAATGAAGATTTTGGAGTAATAGGTTATGTTACCGTTCAGTATTATTTAATGCGGATATACAGTAAATGGGGAGAATTGATTTTCAGCAGTAACGATATTACAAATAAATGGGACGGTAAATTCAAAGGTAAAAATATGCCTAACGGATCTTATTTGTGGACGTTAACCTATGTGAACCGAAGCGGCAGGAAATTTTACGAACAAGGTACGGTAATGCTGATTCGATAATACAGTTTAAAAAACAGATACTGCATTATTTACTGGATAGATTGTTAACTTTGCCGCCATGCAACAAATACAGGTTCGTATTGTAAATACATCAACAAATCCATTGCCACAATATGCCACAACTGGTTCGGCAGGAATGGATATACGGGCAGATCTTGCTGAGCCTGTATCCCTGCAACCGCTGGAGCGAAATTTGATTTCCACCGGCATGTATATCGAATTGCCTGAAGGGTACGAGGCACAAATAAGGCCCAGAAGCGGTTTGGCCATTAAACAGGGTATTACCTGTTTAAATGCTCCGGGCACGGTTGATTCAGACTACAGGGGAGAGTTAAAAGTGATTTTGATAAACCTGAGTAATGCGGTTCAGGTTATTGATCATGGAGACAGAATAGCACAAATGGTCTTTGCTAAAACGGAGAAAGCTGAAATGATTTTAGTAGAACAATTGAATGGATCAGTAAGAGGTGAAGGCGGATTTGGCCATACCGGTGTAAAGTAAAAAAACAATGATGAAATTAATTGGTACAACCTTAATTTTAACCACGTTGATGCTGTCGATGTTCAGTTGTAAAACAGTTAAACAGATCAATAAAGCCATTGCTCCAAAAGATACTACTGACGTTGTAATCATTGATCAATCTAAAATAGATTCCATATTGATGATCAAAAAAACTATTGAAAACCTGAATCGCAATTATATAGATTTTAAAACCTTTAGTGCAAAAATTAAAGTTGATTACCAGGATAGTAGAGGAAAACAACCCGACATTACAGCGATTGTAAGAATTGTTAAAGATAGTGCCATATGGATATCGTTGTCGGCAACATTTTTAAATGTGGAAGTGTATCGTGTTTTAATAACGAAGGACAGTGTTATTTTAAGAAATATCAGGGATGAAGAAGTGCAGTACCGGTCACTCGATTATTTGCAGGAAGTAACAGAAATCCCTTTTGATTATTATACATTGCAGGATTTACTGGTGGGCAATCCTGTTTTTGTTGACAGTAATATTGTCTATTATAAAAAGACGGAGGACCAGATCCTGTTTTCCATGGTTGGAAAATATTTTAAACACTTACTCACGCTTTCTTCAGATAATTATTATTTAACGCACAGTAAATTGGATGATGTGGATATAAGCCGCAGCCGCACAGCCGATTTAACGTATTCCGATTATGAGAATAAGACGGGGTTTAATTTTTCTACGTACCGGGAAGTTACCATATCTGAAAAGAACAAATTGGATATTCGCCTCAATTATAAACGGTATGAGTTTAACAAAGAATTATCAGTGTCATTCAACATCCCGAAAAATTATACCATCAAGTAAGCGTTATTTGTAATGATACACAGGCTGGGGATTTTTAGCCGGCCCAACCTGAACAAGGATGTTTTTTTTGAACTAATAAAATTGTCAGTATGATTAAATTCATTTTCAATATCGTGTTTTTTTCTTTTTTTAGTATGGCGTTATTTGCCCAGGCCACCCGCGAGGAACTGGAAAAGCAACGTGCACAATTGAAAAAAGAAATGGAGCAAACGCAAAAACTACTCAATAAAAACAAAAGCCTGACAAAGCAAAACCTGGTAGGCTGGAAATTAATCAATGATAAAGTTAGCCTTCAAAACAGGCTGATTGACAATATCAGCAAGGATATCAATATCCTGGACAATAATATTTATGCCAATCAACTTGAAATAAACCGGTACAATAAATTGCTGGATACCTTAAAACAGGAATATGCCAAAAGCATGGTATATGCTTACAAAAACAGGAATAATTATGATTTTTTAAGTTTTATTTTTTCTGCAGCAAGTTTTAATGATGCCATAAAACGGGTAGCCTATCTTAAATATTACAGAACTTACCGCGAGGAGCAGGGTGAGAATATTTTGCGCACACAACAGCTGCGCAGGCAACGGATAAATGAGCTGGGTGGTATTAAGGAAAAGAAAAATGAAGTGCTTAAAACCAAAGATAAAGAAATGAGTTTGCTCGAAACGCAGAAGATGGAAAAGGACCGGGTTATGAGCGAATTGAAAAAGCAGGGGAAGAACCTGAATAATCAATTGACGGCTTATAATAAGCAAATTAAGAAGGTAGATAACGCGATCAATGCTGCTATCAGAAAGGCACTGGCAGATGCAAAAAAAGAAGCATTGGCCAGGGCAAAACGGGATGAAGAAGCCCGAAAAGCCGCGTTGTCCAAAACGAATAATAATGCTAATAACAATAGTGAGAACAAGGACTTGAAGGCTGTTGCCATAGCGCCGGTGAAAAACGAAAGGGTTAAGGCTCCGGAAAGCGTATTGCTTAATGCCGGAAACCTGGAGCTCAACGAAAACTTCATCAAGAACAGAGGCAGCCTGCCCTGGCCGGTTGACAAGGGTTATACCATTTTGCATTTTGGAAGAAACGTATTACCAAGCGGAACAGTGCTGGATAATCCGTGTATTACGGTATCTACCGATATTGGCAGTGATGTTAAAAGCGTTTTTGATGGTGTTATTTCCAATATTGTTTATATAGAGGATATGCAGGTAGTCATTATTCAGCATGGTACCTATTTCAGCACCTATAGTAACCTGGGCAGTGTTTCCGTAAAAACGGGGCAAAATGTAAGAACGGGGCAGGTGATTGGTAAAGCCGCATCTAACCTGGATGGTATAGGAGCCATTGATTTTTTCATTAATGATGAAAAAAATAATATTGATCCGGAAAGATGGTTGAAAAAATAAGTTAGATCAGTTTTTTATAAAGCGCTTCATACAATGGCACAATATTTTCAATATCGAATTTTTTAGCCTGTGCCAGGGCATTGGCTTTAAACTGCTGTAAAGTAGCATCGTCCTGTAAAATGTGTAACGCATTTTTACTCATATCTTCAACGTCACCTACATCACTCATAAAACCGCAATAGCCGTTAATATTTATTTCGGGTAAACCACCTGCATTGGTTGATATAACCGGCACTTCCGCAGCCATCGCTTCCAGTGCCGCCAATCCAAAACTTTCATATTCGCTGGTCAACAAAAACAAATCGGCGATTGGTAAAATATCTTCCATCTGTTCCTGCTTGCCCAAAAATTTAATGCTGTTATGCGATTCACATTTTCGGGCATTGGCTTCAATATGTGTTCTTTCGGGTCCGTCACCCAATAGCAATAATGTTGCCGGCATTTTATTCTGTATCAATAAAAACGTACTTACTACATCTTCCACTCTTTTTACTTTTCTGAAATTGGAAGCATGCACAATTATTTTCTCGCCGTTGGGAGAAATCAATTTCCGGAAAGCATCCACGGGTTGCTTGTGAAATCGTTTTACGTCCACAAAGTTGTGAATGACCTCTATTTCTTTTTCAATTTTAAAATTCTTATAAGTTTCTTCTCTCAGGTTATTGGATACTGCCGTCAGGATATCACTTTCATTCATCGAAAACGTTACAACCGGGCTATAGGTTTTATCTTTTCCAACCAGGGTTATATCTGTACCATGTAAGGTGGTAATTACCGGAATTTTTATTCCCTGTTTGGCCAGGATCTGCTTTGCCATATATGCTGCAGCGGCATGTGGAATCGCATAATGAACGTGTAATAATTCAACATCATTGTTCAGAATAACATCTACCATGGTACTGGCCAGGGCAGTTTCATACGGGGGGTAGTCGAACAAAGGGTAGGTAGGTACCCTTACCTCATGATAAAAAATATTGGCATGAAAACCGCTGAGCCTTACCGGTTGCTGGTAAGTTATAAAATGTATATTATGACCTTTGTCTGCCAATGCCTTTCCCAATTCGGTTGCCAACACACCGCTACCGCCAAAAGTGGGATAACATACAATGCCAATATTCATAAGTAGCTGTTTTATTAAAAATCTATAATACCGCAATTTACCGATTTATTTTTCATCACCGATTCCATTCATGGATTGGTAATAAATCAGTAAGTTTGTTCAATAAAAAGCATGATGAATAAAAAGTTTTTGCCTGTAATCCTGTTAATGCTTTTATCGGGCGGTTTTTTGGCAGCACAACCTGATGATTCGGTGACCATTAAAAGAGTTTCGGACGAGATTCTTGCCAATGGAACAGCCTACGAAAACCTCCGGTATTTGTGTAAAGAGATCGGGCCACGCCTGAGTGGGTCCCCGCAGGCTCAACGATCGGTTGAGGCAACATTTAAAATGATGAAAGATGCAGGGGCAGATACGGTTTACCTGCAGCCCTGTATGGTGCCGCATTGGGTTAGGGGAGACAAAGAGAAAGGAAATATTAAATTAAATGACGGAACTACCTACCAGCTTAAATTATGTGCACTGGGTAATGCTGAAGGAACGGGAAAGAAAGGACTGCGGGCACCTGTTGTTGAGGTTAAAGACTTTAATGAATTAGAACGTTTGGGTACAGCAGGGATACAGGGTAAGATCGTATTTTATAATTTTCCCATGAATCCAACCTATGTGCGATCATTTATGGCTTATGGCGAAAGTGGTGTTTACCGAACCCGTGGGCCGGCGAGGGCGGCAAAATATGGCGCTGTGGGTGTTATGGTGCGGTCCCTGGCCAGTAATCTTGACGATTTTCCGCATACGGGAGCTACATTGTATAATGATTCATTTCCGAAAATTCCGGCCGTTGCCATCAGCACTAACGATGCAGAGTGGCTGAGCAGGCAGCTGAAAAATAAAACAGTAAGCTCGGCCTACCTGCGCACAACATGTACCATGCTGCCCGATGCACCTTCATTTAATGTGATCGGTGAAATAAGAGGATCTGAATTTCCTGGAGAAATTATTTCTGTTGGAGGCCATTTAGATAGTTGGGATTTGGGCGAAGGAGCACAGGATGATGGTGCCGGTTGTATGCAGAGCATAGAGGTATTGCGGGCATTTAAAGCACTTGGTTTAAAATCAAAAAGAACGATTAGGGCCGTGATGTTTATGAACGAAGAAAACGGTTTAAGAGGCGCATTAAAATACCTGGAAATTGCCAAAGAAAAAAAAGAGAATCATATTTTTGGTTTGGAAAGTGATGGGGGTGGTTTTACACCACGCGGTTTTGGTTTGGATATGAGTGAAGAAAAAAGACTGAAAGTTCAAAGCTGGAAAACGCTGTTTTATCCTTATGGTGTTTATGAACTGTTTGCCGGCGGCAGCGGTGCAGATATTGGTCCGTTGAAACAGGTTGGTGCTGCATTGGCCGGGCTTAGCCCCGATAGCCAACGGTATTTTGATCTACACCATGCAGCGACTGATACTTTTGAAGCCGTAAGTAAAAGAGAATTACACCTGGGCGCAGTAAATATGACGGCATTCATTTACCTGGTTGATAAATACGGCTTGTAATATTTTTAAATTATTTTTTTATGGAAGATGTAAAATTTGATGAAGTAAAAAAGGAAATGCCTAAAAAAAAATCTGGCTTCCGTAAATTTTTAAGATGGTTTTCTATCATCACTATTTTGGTGCTTGCTTTTTTAGGCTATTGGTTTTATTTTAATGTGATGAGCGATGGAACCCGTACTGTTTACCTGGTAAAGATTTCGTACAAGGGAAGTATATTTAAAACGTATGAGGGAGAAGCACTGGTGAGTATTGGCGCAAGTCCGCAAACATCCATTACAGCGGATAAGTTTGTATATTCTGTCACCCGCAGATCATTATATGATTCCTTAGCAACATACGAAGGACAAAAGATGACGTTAAAATATCGTCAATACCGGAAAACACTTCCATGGCGTGGCGATAGTGATTACATAGTTTACGGGATGGCAAAACCCATTTTCTAAACCAGGCCCGCATACAGTAAAAAGATAACCGGTTTTTTATGAAAGTCGGTTTTTATTTTTCTCCAGTCGGCAATTGATTTTGTTTTGATAAATTCATTGGCCCCGGTTAATTCAGCTGCAATACATAATTTGGTTGTTGGTTTACAACTCTTCAATAGGGTTTCCAGTAACTGGTTGTTGCGGTAGGGCGTTTCAATGAATATCTGTGTACAGTTTTTCTTTTGGGATGTTATTTCGAGCGCCGTGATGGCTTTATTTCGTTCCAGGGTATCAATGGGTAAATATCCCACAAATTCAAACTGTTGTCCATTCATGCCGCTTGCCATTAAAGCCAGCAGGATAGAACTTGGACCTACGAGTGGCTTTACGATGGCATTCATTTCCTGCGCCGCAGCAACTAATATTTGCCCCGGATCGGCAATGCCCGGGCATCCCGCTTCGCTGATGATGGCGATGTTGTTGCCAGCTTTAATTTTTTGTTTGAACGTATTAACCAATTCAGTTTCGGCCTTGTGTATGGTAAACCATGCATAATCGTCAATCACAATATCTCTGCACATGGCCTTTAGGAAGCGACGGGCAGTTCTTTCATTTTCAGCAAAAACGACCCGGCAGTCTTTTACGGCATCAATAACATAGGGTGGAATGGTTTGTGTTGCCGATTCTTCCAACACTGCAGGAATAAGGTATATTATTGCTTTCATCATTAATTGATCTTGCGTTCAACCGGCAGCATGCCTGCGGTTTTGGAATTATATAAACTGATGGTTGCTGCTATTACTGCATAACTTGGTGCCAATAGCCAGCCCAATACAGGGATTAGGTGCATCAGGTAAAAAACCACACCGTTACCAATGGCCAGGCCCTTATGCCGGCCAATGAAAGCGATACTTTGCGTCGTTGAAAGTTTATTTCGTTCACAACTGTAATCGAGCATAGAAAAACCCAGGTAATAACATTCTACCAGCAAGGCAAGCAACGGGGTAACCCAGCCAACAACAGGTATAAAAGCTAAAATTAAAATGGATACGGTATAAACCGTTTGCCAAAGCATATTTCGCAAAGCGATCCTGGTTCCCCTTGCAATATCTTTTATCAATTGTTTAAAATTAAAGGGGTATTCATTGCCCTCTATGATGGCTTCCGTTTTTTCGCTCAGGTAGGCAAATAACGGGGAGCCGATGATCAGGAATAAATATTTGAACAGCGAAAAATAAAATAACAGCAGTACCAGGTTTAGGATAAACTGGCCAAATATGAGTAAAAAACTTAACCAACTGTTTTGCATTTTCTCCATCCAGTCAGAAACACCCGATTTTTGTAACATGAATTCTATGGCACTGTTACTTGAAACATAAAACAAATAAATGCCCAGGCAAAAAAGAACGGCATAAATAAAACCCGGAATAATTATCCATTTCCATAACCGGTGCTTAATAATAAAGCGATGGGTATGGTAATAAGCCTGTATGGAAGTGATAATGTCTTTTAGCATGTATTAATTCAATTCACTATTGGCTGTTTATTGTATATTGGCAATAAAGTTAGTATTATAATGAAGAAGTTGCCTATCCAATTTTATAACGGGAATGATGTGGTGGTCATTGCGGAAGAATTATTGGGAAAGATTATGGTGACCGGTTTTAACGGCTTGATTACATCAGGCAGGATTGTTGAAACCGAAGCTTACATCGGGCTCACGGACCGGGCTTCCCATTCATTCGGAGGCAATCGGACGGCACGCAATGACCATATGTATGCAGGAGCCGGTAGGGCCTATGTGTATATATGTTACGGCATACATCACTTGTTCAATATAGTGACCAATAAAAAAAGTATTCCGGATGTTGTTTTAATCAGGGCATTGGAACCCATGGAAGGAATTGCTGCTATGTTACAAAGAACCTGTAAAATAAAATCGGACAACAGTTTAACCAAAGGACCCGGTAATGTTTCCAGGGCACTGGGGATCTCAAAAAATAATTCGGGCATTCAATTGACGGGCGGTGAAATTTATTTAGCTGATGATGGATTTGAGATACCAGGCGGATCCATAGGAATAAGCCGCCGCATTGGTGTCGAAAATTCCGGCGAAGATGCAGGTAAACCATATCGTTTTTATGTAAAGGGGAATCGGTTTGTAAGCAGTTACCCCAATAAATAATACCATCTTTATTTACCAGGTAGTCTAAAGCACTACGTGGTAATCTTAGGTGGTATTATACCGATAGCAAATGGCTTTGGACTACTTACTGGAATAATCGGTATAAGAATAATTCCATTTTACGGTTTCGCTTTTGTTGCCCCTGTAAATATCCTATTGTGTGGACACAAAAATATTTTAACGCCCAGACCAAATAGATAGTAACGTTGATCCAATTATGCCAATCAGGAAATCCGTAAAAAATTGCTTTGCACGAACAAATGGTCATATCCATTTCTAAAACATATCCGGCAATTCTGTGTTATCCGTGTTCTTTTTCTGAAAAATAAATATGTCCAAATGATAGGATATTTATCGGGCTAACCAACAACCTCTCGGCTTTACACCCCACAAAAAAATCCCCCCCGATAATATCGGGAGGGATTTAAATTATTGTTCGAAAAGCATGTTTACTGAATAACCACTCTGCACATCGCTAAACGGTCTCCGTTACGGTCGCCGATCTCAACCCAGTAT
>JANNSN010000002.1:0-40605 GCA_031402615.1 Chitinophagaceae bacterium
AGGTAGCTTAAAAATGTACATGTTTGTATTTTCGTTCCAGAGGAACGTATTGTGCTGTATTTTGCACGATGCGTTCCGCTGGAACGCCGGGCAAGACTCTGCTTGTTGTGCTACCCATAAAATGTTCCGCTGGAACAGGGGAGCTTTTTTTTGTCTTCTTATTTTTTTGAATGTCAGCAGCTATTTAGCTTGCAACGCCGCTTGTCGGGAGACAAAGCGGCGTCTGCGAATGCGACAGTTGGACTTGCGTGTGAATGAGGAACAGCAACATCGGCGAAAAACGCATATTTGACGGACAGTATCAGATCTGTTTTAGAAATGGTTCTTTAAATACTTCGATAAATCTGTAACGGAAATAAATATGGATCACCATTTGTTTGTCCAAAGCAATTTTTACGAATTTTCTGCTTCGCAGAATTGGATTAACCGTATTAAACTATTAGGTCTGGGTTTTAAAATAGTTTTATGTATATACGATAGGTAAACTATCCGGATCAACGCTTTCCCTAGCAAACCCAATCAGGCGGGCTTTGGAATATTTATTAAATCAAGAAGGTATTAGTTTTGTATTATTGGTCACAAATTCTGCAATAGTTTTTTCTTCAATACGCCAGCGGCTTTTGTATATCCCCCATCAGCCCCATCAACAAAATGTATATGGTGGTTAGTCATATCTTTTACATAACAAGACATAACTGATTCGTTGCTGACATGTAATCCGTAAAGTATCTGTTCCTCATTTTCCAGTTTGTTTAAAATATATTGCAGCTTTTCCCTTTGAACCGTACTGCCCGTAATTACCGTATTAATGCGGCCATCAATGATCAGTGTGTCTGATGAATCTACCAGTGCGTGCAGGTATTCCTTTCCTTTTTTTGTTTTAAAATACAATTTACCCAGTATAGTCATCAGCAAATTTTTAAACAGGTAAACGGCACTAAAATGGCCAAGCCTTGTTTTCATTTCGGCACTTATTTTTTCAAATGTCGATTTCAACCTAAGTTTATCAACAGTAATCGGCGTGCGTTCACCGGTGTTGCCGAAAATCTCGTCCATGGCCTGTACAACAAGTTTAAAAGCGACAGCCTGTTTTATCCCTGCCCTGGCGATTACCAACAGGCTTATGACTTCAAAATCGCTGGCGGGTGGTTTAATTTTATCCCAGCGACACTGCATACCACGCATATCAAGTTCATAGTTATCAACGGTTGATGAAGAAATGGCGTTTACCGCTTCTTTTATTTTTTTTTCGGAATACGTTAAACCCTCTCCCAGCAAAACAGGAATAAAAAAATGTTCGGACACTTTTAACTTGGTGATTTTGAGTTCATGATTTGCAGCATACACATCGGCAACGGAAATATGCCCCACCCTGAGATCGAGGCTAAAATTGGTGAGGGTATTCTTACGATGATAGTTCAATGCCAACATGACTGAATCGAGCAATTCAGGTGGAATAACGAAAGTGGCTCCATCTCCACCAAAAAAAAATGGCACCAGGATATCATCATGTTGGGCTACATTGAGGGCAGCCACAATACTGCCGGTAGCCACTAAGTTTACTGTTTGATGTAGACCTTCCGCGGCAGCCTTCGTACTGTTTTTAATATCCGTTACCACAATTTGCCAGTTGTTGGGAACTTTATAAAAAAGATGGTCCTCTGTAAACAGATCCGACAACGGTATCGTATTCACCGGCAGCCGTGAATAAAAAAAACTATTATTTGAACTTTCCATAATCGAGTGCAATAGGAATGGCCAACATGAAAACCTAAAATTGAAAACCAAAGCTGATTAGGGGCAAGGCTCCATCATCGCCATATCCACACGTGGCTGTAATCACGAACCTCAACAAAGGTGCTATCCAGATCCCCCCACCATATCCCTGGTGCCATTTATTACTATTGTCATTTTTTATCCAAACACGTCCAATATCATGAAAGCCCAAAATGCCCAGGGACCCTGGGAAAAAATAAGTTTTAAAATCAGCCAGTTTAATCCGTAGGTCAAGATTATGGTATAACATTTTTGTACCACTAAACCTGTATTTGCGATAGCCCCTCAGGTTTTCTGTTCCGCTTAAATACTGTGCCTGGTAAAATTCAATATCCCCGAAACTTATTCCGCCGCCAAAACGATTGGCAATGACCAACGCTGCTTTTTTATTAAAGCTGATATAAAACGACATATCAGAACTCAACAGCCCGTAATTATTGCTGTATTTGCCTAAACCCGCATAGGCAGTGTAACTGGTTTGCCAGTTAATACCCCTGGCGGGAATGAATTTATTCTTCCTGTTATCCAGGGATGCAATCAACTGTACACCTGCATAGGTTTTGGTTTTACTTAAAGTAGCTGTATTTAAACCATTAATAGACGTTAAATTTATCAGTCTGCCCTTGTTATCAGCACTGTCGAAAGCATAATATTGGAACACCGGGCCCCCTGCTATCGAAAATTTTGAACTGAAATTTTTTCTTAAACCCAACAACACATCTGCCAGTACAAATCTTGCCCTGTAATATTCAATTTTTTCCGGACTGTTTTTATCATAAACAGTTTCATTACCGTAAGTAAAAAAGTTCGTGGTATTGTTAGGTGCATTTAGTGTAGCTTTTAACAGCAGGTCGGTTTTGGAGAATAAGTCAACAGCAGCCAGGTTATAACTAAATTTAAACGCTTTTGTTTCCAATGCATGCGCAGCAGCTAACTGCTGCTGCAGGGCAAAAGGCTTTTTTCGAAAACCCTGTTTAGTGTATTTCAGCGTGAAGCCCAAATATAAACCGTCATCGGGGTTAAAAGCTGCAGAAATAAAGGGCGCAAAAATATCATGCTTAAAGTCACGCAACCCAAATGCGTTCACATTTGGGTTTGCCGACAACAGGTTCCTGTAATGGCCCTTTCCCGAGAAAATGTTTTGCTCAGTTGTTATGTCGTAAACCTTTGTTTTACTGCCGGCGGTTGCTGTTTCCATGTTAAATTCATCGTTGCCCGGGCCGCCAATAACCCTTATTTTGATCTTACCAACATCAGCACCATGCAGGCTAAACCGGTCCTGGCCTTCCAGGCCATACAAGCGTATTTCATTCGTTTCTGCACTTATAAATTTTCTTGTGTATATTTTCTTCTCTTTTACTTCCTGTTTATTTACTTTGTAAACGGTTACCGTTACAGCTCCATCACCATGCCTTTCTATGTCAAAGAATTCTTTTTTATTACTTCCGAAAACGGTTACCGTTTTGGAAATATACCGGTAGTAGTGCATCATTTCATCCACAAAATATTTTTTCCTTTGCTTTAATTTATCCATGATGTTTTGCATGGAATATGCGTGAACTTCGGGCGGCTGCAGCTGCAAGGCTTTTTCAATCAATTCATCTGTCATTAAGTGGTTAAATGCAATTACGGCATTTAGCCAGTCAGCACTGTTGAGTTCGTTCAAATAATTACGGTCGAAATTTTTGGCATTAAAATTATAGCTGTTGATATGCCTCGCTTTTTTACGGAACCCCTGTATCTGGGGTGTTACGGATGGCCGCCCCACAAAATAAGGTATTACCCCACTGTTAATAAAAAACGGCTGATCCCTGTCACGCGGTATGGGATAAAAAGTTTTTCCCTTGCCATGATCAGTAGCCGCCCATCGCCACTGATCTTCATGCCTGTCAAAATCCATAACAAACATATCCAGCAAGCGAGCCTGTAAGGTTGCTTTTTGATCAATGGTATTATCATTGTCATCAAAAAGTTCTTTCTCCATATTATCTGTGCTTATTGTTTTTTCAGCGTTACCGGGATTACGTTCCTCCAACAGGCAAAATGAATTCGCAAAATCGAGCATAAATAAACCGAGTATTGGGTCCTTAGGTACATAAACCAGTTCAGGATCTGCATGAGGAACGCCGGCTGCCGTGGCCAATGGCGGAATAGACAAAGCCGCATATGGATAAGATGCAGAAACGCCATCTGCAATAACATCATTCACCGCTGCAAGGCCACGCAGTTCGGGAGGTAATGCAGCATCCGTAACATTCTTTTCAATTTGGCGTAATACATATTCCTTGCCGTTTTTATCAACCAGGCGCAATGATTTTGTCTGGTGGCCACCACCCATTTTTGTTGGCGTTAGACCTCCAAACGCAGTTTCCAGATTTAGTACTTTCACTTTTACCGGTGTAGCCCATTCTTTACGGTAGTTCTTTCCAAACATCAGTTTTCTAAAACCGCCTGATTTAAATTTATCAGAACCGGAAACCAATACAGAGTCAGGTAATTTTTCCCGAATAAAAGTTGCGGGGTTTTCTTTCTCAGCAAGGCGCGACAAAGCTGCAGTGAAAATCTCATTATTCAAACCCGTACTTTCCGTAGAATAAAAATTCACCCTCGTCGTCTTGTCACTTAAAATCTCGATCACGGCAAAACCATTTTTTTTGCTGGTAAATAAAGCATGGTTCCCCATCCTTACCCTGTTGCTTTTTGAACCGGTTGCACTTACAATAGAAAATGAGCTGTCATTTTTAAAGAGTTGCAGTGCGTGATCGTGACCGGCAACCTGGATCACATTTGGATGATTCTTTGTTACGGCCTCAATTTTTTCTTTAAGATTTTTATACTGCGGATGTTTATTATCCTGGATATTTCCAAACCATTGTCTTGAAAGCGGGTAAATAGAGCCTATAACCGGCAGCGGGATATAGAGGTTGGGCTTGATGTCGGTCAATGGAAAGATATGTTGCTTTAAAGAATAATAGCCGCCATGGATACTATTGGTATAAAAGGGATGATGCATGGCCAGTATGATCAATTTATCGGGATAAGCGGCTACGATCCCTTTTAAACCGGTAACAATTTCATCTTCCGTTTTGTACGGGCAATCCGATTCAATACCCGGTTTTTCAAATTGGTGCAACCACCACTGACTGTCCATACATACGATCACTGCGTTATCCCCTGCCAGTATTTCCTGTGGGCCGGCACATCCATGCTGAGGCATTATCCGCACATTGGTCATTTGCAACGCATTTATGTAATTGTTCAGATTTTTTATTTGGCCCCAACCGTCGGCTTTGCCCTGTTTCCAATCGTGGTTTCCCGGAACAAAAATAGCACTGGCTTTTTTGTCTTTTACAACGTCGATCTGGTAATCAATCACATTTTTTGCGGCTGCATAGGTTCTATGTTCTGCATCCGGCAATCCCTGGGGATAAATATTATCACCCAGAAATAACAGCAAATTGCTGGTATCATTCCAGTTAACATTAGCTTTCAACCAATCACATACCGGGTGTTTTCCGTTAACAAGTTCACCGGCATCGCCGACTAAAAATATGCGCTGTGTTACAGTAACGTCCTGGGCCCGAATACCCTGAACAGAGAAAATGATGATAAACATCAAATAGTTTAAATAATTTTTCATTTATTTATCATTATTTACTTTCAACCATTTTTTTGGAGGAACCATAAATAAACTAAGTCCTATGTAGACTGCGCCTGATAGTTTATTTTTAATCAGTACATCCTTGTTTCTTCCCGCTGAGTTTGTTAAATTAAACTGAAAATTCCGCCGGTATCCAATCTCAGCACTACACCACAGCCAGTTGTGCATTTCCTGTTCCAAAGTTAACCCCAGTTTTATTTCTGAGTGGTGAATATGTGGTTGAACAGTACTTTCCAATCCCGGTATTTTATTGCTTAACCTGTAAGATGCACCAGACAACACTGTTGCGAAATACCAATACTGTTTTTCATTGTTCGAATAGCGCAGTTTTATAAATGCCGGCAGAAGACTTTCTATACCCCATTTTGAAGAAAAGTTTTTATTATATGAAAATACGGGGTAAACAATGCCTCTTCCAAATACATAACCAAATGCCACTCCCACTGCGTAGCTCAGGTTGTCATTCCGCTTCCATCCAAACATGGGAGCAACTGAAATTTTTAACATGTCTTTTTTAGCAATATCAGATTGGGTAAAATCTCCGTTAAAATCCAAACTGGTCCGAAGCAGAAAGTAAGTATTCTTTTTGGTAGGTTTAACCACATAAAATTGCCCGCCAACAGATTTCAAAGACCTGTCTTCGAGACCAACATATATAGGGTAATTGATCTCAGATGGATTTGTAAAATGTAATTGTTCCTGGTAATAATGAAGCCCGCCAATAATGATTATCCCGGGTTTGTTTATGATTGGTACTCTTATTTTTATATCCAGGCGGCCATTTCGGCTTATACCCGCATCCGCATTATTATACAATAAATTTTTGGACGTTGATTTAACAGTATAAGGTGGAATTATTTCGTATTTGAAAACCACCCCTTTGGAACGTGGTAACCCAATTACGCCCGGCGAGCAATAAAAGTCTTTGCTACCAGACAAATTATCGTCTTGTGCCAGTGTTTGCCGGTGAAAAGCCGTCAAAAAAATTATGACTAAAATGGATTTGTTTAACATGTAATTGCTTAAAATATTTACTTATAACAATTATTGTTTTTAACTCCAATACCGTTAACCGAGTTCTATTCATTTTCAAACCACCTGTCATGCAATTTCGCTTCAACAAGATTCTATCATTTAAAATGTATAGTAACTTAACACATTTTTCAGAACCCACGAAAACAAACACGACATTCTTCCGGCTATCATTATCCTTACCTTTCACAAATCAGGTGTAATGGCTTTGGAATACGCAGTGATGCAGCATTTCCCCTACTTCATAGGCTGACGCACAAATTTTAAAATATTGCCATCGGAAAAATCACTTCCTTCATTGGATATGTATAGGTTGCCCTGTTGATCAAATGCGATTCCCTCCGGCTGATTAAATTTGCTTTCGCTAAGCTTTGCCGTTTCCTGTACGACCCAATTTGTGTCCGTTACCACCAGTAGTCTGTTAACGCCTGACATAAAATACCAGTAGCCGGTTACTGGATTTTTGGCCATTGCAGACGGGCGGAAATTTTCCTTTACCTGACTCTTGAAACCAGTTGTATTTTTTAAATTCAATTTAAAATTCCCCGATAAATACATCGAATCAAAAACATCTATCACATAACCGGTTACGTTGTTTTCAGCATCATCAACTTTACAATTTTTACAGATAACATATAATTTACCTGTTAGATATTCCCCATACATCCCTTCATATTCCCCGGCCGGAATCAAACCCTTAAATTCCTGAACATTTTCAATTGTTTCGTTGGCTGTTTCAGCAAAAGGGAAACGAAAAATTGTTCCATCGCTTTTCAGGACAAATACTGCCTGGTTCAAAATTGCCAGGTCCTCATAGTCGCCCTTTTGGGCAAACTTACTGCTGTAATATTTTTTATTACCCCATGCCAGCCGAAACAATTTTCCGTCTTCATCCTGGATCGCATACACCGTATCTGCGTTTCCGTCGTAAAAACCAATGCCCGATATTTCAAGTAATTTTTCCGGCATAGAGAATCTTTCACTTGTAGTAAGATCATAGCCATCAATTGTTACAGCTTTTTTATCAGCACCGGTACAACCGGCAAGGAGCATCATGAAAATAAAAAACCTGGACAAAGATTGATATGAAAACTTCTTTTTTTGCATCAGGTAACCGGTTTGTAAATTTTTGAAAGGAAATTATAAACAGCCTCCTGTGAACGAACAACAGGAGGTTCTGATTTTACCGGAAGGTTACTTAATGCATGATCAATTGATATAGCCTGAACATTGTCGCTCCATTGTAATGCCAATAACTGTGCTAACTGCTCTTTAATACGGGGCGCATAAACCGGAAAACAAACTTCTATCCTGCGGTATATATTCCTGTTCATCCAGTCGGCAGACCCCATGAAAATATCGGGGTCTCCGTTATTATCAAAAATGAATACCCGTCCATGTTCCAGGTACCTGTCAACTATTCTTTTAACCGTAATATTCCCGCTTTGCCCCGGAACGCCCGGCACCAGTCTGCAGACACTGCGAACAATCAATTTAATTTTAACACCCGCATCAGACGCTTCATATAGTTTTCCGATCAAAACTTCTTCCTCAAGATTATTTAATTTGATAGTTATACCCGCTGGTATCCCCTGTTTGGCATATGCTATTTCCCGGTCAATTAATTCTAAAAACCTGGCATGCAGGTTAAACTGTGCGATCAATAAATGTTTAAAGGAAATAACGTTTTCAGTTTCCGGTTTTTTACGTTTTTTCAGGAAGGTAAACAGCTCATCCATTTCGGCCAACAATGGCTGGTGCGCTGTTAATAAAATATGATCGGTGTAAAACCTGGCCGTATTTTCGTTAAGGTTTCCTGTAGCCAAAAGTCCGATATAAGGTGCCTGTGGGTCATTTCTTTTGATCAAAGCTATTTTCGCATGAACTTTTATGGTATTGTTGCTGTATAAGATCCGAACGCCTGCAGACTTCATTTTTTTAGCCCATTTTATATTGTTTGCTTCATCGAACCTGGCTTTCAACTCCACCATAACAACAACTTTTTTACCGTTTTTCGCAGCACTTATTAATGCATTTACAATTTTAGAATCGCTGGCTACCCGGTATAATGTTGTATAAATTTCTTCCACCGTATTGTCAATTGCTGCTTCATTAAAAAAGCGCAGAACAGGCCCGTATGACTGGTATGGCGTATGTATCATCCGGTCTTCCTCTATAATCCGGGCCAATAATGTACGTCCGTTAAATTCATTTTCAAATGACGGTAAAGCCGGCCATTCGGGATAGGAATCTATTGACCGATCAACGGGAAGTTGTGCCAGGTCTTTAAGGTTATGATAGGTACCTCCCTCAACTGCCGAAGCCTTGCTCAGGTTAAGACCTTGTATAACGGCCTGCAAATTTCGCAGGGGGATGCCCGGCTGGTATAAAAAACGTGTGGCCAATCCAAAATCTCTTTTAGCGAGTTGCTTTTCTATTTTTTTCAACAGGTTTGTGTCGTATTCATCCTCCAGGTTCATTTCCGCATCACGGGTAATTTTTATATTATAGGCTGCAATAGAAACTGCAGCCGGAAACAGACGATGCAAATTAAGTTTGATAATATCCTCCAGAAATAAAATATAGGTTTCGTTGGTTTTAATTTTAAAAAAACGGGAAACATCACCGGAAGGAATGTTTATTAAGAACATCTCTTCATCCCCTGCCTGAAACTGAACAATGGCCAGAATGTAGAGCTGATTATTTTTTGGAAAATAGTCGTCATTGGGTGATAGCCTTTTTGGTTGCAGAAAACCCGCGACTTGTGTAAAAAAATAATCTTCGGCAGCCGTCAATAAGCCAGCCGGAATTTGCTCATTATAAATTAAATTAAGCCCTTGTTTTTTTAAAGCAGGTATGATGGAATGGTTAAGAATTTCTCCATATTGATTTTGCTGTTTGTTAATAATTTCGGTCGCCTGGCTGTAAACGCCTGAATTATCCTTAACTTTTTCAATTTTTTGCAAGGCCATTATCGTCGGCATACGTACCCTGTAAAATTCATCAAGATTAGAAGAATAGATGGACAAAAAACGTATCCGTTCCATCAAGGGTACTGCTTCCTTTCCGGCTTCGGCCAACACACATTGGTTAAAAGAGAGCCAGCTAATATCCCTGTTAAAAAAAGAACGGGAAACCATAGATTCATTAATTTATTAAAAGAAAAGAGAAGCAATAATAAATGCAGCCACAGACGTCACAATACCATACATAAAAACATTATAAGCTAAACGCAAGAGCCGGTATTTTCTGCCAAGCACCACCCCCTGGGAATAAATATCTCTGGTTAAACTGCTGTATAAATATTCCCTGTCACTGATCACCTGCTGCATACCCGAGTTATACTCATCAAACGTCATTCTGTAAAAATTTCCAAAAAAAAGCGGGTTTGCTTTTTTCTCCTTTATATCTTCTTCGGTAAACCTGCCATTAGGCAGTGTTGGCCTTGTTGCCAGTATGGCAAGCACCATGGTACCTACACAAACCGTTAGCAGTAAAATAGCCGGAAATGCTAATTGTGGATTTTCTTCCAACTTGCGAAATAATACACTTAAGAGCACTGAAATAATAATAGAAGTTGTACTGATCATAATATTGGCTTTTTTATCTGCCATATCGCTCAGCCGCTGGTTATTTCCCGATGTTATTCTGAACATCGTTTCTATTCCCCTGTTCAACCTGTCGTCTTTGGGTTTATTAACTACAGTTGCAGGAGAAACCGTTTTAGTTGTATTGGAGTCACCCGCCTCTATGATCTTCACAGATTTTAAATTATTCGTTTTTTCGTCTTTTTGGTTTAGGGCCTCCAGGTTTTTATTTTTTGTATCCTGCAACAGTTCCTTGCAATAATCTGTATGAAAATGATGGGATTCCATCAATGCAATTGTCTCTTTCCGCCAATCATCTTTCGATACTGCTTTTCCTGTTCGCCATTCCACCTCTTTACGCATCAGTTTATTCCAGCTTGCAAAACTATCGGTGCCAAAATGATAAAGATCAGCATCACAAATGATCTGTTCCAATAAGGTTGAGGGTTTTTGCGGCAGGGTTGTAGCCATAATACATTTATGAATTTCGGTTATGATGTCGTTTTCCACCCCGTTACCTGCCAGGAATGCCCCTGCCATCATTGCGCCGTTTTCTTCGTGCGTTTTTACCATTCCATTGCAATACCCGCTGTCATGAAACCAGGAAGCAGCCACTACAATAAAAAAGTCAGTATCATTTAATTTATAATGATTAGCGATCCTTACCGCATTTGCTACCACCTGTTCAGTATGGGAAAGGTTATGGTATGGTATTTTTTTACAGTCACCAGCTAAAAAAATACTTGTCACATTGATTTTAACTTCTTCCAACAGCTGTGAATAATTCATACCCGTTATTTTAATATTCGGATTGTTTTTTACCAACTTTTTCCCGAAGTACCACGTTATACCTGCTATTCTTATTTTGAAACCAGGCATCTTTCAAAGGCTATTGATAAGCGTACAGCCAGTTTATTAATTCAAAGCCATATTTTTTAGATTAAAAACAAGATTATAAGAATTACGTAAAGTTAATAAATTTATTATACTAACTGCTACCGTTTAATTCGTTGCCACCGGTTATTTTGATAAGAAAAATCATTAGCCATTAATGCATGATGCCGGAGCTAAAGTGCCATGGCTGTATCCATTAACGGCAACATCATCCTGTTTACCGGAAAGTTATTTTATTTACCGTAACTGTATCTCATCCACAAAAATATGTGTATCCCCGCCTGCCCCCAAATGCCATGCAGGTAATTTACCATATTGCTTTGCCATTACCCTTACAAACCTGGCCGAAACGGTTTTAAATTTTGCCTCTATGTTTTTTAGCTGTACTGTTTCATCTTCAACCGGCAAATAATTTTCGCCGGAATAGATTTTCAAAAAATTTTTATTGTCGTTCGACACTTCAATAACGATCTCCTTTGGCAAAATGATCCATGCCCTGGAATCCTGTAAAAACCCGATGTCGATTTTCGATATGGATCTGGTTTCCTGCAGATCAATCACCACATCCATATCCGTATTTTGATAACCCTGCCAGTTGCCTTTACGCCAGTCAACTTTACCCCGTACATCATCAATTAACCCATTTTTTCCGTTGCCGTCATATTGCTGTTCATAGGCTGTATTCAGATTGATTGTCCAGTTGTGGGGAACTTTTTTGTATAGGGCCGTAGTTACAAAGCTCTTTTCCCCTCCGGCATTTAAGGCGATGGCCTTTACAGTTGTTGATTTGTTTACGCTGAAAGGGCCTGTATATTTCTTTGAGGATGCACCTGGTATAGTACCATCCAGCGTATAAAAATAACGCAACCCTTTTTGGGCAGCATCTATTTTGATGATTTTATCACCCTTAAATGACATGGCACCACCATCAATTACCGGGTTCAACACAATTGTATTACCGGCAATTCCGGTCGTCGGAAAACCAGTTTTTCCAAATGCAGAAGGCTTTGCTCCCATGGCAAAATTTAAAATACCCCCCTTATTCACATCGAAATAAGAGATGTAAGATCTAACATAAGGCTTATCATTCAATGAAGCTGCCTGGATATAAAAATTTTCATGACTTACCTGGTTTCCTTTTACCGTAAATGTTTTTCCATTCTCTAAATGAATTGTTGCAGAAGAAAATAATGGCGTACCTATGATATAGTCTGTTGTACCCGGTGTAACCGGGTAAAAACCCAAAGCACTTAATACATACCAGGCACTCATCTGTCCGCAGTCTTCATTACCCTCCAGCCCGTCGGGCGTATCATGATACATATCATTCATAATACGATGAACCATGGCCTGTGTTTTGTAAGCTGCTCCGGTAAAATTGTAGAGGTAGGCGATGTGATGACTGGGTTCGTTACCATGTGCATACTGCCCTATTAACCCGGTTATATCACTTTGGTTGCGCCCCGTTGTCTGCGTATTCTCAGAAAATAATTTATCCAGTTTTTCTTCCATCTTTTTTCTGCCCCCAATCATTTTCAGGTAGCCATTCATATCCTGCGGTGTATAGAAAGAATATTGCCAACTGTTTGCTTCGGTGAAATTGTTATTCACTTCCCTTGGGTCAAACGGTGAGATCCAGTCACCGTTTTTCCGGGGACGCATAAAACCGGTTTGGGGATCCAATAAATTTTTATATGCCTGAGCCCTTTTTATATAGTATTTATAATCAGACAAACTACCTTCTTTCTTCGCAAACTGAGCAATGCACCAGTCGTCATAAGCATATTCCAAAGTTTTACTTACACTTTCCTGTTCATCATCTATTTCCAATAACCCATGATCCATTAATGCAGACAATCCATAATGGTCCCAGGTAGCAGATTTCTTCATGGCTTTCAGGGCCAGTTTTGTGTCAAATTGGTTGATACCCTTCATATAGGCATCTACAATAACAGGTACACTGTGGTATCCGATCATACAATCTGTTTCGCAGCTGCTCAGTTCCCAAACCGGTAACCGGCCGCCTTCCCGGTACTGTACTAAAAAGGATTTTATATAATCCAGTGTTCGCTTTTGGTCAATGATGGTATATAATGGATGTGCGCCCCTATGGGTATCCCAAAGGGAAAAAACAGAATAATTGGTAAATCCTTCAGCCTTGTGAATTTTGTTATCCCTGCCCCGGTACTGCCCGTCCACATCCTGGTTAATATTGGGCACTATGGCCGTATGATACAATGCGGTATAGAAGTTACGTTTTTTCTTCAGGTCATCCGATTCAACTTCTATTTTACTCAATTCAACATTCCATCTTTGCTGAGCATCCTGTCTTGTCTTTTCGAAGTCCCAGCCGGGTAACTCGGCAACCAGGTTATTCAAAGCTCCTTCTACGCTAACGGCAGAAATGGCGGTTTTCACCATCACCAGGTCATCGGTAAATTTAAAAGAGGCTTTTATATTTCTCGAATCAGTGATACCGGCTGTTCCCGGCGAAAGCAGGGAATCCTGTTGCCAAAATTGGGCCATGGTAAATGGGCTGGAAAATTCGATCACAAAATAAACATACTGGTTATTAGCCCATGCTTTGCTTCGACGAAGCCCTGCTATGGTTTGCCGGTTAATAATTCTTAGTGAAGACTCAATCACTTCGTCGCGGTGATTCAGGTCAATAACAATATGATTATTTTCTGAATCCGGAAAACGGTACCTGTGAAAACCAACCCGGGTAGTTGCTGTCATTTCAGCCAAAATATTGTCATCTTCCAGTTTAACGGAATAAAAACCAGGTTCCGCTTTTTCCCCGGTATGCGAAAATTCTGATCCATATACTTTGTTATCGGGAGATGGCTCTCCTTTCATTGGCATGATCAAAATATCGCCATAATCACTCACACCGGTACCACTTAAATGTGTATGCGTAAAACCATAAATATAATGATCTGAATAATGGTAACCGCCGCAACCATCCCAGCCATCAAGTCTTGTATCGGGGCTCAACTGCAGCATGCCATGCGGCAACACGGCTCCGGGATAGGTATGCCCATGACCGCCCGTACCAATAAAGGGATCAACATATTGGGTTACGTTCTTTTGGGTTAAGCCGGCAAAAGAGGAAAAAATAAAAAAAGAGGAAAAAATAAATATTCTATTATTCATGCAGACTGTTTTGCACAAGTTAAAACTTTATGAAAAATATAAGGCAATTAAAAAATACGCAAAAGCGCGGAGATTTTTTTTGCCAGGCGGACAAAGAAGAAAAAGCCAAAAAAGGAAAGAAAATATATTCAATTGCTCATGCAAACTGTTTTGCACAAGTTAAAACTTTATAAAAAACATCAGGTTTTGAAATAAAATACAAATAAGCCCGGAGATTACTATTTGCTAAGAGGAAAAAAATTGGAAAAGTGAAGAGCACAAATGCACTATTTCTCATGTATACCGATTTGCACCAGTTAATTTTTCTGAAGGTATTCAATTACAAAAAAATAATTCCCGCAAAGGAACGGCGTGTAGATTTTTTAGGGCTAAGCGGACGAAAGAGAAAAAGAGAAGAGAACAAATGCGTTACTTTTCCTGCATACGGTTTTCAGCGTTTTAAACTTTAAGATAAAAAATCAGGCTATAAAAAAATCCCACAAAGGCAGGGCAAACCCAAAAGAATACTATTTAGAAGCACCTTAGTTAGCCTGGTGACTTTGTGGGATATAAAAACTAAAACGGCAAATCGTCTACCGGAGCAGCGGAATTGGCTGGCTCTGTTTTTACAACCGGTGTATTACTGATACCCGTATTGGTAACATTACCCTGGTTTGAGCCCGCGTTGTCTCTGTTGCTCCCCAATAACTGAACGTTTTGAACCCGCATGCGCAAGGTGGCTGCCGCCTGCCCTTCCTTGTTGGTATAGGTATCGGCTTCGGGAGTACCCTCAGCAAATACCGTGGTTCCTTTCAATAAATAAGGCGCAATGGCAGTACGGTCTGTCCAATAAGCACATTCCACCCAGGTTGTTCTCTCCTTTGGGTTGCCTTGTGCGTCTTTAAAACGTTCCGAATGTGCTACGCTGAAATTGATAACGTTTTTACCGTTGATCTCTTTTACGATGCAATCTTTACCAAGATTGCCGATGATCTGAAGCTTAATCATAACTGTGTTTTTTAATTATTAATCGATGTATCTGGTTGTGCGCTAAAGTTATGTTTTAGTGTGATCTGCAAATATAAAAGCTAATCCCAAATTACAGCCCCGGGTGCATTTAATGTGCGTAAATAACCCAACAACTGCCCCGTATGTACGCTCTCATGATAGGCTACCCTCCATAAATAGTTGGCGAGTTTACGATGTTGTTTAATTTCTTTACCGGTTACAAATTCCTCTTCAAGATCCTCTGCTGTAAGGGAATTAATCATTTTCAAAAATTTTTCACGGTAAGGCTGTGCGTTTTTTAACTCATCTTCCATGGTTGTATATGGATTACCTTTTAAAGGACTTGTATAACTCCCCGGCACGCCCCTGTTAAGGATGATATGGTGATAAGTATTTTCACCCTCCAGCACATGCCTGATCATTTCAAAGCAACTCATGGCTTCCGCATCGGGCCTCCAAAAAAGATCTTCCTCAGAAATACTTTTCCAAATCTTAATACTTCTGCGACGTACTTCTTCAAAATTCAATAACAATAATTCTTTTGCGTTCATGATAAGCCAAATCTCCACTGTTAATAATGCATTAATTCATTTTCTTTTTTAAAGTACTCACCTGCGACTGCAGGTTATTCACCATGCTGGCCAGGGAGTTAACATCCCAGCGTTGTTGCTGACTTACTTTACTGATCACCATCTGCGCCTGCCATAATTCCATGATGTCTTCGGCATTAACCTGGTAAGGCTGGTATTGCGGATTATCACTCACCAGGGTTAATTTATTCTTACTGCGCCCGTTCCTTTCAACCCGCTTATAAACAATCCCTTCGTTTCTGCTCACTACTATATATGCCTGGCTGTTTTTTAGTTCACTTGTGTTTTCAATTTTTTCTCCAACGATAATACTCCCGCTTGGTGTAGGTAACATACTGTCGCCAATAATTTCAAAAGCCCTGTAATTACCTCCCGATAACATCGGTAACGTAAAAGTATTGAGCTCATCAATAAATTCTGTATCCGCGTAACTGGCCAGGTAACCTGCGGCTGCTTTGATGGGAACAAAGTGTATGATATTTCGATCGGCACTCATCATCTTTTGTTGCCGGCGCTTTGCCAGGTAATTATCTGTGTTATTACTTAAATCTTTCAGTAAAAGCTCATCCAAAGAAAGCTTGAAAATATCGGCCAGTATTTCCAATACGTCCAAACGGGGATCAGCTCTTTCTTCTTCATAAGCCCCGATCAGGGAGCGTTTAATACCCAGTTTGATGGCAAATTCCTCTTGTGTCCAACCACGGAGTTTGCGCAAATATTTCAGATTTTGTCCTGCTATTGACATGATTCAACTAATTTGATTAGTACAAATATACTAATTATTTTAGTTTATCAAAATTTATTTTTTTTATTTTGCCACAGACCTTGCCTGCGGGCTCGCAGCTTGCATGAATGCACACGGAAAAGAAAACAACCTGTAAAAATCGTAAAAGCGGGCAACTGTTTGCCGGGGTCTTTGGCAGCAAAACCATATTTAAAAAGAGCTGGTTAAAACTCTTACCTTATTTTTGCTGCAAAATTATTCATATGAATTATACACTGGTAATACATAATATACTTCGCTGGGCGGTTTTGATTTTTGGTGTTTGGGCAGTTATTGCCGCCCTGGGCGCTGTCATTTCGAAAAGAGGCTATAAAAACAGCGATAATAAAAGCAGCTTGTTTTTCATGATCAGTTGCGATATTCAGCTACTGCTGGGGCTGATCCTGTATTTTACAGGCTCATGGTTCGAAAAAGTAAAAAGCGGTATGGGAGCGGTTATGAAAGACCCCGCGGAACGTTTCTTTGCAGTGGAACACGCCCTGATGATGATCATCGCCTGGCTACTTGTACACGTAGGCCGCAGTATGATAAAGCGTAGCGATACAGATGCCAAAAAACACAAGCGCACACTAATCTATTTTGGTTTGGCGTTACTATTGATATTGGCAATGATTCCATGGCCTTTTCGCCAAACGGGTATTGCCAGGCAACTATTTCCTCAATTTTAAAATGATTTGAACATACATGGCTAAGAAAAAAGAACTACCCATTATCCTGATAACCAATGATGACGGTATAAACGCCCCCGGAATAAAAAGTTTAATTGAAGCCGCAAAAACTTTAGGTAAAGTTGTTGTAGTGGCACCCGACAAAGCGCAGAGTGGTATGGGGCATGCGATTACTATCGGACATCCGCTCAGGATGGATAAAGTTGATTTATTTGGCGAAATTGAAGCATGGCAAACATCCGGCACACCGGTTGACTGTGTTAAACTGGCCGTGGATAAGATCCTGCACCGCAAACCCGATCTATGTATCAGTGGTATTAATCATGGTGCCAATCACTCCATCAATGTAATTTATAGTGGTACCATGAGTGCGGCTATGGAAGCATCTATCGAAAGTATTCCCAGCATTGGTTTTTCATTACTCGATTACCGCTTTGATGCGGATTTTTCTGCGGCCAGGCATTATGCCCATGAAATGATTAAGACGGTTTTGGCCAATAAAGTGGACAAGCATTTATTACTGAATGTAAATATCCCTTCTGCACCCTTAAAAAAAATAAAGGGAATGATGGTCTGCAAACAGGCTTATGCCAAATACAAAGAAGAGTTTACCGAAAGAATTGACCCGCACGGAAAAAAATATTATTGGCTGACCGGTGAGTTTATCAATTTTGACAAAGACAAAGACACAGATGTATGGGCACTTAAAAATAATTATGTGAGCGTGGTTCCCGTTCAGTTTGACCTGACGAATTACGACATGAAAAAATTATTGAAAAAGAATAAACTGTTCAAATGATACTGAAGAAAGACAAATTTATATTTGGTTTTATCCTGGGTATGTTGGCCCCTTTGATTGGTTTTGCAATTTTTAAATATACCAAACTCTGGTCGCTCAATTATGCTGAAGTCATACAATTTCTTTTTGTGCAGCCCGGACATAAACTGTTAACCGCAGCCATCAGCCTTTCCCTGATGGCCAATGCCATTTTATTTACCATCTATATTAATGCAAGAATTGATCATACCGCCAAAGGAATTTTTGTGGCTACACTTATTTACGCGGTTACCGCATTGAGTATCAAAACTTTTGGATAGCATCAGGTGTAGGAGGTAAGATGATGTACGAAGTACGAGGTAAGATGTACGAGATAAGATGTACGAAGTACGAGGTAAGATGTACGACAGTAATATAAAGCTTGCGTACATCGTACATCAAACATCGTACATCAAAAACAACGTACATCAAACACCGTACATCAAACATCGTACCCCTGACACCGGGCATTTGCCGGGCTCAGTTATACAGCATACCTTTATCCCGTTTTAAAAGGCTGGCCCGCGGCTTTGCAACCACAATACAATCATCATGAAGTATTATATCATATCAGGCGAAGCCAGTGGTGACCTGCATGGCAGCAATCTTATTAAAGCTTTAAAAAAGAAAGATGCAGCAGCTGAATTCCGTTGCTGGGGTGGCGATAAGATGGAAGCCACCGGAGCCACACTGGTAAAGCATTACAAAGAACTTGCCTTCATGGGTTTTTTAGAAGTGATCAAAAACCTGCGTACCATTTTAAAAAATATCAAAATTTGTAAAGATGATATCCTGCAATATCAACCCACCACGTTGATCCTGATCGATTATCCCGGTTTTAATTTACGTATTGCCAAATGGGCAAAACAACAGGGGTTAACCGTTATCTACTTCATCTCGCCCCAGGTTTGGGCATGGAAGGAAGACAGGGTTAAACTGATAAAAAACTGTGTCGATAAAATGCTTGTCATCCTGCCATTTGAAAAAGATTTTTATAAAAAATGGAATTACGAAGTGGAATATGTGGGGCATCCGCTGGTTGAAGTGGTAGAGGAATTTTTGAATAACGAACAAGGAACAAGGAATATTGAACAAGGAACCAAGAAAACTGTTGCACTCTTACCCGGCAGCAGGCAGCAGGAGATCTTAAAGAAACTTCCCATCATGTTACAAGTTGCCAAACACTTTCCGGGTTACCAGTTTGTGGTTGCCAAAGCACCCGGACTGGATGAAAGTTTTTACGCAGAACTTTTAGCTCCGTATGATAATGTATCCTCGGTAGTTGATAAAACTTATGAACTTTTAATGCAATCAAAAGCGGCATTGGTAACAAGCGGTACCGCTACTTTAGAAACGGCACTGTTTGCCGTACCTGAGATCATCTGTTACAAGGGCAGCGCATTCTCTTACCAGATCGCCAAAAGGCTTATCAAAATAAAATTCATAGGCCTTGTGAACCTTATCATGAATAAGGAAGTGGTTAAGGAATTGATACAGGATGAACTGACGGTTGAAAATTTAAAACTGGAATTGAATTTGCTGCTGACTGATGAAAGTAAACAAAAAAAAATCCGGGAAGATTATGTTTCACTTAAAACCCTGCTGAGCGAAGGAGGGCATGCATCAGATAATGCCGCAACAAGTATTTATGCCTTTCTTACCCGGCTACCACAATAATTTTACAGCCAGAATAATCATCGCCAACAGGAACAATAAAATAGACAGCCGGTTTATGCCATGCATGTATTTAATCCATTGCGTACGCGGCTGATCCGGATCTTTTTTCTTCAGGTACAAATATTCGGCTATTTGATTAAGTACACCCATGTTTTCTATGTTTTTGTAAAATTAAAATTTATATCTGCAAACTATTGAGTTTGTTTAATAAATCCCTTGGAGAAATCCAAAAATGTTGAATTTTTATACAGGGAGGCGCAAGACAAATCCAGGGAGGTTTATTACTGGGTCATGATTTTTTTACCAACAACGAAACCCAAAACGTAGCCTTAACCGGGGGGGTTCTCTATCGTTTTCAAGATGCGTTTATACCTGTACTCAAATTAGATTATGATAAATTGGGAATCGGAATAAATTATGATATAAATTCCAGTAAATTAAGAAGGGCCTCCCAGTTGAGAGGCGCCTTTGAGATAACTTTTTCTTATAAAGCATTTACCAGCAGTCAAAATTCTTCGGCAAATAAAGTAAGATGCCCTGCGTTTTACTAATAAAGCCTACAGGTTATACGTAGTAGCAAGTTCTTTTAATTTCAGAATATTATCAACTCCCAGTTTTTCAAATAATCGTGCTTTGTGCGTACCTACTGTGGAAGTTTGAATACTTAACGCATGTGAGATGTCGGTAACTGTTTTCCCGGTAAGCAAAAGAGACACAATTTCAAATTCCCTGGGAGAAAGTTCATTAAAAGGATTGCCCGATTTTCCCGAAAAAGAATCTTCGGCCAGTTTACCGGCCAGTGACTCGCTGATGTATTTTTTATTGGCCAGTATTATACGGATAGCACGGGTAATTTCTTCCAACGGCGATTCTTTAGAAATAAATCCATAAGCTCCTGCTTTCATAAAACGTTCTGCATAAATATTTTCTGCACTCATCGAAAACATTAAAACTTTTGCATCCGTATAAGTGATGTGAATATATTCCATTAATCCAAGTGTATCTGTTCCGGGCATCTGGATATCCAGTATGATCAGATCATAAAATCTTTCCTTTAATTTTTCTGCTGCAGACTCACCATTTGCTGCCTCATATATTTCAGAGTTTTCATAAATATCCAGCAGAAGATTTTTAATACCGGAACGAACGACGGAATGATCGTCAACAAGTAAAAATTTTTTCATAATTCCTGAAGGGTTTTGGGGTACTCCATATTATAGAAACATAAAGATAGAATAATTACTATAGAATATTAGGTAAATCCGTTATACTTTTCAATAGTAGGTATTTTGATCTTGATAACTGAAATCCAAAAAATATATTTAATACCGATTATACCAATATGTAGCCCAAAGCCATTTGCTATCGGTATAATACCATCTAAGATTTCAACGTAGTGCTTTGGACTCTTATTAAATCAAGATGGTATAAAAAAACACGTGTTATTGATCATGCGTAACCCGTTGTTTTAATGGTAACAGAAACTATTCATTTTCGTTATCCATGTAACCAAATCTCCAGGCAAGAAACAGCAGGCATTTCAACGTCATTTCAACACCGGCAGCAACAAGAGCATTGCCAGCAACCCCCAGGTACCTGGTCAGGGGTATTAGCAGCCGATAACCCGTAATCTGGCATCATTTTTTTATTGTGCTGTTGCCAACGTAAGCAAATGGCCCCGTATTAATTGATCATGTTGCCAGGGTATAAAATGACCGGCACCCGGAATAATAATAATTTTAAGTTTTGCATTGTGCTTCAACTTCTTTTTACCGTATTCAACATTCTTAACGGGTACAAATTTATCTGAATCTCCGTGTATAATAGTAACCGGCATTTGCAAAACAGCATAGCCTTTATCCAGGTTGTACAACTCTTTTTTAAAATAAACTATTTCGTCATTGGAAGGTTTAAATGCACCCGGCATCAGCAAACGCAGGGGTGTGTACATGAATAAGTAACGCCAGTATTCCTTTGGCTCATCGAAGGGTGAGATTGAACCCGACAATATGGTTAATGATGCGAATTCATCCGGATGATCCTGTGCCATCTGAACTATGACTGGCCCTCCAATACTGTGACCAATAAGATGAACCGGCCTTTGATTATTTTCTTTCTGAACTATTTTATGGATCATCGCCGCCTGCACGCTTAAATGATAGGCGGCGCCAAAATCGCTGTGTCCAAAACCGGGCCTGTCAACCGATATGATCCTGAAATGCCGTAGCAGCGCCGTATCCATCATGTATAGTGAAAAAGCATCCCAACTGCCCGGTGAACCATGTATAAAAAACAAAGTTGGCAAAGTATCTGCGCCGGTCTTTGCATAATGTAACCCTATTTTATCCACATCTGCATAATGAAAACTGACTGGTATTCCCTTTTGATCAAATGCTTCTTTAGCTTTACTGTCGCTGACCCTGAATTTCATGCAGCTCTGGGCAAAAACTATCCAGCACGAAATAAAGATCAGGAAACCCCATTTCAATATCTTTTTCCTTTTTCTGTTCATCTGTTTTAAAATGCTTTCAGGATTTTTACCACCGCATTATTTTCTTTAAACATCTGCATACCCTCTTTAACCGTTAAAAAAGGATACCCTTTTTTATGATTCTTGATACTGATTGTACAAAGCAATTTAAAATGGCGTGCAATTTCTTTCCAGGCAAAGATCAGGGAATGCCCGGGATCGTAAATATGGGTAGGCTCGCTGCCGGCTCCATTCAATTCAATAATTGAAAAATTTTTACCTGCTTTTAATTCATCCAGGTTATTGTACATGATATCCAACCGGCCAAAATAAAATTCAGGTACTTCCTTGCAAATGGCATCAAAGGTTTTAGTAAAAGCCTCGTCGGCCCAATGGCTAACATCCATAAACCGGGCTCCCCTGGCATGATTGCCAAATGGCACTAAATTTTTATGTTCATCTTTTTGCAACACTGCGTTCAAACCTTCGCCGTAGATTTTTTGTAACGCCGGTAATTGCATATGAAAACGCGGATCCTTTTCCAGTAGCCGGGTCAACGTTGAAATGCCGTCACCTTGTACGATCAAAAATTCCTTGGCTACAATACCACTGATAAATCCATCGGGTTCATCCGGCATGCGGCAATAAAAAATACCAACTTCCTCACGGTACGAAATAAACTCCTGCACCAGGAAGTCCATTTTTATTTTAGCTGCATAAGTTACGAGTTCTTCCCATGTTTCCAGTTTCTGCACCCCCCTGCCCTTTCCGCCAATATCGGGTTTGGCAATACAGGGAAAAGAAATATGGGAATCAGCAACAGATCGTACAATTTCATCCGGGTTGGTTCCCCATTTAAAAAATAATGTTTTGGGAATGTACTGTTCCGGTATGATATCATAGATCTCTTTTTTCGATTCCATTAAAAATCCGGCATTCTTGATCCGTGGATTAGCTGCATTAAAAAAGAAAAAAGACCTGGCTTTGGCAGCATAATAAAACCAGACAAAATACATGGGAATATAAACAATGTCAAAAGGCCAATACTCCCAATGTGTTAATTTATGAATAAACAGTTTAAATTTCTTCACCTATGAACGGTTTGTAACTGATTAGTGAGCAGGGTTTCTGCCGATATCCTGTGTTGCAACAGATCATTATGCAAAAAATCGATCCTGCCCGTATTTACCGTGGCCTGCGTTATACTGAATGTTTTCATACCGGTTTGCCGGTTAATGACAAAACCGTTTTCCTGATCGTTATTATGACCAGCATGAAATTCACGAACCAGGTCAGCGGTAATTTTTTTCCCGGCATGGATAAACCTGTCAAATAAATCTTCCCTTAATTCAATTACATCTGCGGTATACAATGTTGCAGACGACCAGATATAATTTCCCGAGGGGTTTAATGGCTTTTCATATTTGCAGTTGCCATCCCACCTTAATTCGTGTAAGGTTTTAGTTTGATAAAGAATAATGGTAAACGGTTCAATGTTATGGAGATCCATTTCTTTAAAAAAAACAAGCGGGGTGTCCGCTTCAAAAAAATCCAACAGTATCAACCCCCTGCTCTTCCGGTATGGCGGTTTGGCTATATGGGTTTTAAACGCACCGTTTAACAAAACGGCTACCATACCATTTTCTCCGGCAACAAACCAGGTGCCGCCTGCTTTTGCATCCTTTGGAAAAATTATTTTTTTATTTTTTTGCAGTTGAAAT
Source organism: Chitinophagaceae bacterium (assembly GCA_031402615.1). Taxonomy (GTDB): domain Bacteria; phylum Bacteroidota; class Bacteroidia; order Chitinophagales; family Chitinophagaceae; genus Ferruginibacter. The sequence goes on from JANNSN010000002.1 coordinate 23,821, forward strand.
TCCGGGGCTGCCGCATTTGCACGCCCGGCATGTTCATCCCGGTTTGACGTGATCATCACCGTGTTTTTCCCCTGTACAAAACTTACTGTGCACATTGCTGCCGATATTGTAAAGTGGAGGGAGCCACACCAAATCCGTCGGCAATTTTAATATCCGCCATGCTGAGTAAAGCTACTTTTATTAAAGCCTGGTGGTGGATACAGTGTTCAAGATTGTACAAAACCTCCCGGTAATAGTTTGATTCAATACAAATGCTGCTGTCTTCCGTATGGCAAAAGATCTTCAGCGTTTTATCCGGCTGCACAAGATGTAAACGGATATCATTGATGACATCAACCGCTGCAACTATATCATTTTCATAAAGCGTATTTCTTTTACGGTCATCATAGTCGATTTCACCGGCCTGGTACCCAGACAACAGGCATTGGTACAACTCAATAATGTGGCGCGTATGCTGGCCGATGCTGGCATAGCTTAATGCACTGCATGGATTTGAATAACCGCCTTCGTTCGGTAGCTGCAATAATACATTTACCAAACTATCCAGTGATTCCGCCGATTTATTAAAAACACTTGTCAAAATCTTAATTTTAAAAGTTGAGGTATATTTTTTCTAAGTATAATGATCAATATCAGGCAACAAACAAATGTGATGACTGCGTAGGCAAATAAAACCGCATCCCCACCAAAATTAATGCCCAATTTTGTAAGATGGAAAAATATGGCCCCCGACATCAAACCCAATCCAATTAAAGCACCCAATAATGTTGTACGGGGTATTAACAGGAACAGGGCAGCAATGAGTTCAAAGATACCTGTTCCTATCCTGCCCCAGGGCTCCATTCCCAGTGTTGTAAATAATTCCACGGATTGCGGATGTGCAGTAAATTTGAAATATAAAGTTTGCAAAAGAATTACTGCCGCCAAAATCCGTAACAACCACATAAAACTTGTTTTAATCATAATTCTGCAATTTTAAGCTAAATATTCAAAGGTCCATGTCACAAATGTGACATTTTCATCTTTAATACAACAGATTTTCCTCTAGATACGTACTCCACACGCTATTGGTTTCAACTAATTTACTTTACGCATGCGAAGTTATGTTAATGCTTTTGTAAAAAAAATGCCGAATCAATAAATTCGGCATTTTTCTTTAGTTGGCCTTATTGTTTTTTATTCGGCACATAACCTTCACCCTTCAAATACTTATCCAAAAATTCCAGCGTTTTATTCGAAGTTGTAATTTGATTTTCTTTTTTGGCAAAACCATGGCCCTCATCCGGATAGGTTACATATTCCACCGGCACATTATTTTTCTTTACACCGGCAACGATCTCTTCACTTTCAATCGGCAAAACCCGTACATCGTTCATCCCCTGAAAAACAATTAACGGTTTTTTTATTTTTTCGTAATTATAGAGAGGAGAAATATTTTTCAATCTTACCGAATCAGTGGTAAACGGATCGCCCAACTCATCATACAAAGCTTTCCTGAACGACTCCCAATAAGGCGGAATACTTTTTAGCGTGCGGGGCCAGTTGGCAACGCCAAACAGGTCAACACCCACTTTAAATTCATCAGGATGAAAAGCCAGGGCGCCCAATACCATACAACCTCCGTAACTGCCACCTTCGATCCCGATCTTTGCCGAGTCAATATATTCCTGTTCCTGTAACCATTTTTTTGCCCAGATACAATCCTTTAGATCGCCATTGCTGTGATCCTTATTATCCATCTTATAAAAGGTTTTTCCATAGCCGCTGCTGCCCCGGTTATTTACAGCCAATACCGCATAACCGTGATTTACCAGGTGCTGAATGCTGTTGGAGAAGCCGATCCTGGACTGGCCGCCCGGACCCCCGTGAATCCACAGTAAGGCAGGCACTTTATTGTCTTTAGATGCCGTTAAGGGCTTATAATAAATAGCAGGTATTTCTTTACCATCAAAGGATTTAAAGCGGATCACCGTGGCACTTACCAGGTCATTTTCATCTACTTCTTTATTGAGTGTGTGTGTCAGTTGCTTTAAAGATCCAGTTTCAAAATTATAACTGTACAGATTATCCGGACTGCGGCTGCTGCCCACCCTCAACAACATATTTTTTTCGGTAGGTGAAATAGTGACCGATTTAACATCGCCATCTTTGATCTCGGGAAATTCAACAGGTTTATTGCCGGCATGGTCAAATAACAATACTTTATTTTTTCCATCGGCATTAATAAAAATGGTATGGTATTTTTCCTTTTCACTGATCGACATGAAGTTAACGTCCCATGCATCACTAAAATATTTTGCCGAGCTGCCGGTATGCATATTGTACTTAACCACGTAAGAAAATTCGCTGCCATCGTTGGTAATATAATAAAAAACACTGTCATTTTTTTCAAACCCGGTTGGGTTCCAGGTTGCTTCATTGTCATTGCTGATCTTTTTCATGACCTTATTTGACCGATCATACAGGTACATTTCATTCTTATCCGTTGTAATGCTTTTGGTGAGTGCAATATACCGTTCAGAAGAACTGATCATCCCGGGATTATAACCAGAATCGTTTTGGTAAAACAAACCCGCGTTCCAACCGGCCGTATCTGATTTCCACAGATCAAAATAACTTTTATTGCGTTTGTTACTAGTAAAAAACAATGATTTTTTATCATCACTCCAGCCATAAACACTGTTGGTGCTTCCAGGCCATGGGGTTAGGTCCCTGGCAACAGTATCGCCCCGGTTTTGCAGGTAAATATGGTCATTCTCATTACCTCCTTCATCGGCAGTATACAGGTATGCATTGGTGCCGGGCAGGTAATCAACCGAAAAAAACGACTCTTTGGCCGACATCGTAAGAGGTTTCATAGACGTATCCGTTATATTGATCTCGTAAAGATTAAATATGCCCGTATTATTGGCATGAACCAATACTTTTGATTCATCGGCATTGAATACACCGCCGCCAATACTATTATTATTAAATAGTTGCTCAGCACTGTATTGCTTTACATCTTTACGGGCTTCCGGTTCATTATTACAGGAAGCCATCAGCACGGCTATTACCAGAAATGGAATGATCTTTTTTTGCATAGCAGTTTTTTTTGTGTTAAGATACTCAAATTACCGGTTTTTTCAATTTTACCAATAAGAAATAATAAATAGAAATATTTTCATGGTTAATTTCAATTTATTTAAAGGATAATTGTATTAGTTGAAAGAACTGGAACTATTTAAAGAAATAACAGCTGTTTTACTGGAAGAAAAAATTGATCATCTGAAATTAGCAAAGGCAACAAAGTAATATAAAGACCTGTTAACCGGATTAGCTGAGTTCAACCCGGATAATGAAGAAGAATGTAAGAATATTCATTTCAAAAATGGAAAGGCCTTAGGTACTTTTTGGGCAGCCATGTGTATTGACGATTTGTTAAGAACAAAAAGATTTATTAAAGGATAATATAAAGCTGTACAATTCCTGAAAACAGGTTCAGAAAAAACAGTTCATATTTTATATGCAGGTAGTGGCCCTTTTGCAACATTGGTTTTACCCTTATTTACCATTTTTCCTGCGTCGGCGTTGCAGGTTAGCATTCTTGAAATAAACCCACTCAGTTTCAACCGGGTAAAACAAACCATATTCAATCTGGAATTCAATAATTACATCAAAGCATTTGAAAACGTTGATGCCACCAAATACCAGGTAGATGAACCTTGTAGCTTTGATATGGTCTTAAGTGAAACCATGCTACGGGCGTTGGCCAAAAAGCATTAAGTACCCATTATGATAAACCTCCTGAAACAGCTTCCGGAGGATATTGTTGTAATACCTCAAAAAATCGAACTCGAATCAGGACCATTAAATACCGGTAAACAAAAGGAATCAATAAACGGAAATACGGTTTCTGATCATTATAAAAAAGCAGGCAAAATCTTTGAACTTAGTAAAAAGAGTTTAAAAGACTACTTCAAACATCATCATTACAGCAATGAATTTAGCTTTCCTGAAATAACCATACAACTTACACCGGAAATTACCGCCGGCTACAACAATATCATTGTACTCACCGAAATCCAGGTCTTTGGTGAGGAACGATTGGTTTTTAATGAAAGTGGATTAACGATACCCTTAACGCTGAAAGACATAGAACCCAGCGGGGAAAAGGACATAACCGTTACATTACAACATAAAATTAATGAACAACCCGGTTTATTTTGTCGTTTTATTTAATCAAAATAACCGAAAACTACTTTTTAGATAGGATAATACCGATTCTACCAGTATGTAGTACAAAGTCATTTGATATCGGTATAATACCATCTAATATTTCAACGTAGTACTTTGTACTACTTAGTAAATCAAGATGGTATTAGGCTAATTAATATTTTGAGGTGCTGTGGTTAAACCCGAAGGGTTATAACTATTATAGTAAAGGTATAATATGTGTTTCAAAAACCCCGAAGGGCAATGTCATTAAGTTAAGGATTTGTAAAGACCTCACCCCAACCCCTCTCCAAGGGAGAGGGAACTGCAATGTGGCAGCTTTTTGAGTTAAAGGCCCTTAACTTAATGACATTGCCCGAAGGGGTTATCCGGAAAATGAGGCTGAAGCTTATTCTTTCATCCCTGGCACCTCAAAATATTAATTAGCCTGGTATTACTTAACATTTTATCTGATTTTTTTGCTGTAAATTGGCACTGCCATGGTTGCTCCAAAACAACATATCGTTTCTCTCCTTTTTATTGTGCTGGCGATTAATTTATCGGCGCAAAATTTAACGGGTACCTGGGAAGGCAACCTGGGCACCGACCAGTTTTTACAACTAAATATCATACAAACCGGAAACAAAATTTGTGGTTATACCCGGGATTACGTTAAACGCGACAGGCGGAGTTTTTGCAAAGCATTTTTTGAGGGTAGTTTTGATCAAAATAGAAATATTTTGACGATTTCGGGCAAGCGGTTTATCGAACGTTCGGAGGATCATGTACTGATGAACCTCAGCCTTAATTATAAGCAGGGAAAAGCTATTGAAATATTGGAAGAAAAACCTACCCCATTTGCCCTGTCGCCCAGGCTGAAGCAGCTATTTGGTATTGAAGAATTACCAGGATATCCATTTGAAAGGGGAGATCCATTTCAAACTACGGTGTCTGCACAATATGTGTATTTGAAAAAAGTTTCGGACCAACCCAATGAAATGTATGAATTGATGAAGGACTGTATTGAAAAGGATAAAAAAACCGGGGATACGCTGGTAAGAATGGAAACAGCTCCTGAACCGATAGACAGTATCCCCGCAGCATCAACAGCGGTTGTAACAGCGAGCGACAGCATGGCCATTCCAAAAGAAATTGACCAGAGAAAAAATATCGAGCAAAGTCATTTAGAAGTGCAGGTAAATACCATCAATTTAAAAGTGTATGATAATGCGATCATGGATGGCGATACCGTAAGCATTTTATACAATGGCAAACTGTTACTGAGTCACCAGTTACTCTCAGAAAAAGCCATTGAAATAAACCTGGTACTGGATGAAAAAAAAACCCGGCATGAGATCACTTTGTTTGCCGAAAACCTGGGCAGTATTCCACCAAACACGGCGCTGGTTGTTATTACGGCCGGCGACAAAAGATATGAATTATTTGCCAGTGCCAGCCTGGAGGAAAACGCGGTACTGGTATTTGATTACCGGCCAAAATAATTCCAATTCCCCTACTCTTCGTTGTTAGCTTACCGGCAGCCAAAGTATTTACTTTGAAATATGCGTTTAAAATTGTTACTTTAAGAACGGTTATAGCCGGGGAAGGATATTCAGAATCCTGACCAGGCTATTCCTTACAGCAGGTATACTTCTGCGTAAACCACTACATAATTTATTCGAAATGAAAAGTACAATGACCACGCTGGCATTACTGCTTACGGCATGTTTATATTCATGCAACCCATCAACAAAAACACCCGAGACGGTTACAGTGGATACTGGTAAAGAGCAAACCAGGATCAATACCATGCTCGATTCCTTTAACAGGGCAGCAGCAAAAGCAGACTTCAACGCATACTTTAATTTTTATACCGATGATGCCATATTCACCGGCACCGATGCTACCGAAAGATGGGATAAAAAACAATTCATGGTTTGGGCGAAACCCATTTTTGATAAAGGCAGTGCCTGGAACTTTACGGCACTGGAGCGGCATATCTACTTTGACAAAACCGGTAACCTCGCCTGGTTTGATGAGCTGTTGAATACACAAATGAAGATATGCCGGGGCTCGGGCGTGCTGGTGAAGCAAGGAGTTGACTGGAAAGTGCAGCAGTATATTTTATCAACCACTATTCCCAATGATGACCTGGATGCGGTTATAAAAATTAAAGCCAATATGGAAGACAGTATTATAAAACAATTGTCTGCAAAATGATCTTAAACTATTAGACATCATGAAAAAGATATCACTACTCTGCCTGCCATTAATTTGTATGCATTGCCTGTATGCGCAAAGCGGAGTCGACAATTCAACATACAATCCGCATGACATTTTTGCACAAACTTTTAATCCGCCGGCAGGTAATGCTTTTCGCTCTGCCAAAGGAATACCCGGATCCATGTATTGGCAAAACAGTTCCGGTTATTTGATCCATGCAACCCTTAGTGAAAAAGACAGTTCGGTAACGGGTGATGTAACGATTACGTATACCAATAACAGTCCTGATCAACTGGACTATTTATGGCTTCAGCTGGATCAAAATATTTTTGATCCCAATTCAAGATCTGTTGCAGCCACTCCCTATCCCGGTGATTACTTTGGTGCACTGGGCAAAATTAACGGAGGCTATCACATTAAAGATGTAGCGGTAATCTATGCTGGTAAAAACTATACCGTACAGCCCATCATAACAGATACCCGGATGCAGGTGCGGCTGAATACCCCACTGCTGCCCAAAGGAGACAAAGTTTCTGTAAAAATAAATTTCAGTTTTATTGTTCCTGTTAATGGTGCAGGCCGTTTTGGAAAAACATATACCAAAAACGCGGTCATTTACCAGGTGGCCCAATGGTATCCCCGCATGTGTGTGTATGATGATGTGGAAGGATGGAATACTTTGCCTTATATGGGCCTGGGCGAATTTTATTGTGATTATGGAGATTATGATTATTACATCACGGCACCCGCAGAGATGGTCGTATATGGTTCGGGCGACCTGCAAAATGCCGCAGCGGTATTAACAGCCGAACAAATAAAAAGACTGGCAACTGCAGCAACCAGTGATAAAACGGTTACGATCATTGGTGCTGATGAAGCAGGCAAGCCTTCTATGCGTCCAACTTCCAGAGGAAACCTCACCTGGCATTTCAACATGAAGAATACCAGGGATATTGCCTTTGCAGCATCTAAGGCATTGATATGGGATGCCGCGAGGATCAATTTACCTTCGGGTAAAAAAGCATTGGCCATGTCGTGCTACCCGGTAGAAAGTACTGGCGATTCTGCCTGGGGCAGGTCAACCGAATATTTAAAAGCCAGCATAGAAATCTATTCAAAAAACTTTTTTGAATACCCCTGGAATGTAGCGGTAAGCAGTGGCGGTACAACCGGCGGCATGGAATACCCCGGGATGATCTTTAATGATCATAAATTAAGCAAAGCCCGTTTATGGTTCCTGGTGTCGCACGAGATCGGGCATAACTGGTACCCGATGATTGTGGGCAGCAATGAAAGAAGGTATATGTGGCAGGATGAAGGCTTTAATACGTATATTAACTATATAGCCAACGATATTTTTAACAAAGGGGAATATCAAACGGATCCCCACTATTTCGAAAAAGGATTTTTCGGGTCCCGTGATTATACCCGGTTTATGCAATACAAAGATCCGTTGATGACTGTTTCTGATGCCATGGATGCAGAGCAGCATTACCAGTTTTATGGCAAAACAGCATACGGACTCAACCTGCTCCGGACAGTAGTAGTTGGTAAAGAACGTTTTGATTATGCCTTCAGAAAATACACCGAAGCCTGGGCATTTAAACATCCCACGCCCTACGACTTTTTTCATTGTATTAATAATGCAACCGGCGAAGATCTTAATTGGTTCTGGAAAGCATGGTTTTTTACAACCTGGAAACTGGATCAAACTGTAGCCGCTGTAAACTATGTCGACAATGATCCATCCAAAGGCGCCTTGATCACTATTAACAACAGGGGTAAAATGATCATGCCGGTCATCATTAAAATTATCCAGACTAATGGACAAACGGAGACTGTTCAACTGCCGGTGGAAATTTGGCAGCGCGGCGGTACCTGGACTTATACATATCCGTCTACCAATAAAATTGATCAGGTAATACTTGACCCTGATAGTGTATTGCCGGATGTGGATAGAAAAAATAACGATTGGAATAGTAACCAATAAGGTCAATATTCAAACCAAAAAATGAAAATAAAATTATTATTACTCGGTATTTTTTGCACCTATCAAATACAGGCACAATCCTACAAAAAAATTCATACTAAAGCAATTGTAGTTGATACGCATAACGACATATTGATGAAAGCCGCCGATGCCGGAATTATTTTTGACCAGGACCTCACCGGTAAAACGCACAGTGACCTGGCCCGTTGGAAAACAGGTGGGCTGGATGTACAGATCTTTTCTGTGTATTGCGATGGTGACCGGAAAAACGCCTATGCATACGCGAACAGGGAAATGGACAGTCTCGATGCAGTGGTGGCACGTAACCCCGGTAAAATTGTAAAAGTTGCCAACTACACAGAACTATTAAAAGCGGTGAAGTACCATAAGATTGCGGCCATGTTTGGTGTGGAAGGTGGGCACATGATAGAGGATGACCTTAATAAATTAGAAGCACTATATAATCGTGGTGTCAGGTATCTAACCTTAACGCACAATATAGCGCCTGTCTGGGCAACGAGTGCGGCCGACGAGACCTCCCTTAACCCCTCCAAAGGAGGGGGACTGAATTCTGAAGGTAAAAAAGGACTTACTGATTTTGGCAAACAGGTAGTGCAAAAAATGAATGAGTTGGGTATGATGATTGATGTGAGCCACCTTGGTGACCAGAGTTTCTGGGATGTCATCAAACTGACAACCAAACCCATCATGGCTTCGCACAGTTCGGTTTACAGCCTTGTACCCCATCGTCGCAATTTAAAAGATGAACAAATAAAAGCAATCGCAAAAAACGGCGGCGTGATCCAGGTAAATTTTCATCCTGGGTTTATTGACAGCAGTTTTGATAGAAAAGAATCTGCCTTTCTTAAAAAACATGCGGCAGAAACTGATTCACTTTTGAAAAGTGGTATGGGCGACTGGTACATGCTGGATTACCTGTATAATAAATATGCAGCAGAAGCAAAATTGATGCGGCCACCGCTCTCCATGCTGATTGACCATATCGATTATATTATTAAACTGGCGGGTGCAGATTATGTGGGCCTCGGCTCCGACTTTGATGGGATTAACCTAACACCGCAGCTATTGGATGATGTTACCACCTACCCCGTAATAACAAAAGCCCTGGTAGAAAAGGGATACAGCAAAAAGGATATACAAAAAATTCTTGGAGGAAATATATTACGGGTTTTAAAAGCCAATGAAGCAAAATAAAAGACTCATTTTTTCCATACCCAACCAAAACAACCACAGATGGTAATTGCAAAAAAGGATGAGGGCTTAAAACGGGTAATAGGCGTGTCGGGCCTTGCCCTTACCATGGTAAATTTAACAATAGGTGCAGGCATTTTTGTGTTGCCGGCAATTGTTGGTATTAAAATGGGTGCATTTGGAATATTCAGTTACGTTCTTTGCGCTATTATGCTGGCTACCATTATGCTCTGTTATGCAGAAGTTGGTTCATGTACCACAACCAGTGGTGGTAGTTACGCTTATGTAGAAGCGGCTTTCGGGGACCTTGCTGGCTTTATTGTTAACTGGTTATTCTTTTTCGGTTGGTGTGTTTTAGCCGATGCCGCTTTGCTGAATATCATTGCCGATTCTTTGTCAGTAATTTTTCCTGCTTTCTCAAATCCTTGGTTGCGTGGATCTTTCTTTTTTATAATATTGAGCTTTATTGTATGGCTGAATATACGTGGTGTTAAACAGGGGGTCAATTTTATTAAATTGGTTACTATCATAAAATTATTGCCATTGGCGGGTATTATCATTTTTGGTTTCAGTCATATAAAACCGGCCAACTTTCATTGGGAGCAAGTGCCACCACTCCAGGCATTTGGCAGCTCGGCCCTTGTTTTATTCTTTGCCTTTGCAGGTTTTGAATCAGCTCTTAGCGTAAGTGGCGAAATTAAAAACCCGGCACGCACGGTACCACTTGGCATTTTACTGGGGGGGTTATTAATTCTTAGCTTATATCTGCTGCTTCAGACGGTGACACAGGGCGTTTTAGGATCACAAATTGCTGCTGTTAATGATGCTCCACTGGCTGCTATCGCAGAAAAAATAGTTGGCCCGGTTGGCGGAACTATTTTGTTACTCACCGCTGCATTCTCCTGTTTTACGACGGTAAGCGGTGAGGTACTTTCAACGCCCCGTGTACTTTTTGCCGGTGCCAATGACGGCCTCTTTCCAAAATTCCTGGGCAAGGTTCATCCGAAATATGCTACACCGTATTGGGCAATCATCAGCTTCGCAACCCTGATCTTTTGCCTTTCCATTTCGGGAGGATTTAAACAGTTGGCCGTACTGGCGAGTGCTGCGATACTGCTGATTTACCTGTCTGTTATTTTGGCCACGATCAGGTTAAAAGTGCAGGGGCAAGATGCAGGCGAAAAAAAATTCAAAGTACCCGGCGGACTGATCATTCCTTTTATTGGCATTGCCACCATTATTTGGTTGCTTACGAGTTTAAGTAAATGGGAAATTTTGTCAACTATTATTTTTATAACTACAATATGTGTTATCTATTTTGTAATGAAATATTCAAAAAATAAAAAAAATAACCGCAAAACATGAAAAAAATATCAAACTTCCTCTTCGCCATTTTATTTACAGGATTATTACAGGCACAGGATAATTCCGATTTGAATCTTTCTGTCAATCATATTGCCTTTTCGGTTAAAGACGCAGACCGCTCTGCAGAATTTTACAAAACGGTGATGCTGCTTCCGGAAATAATCAACCGTACCAAAATAGAAGGTATCCGCTGGGTGGTATTGGCAGATGGCAGGGAACTGCACCTGATCTCTGTTTTAAAAGAACCCGTGACCATAAACAAAGCCGTCCATATAGGCCTTACCACCAATGATTTTAATGCAGTGTTAAAACGCCTGACCGATCTAAAGATCCCTTATTCCGATTGGCCCGGTAAGCCAAATACTTTTACCAACCGTGCCGACGGCGTAAAACAACTATATTTCCAGGACCCTGATGGTTATTGGATTGAAGTGAACAGCGTACATGATACCGCTTCTTCTGTTGAACAAACAAAAAATGACATTTGGCAACTGGAAGAGAACTACTGGAAATATGTAAAAGCAAATGACCTTACGTCCTATCTCAGTTTATGGGATAAAAATTTCATCGGCTATCCCTCTACCAATATCATTGGCAACAAAGAGCATATCACCGACTGGATCGCAGATATGCACAAAAACAATAAGGGCATGACCTTCAATTATGAACTTACCCGTAAAGCAGAAAATGTATTTGGGGACATTGTACTGGTATTTTATGATGCCACACAAATATGGACCAATGATAAAAACGAAGTGAAAAAGAATACGTACAAACTTACACATACCTGGAGGAAGACAGACAAAGGATGGCTGATCATCGGAGGCATGGGCGCAAATAAATAACAGCAAACAGAATCAACAAGATAAGTGACGAAAAAGAAATACTACCCGAAGAGATTTCCCGGGATCAGCCGGTAGATTAAAATGATTCATCGACCCAACAAATGAAAGAACACCAACAAATAAACTGGTGGACAAGAAGAAAACGACAAGATTACCTGCGGCGAAGAAAACGATGGAAGAACTGGAAAACAATGACTGTTAAAAATAACCGCCGACAGGGCTGTTATACCATCTTGATTTAATAAGTAGTCCACAGCACTAAGTTGAAATCTTAGATGGCATTATACCGATAGCAAATGGCTTTGGACTACATACTGGTATAATTGGTATTAGCCGCTGCCGGGGTTTTAACAACCCTTTCGGCATGTATAAAATTAGTCAGCGGTTAAACAAAAACAAAAGACAACCATACAAGAAATGAATGAAAATTATAAGTTATTACTATCATTCCATAAAATAATACAGGATTTGTTATATTAGTAACCTGAAACAACGTTTTTCGAATGGCTAAAAAGTATAAAAGCGATAAGGTAGATTGGAAGCATGTATTTAACATTAAGCACATTTTATTTATATTGATCGGTACTTCCCTGGCCGTATTGGCCATGAAAGGCTTTATGATTCCCAACCGGTTTTTAGATGGCGGCGTAACCGGTATCGCCATATTACTGCACGAAATTTTTCATATCAATATCAGTCTTTTGGTTATTGCCCTCAACCTTGTTTTTGTTTACCTGGGTTACCGCAATATTGGAAAAACCTTTGCAGTACAAACCATCATTGCCATTTTGTTTCTGGCACTTGGACTTTTTTTTATTGACATTGCCCCCATCACCAAAGAAAAATTATTGATCGCCATTTTCGGCGGTATTTTAATGGGCTCGGGCGTTGGCCTGGTAATAAGAGGTGGCGGTGTTATTGATGGCGCCGAAGTTATTGCAGTGTTCACCCGGCGTAAAGTTGGTTTTTCCAACAGCGAGATCATTATGCTGATCAACAGCGTCATTTTTGCGGTGGCCGCTTTGCAGTTTGGTATCGAAACGGCCATGTATTCCATCATCACTTATTTTACCGCAACCCGTGCCACAAACTATGTGGTGGATGGCATCGAAGAGTTTACTGCCATGAATATTGTTTCTGCCCAGCAGGAGGATATAAAAAGTTTCCTCGTTAACGAATTGGGAAAAGGTATTACCGTTTATAAAGGAGAACGGGGTTATCTCCCCGACAGTTTCGACATCAAAACCGACTGTGAGATCATTGTAACCATTGTTACCCGGTTAGAGATCAAACAAATTCAGGATGCCATCATGATGATTGATCCCAAAGCATTTGTTTACGTTCAAACCATCAAAGAAGCAAGTGGTGGAATTTTAAAAGTAAAGCACCATGCCAAGTAAAATACCCATGCAGGAATTTGTGATCGATTTATTAAAAACCAGTACGCCCGATACTTATTATTATCATAATTATCACCATAGTTTATATGTGCAGGAAAAAGCGGCTGAGATAGGTGCATACGAAAACTGTTCAAAAAAAGAATTGGATTTACTTTATGCTGCCGCATTATGGCACGATACCGGCTATATTCATAAACATAAAGATCATGAACGCGAAAGCTGCGTGCTGGCCAGGCAATATTTACCGGGATATGGTTATACGGATGCCGATATCCATAAAATTTGTGGAATGATCATGGCTACAAAAATTTCGCGAACACCCCGTACCAAACTGGAAAAAATTATAGCCGATGCCGACACGGAATACCTGGGTACCGAAAAAGCAGCGACCTGGGCAAATGATCTGTTTAAAGAACTTAGTATTTTAAACCCGCTGCTTACAAAAGAATTGTGGAATAAAATAGAAATTAATTTCCTTACCAAACATGTTTTTTTCACCAGTTTTTGCATAGAAAACAGGGAACCCATAAAGCAGTCCTATCTAAATAGCTTACGCAATGGTAAATAAGTTTTTAACCCGGTATTTAATGGAAAATCAAAATTAATTTAGCCAGCCGGGCAAAGTTCGATAAGTATCTTATGTAAATAATACCATCTTGATTTAATAAGTAGTATCCAAAGCACTACGTTGAAATCTTAGATGGTATCATACTGGTTTACACAGTAACCGTTTGAAGTCGATTAAAAATAGAGTATATTGTTTGTGGATTTGCCTTAACTTAAGGATCAAAACTTACATAACTCAACAAACAACTTTTCTAAGGGTTTTAATGAATGAAATGGAAGAAATTAAATATGCCGGGTATAATCTGCTTGCTGAATTTTTCTCATGCAGGGAAATGGGTAATTATCCCGTGGGAGATATGGAGTGCCGCAATAGAATCTGTTGGGAAGTAGTTCTAAAAAAAAATAAAAAGCAACCAGTTTTTTTAACTTAAAATGACAGATTATGAAAAAAGGAATGATCAAAGTAAGTGTGTTGTATCCTAATGGGGAGGGTAAAAAATTTGACATGGATTATTACAGCAGCACGCATGTGTCCATGGTAGTTGGCTTGCTGGGTGATGCACTTAAAGGCGCTACCATTGAATCAGGTGTAGGCGGCGGAACACCGGGTTCGCCGGCACCCTATGCAGCTATGGGCAATATGTATTTCGAAACACTTGAAGCCTTTGGAAATGCTTTCGGGCCCAATGCTGAAAAAATAATGGGTGATGTGCCCAATTTTACCAACATCGAGCCGGTTTTCCAGGTAAGTACTGTAGTAGCATAACGGGATTTTGTATCGATCTTTTAATACTATTACCATCTTGATTTAATAAGGAGTCCAATTGACTACGTTGAAATCTTAGATGATATTATGCCGATAACAAATGGCATTGGACTACATACCGGCATAATCGGTATAATTTTAAAAATTAAATTTTATACAGGTAATCCATAGTATGACATCAAAATCTATAAAGAGAATTTTTCCTATCCAAATCAAAACCGCTTTGGTGTAAATGTTGCAATACGCACGCCGGGCATGGAACAGGATTGAAATCGTGCCTGAGTTATGATATTGTAAAAGCACATGGCGGCAAAATAAAAGTGGAAACGAAAGAGGGTTAGGGAAGTGAGTTTATTATATCATTACAGGATTGATATAGGTCGTGCCGCCGGTACTCAGGTATAGCTTAGGCTATATGCATATACCACGGATTGAAATCCGTGGTTACAAGATGTGCCGGGCCCACCGCTCTATGAACTGTTCGAACAGGAAAGTGATACCAGAAAAGGAACTGCAGAGGCGTAGCCTCGATTTGATCTTGTAGCAATGGATTTCAATCCATTGCATAGAAAGTGGAAATGCAGGCTAAGAGGCGTAGCCTCGACACATATAAACCACGGATTGAAATCCATGGTTACAAGATGCGCCGAGCCTACGGCTCTGTGAGTTGTTCGAAAAGGAAAGTAATACCAGAAAAGGAACTGCAGAGGCGTAGCCTCGAGTTGATCTTGTAACAATGGATTTCAGTCCATTGCATAGAAAGTGGAAATGCAGGCTAAGAGACGTAGGCTCGACCCATATAAATTGAAAAATAAGTAAACATGGCAAATACCTATCATCAAATCTACCTGCAAATGGTTTTTGCAGTTAAATACCGGGCGGCTGTACTCGATAAGGCATGGAGGAGTAAAGTGTTTGGTGTAATTGGCAACTTAATCAATGAAGCCAATTGCAAAACCATCATGGTAAACGGCGTAGAAGACCATGTTCATTGTTTTGTGGGATTGAGACCAGTAGTTTCCGTTTCGGAGTTAATGAAAACAGTTAAAGCAATATCATCAAAATATACTAATGACCATAAATTAACTCCCGAACGGTTTGAATGGCAGGAAGGATAGGGAGTTTTTTCTTATAGTCAGAAAGATGTGGACAAAATATACAAGTATATTCAGCATCAGGAGGAGCATCATAAAATTCATACATTTAGGGAAGAGTATCTTGAATTATTAAAAGAGTTTAAAGTGGAGTATGATGAAACATATATTTTTCAGGAGTTGATTTAAAAAATACTTCAATGACTACAAATAAAATCTTACAACCCTTCTTTACTACCAAACCCACCGGGAAGGGAACGGGATTGGGATTGAGTTTGAGCGATGATATGGTTAAGGCCCATGGTGGGGAACTAAAAGTGGAAACGAAGGTGGGAGAAGGCAGCAAGTTTACTTTAACTTTACATCACTGATCTTTAATTCTTTATTTCTGTATATACGTTTTATGAATTTTGTTTGGCTTATTATTCTTATTGTCTATTTGCGAAAATATTTGCAAACCAAAACGCAATTGCCTCAATGGGAAAAGGTGCTGCTTATGGGACTATTTGTTTCCATTGCTTTATTGGTTATCGATGTAACAATACATCAAAGCAGGCCCATCACGGTATGGTTTGCACATGGCATGCTTTTTTACCTCATTTACTTATCGCTTACCCAACAGGAATTTCAACCGGTAAAGCCGATAGTAAACGCAATAACACCGTTGGTACTGTTAAATTTTATGGAGGATGTGACCAAATTGATCAGCACTCCTTTTTATAATGCGTGGAATAATTATTTCCAGGTCGCAAAAGTATTCGTTTTTATATGGCTGGTGGCCATGTTGATCATAAACAGAAGGCAACGTAAGGCACTGCAAAAAGAAAGGTTAAAAGTTGCAGAAAAAGAGAAGGAATTTCAAATCTCAGAAACTTTAAAGGCCGCGTTGGAAATACAGGTAACCGAACGTACTGCAGAACTCAGGGGTCAAAAAGAAGAGCTGCTAAAGACCATTGACGAACTAAAATCCACCCAGGCATTATTGATCCAATCCGAAAAAATGGCATCGCTCGGTGAACTCACTGCCGGCATTGCCCATGAAATTCAAAACCCTTTAAATTTTGTGAATAATTTTTCTGAAGTTAATGAAGAATTACTTTCAGAAATGAAAGATGCAATAGATAAGGGA
>JANNSN010000003.1:0-63972 GCA_031402615.1 Chitinophagaceae bacterium
GCTCGCCCGGATCCTGGATGCCGTTGGCATTCACATCATTCCAAACAAAATTACCTATAGAACCCGGTGTATAGAAGCCGGCATCAACTGTCAGGTTGTTTTCGCCCTGAGCCAGTACTATGTTGCAAACTTTGCCGTTAACCGGATCGCTGTCTACCGCATCATCTCCGCCCTGGTTGGCAGGTGATGCTGTAAGGGCTGATACAAATTCTACTCCGTAGGTACCTGCTACCAGGTTCGGGAACAGGTAGTTTCCTGAACCGTTCGTGATAGTGGTGGCCAGTACCGTACTGCAGTCAGCAGCCAGTAATCTAACCGTAACTCCAGGTATGCCCGGCTCGCCCGGATCCTGAATACCGTTGGCATTCACATCATTCCAAACAAAATTACCTATGGAACCGACATTATTCGATGTATAATTAATACAAACACTTGTCGGTGTAACTGACTGTCCATGTGGTATCTGATTAGGAAAACTCTCATGAATCAGTATGATCTTATCAAATCCATTCGGGAAAAACATAGGTGTACCCAACGGTCCTCTCCAGAAAGCCTGGTTTACTCCGTCAGCCAAGTCAGCTGTAAGCGGTGTTTGGCCAACCGTGGTCTGTCCCAAATCAAAACGTACATACCAGCGCTCATTAGGCTGAGGTACCACCATTTCTCTGCCAACATAACCATCATAGGAAACCACATCGCTTAACGTGATGGTAACCGGACCGGAAAAAGCAGCCGGATAGGTACCGGGTGGAATCACGTAAAATTCCGTACCACTTGAAATTAACTTGATCGTTGAGGGGTTACCCGTAGTTTGATCTATTGTTTGACTCCATATGAAATTTCCACTTGCACATACGGGCGTAGGTGCACAAAATCCATTTGTAGCAGCAGGATAGGTGGTAGGATTATTCGGATCACAAGGAGTCTGCGCCCAGGTTGCCAGCGTACAAAACATAAAAAATACACTGAAAATCGAAATATGAACAATTCGATTAAACAACCAGGAGGTTGCTTTTAATTTTTGGATAGGTAACATTGACTGTTTCATAAGCTTAAAGTGTTTATAAGATGATTTAACTGTATTATTTAAGGTTTAGGTTTTGTTGTTGCGTGGTTTTTGTTTTTATGGTTAAAGACTAATGAGGTATATGCTTACTATGACGTATGGATGTACCCCTATATTGAAAAATACTGACTAACAAACAAGGCGACTTATTTCAAAACAGTATCACCTGTGTTAAATAGATAACAGCATCAGTTTAAAAAAACGAAACTTTGGGGTGTGAGGGGTTTTTCTAACGATATTTAAAAAACCAAATGAAGCGTTTTGACAAAACTTTTCACGCTTATTTTGTCAAATGTACAACGCTAATCTGTTAAAAACAATTTTCTTTTTACTTTTTTTTAAGTACGACCAAATTATCTTAGAACTTCAAAGTCCTGACAACAATAGACTGAAATAATATTTTTACGTCATTAAATAAAAGGCTACTCCTTTAAGACAGCCTCTTTTAAAAGTGTAGATCATAATATCTTTAACTGGTTTTACAGGCCGCACCAACTTATAGTTCCTGCCTTGTGTTACGTCGGCCATTTAGGTTCCGCCAATAAGATATTATTCCAATTATACCAGTATGTAGTCCAAAGCCATTTGCTATCGGTATAATATCAATTAAGATTTCAACGTAGTGCTTTGGACTTATTAAATCAAGATGTTATAAAAACACACTGAAACATTTTCGGTAATACCTGATACATAAAAAAAAGCTACCTGAAAATTTTATTTTTCAGGCAGCGACTATTGGGGTTAAAGAACCGGTAATTAATTTTGCGTAAATGTATTTTTAACAACCGTTACCTCCGGCGTGAATACTTTTACATAATAAACACCTTTAGATAATAAGGGTAGATTTTTAGTTATCGTATTATCACCAACCTGTAAAGATATTGGTGCATTATAAAAAGTTCTTCCACTGGCATCAAGTATAGAAAGATTTGCTGTTTGCGTTTTCTTACTCCTGATAACTAAAGTTGCCGTGTTGGAACCGGTTGATAAATTTAACCTGCCAATGCTGAATGATTCATCAGCAGTTTTATTTTTAATGGAAACTATTTTACTGTATTCAAATGAAGCATCCAGATCAATCATTTTCAGGCGATAATAATTTATCCCGGGCAATGGGTTACCGTCAGAAAAATTATATATCTTTTCTGTTGTGGAAAAACCACCCGCATTTACCCGGCCAATTGAACTGAAGTAAACACCGTTGCTGCTTCTTTCGATACTAAAATGACTACTGTTACTTTCGGAAGACGTGTTCCATTGCAATACATGTTTACCAGCATTTTCCTTAACCGTAAAATCAGTTAATTTAATAGGTAGCGTAAGGCCATATTCGAAATATCCTTTGTCGGGTGCACTTCCGGAATAAGGTAATCCAACCTGCACCCCAACATCAATCAACGGGCTGCCGGGCAACAAGGTATAATCAGGACCATACACCGGAACAATACTCACATTATTGCCATAGCTATAATTAGTAGGCGTTGCTCCAAGCCAAACAGGTTGATTCGCATTTCCACAGTTATATGTATTGTTATTCATTATTGAAACACGGTCCGGAATAACATTGGGTCCACAAGGTCCACATTGAACAATGGAACCTGAAGTAGCGTTAGCCATGATATTGTTTTTGATACCGATGTCTCTGATATGCCCACCGGTTGCCGAAAAAGGTAAACCAATACCCCATTGATGCTCATATCCAGGTTTCCACATCATCGTATTATTGTATATCTGAATGCTGTCATAGTTGTATTGAAACTGTGCACCACCATCGCCATAGAAGAAAATAAAGTTTCCGCCGCTTTCGGCCTGTGTCAATAACATTAAGTTTTTCTGAATGGTGATATTCCTGATATTCCCGCTCCAGGCATTTTCAGTAATGGACCTTGGCGTAAACATCACACCATAAGCCAGGTTCTCCATCGTATTATTTTCAATAATAATTCCTTCTGTAGAGAATTCAAGAATTACGCCGGCCTGCCTGAATGCATTAGGGCTTATGTTCTTTATGGTATTGTGATGAATCCACATACTGTAAGCATAATCTCTCCTATACTGTACGTTTGCATCAATTCCGGCCCCGGTAAAACTATTATTATAGATTTCCACGCCACCGGTTGTATGGGCAAATTCGATGGCAAAGGGCCAATCATTATTTCCCATAATTGCAGCAATCGGTGTTTTGTTAAAAGTGTTATTGTAAATTTTTATTCCCCTTAACCATCCGTCGTTAACGTATTTGATACAATAACCGTTTTGACCTGAAGGCCGGTCTAAAATGAAAGTATTATTGTAAATAAGCATCCCATCCTGACCACCTATATTTAGTTCTCCCCGGCCATAACCGGCGCCGTAGCCTCCACAATTTACTAATGTGTTATTATAAAATTTATTTCCCGTTGCATAAATGGCAGGTTCCCAGGTTTGACCGGTTGAAGCAACACCCGCCCAGAAAACACCCCTGTCTTTAAAATCAACAATGGTACAGTTGAACATGATAAAATTACTTCTGCAGGACATAAAGAGTCCCCATTCCGTAATGCCACGTCCATCTAATTTGATGTTAGAAACTGATTGGTTGCCATTGGTACCTTCTGACCCCGAGGAAGCATTGATCATAGCTGTCCACTGGGTACTAATGGTACTTTGTATAACTGATGTTACCCCGGTTCCATTAATACTAACACCAACGGCTAAATTACAGACCTGCGTTTCAAGATAATTTCCGGCAGTAACAAAAATTATGTCGCCGGGCGAAGTAACTGTGGACGTAGCTTTACTTAGTGTTTTCCACGGATTTACCGAGGATCCGTTTCCGGTGGCATCGTTGCCAAATGGGCTGATGAAATACGTGGTTGCCTGGGCTACGCCACCAATGCTTAAAGCAAAGAAAAGTAGGAAGGTTTTCATAAAAGATGGTTTTAATATTGGATTAAATGATTCTGCTACGATTTTAGAAATCAGTTGATTGCTTATCATTTTTGTGGATGGTTGAATATTGGATTTAAGAATATTGAATTTTAATGTTGAATATAAAACAAACACCGTGCCACTATCCACGGGCTTTTAGAAAAATAGTAATGGGATTTGTAAAAAAGGAAATGTAAAAAAACACATTTGCTTACTAATCAATTGTTATGCAAAGCGATTTTAATTTTACGCGAAAAAAAATTAAATATTTTTTTTTACTTTTTTTTTGGAAGCAACTTAGTCGAATGGATCAACCTGGATTTAAGGGTGTTTGGGTCTATGTTGAGTGGATCTGTCTTTTATTTTTAAACCCATTTTTTTCCATTTCCCATATCCCCAAACTGCCAAAATAAACAGCAATGAATAAAGGATACTGATTATTAAACGGTGTTTTAAGAAGTATAATGGGATTGAAATGATACTGGTTGCGACCCACCAATACCAGCTTTCTGTTTTCTTCCTGGTCATTAACCAAAAACCGGTTAACGCCGCGGCTATAATGAATGCATCTGCCAGGGGAATAGCTCCGGGGCTAAATTCACTTTGATAATAATGCATGGCTATAATGCATAAGAAAAATACAGCCCCAAATAAAGCAAACTGTTCCAGCGTTTCTTTTTTGGTTAACGTAGAAATACGCACAACGCGGTGATGCCGGATGGTTCTTTTAGACCAATTAACCCAGCCATAAATCGCGACAATTGTAAACAACAGGTATATGACGGCATCGCCTCTAAACTCCTTTTCAAAACTAATAATGATATGTATTCCTGTGTAGATAATAAAAATAAGAAATGCATAAATATGTTCTTTTATCATAAACCAAATTCCGATTAAGAAGGTAAAAATGGTAAATAATACCATCATATCACTACTTTTAAGTTCGTAATACAAGGGTCTTACCAGGTTCATTTTAAGATTTATTATTGAGAAAACGGACCCCCCGCTTGCCTGGTTACCTTCAAAATTAAAATACATGGGACTGCCACCGTAAAAGGCTGCCCTGTTCGCAAATCCATTGTTTGATAAAATATTACCGGTAATAAAAATACTGTCGATGGCCGAAGCAGGATTGGCCGTAATAGCTCCTGCACTGAAATTTTTAATGGTATTTTGCCTGATTTGTATATTGTTCGCTTTTGATATTCCGGTTATGGCAATACCCCAGTGTGGTTTTTCATTGGCATTTCCGGTGAACTTATTGTTATATACTTTGAAATTTTCCAAAAAGTAGGTGCGGCCTCCGTCTTCACCTATCCTGATTGCCAGGCCCTGGTGGCGGCCATCGGCAATGCCTATATTGTCACATGTATTATTACTGATATTTACATCGCTGATCAGGTTACCCTCCCGGGGCGTAAAAAATACAGGTATACCTAAATTAAACAATTGATTGTTTTCTATCGTAGCAGACTCAATATCAAATTCAAGTGTAATACCGGTTTCCAAATACTTATTTGGAACCGGCTGCCCAATACGGTTATGGTGTATCCAAACACCATAATCATAGGTTTCTTTCGTTACCCTATTCAGATCGATTGAACCCTGTATATTGTTACCATAGATCTCTAAACCGGAAACATTAACTAATTCAATGGCAAAATCCCATCCGTTTATACCCGGGTCATTGCCCATTGGAATTTTAGACAGTTTATTATTATAGATCTTACATCCTTTTAAAAAACCGTCGTTAGTATATTTTATTGGCCAGCCATTATGCCCTTCGGCCCTGCTGTTTTGAGAAATGGTATTGTTATAAATCAACATCCCCTCCTGGCCTCCAATGTTTAAACAACCCGTTCCGTAATTACCATACACATATTCAGCACAATTCTTCATGGTATTGTCATGAAAGCTATTGCCCTTTGCATAAATACCTGGTGCCGTATTATTATTATCGATCCGGCCAGTAAATGCTACGCCCCTGTTTCTGAAATCAACAAAAGTACAGTTGTAAATGCTGACATTACTCCTCCCGGATATCATTATCCCCCATGCCGTGGCCAGGCTTTGCCCATCAAATTTTAAATCGCTGATATGCTGATTGCCGGGTGTTCCCTCGGTACCAGAGGAGGCAACTAAAAGGGCTTTCCAGTCGGCGGTTGAGGTACTTTTTATTATGGTTGTGTTTTGTCCATCCCCTTCGATGCTGACACCAACAGCTAAATCACATTGAATGGTTTCAACATAAACCCCCGCCATTACATGAATGACATCACCGGCCAAAAACACATTGGATGTTGCTTTAAACAAAGTTTTCCAGGGCGAAGGGATACTACCGTTTCCGGATATGTCATTTCCATTTGGATTAATATAATAAGTTTTGGCAAAGCCGGCCTGGAAAACTACAACAAGTATCAGGGTATAAACAAATTTCATTGGCAGTTATATTTTCTGGCCGTAAAATATGTAAATTATTACAAATAAGTACAATTCGATTAAATTTCTGTTTTTTCCTCATCAAATAAAAATAACTTATCTCATTTACAAAAAAAGCCTGGTGCACAACAATGGCTAACAGGTAAAAATTTAAAAATAATAATCAATCGTATGATTATTATAGATAATAAAATGGGGCATTTCAACTAAATTTGCTAATACGCGCATTTAGCTTTAATTTACTGTTATGTTCTAATTACAACACAAGAATTATTTTTTATTTGAGTTTTAAATTTGGTAGTTATATATTAATGAGTAATTTTACTATTGAACACAGGAATGATGCAGGTAGCAATTATGTATTATTGCTTAATATTTATAGTTACCCAACCCTACCTTATACTTCTCCTAAAGTTAGTTTTTACTTTATTATTTAATTTATAATAATATTATTATGGCCAGCAGAATTATGTTTGTTATTTTATTTGGAATTATTTTGGTCTCCACTTCATGTACTTCTACCAAAAAATTCGTTTATTTTAGCAATACAGCTGATTCTACTTTTGAGTCCATGTTAAGTCAAGTTGAGCCCTATATTCAAACAGGTGATATTCTTACAATATCTGTCAGCAGTCTTAATAAGGAAGCATCCGAAGATTTTAATAATGCGCAAACCGGAGAAAGTTCTGGTTACCTGGTAAATATGGACAGTGATATACAAATGCCAACACTTGGCAAAATAAAAGCAGCAGGTTTAACCAAAAAGCAGTTAACAGATAAAATAACCGATATCATATTGAGCAGGAAATTACTTTTAGAACCCATTGTTACTATCCGGTTTATTAATTTCCAGGTTACCGTGATTGGAGAAGTCAGTAATCCAACGGTAATTACGGTACCCAATGAAAAAATTTCGCTCATTAAGGCTATTGCGCTGGCGGGCGATCTTACCATTTATGGCAAAAGGGATAACATTTTAATAATTCGTGAAGAAGATGGGAAAAAAATAACCAGGCACGTTAACCTGAACTCTCAGGATTTTTTCAATTCTCCTTATTATTATTTACAACCAAACGATGTTGTTTATGTAGAACCCAATAAGGCCAGGATTGCAACTTCTGGACGATCTCAACAGATACTGCCTATAGCGTTAACTGCTGTTTCTTTTATTTTGGTAATTTTTAATAATTTTTTCAAATAGCATATTGCAAATAAAAAATGAACGAATCTGAAAATGGACATATAGAATTGGAAGAAAAGGAAGTAAATTACATTCAGCAAATAGTCGCAAAATTTTTGCCGTACTGGCCATTATTAATATTATTTGTGCTTTTATCCTTATCGGCGGCATACGTCTATTTACGTTATGCCACCCCTATGTACGAGGCCAATGCTTCCATTATCATAAAAGAAGACAGGCGTGGAGGTAATGATGCACAGACCATGGAAGCGTTAAATTTAATTACTTCGCAAAAAAATTTGGAAAACGAGCTTAGAATTATAAAATCGAGGTCAATGATGGAAGAAGTGGTGAAAGAGCTTCATTTATATGCCCCGATATCACAAAAAGGAAAGGTTAAATCAAGTGATGCTTACATCGTGTCTCCGATTGTTGTAGAACTCAAAAATCCGGATTCACTGGTTGAAACGAACGAGGTAGATTTTAATTATGATAAAAACACGCAAACCGTCACATTAGTCGGGAAGGAAAAATACCCGATTAATGAATTTGTAAAAACACCTTATGGCGTGCTACGGTTTACGCCAAACAAATATTTTAACCAGTTTCGCGAAACTGATAAACAGTTATCGTTTTCGTTGGTAAACCCAAGTACACTGGCCATCATGATCGCAAAAGGGCTGGTGATTAATGCCGGGGCATCGGTGGATCTGAGTTATAAAGATGCCATACCCCAAAGGGCGATCAGTATTTTGAATAGCTTAATCACTATTTACGAAAAAGGATCCTTAGAAGAAAAAAATGTTTTAACCCGCAATACGCTTGCATTTATTAATGGACAGCTGGAGATACTGGGTAAAGACCTGGATTCGATTGAAACAGGAATTCAGCAGTATAAATCAGGAAAAAATGCGGTTAACATCGGGTCACAGGGCAATATTTACCTGGGCAAAGTTTCGGAAAATGATCAAAAATTAGGCGACATATCCAACCAGGTAGCCATCCTGAATGAGGTGGAGAAATATGTAACCCAAAATGCAGAAAAATCCGGTATTTTACCTTCCACCCTGGGAGTTGCCGATCCTGCCCTCTCAGATTTAACCACTAAACTTTACACCTCAGAATTGGAGCTTGCCAAGCTAAAGAAGACGATGGGCGAAAATAACCCAAGAGTAATTACACTTTCTGAAGAGATTAGATCAATGAAGCCTGCGGTTTTAGAAAATATAAGAAATCAAAAATCAAATCTTTATGCCACCCGGCAGGGATTACATTCTACCAATAGCGGGCTTAATTCCATGTTGCTTTCCCTGCCCAAAAAAGAACAGGAATTATTGGATATAAGCCGTCAACAGCAAACCAAAGATAATTTATACCAGTTTCTGTTGCAAAAGAAACAGGAGAGTGAATTGTCTTTCGCTTCTACCACATCCAATAGCAGAATCCTGGATGCAGCCATTGCCAGCAAAGACCCAGTTAGCCCTAAAAAGAAACTGATTTACCTGATTGCATTTGCCGGTGCATTTGGTTTATTCGTGGGGGTTATCTTTGCCAAGGATTTTTTAAGCAACAAGGTGAGGTACCGGGATGAACTGGAAAAAATGACATCGATACCTATTCTTGGAGAAGTTGCCTATACCAAGTCAGATTCCCCGCTGGTGATTGAAAAGGGCAGCAGAAGTTTTGTAGCTGAAGAATTCAGAAAGCTGAGAATTTCTTTATCCTTTTTGGGAATTGGCCCTGAACATAAGAAAATATTACTTACTTCCAGCATATCGGGTGAGGGCAAAAGTTTTATTGCCGCAAACCTGGCCGTAAGTATTTCACTGACCGGTAAAAAAGTGATTTTGGTTGACCTGGACTTAAACAAGCCAACACAAGCTAAAATATTAAACGTACATTTTGAAACCGGTGTATCTGATTTTTTACAAAGTGGGAAAAGGCCTGATGAGATCATCAATAAGATTGAAACTCAGGAAAATCTGTATTTTATTGACACCGGCAGTTTACCTGAAAATCCGACGGAACTGTTGGTTGGCGGAAAAATAAACTCGTTAATAGAATATTTAGACAGGAACTTCGATATGGTGATCATTGACACATCACCTGCAGAATTAGTTACAGATGCACTTATACTTTCCGGACTTTGTGATGCTACTTTATATGTGGTACGGCATAATTATACCCCAAAAATGCTTATTAAACGTATCGACAATAACTATCAAATAAACCCTTTATTTAACCCGGCCATTATTTTCAACGGCCTTAAAACAAGGGGTGTTTTTAAACATAGTTATGGGTACGGCTATAATTATGTTTACGATAAAAGTTATTATGGAGATGGCAGGCAAAATGGCAAAAAAGGAAAAAAATCAGTTTAAACTATTAACTTCAATATTATGAAAAAAAATATAACTCAAATCATTTAGTGTGTGACTGAGGGCGGCGAAGCCCGGATTAATTAATTATTTGTTTTTAACGATCAAATAATTTACTTTCGTACTTCGCTTTTAATTAGTTTACCTTTAATCACATTACCACATATCCGATTAACTATCCATTCCCATCTTAAGATTAACCACCTTTTTCCAATATCTGATCAACCAAATCTTAATCACTTAAAAAAACTGGATATGGAAAAGAATTGGTATGCCGTTTACACAAAACCACAGTCTGAAAAAAAGGTTGCTGTTTTACTAAACAAGAAAAAAATCGATAGTTTTATCCCGATGATTTATATGAAGTCTGAGACGATCATGGGGCCAAAAAAAATCTTTGAACCACTGTTTAAATCCATTGTATTTGTATTTACAACGGTTGATCAGGTTGCTGTTTTAAAACAAACCAACGGGGTTATAAATCTGTTGTACTGGCTGGGCAAACCTGCAGTAATTGCAAAAGAAGAAATAGCAGTTATCAGGGAGTTTACAACCAAAGGTTACCGGAATATTAAGTTGGAACCTGCACATGTTAATACGGAGAAAATCGCCGGTGAAAATAAAAACTCTTTCTTTTCAATTGAAGGCAGATTATACACCATGAAAAATAATACGGTAAAAATTAATTTACCTTCCTTAGGCTATGCACTAATTGCAGAACTCGACGAAGACAGTATCTTTATTAAGGGTTTACCATTGGAACAAAACAACAGACTTACCTATTCATAATGAGGCATTCAGATAAAATTTATATAGCCGGCCATAATGGTATGGTTGGCTCGTCCATTGTAAGGGCTTTAGCGTTAAACGGATTTACAAATCTTGTTTATCGTACTTCAAAAGAACTTGATTTGCGCAATCAAGCGGCAGTTGAAAAATTCTTTCAGGATGAAAATCCGCAGTATGTATTCCTGGCTGCAGCCAAAGTGGGCGGTATTGTTGCCAATAATACCTACCGGGCAGATTTTCTCTATGATAACCTCATGATAGTATCTAACATTATTCATGCTGCTTATCAGTATAAGGTTACCAAACTGTTGTTCCTGGGAAGTTCCTGTATTTATCCAAAAATGGCCCCGCAACCTATAAAAGAAGAATACCTGTTAACAGGGGCACTTGAATATACCAATGAGCCATATGCCATTGCAAAAATCGCGGGTATTAAATTATGCGAAACATTCAGGGATCAGTATGGAGCTAATTTTATTAGTGCCATGCCCACTAACCTGTTTGGCATCAATGACAATTATCATCCGGAAAATTCGCATGTATTACCGGCTTTAATCCGCAGGTTTCACGAAGCAAAGATAAACGGGTTACCAGAAGTCGTTATCTGGGGTTCAGGTACTCCAAAAAGAGAATTTTTGTTTGCCGATGATTTAGCCGAAGCCTGTTTATTTTTAATGACACAATATAATGACAAAGAATTCGTCAATATTGGTAGCGGGAAAGATTTGAGTATAAAAGAACTGGCAGAAATAGTAAAAAAAGTAACCGGATACGAGGGAAACCTGGTTTTTGATACCACAAAACCTGATGGTACACCACGCAAATTACTGGATGTTACAAAAATTAATACCCTTGGATGGCACTATAAAACCACGCTCGAAGAAGGAATGAAAATAGCTTACAATGATTTTTTATCAAAACAGGAAATATATCAAGTTTAATCTGGAAGTTCATTCCAAAACCTCACAAAACTAATCATGAAGACAGCATTAATTACCGGAATTACCGGTCAGGATGGAGCATATTTGGCAGAATTGCTGCTGGAAAAAGGCTACAAGGTACATGGAATTAAAAGACGTTCGTCATTAATCAACACCTCCCGCATAGATCATTTGTACCAGGATCCGCATGAAAAAGATGTACGGTTTACCCTTCATTACGGCGATATGACCGATAGTACAAACCTGATCCGGATCGTACAGGAAACCCAGCCCGATGAAATTTACAACCTGGCTGCCATGAGCCATGTAAAAGTAAGTTTTGATACACCGGAATATACAGCCAATGCAGATGGTATTGGAACTTTACGGATTATGGAAGCTGTAAGGATATTAAAAATGGAGAAAAAAACAAGGATATACCAGGCTTCCACATCAGAATTATATGGTTTGGTACAGGAGGTACCGCAAAAGGAAACAACTCCTTTTTATCCAAGGAGCCCTTATGCCGTTGCCAAATTATATGCGTATTGGATCGTTGTAAACTACCGTGAAGCATATAATATGTATGCCTGTAATGGAATTTTGTTTAATCATGAAAGTCCTTTACGCGGCGAAACTTTTGTAACCAGGAAGATCACCATGGCTGTAGCACAAATTGCAAACGGCCTCCAAAATACGCTATACCTGGGAAACCTGAATGCACAACGCGACTGGGGACATGCAAAGGATTATGTGGAAGCCATGTGGCTGATCTTACAACAGGACGAACCTGAAGATTTTGTGATCGCTACGGGAACCACTACAAGTGTAAGAGAATTTATTAAACTTGCGTTTAACGAAGTAGGCATGGTATTAAATTTCACTGGCGAAGGGATTAATGAAAAAGGAACTGTGGCGGCGTGCAATAACCCAAAATACCAGGTTGAGATCGGGAAACAGGTTGTGGCCATAGATGCTGAATATTTCAGGCCAACCGAAGTGGAATTATTGATCGGCGATCCAACTAAAGCAAAGGAAAAACTGGGCTGGAAACCAAAATATGACCTGGCTGGCCTGGTTTCCGAAATGATGAAATCTGACCTGGAAAATGTAAATAAATAAGCTGTTAGTGCCCATAGTCAGCACTATTATATCTATTAAAAATTCGATGTAGAATGATTTAAAAGATCGATAAAAATATTTGATGAAAAATAAGGTAACAACAGCTTTCTCCTTTTTTACCAATAAAATTAATAAAGGGCATGATCGGAGTATAAAGGCAAAAAAAAATATCATTGCTTCTTTTTTAATTAAAGGAATCAGCATCGCTATTAGCCTGGTTCTTGTTCCGCTAACCATCAATTATATTAATCCGTCACGTTATGGCATATGGCTTACGCTAAGCTCAATAGTAGCCTGGTTTAGTTTTTTTGATATCGGGTTAACCCAGGGATTACGCAATAAATTTGCGGAAGCCAGAGCAAAAGGTGAAAATGACCTGGCTCAAATATATGTTAGTACTACGTATGCCATTCTTGCCATCATCTTTTGCCTCGTTTGGGTCATATTTTTTATAGCCAATCGTTATTTGAATTGGTCGCATATTCTGAATATATCAGAAACAATGCAAACGGAGATATCGGTTTTGGCTGTCATTGTATTTACTTATTTTTGTCTGCAGTTTGTGTTAAGGGTAATTACCACATTACTGATTGCTGACCAACAACCTGCCAAATCATCTTTAATTGATGTGCTTGGTCAGGTATTTTCTTTGATCTTTATAATCATACTGGTAAAGTCAACAGAAGGGTCTCTGATCAAACTGGGGATTGCACTGTGTTTATCTCCATTGCTGGTTTTAATTGGAGCCAATATTTTTTTCTTTAAAGGCCAGTTTAAAAGATACAAACCCACCCTGGCAAAAGTTAAATTCTCTTATGCTAAAGGTCTGTTTAATTTAGGGGTTATATTTTTTATTATCCAGGTAGCGGCGATCATTCAATTTGAAACTGCCAACATCATTATCGCCAGAAACTTTGGTACTACAGAAGTTACTTCTTACAATATCGTATATAAATATTTTGGTGTGCTGCATATGGCATTTATGATATTTATTACACCCTTTTGGTCTGCATCAACCGAAGCTTATTCAAAACATGATTTTGAGTGGATTAAAAATGGTATCAAAAAGTATAACCTGTTAAATATAGGTGTGATTTTATTGGGGATACTCATGCTGGTCCTTTCCAAACCGGTTTATGATCTGTGGCTGGGCAAGGGTACTGTTTCCATAGATTTTGCACTCTCCTTCTGGGGTTTTACCTTTTTTATGATTGGCATATTCGGCAGTAAATATGTTTATTTTTTAAATGGCATCAATGCGCTAAGAATACAATTCTGGACAAGCCTGCTTAGCCCGTTTCTATATGTTGCCATTGCCATTATATTGATTAATTATTATAAACTGGGCGTTTATTCATTATTTATTGCCGCCATCCTTGCCAATGCAAATGCCTATTTTATTGCTCCTTTTCAATACTACCAGATTATTGTAAAAGGTAAAAAAGGAATTTGGATCAAATAAACCCGAACTTAAACCCTAAAAAAGAAGATGATTTATATTGAATTAAACGGAAGAATAGGAAATCATTTATTTCAGATTGCGACAGCGGCAACGCTGGCAAAAAAACACAACACACAGTTTGCGGCTGTTTGTCATGAAAACTACATCCTGCCCGAACCAGACAACTGCACGGTTTATGAATATATCCAACAATATAAAAATACTTTTTTTAAAGACATTACAATCCTGACACAAGCACCAAAGGATATAAAACCTTTTAAGCAGGAAGGAGCTTTATATAAACCGATTGACTATTGTGACAATATTTATTTATCCGGGACGTTTGAATCGGAAAAATATTTCGATCCCGAAATTGTGAGAAAACAGTTTCAGATTCCGCCGGAAATTAAGGAAAATTTGATGCATCATTATGGCAGTATACTGGCCAAAGGAGTTACTTCCATTAATGTAAGAAGAGGAAATTTACTTCATATCCCGCATGAATATAATGTAGCTTCCCTGAAGTTTTTCAAAGAAGCCATTGGCCATATCGGTACCGACACTCATTTTTTGTTTATCAGCGATGACATAAACTGGTGCAAGCAGCATTTCAAGGGTAGCAATTTTCATTTTGCTGATAAGGATCCTTCACCGTTGAACGATTTATTCCTGCAGGCGCTTTGCAAAAACAATATCATCAGTAACAGTACGTTCAGTTGGTGGGGAGCCTGGTTAAACGATAACCCAAAAAAAATCGTAGTTGCCCCTACCCCCTGGTTTGGCAAGGCTTTTTCACATATTCAGGTAGATGATAAAATTCCGGAGAGTTGGATACAATTGGAAAACCGGATGCCCTTTCCATTAAGATGGAAAGCCTGGAAGATCATGACCTTTACGCCTGTAAAAGCAAAGATCAAAGCATTACTGACATCTAAAAAAGGAAAAAGTTAGGTCCGCAATGTTGACATGATTAAAGTTGTACAAATACAATACTCGCCTGAATCCGGCGCCCGTTCGGCGCTGCGGTTACAAAATGCTTTAATTAAAAATGGCGTTCAATCTCAAATCGTGTCCTTACAAACAGGTACAAGCAATAGTTCAAATATAACATACCTGGGGAAAAAGCAGAAGCTACTGGCCCGTATTGACGAAAAACTACAGGCGATTCTTTTAAGGAAGAGGAATAAAAAATACGGATTGTTTTCTTACCCGCTGTTGGGTTCTGATATATCCGGACTGGACGAGATCAGGAATGCGGATATTATCTATATACACTGGGCATTACTTGGTTTTTTGAATTTTAACAGCATAAAGCAAATTGCCAGGCTCAACAAGCCGGTTATCATTTTCCTGCATGATATGTGGAGTATCACCGGCGGTTGCCATTATAGTTTTGAATGCGAAAAGTACAAAACAGGCTGCCACAATTGCCAGGTATTTCCCCGGGACAATGAAAATGACCTTTCGGCAAAAGAATTTAAAAAGAAGGCAAGGTTGTATGCAACCTTTAAAAATTTTTATTTTGTTTCACCAAGTAAATGGTTATACCATTGCGCTAAGGAATCGGCGCTTACCCGGGATAAGCCTGTTTTTCATATCCCAAATTTACTGGATGAAACCGTTTACAAACCATTTGATAAAATGATAGCCAAACGGTTGTTGAATATCAACAAAACCGATATCGTCATTGCTTTTGGCGCCATCGCTGTAAACAGCCCTTATAAAGGCTGGTCTTATTTACAAACAGCGCTGGAACTGCTGAAGCAGGATAACCTGTACAAAAATATTACGGTATTGGTTTTTGGAGCCGCACAAAACAAGGAGATTACAGACGCTATTCCTTTTAACACTAAATTCATGGGCTACCTGCACGATGAGTATTCGGCCATGCTGGTATATAATGCAGCCGATGTTTTTATTGCCCCCTCGTTAGCCGAAGCTTTTGGCTGTGTGGTTATGGAAGCATTGTGTTGTGGTACGCCCGTTGTAGGATTTAACATTGGCGGTATACCTGATATTATTAAGCATAAAGAAAATGGTTACCTGGCAAAATATAAAGATGCCGAAGACCTGGCTGCTGGGGTAAAATACTGTATTGAGCATGAAACAAAAGGTTATTTATTGCCTCAGCTTGATACAGCATTAACTGTACAAAAGCACATTGATTTATATGATCATATTAAAAAACAACAACCATTTAACCAATAAATAAACGCCGTATTTTACCGGTAAAGCTGGTAAAAACTGTTTACGAATAGTATATATTTGGCTGCCATTTAAATTATGAATGTAAATTTGCTCTTATAATAAATATCATATGTTATAAATTTTATATGCTTATAAATGTAAGCATGGACAATTTTACATATAGAACTTTCGTTAAATCAAAAAATTAAGAAAATGATAGTATTAGGAGTCCATAAAGGACATGATTCATCAGCAGCAATTGTAAAAGATGGAATAGTTTTAGCCGATGTGCAGGAAGAAAGGTTTTCACGCGTTAAACATTCAGTAAATGCGCCTTTGCAGTCCATCGCATTTTGTTTGCAACAGGCTGGCATTAAAGATATTAATGAGGTAGACTATATCAGTTCCTCGTGGCAAGCTACGCCAAAAGAGTTAACCACTATTTTTGGGCTGCCAGAGTCTAAATCTGCCGACAAGGCCATCCAGTTTGCAAAAACGCTTTTAGGGAAATCGACCGGTACGTATAGATTAAAATTACCCATTTATTATCCTGATTATCAATTAAAAGATACTAAAAAATTCATCGATAATAACCATCACCTGGCTCACGCTGCCAGTGCCTACTACACCAGAAAAAACAATGACAAGTGTTTAATTTTTACGGTTGATGGGGCAGGAGACGAAATGTGTACTTCTGTATGGATGGGTGAAGGTAATGATATCAAGCTTTTAAAAAGTTATTATAAAGAAGCATCGGTAGGTTGGGCATATAGTGTAGTTACTGAAGGGCTGCATTGGATACACGGCGACGGTGAAGGAAAAACAATGGGCCTGGCTCCTTACGGCGATTATACCAAATGTAAGGGTGTACTGGATAAATTTTTCCCTGAATTTAAAGATGAAAACCTGGTTAAAAAATCTGAACTGGGTGAATGTTTTTACTGGAGTGACAGCGGATCTACCCAATATCATTTTGATGAAGCATCGGAAGTTGAAAAATTAATTGAACAATACGGACGAGAAGATATAGCTGCCGAAGGGCAAAGAAAACTGGAAGAGAATATTATGAACCTGGTTTTTGGCTGGGCAAAAAAGACCGGGGTAAAAAACGTTGCTTTTGCAGGTGGTGTTATGCTGAATGTAAAATTAAACCAGCGTATCTGGTATAACAGAAAGGACCTGATCGTTGATCAGCATGTATACCCAAACCCGGGTGATTCGGGATTGGCTGTTGGTGCAGCATTATTGGAATATTACAGGCACAACGAATTTAAAGGATACGATTTCAATCATCTTTACCTGGGACCCGAGTACAGCAATGAGGAAATAGAAAAGATATTAAAGATCAGGAAAATTGAATACACCTATCTGGATAACCCTTCCATTAAAGCAGCAGAACTGTTGGCAGATAATAAAATTGTTGCCTGGTTTCAGGGCAGAATGGAAAGCGGGCCAAGGGCATTGGGCAACCGGTCAATTTTAATGAGTCCGTTGAAATCTGAAAATAAAGACCTGATCAATGCCTGTGTAAAATTCAGGGAAGGGTTCAGGCCATTTTGCCCGTCATTGACTTACGAAAGCAGGCATACTTATTTGAAAGATTGTAAGGATGAATTTTTTATGATTACCTCTTATGATGTTACGGATGAAAAAAGAGATAAAGTTCCTGCAGTTGTGCATGTGGATGGCACCTTACGGCCGCAAATGGTTCAAAAGGAAACTAACCCCCGTTATTGGGAACTGATCAATGAATTTGGCAAATTAACCGGTGAAAGCATTGTATTAAATTCCTCTTTTAATGTAATGGGCGAGTCCATTGTAAATAACCCCAAAGAAGCGATCCGGTGTTTTTACGATTCCGGGATTGATGCGCTATTTATTGGCAATTACTATATTACAAAATAAAACAAATGGCAGATTCATTTATACATAAAATATTTCCGAAATCAGTTTCAAAGAAAGAAGCATCCGATACGGGCATGGCCATGACATTGCTTTGCCTGATCATTGGCTATTTTACAAAGAATGTACTTTTTTATAAACTGGCTATTCCTGTATTGGTCATGAACATGGCTTTCCCCATGTTTTACTCGTACACGTTAATCGCCACGATATGGCTTGGATTAACCGGTTTACTGGGTTCGGTAATATCCAGGGTATTATTATCGGTTGTTTACTTTTTGATACTTTTGCCAATGGGTGTTATCCGGAGACTGATGGGAAAAGACTCTTTAAATCTCAAAGGGTTTAAAAAGGGAAGTGCATCGGTAATGATCAACCGGGATGTTTTATTTACTGCTGATGATATAAAAAATCCGTTTTAAGAAACTAAACTAAATACATCATGGAATTTTTACGTGAATTGTGGGCTTTTTTAAAAGTTAGAAAAAAGTTCTGGTTATTGCCGCTTATTATCGTGCTTTTAATATTTGGCGTATTAATCGTTTTATCAGCCGGTTCTGCCATAGCACCGTTTATTTACACGCTTTTTTAATTTTAAAAAATACTGAGTTGGCTACATTTATTTTAGGAATTTCTGCTTACTATCATGATAGTGCAGCTGCCATTGTATGTGATGGAGAAATCATAGCGGCTGCCCATGAGGAACGCTTCACCCGTAAAAAACACGATTCATCTTTTCCTGAGCAGGCTGTAAAATATGTTTTGGAAGAAGCCGGCATTACTTTTGATGATCTGGAAGCCGTTTCATTTTATGATAAACCATTTATCAAATTTGAAAGACTGCTTGAAACATACCATGCGTTTACACCAAAAGGATTGGCTAGTTTTCTTACTTCCGTTCCGGTATGGATCAAGGAAAAACTGTTCATGAAAAAAATGCTGAAAGACGAATTTAAAAAATTCAGTGATAAAAAAATACCCATTTTATTTCCTGAGCACCATTTATCGCATGCTGCGAGTGCATTCTACCCATCTCCTTTTGAAGATGCCGCCATTTTAACTGTTGATGGTGTGGGCGAATGGGCTACCACAACTATCGGGTATGGCAATGGTAAAGGGATCAAAATGTTGAAAGAGTTACATTTTCCGCATTCCATCGGGTTGTTGTATTCTGCCTTTACCTATTACACTGGCTTTACTGTAAACAGCGGAGAATATAAACTGATGGGCTTAGCACCTTATGGCAATCCTGAAGCACAGCAAACTAAAGATTTTAAAGAAAAAACTTTGAAAGAACTGGTGGATATCCGAGACGACGGATCGATACTATTGAACATGAAGTACTTTGAATATGCAACAGGATTAAAGATGACCAACAATGCTAAATGGACAACTTTGTTTGGTATTCCGCCAAGAGATCCCGAATCGGAAATTACACAGGAATATATGAATATGGCTTTAGCCATTCAGCAAATCACCGAAGATATCGTTATCAAACTGGCCAAAACAGCCAAACAATTAACAAACAGCGATAACCTGGTTATGGCAGGAGGTGTTGCCTTAAACAGCGTTGCAAATGGCAAATTATTACTAGCGGGTATTTTTAAAAATATTTGGATTCAACCTGCGTCGGGCGATGCAGGCGGAGCCCTGGGCGCCGCCTATTTAGGATGGTACCTGGGCAAGGGAGAGCAAAGAGTTGTAAACCCGGATGTTGCTGATGAAATGAAGGGCGCTTACCTGGGACCCGGGTATGATGACAAAGCCATTATGAGCATGACCAGGAAGTATAACGCGAAGTATGATTATTTTGAAGATTTTAATCAACTTACAAAATTGGTAGCATCTAAATTAAATGAAGGCAATGTAGTTGGGTGGTTCCAGGGACGAATGGAATATGGGCCAAGGGCTTTGGGAAGCAGAAGTATTCTCGGCGATGCCCGCAACCCCGAGATGCAGAAGAAAATGAACCTGAAAATCAAATACCGGGAAGGGTTCAGGCCCTTTGCTCCTTCTGTACTGGAAGAAGATGTAAAAGAATATTTTGAATTAGACTGCCCCTCTCCTTATATGCTGCTGGTTATACCGGTTAAACCCGAACACATCAAACCGCTGCCGGCCAATTATAATCAAATGGAAATGTATGAAAGGCTTTATCATTTACGATCAGATATTCCGGCTGTAACCCATGTCGATTATTCTGCCAGGATTCAAAGTGTGAATAAAAAAACAAACCCACGATACTGGAACCTCATCAATGAATTTAAAAACCAAACCGGGTACGGGCTATTGGTAAACTCCAGTTTTAATGTACGTGGCGAACCAATCGTTTGTACACCGGATGATGCGTTCAGGTGCTTTATGCGCACTGAAATGGACTTTTTGGTTGTTGGTAATTTCGTTTTTGATAAAACCAAACAGGAAAAATTAGCCAACGACAGTAACTGGAAAGAAGAATTTAAACTCGACTAAAGCAAACAATAATGTCTGAGAAAGGAACTGGTAAAAAATTTTCGAAAGGAAAGAAACTAAAATTCATACTGTTTACACTGGTATTTCTGATGGTAGTTATCCTCATCATTTCAGAAATACTGTTGGGTTTTATGCATTATATGTCGAGCTATGACAAAATGCAGCTGTTTTCAATTGAAAAGGCCAACTGGTGGACAAGCGATTCAATAAATGGCCCCAGGTATGTAAGCAACGGGGTTAATGAATCTGATTCCATCTTTTTGAAAAATGAGACCTGGTACTACAACCGGTTAAAAATAGTTAATAACGCAGGTTATCACGATAAAGATAATTTTACAGAAATACCGTCAACAAATGATTCGTTGCGCATATTGTTTGCAGGCGACAGCTTTACCTGGGGCGCCTCTGCCGATGTGGATAGTTCTTATGTTGATGTTTTTGAAAACGATATCAGGAAAGCGCAACCGGCCCTGGTTTGGAATACAGGTATCCCTGCAACCGGCACCAATCATGCACTTTTTACCGTCAAAAAATTCCTTCCCCTTCAAAAATCCAATTATGTTGTTTTAGGTTTTTATGTGAGCAATGATTTTGAAGACAACCTGCTCCCTTTTGACCAGCTTGTTTTTAACAGGCAGGCTTCCTGTTATAACCTGTACAATTACGACAATGAATTTAAAGCCCACCCCATCACTACATCAGAAGCCTACAGGAATGTGACGGGTTCTATGCCCATGAACGAACTCAATTTTATACAAAAGATCTTTATCAGGAGCCGGTTTATTGCTTTTGTTTCTGATATGATGACAAAGATCAAAAATAAACTGAACGGATCTAAAAAAAGACAAACGGCCGAAGCCTATAAACGCACAACGATGTACCTGAAAGCACTGAATGATTATGTAAAAGAAAATAATGCGCGGTTGATCGTATTGGTAATCCCCGACACGGAAGATATGAAAGAGAAAGGTGCCCGGTATCAGCAGGTTATAAAAACCCTCAAAGAATTGTCGATCAACCACCTGGAAGTCGTTGACCTGTTTACCAACAAGGACTATGTAGAACCCGACGGACACTGGAATAACAGTGGCCATATTAAAACCGGTCATAAGCTGGGCAATTTTTTACTGGAGGATTCCAGGAAATAAAACGAAGAAAATTAAAATAGTTGTTTACCTGTTTACCCGCAGGTCAAATATGAATTGTAAATTTTAAATCAAACAGCTTGATCGTATCAAACAACCCGGTCTGAGTACTTGTATTATAATCCAAGCATAACGTGTATAGAAGAATTATAAAGAAGAAACTTATTAACCCGGGTAATCAATTGCCCGGCATTTCTAAAAAGAAAATAAGAGCCTTAACTATATTCTGGACCGGATTTACATTTTATACCATTGGTTTTGTTTTGTCCAACGATGATAAATTCAGAATTGGGCCCTCGCAGTTACAGGCTTTACAGGGGGTCGGGCTTATACTGGTAGCACTGGGTGGAAAAGGATTTCTCAAGTTCAGGTTTGATGACAATTACCTCAAACAGGTATTTACGGCTCTTTTTGTTTTTTCATTACTCGTTATTGCCAGGGGTTTCAAGACAGATTATGACTTTGTAAAAAAAATGCTATTCAATCCTTTCTATGGTATGCTGCATTATTTTGTACCCCTGATGATATTTTTTCCCAGAGATATTAAACATTATAAAATAATCTTCAAATTCCTGATCATTTTTACCTTCTTAGGTTTCCTGTTTATCCTTATGTATTATGATATTTTTTTGGATTGGCACTGGCAAAATGAATTGGGTAAAGGTTTAACCGAAATTTTGTTCCAGTTTCTTTCCTTGCCGGTGACTTTCATATTGCTTACTTATATATACCACTCAAATAAAAGTAAATGGATAACTTTTATTCTCGGAATTATTACGATCTATTTTTTAATACACCGGGCCCGCAGGGGGAGTTTATTTGTTGAATCGATCAGCGTAATAGCCGCGGGTTTCATTTATTTGGTGTATACCAAAAGGACTGCGCTGACGATCGGCCTATTGGTATTTATATTACCCATTGTCTTTGTTATTTCTTCCGGTGTTAAACTCCCATCCATGTTCGATTTCCTGGTGGCCAGGGGATCAGAAGATACCAGGTCAGGTGTGGAGCAATATATGTCGGTAAGCATGTCAAAAATGGACTGGATTATTGGAAAAGGGTTAAACGGTACTTACTACAGCCCGATTGTGATTAATATGGAAACCGGAGATTATACCCGGGATGTTATTGAAACCGGATATCTGCAAATTGTTTTAAAAGGAGGATATATCAGCCTGATATTATTACTGATGATTCTTATACCGGCTGTAAAAAATGGTTTTTTCGATTCAAAAAATATACTATCCAAGGGAGCAGGCTTATTTATCTTATTATGGATACTATCTTTGCGCCCCATGGTAGGCAATGGGTTTACCATGGAATACATGTTGGTTTGGGTATCGGTGGGTATATGCTACTCTAAAAAAATCAGGTATTTATCAGACGACGATATTAAATTGCAACTAAAAAAGTAAAAAAATAACGTATTAATTTCACTATGGAATTCCCTAAAATATTAATCATTGGACAAACATTTAATAAAAAGACCGGCGGGGGGGTTACTATGTCCAATTTATTTAAGGGATGGCCCAAGAATAAACTGGCAGTTGCAGCCACCGGTAACCTGTCCAAAGACCTGGATAGTTCTGTTTGCGAAATGTATTACCAACTGGGTTATCGTAATAAACTTCACCCTTTCCCTTTAAATATAATACTTCCTAAAATAACATGTGGCTTATTGCCGGTTAACGAAAATAAACCGGGGCCGGCTAAAAAAGCAGGCCTCGTCAGTACCACGTTTATTTATGACCTGGTCGTTAAAGTACTCCACTTTTCCGGGCTGTACAATGTATGCTACAAAACAAAAATAACACCCGAATTTGAATCCTGGGTAAAAGCGTATAACCCGGATATCATCTATTCGCAACTTGCTTCACTTGAACTGATAAGATTTGTTGATGCATTACATACAGCAACCAATAAACGCATCGCCATCCATATGATGGATGACTGGCCGCTGACCATCAACAAACCAGGTATTTTATTTAATTACTGGAATAAAGTTATTGACAGGGAATTCAGAAAATTACTTGACAAGTCTTCCGTCCTTTTAAGCATTTGTGAAGAAATGAGTGACGAATACCGGAAAAGGTATCACCAAAACTTCCTGCCATTTCATAACCCGATAGATATCCATTTCTGGAAACCCCCGGCCAATAATAAAAATAATAAAAATGATAAGTTCACGATCCTTTATGCCGGTCGCATTGGTTACGGAATCAGCAGTTCAATTGCCGACATCGCAGATGCCGTAAACGAAATAGCGAAAACAAACAAGAATATCATTTTTGAAATTCAAACGGGTGACACCGATTTATTACAAAAAATAATTACAATGAATGAACAGGTTAAGTGGGTAGCGCCTGTTGACTATGCTTTACTGCCCGCAAAATTTTCAGGCGTTGACCTGTTGGTGCTTCCGCAGGATTTTGATGAAGTTAGTGTCAGGTTCCTCAAGTTTTCTTTTCCTACCAAAGTGAGCGAGTATATGATCTCCGGCACGCCTATCCTGGTTTATGGACAAGAGCAAACCGCCTTAACCCAATATGCACTCAGGGAAAAATGGGGCTATGTGGTCACCAAAAGAAATAAAACCGCTTTGATACAAGCGATTACTGATCTGTGGGGCAATACGGTTTTAAGAAGCAAACTAACGCAAACCGCCCAACAACTGGCAATAGAAAAAGAGGATAGTGAAAAAATACGGGAACAGTTTCGGAACTGCTTTATGATTAAAGAAAATAACGCAGTTGCGGAAATTGATTTTGAATATAAATGATTACATAAATTCCCGTTACAATTAATGAACGGGAAACACTAAAAGAAACGGCAGACACCAACTATGGTTAAAAATAAGTATAATGTTGTATTAATCGGCGCTTCCTTTTTTGATGGAATGGCCGGTTCTATGCGCGTTAGAAACCTGTTGGAACCTTTGGTAGAAAAAGATTTGATTAGCCTGAGCAATCTGATTTATGAAAAAGACAATAAAGAGCCTATTGGGAAAAAAGGGATTATACAGCACGTAACTTTCAAAATTATTGGCTTCAGGATGATCAATATATTTTCAGTATTCGGATTCATTTTCGGCGGCATGTCCTTTTTACGCAAAAACAAAAAGAAGCACCTTAAAAACATCTTGTATAATTTCGGTTCGCCTGATGTAAAAAATATCCTTTTTATATTATACGCCAGGTTAATTGGATATAAAGTTATTTTGGATGTTATGGAAGACATGAATTTTGAAGGCCATGCCGGGTTTATTCATAAAATCAGGATCAAAACATCTGTATTCCTGTTTAAACATTCCCGCTACTTTGTGGATAGCATCATTACCATTTCGGAACACCTGATGAAACTTTCACGATCTGCTGTAGGGAATAAGATACCGGTTTCTTTTGTTCCGATCGCAGTTAATCTAAAGAATTTTGAACCCGCGCCGGTGGTAACACAAAAGGACAATTTAAAAATTTTTTATGGCGGTTCATTTGGGAAAAAAGACGGGTTGAATTACCTGATCAGTGCTTTCGACAAATTGAATTCGGTGCACACGGCTACTGAATTAATATTTACCGGCTCTGCGCATAAAGCGGATATGGACAGAATCGTTGCACAGATCGACACGGCTGCCAATAAAAATAAAATAGTGTATAAGGGTTTTTTGAGCAACAGTGACTACTATGCCGTGTTGAATGACTGTGATATTTTTTGCATGACCAGGGTTAATTCGAAGTTTTCAAACGCCGGGTTCCCTTCTAAACTGGTAGAATTTTTAGCTGCCGGGAAGGCAATTATTGCCACCCGGGTGGGTGATGTGCCCCTTTACCTGGAAAACGACGTTAATGCGTTGGTAATAAGCCCCGAATCGGTTGATGAATTGGCAGCAGCCCTGACCATGCTGGTTGAAAATGTTGAGAAAAGGCGAACGTTGGGCATAGCAGCCAGGAAAACAGCAGAACAATATTTTGAGTCAAATTCAGTTAGTATGATGCTGATTTCCGTATTGGAGTCTGTGTAAAATTGGTGGTCAATAAAACAAAAATTAATGAGTGAACGCTTTATCCTGATTACGGCACCGAGTTTAGATACAAAATATAATGTGAGCGGAATTTCCTCATTAACCGGTTTTATCATACACCGCAACAGTGCTAAAGCGTATCAACATTTTGAGTTGGGCAGAAAAGATGAGGAAAAAAGAAATGTGGGTTGGCTTTTTCGTATGATGGTGAAAACAGTGAAGTGGATGGTGGTGGTAAGTTCACGGAAAATATCCCTGGTACATTTTAATTTCGCTTTAAGCAAGCCTTCTATCCTGAGGGATACACCGCTGGTTCTGTTTGCCAAGCTGATCCGGAAAAAAATGGTCATCCATATACATGGTGGCGACTATTTAACCAATACCAAAGCTCCCCGCTGGATGCGGTTTCTTTTGAAAAGCGTTTTCGCCGGTAGTAACCAGGTCATCGTTTTAAGCCCGGTTGAACAGGTGGCTTTGTCAGAAACTTATAAAATAAAAAATATTAAAGTACTGCCAAACTGCATTGATACCCGGGAAGCAATGTCTTTTAACCGCAGTTTTGAAAAGCCGGGTGAACTGAACATGCTTTTTATCGGCCGGATAACGACCAGTAAGGGAATAGCGTTCATTTACCAGGCATTGAGCAACTTAAAAAAAAGGATACCCGCCTTACCCTTGAAATTTTTCATGGCCGGAACAGGCCCTGATGAAAAAGAATATGTAGAAAAGTTTTCGGCATTACTTGGAAGTGATTTTGAATTTAAAGGTATTGTTTCCGGACCGGCCAAAACTGAACTGTATAAAAACTGCCAGATCTTCCTGTTACCTTCTTTATTTGAAGGTTTACCGATGTCTTTATTGGAAAGTATGTCGTTTGGACTGGTTCCGGTGGTAACCGGTGTAGGATCCATAAAACACGTGGTGCAACATGGTGAGAATGGTATTCTGGTGGATGATAACCCCGCCGAAGACACGGCCCTGGCGGTAGAAAGACTATATACTGACCATGCCCTGTTACAGGAACTGGGTTCAAATGCCAGGAATTTTATTTTTAAGCATTACAACCCGGATGAATATATTATGGCACTGAATAAAATTTATGCCGCAGCTTAATTATTTCGGGGACGAATTGGTTGAGCTGCAAAAACAGTTTGTGAACAGGTTGAAGCAGGGGTATTAACCTGTTCAAT
Organism: Chitinophagaceae bacterium; assembly: GCA_031402615.1. GTDB lineage: Bacteria > Bacteroidota > Bacteroidia > Chitinophagales > Chitinophagaceae > Ferruginibacter. Next base: position 27,160 of record JANNSN010000003.1, read on the forward strand.
GCTGTTAACATTTTAATGTTAAATTAAAAATTATGTGTGGAATTGCCGGCTTTATTGGTTTTGAGGACAATGCAGCCTTAGCGCTGCAGGCTAATCGTATACAACAGCACCGTGGACCCGATAACCAGCAAATCTGGAACGGTGATCATATCGCGTTTGCGCATCAACGACTTTCGATTATTGATTTAAGTGAGGCGGGTAATCAGCCCATTCATAAGTATAACCTGGTCATCATTTTCAATGGTGAAATATATAATTACAAGGAGCTGCAGGAAAAACTGGTGCGTGAAAAGCAGGTAACATTTAACAGCTCTTCCGATACCGAAGTTGTGCTTGAAATGTATAAGCAATACGGAGCAGCATGCCTTGACCATTTTATAGGCATGTTCGCTTTTGCTATTTATGATAAAGACAGTACGGAGCTTTTTATAGCCCGCGACCATTTTGGAATAAAGCCGGTTTTTTATACCCAAATTAACGGGGCTTTGGCATTTAGTTCCGAATTAAAAACCCTGGTCAATATTCCGGAATTTGACAAGCGCATTAATCACAAGGCATTGGTGAGCAGTATAAATTACAGGTGGGTATCCGGCAACGATTCGATGTTTACCGGGTGTTTTAAATTACCAGCCGCCCACTATATGACTTATAAAAAAGGGCAGAATATCAAGCTCGTAAAGTATTGGGACCTGGAAGAAAAAATACAACAGTCGCCGGATGAAGGAACGGCTGCCGAAGAAATCGCAAACTTGATGGAAAGTGCTGTTAAAAGACATATGGTAGCTGATGTTCCCGTAAGCAGTTTTTTAAGCGGAGGCCTTGATTCTTCCCTCATTTCTGTTTTGGCAAAAAAAACAAACAGTAAATTGTCAACTTTTACGATCGGCACAGATGATAAGGATCAAAAAGTGGAAAGTATGCCTGATGATGAAAAGTATGCCAGGATACTTGCAGATACTTTTGATCTGGATCATCACGTGATAACAATAAGCCCTGATATTTTAAAAGATTTTCCCAATATGGTGAGAACACTGGACGAACCTATTGGAGATCCTGCCGCCATAAACACGTACCTTATCTGCAAAGCCGCAAAAACAAAGGGCGTAAAAGTACTTTTATCGGGTATGGGTGCTGATGAAATATTTTTTGGTTACAGAAGGCAGAAAGCAACGCTGATGGCACTTCGGTTTAACAAACTGCCTAAGTTTGTTAAATATGCAGCTATTAAAACGGTGGGGCTGCTTCCCGTTAAATTATTCGGCAAAGGCTTTAAACTCGGCAGGTGGGCCAAACGTTTTATCGGCTTTGCAAATATGCCGATTGACAAGGCTTATATGAGAAGTTATTCTTATTATGACAGTGGTGAATTAAAAGAATTGCTAACCCCCGGGTACTGGAATGCCATTGACCAGATCAATGATGAGCATAAAAGAATTTTTGAAGAAAAATTTAAAGATGATTCCATAAACAGGATCTGTAACACCGATATCAGTATGTTTATGCTGGGCCTTAACCTCACGTACACAGATCGGGCGTCTATGGCAGCTTCTGTAGAAGTAAGGGTGCCTTTTATTGATAAACTGGTGATCACAAAAGCCATGCAGGTGCCGGGCTCCTTAAAAATTAAAAACGGGGAATCTAAGTACATTTTGAAAAAAGCAGCAGAACGCTTTTTGCCTAAAAAAATTATTTACCGGGCCAAGGCTTCATTTGGAGCGCCCATCCGTTCCTGGATCTCCGGCGACCTGAAACCCATGGTTGATGAATTGCTTTCTAAAGAAACCACTGAAAAAAGAGGGTTTTTTAATTTTGATTTTATAAAAAAGATCATTGATAACGACAGGAACGGGGTTGAGGATAATGCCTACCAGATTTACCAGTTATTAACGCTGGAACTTTGGTGCAGGGAATACCTGGACAAAAATGCAGAACCGCATGCTGCGAAATCAGCACCTGAAGCACAACAGCAATAATGTGAAATTGGATTTAAATGTAAACATGAAAAATAATTAACCAGTAATGAAACAATTAGCCCAGAATATCCGGAAGAATACGTTAACCATAGAAGAACTACCCTTACCGGTTTGTAAATCAGGAGGTGTCCTGGTGAGGTCCATGTATTCGGCCGTAAGTGTAGGTACAGAGATCATGAAATTAAAAAACGCCGACCTCAGTTATTTTCAAATGGCCAAGAAAAAACCTGAGCAGGTGAAAGACGTTTTAAATACGCTGGCCCAATTGGGTCCTGTTGCAACATACAGGAAAGTAATGAACAAACTGGATTCACTATCTCCCCTGGGATATAGCCTCGTTGGAGAGGTTATAGAAATCGGGAAAGGCGCCGACAATTTCAAAATCGGGGATATTGTTGCATGTGGAGGTGCCGGTTATGCCAACCATGCTGAAGTAAACTTTATTCCCAAAAACCTGTGTGCCAAAGTGCCCGAAGGCGTTGAATTAAAAGAAGCTTCCTTCTCAACGATTGCTTCAGTGGCGATGCAGGGATTCAGGCAAACAGAATCTCAAATAGGAGAAAATGTGGCCGTAATAGGATTGGGACTATTGGGTCAAATACTTATACAAATTATACAGGCAAACGGCTGCAGGGCATTTGGTTTTGATATTTCCCAAAGTAAATGCGACCTGGCGATAAGCAATGGGGCTTATTTTGCACAAACAGCAACCAAAACAAATTTCGAAGAAGAATTGAGTTCGCTCACCCATGGTTTTGGATGCGATTCGGTAATTATTACTACCGGTACATCCAGCAATGACCCTATCGTTTTAGCCGGAAAAATTGCCAGGGACAGGGCAAAAGTTGTGGACATCGGAATTACTAAAATGGATCTGCCATGGGATCTCTACTATCATAAAGAACTGGACTTCCGGTTTTCGCGGTCCTATGGCCCGGGCAGGTATGATCCGGTTTATGAAGAGAAAGGTGTGGACTACCCTATTGGTCATGTTCGCTGGACAGAACAAAGAAACATGATGTCGGTACTGCAGCTGTTAAAAGATAAAAAAATTGATTTCTCAAAACTCATTACACATGAATTTGATTTTAGCGAATCTGAAAAAGCGTTTTTAGATATTAAGGAAGGAAAAGAAGATTACCTGGGTGTTGTTTTAAAATATGATGCTGATGTTGATACAACAACTAAAAAAATAATGACGGCCGGCGCCAAAATTTCGGCGTTAAACGCAGTGAACATCGGGATGATTGGCGCAGGAAACTATGCCAGTACCATGTTGATGCCTTTTTTAAAGGGGGATGCAAACCTGGTGGGTATTGCTACGGCAACCGGTATAAACGCAAAGGACAAAGCACAGAAATTCGGATTTAAGTATGCGACTACGGACTACCAGGAAATGCTTAAAGACGGGGATATTAATACCGTAGTGATCGCTACCAGGCACAATCAACATGCAAGCATGGTGATTGATGCTTTAGATAACGGAAAAAATGTTTACGTAGAAAAGCCGCTTGCCATAACCGTGGATGAACTGAAAGCCGTTTATAAAAGCTATGCCGGGAAAAACCTTTTACTGATGGTAGGCTATAACCGGCGTTATGCAGAATCTGTGCAGTACTTAAAAAAACAATTGAAAAACAATATTCCTTATTCCATTTACTACCAGGTTAATGCAGGTTATATCCCCATGGACAAATGGTACCAATCGCCCGAACAGGGCGGCCGCGTAATTGGAGAAGTATGCCATTTTATTGATACCATTCAGTATTTAATAGATGCCGACCCGGTTGAGGTTTTCGCCAGTGCAACATCGGTGGAAGGTATGCCTGAGCAGGACAACAGTTTTATCAACATCAGGTTCAGCAATGGTTCTACCTGCGTAATTGCCTACCTGGCCGACGGCGACAAAAAATATTCCAAAGAAAAAATACTGATCACGGGTTACCGAACCAATATTGAATTCGACAATTTTAAATCGGTGACCGTTTTTAAAGACGGGAATGTATCCAGGAAAAAGTTTCTCATGATCGATAAAGGACAAAAAGAAGAAATGGCAGACCTGGTCAAATCAATCAATAAAGGTTCGGCCCCTGTTTCCATTCATTCACTGCTTTTAAATTCCTATACGGCCATATTGGCCGTAGAAAGTATAAAAAACAGGAAGCCCTATATGACAAAACTTGAAGATCTCATTCATGGGTAATTTCTATATAAACAGGCTGAAGACTTTTTCAATTGCTGAATTTCCGTACCGGGTAAAGCAATTGATCACCAGGAAAATGGAAGAGAAATTTGGCTCAACAGGTGCTTACCCTGCTGTTCGGGTAATGCCGTCTGTGCCAATCCTGGATTCCTGCCCGCAACAAACAGGTGTTCATCCTGATACCATAACTATTTTTGGAAAAGAATTTAATTATGGAAACATTCAGGCCGGGGACTGGCACCGCGATATCTTTTCGGGTAAAAGTTTCCCGATGTCGTTCTCCAAAAATATCAATATCAGGAAAGATCGTGACCTGTCGGCAAAATGCGTATGGGAAGTAAACCGGTTGCAGTTTCTGGTGCAGGTTGCCTTAAATTTCCGGCAAACCAAAAGTGAAGCAGAACTTACTAAATTTATCAGCATTAACCGGTCGTGGAAACAAGCAAATCCTTACTTATACGGTGTAAACTGGTACAGCAATATCGAGGTAAACCTCAGGCTGATCAATTGGTTTCTCTGTTGGGAGCTGTTGGAAGCCGATAAACTCATAACAGAAAATGAGGCATTTAAACAATTCGCTGAGGACGACTGGATGCCACTCATTTACAGGCATTGCCTGTATTCTTATAAGAATCCGTCTAAGTTTTCATCGGCAAACAATCACCTGATCTCGGAATATGCCGGTCTTTTTGTGGCTGCTGTAAAATGGCCTTTCCAGGAATCGGCGCAGTGGATCCGTTACGCGCAAACCGGGCTTGAGGCAGAGATCATTAAACAGCATTCAAAAAATGGTATAAATAAAGAAGAGGCTGCCGAATATATACAATTCATTACCGACTTTTTCCTGGTTGCTTATGTAGTGGGAGAAAGATCAAAACAACCATTTTCAAAACAATTTAAAGAGCAACTTCGCGTTATATTACAATATATTTTTAATTTTTTGGATTGTAAGGGTAATTTTCCAAAATATGGAGATGAAGACGATGGCAAGTGCTTTATAGTTGATTTTGATGAATCATTCAATAATTTTAAATCATTGCTGGGATCGGGCGCTGTAATTTTCAATGACCCGGTACTTAAATCTAAAAGCAACGGATTTGATATTAAGAATCAGATCCTTTTCGGTGAGGCAGGAAAAAGCATTTTTGATTCATTAACGGAAAAACAGGGCCCCGAAAATTCTGTTTTGTATAAGGAAGAGGGCCATTTTATTTTGAGGAAAAAGGAAAACGACAGGGAGGTATATCTCCATGTTGATGCAGCACCGCTTGGTTTTCTTTCCATAGCAGCTCATGGCCATGCCGATGCGCTGTCTTTTTTATTACATGTTGATGGTCAGCCGGTATTTGCAGATTCGGGCACCTATACTTACCATACTGAACCCGAATGGCGGGATTATTTTATCGGGACATTGGCTCACAATACCGTCCGGATCAATAAACTCAACCAGGCAACCATCGCCGGGTCAACACTATGGCTTCAGCATTATGCCTGTGAGGTGTTGCACGCGGCAACAAACGAATTTGAAGATATTATAAAAGCAAAACACAACGGTTATAAAAGTCTTGGCATCATACATACCCGGGAAATAATCTTTGATAAAAGATTATTGCAGGTAAGGATAACAGATCATATTGAATCAAAAAAACAGGAAGCCTATTTAATGGAAGTACCGTTTCATATACACCCGGCCATAAAAATAAACGGCATCAGCGACCATGAGTTCGAACTTATTAATGCAGCAGGCAGGAATGTTATTTTACAAACAGATCCAAAACTTAAGACAGCACTGGTTAAGGGGCAAATTGAACCTGAAATAACCGGGTGGTATTCAGGATCCTTCTTAAAAAAAGAACCATGCAATACCATTATCTGCACATTAAAAACTGCAGGAAATATTCAATTAGAAACGATCATTTCAATTAAATAATTATGAACATTAGTATTTTCGGATTGGGTTATGTGGGTTGTGTAAGTATCGGATGCCTGGCAAAAAATGGCCACCATGTTATTGGTGTGGATGTAAGCCAGGTAAAAGTAGACCAGATCAATGCAGGTAAAGCGACCATCATTGAAAAAGACATTGACCTCATCATTGCCGAACAGCGGGCAAAGGGGAATATTGAGGCCACTACCAATGCTACCGAAGCCATACGCAGATCGGATATCACCATTATTGCAGTAGGAACCCCCAGCAGCGAAAAAGGCCACCTCAACCTCAATTTTATATTTAAAGTTGCACAAGCCACCGGCCTGGGAATAAAAGAAAAAAAAGAATTTCATATTATTGCCATACGCTCCACCATCATGCCCGGTACCTGCGATAAATTTGCAGCTATTGTTGAAGAAGCATCAGGTAAAAAAAGAAATGTTGATTTTGCCATTGTAGACAACCCCGAATTTTTAAGGGAAGGGACTGCCGTGGAAGATTATTATAATCCGCCACTAACGCTCATCGGTTCCGACAACATGGAGGCGGCTGAAAAAGTGGCCGACCTGTATCGTCAATTGCCCGGCGAAGTGATCATCACTGAACTTAAGATCGCAGAGATCATGAAATATGTAAACAATACATTTCATGCGCTCAAAATTTCTTTTGGCAATGAGATCGGCAATATATGCAGTGAAATGGATATTGATTCCCATAAAGTAATGGACATATTCTGTAAAGATAAACAGCTTAATATTTCACCTTACTATTTCAAACCCGGCTTCGCATTCGGGGGCTCCTGTCTTCCCAAAGATTTAAAAGGGCTTCAAACACTGGCGCACGATCTGTATGTGAACGTACCCGTGATCGACAGCATTAATAAATCCAACGAATTACAGATCAGCCGTGCTGTGGAGATCATCCAACATACCGATAAAAAGAGGATCGGATTCCTTGGGTTAAGTTTTAAAGCAGGCACCGATGACCTGCGGAATTCGCCCGCTGTACATGTAGTAGAAACCCTGTTGGGTAAAGGCTACACCGTTAAGATCTACGATAAGAATATTTACCTGTCGAACCTTACCGGTACAAATAAAGTGTATATTGACCAGCACATACCCCACCTTTCCAAACTCATGGTAAGCGATATCAATGAAATTGTAAAAGATGTGGATGTTATTGTCATCAATAATAAAGAAAAAGAATACCAGGACATCCTGGAAAAAACAGACGAATCAATTACTATTGTAGATATGGTAAGGTTACCCGATACGATAAGAAGTAAAAAAAATTATTTAGGAATAAACTGGTGATGATATGTTCAGCGGAAAACACATTTTAATTATTGTTGAAAATTTGCCACTACCCTTCGACCGAAGGGTATGGCAGGAAGCCAACACGCTGGCAGAAAACGGGGCAAAGGTTTCCATTATCTGTCCAAAAATGAAAGGGTATACGAAATCGTATGAAAAGATAAATGATATAGAAATATACAGACATCCCTTACCCCTGGAAGCCAGTGGTGCAATGGGGTACCTGCTGGAATATTCGGTTGCCCTGTTTTGGGAATTTGTTTTGAGTGTAAAGATTTTTTTTAAAAAACGATTCCAGGTAATACATGGATGTAATCCACCCGACCTTATATTCATCGTTGCATTATTTTTTAAATTATTTGGTGTAAAATATGTTTTCGACCACCACGATATCAACCCTGAATTATATATTGCCAAGTACAACAAGAAAGGATTTTTTTATAAATTCCTGTTATTGGCCGAGCGTTTAACTTTTGCCACTGCCAGCTACAGTATTGCTACCAACGAATCCTATAAAGAGATTGCCATCCGAAGGGGTAAAATGCCCGAAGATAAAGTACAGGTGGTACGAAGCGGTCCAAAATTAGACCGTTTAACATTGAGCGATGGCCATGAAAAATATAAGAAAGGACGAAAATACCTGGTAGGATATGTTGGTGTAATAGGTGAACAGGAAGGCCTTGATCTTTTACTTGAATCTGCAAAAATAATTATTGCCAAAAGAACGGATGTACAATTTGCCATTGTTGGCGGGGGAACTGAATTGGATAAACTAAAACAACTGGCTGCAACTTTAAAAATAGAAAGCTATGTAGATTTTTATGGCAGGGTAGATGATCAATCTCTGGTTGATGTATTAAATACGGCAGATGTTTGTGTAAACCCCGACAAGCCAACTGAAATGAATAATCTTTCTACCATGAATAAGATCATGGAATACATGGCACTTAAAAAACCGATTGTGCAATTTGATCTTAAAGAAGGGCGTTTATCTGCCCGGGAAGCTTCCCTATATGCCGATAACACTTCAGTAAATGATTTTGCTGAGAAAATTATATGGTTGCTTGACAGGCCTGAAGAAAGAAAAAAAATGGGAGAATATGGTTATCTCCGGGTTGTCAACGAATTATCCTGGAACCATGAAAGTGAAAAGTTGATCAGCTTTTATCGTAGAGTATTTAAAAAGTGAGTGGGCTTCACCAATGCATAAACCAATAAAAAATGAGCACCGTGTCGGATTTTTGACAGCATGCAAAATCATTAGGTTGTATCGATCATGGAAAGCAAGGCATTTTAAAATCATTTTGCTTCTTTGGAGCCTGTGAACAAACAACATCCGCGTCCGGTGCTTCAAATATGCGGCCTCTTAAAAGGTCTTACAATAGAACCGGCACGCGGGTTTAAAAAAAGCAGAGATCGATTTCGGAAACCATTTGTTGTTTTTGGATAACGCTGCAAATTTGCCTGTTAGTTTTTAGATGAGAACTTACGGTTTTAAATATTTATAAAATGAATCAACAGTTTAAAAGAATTTTACAAATGGTCCTTCTTTCGATGGATTTGTTTGTAATTCCCATTGTTTATTTTATATGTCACTTCTTATTTGCGAAACAAGCAGATGGCGACTGGAATACTTATTTCCAATACACGGTACTGTCTGTTTCTGCCTGGATATTTGTTTCCTTCTTATTCAGAATTTATACCAGCAATATTATTTTATATTTTGCGAGGTTCACAAAAAAATCTTCGCGGGCTTATTTGGTCTGGGTTATCTGTATGCTTTTATATCTCTACTTTTCAAGAGACCTGAAGATTTCAAGACTATTTATATTATCCAGTACCATTGGCTTTGGTGCCAGCCTTCTCGTAAACCGGTTTTTATTCCTTGGTGTAAAAATGTACTTTAAGTTTAACAACCGCATTATTAAGAAGGTAATTATCCTGGGGTATAATCCAACGGCAAAAAGACTGGCCCGGTATTTTGAAGAAGACAGTATCAATACAGAGCTGCTGGGTTTTATAGAAGACGACAGGAACGTGCATGAACTATCGCATTACCCGATCATGACTGATATCAGCAGGGTATTGGAGTTGGCAAAAGAATCGGGTGTTGACGAAATTTACTCGACCATTACGCCTGAACAAAATCCCAGCATATATGACCTGATGTACGAGGCAGAGAACCAGTGTATCCGTTTTAAACTGGTTCCCAATTTATCGATATTTATAAAAAAACAGGTATACATTGAATATTTTGGCGACCTGCCTATTCTTTCCATGCGTACTGAACCATTGGATGACGTGGGTAACCGCGTTAAAAAAAGGATCCTGGATATCATCGTCAGTTTTTTTGTTATTGTATTTATACTTTCCTGGCTTATTCCACTCATGGGGTTATTAATTAAGCTGGAATCCCGCGGACCCGTTTTTTTTATTCAAAAACGTACCGGTAAAAATAAAAGGTCGTTCAGCTGTTTAAAATTCAGAAGCATGAAGATCAATAAAGATTCTGATCTCAAACAGGCTACGCAAAATGATGCCCGGGTTACGGCCATTGGACGATTTATCCGAAAAACCAGCCTCGATGAGTTTCCGCAGTTTTTAAACGTATTCAAAGGCGAAATGAGTTTGGTAGGCCCCAGGCCGCATATGCTCAAACATACCACCGACTATTCAAAAATGGTGGATGACTATATGGTGCGGCAATTTATAAAACCAGGTATCACCGGCTGGGCACAGGTTAATGGATACCGGGGCGAAATAACCAACGAAGACCAGATCAAACTGCGGGTGAATAAAGACCTCTGGTATTTGGAGAACTGGTCGCTTTGGCTCGATCTTCAGATCCTGTTCTTAACCATTTATCATGTGATTAAAGAGAATAAAAACACGTTTTGAGCTGCAGTCGTTCTTACTGAGTCAATAACTATACCTGCATCTTTGGCGGCAGTTCAAAAGCAACCGCTTCGAGTTCAAAATTTCTGTTATGCAAGCCATTACAAAAAGTTTTATTTTTTGAAAAGCCGCAGCAGAGGGGGATTGAAAATAAAATGGAGGCTGACCGCACGTAAGTGCTGCTTATACCATCTTAATTCACCAAGTAGTCCAAAGCTCTACGTAGAAATCTTAAATGATATTATACCGATAGCAAATGGCTTTGGACTACATACTGGTATAATCGGTATAAACCTGATTTTCGTTATGTACTCAAATCTATGGGTTTATCCATAAAAAAAAGGCCGTTAAACAACAGCCTCTGAAAAAAATTCGAACCAATTTATTAACTGGTTTTTTTGGGCGGCAAATCAAAAGCCACCGCCTCATGCTCAAAATGTCCATTATGAGAGCCGTCGCAAAAAGGCTTGTTTTTTGATAGGCCGCAACGGCAGATCCCGACGACTTCCCTTCCCTGTAAATTGTACACGCCGCCGTTTTTGTCAACAATTTCCATATCGCCGGCAATTATTAAACAGCCGTTGTTATTTACAGTAATTTTTGTTTTAGACATATTAATTTTTAATTTTTTTGTTACTGAATCCGTTAAAATTAACGATTAAAAACCATACGCTTTCCTATAAATTACCAGTATCAGCGCATTAATACGTTTACGCTGATGCACATATAAAATATCCCGGGCTATTTTGTGCAAAAAATTCAAAATCTACTTTCTTCCAACACGCCCGTCCAATACATGTTCTGATAAATATTACAGTTGGCTCCCCCACTCATTTTCGGTAACTTCAACCACACAAAAAAAATCTATATGAACAATAAAAGGACTCGGCTTATTGCCATGGTTGCGATGGTGTTGGTATTTACAGCCTGCAATTCGGGCAACAAAACAAGTGATCCTGTGGCCAACGATCCCAATTTTAAAGTAGAAGCAGAATCGTTTGGCGACCTGCAAATGCTGAGGTACCAGGTGCCGGGCTTCGATGAACTAACCCTGCAGCAAAAGCAACTGGCTTATTATTTATCCGAGGTAGCGCTTTGCGGACGTGATATTATTTACGATCAAAAAAGTAAATACGGTATCCTGCTGCGTAAAACACTGGAGCATGTTTATGCCAATTACAAAGGCGATAAAGCCAGTACCGATTGGAAAAAGTTTGAAGACTATTGCGGCCGCTTCTGGTTCAGCAATGGCAATCACCATCACTACGGAAATGAAAAATTTATTCCCGAATGTTCCTTTGTCTATTTTTCAAGTTTAGTTAAAAGCAGCGACACGTCTAACTTACCAAAAGATAACGGCGAAACCGTTGATGCATTTTTAACCCGCATCAATCCCCTGCTATACGATTTAAAAGTGGAACCAAAATTGGTTGATCTCAGTGCGGGGAAAGATAATGTAGCTGCTTCCTCCGTAAATTTTTATGAAGGCGTTACCCAAAAAGAAGTAGAAAGCTTTTACGGGGCAATGAGTTCGGCGGGCAACTCACCTTCCTGGGGTCTTAACAGCAAGACCATGAAAGAAAATGGGCAGGTAGTGGAGAAAGTTTGGAAAGTAGGTGGCATGTATGCTGCCTCCATAGAAAAAATGGTGTATTGGTTAGAGAAAGCCGCAACCGTAGCGGAAAATGATAAACAGAAAAGAGCCCTGGAGCTTTTGATCAAATATTACAAAACAGGTGACCTGGTTGATTTTGATAATTATAATATTGCCTGGGTTGCTGATACTGCCAGCCTCATTGATATCACCAATGGTTTTATTGAAGTGTATATGGACCCCATTGGCAAAAAAGGAAGTTTCGAATCGGTGGCCTCACTAAAAGATATGGAAGCCACCAAACGCATCATGGCCATAGCCAGCCAGGCACAATGGTTTGAGGATAACTCACCGCTTATGCCCGAACATAAAAAGAAAAACGTAAAGGGCATCACCGCCAAGGCTATTACCGTATTTATGGAAAGTGGCGATGCTGCACCGGCGACGCCGATAGGCATTAACCTGCCGAATGCCGACTGGATTCGAAAGGACCACGGCTCTAAATCAGTATCGCTGAGTAATATCATCGCTGCTTACAATATTGCCGGTGCCAAAGGCGGCGTACTGGATGAGTTTGGCCTGAACGACCCGGTAACGAACCGCATCAAAAAATGGGGCAGTCTTTCATCTGACCTGCATACCGATATGCACGAGTGTATCGGCCATGCAAGCGGGCAAATAAACCCCGGTGTAGAAACAACCGATAAAACCCTGAAGACCTATGCCTCTACTTTGGAAGAAGCCCGTGCCGATCTCGTGGGTCTGTATTATATCATGGATCAAAAACTCATCGACCTGGGCGTGATGCCCAACTTTGACGTGGCGAAAGCGGAATACGACGCTACGATGATGAATGGGATGATGACACAGCTTACCCGCCTGAAGTTGGGCGATCAAATTGAAGAAGCACATATGCGTAACAGGCAGCTTAATGCCATGTGGGCCTATGAAAAAGGTAAAAAAGACAACGTGGTTGAATTTGTAAAACGCGATGGCAAAACATACGTACAGGTAAACGATTACCAAAAACTGCGTACCCTGTTTGGTGAGCTGCTGCGTGAGATACAACGCATAAAAAGCGAAGGTGATTATGAAGCCGGTAAAACCCTGGTAGAAACCTATGGTGTACAAGTAGATGCGTCCTTACATGCCGAAGTTCTAGAGCGCTACAAAAAGCTGAACGTAAAACCTTACAAAGGATTTATACAACCCAAACTGGTACCGGTTATGGATGGCGAAAAAATTACCGATGTTAAAGTAGAATACAACCAAAGCTTCTTTGAGCAGATGATGGAGTATGGTAAAAAATATGCGTTTCTACCTGTAAAAAATTAAATGCAATTCATTTTTTGAGAAGCCCTTCAATTTATTTGGAGGGCTTCTTGGTTACGAACTTTTGTTTTTCATGGCATCATCGTTGTGTCACTCACTTGTACGGCATACCAATGGGGAGCTTTCATTGAAGCGAATTAACTATAAATACACAAACCTTGGCGTAGCCTAAACTTAAAATATTTTCAACGATTTAAAGCTCCAATAATATATAGTATATAATTCACAGTATTTTTATTTCAAATATAGAAGTCTTTAGGATTATTCCCCCGGCGCAGTAAGTATTCCCCAAAAAAAGCAAACGCCATATCCCAAAGAGTAGCATTACCAATGCCGAAGCCACAGTAGTACCAAAGCTCAATATAGCTGCATCCCGAAATCGGGCTGTATTCGATTTCGGGGCTCCTTTTTTGTGGAACACCCCGAAGAGCGCAGCGGAACTCGGGGGTTCTTTTTTGCCTGCCCCGACGAGCGTAGCGGAACTCGGGGGAGCAAAAATGAACAATAAAAATTATTAGAGTATTACAAAAGAAATACCCCAATAAAAAAAATTGGAGCAAAAAGTAGAATACCCACAAAGCTTTTTTGAGCAGATGATGGAGTATGATAAAAAATATGCTTTTTTACCGGTGAAGAATTAAAAGGATGCCAGGGTTTTCCAACCTTCCAAAGTTTGGAAACCCTTTCTACATTCAAACCTATAAACTAAATGACTACCATATGCCAACCCCTGGTAAATACCAGGCCGATTTCATAGAAAATAACATTTATCACGTTTACAACCAAACAACAACCAGGCAAAATTATTCCTGGATGGCGACAACAGAAATTTCTTCTTAAAACAATACGAAGAATATCTCAGTCCGGTGGTTGATACCTTTTGCCGGACGTTGCAGCCAAACCATTTTCATTTTTTATTTCGGAAATAGCTACAGCATCAAGTTGTTAACCCGCTGCAGAACAGGGTTTCCAACCTTCCAAAGGCTGGAAACACCGGACCTTAAAGAATTGCTGAACTTTGATGTAATTTCATGGAGACCGTGTTACTGAAATAATTGCCTGTTGTTTATTACATCCTCAAATATATTTCAAAATGCTATCTCCGGAAACAAAGAGAAATATTTCACGTATTATTCCTTTTGGCGTGATTTGGTTAATCTTCAGCATCGTCTATTCTTTACTTGAAAAAGGGCTGCTTGGCGATCTTACTATTTACCCATCAACAGGTAATTCATACACTTTCAGCATAACTATTTTTATTACCGCGCTGATTGCATTTATAGCCGGACTTTTAATTGGGGCAATTGAAATACTATACCTCAGCAAGCAATTCCGGCAAAAAAGTTTCTTCAAGAAGATGCTGTATAAAACCACTTTCTATATTGTGATCATCATTTTGTTTCTGGTGTTTACTACGGTTATTTATAATGCTGTTGAACTTAAAAAGGGTGTTTTTAGTAACCCTGTTTGGAGAACTGCTTTGACTTTTTTCTCAAGCTTTTCTTTTTGGAGTGTTGAATTGTATATTGCTGCGATTATTGTTATCACTCTTTTTTATACCGAGGTAAGTGAAAACCTTGGCCAGGGTGTTCTTGCTAATTTTTTTACCGGAAAATACCACAGCCCCGTGGAAGAAGAAAGAATTTTTATGTTCCTGGACATGAAATCTTCCACCACAATTGCTGAAAACATGGGTCATGTTAAATATTTCGAAATGCTTAAAGAGTACTTCTCGGATCTGTCGGCCCCAATTATCAGGTACGCAGGAGAAATCTATCAGTATGTAGGCGATGAAATTGTTGTGACATGGAAGCTCGAAAAGGGATTGCAAAACAACAACTGCATTCATTGTTTTTTTGCCATGAAAGCGTTGGTCGAAAAACAAAATAAAAAATACTACGAAAAATTCGGTTTATTGCCCGAATTCAAAGCTGGTTTTCACATTGGGAAAGTGACTACCGGCGAAATAGGCGTTATCAAAAAGGAGATCATCTTCACGGGCGATGTACTCAATACAACCGCCAGAATTCAGGGACTTTGCAATACCTATAAAATTGATATCCTTATTTCCGTTGATCTAATAAAAAGACTTAATCTTGATGTACGATTTCAAGTCAAAACATTTGGTGAAAATGAATTGAAGGGAAGAGATGAAAAAATAGAATTATTTACGATCCTTTTTTCGGGCTGACTGTTACCAAAGTTCAGAAGTCTTTCTTCGATACCTGTTGATGGGTAGAAGGAAAAAAATTCCACTCGTACCGGGTATACCTTTTTTCAAGCGAAAATATTAATCGCTTAACGTTAATGAAAGAGGCCGCCTCATGTAAAAATGAAACGACCTCTTTTTATAAAACTTGAACAAACCTTAGTTTAACTTAACCAGTTTTACTACTTGTTTATGATTGCCTTGTGTAACTTCGGCCAAATAAATCCCCCTGGTTAAATCAGCCCCTGCTTTAACAATTTTTGTATTGCCGTTCATGTTAAACACCTTCTTAACCACACCGGTTACGTCGAGTATTTTAACTGTTACCGGTTCGTCACTGCTACTGAACACCTGCAGGTTAAAATCACCTGCAGACGGGTTGGGATAAGCCCTTACCTGCAAATCTTTTGCCGGTACTGTATTGGTGTTCTGCATTTGATTCTCCGGCTGCTCAATGCCAACCAGGCTATAGCGAGGCGGGTTCAGGATCACTGTAACCGTGAATGAACAGGTAACTGTATTGTTGCACGCATCGGTGTAAGAGAAACTGTTTGTGGTAACTCCAATTGGGAAGACAGAGCCGCTTGGCAGGCCTGCCGTTTGAGCAGGCGTTGGATTACATTCAAATTCTATGATAAACGGCTTAAATGTAGTTCCGTCATGATCCACCCATTTGTTTGTACCAAAGAAATTCGTAAACACATGGTCTTCAATACCGCCGCCATTATTCGGATTGCCCGGAAACCAGTTGCTGTAAACGAAAGGTTCGCCGGTAACCCAAACAAAAGTACCCTCAACTGCCTCATCGGTTAAACCGATCCAGGCTTCTGGTCCAGTCAGAAAATTATTTTCTGCTTCACTGGTTAAGGTAGCCAGATGGGCGCCTAAACCTATAGCCCAATCCTTAGCCTGTTGCCAGGTTTTGTCTAAATTATTGGAACGGAAATATTTATGCCCGTTCAGTTCACCCAGGTAGGTGAATCCCGGCAAAGATGCAGGGCCACTACATTGCGGACAATTGTCTACTACAACCGGAAGATTGTAATTTACCGCTACTCCCGAGTTGTTTGAAGTATTTACCACAATGTTCTGCGGACAGGTTATGGTCGTTGGTAGATTATTAACTACGGTTACGGTAAATGAACAGGTTACTGTATTGTTACATACACTGGTGTAATAGAAGCTGTTTGTAGTAACACCAATTGGGAAAACAGCACCACTTGGCAGACCTGTTGTTTGAATAGGTGTTGGAGATGCCGAGCATTCAAATTCAATGATGAACGGCTTTGGTTCTGTTCCGTCATGATCCACCCATTGGCGTGTTCCAAAGAAATTCATAAACACATGATCTTCAATTCCGCCGGTATTATTCGGATTGCCCTCAAACCAGTTGCTGTAAACAAAAGGTTCACCGGTAACCCAAACAAAGGTTCCTTCAACAGCCTCGTCGGTTAAACCGATCCAGGCTTCGGGGCCAAACAGAAAATCATTTTCTCCTGCACTGGTTACTGTAGCCAGGTGGGCACCCAGGCGCTGGGCTGTATCTTTGGCCAAAGCCCAGGGTTTATTGAAATTGGAACGGAAATACCGGTGTCCTGAGTATTCACCCAGATAAGTGAAACCCGGTAGCGATGTTGGGCCGGCACATTGTGGGCAAAAATCGGTTACAACGGGTGGATTGTAGGTTACCACTGCTCCCGCTCCACTGGTAGCATTTGCCGAAATATTCTGTGGACAGGCTATTGCAGCGCTAACTACCGTTACGGTAAATGAACAGGTTACTGTAGTGTTGCATGCATCGGTGAAAGAGAAGGTGTTTGTGGTAACACCATTCGGGAACGTGGAGCCGCTTGGCAATCCTGCCGTTTGGGTTGGTGTTGGATTACCCGAACACTCAAATTCTATGAAAAAAGGATAGAAGTAGTTAGTGCCCTGATCAACCCATTTGGTAGTGCCGTAGAAATTCTTCAACACATAATCTTCATTCCCGGAATTATTGGGTTCACCCGGCCACCAGTCTGTAAATGTTACCGGTTCGCCGGTAACCCAGGCAAAAGTTCCTTCAACAGCCTCATCCGTTAACCCGATCCAGCCTTCGCCAACATTCAAAAAATTATTTTCTGCCATACTGTTAATAGTAGCCAGGTGGGCGCCCAGTCGCATGGCCGTATCCTTGGCCGCAGCCCAGTTTCTTATGAAATTAGAACGGAAATACCTGCTTCCGCCAAAATCACCCAGGTAGGTGAATCCTGGCAATACTGGTGCGCCTGAACAAGGTATACAAACGGTGGATGCAACCGGAGGATTGTAGTTTACCGTTGCTCCGGTACTGCTGGTTGCAGCTACCGAAATATTCGGTGGACAGGTTATTAGTGTTGTTTGAGGACCAACTACCGTTACTGTAAATGAGCAGGTGACTGTAACGTTGCAGGCATCGGTGTAGGTAAAGCTGTTGGTAGTAATCCCAACAGGGAACAGGGAGCCGCTTGCCAGACCTGCTGTTTGAGTAGGTAGCGGTGATGGCGGACATTCGAATTCTACAATAAACGGCTTAAACGTCAATTGATCATGATCAGCCCATTTGTTTGTGCCAAAGAAATTTATTAGCACATGATCTTCATTATTGGTATTATTAGGATTGCCCTCAAACCAGTTGCTGTAAACAAAAGGTTCGCCGGTAACCCACACAAAGGTACCCTCAACCGCCTCGTCTGTTAATCCGATCCAGGATTCAACACCACCTAAAAAACTGTTTTCTGCTGCACTGGTTACGGTGGCCAGGTGGCCACCTAAGCTGATCGCCGTATTCTTGGCATCTTGCCAGAAACTTTCGGAATTGGAACGGAAATATTTATGCCCGCCAAAGTCACCAAGGTAGGTGTACCCGGGCAAGGATGAAGGTAGCGTACATTGCTGGCAACTACTTGTTATGGTTGGAGGATCGTAGTTAACCGTCATTCCCGACGCGCCGGTCGCATTTACCGTAATATTCTGTGGACAGTTTAATGCAGTAGGCTGATTATTGACCACCGTTACCGTGAACGAACAGGTCACCGTATTGGCGCATGCATCTGTATAGGAGAAGCTGTTTGTGGTAACACCAACCGGGAACGTGGAACCGCTTGGTAATCCTCCGGTTTGTGTTGGTGCCGGAGAACTTGAACACTCAAATTCTATGATAAAGGGAAGAATGGTGGATGCATTATCATCCACCCATTTGGTTGTACCAAAGAAATTCATATACACATGGTCTTCATTTCCGCCGCCATTATTCGGATTGCCCGTAAACCAGTTGGTGTAAACAAGGGGTTCGCCGGTAACCCAGGCAAAGGTTCCTTCAACAACCTCATCAGTTAACCCAATCCAGGCCGGGTTGCCGTTTCCGCTTACTAAATTATTTTCTGCTTCACTGGTAATAGAAACCAGGTGGGCGCCAAGGCGGTTAGCCGAATCCCTGGCCATAACCCATGGTTTACTGAAATCGGAACGGAAATACCGATGCCCGTTCAATTCCCCGATGTAGGTAAATCCCGGCAGGGTTGGAGGGCCGGCACATTGCGGGCAATTTGCTATTACAACAGGGAGATTGTAGTTTACTGTTGCTCCCGAACCACTGGTTGCATTTGTCGTAACATTCTGCGGACAGGTTATACCTGTTGGTTGCGTATTAATCACTGTTACCGTAAATGAACAGGTGGCAGTATTGCTGCATGCATCTGTGAAGGAGAAGCTGTTGGTGGTAACGCCAATCGGGAAAGTAGATCCGCTTGGCAGACCTGCCGTTTGAGTAGGCGCCGGTGGACCTGTACATTCAAATTCTATAAAAAAGGGATAGAAGTACGAACTACTCAGGTCAACCCATTTGGTTGTGCCGTAGAAATTCTTCAACACATAATCTTCATTTCCGGAATTATTGGGTTCACCTGGAAACCAATTGGTATACGTTACCGGTTCGCCGGTAACCCAGGCAAAGGTTCCTTCAACAGCCAAATCGTTGAACCCGATCCAGCCTTCAGCACCACTCAAAAAATTATTTTCTGCTTCACTATTAATGGTAGCCAGGTGGGCGCCAAGGCCCAGTGCCGTATCCCTGGCCCCTGGCCAATTTTTGATAAAATTGGAACGGAAATACCTATGTCCGCCAAAATCACCCAGGTAGGTGAAGCCCGGCAGGGATGTTGGACCGGCACATTGCTGGCAAGTGCTGGTTACTGCAGGAGCATTGTAGGTAACTGTTGCTCCCGAGCCACTGGTAGCATTTAAAGAAATATTCTGAGGACAGGTTAATACGCTGGTTTGATTATACAGCACGGTTACGGTGAAGGAACAGGTCGCCGTATTTGCGCATCCATCGGTAAAGGAGAAGCTGTTAGTAGTAGTACCAACCGGGAACACGGAGCCGCTCGGCAGACCTGCCGTTTGGGTGACCGCTTGTGAAGACGAACATTCAAATTCTACGATAAACTTCTCAAACGTAAATTGGTCGTGATCCACCCATTTATCGGTACCAAAGAAATTCATGTACACATGATCTTCATTATTGGTATTGTTTGGGTTGCCCGGCCACCAGTTACTGTAAACAAAAGGTTCGCCAGTAACCCAAACAAAGGTACCCTCAACCGCTTCGTCGGTTAACCCGATCCAGGATTCATCGCCAGCCAAAAAATTATTTTCTGCCTGGCTGGTTACTGTAGCCAGGTGGCCGCCAAGGCTTATAGCCGAATCCCTGGCCACTCTCCAAAATCTTTCGAAATTGGAACGGAAATACCTATGCCCGCCAAATTCGCCCAAGTAGGTGAATCCCGGCAGGGATGTTGGAAGGGTACATTGCTGGCAAGTGCTGTTTACAACAGGAGCATTGTAGGTAACTGTTGCTCCCGAGCCATTGTTCGCATTTACCGTAATATTTTGTGGGCAGGTTAATGTAGTAGATTGGTTATTAGTTACCGTCACTGTAAACGAACAAGTGGCGGTATTGTTGCATGCATCAGTGTAAGAAAAGCTGTTGATGGTAACGCCAATCGGGAACGTGGAGCCACTTGGCAAACCTGCCGTTTGTGTTGGCGTTTGCGTACCCGAACACTCAAATTCTATGATAAAGGGAAAGAAATAGTAGGTACCCTGATCTATCCATTTGTTTGTGCCGTAGAAATTTCCCGCCACATAATCTTCATCGCTTCCATTACCATTATTGGGTTCACCAGGCCACCAGTTGGTAAATGTTACCGGTTCTCCGGTAACCCAAACAAAGGTTCCTTCAACGGCCTCATCAGTTAACCCTATCCACGCCTGGTCACCAGCTAAAAAATTATTCTCAGCCTCACTGTTAATGGTTACCAGGTGGGCACCCAGCCTATTGGCCGTATCTTTTGCCTGCGGCCAGTTTCTGTTAAAATTGGAACGGAAATATTTATGCCCGTTCAGTTCACCCAGGTAGGTGAATCCCGGCACAGAGCTTGGGAGTGTACATTGCTGGCAACTACCTGTAACTGCAGGAAGAGCGTAGGTTACCGTTGCTCCTGAGCCACTGGTAGCATTCACCGAAATATTCGAAGGACAGGTTAATGCCAAAGTCGGTGGATTTTCACCCACATTTACGTTCGGTAAATTACCACCAACCTTACCGGCGAAGCGCCCATTGGTTGAATGGGAATTACCGGTTAATGCAGAACCGTTGTAATTATTATACACATGGGTTTGAGTTGAAGGGCTTACCATAGCTTCCTTTTTCTCAACAGGCCGCTTGTTCTGGGGTATATCCCCGGAGGTGGTTCCTGCAAACAAACGATTATTTTCCGGGGCCTTTGTGCAGAAAGCTGTCATCAATATGGCAGCGATCACAAACAACTTCGGAGTTATTTTCTTTCTCATAAAAAACGGTTTAAGTGGTAATTACAATTTTGTTGAACTATTAATAAAAATTTGACAGGGGTAAACGAAGTTGATAAAAAAAAGACAGGGCAATTGGAGAAAGAACCATTTCTGCAATGTTGTAGGCCGGTCCTTCTTAACAATAATAATAAAATAAAAAAAAACGTTGATTCTGTTTGAAATAAATCATCCGCAACAGTGTTACGCCTTTTCAAGTAACCATTTAACGGGTGGTGTATAATTCTTTTCATAATTAATTAGGGTCTATTTCTGCCGGCATAATACCTGTTTAAAATCCAATGATCCATTAATAAAAACAATGGCCGGATATTTGTCAGTTGGTCATAAATAACCAACCGCTATTACGGATTTTAAAGTATCGATTTTCAACGCACACAAAACTTCCGAGCGTTGATTCGATATAATCACCGCCAGAATTAACTAAGGGGGGGGGCTCTTAAATACTCATAGAGTTACTCATAGAGTAGAAAAGGGTTCGGATTTATTCTAAGGATATTTTAGGGTGTAGGTATAATTAAAGCTGTATAGATTTCAAAAAAGCAAATTTACTCCATGAAAACATAAGAACTAAATTTATAATAACCTAGCCAATTTGGTGGTTGATAGGTATTAAATCAGGAGGCTAAATTAGCAATAAATCTGATAACAACAAATAATATCTGTAATAATTTTAAAAACTTATTTTATGTTGATTTTTTGTGAAGTCAGTTAGTTCTGGCAAACCGTGGCCCACTGTTGTTAAAGCTGTCCCGCCGGTATGGCTGTTTTCAATGCAAATGAAGGCCCACTCGCGCAACAGCCTTGTCTATTAACATTAACCTGATTAATGCCAATTAAATCCATAGGTACCTCGGCTCCAATTTATTGTCACTGAGCAATATCATTAATATATACAATATTCGTGGCAAAAGGGATGCTGCGCAATATCAGTTTGGCTTAAAAACCATGGTGAATCAGCACTAAAAAAAGGCGTTTTTACCGCTAAAGAATTATTATCTATTGGATTATAGAGTAGCCCTTCATTTTAACCTGGAGAATTTTTTAATACCCTTTACCGAAATTGGAAGATGCTTTCGGGCAAAAAGTTCTGACTAAAATAGAAGTGTTTAAGTTGTACTGCACACCAGGGATGGCGATATTATAAACGGGTTTTTACTACACCTTACATTTACCGCCACAACTTATTCCTTTAAAAATAATTCCACCGTCGCATTGGATTTAAAACTACTCGACAAACGTACTTCATGTCTTTTGGACTTCGTGGTAACAATCATCAGTGCCGTGCAGGGCGGGATAGATCCCAGGCTTTGCGCAACCAGTCTCAGATGAACAATCGGGTTTATGTTTTTATTCAGGCTTACATAGAACGTAATCGGTTTTGCGGTGATCTTGTTATTCATGATCCGGGGTAACGTGCCTTCATATACCGAAACAAAATCACCATCTATTTCACCGTTATCATAAACGTCCACTCTTATTGAGTCTTTATCTGCTGCATCAATCTCCAGTAGTGATTGTATATCTGTCTCCCGTTGGTTGAGGATTGCAGGCATGGCCGGTCCTGCATTTATTTCGGGCCTTTGCGTTTTTAAAACCGGTGTTCTTTTTTCTAAAACGATCTTTTTTTCTGTTTGCACAGGATTAACCCGTAGTGCGGGTTTATTTCCGGTAACCGGCTTTTTTACAACAGGCTTCTTTATCACTGGCGAAACCGTTTTTGCAACTGGTAGCTGTTTTTTTTGCAGCCATACTTTTACATTATCTGTACACCCGGGCTTGTTGGCCATCCATAAACCGTCGAGCAGCAGGTAGTTACCGGCACTGTTGTGTTTCATGATATAGGTGCCCAGGCAGTTACCATAAATACCCAGGTCTAACGAAATGATTGATGTTTCCATAAACAGCAGCAGTGAATCCTGCCGTAGGTACCTGCCTTCCATTTTATAGTGTTCGTATTTATTCCCCCGGTAATAAAGATGTGTAACGCCGGTAAATAAAGAGTCCTTGAAACTAAATATCTCTACTACCAGTCTTGGTTTACCCAGATTAGTTGCATCATTTAAAAACATGCCCTCCCATTCACCACTAATGTCGGTTTGGCAAAAAGAATGCTGTGCAATCATAAAAACAAATAGTAGTATCCAGATGGATTTCGGGGTCATTGAAAATGATTGCCGGGTGAATAAATATTGTTTTTCTGTTTAAGGTACAAAATTATTTAGTTTTAAATACCTGCTTACGGCGGAGCGCAGAAGAGATGACATCTATGCGAAGATTTGAAAAGACAACATGATGGAATCTTTCCTTGCCGGCAGGTTGGCAGGAAATAAGCCCGGAACTAGATACTTCCAAAAAAGATACCTGAAAAATTGGTTTACTTTTGGCCACTTATACACAACTTAAAAAAGCCATGAGCAACCCCAGGTGGATACTGCCAATCATCGTTTTCTCCCAGTTCTGCTGCACATCGCTTTGGTTTGCAGGTAATGCGGTTATTGGCAACCTGGTTACTCATTTTCAGCTTAACCCCAATACACCCGGGCATCTTACATCAGCGGTGCAACTGGGATTTATTGCCGGCACCTTAATTTTTGCACTGCTTACCATTGCCGATCGTTATCCACCATCCCGTGTATTTTTTATCAGTGCTTTGGCGGGTGCGCTATTTAACACCGGGATCATTTTTGAATGGAATGGTTTTTCCAGCCTGTTGATATTCCGTTTTCTTACCGGCTTCTTCCTGGCGGGTATTTACCCGGTTGGTATGAAGATAGCTGCCGACCATTTCGAAAAAGGGTTAGGCAGATCATTGGGATTTTTGGTAGGCGCACTGGTATTGGGTACCGCATTCCCCCATTTATTAAAAGCCGCTGGCAGCGGCATATCCTGGAAGATCCTGATGATGACCACTTCTTTCATTGCGGCCATTGGCGGAACGTTGATGGTTTGGTTGGTGCCCAATGGCCCATTCCGTAAGCCCGGCCAAAAACTGGAGCTGACCGGTTTTTTAAAAGTATTTCAAAACCGCAGTTTCCGGTCGGCGTCTTTTGGATATTTTGGGCATATGTGGGAGCTTTATGCTTTCTGGACCTTTGTGCCGGCGATCATGCTTGGTCATCAAAAGCTGTACCCTGGTAATTCATTAGATATTTCTGTTTATTCTTTTTTGATTATCGGCAGCGGTGGTTTGGCTTGTATCGCAGCAGGTTATCTGGCTCAAAAATTCGGAGCCAAAAATACTGCAGGCACAGCGCTATTGCTATCGGGCCTGTGTTGTTTTGTTTCTCCCCTGTTTACCATTCAACCATCACCCACCCTGTTGATCTGTTTTATGATCTTTTGGGGAATGGTAGTAATCGCAGACTCACCGCTATTTTCAACGATGGTTGCACAACATGCAAAAGCCGAATCGAAAGGAACGGCACTCACCATTGTTAATTGTATTGGCTTTGCCATAACGATCATCAGTATTCAATTACTCAATCTGCTGCAGGGGTTGATGAACCCGGTTTATATGTATATGGTGCTGGCGGCAGGGCCGGTATTTGGATTGATTGCATTGTTTGGCCACAAAGAAAAGATTAATCATCCTTTGATTCAAAAGAGATGACATCTATTCGAAAAGATGTCATCTCTTTTGATGTCTAATACCGATTATACCAGTATCTAGTCCTATGCCATTTACTATCGGCATAATACCATATAAGATTTCAGAAATTAAATTCTCCCTGAATGCTCCCGATAATTTGTAAGCCTTCCAGTGTATCCAGCGGGCTGCAGGTATGCCGGTTATTTACCTGTGCCACATGCAGGTAAATCATCGTGGTTTGTATATGGGCATGCCCCATCAATTCCTGAATAGTTAAAATATTTACCCCATCTTCCAACAGGTGCGTAGCAAATGTATGCCGCAGGCTATGCACATTAACTGATTTAATAATCCCCGCCAATTGTGCAGCACGTTTAATAGCCCATTGCACACTTCTTTGTCTATACTGGGGATCAAATACGGTATAGAATCGAATATCACTTTTACCCCAGCGCTGCCCGGGGAATAACCACAATTTTGGTTTTTGTATCTGGATATATTTTTCCAAAATAACCGGTAATGTTTTACCCAGAGGCATATAACGGTCTTTCTTTCCCTTGCCTTGCCGTACATGTAAAACCGCCCGGTCAAGATCAATATCAGCAACCTTTACATTACGTACTTCTCCGCAACGCAGGCCGCATCCATACAAGAGTGCAATCATCACCCGGTGCCTCAGCAGGCATGGAATATTCATCATGGCAGCCATTTCCTGTTTACTTAATACAACCGGTAATTTTCTTTTCTTACGTATAGATGGCAGTTGAAGCCTTATTTCATCCAGTCCTTCCATGCGAAAAACAAAACGTAGCGAAGCGATTGTAAACTTAAAATTATAATCCGATCCCGTTTCTGATTGCTGTCTTACCAGGTAAAGGTATTCTTCAATTTGATCAAGGGTTAATGTGGTGGGTATGGCATTATAATGAAGGGCTAAAACAGCCAGCATCCTGGCGTAGTTTTTACAGGTACTTGCTGCCCTGTCATTAATGTTCATGCGACGTAAAAATTTCTGATAGAATGGTTCAAAACCCATTACCTGCTGACAAGCCTGCTGTGTGATATTCATGTTTTTTGCAGGCAATATAAAACTCTAATGCCATCAAGTAAACTATTAACAGGAATACAGAAGGCTTTGTGGCATACGTTTTAAGACGGGATTATCTCACCCATTTGCAGATGCAACCATTCCAAATGCCTAAAATATTTTTTGAAGAGAACAAGTTCCCAGGGTCAGCTCACTTTCTTTGGTGGCAAATCAAATGCCACTGCCTCATACTCAAAATTACCGTTATGGCTTCCATCACAAAATGGCTTGTTTTTAGATTGGCCGCAGCGGCAAATGCCTACCACTTCTCTTCCCTGTAAATTATATACTCCACCGTTGCGATCAACTATTTCAAAATCACCTTCAATTTTTATTGATCCGTTGCTGTTTACTGTAATTTTTGTTGTGGGTATTGTTTAAATTTTTCTACAAAATTAGCGACTAACAGACAAATAATTAATATACATGTGAAACTGGTTTAAGAAGAAAGACTAACTGAAAATTACCAAAGAAACAATGGCTGTTCCTGACAGCCCCTTCATTTAATGAGGTCATTTATTTTAATTCGTCTTTACCAGTTTAACCATTTGTTTTTGGCGCCCCTGTCTTTATACTTTTTAATGATAATATCCATGTCTATCCTGTCAATGATCTCACTAACTACACGTACAGGATGGGTGGATGAAATCATCTCATCCAGACTTGGCGGGAATAAAAACCGTTGGTTTTGATTATACTCTTTAAAACGAGGTTGTGGTATACAATTAAATTATGCCCATTAAATTAATCAGGATTGGAAATTGTTCCAACCACTTTTTATACAGCAATATTGTTGATAAACACCCCTAAAAAACTGAAAATTAAAAAAAGGCTGCCTCTTTTTGAGACAGCCTCCTTTGTATAACAGATCTTAAGATCTTAATTTGTCTTGATCAGTTTCACAACTTTTCGCTTGTTACCCTGAATCACTTCGGCAAAATAAGTGCCACCGCGGTACTCACTACCCACTGTGATAATATTGCCCCTTGGTATTTTATCCAGTTTAGTAATCAATACACCAGAAACGTTGTACACCCTTACTGTAACAGGTTCGAGTCCATAACTCAATACCAGCAACCTGAAATTATTCGTGCTCGGATTCGGTAACACTTTTACTTCAAAATATTCATCCTTAACCGGTGAACGCCTGGCAGGTTCCTTTGTGATAATACCGCCACCTGTTCCAAACGAAGACGTATCGCAAAGATTACGGTTCCAGGTTACGTACTTACCATCAGACTCCAGTTTTTCTACAATAAACCAACCGGTCATAATCGTTGGGCCTGAATTGTACTCATTCTGGTCACGTTCTTCATCATCACAATCACGGTCACCATCCGAACGGTCTCTGCCACCACCGTTTACTTTCAATCTGCCGTCTTTGATGTAGATATTGGCAGTTATCCTGGTATTACCTCCATGAACATAGAATTTGCCCTCATCTATATGATCATCGCCGAGGTAGAATGTTACCCGCTGGCCTTCTTCATTCAGCCAAACATTTTCGCTAATATCTACTTTTTTATCTACCCTTACCGAGATACAAACTCCGAACCTGATTTTAGTAACATCATTTTGCTTACCTCTTACCTTAAGGGTACCTATGTTCAAAATGCCACCCACCGGACTGAAGGTTACTGTAGCACCAGGTTCAATTTCGATCTTGCCATAAAGCGTACCCGTAATAGTTACGGTTACATCCTTTTTGATAGTTAATTTCTTATAATTTCCTGATACCGGTGTGGCTGTTGTGTTGCTAATTTTCAAATTACCCAGACTGTTCGTAGACCCACTGTATTTATAAAATGCAGGCTGAGGGCCATCGTTGGCAGCCGTATATATCCTGTTGGTAACTGTTGAGCCAGATTGTACCGTTATATTAGCAGCTCTTACAAATTCCGGCGCCAGCAGTTCAGAGTCTTTGTCAAACTCGGCTTTACCAGTGCTGGAAGACACGCCAACCGAACCATTTATGATCGTATTCTTTCCAAATTTGGCTTCTTTTTTTGCAAAGATGAGATAAGGAGTATTATTATCTGTTACCGTGATCGTTTGAACCTGGTCTGCCGCTTCATTGCCACAACCGTCCTGTAAATGCCAGGTACGTTTGATGATCGTTTTGAAACCGCATTGTGAAACCATATCAGTGTATGTTGCCTGTAACCCCGGACCGGATGGGGTTACGTCATCCAGTTCATTTACAACATCGCCGGTTACCGTTAAAGTCGCATTGTAACAAACGGCCCCGGTTGCAAAAGGAATGACAATATCAGCTGGCCGGGTAAAGGTTGGCGCTGTGTAATCACCCGCCACAATTGACAGGGTGTAACTTCCGGTACAGCCATTGGCATCTGTTACGGTATAAGTATGCGAGCCCGGTAATTGTGAGAAGTTACCAATACCTGAACTATATGGTGGCGTTCCGCCGGTTGCTGAAATGGTTACCGTGGAAACCCCGCCCACCAGGCAGGCTACTGCCGTATGCGTTTCAGAAACTATAATTTCTGTAGGCTTACCGATGATGATATCGGAACTGATAGAACAATTGTTTCCATCGGTTACGGTATAGCGGTAGATACCTGCAACCAATCCCGATATATTTTGTGTGGTGGCTGCAAAGCTGTTAGGCCCTGTCCAGCTATAGGTATAAGCCACCGGGTTGCCCGGGGTACCTCCGCTGGCAGAAAGGTTAATACTTCCGTTGCTGCCATTGAAACAACTGGCATTTGTTGGCGTTGATGCAACCAGGATAGCTGTAGGCTGGCCAATAGTTACCGACACACCCACCGTACAATTTTTGGCATCGGTTACCGTGTATACTATGGTACCAGCGGCCTGGCGGAAAAGGCCATTTCCATTGGTATAAACCCCTGTTGGATTTGTAATGGTAATTACGCCAGCCGGATTTGTAAATGTGTATGGCGCAGTACCTCCGCTGCCTGTTAATTGTATGGTAGAAGAATCCGAATAACAAAGTATGGCAGTTGATGTAAATGAACCTGTTAAAATAGCATCTCTTGTAACGGTAAATGAACAACTGGTTTGATTGTTTCCTGCATCAGTTACCATATACGTGATCGTAGTTGTTGTTGCATTTGCAAAAGAAGCACCCGGTGCAGGACCTGCTGTTTGTACCACCGTAAAGCCTGTACAATTATCATTTGCTGTTGGCAAATTCCATGTTGCCGTTGGCTGGCAAGCAGACAATACAATATTTGGAGGACAATTAATCGTTGGTGGCGTAATATCAGCCACAACTATATTCTGCGTTTGTGTTGCTGTTGTATTACCATTTGGATCGGTGAAGGTCCAGGTTACCGTTGAGGTACCCTGTGTTGTGCGGGTCAATACATCGCTGGTTGTTCCCGTTATGGTATTACCGCAGTTGCCGGTTGCCGTTGGTGCAGTTGTAATGGTGGCCGAACACTGGCCGGTTGCATTTGCCAATGTTGCTGCAACAGGTGTTGGGGCCGTGGTATTGGCAACAACTATATTCTGCGTTTGTGTTGCTGTTGTATTACCATTTGGATCAGTAAAGGTCCAGGTAACCGTTGAGGTACCCTGTGTTGTGCGGGTCAATAGATCGCTGGTTGTTCCCGTTATGGTATTACCGCAGTTGCCGGTTGCCGTTGGTGCAGTTGTAATGGTAGCCGAACATTGGCCGGTTGCATTTGCCAATGTTGCTGCAACAGGTGTTGGTGCCGTGGTATTGGCAACAACTATACTCTGCGTTTGTGTTGCTGTTGTATTACCATTTGGATCGGTGAAAGTCCAGGTAACCGTTGAGGTACCCTGTGTTATGCGGGTCAATAGATCGCTGGTTGTTCCCGTTATGGTATTACCGCAGTTGCCGGTTGCCGTTGGTGCAGTCGTAATGGTAGCCGAACACTGGCCGGTTGCATTTGCCAATGTTGCTGCATCAGGTGTTGGGGCCGTGGTATTGGCAACAATCACATTCTGATTGGCTGTGGTTGAATTTCCATTACCATCATTGAAAGTCCAGGTTACTACTGTTGTTCCCTGAGCTGTAATTGGGAATACGGTAGAAGTTGTACCTGTAATTGTTCCGGCACAATTATCTGTAGTAGTTGGAGCGGATGGTGTTCCGCCGCATTCTCCCACAGTTACATTTGCCAGTGTTGGAGTTGCCGGTGGTTGGTTGTCAACTACCGTCACCGTAAAGCTGCAATTCACATTGCCGCAGGCATTGGTTGCATTGATGGATACAGTGGTGATTCCTTTATTAAATGTTGAACCCGAGCCGGTGCCAGAACCTGAACCAGTGGTTGCTCCCGTGAAAGTATAACTTACAACCGGTGCCGGTACACCTGTTACAGTGGCGGTATAGGTTACTGCTGCGTTACACTGGTTTGCTATGGTGTTTACACTGATGTTTGCAGGACATACACTAAAGGCCGCCGGCTGGCAACTTACTTCGCCATGAAGGGAAAAATTATAAATGGCTTCATCACAATCATTGCTGTTAATATTCAGCATTGCATTATAGTTGCCAACCGGAGCGGCTGCAAAACTTACCGTAAAAGTAGTTGAACCTGAAACTGCAAGGGTAAGTGGTGTAGTGATGCCGCCAATCGTGAAACTGGAAGGATTGGCTCCGCTCATTGAAAGCGAACTGATAGTCAGAGGAGCCGTACCATTGTTCTCAATAGTAAACGTATGTATTACCGGTACAGATGGTAGCGGCTGGCCAAAATCAGTATCATCAGTTGCTGAAGGACTGTTATCTCCATCAATAATAGTTAGGGCATTTCCCTTAACGTTAATTTCGGGAGCAATTACCGTTACCACCTGTGTACAGGTAGCGGTATTGTTATTTGCATCGGTTGCTGTCCAGGTTACTGTTGTATTGCCGATCGGGTAAGTTGCGGGGGCATTGTTAGAAACGGTTGGTGCGGAAGAAACATTTCCACCTACCCAATTGGAAGTTGTGCCTGATAAGGTAAAATTATTGAGCGTTCCATTATTACTATTTCCTGATGCATCGATTGCAGTAGTTATGCCTGCATTATTACCAGCAGCTACTCCTTGATTAAAATGATAAGCTGCAACCAAGCCTGCCTGGGCATTTAATTCATTGTTCATATTTGCCTGTATCTGTGCCTGGGTTCGGGCCGTATTCCATACACGTAATTCATCAACCGTTCCATTCAAGTAGTAAGAAGGAAGATTAATATTAGGATAGCCCACTGTTAAAGGTTCTGTATTAACAACAGAAGGGAAAGCACCTGCACTATAATTAATGACAGGCTGTAAAACACCATCTATAAAAAGTTTAAGCGTTTGCGAAACCGGGTCTGAAACTGCTGCAACATGAAATGTTCCACCATTAATGATATTATTGGTAGTGACAATTGCACGATAGGATCCGGTACCAGTTGTGGATATCAGAAGAAACTCCAATTTCTTTCCAGGTTGAGGACTAAAAACATTCGCACCATCAGTAAAGAGGAGACTTATTTGGGCAAAGGGAGAGACTGGCTGTCTTTTAGTGACAAAGTGACCAAGCTGATTTACATTAGGAACGGTTATCCAGCATTCATAAGTTAAAGGACCATTACCAATAGCTAAACTTGGAGAGTGAGGAATATTGACATAATCATTTACCCCATCAAAATTCAATGCATTTCCTATACCCGTGCAATTATCACTAACCGTTGGTGAGGTTAATGTGGTTGTACCGGTGCATAAACCTGGGGTAGTATTGATGGTAACCGGTGCAGCACAAACTATAGTTGGTGCCTGGTTATCTACTACCGTTACTACCTGTGTACAGGTAGCGATATTGTTATTTGCATCGGTTGCTGTCCAGGTTACTGTAGTATTGCCTATAGGGTAAGTTGCAGGGGCATTGTTAGTAACGGCTGGAGCGGAAGAAACATTTCCACCCACCCAATTGGAAGTTGGGCCTGTTAAAGCAAAATTATTGAGTGTTGCATTATTACCATTTCCTGAAGCATCGATGGCAGTTGTGATGCCTGCATTATTACCAGCAGCTACTCCTTGATTAAAATGATATGCAGCAACCAATCCTGCCTGGGCATTTAATTCATTGTTCATGTTTGCCTGTATCTGTGCCTGGGTTCGGGCTGTATTCCAGATACGTACCTCGTCTCTTTCACCATTAAAAAACTGTATTAATGCTTCATTCAGGCCTCTGGTAACTCCCATGTATAAGTTACCTGTGGATGGTATCATACTTGCCGGGATGGATCCAGCTGGACCAAGTGTTGTAACAAGCTCAACACCATTTAAATAAATCCTGACATCAGCACCATTTTTAACTACTGCAATATGCTGCCATTGATTCAGGGTTAGTGTATTCGTTGAAGTTTGTTTCTGATAAATAGGACCTCCATGACTCTGTGAATAGATTATCCATCCGCCACTTCCCTGCATATTTATATAATATCCGTTGCTATTAAAAGAGGGATTACTCATATTAAACATACCCTGGGCAGCTGAAAGGTCATGAAATTTGAACCAGCCTTCCCAGGTTGCAGTTGTTGTAAAATTCAGACTTGAATTATGAGGAACGACTAATCTATCATTAACCCCATCAAAATTTAATGCATTACCAGTAACCGTACAATTATCACTCACCGTTGGTGGGGTTAATGTGGTTGTGCCGGTGCATAAACCTTGGGTGGTATTGATGGTAACCGGTGCTGCACAAACTATAGTTGGTGGTTGGTTATCATTTACCGTTACCGTAAAGCTGCAATTCACATTGCCGCAGGCATTGGTTGCATTGATGGTTACCGTAGTGGTTCCTTTATTAAAGGTGGAACCCGAGCCGGTGCCAGAACCTGAACCAGTAGTAGCTCCCGTGAAAGTATAAGTTACAACCGGAGCCGGATCTCCTGTTACTGTGGCGGTATAGGTTACTGCTGCGTTACACTGGTTTGCTGTGTTGTTTACACTGATGTTTGCAGGACATACACTAAAGGCCGCCGGCTGGCAACTTACTTCGCCATGAAGGGAAAAATTATAAATGGCTTCATCACAATCATTGCTGTTAATATTCAGCATTGCATTATAGTTACCTACCGGAGCGGCTGCAAAACTTACCGTAAAGGTAGTTGAACCTGCAGCTGCAAGTGTAAGTGGCGTACTGATGCCTGCAATGGTAAAGCTGGAGGCTTCGGCTCCGCTCATTGACAGCGAACTGATAGTCAGCGGAGACGTACCATTGTTCACGATGGTAAATGTATGCAATACCGGTACTGATGGTAGTGGCTGACCGAAATCGGTGCCATCTGCCGCCACTGGTGTTGCATCACCATCAACAATAGTTATGGCATTTCCCAAAACATTAATTTCGGGAGCTACTAAAGCAAGGCTGAGTCTTTCAATGATACTCCACCTGCCAGCCGTGTTCTTAGCTCTTACATACAGGTAATGCGTTCCTGGAGAAAGGCAAGGCACTCCTCCTAAGTCAAGTGTAGCATTAACCTCACCTGTAGCGGGAACAACAGGATAAGGATTGCCATTTCCAACTCCTGGGTCAGTATCAATGTACCATTCTAACGCTGTGATATCTTCTGCCGGGGTGATGGCCTGCGTTACAAATAATCTGCGCTCAGATAACGACCATTGGCCAGACACATCCCTTGTTCTTATATATAAATAATGAAAACCATTAGTCAATGTTGCGGGAACAGTAATAGCAACTGTTGCCGAGAAGTTGGCTGTAGGCGAAACTGGAACAATTGCCCCATTTCCCGGATTACCTGCACCCGGATCGGTATCGAAGTAATACGCATAATCCGTTATATTTTCTGTTGCTGTAATGCTTTGAATGACGAACAATCTACGTTCGATTAATGACCACTGACCAGACAGGTCTCTTGTTCTCACATACAAATAATGAAAACCCTCTGTTAATGAAGGAGGAACTGTAATGGCCACCGTTGCTGAGAAATTCGGAGTGGAAGTAACGGGCACAATAGCTCCGTTACCCGCATTACCAACACCCGGATCGGTATCGAAGTAATATGCGTAATCCGTAATGTTTTCAGTTGCTGTAATGCTTTGAATGACGAACAAACGACGCTCAGTCAATGACCACCTTCCAAGCTCATCCTGTGCCCTCACGTACAGATAATGAAAGCCGTTTGCCAACGTGGCGGGTACATTGAATGGAAAGACCTGGTCTATGTTAGCGGCAGGTGTTACGGAAAAAATCGCTCCGTTACCTGCGTTGCCTACCCCGGGGTCTGTATTGTAGTAATATTGGATGGCCGTTACCTGCTGGGTTGTTTGTGCATGCAATGATGCAGCAAACCCGGCAACGGTAATCCAAATCATGAATAACCTTATTATTTTCATAACGCTTACTTTTAATGTTGATGAAGTTTGAAATGCCAACTATAGTTCAGCGTTAATTATCTTTTGGTTTCGTAGCAATTATCTTAACATTAAGCGTGCCGCTTGGTGTAACGGTGGGACTCAGAATACTAACTTCACGCATTATTGGATTAATAAGTACCTCACCCTGCTCACTAAAGAACATGGAAGTGCCACCATGCACACCTATATCTGTTGCATCTGAACCTGTACCAATGGCAGCCGAGCCAGCTTGCAGATTATAGTTATGAGTAGCTGCATAAAAAGTGTTCAGGGTGTAATTAACCATATTGGGGTTTGTGGCCGCAATATTGTTAGAACCTATATTGCCGGCCGGTGGAAATGTACCCGCCACATTACATATGTTGTTAAGGAAATTGCAATTGCTGTTGCTGCCACCAATGAATGAATTCATAAATATATTATTAGAGATGGTAGCGTTTTGGAGCCCTGTTATGTTAGCGCCACCGGCTCCTAAAAAAAGGCAGTGGTCAACATTCATGCTAACGTTCGGATTGCTACTGCCACTTATAAGACCGTTAAACACACAATTGCTTACTGAAACACCTGAATAAACAGATGGAGCTGCATCAACAATAATATTAAGGTTGTTAAGCTGTGTGAAAATAGAATTCCTGATAGTGGATTCCACTTGCGCTTTGCTGTAAATAAACATAACTGGGAAAAGTGCAATTCGCAAACAACACGTTTGATACACCACCAACAGTAGAAACTATGCCTGTGAAATTGATGCCATAAAACGAAGAACCGCTGCCGCCGGCAAACATAGAAAATTGACCACTTTGTGAAACTGAGTGAGCAAGTGAAATGAACGTCTTTCCCGGATTTTGCTTGACAGCATTAAATCCAATACCAATTACGGTTAATGACTTAGCCCACCCGCCATTTTGACCCAAAGTATAAGCAACATTGGTTCCTTCTACATGCAGGGTATCGCCATTGTTGGCAGCGTTGTAAGCGGCAAGTAATGTGCTGTACTGAGCACCA
The DNA here is from genome assembly GCA_031402615.1 of Chitinophagaceae bacterium. Lineage (GTDB taxonomy): Bacteria > Bacteroidota > Bacteroidia > Chitinophagales > Chitinophagaceae > Ferruginibacter. The sequence continues at coordinate 62,552 of JANNSN010000003.1, forward strand.
CCAAAGGGAGAGTTGGATACAGTACGCACCGTAGCGAATGATGTAATTGTTGCGATTGCTAATAACATAACTAGTATTGACTTTTTCATTTGTTTTTGTTTTAGTATTAAATAAATATGATGAATTAAAATTTTTATATCACCGTAAATTTCTTTTTGCAGTCTTCACATGCATACTGCTTTGTTTTTATTCCTGTTTGTTTTATAAAATCATACCCGGTATAAACAGATGCCAGGTCCTGCATGCTGTATGCAGGAAAGGGAATTACCCGGTAAATAAAATAAGATGGCAAACGGTTTAGGTTTGGTGATCAATATGAAGAATACTGTTTATAATGGGGGAGTTGGCTTTTAATGGATATTCAATTCAAAAAAAAGTACATACCCAGTCATTTACTGTTTATGCAAAAAGATAGGAGCCTGTTTATTAGGCAGTTTTACTTTGTATGTTTCATCATCAAAATAAAAACGGATAGAAAGGGATAGATGCAGGAATTGGAAAATTAAATTAGCTTCTGTTAGTCTTGGTTGTTCAATTTTCTGCAACAAATATGGTAATTTAAATTTGATATTTTTATTTTATTTTATTTTACTCATTATATTATTATAGTATAACATTTATGAGCATAGGTTTTATTTGATAAATAACGCTAAATAAATTTCACACTAACCATGTACTTTAGCTGAGGATGCTGGATGCCCGATACTGGATACTGGATGCTGGATACATTTTTTCAGCAACGTTCCACTACAATCTTAAATGTGAATGCCGGCGACGTTGCTGAGAATAAAGCCATAGTGTATTGAAATGAAAATGGAAGGAGAACATAAATCCCGATGATGTAGCCGTTATATTACTTTTTTAAGCGGCAGATCAAAAGCGATGGCATCATGTTCAAAATGGCCTTTATGGCTTCCATCGAAGAAAGGTTTGTTTTTTGATAAACCACAACGGCAAATTGAAATTATTTCTCTGCCCTGCAGATTATAAACTCCTCCGTTCCGGTCAAGGATTTCAAAATCTCCTTCAATCTTTAAAGAGCCGTTGTTGTTAACTGTAATTTTTGTTTTAGCCATTTTTATTTGTTTTTATTTTTCTGAAATTATCAATATAAAGTTAGCATAATCGAAATCAAAATAATTCCTGATGACTTATGTAAAAAAAAAGCCCGATCAGAAAACTGATCGGGCTAAATGAATATGGGAGCTACCTACTCTCCCGTCCCGATAGCTATCGGGATTGTGTAGTACCATTTGTCCGCCAGCTGGCGGATCGGTATAGGAAGAGGGAATAATATCGAACAAGGAACAAGGAATGAAGAACAAGGAAGTTGGTTTCAGTCATTTCACATTTGGCCTGTACCTGTTTGTGTTGAATTGAGCTGATTCTTTTATACTTCAACATTCGAAATTCCTTGTTCC
>JANNSN010000004.1:0-76688 GCA_031402615.1 Chitinophagaceae bacterium
TGAATGAATTTTTTTTCCGCTTTAACAGAAGAAATTTTTTAACAAGCATATGGCATAAGCTGATAGAGCGATTTATGACAGGTCAACCCTACAGTTACAAAGCCAATGCGATCTAAATGGGTAATCCTACTAATTAATATCATTATATTAGGCTACTTATCGATCCAACTATTTAAAATTTATGGCCGTTGAATCCATTTTTGTGAGTTATTCCAGTGAAGACAGGCCATTTGCTGTGGGTCTTACTAAAGCATTACAGAAATTAGGAGCCAATGTGTGGATCGATCAATTAGCGATCGGACTTGGCGAGAATTGGGATAATGCCATTGAGGAAGCCCTGGAAAAATCAGAAACCTTAATGCTCATACTGTCACCAACATCAGTAGAATCTCAAAATGTACAGGATGAGGTATCCATAGCAATTAGTACAGATAAAAAATTTGTACCCATCCTCATTAAGGAATGTGATCTTCCGATGAGATGGAAGCGCAGGCAATACGCCGATCTCTTAAACGATCCCGAAAAAGCCATTGGAGATATATTAAAATTTCTTGGCCTGAAAGATGAAGCCGCTGAAAATTTAAGAAATGTACTATCCCTGATTGGCGTTTCAGAAGCGCCCCGTAAAGTTGTAAAACCTTTTACTGAAGAAGAAGGGTTAGAACCAACACAAAAAGAAGTTAACCTGGAAGATCTGTTGATTTCAGAACAAGAGATTGATCAGGCTATGGCCATGCATAAGAAAGGTATTAAAAAGAACTGGCAATTAATTGGCTTTGTTTTAGGAATCAGTTTAATGCTGCTTGCAGTCTCTTTTATTTTTATATTGGGCTCCATTTCTGAAGTTGATAAAATACGACCATGGATGATCATTATAGGCTGTTTGATGATCAACCTGCTATCTATAAAACCATATGGAGCTGTTAAAAAACGGGAACGAATGATCGATCTGCTTATCCTTTTAAAATTAAAGCGTGATCGATTAATACGGGCCTTCCATAACATTGAAGATGCCGAAATTGAGAAATTTAATGCCGAATTTGATCGTTATCTGAATCTTTAAAAGCACCAACATGAAACGTATTGACGACAAAATAAAAGAAATTGAAAAAAAGGAGAAAAGTAACCGCATAAAATATATTGGCTTTATACTAATAATAGGTGCTTTCATTGCCTATGCTTTTTTTAGCGAACAGGCCAAAAAGAAGATGGGCGAGACTATAAAGGGGCAAGACCTTACTATTTCGGAGCAAAATAAAAAATTAGAAAAACAAAATGATTCTCTAAAACTAGTTGTTAAAAGACTTAATGTGAGCCAAACTCCTATAGGTTTTTGGAAACAAACTACTGAAGCTAAAAATACCGTATCCTATATTAATTATTAGGATTACCCATTTAGATCGCATTGGCTTTGTAACTGTAGGGTTGACCTGTCATAAATCGCTCTATCAGCTTATGCCATATGCTTGTTAAAAAATTTCTTCTGTTAAAGCGGAAAAAAAATTCATTCAAATAACCATTGGTAAATCTTTCTGAACAATGATGATGAATTCCTCTTATCCAGCCTTTCAAATTCATGATTACACAATGCAGTCCAGGAAAGCCTTTCCCACCATTTGACGATTTCTGTCTTATGTCAAATTCGCTCTCTAAAGGCCAATATCCTCTCCAACCATCTGTGATCACTTGTGCATTATCCTTATCAATATAGCGTTCAAAAAACGGTTTAAAACAATCCCCGCTGGCTTGTTCTATCACTTCTGCATAGGCCCGGCCTATCTTATTTCCTTTCACCTTTTCTACTGCAATCACTACAAGCTTTTTATCTCCTTTATTTCTTCCCCGCTTATTTTTTTCAGGCCCACCTATTAATATTTCATCTACTTCAACCTTGGTTTCCAGCAAATACTTACCGCTACTTTTCATGGCCTCCTGTGTTTTTCTTTTGAACAGCCAGGATGATTTCTGATTAATTGTAAACTCCCTGGCTAACTCGGTAGTGGACATCCCTTTTTTCTTCACCGACAGGCGGAAAGCCATACCGAAGGCCTTTTGTAGCGGAATCTTCAATTTATGAAACATCGAATGGGCAGTAACTGATTCATCATAGCCGCAAACCTTACACCGCCTATGAAACCTGGTTTTCCCTTTGTTACTTTTTGTACACCCACATCTTCGACATCGATACCCATCTTTCCACTTTAAATCAAACAGGTATTGCTTGCAATCATCTTCATTTCTGAAGGACTTGTTGAACTCTTTAATAGATACACCTTGAAACATACTAATTATTTTAGCTGCAATATACTAAATAAATTGGTATTCAAATATCTCCTATCTTCGTTTTGCGCCCTATGTGGGTAATCCTAAAAATTAATTTCAATTACTGTAAAAGAATAAGACCGATCCTCTTTATATTTCTTCTCTTTCTTTCTCGCAGCATCCCCGGCCAGTCTTTTGATACAAGTACGTATACCAGGTGAACAGTTTTGACTTGGGGGAACCGGTAGATAACAAAACGATCTATTTCCCGAAATTTATTACACGGAAGATCCAAAGAATGAAATGAGCCGGTTTTTGAAATATAATCTACCGGCCTTTTTCATGTTACAGTCAAGCCTGTTGGAGGCACAGGAAATTGCATTACCCGACTACCGCGGCAACTAAGAAAGTTTTGAAAAACTTACCGAAAAAATCCTTCACTGGGAACTGTCGATATGTAGGATGTATGGTCAAAAAACAATTTGTACAATCCTTTCCATCAGACGGCACGCTATTTTCTACACATGACTTGCCCGTACAAGAAAAAAAGAAATCCTGAAACTGATTGCGGCAGATATGGATACCAAAGAAATAGCCAAACATCTTTTCATCCGTCCAAATATGGTTGGCAACCACAGGAGCAACAGGAGGATAGAAAGGCTTGGTGCAAGGGATGCCACAGCTATCGTGCAGCTGGCAAAAATGACAGAGATGATTTAAGTACCGACAAAGACATATCAATAACAGGTAATCGAAATAAGTCATCAGGAAAGGAAGTATAGCTTATAATGAATGGCTAACAGCTTTGAGCTATCCCATTACCAATTACTTCCATTGTGTTAAACAGAAAATTTTCCTCAAACTTTTTAATGTTTCTTTTAAACAGCCGTTTCTTCAATCTCTATATTATGTACAGGAACTTTTTTCTACTGGCTGGTTTTTTTATCCCTTAGCTAATCAGGTTTACTTTTTAAAAATCCAGAACCTGCTGCGTCCCTGATTTCAATCGCTTTTTACCAACATTTTAATAACCGATATCCACCTTTAATATTCCTGTTTACCAATAGTTAACCTGAGCCCCGTTAGAATTTTATTTAAAAAGTTAAATCCATGTGAAACATCTGTTACGTAAGTAATGTGCATGCCAATTCTATTCCTGTAAAAAACTGCCATTTTAACCTTCTTAATTTGATTCATGAAAATTTACAATCACTTACTAAATTAAAATTTATGAAAAAAAAGATCTATGCGGCAATCATGCTATTTTCAATGATTGTCAACACTTTCCCCGTTTGGGCATCCAGTCATCGGGAAGCTCCGATGATTGCCGATGACCCCCTGGCAGATAATACCGATGTATATGCTTTTAAAAGTCCGTCGAACCCCGACAAAATTGTCCTTATTGCCAATTACATCCCTTTCCAGTTACCACAAGGCGGTCCTAATTTCAGTCATTTCAGTGAAAATGTCCGTTATGAAATTCATGTGGATAATAATGCAGGCACGAAGGGTGATGACATTATCTACCGTTTCAGTTTTGAAAGGAAAAATGAAGATCCTACAACTTTTTTCAATATTCGTTTGGGAAAAGAAAATTTGAAAACAACCTATACTTTGGAAAGAAGTACGGATGGTGGAAAAAGATTCAGGATAATAGTAAGAAAAGGTGTGGTTCCTCCACCTAATATTGGCGACAGGTCGATAAAATCCGGCGTAGGATTAAATGCTCCCAGTTATGAATCATTAATGACTGCGGCTATTGAAACAGCCAACACAGGAGAAAGAGTTTTTTGTGGCCCCGTTGATGATCCGTTCTTTGTTGATCTTGGTGGAATATTTGACCTCGGCGATGCACCCCGCCAGGGGCCAACACATCCGGAAGATGGTTTGAAATGTTTGAACGTTTCAACCATTGCTATTGAAGTGGATGTAAAAACTTTGCAGAAAGACGGTAAAGCAATAAACCAGGCAGCAAATATCCTTGATCCTAATTTTGTAATAGGCGTTTGGGCTTCGGCCAGCAGGCAAAAAATAAGCGTGCTGAACGATTTATCCGGTATGGATTACGATGACGATAAATATAAAAATGATAAAGACGATGAGCCTGCGGAAAAGCATTCAGGACCATGGGTTCAAATCTCAAGACTGGGAATGCCTTTAACCAATGAGGCAGTTATACCGGTAGGAGATAAAGACCTTTGGAACAGGTTGACTCCATACCAGGACCTTTCCCGTATCAATAGGTTTGGCAATTATTTTTATAACCCCGAACTGGCGTTGTACATGGATGATGCTCAATTTGGCGGAGCGGTTCCTGCATTTGCTCCGTTACGGGTTCAAAAAAATTCTTTGGGCCAGTTTGGTTTTGGAAATGGCCAAAATGGATTGTTTGGCTTAAAAGGTAATGCGGCCTTAAATGGTACCGCTTTAAGTGAAGCAAATTTTGGAGGTCTGTTATTACCAGGCCCAAACAAACCACGTTCCGTTGATCTATGGCCCATCTTTCATACCGGCGTTCCTAATTTAAGGCCTTACCAGTTAGCAACAGGTAAAGCAGGCAATCCACTGGCTGCAGGAAAACCATTCATCAGTAATTTTCTGCCAAATGGCGGGGATATGCTTCGGCTGAATATGGCCGTGCCTGCAACTTCACGTACATCATCCGACTTTAGTTCAGAAGGATTAGTACAGGCTGCCGTATTGGGATTACTCGATGCAAGATTTAATACGAACACGAACATCCAGTTTATTCCGAACATGGACGGATTTCCTAACGGAAGAAGATTAGAGGACGATGTAACGAGAATAGAACTACAGGCAGTGAGTGGTGTAGTATTGGCTGCAATAGGTTTGTGGTACGATGATTTTATACCCGGAACCAGTCCGAGCCCCGTTACTCCACAATTGTTAAATGTAGTAACCTATAATGCCGGCGTTGGAGAGAATGATATTGCTTTTAAAACGTCATTCCCTTTTGAGCAAAGCCCCTGGGCAGGAACACATAATTGTGATTGTAATTCTTCACCGTTATTAAAGTCTTCTGCTATCCCCTATAATCACAGTCAGTCAAATATTAACAAGGGAATTGGTTCGCTTTTGGCAGCGCCGGAAGTGGTGATGAAAACTTCACCCAATCCTTTTGTTGAGCAGACTACTATTCAATATCAACTTAAAATACCTGCCCAAATAAACATAACCGTTTACGATGCACAGGGCATTGAAGTAAAAGTATTGGTAAATAAAAGGCAGGCAGCAGGAAGTTATACCGAACGCTTTGATGCAACCGGCCTGGGTGCCGGCGTTTATTTTATTAAAGTGGCTAAGGATGGCGTTGCCAGGCAAACGCTCCGTGTGGTTAAAAGTTAATAAACAAATTAATAAAGAGGTTGCATCTGCAGTTTTGCATGCGCTGTAACCTGCAACCTCTTTTCATCTTTACAGTTAAGCATACTTAATCATAGCAAAATGAAAAAGAATTATTGGCAATTTATATTATTGGCTTTTTTTGTAACTGCGGTAAGCTTTGTAGTAATCAAGTACAACATTAAACAACAGTCTGAAAGCAATACCGTTTATCCCTTGCTGCCACGTAAAGGAAATAGTAACGTTGCCGAATGGACGGCTGCGAAAAACAATGTTGATAAATTAATCGAAAAAATAAAAGCCAGGCCGGGAACTACCAGGACAGCACTTGCACTGGCAAATGCGTATATCCTGGAATCGAGGATCAGTGGCAATATTGCCTATTATGATAATGCTGCCATGAAAACAGTAGAGCATATTTTAGCACGTGAGCCTGCCAATTATGAAGCATTGATGTTAAAATCGCTGCTGCAGTTGTCGCAACATCATTTTGCAGAAGGGTTGGAAACAGCAAAACTTGCGGTAAGTATAGATTCAAACAGTGCATTTGTTTATGGATTATTGGTTGATGCCAATGTTGAAATGGGAAACTATAATGAGGCGGTAGATGCAGCAGATAAAATGATTTCCATAAGACCTGATCTTCGTTCCTATTCACGTATCGCATACCTGCGTGAGATACATGGAGATTATCCCGGTGCTGTTAGTGCCATGAAACTGGCTGTACAGGCTGGTATACCGGCCGAAGAGGCAACAGAATGGTGCAGGGTACAACTGGCACGTTTGTTTGAAAACATGGGCCAGGTTGAACAGGCCCGTTTTCAATATAATTTATCACTGGCTGCAAGGCCCGGATATGCATATGCACTTGCCGGCCTGGGACGAATAGCCTCTTTTGAAAAAAAATATGACAGTGCAGTTTATTTTTATGAACAGGCCGCCGGTTTAATACCAGATATAGGATTTAAAGAAAGTCTGGCAAACGCATATAAAAATACCATGCAAACAGAAAAAGCATCCAATCAGCATAAAGAACTTATGGAAATAATTAAAAAAAATGCCAAAGCACTGGATGTTGATCATAACGAAGGGCATTACTCGGATAAGGAACAGGCATATGTTTACCTGCAAAACAATAATTATGATAAAGCCATGGATCATGCACAGGCTGAGTACGACCGAAGGCCCAAAAATATTGAAGTAAATGAAACCCTGGCATGGGTTTTTTATAAAAGAAATGAAATGGAGAAAGCGCTTCCCTGTATTGATGCTGCGTTAGTAACAGGCAGCAGGAACCCGGTATTATTAGTTACAGCCGGTTTAATTTATATGCGGACAGGTAATATTGAAAAGGGCAAAAAACTACTCGATTCAGGGCTGAAGAATAACCCTGTTATTTCTGAAGATGTAAGAAAAGAGATCGATAAATTGGTAGCAGAGTTAAACTGAGGTATAAAAACCGGCGTAAACAATTCGCATGGTGTGCTCTTGATTTATTGGCACAAATATGCGACCGTATAAAATATGCGCGGCATAGCGCCCGCTTAATCCTATGGTGTAAACACATTTATTTTTCAAAAAAGAACACGGATAGCACAGATTTTACAGATAATGTATGATCTGTTTTAGAAATGGTTCTTTAAATACTTTGATCATACCGTAGCTGGAATAAATATTGTTGGCCATTTGTTAGATCAAAGCAATTTTTTACAGATTTCCTGCGTCGCAGAGTTGGATCAACCGTATTATACCGATGTAACATAATAAATAACCCAACCATTTTTCTATCGGCATAATACCATCTAAGATTTCCTCGTAGTCCTTTGGACTACTTTATAAATCAAGATGGTATTATATCTCTTAGGTTTGCGTTTAAAAACAGGGTGCCCACATCATGGTCAAATCGGGACAAGTTGTGCCAAATAACCCTCTTCCTGCTAAAGGCTTCCATTACATTTTGTCACTTCGCTTCAATAGCACAGTTCCTCTATGGTGGCGCTGATGTACAGCATAGCCGGGTGCACATGTGTATCTCTGCCAGGAAGACCTTTATATTTTTTTGCACTGGATTTTTTACACAGCTGACAACTCTTTCACTTTCTTCTTTTTCACCCCATACAATTCATATTCCTTCATTACCCTTAAAACTTCCGCCACGCCCCAAGCTTGTGCAATACAGCCCCGTGGATGATGCGGAGCATCAGCATCGAATATCTCTGAAACACTGCCAATACAACCTTCATTCAGATGATATGTAAAGGCTTCTATTATTTTTTTTGCTTCGGCTTTTCCTTTTGCACCTTTAACATACATGATCCCATCTATATAAGGGCCCAGCAACCAACTCCATACTGTTCCCTGGTGGTATGAAGCATCCCGGTGCAACGCATCACCGCCGTAGATACCAATGTACCTGCTGTCGTTCGTGGGCAAACTTCTTAATCCTACCGGCGTGTATAATTTTTCTTCTACGATCTTTAATACCGCCTTAGCCTGTTTGCCATCAATAACCGGGTACGGAAGGCTTATAGCAAACAATTGGTTAGGGCGTAAACTTTTATCCTTGAAATCTCCCTCAATAACATCATACATATAATTGTCTTCCTCATTCCAAAACTGTTGCTGGAAAGATGATCGAACTGTTTCCGCCTGTTTTGCGACGCCAGCGGCTTCAATTTTTTCTTTATTGAGTAAAAGCAACGCTTCATGAATACGTAATGCATTGTACCACAATGCCTGTATCTCCACTGCCTTGCCCATCCGGGGTGTAACCACCCAATCCCCTACTTTCGCATCCATCCAGGTTAACTGTACACCTTCTTCACCAGAAAACAATAAACCATCAGCTTCTTCATGAATATGGTAACGGGTTCCTTTGCGATGCCACTCAATGATGTCTTTTAATACCGGCAAAATTTCACCCAGTACAAATTTTTTATCGCCGGTTGCCTGTACATATTTACTCACGGCAATAAAGTACCAAAGTGTTCCATCCACATTATTGTATTCAGGTGCTTCTCCATTGTCCTGATAACGGTTGGGTAACATACCCTGGCTTACAGATTTTGCAAATGCTGCGAGTATTTTTTTGGCATCTTCAAAGCGACCCGTGCACAAACATAGTCCGGGTAGGGATATCATGGTATCTCTTCCCCAATCGGTAAACCAGTGATAACCGGCAATCACTGTTTTCAGGTCGTCGCCTCGTTTTACAATGAACTGATCGGCTGCTAAAACCAATTGCTGTATGGTTTTATCACCAGGCTGATCATTAAGTAATGATTGCCGCCGCAAAGATTCTTTTGCAAATAGTTTAAGGGCGTCCCTGCCTTCTGTGTTTTCTGTGGAGACGATGATACCGATTGAATCTCCTTTTTTCAACGTAACAGAAAATATACCATGGTTAAAAAGATCTTCCGTAAAATCCTGTCCACGGTATTTTTCTACCGCATAGTTAAAATTTTTGAACCAACGTGGACTATGCTGATAGGTTGAGCCCGGTACACTAATATATAAGTCGAGGTTCCCATCGGGCTTATTATGAAACTGTCCATTTTCAAAATCAACATCCCAGTGCATATGCGGCCCTTCATGATTCATGGAATGATAAAACCTGCCTGCCACCAATGGCAATAATTCCATGGTGAAGGGTTTTGTTGCTTTAATTACATCATACACGATAACGACTGTGTTTTCATTGTGTATCATGGCAATGGTTTTCTTCAACTGAATACCCTGGCCAACTATGTCATTCATGCCGGTGTTCACTTCATAAACCCATTGAGGAAATAATTCCCTGGTGAAAGTTTTTAAGAATTGATTTCCTGTTGGGCTGATCACTTCGCCATAATCATTTACGCCCAGTTCAAATCGTTCATCATTTACTACAATGGTTTCATCTAATTTTGATAAAAGCAAGGTTCTTTCTGTAGGTGGTTTTGTTGCCGCAACCAGTAAACCATGATATCGGCGGCTATTGCAACCAATAATGGATGAACTGCTCCAACCACCCAGGCCGTTGGTTTCAAGCCATTCATCGCGGATCGCTTTATCAAAATTCTGTAAATGGGATTTATCTTTTTTTAGCATAATAACTTATTTTATTTCATGCAAAGGCATTAAGATTATCGTAAAGATGCAAAAGGTCTTCTTTTCGGATTCTGGCGCCCCGGTGTGAAGTACTACCTGACTATTTCTTTTCTTTTTGCATTAACTTTTTCATGTTCAAATTTATTAACCCGGTTTATCAATTCTGCTACAACACCGGTCCAGCCGGTTTGATGGGTTGCTCCCACACCTCTTGAGGTATCCCCATGAAAATATTCGTAGAATAAAACCAGGTCTTTAAAATGTTCATCGTGCTGGTAAACCGAATGATCTGCATGGGCGGGGCGCATCCCTTTGTCATCTTTTTTAAACATGGAAATCAACCGCTTCGCCAGGTTAATGGAAACTTCTTCCAGACAAACCATATTTCCTGAACCGGTTGGCAACTCCACCATACACTGCTTTTTATGGTATTCACAAAGCGTTTGTAAAGCCAGTACCAGCAGGTAATTCATCGGCATCCATACGGGGCCACGCCAGTTGCTGTTACCACCAAACAAAGAAGTGTTTCCCTCTGCGGGCTGGTAGTCCAAACCAAAATCCTGCCCGTCGATATGCACACGGTAACCATGCTCATGAATTTTAGAAATGGAACGGATACCACCCGGGGACAAAAACTCTTTCTCGTCAAGCAATGCCTTCATCAGTTTTTCCAGCCTGGCCTTCGGCACCAGCGATAATAAGATATCATCATGGTCATTCAGTTCTTCGATAACCTGATACTGTTTATTTTTCTCCCGGTACTGCTGGAACCATTTTAAGCGCTGGTGAAAGTCAGGTAATTTTTCAAGCATATCTTTTTTCAATACCAATACCGCAAACATAGTACTCAAACCTACCAGGCTCCTCACTTTTAAAGGTATGTACCTGCCATCCGGCATAGATAGAACATCATAAAAAAACCCTTCTTCATCATCCCAACTGCCGGTCCAGTTTTCACCTATCCGGTTCAATGATTCCGTTATATAAATAAAATGTTCCAAAAATTTTGTGGTCACATCTTCGTACGTATCATCAACCTGTGCAATCTCTATCGCCATTTCGAGCATGTTCAAACAATACATCGCCATCCAGCTGGTGCCGTCTGCCTGTTCCAGAATTCCGCCACCCGGTATAGCACTACTCCGGTCAAAAACCCCGATATTATCCAGTCCTAAAAATCCTCCTTCAAAAACATTATTGCCTTTATGATCTTTACGGTTAACCCACCAGGTAAAATTAATAAGTAGTTTTTGAAAAACCCGTTTAAGAAATTTAATATCGCCAGTACCGGTTTTATTTTTTTCATTTTTATACACCTGCAAGCAACTCCAGGCATGCACCGGCGGATTTACATCGCCAAAGGCCCACTCATAGGCCGGCAGCTGTCCGTTAGGATGCATGTACCATTCACGTAAGAATAAAATGAGTTGGTTTTTAGCAAACCCGGGATCAACCATACCAATAGGTACACAATGAAAAGCCAGGTCCCATGCGGCATACCAGGGATACTCCCATTTGTCGGGCATGGAAATAATGTCTTCGTTATTTAATGAATGCCATGCATGGTTGCGCCCGGTTTTACGGCTTTCCGGCGGCGCCGGTTTACCCGGATCTCCATTTAACCAACGTGGAATATCAATATTAAAATATTGTTTGCTCCATAACATACCGGCAAATGCCTGCCTTTGAATATTGCGCTGATCGCTGTCTTTTGTTTCGGTGATCTCATTATAAAAATCATCAGCTTCTTTAATACGCAGATCAAACAGCTCGTTAAAGGTTTCCCCAAAAGGCGCCGTTACCAAACTTTTTTTGCTTAAACGTAAACGAACTGTTGCAGAAGATAGGGCAGGGACTGACTGTTGATACATCGGTGCAAATTTTGTTCCCTCATTTTTTCCATCAAGTATGCTAAAATCATTATTAATTACTGCATCATGAAAGCTGTCTTTCACGAAGGGCGATTTATTTGCCTGTCCGTAAAGTTTTTCATTATTTGTTTCATTGTCTGTAAATAAGGTACGAACCGGTTTTTCAAAGTATAGGTGATATTCACCGATTCCGTAATGATCGATCTTTGCGAGGCCAAAACTATCTCCACCATCATTCAAAGAGATCGATGGTTTTATATCGGTTAACCCAAAATCCCAAAGATTACGCATCCATAAGGTGGGTAATAAGGTTATTTCAGCAGCCTGCTCTGCACGGTTATGAACGGTAACCCGAATTAATATATCTTCAGTATCGTTCTTTGCGTATTCTGTAAATACATCAAAATATTTATTGTCATTAAAAATACCGGTATCTAACAGTTCATACTCCTGTTCCAGCTTGCTGCGGTTGCGGTTTGTGTTTAACAGATCAGCATAAGGATATTCGCCCTGGGGATATTTGTACAAATGTTTCATGTACGAATGCGTGGGCGTACAGTCTACATAGTAATACAACTCCTTTACGTCTTCACCATGATTACCTTCATTACCAGTCAATCCAAACATGCGCTCTTTCAGTATCGGGTCTTTCCCGTTCCAAAGTGTTAACCCAAAACAAATGTTTTGCATGTCATCACTGATGCCTGCAATACCATCTTCACCCCAACGGTAAACCCGGCTGCGGGCATGGTCGTGCGGAAAATAATCCCAGGCAGCCCCGCCTTCGCTATAATCTTCTCTTACGGTACCCCACTGGCGTTCGCTTAAATACGGCCCCCATTTTTTCCAGGAGGGATCCCCTAATCTTTTTTGTTCTGCATCCATTGTTTATTTTTTTTTTACAGCATTTGGTTCTATTTGCCTTGGCCTCAACCCCTTATCCTTCTCCCGGAGGGGAAGGATGGTGCTTCTCCGAATAAATAATCATTTAACCATCCACATCATCTGCAAATCTTTCTTCATCATCTTTTGCAGTATTCCTTTTCTTAAAACATCATCTTCCGTTCTCTTTCATCAATGCAGATGGGTGGGGCATTAAACATATCCGGCCATTTTATACCGATTAAACCAGTATGCAGTCCAGAAGATATACTCATCCACATCTTGCGTTATTGTTTCTTCAACAAGTAACCACAATATTTCAAATTTCCAAAAAATAATCTTCACGTCAATCTCCTCCACTTCCTCTTCATTCGGGGAGATTGAGGGGGCTTTATCCATTGTCTTCAAAGCCCGGGTATAAAGTCATACCTCCATCCACAAACAATGTTGTACCGTTAACATAATCACTATCATCACTGCATAACCAGACAACGGCTTTCCCAATGTCTTCAACCTGCCCAACTCTTTTTTGGGGGATAAGTTTAAGGAGTTCCTGCAAGTGCGCCTGTGTATCCCATGCATCATGATTGATAGGTGTTGCGATGGCACCCGGTGCAATTGAATTAATGCGGATCATTTTTGGCGCAAATTCCTGGGCAATGGTTTTCATCATCAGCATTACACCACCTTTTGAGGCTGCGTAGTTAGCATGGCCGGCCCAGGGAATCACTTCATGCACACTGCTCATGCAGACAATTTTACCGGCCGATCTTGATTTACCATTTACGCCCCTTCTTAAAAATTCTTTGATGGCTTCCCTTGCACAAAGAAACTGGCCGGTAAGGTTTACACCCAGTACAAAATTCCACTGGTCTAAAGTCATTTCAGTAAACGGCGCATCTCTTTGCAGACCTGCATTGTTAACCAGGATGTCGACGGTACCCAATTGTTTAATCGTATCCGCAAACATCTGCAGCACTTCATCTTCTTTACTTACATCGGCTTTGTAAGAGATGGCCTTCCCTCCATTTTCCAGGATTTCAGCAACGACGGCCTCTGCCATTTCTTTCACTTGTGGTATTGGATAATTTACCACAACTGTAGCTCCCGCTTTTGCCAGTTCTTTGGCACAGCCTGCACCAATACCGCTGCTGGCACCTGTTACAATGGCTACCTGGTCTTCTAATTTCTGTTTCATGTTTATTTTATTTTTTTAATTAAAATAGCATTTTATACACCTGGTTACTAAACCAGCTTCTGTTATTCTCCACGTTACCTTGGATAAGTAAAATTTCGAAGTCTGCTAAAATATTTATAAACTGCTGGTAACTTTCGATTGGCGTTCGCATTGGATTTTTCATTTGATATATTTCCCCCCTGCTTCGGTGGTAACCAGGGATACATGCAAAATGATCAACCGACTGCATTTTCCCCCAGGTATCGATCATCCGTTCGTCGTCACAATCACTTATCATGCCTTCCAGTTTATACAGTTTCTTTAAAATGTTGTTTTGCTTTACCTGATCTGTCCATGCTAAGGTTTCCGCATCATTACTTTCAAAAGACAAGGTTTCGGGTACGTCATAAATTGCTTTTGTATAACAGTGGTCCAAAACTTCAGCAGGCTTTTTAAAACTAAACCGCGGGTTTGCCAATATCGCCGCAGGAAGCCCGTCTAAAAAATTAAATATCCCGGTTTTAGCGGTCTTATGAATTCCGAAAGTTTCATAATCTATAAAAATATTGACACTGCAACTGTCCTGTGGATAACTTCGAAAAACACGTTCTGCAAATTTTTCTGCTGTCAAAGCATAGCGGGCTGCTTTTGCTTTTCCAACCCAGCTGGCAATATCATCACTTAACTCAGTATTACGTAATAGGATGGCAAAGTCGCCATTACCAGGTGCGGCATAGGTTTGGTTAGGGGAACGGCCATTTAACACAGCGGTTGCACCCTCACAGATAATTCCCGCATAACCGAGTGATGCTATATGTTTCGCCAATGCATTGTCGTAGATCAATTCCGTATTACAAAATACCAATGGTTCAACGCCGAATAATTCTCTTACCAATTCTTCCTGTTTTTTAACCTGTCGGTCAAATTCCGTTTTTGAGTGCAGCCAGCTTAGAGAATTATAATAAGTTTCTCCCAACATTTCAACACATCCGGTATCCACTAACTGCCTGAATGAATGGATGAGGTCGGGCCTGAACTGCTGAAACAATTCAAGCGTTGTACCGCTTATTGAAAAAGCAAAACGGAATTTCCCGTTCATCTTTTTAACCTGATCCAGCAATATTTTATTCGCGGGATAATAACAATGATCAGCCAGGTTATCCATGATCGCTGCCATGGCAACTTTATCTTCATAAGTATGCAACTGGCCAATATCATGAAAAGCATATTGATTAAACTGGTAAGGCTGGTGTATCCTGAAACAAAAACTAATGGAAGGCATAGTAATTGATTTTTGTTGCTGATGAATTTTTACTTGATGACACCTCCGGCAACAAATGTAAATTTAGATTACTATCCTTCATGTCGGCTGTGTTACAATAGCTGTTAATTAACTAACCGGAGGTCGTTAAATTCTATATGTTTACGGTCATAAAATAAAACGCCTCCATCTTTTAATTCATTCAGTAAAGTAGTTACACTCTGCCTGGAGGTAGAAATTATACCCGCGATATCGTTATGTGTTAAATAATTATTAAGCTTTATTTTATCCCCTTCCCTGCTACCCTCCCGGCTGGCCCAGTCCCTGAAAAAACTGATTAGCCGGCTTTTGGCATCTTTAAAAACAAGGTTTGCATGGCGGTTTTCGAGTCTCCGTAATTTTGTACTTACCTCCTGAACGAAATTCATAGCCAGAAAAGGGTTTGTCTGCATCAACTTTTTAAACTCCGCCGAACGAAATGAGCAAACCACGGTATTATCCGTAATGGCTTCAGCAAACTCGTCATCCGATGTACTGCCATCAAGGCTCAGATCACCAAAGGTTTCCGTTGCCGTGAGAATTTCTTTTATCAATTCGTCGCCACGATCGTCTACTTCGGATATTTTTACTTTGCCCTTTACCAACAGGTAAATGCGGCTTTCAAAACCATCTTCCATGTAAATACTTTCACCTTTCTTTACATTTTTTACTTTAACCGCGTCTGTCATTTCCAGTATCTGTGCGTCGGTTAAACCTGCAGTAACCGAATGTTGCTTTAAATACAGGTATTTGATTTCTTTGTACATGGCTTTAATTTTTATTTTTATTTGAATGTTGTCAATTGGTTGAATAATTAATTAAAAGTTTCTCAAATTTTGCAATAAGCGAGTTTTTCGAGATCAACCCGCTAACAAAATCAACTACTACACCGTTTTTATAAAACAGGATGGTTGGCATTTCGATAACACCCAGTTCCGTTTTTAACAAAGGGGCCACTTCCACGTCTACCTGGTAAAAAGCGGCCGCACCGTTATACATCCTGACCAGTTCGTCATAAATAGGCAGCATCATTTGGCAGGGGCCACTCCAGTCTGCATAAAACCCTACAACCCGAAGGCCCGGGCCGTTGATTACTTTTTCGTTAAATTCTTTTTTGTCTTTTACCTGCTTCATAATTTTTAAGTTGGCACAATTATTATAGCCAAACGGGATGCCAAAATATTTTTGCCTGTGCAAATACCGTTGAAAGCCAGTACAGCAAAGGATCAAATTGATTTTTAGAAACTGCAAC
Source organism: Chitinophagaceae bacterium (assembly GCA_031402615.1). Lineage (GTDB taxonomy): Bacteria > Bacteroidota > Bacteroidia > Chitinophagales > Chitinophagaceae > Ferruginibacter. Next base: position 16,197 of record JANNSN010000004.1, read on the forward strand.
GTAAGATGCCAGGATAAAGCTGGTTCCCAATATATTGGGAAATTCCCTGCATTTTGGGAGTTTTTTGATTTGAAAATAGTAAGTAAAATATTTTTTGAATGAAATTTTTAACCGGGTTCAAATCACTGTTGCCGCACCAAAACCTTAAAGCTTATGTATATTTGAAACAGGCAAATATTAATTTACTGTCTTTTACCTGACAGTGAAGCGCTGTATACAGCTGTAATTTTGCAAATAAAATAATTAAGATGAAATCGACCATTTTTTTCGCAGCAGTGCTTAGTATAATCAGCCTGGCCGCCAAGGCCCAGGATGAAACAGGTATCCGTAAAAAGCATTTTAACCTTTCAGATGGAATAGCCATCAAGGGGTATGACCCTGTAGCCTATTTTACAAAAAACAAAGCTGTAAAAGGTAACCGGGGTAATGCGGTTTATCACCAGGGGGTAACCTATTATTTTTCGTCTGTGGAAAATAAAGAAGCATTTAAATCCAACCTGGTAAAATATGAGCCCGCTTACGGAGGCTGGTGTGCTTTTGCCATGGGCGATAATGGAGAAAAAGTAAGTGTAGATCCCGAAACCTTTAAAATAGTAAATGGCAAGCTTTATCTTTTTTACAATAAATATTTTACCAATACACTTACCAGCTGGAATAAAGATGAAACCAACCTTAAAAGAAAGGCAGATACCAACTGGCCAAAACTACTAAAATAACAATCATTAAAGCAACGTGTACCCATGATTATTCAACAATCGGTGAAACAGGTGTTTGTTCAGATCACCAGAGACTCTGGAACAGTTAACCTGTGAACAATACCGCCGGCCCTGCAGGGCCTTATCCAATGCTACGGTTGGGCAACATGTAAGACATATCATCGAATTATTCATCTGCCTGGAGAACGGTTACTATACCGGCATTGTAAATTACGATAAACGCAAAAGGGACCTGAGTATTGAAACGGACAGGGTTTTTGCCAGCTCCCTGTTAAAAAGCATTTACCTGCAGCTGGATAAAAAGAATAAAAACCTGGTACTGCAAGCTTCTTATGATGACCTGGCCAGTGAATCATTTTCAATTGAAACCAACTACTATCGTGAGGTAGTCTATAACCTCGAACATACCGTACACCATATGGCATTGATCAGGGTAGGCCTGTTGGAAGTGTCGGCAGTTCAGGTACCCGAAAGCTTTGGTGTTGCGTCATCAACACGCAAGTACCGGGAAGTTTCTGTGCGATAATGGTTTTGTGTTATTCAGCCGCAGCGACCCGAAAGTATCAGTATTCATCAATCATTTTTAAAAATGAAATATGCGATCTGCATTGGATCGTTTTTATCAACATGATACAGTTGAGCCGGATAGTAAAATATTTGGTAACTATGTAGCAGTTTCTCTTCATTAATTTTTTCAATATTTCCCTGTAATGCCAAAGTATAGCTTTTAGTTTTCAACATTTAGATTACCTGTTCACTGACTAACCCTTTTCCCACGGCATTGGTTCTGCTGATCGCCACTGTAAAAGCACGTGATAATTGATGCGCTTTAAAATGATCAATTATTGCTGAAACCAATTGTGAAATTCTTTCCTGCCGGGCGTTAAAACGTGCTGCACAGGTATTACCGGCAGCATTTATCATTAACCAAAAAGATCAAAAATTAACCCTACGCTTTGTTATATACCTTTATCACCGGTTCTCTCAGCGCCGCTGCAGTATCCGTTCCATAAAAATAAATAGCATTTGCAATGTCTTCGGGTTTTACCCAATTCTCAAATTTGGCGTCGGGCATTGCCATGCGGTTTTGAGGCGTATCGATGATGCTTGGTACAACTACACTGGTGACCACGTTTTGCCCTCCGGCTTCGTCATTCATTAGTTCAGCCAGGCGAAAAATCAATGATTTACCTAACCCATAGGCTATCATACCCTTTCCTTCCCTTGTACTGAGACCCGCCCGGGACCCAATAATAAAGATCCTGCCGTTGCCCTGCTGCATCATCTGCACAAAAGCCGGACGGGCAATATTATATGCAGTTTCAAAATTCAGTCTGTATTGTTTGTAAATATCAGCCGTTTTGGTATCTGCAATCTTTCCCATGGCAAAGCCTCCTACCGTTAAAACAACCGCGTCAACAGTTCCATGCTTCGCAATTACGGACTGCACAAATTTGTCCGAATCTGCTTCGTCCATCAGGTCAACGATCACTTTCTCCAGTTTTGGATCCTCTATTTGGAATGGAACCGGGTCGTTGGATATTAGGGTACCCACAACATGGTAGCCTTCTGCCAAATATTTTTTTACAACGGCCTGGCCCAGGTTTCCGGAAGCCCCCGTAATGATCACTGTTTTTTTCATGATGTTTATGAATTTGGTGATTACCGCATTAGCGCCCAACCAAACAGGTGATTGAATTGCCTGCAATGGATCAATGCATATTTATACTGTGCAAAATTGACCGGTACCGTAATAGAATACAACTGGTTACCACCTGTAGCCTTTAAAGGTCCCAGGTCGATAATGTTTACCGCGTTCATTTCGGTTGAAAGATAAACCCGCAGGTCGGGGCCATTACTGCTGCTGAAATCCATCAGTTTCAGTTCGTACTTTGTGCCGGTTAAGATGATCTTTGCCTGACCACTTACACTTCCGTATGGCCCGTTATTAAAAGAGCCCGTTGCCTGTGGTATTGCCGTACTGTCGGGTATTTCATTTAGAATAATTGCCGGTGTATTTTCTTTTTTACAGGAAGAAAAAAAGATACCCGAACCAAACACCATGATGTAAATAAGCTTCTTCATAAATTAAATTTTGTTTATTGCCAACTGAATTTTCCACCAGTGTTTACCCTGATTTTAAATAAACTGCTATGCGCAGTCATATATAGCGTCTTTCCATCCGCGTCGCCCCAAGCCATGTTGGCAGGACGTTCGGGCGTTACGATCTTGCCCAGTAATTTCCCCTCTGCAGAGAGTATCCACAATCCACCCGGAGCGGATACAAAAAGATTACCTTCCTTATCTACCTTCATTCCGTCAAGCGCTTCCTCATCTTCTGTAATATTCCAATCGAATAGTATTTTACCATTTTTTAAGGTACCATCTGCCTGTACTTCATAGCGCCATAATGTTTTGGTATGATGTATATCCCTGATATCCCAATTGGTGACATAAAAATATTTTTCATCGGGCGAGAATGCCAAACCATTTGGTCCGCCGAGGTCTTTGGATACCACCGTTGTTTTTCCATTCCGAATCATGAATACACCTGAATAATCAAGCTCTTTTCGTACATCATTAAAAAAACCAGGAAGCCCGTAAGGAGGATCGGTAAAATAAATAGTACCGTCAGTTTTCAATACCACATCATTGGGGCTGTTGAACCTTTTACCGTCGATTTTATCAGCCAACACGGTTAATGGACCTTTCTTTTCATAACGAACCACTCTTCGGTTCCCATGCTGATCCACAATCAGCCTTCCTTCCTTGTCGATTGTTAATCCGTTGCTGCCCGGTTGTCCGTATTCGCTGATATCGGCTCCGGTATATCCACTATGACTCATGTATATGGTTACATTGTGACTCATCGGGTCGTAACGGTAAATACTGTTGGTATTGGGATCGCTGAACAATAAAAAACCATCGGGATGCCAAACCGGACCCTCGGTGAAAGAAAATCCATCAGCAATTTTTTCAACCCTGGCCCCGGGTGTAAGTATTGCATTTAATTTTTCGTCGATGGTATAGATTTTTCCAATGTCTTTCCAGTCTTTATTTACAGGCAGCTCTTTGTAAAAATCGATAACGGCACTTCTTATCCAGATATAATTATCCGGGATCATACCCAACGGCCCGTTGATGCCCAATATGGCTATTGAAAATTGGTCACCTGCTTTTGCATGGTTGGTCAGTATCACCCGGTTCCTGTTATTGAAACCCGAGATCAATCCGTTTCCGCTTTGCCCAAAGCCCTGCATTTGTTTTCCGTTAACCCATATCTCACTATAATCATCAACTGTTATTTCAAACACGGCTGTAGTACCGTCGGTATTTAATTTACCGATTGTTGCCGGAATGGTTATCTCTGCTTTATACCAAACGGTTGATACCAAACCAGTTCCCTGCCTCAGTTCCAGTTCGGTTGGCTGAACTGTTTTGAAACCTTTGTTAAAATCCGGTGCACCTATTTGTGGATGAATTGTATGCGTTTTAACAGCTGCCCCAGTCGGGTACAAAGGCAATACGTCGCCGTTTGTTTCCGGTCCCGGCGCCTTAAAATCCGCATCTTTTATTTGTGCATCCTGAACAAACCATTTGGCACTGACCAATGCTGCTCCTTCCATCGTTTTCAGATCTGCAACAGCCTGCGGCTTATCAACCGATAATTGCCTTATTTCCTGTGCAAATAATTTATAAGATGACAGGGTGAGAAATAATACGATCAATATTATCATGTACATCTTAAGAATGGAATAAATCTTAATCATAACTTCAATTTGATGATTTGAAAATTTGATGATCTACTGGTGAAGTATTTTATACAATTGATTCATGCGGTTATCCGCAAATCTTCAAATCGCATCATTAACTAATCAATTTTAATTTTGGCTCCGGCATTGGCCATATCTTCATCCTGTTGAGCACTTGCGCTGCCGCTTACACCAATGGCGCCAATTACCTGGCCCTGGTACATGATGGGAATACCGCCCTGTAAAAATGTATGTCCAACTGTTATCAACGCCTGTCTTCCACCATTGATGGCATTTTCCAATTTAGAGGATGGTATTTTGAACATGGCTGCTGTGTTTGCTTTTTTAGTGGCAACTTCTGATGCTGCTGCAAAAGTATTATCCAGGCGCTCCAGGTAAACAAGACTGCCACCTGCATCAACAATTGCGATCGCACCACCGGGTGCGTTATTTGCTTTTGCGTAAACAACTGCTTCAGCAACAATTTTTTTTGCAGCTTCCAAACTGATATTCTTTGCCGAAAGCACCTGTGCTTTTGACGAGAAAGAGAATATGACTATTGCGATCAATAGTAACGATAAATGATTTTTCAAAAATTTCATGGTCATAATTTTAGTTTTTTATTAATGATCTTTATTTGGCAGGTTCATCAAATCCAACCTTTTTGCCGGCATTCTTTTTTACTTTTTTAGGCCAGTACTTATCTGCTTTTATAATATTGTCAGCCAATCCTTTATGAAATTTATCATAAGCATCCTGGCTATGTTGAAGTATCAGCCTGCCATCGATCACATCAAATAATTCAGGATTGATCGGGCGAAGCTTGTTTATACTCATGGCATAACCACAATAGGCGCCGTACTGCGGTGCAAACATCCCGGGATGATCTTTAAACATCATCGCATTCTTTTCAGAAGCAAACCGATAGGTAGCCCCGTTGTAACGGGCGCTGTATTTTTCGCTGCCCGGCACTGCTTTGTTTTCCGTGAAATAGGCAACGGCATCATAGCCCTGTATGCTCACGCCATTGTCATCTACATTATTTAAGAACCCTTTTTCTTCATCCGTGGTTATCTGGGCGCCGTTTTTTGCAGAAACAGCCGGCCAGTATTTGTCTGCTTTTGATAAATTACCCGGCACATCCTTATCCCAACCTTTTACAGCACGGTCATTATGTTGTATTACCAGGCGGCCGTCAACGATAGAAAAAGTATTTACGTCAATAGGCGCAATCCTGCCAAGGGAAACAGCATAGGCGCACCAGGCACCAAACTGAGGTTTATATTTTTCGGGGTTGCCTTTAAATTTTTCCTGGTGATCCTGTGACGCAAAATAATAAATGGCATCCTGGTAATTATATTGATATTGCGCACTGCCCGGCACCGGTTTGTTGTCTGTGAAAAAGGCAACAGCATCATAACCATCCAATATCACGCCCATATCGTTCAGGTTATTAAATTTTTTGCCTGGGTCTTTTTGGGCGTAACCGTCTAACAGTGTGGCCAGGATCAGAAACAATGCAAAACAAAATCTTGCGGCAACATGGATGTTGTTTGTTGCCGCATTCCGGTAACCGGAAATTATTCCTAATGCTTTTGGACTCTTTGTACCTTGTTTCATGAAATTATTTTTTTTTGAATACAAAGGAACAAGGTGATGAAGGGCAACGATGTCGCCTGTTTTACATTATGCGGGTATAGGATTATTAAATACCATCCTTTTGTCGGGTATTTTACAAATACCGGTTCAATTTCTATGCAAGAGTCGGCAAATTGATCTGTCGGTTTTTATTACTGAACCGAGGTACCGGGTGTTGCAGCATTTTGGCCATGCTGATTTCTATGTGTTTTTACAAATGTGGATGTAGTCTTAGCCAGGCTATTCCTTTTTAAGGCAAACTAAAATAAACGGGCAAAAAAAAGTTAAAGCGTTATATTGCCATTCCCCTGATATACGGATGAAAAATTCAATGATTTTTCCCTGTGAACTTCCTGTCAAATTATAAAATTCCAGCCATGCACATCTGCATCCAAACCCGAACGAATTTGCTCCAGTTTATTTTTTAATTCAATCCACAGTTTAGTTTGATCATATGCCGGTAACATAACATCAATGCCATGTATACGGATGGTTTTAATAGGTGGCACAACTGTCCGTACCAGTTTTGGCAAACCCCGGAATGATGACACGGATCATGGGTTGATGATGCCGGGAAAATTGATCAAAAAGATGATATAGAAAAACGACGAAAGATCTTTACAATCTCCCCTGGTAAAAGTCAAGCACTTTGGTTCTTAACAAATATTCATAACGGGCAATGGTAAAATTAACGGTTGCCCTGTCGAGGTTATTTTTTACGATCAGGTATTCAACACTGTTTAAAGCGCCCAGGTTAAGCCTTATTTCTGCTGCGCGGAAAGATTCCCGGTATGCATTCACCTGGTCATTGATCGCCTGGTATTTTTCATATGCCGATACCATATTTACATGAGCCTGTTCAATCGCCTGCCTCAATTGTGTCCGCGTATTTTCGGCAACATAACCGGTTCTTTTTTCTTGCAGTTTGGCTATCTTGATGTTGGTCCTTGCCTGGAAAGAAGAAAAAACGGGAATACTCAAATTAAGTCCAACATAGGTGCTCAGGTTATTATTGTACTGATTTGTAAAACTGATCTTCTGACTGTTGTAATTTGTCTGTTTTGTCATCACCGGCAAATTACTGCCGCTTACGACAACATAATCGCTGGTTGCAACATCCATACTGCCCAGTACATTTAATGTTCTTGCAGCACTTGAATAATTTGTCCCCAATTGCCCGAATAACGAAAGTGTTGGATAAAGACCAGCAGCAGCTACTTTTTTCGCTTTTGTGGCAGCTTTCATCCTGAGGTCGGTGGCTTTTACCATAGCCAGGTTTTGTAGTGCTGTATTGTAGATTTGATCAGCTGTTCCCTCATACATGGCAATGGACATATCGAAACCATCTCTGTCTATCTGCATGTCTTTACTGTAGGGCACGTTCATGAATTGCGCCAGGCTTAATTTTGACATTTCCAAAGACCTGGCTGCATTAACAATGACCAGTTGATCAGAAGCCAATTGTCCCTTCATATCAAACAACAGGGTGGGTGCAATAGCGCCTTCATTATTCAACAGCTCCAGTCGTTCAACCTGCTTTTTTGTTACCGCTATTTGTTCCTTTGTTTGTTTCAGTACATCTTCATCATTCATCATTTGCAAAAAAGAAAGGATCACATTCAACGTCAAATTGTCTTTTTCCTGCTGCAGTTCCATTTTTGAAGCCTCATGCGTATACGAAGCCTGTTTAACCGCATTTTTAATCTGAAATCCCCTGAATACCGGTACAGATGCCGACATACCTGCACTGGAAGAAGACAATTGTTGATTATTATAACTATTGGTGAAGGGGTCGATGCTTCTGCCGCTATTAATACCGTAATTAACACTGGCATCTACACTGGGAAGGCGGTTATATTTTGCCTGGCTCAAATTCAGCCCGGCGGCCTGCTCCTGCAATTCCGTTACTTTCACAGGTATATTATTTGCCATAGCCATATCCAGGCAGGCCTGCAGGGTTAATGCTGACGTATTATTTTGTGCCTGCAGATCTGAACTGCCTATTAGCGCTGTTACAAACAGTATCCAACATGTTTTCATCTTCATTTCTTTTTAAAATATATATTAATGTTCTATACGGCCATCTAAAAGATTAATGATCCTGGAACCATAAGCCGCATTTTTTTCTGAGTGGGTTACCTGGACGATGGCTACCCCCTTTTTGTTCAATTCACTAAATAAATTCATGATCTCTTCCCCCTGTTTTGAATTGAGGTTTCCAGTAGGTTCGTCTGCCAATAATAATTTTGGCTGGGCGATCAATGCCCGGGCTATACCGACCAGCTGCTGTTGACCACCCGAAAGCTGTGAAGGGAACAGATCTTTTTTACCAACAATATTAAATCGGTCCAGCGTATCAGCCACCATGGCCTTCCGTTCTGATGATTTGATGTCCTGGTAGATCAATGGTGTTTCAATATTTTCATACACCGTAAGTTCATCGATCAGGTGATAGGCCTGGAAAATGAAGCCTATATACTGTTTGTACATGGCCGCCCTTTGTTTTTCCTTAAGTGTATGCACCGCTTCGTGGAAGAAATTATATTCCCCTTCATTAAACTCATCCAGCATACCGATAATATTCAACAGTGTTGATTTACCCGAACCCGATGGGCCCATGATGGAGATAAACTCTCCCTCCTTTACCGAAAGATTGATGTCTTTTAAAATAAAGGTTCGGTTGTTTCCGGTGTTAAACCATTTGTAAATTCCTTTTAGTTCAATCATGATTTATTGATTTGTTTTTTCTTAATGCTGTTATCCCAAAACAACCGGGTTTTCGTTTTACTCATTCCGTTCGTAAAGACACAACCGGGTTATCCACTGCCGCTTTTATCGCCTGGAAACTAACGGTAATTACGGCTGCCACCACTGCAAAAGCACAGGTCAGCACAAACACCCACCAGTCCAGGGAAATCCGGTAAGCAAAATAATTGAGTAATTTATCCATCCCTATCCACACGATCGGCACCGCTATAACAATGGCGATCAACACCAAAAAAACGAATTCCTTCGACAGCAGCGCAGCAAGCTGGCTTACATCGGCACCGAGCACTTTTCTTATACCAATCTCCTTTGTTCTTCTCTCTGCGCTGTAAGCGGCCAGTCCAAATAATCCGAGGCATGATATGAACAACGTGATCATGGCGAAGGCATCAAATAAACGGGAGGCCCTTGTTTCCTTGTCGTATTGTTTGGCCAACTGGTCATCTAAAAAGGAATATTCCATGGGTAGGTTAGGTTCATATTTACGCCAGATGTTTTGGGCTATGGTAATCACTTCTTTGGCATTCTTTTGCTGTACCCTTGCATAAATGACTGAACAGTTATCCGGTTCGTATTCCAGCAGTGCCGGCTCTATTTCAGTTTGAAGACTTTTAAAATGAAAATCTTCTACAATGCCGATAACAGTTCCCGGCCGCTCGTGAAACTTAATGACCTTGCCCACCGGGTCTTTCAATCCCATTTTACGCACTGCGGTTTCATTCAGGATATAATCAGGTGAGCCGGCGCTTGTTTTCGAAAAATCTGTCCCTTCGTTTATGGATGTGTGAAAAAAATCCAGGAATTGCTGATCCACGTCAACCTGGGTTATCATTAACTTGTCGTCTTTTTGCTTTCCCGGCCAATCAAGATCAGTGGTTGAATTGGCTCCTTCAAAAAAAGACAAACTGGAAACAGCCATTTCCGTTACTTTGGCCGATCGTTGCAGGTCATTCTTAAATTCTTCCTTATGTTCATAAATTCTCCATGCCGGAAATACAAGTACATTGTCCGTATTTATATGAAGGTCTTTGTTTTGGATATAATTCATTTGCCGGTGAATAAAAACAGTACTCAACAGTAAGACAATACTTACAATAAACTGCAAGACAACCAACGACTTTCTTAAAAAGCCTGCACCGGAAAGAATGCCCTTTCCCTGAAGTGAATTAAGCGGCTTGAAAGAAGACAATAATAATGCGGGATACAGACCGGTTAATAACCATACAATAGACAATATGCTGAGAAATACTTTCCACAACTGCCAATCACCGTGATCATAAGAAACAGCATTACCCGACACCTGTTTGTAAACCGGCAAAAGTAACTCCGTTAAAAACAGTGCGGCCAAGGCCGCCAACAGCAGCAGCGCACCTGCCTCAATAAAAAATTGCCAGAACAACTGTTTCTTTTCGGCGCCGATAATTTTACGGATGCTGATTTCTTTAACCCGTTGCGTTGCTTTGGCCGTAACCAGGTTCACATAATTGATACAGGCTATGAGCAAAACAAAAACGGCAATAATGAAAAATATTTCAACCATAATGACCCTTCCTTTGCTGCCATCGGCTTTATACAGGTATAAATTTTTTAAGGGCCGAAATAGAAAACTAAAAACGGCTGCATCGGGGTTGGCCTTTTTTAATGCAGCCAGTATTGCCGCCGAAGCATAACCGGTACCGCTTCCCTTTTTCATCAGGCAAAATGTTGAATAATTGTAGTTGCCCCAATCCTGGTCAATGGTCTTCCATTGCCCGTTTCCCCTGAACCTGATCTTAATAATATCCATCGAAAAAAGCATGTTCATTTGAATCGAAGAGTTTGCCGGAAAATCTTTTATTACAGCACTTACGGAAAAAGTAGTATCCTTAAACTGCAGTATTTTACCAATTGGATCGGCCTTCCCGAAATATTTTGATGCTGTGGTTTCCGTTAAAACAACCGATAATCCCTCGGCCAGTGGTTTGTTTGGGTCGCCCTTAACCACCGGGAAATCAAATATGTTAAACAGGTCATTTTCAGTATAGCCAATCTTATCCTCAATAAAAACAGTTGTATCAACTTTTACTACCTGCCTGGCACCATAGTCACCTTTAAGCATGGCAACTTTTTCAACGTCCTTAATATTTTCCCTGGCATATAGTGCAACAGGAGCAGGTGTGTTTTCCCAAACAGTCTCCTCCCCTCCAAATTTCAATTTGGCATTCACCTGGTAAATGCGGTCCGAATGGGCATGATAACGGTTCATGGAGTACTCGTTAGTCACCCATAATAACATAATAAAACCCGTCGCCAACCCTAAACCAAGGCCGGCAACATTAATAAAACTATATGTCCGGTTCTTGACCAGGTTCCGGAAAGCGATCTTAAAATAAATTTTTATCATGATCAATTTGTTTATTCCGTTAATAAACTATTTATCCCGGTACCGGGGATTTCATCCTGTTCATTCTATTCTCAATGACTCAACAGGATTTGTCATTGCCGCTTTTATGGTTTGTGCAACGATCAACAACGTTGTTACCAATGTCAATCCTGCAAACGATATGAGAAATGGTTTTGCCGTTATCGTAATTCTATAGGCATAATCATTCAGCCAGCCATGCATAATGAACCAGGCAACCGGGCAGGCTATCAATCCTCCGATAAACAGGATCCATAAAAATTCTTTAAGGAATAACCTGACGATACTGCTTATTGAAGAACCCAGTACTTTTCGGATGCCTATTTCTTTGGTTCTTTTTTGTATACTTAGTGAGACCAGCCCGATAATACCCAAGAGCACGATAATTAGCGAAAGCACGGTTGCGGTGTTCGAAGCCTGCTCTAATTGAATTTCCGTCTTATACATTTTTCTTAAACTGTCGTCCATAAAATTATATTCAAACGAACTGCCCGGTAATAGGGTGGCCCATTTTTTTTCTATTGCTGCGATTGCTTTTCCCGAATCACCCGGTTTCAGTTTGAATGACAGGTACCGATAAGTGGGAACATAACCAACATTTAAAAATATAATGGGAGCAATTTCCTGCTGCATGGAACCGAAATGAAAATCGGTGGTTACTCCTTTTACAGTGAAAGTGGTTGGGTCACCGGGAATTTTAACCAACTTCCCGACCGCATCCCGGGGTTGCTTCCATCCAAGCGCTACCGTTGCTTTTGTATTCAGTATCACTTTGCCGGAATCACTGCTGTTATTACTAAAAAAGCTTCCAGCCTGTAAGGGAACCTGGTAGGTATTTAGGTAATTTCCATCGGTTATCATTACCTGCATGGCAATAGCCGAGGTTGAATCTGTTCCGTATTTATATACAGGTGGCTGACCACCATTATTACCATTTGGTATCTCATAGGAAAGCGTAGCGTTGCTTATTTCGGGCATTGCCGCAAATTGGTTACGAATGTTCTGCATTTTTTGTACACCCTGTGGCGACCAGTCTCTTGGCACCTGTGATGCTACAACGTATTCTTTATTGTAACCAAGATTTTGGCCGAAAAAATAAGAAACTTGTTGCGAAACAATTAAAGCTGCAATCATAACAATGCCAGCTATGGCAAACTGAAATCCAGCCAATGATTTACGAAGCCATACTTTTTCATTTATAGAACCCAATTTACCTTTTAAAGAATCAACTGATATTAATGATGATAAAATGACGGCCGGGTACAAACCCGCTAAAACGCCAATTAATAAAACCGCCAGCACCGGTATAAAAATAAAATACAGGGGAAAAGATAAAAGGCCGGGTATTTCCTTTCCTACCAGCTCACCGAAAAACGGGCGCAAAAATGAATATGCCGCAATGGCCAGCACGGTGGCAAATAAAACCAGGATCACAGATTCTGTAAGAAACTGTATGATGATCTGTTTTCTCAAACCGCCAAGCATTTTCCTGACACCTATCTCCTTTATTCTTGCCGAAGAACTGCTGACCGCTATATTGATGAAATTAATAATTGCCATCAACAAAATAAACAACCCGATAAAAGAAAGCGCATAAAGCATTCGTTTTACCAGCCCGTTATCTTGTTGCAGGTAATAATCCTGCAGGGCGACGGGTTGTACAATCAAATTTTCTCTTATTCCTTCAGGGGCATGCTGCTGAATAAGCTGGCTGATCGCCTTTTCAAGATTTTTTCGGGTTGCGCCATTTTTTAGTTCTATATAACTTGGGATATAAGTATTGGCCCAGGAATCAAAATTATTTCGTCCAAAATAATCAGCGGTATTAAGCGGAATAAAAAAACTATTGTGGTTCGCCGCATTCAACTGTGTGACAGAATTCTCCGGAATATCTTTCAGCACGCCAGTAATCGTAAAGTCATGCTGTGTACCCGAAAAACTTTGTATGCTTATATTTTCACCCACCACATCTGATTTACCAAAATATTTAACCGCAGCCTCTTTTGTTATAACTGCTGAATAAGGATTATTAAGTGCAGTACGGGCATCCCCATGCAGTAATTCAAAACCATACATCGACAATAAAGTACTATCACCCAATTGGATACCCTGCCGCAAATGTTTACCTGCTTTTGAAACCACTGAAGTAATGCCATCCCAACGGTAATAATCAGCTACCAGGTTTGGGTAATCTTCTTTCAGTCTTTTCGCTAAAGGCGCCAACGTGGTTATCTCCGGTCCCTGGTTGGGATTTTTCCATTCACTCTTGAGAAAGAATTGATTTGTTGCATGATACAGATTTTTATTTACCTGTAACTCACTCCACACATAAGCTCCGGTGAGGAACGTAAAAACGATTCCTGTTGAAAGGCCAACGATGTTGAGCAACGAATAAAAACCCCTTTTGGTAATATTCCTCCACGCTACTTTAAAATAATTCTTTATCATGTCTTGATTTTATTCAGACCTTAGTGTTTTAGCCGGGTTTGACCGTACAGCCTGCCATACTTTTATACCGGATGTAGTGCCCACTATTATGAACAGCACAATTAAAGATTTGATTATTATTGACAGTTCAATACCTACATTGATCTCGAAGATCAAATCCATCAAAAGTTTAGTAAGTGCATAGCCACCATAACATCCCAATACCGATGCCGCAATAAAAACCCAGAAATAACCTTTGTTTATTAAAACAAGAATATGTCCGGTGTTGGCGCCTACCACCCTCCGCAGGGCTACCTCCCGCATTTTTTTAAGGATTGTAAGTGAAACCAGGGCGAATAATCCTGTAGCCGTAAGCAGCACCGAAATAATGGCAAACCAGGAAAATATTTTAGCAATGTTCCTGGTTACTTTATAGGCTTCAGCCTTTAATTCATTCTGATAAAAACCCGTAAATGGTTTCATAGGAAATATTTTTTTCCATGCATCCTTTGTTTTCGAATACACCAATTCCTGATCCGAAAGCTTTGCCCTAATTACGAGAAACTGGTACCTGTTTTCTTTTCCCAGCTTAAATACTACGGGTTCTAGCGGTTCAAAGAGCACATTCAGATGAAAATCAATAAGTATACCCACTACAGAATAGTTCACGCTATCTATATAAATTTTTTTACCCACGGCCTCTTCATCTTTCCAGCCAAACCTGGCCGCCATATTTTTTGTTATTAAAATGGAGCTGGTATAATCTCCTTCCATCTGCACATCAAAATCTCTTCCCGCTACGATTTTCAGATTCATGGTTTTTACATAGTCCCTTCCAACTTCCAGGTAATTGACCTCATTTTTTTTACCTTCTGCTTCTGCTACAACATTACGGTATTCAAACCCGATATGGCTCCTGGAACCGGCCAGGCCAGTTACCTGGGGAATAGCAGCAATTTCATTTTTAAACGCAGCAAATGCATTGGTATCAGAAACGATGGCTCCCATCGTATTTTCGATATTATACCCGTAATCATAGTCCTTCTGAAATTCAGCATTTCTAGTAAATCCAAAACCGGCCATTACGGTGATGATCGCAATTGATATCTGCAAACCCAGCATGATCCTCGAAAAAAGGTTTGTGCCACCGAATCTTACGGTACCTCTGAAAATTGATGATGGCTTAAACCGGCTGATATAAAATGCCGGGTATGCTCCCGCCACCAACGTTGTTATAATAACCAACATGCCAATAAAGATCAACAGCCCGCTATCATGAAAATAATCAGCTTCAATTATAACGCCATTGAACATTTGATTGAACGTGGGGAACCAGAGATAATTCAGGAAAACAGAGAGCAATACAGCAAGAACCACTATAAAACAACTCTCCAGCAGTAACTGAAAAATTAATTGCGGATAGGAACTTCCCATTACCTTACGCATTCCTATTTCTTTCAACCTCCTGTTTGCCCGGGAAACTGTTGTATTGGAAAAATTAAGACAAGCCGAAAGAAAGATCAGGATGGCAAGAAATAAAGGGCCATAGGCAGCTGAATCTTCGGGCCTTTCACGCTGGCTGTTATTGCCCAAATTACTGAGCCTGGCATTTTCCTTCAGGTTAATGAGTTTAAAACCGGCTGTTTTCCAGTCCTCCCTTGCCTTTCGTTGAATGGGTAAATATTTATCAAATTCTTTTTCAAGCCTTTTTGCATCTGCCGGATTTGGGATCTTAAAAAACGCAGCATCCAATAACCAACTCCAGTCATCAGGTGCCATCTTTGAGCCATCACCTTTCCGATAATTTTCAAAATTTGCAATAAACCCAAAAACCAATGTGGAGTTTACGGGCAGGTCTTTAAGCACTCCCGTAACCGTGAGTGGCAAGGCATAAGTATCGCCGGAATAAAATATCAAAGATTTTCCAATGGCACCCTTGTCGCCAAAATATTTTTTTGCTGTACTTTCCGTTATCAATACAGCATTTTTATCAATAATATTATTGGTACCCGCCACCAATGGGAAATTGAACAGCTCAAAAAATGCGGGGTCGGTAAAATGGGCATATTCGGCAAAGGGTTCATGCTCACCATATTTTACATTCAACCCCCTTCCTTCATAACGTACCGCTTGTTCAATGCCTGAAAATTCCTGTTGGGCCTGCTTTACGGCCGCCATTGGAAACACCCCTTTCACGCCATCAGCTCCTTCTTTATAAGAAAGTGCCCTGTAAATCTTATCCTTATCCGTATGAAAATTATCAAAACTAAAACTGAACCGGTACACCTGGTAGCCCCAAACGATGGCAGCTATTCCAATGGCCATACCAATAATATTTAACAACGTGTAGCCCTTATTGCGCCACATATTGCGAAAAATAATTTTGAAAATATTTTTGATCATCGCTATCTAATTAAACGTAAGTGAAATTCTTCCGCTGTTTGTCTTAACATTAACCGGTACGCCTCCGCCATTCACGCTTCCTTTAATCTTTTCATCTTCCACGGTACCATTAAAGTTTTCCAACCGGTCTGTTTTTATTTTATTGGCAGACAGGTCAAGATCAAGCCCTTTACCTACGGGCAACTGCAATTGAATATGACCACTGCTGTTTGCTAACCTAATATACTTCCCCAGTTCTTTAACTGCAACATCGATCTTGCCGCCGCTGGTTGCCGCATCCAGGCTGCAAAACAGGTAGGTGAGATGAATGCTTCCGCCCGATGTAGCCGTAGCAAGTGTTCCCCCAATAACGCTACCTGTTATACTGCCGCCACTGGTTGATGAGCTGATATCTCCAGAAAGATTTTTCAGCTGCAGGGAACCACCTGAGGTAGTAAGCGTAAGCTTCCCCTGACAATCTTTTGCACTGATGCTTCCCCCACTTGTGCCCAGGTCTATATAACCTGATGAATTGGATAACTGAACGCTGCCACCGGATGTTCTGCCTTTAATTTTACCACTTACATTGTTAACCTGTAAACTACCTCCGCTTGTGGTAAAATCCTGGTTACCTGAAATACCGTTCAGATATATACTCCCACCGCTGGTTAGTAATTGGGTAGAAGCGTTTTTGGGAACAAAAACTTTGAAAGAAATATTCAATGATTTTTTCCAGTCTTTAATTTTTGATTTTGCTTTTGCGATGGCAACAACTTTATTACCGGTTACTGTAATATCCAGGTCATATTTTTCATCAAGCCTTTTTTGAATTTCTGCCTTCGAAAGACCTATTCCTCCATTATTACCCGTGATGTATACTTCTATTCTTGCATCTGCGGCATTTACAACTGTAACGGATATGCTGCCGCCGGAAGTTTGCACGTCCACATTGTTGATGCTTTCGCTGCTTAAAGACTTAGTCAGGAAAGGTTCTTTATCCGGGTTAAACCGGGCAATTGCTGTACATGCCTGGGTAATGATTGCAAGAGACAAAACTAATTTCTTCATATTTTCCTTTTTTGATTGACTTTTTATCCTGATCCCAAACCTGTCGGCCGGCAAGCGGGATTTTGATTAAAAATATTTTACTCTGTTCGCAATGATTTTACAGGATTGGTTAACGCAGCTTTTACTGCATGAAATCCAACAGTACCCCCTGCGATCAATATAGTTACCAATGAGGCCAGCACAAAAACATATAACTGCACGGGTATACGGAACGCAAAATCCTGCAACCACTTATTTGCAGCCCACCATGCCAGCGGGGCAGCTATAAGGATCGATATACCAATCAGCTTTAAAAAATTTGATGATATCAGCATTGTTATACTGCTGACATTAGCTCCCAAAATTCTTCGTACGCCAATTTCTTTTGTTCGCTGTACTGTGGTAAATGCCGCAAGACCAAACAGTCCAAGACAAGCCAATATAATAGCAAGCCCGGCAGCCACACTGAATAACATAGATGTGCGTTGCTCTGCCTGGTATAGTTTATCATAATCTTCATCCAGGAAATGATAAGTGAATGGCCTGTCTGGTAAACGTTGTTTCCATGCCATTTTCAAACGGCCCAACGATGCTTTCAAATCAGCCCCGCCTACACGTACCATAAAATTGCGTGAATAGTTACGACCCAGGAAAATCACCAAAGGCCCGATGGGATCATGCAGGCTGCTGAAATTAAAGTCCTTTACCACACCAACAACCGGCCCCGGGTTACCCTTGTCAATCGTTTTTCCGATTGCCTGTTCGGGCGTCCAGCCTATTTTTTTTGCCAGTGCTTCATTGATCAGGTATGGCTGTTGAAAGTTTGCGCTATTATTTGACGTGTCCATAAATGCAAAATCTGATCGTTGAAAGTCACGGCCTGCAGCCAGTTCCATTTTCATGGTTTTTGTAAAATCAAGATCAACAGGCATGGCATTTAACGATACTTCGTGATGCCCCTTTTCATCAGTTGTGCTGATACCGTCACCCCATTGTACATATTCAGGCGTATCGTATGAAGCGGTTACAGATTCCACTCCCTGTACCTGCGTAAAAGCCGTCTTTAAATTCTCAAAGTCCTGCAACATGTTGCCGCCGATGGGCAGCACCACCATATGTTCTTTGTCATAACCGATATTTTTGGTTTGCATATAATGCATTTGTTGCAGGATCACGATCGTATAAATGATCAGGAATATGGAAGCCCCAAATTGCAATACGATTAAACCTTTTCGGAGTAAATTATTGCCCCCGGTAAATGTGAAACCTTTTTTAAGTACACCCATGATCCGGGTACCGGATAAAACCAATGCCGGATACAAACCTGCGAAAAAACCTACCACCATACAGCATACGATCAATGCAATAACGGGTACCGGTTGCAGTAACATAGTTGTTGTAAATTGTTTGCCCGTGATATTGTTGAAATACGGTATCAACAACATACTCAGTAAAAAAGCCAATACAGCGGCAATAGTAGTAATTGCCGACGACTCGCCGATGAACTGCATGAACACTTGCTGTTTGGAAGCACCCATTATTTTACGCATGCCGATCTCTCCGCTGCGGCCGGTTGACTGTGCCGTGGCGAGGTTGGTATAATTGGCACAGGCAATGGTCAGTATCAGTAATGCGATGATCAAAAAAACATAGATATACTCAATGCTGCCATTGGGTTCAAAACCGGCAAGGGCTGAATATAAATGTACCCTGGTTAACGGTTCTAAACGATAGGCCAGGTAATCATTGCCTTCCAGGCGTGCCTCTTTTCTTACAGCATCAGTATTCATGTAACTGTTCACCTGTTGCTGTAATTGGGTAATGCTGTTTTTATCCCGCAACAAAAAGTAAGTCACCCAGTTCGCATTCCACCAGGTTTCTTCTTTTACCCCATTAGATAAATTGAGGAACTGCGTTGCAAAATCGAATTTCAACTGTGAGTTTTGCGGCACATCTTCAAATACAGCAGACACAGTGAGGTCCTTTCCTGCTGTTGTTATTGTTTTATTTACTGCATGATCTTCGCCAAAATATTTTTTTGCTATTGACCGGGAAATAGCAATTTTACCAGGTGCATCCAAAGCAGTAGCAGCACTACCTTCAATTATTTTGAATGAAAATATTTTAAAGAAGGGGTCGTCTGCAAAAAGAATATGCGGTTCGTCAAAGGTTTTATCCCCACTTTTTACAACACCGCTCCTGATAAAAGTGCGGGCATAATTTTCTATAACAGGAAAGGTTCTTTTGAACTGCGGGCCCACTTTAGTGCCTGTTGTGGCCGTCGTGTTGATGGTTTCAGCACGCTTGTATTCCATGGTAGCTCTAACAATACGGCTTGCATGTACATTAAATTTATCATAACTCAGTTCATGATCAACATATACACCGATCAACAGGCAGGCAGTGAGGCCCACCGCTAATCCAAAAATGTTAATGGCAGCATACAATTTATTCTTCCGCAGGTTACGCATCGCCGTTTTGAGATAATTTTTGAACATAGCTTTATTATTTATTCTGTTCTTAATCCTTTCATCTGTCAGGAACCACCGGGCAGGCTCTTTACAAAATATTATTCTCTCTTTTTAGCAGGCCGGCGGCAGACTGTTTATCCCGAAACTATCTGCATTTCATCATACTCACTCCGATCGCAATGACTCAACCGGGTTTGCCACTGCTGCTTTGATCGCCTGGAAACTTACCGTTAAACAGGCGATCAGAATAGCCAGCAGACCTGCCGCTACAAATATCCACCAGCTGATTTCGATATGATAAGCAAAATCCTGTAACCAATTATTCATCGCCCACCAGGCTATGGGAGAGGCAATGCATATGGCAATAATGACGAGTTTTATAAATTCTCCTGACAATAATTCTGCAATGGAGGCTACACTGGCACCCAAAACTTTTCTTATTCCTATCTCCTTTATTCTTTGCCGGGCAGAAAAAGCAGCCAGGCCAAATAAACCGAGGCAGGCTATAATTACCGCCAACAATGCAGATCCGATAAACACCTTGCTCAATTGCTGTTCTGAATAATATTGTCGGTTATAGATATCATCAGCAAAAAAGTAATCGAACGGATTGCCGGGAAAGTACTGTTTGTATAATTCCTGCAGCCTGTTTATTTTATCCTGCACACCCACCTCATCCATTTGCACGGTGAAATACACAAATGAAACTGAGGGGAGGAAGATCATGGGGTCAATTTGCTGACGCATAGACAGGTGGTTATAATCTTTTACCAAACCGGTAATTTCATATTCCTGTTCCCAAACTATTTTCTTACCAACAATATCCTCGCCCGGAGCAAAGCCCAGTTGCGCAGCAGCCTTTTCGTTAATGATCAATTTTTTTGAATTATTCCAGCCCGCGTTGGCCTCATCTGATGTAAAACTTTTTCCCTGCACAAATTCGATGTGATACGTGTTGAAATAATTATTATCGCAGATGAACATCTTGTAGCTGTTTTTTTTGTCGGCTTCCAGCTGATTTATCCGGGTAATGCCTGCCGTGGAAAAATTGTAACCCTGCCCGGGCACATTATTGGAAGCCGCATATTTTTTAATGAAAGGTAAACGTGCCAATGCATCCTTGAACGCGGCATTCTTAGTAGCCTGTTCTTCGCTGGAAACGGTGGGGCCTTTCATCACCAGCAACTGATCAAGTACAAGCCCCTGCTTATTTTTCTCCATATACTGTAATTGCAGGAACATGACGATTGTTGCAATGATGAAAATAATGGATATACTGAATTGAAAAACAACAAGCCCTTTGCGCAGTGATAAGCCCTTTACCGTAGTTCCAATTTTACCCCTGATTGTTGTGATCGGTTTAAATGAACTGAGTACAAAGGCAACATAGCTACCTGACAACAAGGAGCCCCCTGTTATACAGGCAATAACCGTTATCCAAAACCACCCGGTATTTAAAACAGAAAGGGAAAGTGGTTTTCCGGTAAAATCATTGAACAAACCCTGCAATGATTGCACAAGCAAAAAAGCGATGAGCCCGGCCGTTATCGTCAATAAAAAAGTTTCTGAGAGGTATTGCATGGTCAATTGGGACCTGTTGGCTCCCAAAACTTTTCGTATACCTGTTTCCTTTGCACGTTTCAGCGATTGCACAGTAGAAAGATTGATGTAGTTGATCCAGGCTATACATAAAATAAGTAAGGCAACGCCCAATAGCATAAATACCAATGTAAGGCTGCCAAAAGTTTGATACGGATAGCTGAAAGAAGGGGCAAGATGTAATTCACTGAATGGTTGCAATATCATGGAATCATCCTTTGTATCATCACTAAGTGTATGAAATAAAGTGGTGACCTGGTTAGATACCTTTGCTGCATCAGTACCTTTTTTCAATAAAAGATAAACATTCACAAAGCCTGATTGCATACCGTTAGGATCGGCCCAGTCATTATCATCCCTGTTCGCTGCATTTTCAAGGGTATGCAATGAAAGCAGAACTTCAGATCTGATATCGGAATTCTCAGGAATATTTTTAAAAACAGCGTTGATGGTATAGGGTGTGTTGCCAAACTGGTCGCTAAGCGTTACCGTTTTTCCGGCTACATTCGTTTTACCGAACATCTTTTTTGCAAATTTTTCAGAGATGGCCATTGTTTTTGGCTGTTGCAAAGAAGCGGTTCCATTGGCCAAAGGGAACGTGAATATTTCCAAAAAATTCCCGTCCACATATAACATCTGTTCTTCCCTGAACGCTTTAACCTCATTACCAGTTTCACCTGAATAACTGATCACCCCACCGCCAATGCCATCCGCAACCCTCACAACAGCCTTAACATCCGGAAAATTTTGTTTGATTACCGGCCCTATTCCGGGAGGTAAATAATATCCCGGTCCGTTTTGTTTATTAACAACGGCGGCCCTGTAAAGCCCGCCGTAATTTTTATGAAAACGGTTTGCTCCCCATTCAAAAGCTACATATTCAAAAATGAGCAGGAATACGGACAGCCCGATTGCAAGGCCTGCAATATTTATGATGCTGAAACTTTTGTTCCTGGAAAGATTTCTGACAGCAATTTTTAAATAATTTTTTAGCATGCTTTTATTTTTATTCCGTTTTTAAAATTTTTGCCGGTTTAGTCAATGCCGCTTTTGCAGCATAAAACATTGCTGTTGTGGCAGCAGTAACTACAATTATAAAAGCAGATACAATAAACGGGATTACAGAAAGGCCGGTATTGTAAGAAAATACCTGTAACCAGTAATAAGTTTTTTATCATGATCATAAAATTTATTCTGTTCGCAAACTTTTCACCGGGTTTGCAATAGCTGCTTTAATAGCCTGGAAACTCACTGTTATCAAGGCTATCAGCAATGCCGCCATGCCTGCAATCAAAAATACCCACACACTTATATTAACCCTGTATTCAAAATCCTGCAGCCATTTATTCATGGCCCACCACGCAACAGGAAATGCTAAAACAGATGCGATGATCACGAGCAATAAAAAATCTTTTGAAAGCAGGGTAACCACGTTACTCACTGATGCTCCCAGCACTTTTCTAATGCCGATCTCTTTATTTCGTTGCTCGGCCATATAGGTAACAAGCCCAAATAAACCAAGGCATCCAATAAGAATAGCCAGTATGGCAAACACCATAGCAACGGTGCCGGCACGTTGTTCGCTGCGGTACATATCATCAAATGAATCGCTCATAAAACGATAACTGAATGGCATGCCGGGTGCTAATGTTTTCCATTTGCTCCCGATCTGCGCAACCAGGTTTTTTGCATTGGCTGATGATACTTTAAATGACGCAAGCCCGTTACTGCTGCCAAGCCGCATACACAGTGGCCCTAATTTTTGGCGCAGCGATTCAAAATGAAAATCTTTTATTACACCAATAACTTGCTTTGGATAAAGCGCATTATCGCCGTCAACATTAGATGGTGCATAGATCATTTTTCCAACGGGGTCAGTATATCCCAACATTTTAGCCGTAGTCTGCGTTATAAGAATGGCATTTGAATCAGCACCGTAATCTTTTGAAAAATTTCTTCCCTGCACAATTTCCATGCCCATGGTTTTGATGTAATCATAATCTACTCTCCATGTTTGCATATCAATTCCATTCTTTGTATCCATTACTGCTTCTTTGGAATAGGTGTTATCACTGCGTGAAGAATTAGTAACCGGCAGGTAAGAGGATATAGTGCCACTACTTACTCCCTGCATGGCAAGCACTTCGTTTTTAAATGCCTGTACATTTTTATTAAGTGCGTAGGCACCATCAATTATCAATACCTGGTCTTTATTAAAGCCTAATTGTTTTGTTTGAATATATTGAAGCTGGCTGTAAACAATGATGGTACCAATGATGAGCATGATAGATGTGGCAAACTGGAATATCACCAATACATTGCGGAGATTACTTTTTTTAAACCCGGTGTTGGCATTTCCTTTTAAAACTACAATAGGTTTAAATTTAGAAAGAAACAACGCAGGATAAATGCCTGCCAGCAAACCTACCACAAACGGAAGCAGGATAAGAAAAGGGAGGATTTGCTTACTCATCAGATCTGTTACCGAAAGTGATTTTGCTGCAACATCATTAAAAAGAGGTAATACAAAATAAGCAATAGCAATGGCAATGATCAATGAGATGAATGCAGTAATAGTTGATTCAACCAGGAACTGGGCAATGAGTGTTTTGCGTTCGGTACCCAGCACTTTGCGTATGCCTACTTCCTTTGCACGTTTGGCGCTGCGTGCTGTACTCAGGTTCATAAAATTAATGCAGGCTAAAATAAGTATGAACAGGGCAACAGCCGAAAAAATATACACATACTGGACATTACCCGATGGGGTGATCTCATAAGAAAAGTCGCTGTGCAAATGAATATCAGTTAATGGCATAAGAGAATATTCAAGTTTATTGCCCGACTTCTTCAGCTCGTCAATGCTGCTTATTTTAATAAACTGCTGAACATAAGGGATCACATACTTTTCAATATACTGGTCAAAATTCTTTTCAAATGCTTTGTAATCGGTCCCGGGTTTTAATAACAGGTAAGTATGAAAATTATGGCTGGTAAGTTGTCCCCACTGGTAGTCCACATTCTTCATGGAAAAAAGAAAATCAAAATTAAAATGTGAGTTGTGCGGTATATCTTTTATTATAGCCGTTACTTTGTAGGGCACAGTGGTTTCTCCGTTTTTTACTTCAACCGTTTTACCCATTACATTTACAGCACCAAAATATTTCCTGGCAGTTGATTCGGTTATTACAACTGTATTGGGTTCATTCAGGGCGGTTTTGGTATCGCCCTCAATTGCAGGCAGTGTAAATACATTAAAGAAAGTAGAATCTGCATTTACTACATGTGGTTCACTAATAAATTCATTGCCTTTTTTTATCAGTTTATCGCCATCATTGGCAAAAAGGCGTGTATATTCTTCTACCTGGGGATAATCTTTTTTAAGCAATTGCCCCATCATATCAGATGTTTGGGCCATGTGCAGGTCTCCGCCGCCAAAACGTATATCTGAACTGATGCGGTAAATGCGGTCTGCATTTTTAGTGTAGCGGTCGTAACTCAGTTCATTGGTTACATAAAGTGTGATCAGTAAACAGGTAGCGAGGCCAATGGCAAGCCCAAAAATATTGATGGCGCTGTAGCCTTTACTTTTCCAAAGATTACGGAATGCTACTTTAAAATAATTTTTAATCATGGCTACTTTAAGTTTAATTGAAATTTTTCATGGCTTTGATCAATTCAATATTTTAAGTTATTTCTTACAGCATAATATTTTCAATCACGGCCTGCCCATCCAGCATGCGTATGATGCGGTGGCTGTACCTGGCGTCATGCTCCGAGTGTGTAACCATAATTACAGTGGTTCCTTTTTCATTCAGATCCGTAAGCAATTGCATTACATCATTACCATTTGCTGAATCCAGGTTTCCGGTAGGCTCATCAGCCAGTATCAGTTTGGGATTGTTAACCACGGCTCTGGCAACGGCAACACGCTGTTGCTGGCCACCTGAAAGCTGCTGGGGATAATGGTTTCGGCGATGCATGATCTGCATCTTATCCAGCACTTCCTCTACCCTCTTTTTTCTCTCGGCAGATTTAATGCCGGTATAAATTAATGGCAATTCTACATTTTCGAAAACTGTCAGTTCATCGATCAGGTTGAAACTCTGAAACACAAAACCAATGTTATGCTTACGCAGGTCGGCTCTTTTTCTTTCATTGTATTTGGCAACTTCGGTACCGTTAAATACAAAACTCCCTGCATCGGGGTCATCCAGTAAACCCAGTATATTCAACAAAGTGGATTTGCCGCAACCCGACGGCCCCATAATGGCAACAAATTCTCCTTCTTTCACCTCCATGGAAAGTTTGTTGAGTGCAACTGTTTCTACTTCTTCAGTTCGGTAGATCTTTTCCAGGTCAGAAATTTTTATCATGGCTTTATTTTAAGTTTTAAAGAATTTTTTTGATTTATAAAATTGTTAACGGGTTCAATAACATATCAAAACCAGGATCCGCCGAATAGCCGGAAGAAATATGATTTTCAATACGCTCTCTTATTGATTTATCTAATACGGGTTTTTCAATACTTGACAAACAGCTTGTAATGCCCGATTCGCAGGCTTTTAAACTGTTTTCATTAGTTAAGCAAAAACAAACTCCACAAAGGGTAATGGCGCCTGCGATAAGAAATTGCTTTTTCATAACTGTAATTTTTATGTTGATTGATCGATCGTTTATTCTTTTTTTAATACCAATTCCTGCATGGTTCCATAATTTTCGTAACTGGAAGTCACTACTTTGTCACCCGGCTTTAATCCCTGCATCACTTCATAAAAGTCGGGGTTTTGCCTGCCCAGTTGAATATCAATTTTGTAAGCCACCTTCCCGTTTTCGGCAACTTTAAATATCCAGTTACCACCGGTCTGTTGATAAAAACCTCCCTTGGGTAAAAGTATTGCCGTAGTCTCATCGCTGAGGGCCAGCCTGATCTGTAAGGTTTGTCCACGGCGAATTCCCTGGGGTATTGAATCATTGAATTCCATGTCTACCTGGAACCGGCCATTGGTAACCTGGGTAAATACTTTTTTAATATTGAGTTTATAATCTTTTCCGGCTACTGAACATTCTCCCATCAGTCCGTTAAATATCCTGGAAATATAATGTTCATCAATGTCCACCCTTACTTTAAACCCGCTCATGACGTCGATCTGCCCCAGGCGTTCTCCCTTATTTTTCGACTGCCCGATCTCTGCATCCAGGGAAGTTAGCTGCCCGTCAACAGGTGCCCTTACGATAAGGTCACCCACTTTTTTACGCATCACCTGCAATGCATTTTGTGTACGTGCAAAAGACTGTCTTGCCTGCTCTTGCTCCTGCCGGGTTGAAACCGTATCTTTCTTCAGAACCTGGTCGGCCAGTTTTTTCTTTTCTAACTGGTAATTGTAATTATTTTCTGACTGCTTAAATTCCTGTCCGCCGATAACTTTCTCTTCGTACAATTTTTTATTCAATTTATAAATTCTTTCAGCTTCATGTAACGCATTGTCAACGTCGGTACGCTGGTTTAATTTGCCAATCGTATTTTGTTGTGCGGCATTACGGGATATCTGCATTTGGGTAAGCAGGTTAAAAACTGAAGTTTCCTGGTTTACCAAACTTAGTTCCAGGTCGGTATTACTGAGCCGAAGGATGGGTTGGTCTTTTTTCATGATGGCGCCATCTTCAACAAATTTCTCTTCCACACGCCCCCCTTCCAAGGCATCCAGGTAAATGGTGGTAACCGGAAGCACCACGCCGTTAACCGGGATAAATTCCTGGAATGTTCCCTGTTTGATCTCGCTGATCGTTATGCGGTCGGTGTTCACATTCAGTTTCGTATTGCCTGATGTAAAATACCAACTGGCAAAAATCAGCGACAGCAGGGCCACAATTCCCACAAGCAGCATGATCCGCTTTTTGCGCCATCCTTTTCTTTCAATAACTCTGTCCATATAGCTTAATTAATATTTTTTCCGTTGGTTTTATTTCCAGGCATGTTTACTTATATGTATGTTAGGCGGTTTGTCCTGGTATTATTCAGCATACAATGATGTGCCACAATCTAGATCTTTGGTTATCAATATCTTAGGTACATCCCGTTCAATTACCTGTTCGGTTATGATACAGGAACTGTCCGTTTTTGATACAGTTTTAAGCTAAAAATAGAGCTTTTGAGGCCTTACTCTTCTCCGGCGTTGTATATTCCACAGGTCAGCATGGCTTAACATGGAGCTGCTGCTTTTTTTATACCCTGTTGCTAAAACTTCCTTTACTGCTGTTGTGAGGTTCACCAAAGATTCTTTATCGAGCGCTATTGATAAACCGGTTGATTGCTTTTTCATGACTAAATTTTTTGTTTTTTGTAAAATATCATTTGTTTAAAATGACCACCTTCTTTGAATCGCAGATTTTCCATTACGTTGAATATTCCACAGATCCGCGGAGGAAAATATTCTGCTACCCGTATTTGGAAAATCTTCCTCTTTTGAAGTATTGGCATTGCCGTTGTTCTTA
Organism: Chitinophagaceae bacterium; assembly: GCA_031402615.1. Taxonomy (GTDB): domain Bacteria; phylum Bacteroidota; class Bacteroidia; order Chitinophagales; family Chitinophagaceae; genus Ferruginibacter. The sequence continues at coordinate 43,888 of JANNSN010000004.1, forward strand.
TTAATTTCTGTTTTTATCGTTTGCTTAAAGAAATTAATTGATAACTTAATCATGGTTTAGTTTTTAATGTTTAAAAAATGTTTTTCTATTATATCCTTATACAATGACGTGCCAAAACCTAACTGATTGTTTTTCAATAAACTGAAAAAACAAGATCAGATAAAAGTGTACGGTTTCGATACAGTGTGTATTCGGTTTTGATACATTCCTGTCTTCTCCTGATTTTTTTTGCAATTTCATGAACAAACTAATTTTAAAATGGCTATACTTGTGACAGAATAGAAAACCCGGAACATGATCTTAAAAAATGCCAGGATATTAGTTATTGATGATGATACAGATGTACTCACAGCTGTAAAACTGTTGTTAAAAACCGAGGCAAAGGAAGTGGTTACAGAGATCAACCCCGAACTCCTACATTCATTACTGACTGGAAACAGGTTTGATATTGTTTTGCTGGACATGAATTTTAAGAGCAGCATCAACACCGGCAATGAAGGTATTTACTGGCTAAAGAAGATAAAAGACCTTGATGAACATATTGCGGTGATCATGATCACCGCCTATGGCGATATTGATCTGGCTGTTCGTTCTTTAAAAGAAGGTGCTGCTGATTTTATTGTTAAGCCATGGCACAATGAAAAACTCCTGGACGCTATTAAGGGTATTTTAAAGGCAAAAGGAAAAGTTATTTCAGATGTGCCTGTAAGCAGTAGTGCCACATTAGGAATGGAAATGATCGGTGAATCAGAAGTGATGAAGGATATTTTTTTTAAGATAGAAAAGATTGCACCAACCGATGCGAATATATTCATACTGGGAGAAAATGGTACCGGAAAAGACCTGATAGCCAAAGCCATTCATGACCATTCCCTGCGTGCTGTTAAACCATTTGTAAAAGTTGATGTGGGTGCACTTACGGAAACGCTTTTCGAAAGTGAATTGTTCGGGCATAAAAAAGGAGCGTTCACGGGTGCAGGTGATGACCGGCAGGGCAGGTTTGAGGCGGCCAATGGCGGAACTTTGTTCCTGGATGAGATCGGTAATATATCGATGTATCAACAGGCAAAATTATTGAGTGTTTTGCAAAACAGGCAGGTATCCCGGGTTGGGAGCAATGTTCCTGTACCTATTGATATACGGCTGATCTGTGCCACCAACCTGCCGCTTGCGGACCTGGCTGATGAGACCCGTTTTCGGAAAGACCTGATATACCGGATAAACACGGTGGAGATCCTGGTACCCCCCTTACGTAAACGGGAAGCCGATATTAAGATACTGGCCAAACATTTTGCGCAGGTATATGCTGCCAAATACCTCAAGCCGGCACCCGGCTTTGACTCGAAAGCAATAGAAAAATTAAGTCATTATCATTTTCCGGGAAATGTAAGAGAATTACAATACACAATGGAAAGGGCAATCATCATGTCGGAAAATGAAACCCTTTCTGACAAAGACCTGATCTTTTCGCCCATTGAAAAAGCAGTGCGTGAAGCAGCAGAAATAAGGGATCTGAACCTGGGTGTTGTTGAAAAAAATACCATCCTGAAAGTTATTGAAAAACACAATGGCAATATTTCAAAAGCGGCAAAAGAATTGGGAATAACCCGTACTGCTTTGTACCGCCGGCTAAGTAAGTACGAATTATGATCAGATTTTGATAAGCAAATTAATCAACACAAAGCCAGGCTCCCTGTGCTACAGCGCATGCTGAAGGATACGGAAGGGCCAGGCACAAGGCTATGAACTTTAAAAAATACGACTGGAGTTTAATCTTTAGGATAGTATTACTGTTTGCAACACTAAGTGCTGCGGCGTTGCTGTTATCCAAAGCCATGCTAACGATCATGATCCTGATCATGGTGTTGATCGTTTTCCAGGTAATAGAGCTCTACCGGTTTACCAATAAAAGCCGTGTGGATTTTGAGCAATTTGTAGAATCTGTTCACTACCGTGATTTTTCAAGACATTTTGATGAGAAGAATGCACCGGTTGCTGTGCAACCCATGCGTAAAGGGTTTAATGAGATCAACAGTACGTTTAAGATCATCAGCAAAGAAAGAGAAACACAATACCAGTACCTGCAAAAGATACTTGAACTGGTAGATACCGGAATTCTTTCTTATGATAACAATGCCGGTGATATTATGTGGATGAATGAAACGCTGAAAAAATTACTGAACATTCCTTATCTCAAGTCCATCCATTCATTGGAGAAAAGAGACCAGGCCTTATTCAACGAAGTGAATGTACTTAAGCCCGGAGAGAACAAAGTGGTCTCGATTACAACTGATAAAAGCAGTTTGAAGGTGTTACTTTCTGCCACTGCTTTTCAAACAGAAGGTAAAGTGTATAAGCTGATAGCCTTTCAAAATATCAATGAAGCTTTGGATGAAACAGAATCAAAAGCCTGGCAAAAATTATTGAGTGTAATGACACACGAGATCATGAATTCTGTGGCTCCTATATCTTCACTGGCCGACACGTTGAAAAACCGCCTGCATTTATCTTTAAAAGAACTGAACAATAATTCGGGATCACTGGATGACCTGGAATTGGGAATTGACACGATCAAAAGAAGAAGTGAGGGGTTGTTGAAATTTACAGAAACCTACCGTAACCTGAATAAGATAACAAACCCCGATCTGAAAAAGATTTATGTAAGGGATATGTTTGAAAACCTCCACAGCCTGATGGAACCAACTTTGGAACAGAAGCAAATTGAGCTGGATATCATATTGAAAGACCCTGACCTCACTGTTGAAATTGATATTAACCTCATAGAACAGGTTTTGATCAACCTGCTGTTAAATTCAACTGAAGCTGTAAAAGAAGTTTCTAATCCCCGCATCCTGCTGTCTGCCTATATCACCGGCAATAATAAAACTGTTATTAAAGTATCTGACAATGGCATTGGTATAAGCCCCGAACTCATGGAGAAGATCTTTGTTCCTTTTTTCAGTACCCGCAAAACGGGCAGTGGTATTGGGCTCAGCCTCTGCAAACAGATCATGATGCTGCATAAAGGCAATATTAAAGTACAGAGTGTTGTTGGCGAAGGAACCGCATTTTTGCTTTTCTTTTAATTAATCATTATACTTTAAAAAAGAAACAGGCGGTTGAAAAAGTACGTCTTGTTGAGCAAACAATTTTTGCAAGAGCAAACAAGCTCTTTGAAAATGACAATAAGGATAATTTTTCCGCAGCTTCGCTGAATTAAATACGGCCGCCACGAAGACTCCAAGGTACGAAGTAGAAAAAATGCGAAGCATTTTTCCCTGGTGCCTTCATGACTTTGTAGCTAAATTCAATTTTTGTAAAAAATTGTTTCTTAGCCGTTTAATATATATGTCATAGGCAGCCTGCCTGGTAGGCAGGCTTGTCGAAACATGAATGCGCGTTGTATTTTTTATAGCTTAGATGCTACATAACCATAAATCTTGCGCCGGCGATATTTTAACAGGTTTTAAAATTATTTCGTAGGTTTTTTAATTTACCCGTTCTGCCTTTTTTAAGAATCAACTACATCAGTTTGAAATGGCACATGCTTCTGTTGACAATATTCCCTTTAACTGTATTTCAATTTTCGGGGGCTCTTCACCGCCAAAAGAGCAATCCATTATGATGGTATGGTTGCCTGTAGAAAGTATAAGCGGCTCAGATGTTAATTTAAATAGGTCTCTCCATCTACCGTTTTTATCATAAATATTTATGGATGCTCTTCCATCACAAATAACAGTTTCACCTGCGTTTAATAAAAGGGGGAGGTTGATCTCAGCATAATTATCTATTTGCATTTTGATATTGCTTATCGTTCCTTCTTTGCCATTTACATGTATCCTGAACTGCAAAGCTTGTTCTTTCCACGCCTGGCTATAATTCCAGGTAGTATGTGTCGGTTCACCGGGTTGTCTTACCAATTTTTCCCGTACGAATACGGGCGATGAGGCATATTGGCTCAGGTTCCATTTGCGTGTACTGATTTTTTCCAGATGAAAATCATTTTTCGGATTCTTTAATCTTTCTTTTTGCGCATTGGTAAAAGCCATTTCATTTCTTGCAGCTTCCCATTCCCTGATGGCATCCAATAAATCACCGGTGATTGGATTTTTTTTAAGCGCATCAGGATTCGCTACCATGGCAAATCCGGCTCCATATCCCGCTGCCCTTGCCAGCATCCATTCCATTTCGGGCAACGTAGTTTTTTCTGTTAATAAATACCAACCCAACATGTGTGGCATATAGTTTCTGTCAAATAAGCCCTGGTTGTCTATACGGTATTGTTGCATGCTTTCATTAAAACCTCCATACCAGGGTTCGCCCCAGTTGTAATAGGAACCGATATGCCAGAAGAAAGTTTTGCTGATACTGGTGCCGCAAATAAAATCATGTTTTACATTTTCATACACATCTTTAGCAAACAAATCAACGGCATAATCACCCTGCCCGGATGCCAGTCCACCTTCATGACCGTCAAAATCCAGGTGATCAACACCCGTTTCATTCATCAAGGTGGCGATATTATTTGCCGTTTCTCTCTGCATATTTAAATCAGGAAAAAAGACTTTGTACGGATGGTCAAATAATTTACCTGCCACATCCCCGGATTTATGTGTAGCAGCTGCGGTGCCAAAAGCACCCCGCTGACAGTCTAACAATTTATAAGGTACCGTTTCGGTAACCGTTTTATATCGTATCAGTTCCTTACCAATTTTTATGGTATGCAGCGAATTGCTTTGCTGCTGGTTAAAATATTCCGGCGATGCCACTTCAATTTCTTTCACCACCGAATCAATATTTTTTATTAATACAGAAGACCCTGTAAAACTAAGGCGGTCATCAGGTACCGGTGAAACGTAAGGATCGTCTGTATTAATAAAATTGGTAAGTGTATGCATTCCCAGCATTAGGCCCGCAGCATGTGCTTTGTCCACACATTGCTTTAATCCTGTTCTGCCATTTGGAAATTGAGCCTCATTCAGTACAAAATGGCCCCAGGTTTTAAATGGCCCTTCATGATAAAGCGATATTAACCCTGCTTTTTTGGTATAAGCGATCATTTCATCAATATTGCTTTCAGAAAATGAAGAGATAAGATAAGATCTTCCAAACAAGGAAGATTTTTTAAACCATACTCCATTGATAGTTGGGTGCGGCAAATTTTCTGCCAGTTCTATCTGCTCCAGCCTGTCTAATGTTTTTGGTTCATCGCAGGTGAACAATGCTATTTTACTTCCGGTTACTGATTCTCCTTTTAGGGCGGGTACCGGCATATTTTTGTACTGGCCACCCCATGCATCCACAAACCTGTTGCGGTTTCGGTTTATAGAATATGCCTGTATCAAACTTCCCCATGGGCGACTCACCGCAGCAATACCCCGGTTCCACGTGCTGCCTTCACTGTTTGGATAATCGCCTCCCAGTGTTTTTATATTTAATACCTGCAAACCCAGAGATGTAGTACCGTCTCTTACTACACCTATTACCTCTCCCACTGTTTTATTGATGATGGTTGGATAAGGCCCCCATATCACTGCATCTATTTTTGATGCCGGGTTGGCTTTAGTTATTTCAAGTGTGAGATGTGTTGATTTTGCCTGCACTTTAATTTCAATACTTACACCAGCTTCTTTATACGTTAGTGTGATCTTTTTTTGTGTTTGATGATAAGATGCCGATGTTGGCTGATACCTGCTGTTGTTGCTAACTAAAACAAGCAAAGGTGCCGCTGTATCTTTTGCCAAATAATTTTTACCGTTGTTTGTATTGGTGATTTCCGTAATACCGCCCCGGGCATTCACGGCCAGTCTTAATTCTCCCGATGTAAATATGGTTTGGGCATGAACAGGTACCGATGCCATGAAAAAAAGCACCATGATCAGTTCATTTACAAAATGATATTTTCTTGCCTTATTATTTTTATATGGAGTCATTTTTGGATACTGTTTTTATTGTTTAAAAATATAAATTGAGCAATCATGAGCTTCTAAATTTCCTGTAAGCGATGTTGCTTTTCCCATTTGCTTTTCATTCCACACATCAAAACCTATTAACGGTTGCCATACATTCAAATCCCTTTTTAAATCCAATTTAAAAGACTGGGCAGAAGCAGAACGATTAAATACACAAATTGCATAACCGCTGTTTTTTAACGGCTTTAATAGTACCTGTATATCATTTTTACTAAAAATTGTTGTAGCCTGTTTTCCCAATTCATCCTGATCGATGGCAATCAGGTTTTTGTTTGTAAGTAATTGCCATGTTGCAGGCTGCATCGTCTTTAGATCCATATTTACAATTAATGGCGCAGCCAGCATACACCAAAGTGCAAAATGTGTCCGGTATTCTGTAGCGCTGCAACCTGCAAATCTTCCGTTAACAGAAGAAGATCCGCCTTTGCCATATAATCCTACCATCAGCAAATCAGGGTCATTCCAGCCACCCGGGCCGGCATATGGTGCCAGCCATTCCTGTTGATCAAAAATTTCCATAATACCGGTAAGGCTTTTATTGTTTGATTGCCAAACATCACGGCTGTCCCAGGTAGTTCGCCACAAATGCCCGCCTGCAGCTTTTGCCCATAGCCAGGGTTTTCGTACGCCCCATTCACAAATAGCAAACACCACCGGCCTGCTACATTTTTTTAACGCATTACCCATTTTACTATACCGGGTAAATGCAGTTGATACATCTTCCGGTGCATTGCAATAATCATACTTCAAATAATCCACGCCCCATTCGGCAAATGTTGCTGCATCGGTTTCCTCAAAACCCAAACTTGCCGTTACACCACCACAGGTAAGTGATGCAGCATCTGAATAAATACCCAGTTTTAATCCTTTGCCGTGTACATAACCTGCCAGCCATTTCATGCCCTTTGGGAATCGTTTTACATCCGGGAATAATTTATTTTCATGATCACGGCCACCCACCCAGTAATCATCAATAATTACATATTGATACCCTGCTTCCTTCATCCCATTCGTGGACATAACATCGGCCATGTCCACAATTACCTGCTCACTCACCTTTCCCTCAAAAAAATTCCAGCTGTTCCATCCCATAGGAGGAGTCAATGCCAAAGAATCCCATGCGGTTAAACGTTGCTGTGCAGATGTAAAATGCAGGCTAAAGATGGTGGTTATTAAAAACAGGAGTTGCTTCATTATAAATTTTTAATAAGCGTTTAGTCTACTTTAAAATTTCTTCCAGCACATTTCTTTTGTTTCAGGCAATTTAGCTTTTACCTGGGAAAATGACAAAGCTCATCAAAAGAGCATACCGATAAGAATTGTACTTAGTAATCCGGTTATCCTGGTTTCTGATAAACAATTTACGATCCAATCAGTTATCCAAATAACCCTTAAACAAATAGGTAAAGACATTATTCTACTATTCGCTCAAAATATTTCCACAACATTTACTACATATACTTACTGAAATGAAAAACATGACCTGCCAAAATGGTAACCACGAAATAAAATATTTTACCTGTTATGTGGAATGCTAAAAACAATTTCCCCCGCAGAAACATGGCTTTCAGCGATTCCGTCGCAACTAAGCTACAAAAAATGTAAATACTCTTTGTATCAAAAAATACGGGGTTCAAAGGTCATCTTCTTCCAAATTTCACCATTTTCCAAATGGTATTTAATACATGTTGGTATGGTAATTAATGAATTTGAGTCAGCTAACAGAACTCTGGGCGGAATATAACTGATAGGCATATTGTAAAATAGCCAATTGATAAATGACTAATTTCCTTCGCTTAATTTGACTGATGCGGCAGTACCGAATTTTATTATTGTCAGCTCGTAAAAAACCAACTGGGCGAAGATATCCCGATTATTGCAGCGCTATTGGCGTTGGTCGTAGCCCAATCAAAAAAAACGAACTCATGCTTTTGGCCAAAATCCAGGAATAAAAAAATCTACTTCAATTGTTTCAGTGACTTTGGGTGTCCTATTGAGGCAGCCAGTAAAGTATTATTGGAAATTTCTACCTGATAAACATCTGTAAAATAAAGAATATTATTATCAGCGATAAAAGCAGTGCAGGGAATTTTAAAATTGAAAGAAGTGAAATACAGCGATTTGCTGTTGAAGGGTTAAGGTGTTCTTTTCGTATTATTTATTCATTATTCTAATGTCTGAAACCCATCTATTTGTTTAGCTGCTGTTTGCAACAAATCAAAAACAACTATTTTATTTTTTCCTTTCTTTAGCCATGACGCCGGACAAAACAATCTTTGTTGCGGACCTATATGCCAATACCGGCCAAGGTTATGACCATTTACATACAATATCCCTTTTGAATAGTTACGCATATCAAAATAGGTATCGCCCGTTTCAGGTAAATTAAATTCACCGTTAAAAAAATTACAGGGTTTATCCTCACTAAATTTTAGTGCATTTAATTTTAGCGGCTTGCTAATAAATTGATCATCCATGGGAAACAAAGTAACCTCCCAGTTCATCAACGTCATACCGTTTAATGTAACCCTGTCTGTAATTCCTTTTCGGTCAATCATAAACTGGGCAAAGTTAATATGCCCCATTCCTTCAACCAGTATTTCCAGTACCGGGTTTGCAATGCCTGTTTTTGGAAGTGCTACTTCCCATCTGCCTCCATCACGAAAAACGGTATCAATAAATTCACCGTTCAAAAATACCAGGGCATAATCGTGTGGTTCCCATATTTTCAATTTGCCGCTCTTGTGGCCAATTAAAGTCGTTTTATACAAAATCAATCCCTGGTTTTGATCAAAAGCCTCCATGGGTTTTGGCTGCGGAGTTTTTTTCACCGGCAGGTCATAGTTAAAAAGATTGTATACCTTCTTCATTTCAATTGCAGCGATATTAATTGTGGCAACAGATTTAGGAACACCGGGTATTTTATAGTCAACATATTTTGCAATTAAATTTCTCAGCATAAAATATTTTGCAGTTGGCTGCCCCTGTTCATTTATGGGCGCATCATAATCATAGCTGGTAATATCAGGCTGGTACTGTGTTGGAGAAAATGCATTGGCGCCTGCTGTAAACCCAAAATTGGTACCTCCGTGAATTACATAAAAATTAAACGACTTTTTATTTTGCAATAAGAAGGTTACTTCTTTTTTTAAACTATTCGTATCAGGCCGTTGCCATTTTTCCCCCCAATGTGTTAACCAGCCGGGATAGGTTTCGCTACTAAATGCCGGAATATTTGGATTTCGTTTTTTTGCCTGGGCAAAGTCTGCTGAATCACTGCCGCTATCCAAACCAATAGCGGCGCCATCAATATTTCCGGCTTCAAGCATGTAAGCCGTAGCGCCATCAGAGGTATAAAACGGAACATTAATTCCATTTGATAACCAAAGTTTCCTCAAAGCCTCCAAATAATTTTTATCATTACCGAAACTTCCATATTCATTTTCAATCTGCACCATTAATATAGGTCCGCCATTGGTACATTGTAATGAGGAAACCTCTTTTGCCAGTTTATTGATATACCTGGTTACGGCATGTATATATCTTGTATCCATGCAACGAATCTTAATGTCGGGTATTTTCAGCAAATAAGGAGGCAGCCCCCCAAAATCCCATTCGGCGCATACATAAGGGCCCGGTCGAAACAATACCCACATACCTTCTTCCTGGCAAATGCGTATGAATGCAGCAATATTTCTATTACCGGTTGTGAAATCAAAAACACCTTCTTTTGTTTCATGATAATTCCAAAAAATATAGGCAGCAATGGTATTGCAACCCATGGCTTTTGCCATTTGTATGCGATGCCGCCAATATTCCCCTGGTATCCTTGCCGGGTGCATCTCTCCACTAATTATCTGCACTGGTTTTCCATCTAATAAAAAATCATCTTTGCCTAAACTAAACTGATGCTTATGTTGGCAAAATGCTGCAACAGAAATGAATACCGGCAAAAACAATACATATATTTTTTTCATCTTAATAATTTAGTTTTTCCCAATCGACAACTGTATATATGATCTCATCTTATGCTATTAATGTTTCGGGGTTATTGAAGTTTTTATCAAAATGAACGAATGTTGCCGGGTATCCTTTTTCAATTTTGCCCAAAACATTTTCCATTTCTATTGCCCTGGCCACATTAATTGTTGCCATTGCAATGGCCTCCTCAAGTGATATGTCAACATGATTTATGGCATGCTGCACCGCTTCCACCATGGAAATGGCGGCACCTGCAAGGCTGCCTTCTTTGTTACGATAAAAGCCATCTGTTAATGTTGCATTCAGCAACACACACTCCAATTCTTTTACCTTTCTTCCCAGAAAGACCGCATCACTAATGAGGAAAAGTTTGTCTTTCTTAATTTTATAAGCGATTCTTGCAGCGGCATAATCACAATGTGCGCCGTCTAAAATAATGGGGGCATATACTTTATCGTTATCAAAAACGGCTCCTACTGTACCCGGTTCACGATGGCCCATCTGTGTCATGGCATTATATAGATGCGTTACCAGGTGAATACCTTTATCAAAATAATACTGCGCCTGTTTGTAGCTCATGGTTGAATGCCCCGCGGATAAAACAATACCCGCGTCCTGTAACATGCTGATTTGTTCGTCAGAAAATTGTTCGGGTGCAAGGGTCATAACTTTTATTACATCTTTTCCGTAACGAATTATCTCGGCTAATTCTGCATTGCCTGGTTTTCTGATGATGTCTTTATTATGAGCACCTCTTTTTTCGGGATTTATAAAAGGTCCTTCTACATGCATACCCAGTACTCCTTTGTTGTGCTTTTGCATAAAACTTCTTACAACTTCAATTGCTTCCAGAATTTTTTCTTTGGGCGAAGATATTAAGCAGGGTAGTGTGTGTGTAGTGCCATAGTTTAAACTGGCATCACAGATATCATGCAGTGCCTCTTCTGTGGGAGAATGGCTAAAATAAATTTTTTCGCCCCCATTTATTTGAATATCAATAAAACCCGGGGCAATATAATTTCCGTTTAAATCAATTAGAAAGGTATCTGCAGGAATTTCTTTCTGAACAGAGCTAATGGTACCATCCCGGGTGAGTATAATCAGTCCGTCAACAAACTTCCCTGCTATAAATACCCTGCTATTTATAATTGCTTTCTTCATTGTACAACCGGTATTTTAAAAGTTGAAGCCGGCAAATTTTTTGAATTAACCAGGTTAACATTTGTAAAAGACTTTCAGCCATAATAAACAAAATAAGGTTTTTCTTTAACAGCAATTACAATTTTTTTGTTTCTGATATTAGCTTTTCTATCATTTATCTCTTCTGTTAAAAACCCGCTTAAAGATCTTCCGTCCGCAGTAAGTAAATGATTTACAGTGTACGCGAAGGAGATCATCATTTTTCCCTGCCCGACCGGGCTGTACAGGCGGGCCCTTTTTTATTTTGCCCTACATGGCAGCGGGTCCTAAGGGATAGCCAACTGAGCTAATCAACCATACAATATATTTCCTGCTTTTCTATTTCTTGATCTCAAGTTCTCGGTGAAACGCTTCTGTTCTGGAACTAAGCTGCTCCGTGTATTTTACAATCCAGTCGTTTACTTTTATGGTTGTCTTACTTCCGGGATTGGTATGTCGAAAAATCCGGTCCTCTACATTTTCGGTGTAACCCATGTAGTATTGGTTGGGGGAAGAAGAATATAATACCATCCCGATTTAACAGGTAGTACAAAGGACTACGTGGAGATCTTATATGGTATTATGCCGATAGCAAATGGCTTAGGACTAAATACTGGTTTAGTATGTATAATATGTAAACAAAACAAGACATAAAAAAAAATCCTGCAAATGCAGGATTAAATTTATGTAGCGTTTCGGGGTTGAATCGACACAACCTTTCCGAAAGCTTTTGGAACGCCCTGGCTCCCGATTGCTATCGGGATAGCAAACCTACAAACCGGACGTACAATGTGGAGAGTATCGGAGTCGAACCGATGACCCCTTGCATGCCATGCAAGTACTCTAGCCAACTGAGCTAACCCCCCATTTATTTTTAACAAAGAACCTTCACAACAACCTTCCCAAATGCTTTCAGGACGCTCTTGATCCCGATAGCTACGCCCCCCAATTGGGCTGCAAATATACTCGCATCTATCTTCGCTTCAAAAAGAAATTTTAATCCTGTTTATTAGCCGGAGATGCCGGCGTATCCTTCTTTTCCGGATCTACCTTGTTGGCACCTGATTCTAACGATTTCAACGCCTCCAGGTTTTGACGGGCTAAAACAAAATTACTATCCAAAGCCAATGCTTTCTCAAAATATACTTTGGCCTCCGTTTTTTTATCCAGATCGAATAACGTTAAAGCCTGTATATTGTAAATGCCGGCCTGTAAATAAGTTCTGCCAACCTGCTCGCCAACATTATAAGTAATACTATAATCGGGTTTAAACTCAAGACCAACCGTGCTATTTGCCGTAGCCAAACATTCTGCCAAACGTTTAATACTGTATTGCAGATCCATCAAGGTATAGGCGTGGTATGGGTTTTTTGTTTTAGCATATAATTTTTCAAAAATGGTAATGGCTTCTTTGGGTTGATTAAGTTTATCCAAACATATCCCTTTCATTTCCAGTAAGATCAGGTTTTCAGGATTTCCATTTAACCTTTTATTTGCCCAGTAGAAACATTGAACGTATGAATTTTGCTGCATATACAACATCGCCAGCGTATCTTCATAGTTGGCGTTGGCACCCTGTTCAATGACATAGTAATTTAATGCGGCTATTCCTGTTGAAATATCACCACTCAGTACTGCCTGCTTAAACACCTTAATATGCGGATTGCCGGAAGCCGATGCCGCGGTAGTTTTAGCACCCTGCGCATGGACGTTACTGCCTGTACAGGCTACCAGAAAAATAAATAATATTTTTTTCATTTTACTTTTTTAGAACGAGCAAATTAATAAAAAAAACCGGAACAGGATTCCGGTTTCAGCAATTATAACAAGTTATTATTATTCGCCCCAAATCTCCTCTTTTCCTTCCAGCCATTCCTTTACCAACTTCGTAGTTACTGATTTAGGTCTTTCTAAAGGGAAACCAAGGGCCCTGTCCCAACACAGGCTTGCCAAAACACCCAAAGATCTTGAAACACCAAATAAGACCGTATAAAATTCATACTCCACCATACCATAATGCACCAGTAACGCGCCGCTGTGTGCATCTACATTGGGCCAGGGGTTTTTTATTTTGGCGATAGAGCCTAAAACAGGCGGAACCGCTTCATATATATTCCAAACGGTTTGTACCAGCGGATCATCGGGCATGTGTTTTTTTCCAAACTCCATTTGGGCAATAAATCGTGGATCCGTTTCTCTTAAAACAGCGTGGCCATAACCCGGAACAACTTTTCCTTCACTCAATGTTTTCTTAACGTACTCCACGATCTGTTCTTTTGACGGAATTTCTGTTCCGATACTTTCTCTCATTTCGTATATCCATTTGATCACTTCCTGGTTGGCCAAGCCATGTAAAGGACCGGCAAGGCCATTCATACCTGCGGCAAAAGAAAGATATGGATCACTTAATGCAGAACCCACCAGGTGTGTAGTATGTGCTGAAACGTTACCTCCCTCATGATCGGCATGAATGGTCATGTATAAACGCATCAACGCATGAAATCCTTCGTCCTCATACCCCATCATGTGCGCCAGGTTACCCGCCCAATCCAATAAACCATTGGGTTGAATATGTTCTCCGTTTTTGTATTTGCGTCTGTATATATAGGCTGCAATTCGCGGCAACCGGGATATCAGATCCATAGAATCATCAAATACGGCCTCCCAATACTCCGATTTGCTCATGCCTTTTGCATAACGTTTTGCAAAGTGGCTCTCGGTTTGCAAACTCATAATCGCTACTACAAACTGTGTCATCGGATGAGCACTTATCGGCAGGGCTTCAATGGAATCGAAAACATAGTTGGGCACATGACTACGACGCTGCCAGGTACTGCTCAAATGCTGTACCTCTTCCTCGGTAGGCAAGGTACCCACCAACATCAAATAAAACAAGCCTTCGGGCAAGGGCTCGGAACCTCCGGGTACACGGGGCAATTTTTCTCTTAATTCCGGTATGGAATATCCGCGAAAACGAATTCCATCCTGCGCATCCAGCAATGAGGTTTCTGAAACAAGGGCCGTTATTCCACGCATACCTGCATAAATCTGGCTTAAAGTTACTTCCCCAATTACCTTATCTCCATGCTCTTTCAATATCCCTTTAATATCCGATGCAACCACATCAGCCCTCTCTTTAAACCTGTCTTTAATTATACCCATAGCGCTGTTTGTTATAAATTAATGAAATTTTTTTTCTTAGATCAAAACCGTTTGCTGAATCAAAAAAAACATGCAACAAAACTCATTTTTCAAATCCGCTTCAGCAGGTTTAAATTTACGATGCAGAAGCTGTTAAAACAAAAGTTTTAGCAGAAAGTTTATATAAAGATGAAGAATTTGTTTTCTACTTAGGTGCTTTTTTATACAGGTAAAAAGCCAACAACCCAAAGATGATATTTGGTGTCCAGGCTGCCAATAACGGTGTAAAATTTCCTTTTGTGGCAAATACCAGTGAAAAGCGGCTAAAAAGAATGTAGAGTACACTGATAATTACCCCGATTGCCAGGTGCAACCCGCTGCCACCCCGTATTTTGCGTGACGCCAACACTGCTCCAATGATGGTAAGTATTAATACCGAAACAGGTATGGCATCCCTGTTATAACGCTCAACTAAAAGTGTATTCAACATTTCAGAACCCCGTAACCGCTCCAGTTTAATAAACTCATCAAGTTCAGGAGTTGGAAGCTGGTCTTTGAGATAATTGTCTTTTCGCAGGTCACGAGGTTTAAAATTATACGCCACCTTTAATTCTGCTGACCTGTTTACTCTTTCCGAAATGCTGTCGAGTCTTCGTTCCACGGCATTAAAAAGCTGCCACTTGCCGGTGGCCGTATCCCAATTAAACCGATCGGACCGTAAATTATAAACCAGTTTATTTTTTTCAAAACGCTGAACAAAAAAACTATTGCCGGATTTTAAGACCGTATCATAGCCTCCAATACCTACATAAGTGTTCGTGTCCATTTTAAAATACAACTTCTGTTTATAGTTTGAGCTGTTGCTTTCCGGAGATACAGGTCCGTCAATATACCTTGCTTCAAAATTCCCCCATTTGAGGTTTGCTTTTGGTACAATATACTGGTACCCCATCCATAAAACGACAGATAAAAAAATACCCCCGGCAACAAAAGGCATTAAAAATCTGCGATAACTTACCCCGCTGCTGAGGATGGCAATGATCTCGGACCTGCCGGCCATTTTGCTGGTAAAAAATATAACAGAAATAAAAACGAAAAGCGGAAAAAGCATGGCATCAATCCGGGGAATAAACCCAAAATAATAATCGGTAATGATTTGAGATACGGGTAATTTTGATTTAACAAAATTGTCAGTCTTTTCACTGATGTCAACCACCACCACAATAACCGTAAATAATATCAGGCAAAAGAAAAAAGTGGTCAGATATTTTGACAGTATATAGCGGTCTATTTTTTTCATACCCCAAACCCCTGTGGGGCCTTTACGCTCCGGTGTGGTAAATAACTTTTACAGGAAGCACCGGAAAATTTGATTTATCCGCAAATATAGTTTTAATAGAATTTTATATTGAAAAGAATTTGTGAAATTCAGCGTACAGCAGCTATATGTTAAAGGATTACATGAATCCCGTTGCTAAGCCAGTTTAAACCTGTGCACTTATTGCTTTAGCTGCGATCCACCCGGTAGTCCAGGCATTTTGAAAATTATAGCCCCCGGTAATGCCGTCAACATCCATGATCTCTCCCGCAAAAAATAAACCGGTGTGCTTTTTACTTTGCATGGTGTTACAATCAATTTCGTTTGCGGGTATACCCCCGGCTGTTACAAACTCTTCTTTAAATGTTGTTTTACCTTTTACCTGGTATTCATCAGTACATAAATTTTTGATGAGCTTATTTTGTTCTTTGGCAGGTAGATCGGCCCAGCGGATACCCGGATCGATACCTGATCGAATCAGCAGGAATTCCCACAACCGGCCCGGCAAAGCGAATGGATTCCTGTTCATTATTTTTTGCGACGCGAGTTCAAATCGAAGTTTTTGAATTTTTTCCCGCAAATTATTCTCATTAAAATCCGGCACCCAGTTTATCGATATCGCAAATGCATAACGGACCATGGCCAATTCCCTGGCACCCCATGCCGACAGTTTTAAAATAGCGGGCCCACTCATTCCCCAATGGGTAATCAGCAAAGGCCCCGACTCAGACAGTTTTGATCCAACAATTTTAACCACCGCATTTGCAACACTAACACCCATTAAGGCAGTTACCGGGTTACCCGGCATATTAAACGTAAACAATGATGGAACCGGATCTACGATATCGTGTTCCGTTTTTTGCAACCAATCGTACTGGAATATTTTGGGATAAGCCCCGCTTGCGATACAGATATGATCTGCAAACAGAATCGTTTCGTTTTTCAATACCAGGTTCCATGCAGATCCTTCTTTATAAATTCCTTTCACCTCATTGTTCATCCTGATCTCCACAGCATATTTGTTTGCTTCCTTCATCAAACAGTCTATAATGGTTTGCGAACTGTTCGTCACCGGAAACATCCTGCCATCCGGCTCGGCTTTTAAAGCCACCCCCCGTTTCTGGAACCAGGCGATGGTTTCCATGGTAAAAAAATGATGAAAAGCCTTTTTAAGAAATGAAGCGCCCCTGGGATATTTTTTTATCATCTCCGTAATACTATAACAGGCATGCGTTACGTTACACCTGCCACCACCACTTACTTTAACTTTGCTTAACAGCTTATTGGATTTTTCGAGGATGATAACTTCCAGGGCAGGATTAAATCTTGCTGCATTAACCGCACAAAAAAAACCCGCAGCACCACCACCTATGACTATTAGCCTGCTTTTCTTCATCTTTAAAATTCGTATCTTCAAAAGTAAGCAATTGGCGTTAAGCAATTGGCAATAGGCAATGCGCTGCAAATAAAACGGCAACAGGCAAAGTGTTAAATGCCGGCACGATAAAAAATCATGGTGCTAATACACAAAAAATTTAAATTACGCAATGGCGAAGCCAATCACTAAAAAAATACTTAAAGAGCTGCCTGGTTACCGTTATGAGAAAATAAGGGAGTATTTAAAGACCGGGCAAATTGTTTTCTGCAGCGGCAGTTATGCTTTTTCAGGTATTATACAAAAGCTTACCAAAAGTACCTGGAGCCATGTAGCTGTTATTTACAAAGATGAAGAACTGGGCAGGGTGTTGGTGTTGGAGGCAGAACCGATGTATGGTATACGTTTGATACCGCTTTCCAAATACCTGAGAGATTATAAGGGAACCAAAAGGCCTTACAAAGGACAAATAGTCATTGCACAATTAAATATTCCCGTAGAAAAAAAGGAAATGGACAAGGGCATCAGTTTTGGTCTTGATGAACTTACCCGGCCCTATGATAATTATGAGATTGTCCGCATTATGACGCGAATACTGTTTCATGTAAGTAAAAGAGAAAAAAACCGTGCCTATATCTGCAGCGAACTGGTCAGGGATATTTTTGTGAAAGCCGGTATTATATTCCGTTACAGCGACACTTATATCAGCCCCGACAATATCTGGAACGATGACCGGGTAGAATTAAAATACCGGATTTTGTAGCATATAATCAGAACAAAGATTTGCATTGTTTATTTCTGCTGCTTCAATCGGTTTAAAAGAAGATAAAATATCGGCCTTCCCTTTTTGAATACAAATATCATGTTCATAATGCGCCGAAGGTTTTCCGTCGGCCGTTCTGATGGTCCAGCCATCTTTATCATGAAAAACATCTTTGGTACCCAGGTTGATCATCGGCTCAATCGCAATAACCAATCCTCCTTTTAATTTGGCACCGGTGCCTCTTCTACCAAAATTGGGTACTTGTGGTTCTTCATGTAATGAACGTCCAAGGCCATGACCAACCAAATCTCTTACTACACCATAACCATGTTGCTTTTCGGTATAATCCTGGATGGCATAAGCAATATCTCCCACCCGGTTTCCTATGGTTGCTTTTTCTATTCCTATATATAAAGATTCTTTGGTAACCCGCATGAGTTGCTTCACCTCATCGGCTATTTCGCCAACGCCAAAAGTGTATGCGCTATCGCCATGAAATCCATTTTTAAACACCCCAACATCAACCGAAACAATATCGCCATTCTTTAATTCATCTGTAGTGGGAAACCCATGTACAACAGCGTCATTAACCGATATACAACAGGTAAATGGAAAACCATGGTACCCCTTAAACGATGCCGTAGCTTTATTATCCCTGATAAATACTTCCGCAATTTTATCCAGTTGCAAAGTAGTGATACCCGGTTTTATGGCAGCAGCAACCAAAGCAAGTGTTTCACTAACCAGTAAACTGCTTTCCCGCATCAGTTCAATTTCAGTCTTGCTTTTGTAATGAATCATATGCTCTCATTTCTGTCATCCCGTTCCGGTAGCTATCGGGAGGGGAATCTATTTTTTTAATTTCTTTAACCGAACCCTTCGCAAAATGTACTGCGTTTCGAAGTATTAAAATAACCGTTTTGTTAAAACAAACCCCGACATTTTCAGTCGGGGCTCATGAATTTATTTTTTATCCCCTGCGAGGGTAAACTTTATTATATACCTCCGGCAGTAACCCCCTGTTGCCTGCCCTGAATTCTCCCACTGCTCATTAAGCCATCATATTGACGCATCAATAACTGGGTTTCAATTTGCTGTAAGGTATCTAAAACTACAGCAACATTAATTAAAAGTGATGTACCACCAAAGAAAGTAGCGAATCCCTGTTGCATACCAAACAGTAATTGAATGATACCCGGCAAAATACCAACAAAAGCCAGCAAGACAGCACCGGGTAAAGTAATTCTATCCATGATCGTACCGATATAATCTGCTGTTGGTTGGCCCGGTTTAACACCCGGAATAAAACCATTATTGCGTTTTAATTCATCAGCCATCTGCTTTGGATTAAATATCAAAGCGGTGTACAGGAATGTAAACGCAACAACTGCAATCGAATAAATGATCATGTACCCGATCTTGGTATGATCTGTAAAATATTGTGTCCAGGAAGCCGTACCACCCGCCGAAAATAAAGTAGGCAGGAAAAGTATCGCCTGCGCAAAAATGATCGGCATTACACCCGACGCGTTTACTTTTAACGGTAAGAAATTTCTGGCTCCACCAAACTGGCGGTTTCCAACTATTTGTTTGGCATAGTTAACCGGAACTTTCCTGGTACCCTGCACTAAAAGGATAACACCCAGGATAACTGCGATCAGCAATAGAATTTCAATTAATATGATCAGGATACCACCGGCACCACCGGTTAATCTTGCGGACCACTCCTGGCTAAATGAGTCTGGCAGGCGGGCAAGGATACCAATCATAATGATGATTGACGTACCATTGCCTAAACCTTTATCCGTAATTTTTTCGCCCAGCCACATTACAAATAATGTACCTGTGGTAAGAATGATAACTGTTGAAGCCCAGAAATAAGCGCTGAATGCGGGTATGATCGCTTCCACATTTCCCGGGCTTTTTAAATACCCGATATAGGCTGCGGCCTGAAATGCCGTTACAATAACTGTAAGGTAACGTGTCCACTGGTTGATTTTCTTTCTGCCGCTTTCTCCTTCTTTCTGAATTTTTGCCATTTGAGGAACCAGTATGGTCATCAACTGCATAAAGATAGACGCCGAGATATATGGCATGATGCCCAATGCAAATATGGATGCTTTGGAAAAAGCACCACCTACAAATGTATCCAGTAAACCAAGCATGCCACCCTGTGTACTTGTTGCCAGGCTCGCTAATTTATTGGGATCGATACCGGGTAATACAATGAATGAACCTAACCGGTAAATAAAGATCAATATGAAAGTAAACAGGATCTTGTTGCGTAGTTCCTCTATGCTCCAGATATTCTTCAGGGTTGTTATGAACTTCTTCACAGAATTTAAACGATTTAAGTGTTTTGCGCTAATTAAAAATGACCCCGCAAAGCGTGGGTCGGGCAAATATCGGTGAAATTATTTTATTATCTCGATTGTTCCTCCGGCTGTTTCAATGGCTACCTTTGCTTTTTCACTGGCCGCATTCACTTTAAAAGTGAATTTACCTTTCAGTTCACCATTTCCTAAAACCTTTACACTATCAAACTGGCTGATTAAACCATTTATATAAAGGTTTTGCAGGCTGAATTCTGTTATGCTGTATTTCTCTGCCAGGGTATCAATCTGACCGAGGTTCAATACTTTAAACTCAACCCGGTTGTTATTTTTAAATCCACGTTTTGGTACACGACGCTGAATGGGCATCTGTCCACCTTCGTGCGCTTTTTTACTTTTGTAACCGGCACGGCTTTGTCCGCCCTTATTACCCTTGGTAGATGTACCGCCTTTACCACTTGCCTCACCACGGCCTATTCTTTTTTCTTTGTGTGTAGAACCTTTAGCAGGTTTTAGTGTGTGTAATTTCATTTTTTTTGATTTTGTACTTACGGGGTATCACCCCTCGCTTTGTCAATAATTGATAATTTATAATTTGCTAATTGATAATGTTTCCGGCAAAAAAGGTTACACTGAGTATCCAATAAAACAATTTTCCTTTATTCCATTATCCATTTTTAACCCAGTTCTTCAACCTGCACCAGGTGATTAACTTTATTAACCATACCCAATATTTGAGGAGTGGCATCTACTTCAACCGAAGCATTCATTTTTCTCAAACCCAAAGCTACCATTGTTCTTTTTTGGCGCTCCGAACGGTCGATTACACTTTTAACCTGTGTTACTTTTATCTTTTTCATTGCTTTATTAGTTTAAAGGTTTAAAAGTTTAAAGGTTTAAGGTTATCGCAGTCAGCAGACTTCCCAACTTTAAACATTAAACGTTAAACGTTATTTTATCCGTTAAATACTTTCTTCAGGGAAACACCACGTGTTTTTGCAACGGCAATAGGTTCACGTAAGGTAGCCAATGCTTTAAAAGTTGCCTTTACCACGTTGGTTGGATTTGCAGAACCTAAATTCTTCGCCAACACGTCGGTGATACCCGCTGCTTCCAGAACCGCTCTCATACTTCCTCCGGCAATTACACCGGTACCATGTGCCGCAGGCTTAATATACACTTTGGCTGCTCCTTCCTTAGCTAACTGATCGTGCGGGATGGTACCATGCATTAAAGGAATTTTTATCAAATTCTTTTTCGCATCCTCAATACCTTTTGTAATGGCTTCCTGCACTTCTTTGGCCTTACCCAAACCGTGTCCCACAATACCATCCTCGTTACCCACCACAACCAATGCAGAAAAACTGAAGGCACGACCACCTTTTGTTGTTTTTACTACCCGGTTAATGGCAACAACCTTGTCTTTCAATTCCAGGTCACCGGCTTTTATTTTATTTGTAATTAAATTTGACATCAATAATAATTTTAGATTTTAGATTTACGATTTTAGATTGTATACATTTTAGACTGGGGACTTTTGATTTAACAAAATCTGCAATCTAAAATCTGCAACCTAAAATACCAGTCCCCCTTCTCTTGCACCTTCAGCAACTGCTTTTACCCTGCCATGGTAGATATAACCCCCACGGTCAAATACAACTGTTGATATGCCAAGTTCTTTTGCTTTGGTTGCAATAGCAGCACCAACCAATTTACTTTTTTCGGTTTTCGCAGTTTTTTGAGCCTGGATATCTTTCTGCCTGGAAGATGCTGACGCTAAGGTTACACCACTGTTGTCATCAATTAATTGTGCATAGATATCACTGTTGCTTCTAAAAACACTTAAACGGGGTTTTGCCGCAACACCGCTGATCTTTTTACGGATGCGGTATTTGATTTTTACTCTTGCTTTTGACTTGTTGTTCATTTTTTTTATTTTTTCTCCCTGTTCCGATAGCTACCGGTAGCCAGGGATCTTGTAATCCGTTTATTTGTTAACCTGTAGTTTCTATATCCGCAATACATTTTGTACGGATCAGCGAATTAACTGGCTAACGTTCTTATTTACCAGCAGATTTACCGGCCTTTCTTCTTAAAATTTCGCCTTCAAACTTAACACCCTTACCCTTGTACGGCTCAGGCTTACGCAAACTTCTGATCTTTGCACAAACCTCTCCAATTAATTGCTTATCCACACTTTCAAAAGTGATGATCGGGTTCTTACCTTTTTCCTGGGAAGTAACAACAGATAATTCTTTGGGAACTTCAAGCAGGATATTGTGAGAGTATCCCAAGGCCATATCCAGCAAATTTCCCTGGGCGGCTGCCTTATAACCAACACCCACCAGTTCTAATTTTTTGACATATCCTTCTGTAACACCTTTAACCATGTTACTGATCAGAGAACGGTACAAACCATGCATGGCCCGGTGACGGATCTGTTCCGTAGGGCGAACTACCGTTACAATCCCTTCCTTAAATTCGATCTTCATATCCCGGTCCATGGTTTGCTTTAATTCACCTTTAGGACCTTTAACGGTAACCACATTTGCCGCATCCACCGTGATTGTTACTCCGGCCGGTACTTCAATTAATTTTTTTCCAATTCTGCTCATTGTCGATTTTTTATGTTGTTTATTATTCGATTCGTGTTCAGCCACGACGGGGGCTTAATTTTCAAATCTATTGGTATCCGGTATCTAATATCCAGCATCAAGTATCCGGATAATGTTCATCCCCTTGCTGCTTTCTACCAGCTTTTAATAAATATTACACAGCACTTCTCCGCCTACATTTTGTGCTTTGGCTTCCTTATCGGTCATTACCCCTTTAGAAGTAGAAACGATGGCTACGCCCAAACCATTTTTTACACGCTTAATTTCATTTGGCTTTGCATAAGAACGTAATCCCGGGCGGCTCACTCTTTCCAAACTCTGAATCACAGGCAATTTAGTGCCCGCATCATATTTCAAAGCGATCTTTATCAAACCCTGTTTGTTATCATCTTCAAATTTGTATTTCAAGATGTATCCTTTGTCGTACAAGATTTCGGTGATACGCTTTTTCAGGTTGCTTGCAGGTATTTCTACAATACGGTGATTAGCCATCTGTGCGTTACGAATTCTAGTTAAATAATCTGCGATTGGATCAGTAACCATTGTTATTTCAGTTAATTGATTAAATAATTTTTTTACAATGCGATATCCTTTTTGGATACTTGATTCCTGATACCTGATACCTGGTTGCTGCATCAAATTCGTGAGCTCTTATTCCGTATCAAGTATCCGGTACCGGCGCCCGGCCTACCAGCTGGCTTTTGTTACACCCGGTATTTTACCCTCTAATGCCATATCCCGAAACATATTTCTGGATAACCCAAAATGTCTCATGTATCCTCTTGGACGGCCGGTGAGCTGACAACGGTTTTTTAAACGAACCGGAGAAGCATTCTTAGGTAATAGATCCAAAGCTGCATAATCACCGGCTGCTTTTAAAGCCGCTCTTCTTTCAGCATACTTGGCGACCATTTTTTCACGCTTGATCTGCCTGGCTATAATTGATTTTTTTGCCATAATATTTTATTCGGTTTTCTTAACGTTTTTAAAAGGCATTCCCAACTCCTTCAGCAATTCAAATGCTTCTTCGTTGGTATTGGCTGTGGTTACAAAAGTGATATCCAACCCGGTAATTTTATTCACCTTATCAATGTCAATTTCAGGAAAAATGATCTGTTCTGTAACACCCAATGTATAGTTTCCACGGCCGTCGAACGACTTATCGTTGATACCTTTGAAATCACGTACACGCGGTAAAGAAACAGAAACCAGCCTGTCTAAGAATTCATACATCTTAACTCCGCGAAGTGTAACCCTTGCACCAATGGGCATATCCTTACGCAACTTAAAGTTTGAAATGTCCTTTTTAGAATTGGTTGCTACAGCTTTTTGACCGGTTATGTTGGTTAACTCGTCAATGGCGATGTCGATCAGCTTCTTGTCGGTCACGGCTCCGTTTACACCGCGATTCAAACAGATCTTGCTTAGCCTGGGTGCCTGCATTACAGTTTTGTAACTGAATTTCTTCATTAAAGCAGGTACAACATCCTGTTTGTACTTATCTGCTAACCTTGGCGATTTAGTTGTTGTGCTCATTATTTGATTACCTCCCCTGATTTTTTAGCGATTCTTACTAGTTTACCATTTTCTCTTGTGCGTTTTACTTT
Organism: Chitinophagaceae bacterium; assembly: GCA_031402615.1. Lineage (GTDB taxonomy): Bacteria > Bacteroidota > Bacteroidia > Chitinophagales > Chitinophagaceae > Ferruginibacter. Next base: position 68,172 of record JANNSN010000004.1, read on the forward strand.
AGTTGCAGCACCTGCCTTGGAATCCCAAAGCATTACATTACTGATGGCGATCGGTGCTTCAATTTTAATAATTCCACCTTTGGTGTTTTGCGAAGTTGGCTTGGTATGCTTGGTTACGATGTTAACACCTTCAACCAGTACGCGGCTCTTTTCTAAAATAATTTCCAACACTTTACGGGGCTTCTTCATATCCTTATCTTCACCGGTAATTACCACTACCGAGTCGCCTTTTTTAATGTTAAACTTTGGTTTAAATCTTGTACTCATTTTATTTTAAGCTTTGCGCTACGAGCTTCGGGCATTGAGCTCCACTCTATAGCATTGAAAATCTTTTTAATTTATGTTTGTGGCCCGTAGCTTGTCGCTCGTAGCTCACAGCTGTTTTTATAATACTTCCGGTGCCAATGAGATGATCTTCATGTATCCTTTATCCCTCAACTCACGGGCCACCGGCCCAAAAATACGTGTACCCCTTGGTTCATCAGATGCACTTAATAACACCACGGCGTTATCATCAAAACGGATATAAGAACCATCTTTACGACGTAACTTATTTTTTGTTCTTACAATAACAGCTTTACTAACTGTTCCTTTCTTAATACCACCTGCAGGCATGGCGTCTTTTACGGTAACCACTATCTTATCACCGATCCTTGCATAGTCCTGTCCACTGTTACCCAGCACACGGATACATAGTACCTCTTTTGCCCCACTGTTGTCGGCTACATTTAATCTGCTTTCTTGCTGTATCATTTTTTTTAAAGCTTTGAGCTATCAGCTTTGAGCTGCCAGCATTTTATACTATTTTTAAATTTATCATTTACGGCTCGTAGCTCGTGGCTCGTAGCTTTTTTTATTTCACTTTCTCAACCACTTCTACCAGTCTCCAGCGCTTTAATTTACTTAAAGGGCGGCTCTCCATGATCTTTACCGTATCACCAATACTGCACTCATTCTTTTCATCATGCGCATGAAACCTGGTAGATTTTTTTACGAACTTACCATAAAGCGGATGCTTTACTTTACGCTCAACACTTACGGTGATGGTCTTGTCCATTTTGTTACTGGATACCACTCCTAACTTCGTCTTTCTTAAATTTCTTTCCACTGTATTTAATTTTTTAAGGATTGATTATGATCCTGCTTGTACTGTTTTTAATGCCGTTTTCAACCTGGCGATATCTCTTCTTAAAGAGCGGATGCTTTGCGGATTCTCCAGCGGAGAAATCGCATGAGCAAATGATAGCTTCTTCATACGCAACTCATCTTCCGCAATTTTTGCTTTCAGATCAACCTCCGTTAAACCTTTCAGGCTATTTAAAAAATCAATTTTCTTTAACATGCTTATTCTTTTTGATCATTATTTTAATTATGCTTTGTAATCGTGGCGGATCACAAACTTCGTCTGGATCGGCAATTTCTGTGCTGCCAACGCAAACGCTTCTTTCGCAACCTGCTCCGACACACCATCACACTCAAACAAGATTCTTCCCGGTTGAACAACAGCTGCCCAACCTTCGGGGTTACCTTTACCTTTACCCATCCTTACCTCGGCCGGCTTTGCCGTAATTGGCTTGTCGGGAAAAATACGGATCCAAACATTTCCTTCACGTTTCATGTGACGCGTCATGGCCTGGCGGGCGCTCTCAATCTGGCGGGCGCTCATCCATACACTGTCCAGTGCTTTTAGTCCAAAGGTTCCAAAAGCCAGGGTTGCTCCACGCTTGGTGTCACCCTTCATCATGCCTCTTTGCGCCTTTCTGTGCTTACTTCTTTTTGGTGATAACATTTTATTTCGATTTTAGATTTTAGATTGAAGATTTTAGATTCCCTTCAACTCAAATCAGCTTATTATTTTTTTTTAATGACTGCGATATAAACAAATCCAGCATCGCAAATCTGAAATCATAAATACGTTCTTATCTTCTTCCGCCGCCACCGCCACGGTTTCCACCACCGCCACCCCCGCCTCTTCTGTCTCCGCCGCCGCCGCCGCGCCTGTCATCTCTTCTGTCAAATCCACCACTTGGCCTGTCACCTATTTCTTTTCCACCACCGGCTATTACGTTAGGATTCAGATCACGTTTACCTAAAACCTCCCCTTTACAGATCCACACTTTAATACCGATCTTACCATAAACCGTTAATGCAAATACATTGGCGTAATCAATATCCATACGTAAGGTATGTAATGGTGTACGCCCCTGCTTGATCTCTTCACTACGTGCAATCTCTGCACCACCCAAACGGCCACCAACTTTTACTTTAATGCCTTCTGCACCCATACGCAGTGCTGAAGCGATAGACATTTTAATAGCTCTTTTATAATTAATCCGGTTTTCCAATTGACGGGCAATGGTATCAGCTACAATGTTGGCATCTAATTCCGGGCGACGAATCTCCAGGATGTTGATCTGCACATCATCTTTACCACATAATTTCTTTAACTCTTCCTTAATTCTGTCAACTTCACCACCACCTTTACCAATGATGATACCAGGCTTAGACGTGTGAATGGTAACGATCAGCTTATTAAGCGTACGCTCAATAACGATCTTAGAGATACCACCCTTGTTGATACGGGCGTTCAGGTAATTTCTGATCTTATTATCTTCAATCAGTTTTTTTGGATATTCCGTTTTACTTGCAAACCAGTTGCTGTCCCATCCACGGATGATTCCTAACCTTAAGCCTATCGGATTTGATTTTTGACCCATATTTTTAATGTGCTAATGCGCGGTGTTTAACCTTCACATTATATTTTAAAATTTAGTTTTTAATAGCTTTTTCGTCAACAATAACAGTTACATGGTTACTACGCTTACGTACCCGGTATCCGCGACCCTGCGGTGCAGGTCGCATACGCTTGATAACCCTTGCCCCATCAACCATAATGGTTTTAACCACCAGTGTACTTTCGTCGCCTGATTCATTTTTTTGTTTCCAGTTGTTAATGGCAGATAATACCAGTTTACGTAAAGGAACTGCCGGGTGTTTCGGATTATGTTCCAAAACGGCCAATGCCTTTTCAACCTCCATACCACGGATCAGGTCAACCAGCAAACGCATTTTGCGTGGCGATGTCGGGTAATTGTTCAATTTTGCTACTGCTTCCATTGTTTATTTTAGTTTAAGGTTTAAGGTTTACTTGTTTAAGGTTAAATGCTGTTCTCAGCTTTAGACCTTTAACTTTAGACTTTAAACTTCTACGATATTTTTTTGCTTGAGTGACCTCTGAAATTACGCGTTGGTGCAAATTCGCCCAATTTATGTCCCACCATGAATTCAGTTACATACACCGGGATAAATTTGTTTCCATTATGAACCGCAAATGTTTGTCCTACAAAATCCGGAGTGATGGTACTTCTGCGACTCCAGGTTTTAACAACACCTTTTTTGCTTTTTCCTGCTATCATTGCTGCAACTTTAGCATCCAGCTTAGCTTCTACATAAGGACCTTTTTTTAACGAACGAGCCATGTTTAATTTTAGATTTGTGATTTACGATTTTAGATTTGGAAGAACCGCATCTTAAATTTCAATCTTGTTTATTTGTTCCGGTATAACCGAAACCATTTTAACTTATTATCTTATGAATTTGGTAATTTCTTACCGTTTCTCCTGGTTATGATCAATTTGCTTGAGCCTTTTCCTTTTGTACGGGTAATCTGCCCTTTTGCGTATTTACCCTTGCGGCTACGCGGGTGACCACCGGAAGCCCTTCCTTCACCACCACCCATCGGGTGATCTACCGGGTTCATCGCAACGGCCCTTGTTCTTGGACGGATACCCTTCCAACGGTTACGACCTGCTTTACCCATACTCTCCAGGCTATGATCGCTGTTACTGACAACACCTACAGTTGCATAACATTTGATCAACACTTTTCTCAATTCACCACTTGGCATCTTTAATATAGCGTACTTCTCTTCTTTGTTACTTAACTGAGCCGAAGTTCCTGCACTGCGTACAAGTATTCCTCCCTGGCCGGGTTGCATTTCAACGTTATGCACATTGGTACCCAACGGCATGTTCTTAAACATCAACGCATTTCCCAACTCCGGGGCAACAGCGTCGCCGCTTATGACGGTTTGTCCAACCTGTAATCCCTGTGGAGCGATGATGTAACGCTTTTCTCCATCTGCATAATTTAATAAGGCGATGAAAGCCGTGCGGTTTGGATCATACTCGATGGTCTTAACAGTAGCAGGAATATCTTTCTTACTTCTTTTGAAGTCAATAACACGATACATGGTTTTGTTACCTCCACCCATATAGCGCATCGATCTTCTGCCGGAAGAGTTACGGCCGGCTGTGTTCTTCTGCTTTTCAAGCAAAGACTTTTCGGGTACGTTTGTGGTAATCTCTTCGTAAGCATTACCAATTCTCCACCTGGTTCCTGCTGTTGTTGGTTTGTATTTTCTTAATGCCATTGTTAAACTTTTTCCTTACCCCTGTCCCCTAAAGGGGGAAAAGGAGAAATTCATATTTAAATAATCTCTGCATTTTGCGGTAGCAGATTCACCATTCATTTCAAATTTATTCTCCGCCTGGTTCCTTTTTTAGAGGGGCCGGAGCAAGCGTTCTTAAATTCCGCTGCCGTACAGGTCAATTGTTTCTCCTTCGGCTACGGTTACGATCGCTTTCTTTTTAGCAGGCTTACGGCCAACGATATATCCGGCTTTCGTATACTTTGATTTTGCTTTTGAAGGCACAACATTCGTATTCACTTTCTCAACGGTTACACCGTAAAAACTTTCAACCGCTTTTTTAATCTCCAGCTTGTTAGCTTTCCTGGCCACTACAAAAGAATAGCGGTTCATTTTTTCTGTTTGCTTATTCGCCTTTTCAGATAAAATCGGCTTTAATAATACGTCAGACGGTTTCATGTCTCTTAATTTTTACGCCGGTATCCGCGGCGGATAATTGGGAAGATTATGTTTTATTTTATTTTGCACCTTTGCCTGTTGGCCAATTTGCAAATTGAATTTATGATTCCACGTTTTCCTCACTGAATATCTTTGCAGCGCTTTCGCTTAAAACCAACACATTTGCATTTAAGATATCGTAGGTATTAAGATCACTTAATAAGGTGCCGCTTACTGACGGTACGTTACGCAGGCTTAAATACAGGTTATCATTGTACTCAGGAATAACAAATAAAGATCTTTTCCCTGTCAGGTTAAGGTTACTTAAAATACCGGCGAAAGCCGATGTTTTTGGAGCATCCATTTTTATATCTTCCAGAACGATCATCGCACTTTCTTTTGCTTTATAAGCCAGGGCACTCATCTTAGCCAGGTCTTTAACCTTCCGGTTCAATTTGATATCATACTTGTGTGGTTTTGGTCCAAAAACAGTACCACCACCTTTATACAAAGGGTTACGCAGGTTACCTTTACGCGCTCCGCCGGTTCCTTTTTGTTTGTGTAATTTCTTGGAAGAACCTTTTACTTCAGCACGGGTTTTAACCTTGTGTGAACCCTGGCGCTGGGCACCCCGGTATTGCTTTACAGCCAGGTAAATTACATGGTCGTTAGGCTCAATACCGAATATTTCATCAGGCAATTCAACCGATCTGCCGGTTTGCTTTCCTTCTATATTTAAAACGTCTACTTGCATTGCTTTTATTTTTTCAACTTTAGAAAAGTTATATGTAAACTAACCAACTTTAGAAGCGTGCACCATTTTTCTAAAGTTTACTTTAATCATTTTTGAATTAAAACAATTGAACCGTTATGGCCCGGTACTGATCCACTAACCAATATGTAATTTTTTTCTGCGAAAATCTTAACTACTTTCAATCCTTTCATGGTCACCCTGTCCTGACCCATACGTCCACCCATGCGCATTCCTTTAAAAACACGACTGGCATCAGACGAGTTACCGATAGAGCCCGGTGCCCTTGAACGGTCATGCTGACCATGTGACTGTCCGCCAACACCTTTAAAGCCATGGCGTTTTACAACACCCTGGAAACCTTTACCCTTGGTGGTACCCACTACTTCAACATCATCGCCTTCGGCAAATATGGCTACAGTAAATGTTTCACCAACATTCTTGTCTATTTCGCTATCGCGTATTTCCTGAACGAATTTTTTAGGAGAGGTTTGCGCTTTGGCAAAGTGGCCAATTTCGGCCTTTACGGAGTGCTTTTCTTTTTTATCACCAAATGCTATCTGGAGAGCATTGTAACCGTCTGTTTCTACGGTTTTCTTTTGGGTAACCATGCATGGGCCGGCTTCAATGATAGTGACTGCAGTTTGCTTGCCACTGGCATCGAAGATACTCGTCATGCCGACTTTCTTACCAATAATACTTTTCATTGTATCTTGTTTATATCCAGCGCTCCTGTAAAATAAGGAGATAGATGTTCAATATTTTTTTTCTTTTAAGAACTTACCATTTGCTTCCCCCGACACTTCGACTATGCTTAGTACAGGGGAGTTCATCAGGCTTTGATCTCAACATCAACACCACTGGGTAAGTCTAACTTACTTAAAGCATCTACCGTACGGCTGCTGCTGGTGTAAATGTCTAATAAACGCTTATGCGTACAAAGTTGAAACTGCTCACGGGCTTTTTTATTTACATGCGGCGAACGCAACACGGTAAATATTTTCTTGTGTGTAGGTAAAGGAATTGGCCCGGTTACCACTGCACCCGTACTACGTACAGTTTTTACAATCTTTTCTGCTGATTTATCAACCAGGTTATGGTCGTAAGACTGCAATTTTATTCTGATTCTCTGTGACATATAAAAAGAACTTTTAAAATCCGTTTTTTAATTTGGAGTGCAAAGGTAAGGGGTTGATTGTAAAAAGCAAGGGAAAGGGGAAACTATTTTTATAAATAGTTTTCACGGGGATTTAATAGAGAAAAGAAGGGGAATCTCCTGCAATGTAGGTTTACTGATCCTTTTTATCCACTGAGCCACTGCTACTTACGGATTTATTCACAGAGGCGGCACCTCTGTATTGAATATCACCACTACTGCTCGCTTTGGCGTTTAAACTCACGCTGGCGTGTACCTTAATGGTTGCGCTGCTGGTTACCCGGGCCGATGTTATTTCACTTAACAGATCAAAACACCTGATATCGGCGCTGCTGGAAGCCTGTGTGTCATGGTTTTTCGTTTTCCCGCTCAGGGTTATAACGGCACTGCTGCTGGCATCGGTTTCAACTTCGGGCGCATCTACTTCGGCCAATATACTGGCCGAACTTGAAGCCTGGAATGATAACTTGCCTGTGCTTTCCATAATATCCTGTACAACCACATCTGCGGACGCAGCCGCTTCTATCTTCTGTAATGACGGTGTTGTAATAAATACCTTCATATGGGTATTTGTAAAACTATGATTGTTTTCTGTGCGGATCTTTAAAGTATTTCCCGATACGGTTGTTTTAATATACTCCATCACGTTATCATCAGCCTCAACTTCAACAGTAGTCACAGGTCCAATTTTAACCTCTACATCAAAGCTGCTGGCAACCATAATTCCATCAAAATTGCCAACTGTTCGGGTTTCGGTAACGATGTTTCCACTGCCCGTTGTTATATGGCACGACATTAAAGTAAACACGGTAATTGCTAGAAAAAGAATCTGCTTCATGACGGTTAATTTTCGTAAATATAAAAAAATGTAACGTTAAACTCAAATCACACAGCAAAAAATACCAATTATACCAATATGTAGTCCAATGACCTTTGCTATCGGTATAATACCATCTAAGATTACCACGTAGTCCTTTGATACTACTTATTAAATCAAGATGGTATAATATCTAACTTATCCTGATTGAATTTTTAAATTAATGTACAGGTATTGACCGGTTCATCACCGCATCGCTTCAGCCCAGTGGGGCCGGCTGGCAGTTTTAACCGGTGCCGTCTTACACCCCCTATTTCTGCCCGGACACATTACAGCCTCGTGAAATTCTGTTTGGTATTATTATTTACCTTCGCTGCTCTATGACTGAAAAAATACTCATTCTTGATTTTGGTTCTCAGTACACACAGCTTATTGCCCGTACGGTAAGGGAGGCAAATGTTTATTGTGAATGCGCGTGGTCGACCAGGACGGCGTCGAGGTCGCGCACCGCTTCCTTCGCCCACGCGGGGTCGGTCTGGGCGCGCAAGCAGAACATCGCACTCGGGATAGCACGGGAGCTCACCGTCGACAGCGGGCAGGCGACAGCCCGGCGCGGGACCTGCTCATGCTGTCAGCGGTCAGGCACCCGCGGCGGCTGGGCTCCTCGATCGCTTGCGGACGCCGGCCCTTCCGCCCCACGCGGCAAACCCGACCGCGAGGACGACGGTGACGAGCGCGGTCACGACCGCCGCCATGCCGCCCGCGCCACCGCCCGCCGAGAGCGCGAGCGCGACGAGCGCGGTCATGGCCCCGGCCGACGCGGACTCGCGCGCCCCGGTGCCGGTGCCGAAGCGCCCCACGAGGTAGCCTCCCCCGAAGGCGGCAAGCCCGAGTGCGAAGACATTGGGCAGCGCGAGGAGCGCCAT
>JANNSN010000005.1:0-42634 GCA_031402615.1 Chitinophagaceae bacterium
TGGTTATTTGAATGAATTTTTTTTCCGCTTTAACAGAAGAAATTTTTTAACAAGCATATGGCATAAGCTGATAGAGCGATTTATGACAGGTCAACCCTACAGTTACAAAGCCAATGCGATCTAAATGGGTAATCCTATTAATTTTATTTTGCGAACACGATCCAATACAACCACATCGTAAAACTTAAAAAAAGCGCTGCCCAGGGATTAATAAATGCAACACCAAAAATGATGGTATTGCAGATAAGCCCGATATTTTCGTTGCGGGTTGTTTGCTTTATTTGCGTGGCAGTTATATCCTGCACTAGTAGTTGCTTTTTGCGGCTGGCGGTATACCAAAGCAGCCTGAAGGCCAGGCTTACCAAAACAAAATATCCGGTGTAAAAAATTACAGCAGTTTGCACAGCGTTGGTCAACAAAAACTCACCCAATGTTTTTGTAGGAAATGGTACCAGCGCAACCAACATCAGCAACAAGCCGTTTGTCATCATGATAGAATTATCTGATTGCTGAAACATCTTGAACAGCCCGTGATGGCCGATCCATGCCAGCAGCACATTGATAAAGCTGATGACATAGGCCAGGCAGATGGGCCATTTGTGTAGAAGTGCCTCCTGCAGCCCTTTGTTGCTGACTTCGCCGTGCAGCTCAACACCAATTTCAATGGATAATAATGTAACGGCAATACAAAATACACCGTCACTGAAAGTTTCAATTCGTATGGTTTCTTTTTCCGGCTGTATTTCTGCTGGTTGTGTTATTTCCATAATTGCAAAATTAAACCGGGCGAATGGCCGGGTTTGTCGTGGACAAGACAGTTTCAGACATTCCATAAAATACCAAAGTTTGGTCATCCAAATGACATAAAGTAAACACCAAAGTGATTTAACTTGTGTTTGAAACAGGTTTATATGAATACACAATACGACATCATCATTATCGGCACCGGCAGTGGCGGTGGCACCATTGCCAAAAAACTGGCAGGCAGCGGGAAAAGAATTCTTATCCTGGAAAGAGGAGGATTTATTCCCAAAGAAAAACAAAACTGGGATCCACATGAAGTGGTAAGCCTTGGCCGCTACCGCCCTAAAGAGTATTGGTACGATAAGGAGGATAAACCTTTTCTGCCGTATATACATTATAATGTAGGCGGCAACAGTAAAATGTACGGCGCTGCATTATTCCGTTTCAGGGAATCAGATTTCCGGGAAGTAAAGCATTATGGTGGCACTTCACCTGCATGGCCATTTGGGTATGAAATACTGAGGCCCTATTATGACCTTGCTGAGAAAATGTATCATGTGCATGGCAAACGTGGGGTTGATGCTACAGAACCTCCGACCTCAATGGATTACCCTTTACCACCATTACCTTATGAGCCGTTGATAGAAGATCTGGAAAAAAAAATGAAACAGATCGGGCTGCAACCATTTCCCTTACCAATGGGCGTAAATCTACCGCAGGATACCAGTAAATATGTTTCGCCACTTATTTTAGAGAATTTCGATGGCTTTCCAGATCTCACCGATTCAAAAGCCGATGCACAAACTATGGCTTTAAATCATGCTTTGAAGTTACCCAACGTGGAAATGCAGATACATGCTTATGTTGAAAAATTAATAACAGACGAAAGCGGAGCAAAAGTTATTGCTGTTAAAGCAATTGTTGACGGGGAAGAAGTTTTTTTCAACGCAAAAATATTTATAGTAGCCTGCGGAGCAGTTAACAGTGCTGCACTGTTCCTGAGAAGTGCCAATAATATACATCTAAACGGGCTTGCCAATTCATCAGGTCTTGTAGGAAGAAATTTGATGTTGCACCATAATGGATGCTTGGTGGCGTTTACCAAAAAGAAAAACGATTGTGTGTTTCAGAAAAGCCTGGGGCTTGCCGATTTTTATCATGGTGCCGATGACAGTGATTTGCCATTGGGAGAAATTCAACTGATGGGCCGCAATGATCCCGATACCATCTTGTGGATGGCTGAAGATATTTTCCCCGGTGAAACTTATGAAAAGTTGAAGGAAATGACCATTGATTTTTGGTTAACTGCTGAAGATCTCCCGTCACCAGATAACAGGGTTACTTTAAAAGATGATGGTTCTATAAAAGTTGACTATACAAGAACAAACTACACCGCATTTGAAAAACTGAAGGATAAACTGAAACAGGTATTTGAAAAACTGGGGGAGACCGATGAAGATTATAAAGACGTACAATGGAAAGGTTATGACCTGGATGTAAGTGGTATGAGTCACCAAAACGGCACTTTGCGTTTTGGTGCCGATCCTTCAACATCGGTTTTGGACCTGAATTGCAGGACGCATGACCTGGATAACGTGTACGTGGTAGATGCCAGTTTCTTCCCATCGTGTGGTGCATTTAACCCGGCCTTAACCATTGCAGCAAATGCATTGCGGGTAGGGGATCATATTATGAAAAGCCTCACCTTCCATTCCACTCCGAAGGAGAGGGAGACTGAGCCAATTGCCAATCATGAACAGCAGCATTAACAAATAATCATTTTTTCACTGCCCATCCTGTGTTATTATGTTGAATTGGGGTAACAAACTGCGTGGATAATTCTAAAGGTTCGTTCCTTCACTTTTGATGAAGGATCAGGAGGAGAAGACCATGGAAGAAATAGCAAAAACAATAACGGTGTACATAAGCCATTCGCTGGAAATTATCTCGGCGCTGGTAATTGCTGCTGCGTTGGTAAAGCTTGTAGTTAGTTATTTTAAAACATTTTTAATACCTAAAAATGGCTTATCCGCCATGGAAGCCCGGATGGTTTTTGGTAGTGCTGTGGCCGTATCCTTGGAATTGTTGCTTGGTGCCGATGTGTTGGCTACTGCTGTTGCTCCCAGCTGGGATGATATTGGTAAACTGGCTGCCATAGCGGTTTTAAGAACGGGCCTTAACTTTTTCCTGGAAAAGGAATTGAAACATAAAAAATCTGCTGCCTAAAGTCGTTCATCCGACAGCAAATATTTTTATCTTTTATTTACTTTGTACTATGCGAGTAATGCCCATAAAAATAATGACCGGAAGTTCCGGTTGGCTTCAAATGAAAACTTCCTTTAAAAAAAACTGGAAGCATTACCTGCAGGAAGCTCTTGGCCTTGCCCTATTCATGATATCGGCCTGTTTCTTTAGTGCTATGTTATTCTCTGAAGAAAGTTCCTGGTACCAGGCTATCCCAAGCTTCGCGATCAGGAATATGCTGATGGGTGTAATGATGGGGTTAACAGCCATTTTTATTTTTTATTCAAGATGGACGGCGCCAAGCGGTTCACAGATTAATCCCGCAGTTACCATAACTTTTTTAAGACTTGGCAAAATGTGCCGGTATGATGCCCTGTTCTTTATCCTCTTTCAATTTGCAGGAGGTACAGTGGCTGTGTATATGATGGATTTTCTGATGGGAACCATGTTAACAGGCATGCCGGTAAATTCTGCAGTTACCATTCCGGGCAGGTTGGGTACCATGCCGGCGCTGATCACCGAGTTCATCATCGCGTTCATTACTATGGCAGTGGTATTGTTCACTTCAAATAATGACAGGCTGAAAAAATATTCCAGAATATTTACCGGCTTCCTCGTATGCGCCTGGGTTATTTTGGCAGGGCCGATTTCGGGATTTGGAATGAACCCGGCCAGAACATTCGCAAGTGCTTTGCCGGCAAATACCTGGTCAGCTTTCTGGCTTTACATGATCGTTCCACCGGCAGCAATGCTGGGTGCAGCTGAATTTTATGTACAGGTAAAAAAAAAGAAACGCCGGGCAATCTTCAAAGTGGTACACCGGCAAAATGAATTTAACAATATTCAATTGGAACAAAATGAAACTGATTTCAAAATTACTTCTGGTTAAGTGTACCATTTTAATTTTCACCGGCAGTCTTTTCGCCCAGGTAATAAAAGTAGAGTCAATTGGCATGACAGTGAAAGATATAAACCGTTCTGTAAAATTTTACCAGGATGTGTTGGGCTTTAAAAAGATTTCGGATAATGAGTTCAGCGGAACTGACTATGAAAAGCTAACAGGCGTCTTTGGCTTAAATATACGTGTTGTGCAAATGCAGCTCGGCAATGAAGTTATTGAACTAACCGACTATTTAACAACAGGCGGAAGGAGTATTCCCGAAGATCAAAGCAGCAACGACCTTTTTTTTCAGCACATTGCTATTGTTGTAAGCGATATGGACAAAGCTTTTCAGCAGTTAAAGAAAAATAATGTAACGTACGTATCCACTGTGCCTCAAACACTTCCTGTAAGCAATATTGCGGCAGCAGGTATTAAGGCATTTTATTTTCATGATGTGGATGATCATAACCTGGAACTCATTTATTTCCCAAAAGGAAAGGGTGATCCAAAATGGCAATCAGGCAACGGTAAAATATTTTTGGGTATTGACCATACAGCTATTGGGGTAAGCAGTACAGAAAACAGTCAAAAGTTTTATGTTGATTTTTTGGGCATCCAAAGAAAAGGCGATAGTTATAATTTTGGAACCGAGCAGGAGCATTTGAATAATGTGGAGGGCGCAAGCCTGCACATAACCGGGTTCAGGGCAATGGCCGGACCGGGTGTGGAATTTCTGCAATACCTGAAGCCCGGGCCGGGGAAAGCTTATCCGGCAGATACAAAAGCTCAGGATATCTGGTTTTGGCAAACTACTTTTTTAACCGTTGATGCAGAAGCCTTGTACAATAAATTGAAAACAGCAGGCTACAGTTTTATTTCAAAAGAACTGGTGCACAGGCAGTCAACAGGAATATATTCAAAATTATTTATTGTAAAAGATCCAGACGGACATGCCATGCTGATAAAAGAACTGGCGAAGTAAAACTGTTATTCAGTCATGCGTCCGACAAAGATTGTTTTCACCTTTTGTTTTTTTTGTATTATTAAATGAATGACTAGAATGAATGGAGAAAAGATTACCTGTCCTTTGTGCAAGGATGCCGTTGACGAATTGCTCTATCGTTTTCATCTAAATAGTGAGCGAACGGTTATTGATAAAATTAAAACAAACAACCCTTCGTGGGCCATGCAGGATGGCGTTTGCAGCCGCTGTATAGATTTTTATAACATTGAGATAATCCGGGAACAAAGGCTGCTTCCCGAAATTGGCCCTTTTTTTCCTGTAAAGAGTGTGGATGATTTTATTATACTGCCAACAGCACTCCGCGTAAATGCAGTTCCCAAATACTCCGGCAAGGGGGTTACCATTTGTTTTATCGACAGCGGGTTTTACCTGCATCCTGACCTGGTAAAAAATACCAACCGCATAAAAAAAGTATTGGATATTACTAAGACCAGAACGACCCCAAAGTATTTTACACAGCCTCATAAAGAATCCTGGCATGGCACCATGACCAGCGTTGTTTGCGCCGGGGATGGTTACCTGAGCAATGGACTATACAAAGGCATTGCCAGCGAAGCATCTTTGGTACTGTTAAAAGTGATGAATGATCAGGGAAAGATCACAACAGAAAATATTTCGAAGGCAATGCAATGGGTTATCAAAAATCATAAAAAATTTGATATTCGGATAGTCAATATGTCGCTGGGTGATGATACAACCGGTTCCTGGAAAAACTGTAAGGTAGACCTGTTGGCAGAGAAATTAATTGAAAACGGTATTTCAATTGTTGCCGCTGCCGGTAATGATGATAAAGCAGCAGTTAAGCCACCGGCCAATTCACCAAATGTAATTGCAGTTGGTGGCTGGGATGACAACAATATCCTGAATGGAGAAGAGAGTAAGTTATACCATTCTTCTTTCGGAAAAACAACGGATGCGTTTTATAAGCCCGAATTGATTGCCAATGCGATCTGGATCGCTGCCCCGATATTGCCCCAAACGCCGGAACAGGAAACTGCGAAAGCATTATTTGAGCTGCAGGAGGTAGAGGATGAAAAGATTATGAAAAAGATATTAACATCTGCCAGAAAAACAGGTATTAATGTTGAAAATTCAGAAATAAATGACGTATCTTATTGGAGACAACAAATAAAGGACCGAATTCAGGAAAGCAAATATATTTCTCCTTTCTATATGCATGTTGACGGGACATCATTTGCAGCCCCCATAGTAAGTTCGGTTATAGCACAAATGCTCGAAATAAACCCCGCTTTAACTCCGGCACAAATTCGTACCATTTTATTCAGTACCGCAAAACGCCTGCCCGGCTTACCTGCGGAACAACAGGGTTATGGGGTTATTCATCCCGGGAAAATTATTATTAAAGCATTGCAAAATTTATTCAGTATGAAACAGCATTCGTCTCCTTACATCAACAAAAGAAAAAAAGCCATCGAATTCTATATACAGAATCCCTGTGCCTCGCACGTTTCGTTGGCCGGAACGTTTAATCACTGGGCGCATGATTCTTTATTAATGGAACCATCGGCAAATGGCTTATGGAAAATTGAGATACCCATGTTACCCAAGGGAACTTACCATTATAAGTTTTATGTGGATGACAAAACCTGGCTGGAGGATATTGATAATCCTTACCGGGAGCCAGACGGATTGAACGGATTTAATAGTATTTTAAGGGTGGAAAACTGAATACATGAACATAACAGTAAATTTGATCTTCATGGTGGCAGGGTTGTACCTGGTTGCGGGCTCATTGTTCGCCATTTTCTTTTTAAGTAAAGGAATGGAGAAAATTGATAAGGCTACGCATGGCTCCGGCTGGGGATTCCGGCTGATCATATTGCCCGGCACCATTGTTTTGTGGCCGGTACTTTTAAAAAAATGGAGAAATAAAAACAGGGAACATGATTAAATCCCAACGCAAAAGGCATTTGCAGGTATGGACATGGCTCGCGGTTCTGATCCCTGCCGGGATAATCAGCGGATATTTGGTGATACCCGGGGAAGTAACCGATAAATTATTGCAGGTGGAAAATTTGGCTGCCTTACCCGTGGTTATCAGCAAGTTTGAAGGAAAAGATTATACCGTTTATCTCCGCAGTTCGGCAGAAAAAACAATTTATCAACTGCAGTGGGTCAATACCGAAGCGTCAACTTTTCCTTCTTCCTTGATTTATAAGGCTTCCTCTGAATCACGTTCCATCCCTTTGGTAGCCATGGGAACCTCAAAAGGCGGGGATTTAAAACCAACCGAATTAATCGGACGAATTGAGGCAAAAGGCAACTACTATTTTTCATTGAAAACAGATTCAACCGGTACCTATAATTTTATTTTGTATGATATCATTCATCAACAGTCTATTGATACAATCAAATTTTAAACAATGAGTGCAGGGTATACAGCCGTGGGATGGAACCGGCAAAAGAAAATTTATGATTGGTTCATCGTTGGCTTTTGTGTTTTGTATGTATTAACATTTGTCATCGTCACCGCATTTCTAAATCCGGATTATACTTTTGAAACCATATTGATTCGTTCAACATCGACACTGGCAGTTTTGTTGCTGCATATCATATTAAGTATTGGCCCGTTGGCCAGGATCAATAAAAAATTCCTTCCGCTTTTATACAACCGCAGGCATTTGGGTGTTACTATGTTTTGCCTGGCTGCAGTGCATGGGGTTTTCAGTATCATCCAGTTTCACGCCTTGGGTAACGTTAATCCCTTTGTATCTATTTTTACATCCAACACCAACTTTTTTTCGTGGAGTGGTTTTCCCTTTCAATCGCTGGGGTTTTTTGCATTGATCATTTTCTTGCTGATGGCAATTACCAGCCATGATTTTTGGTTGCATAACCTGTCACCGAAGCTGTGGAAAGCATTGCATATGTTCGTTTATGTAGCTTATCTGCTCGTGGTTATGCATGTGATGTTGGGTGTAATTCAATTTGAAACACACCCGGTGTTTGTAGGTTTAGTGTCGGCAGGGGCCTTATGGCTGATCAGCCTTCATCTTATTTCCGGTAAAAAGGAAATAAAAAAAGACAATGAAAAATTTGATTTGGTTAAAGAAGGATTTGTTATGGTTTGTAATGCAGATGAGTTTACAGAAGGCAGGGCTAAAATATTTTGTATAGATAAAGATCGGATTGCAGTGTATAAACATGAGGATAAACTTTACGCCATCCACAACGTATGCAAGCACCAGGGCGGACCACTGGGCGAAGGTAAAATTCTTGACGGTTGCATAACCTGCCCATGGCATGGTTACCAGTACCTGCCGCATAACGGACAATCACCCCCGCCATTTACCGAAAAAGTGAGTACGTATGATGTACAGGTTGAAGGAGGAAAAGTTTGGCTAAATCCTAAACCATATGCCGAAGGAACAGAAAGGCAGGGAAGCCCTCTTTTTTAAAATTTTGCCGACGAAGGAAATCCAAAAAAAACAAACACAATGGAATGTAAGGGCGACTAAAAATTGAAAATGAAATGTCAGAACAAAACATGAATAAAGAGATACAGCCCGGTATTCCCCTGCTTTTGGAGAAGGAACAGGAGAAAGAGGCTTTTTATATTGGCTGGATGCCCAAAGCACCCGCCTCATTTGCCAAACGGATACGCAGCGTGTTGTTCATTCTTTTCCCAGTCGCGTTGATCATAGGATTGGTTTTAGCTTCGTTTCAAAAAAAATTCTCTACAGCTAATTTTGAGTTTGGTAAAAGCACAACAATAAAAGGAATTTATATAAACGAACCTGTCCCCTTGCTTAAAGTAGTAAACGGCAAGGATATCTGGGGAAACGCTTCCTGTATCACAATTCCATTGGTTGGCTATGGAAAGTACGGTGCCGAAACAGCGATCAGGGAAATGGAGAAAGAGAAAAATACTTCGTTCAATAATAGAGAGCTTACCCTAAAGGGAACCTTATTGTATAGTGATGGAAAAACTTTAATGCAGATAAGCAAAGAGGAAAATCCGGTTGTTGCTGTTGGTGAAGAACCAGATGCATCGTTACTACCACAACAACAAGACCTGGGCTTTCAAAGAATACGCGGAGAGATCATTGATCCTAAATGTTATTTTGGTGTAATGAAACCTGGAGAGGGAAAGGTTCACAGGGATTGTGCAATCCGCTGCATACTTGGTGGCATACCACCTGTTTTAAAAGTGATGAATGAAAAGGGAGAAAAGAACTACTACCTGGTTGTAGGCCCCAATGGAGAAAAAATGAATCAGGCTGTACAGGATTTCGTAGCAGAGCCTGTTGAATTGGACGCAAGGGCTGTACTGCAGGACGATTGGATTATTCTTTACGTAAAAGATAAAAAGATAAACAGGGTGTCGGCAGTGAGTTTATACAGATCAGAAGCCCAGGTCGTTTCCTGTATCCGCTGACGAATACCAGGAGCCGGGTTCTTATGAAAACTAAATTTATGAATAACGCCCGGCGTTTTTCCGGCAGTCCTATTTGCGCATGGCTATTGATGTGTTTGCCTTACATCCATTTATTTTATTGAATTTGAATATTTGAAACAAGGTTATTCTAATTCGAATTTATTAACTTTAACCAGCAGCATAAATATCACGCCGGCATTTTTAACCTGGGATCATATATGAGGACGCAAATAAACTTAGACATTGAAAAAGACCTGGTGCTTTCTCACTTTTCATTGAACAATCTTCACGAGGGGGTATTTTGGATCAATGCAAAAGGAAATATTTTGAACGTCAATGAAATGGCCTGCCAATTAACCGGTTATGAAAAAGAGGAATTGAATGCTTCGACTGTATTTGATCTTGATCCTTCTGAAAATGTCAACAAGTTTAAAAGATCCTGGAAGATCCTTCAAAAAGAAAAAAAACAAATAGTAGATACCAGTTACCGGCATAAGAATGGAACCTTATTTGATGTGGAGATCAGCAGGAATTTAACCAGGTATAATGGTGAGGAATATGCCTGCTGTATAGCAAGAGATTTGAGCCATAGGAAAATAGAAGATGAATTATTGATGACCATATCTAAAGCTACCTCTGGTTTGGTTGGACAGGATTTTTTTGAAGCCTTAACAAAATATGTAACCATTGCCCTTAAAGTTAAAACCTGTATAGTAACGGAATGTACGGATATAACAAAAACCTGTGTTAGAACACTGGCTTATACTACAAATGGCAAGTTGACAGAGAATTTTGAATATGTCGTTGAAGGAACACCCTGTAAAACAGTGATGCAGGGTAAAGGAGAAGACGTATTTATTGGAACAGGGTGTGACAGAACTTACTCAAAAGAAGCTGGATACGATTCCTATATTGCCGTTCCTATTTGCAGTTCATTGAGCGGCGACGTACTGGGCCATATTGCTGCTCTTGGCGTTGAGCCCATGGTTAAAGAAGAAAAGCAGATTTCTATTCTGAGAATATTTGCGGCACGTGCCGGGGCAGAAATTGAAAGAATAAAAGCTGAAGAAAAACTCAGGCTTGCTAATATTGAATTGGAAAATCTGTTAAAACAAAGTGATCAGCGATACCGGGATCTTTTTGAAGAAGCTCCGATTGCTTATGTAAACGAAAGACTTGATTCTAAATTCATTAATGCAAACAAAGCAGCTTTGAGAATTTTGGGTGTCAGGCCTGATGAGGTAACTGACTTATATGGTAAAACGTTAACAGCAGATAATCCCGAAAATCAATTACGCGTGCAAAAGGCATTTGAATCTATTGGGCGTGGTGCAAACACCGAAGGCGTTATTATAGAGCTCAGGCGAAAGGATAATGGTAAACCGGCATGGATCCAGTGGTGGTCGAATCCCGATTGCAGCGGCGAGTATACACGCACCATGTTTATAGACATTACTGCCCAGGTGCTAATGGAGCAGGAACAGGCGGAACTCCAGGCGCAGAACATGTATTTAAGAGAGGAAATCAAGCTCAATCATAATTTTGAAGAAATTATTAGTAAAAGTAAGAGTTTTCATAAAGTGTTGCAACAACTTGAGCAGGTTGCTTCTACTGATTCAACTGTTTTGATTCTTGGCGAAAGCGGCACAGGAAAAGAGTTATTGGCCAGGGCTGTTCACAATTTAAGTAACAGAAGCAGGCGTCCATTAATCAAAGTTAATTGTGCCACATTGCCTGCTAATCTTATAGAAAGTGAATTATTCGGGCATGAAAAAGGCGCATTTACGGGGGCGGTTGAAAAAAAGACAGGCCGGTTTGAACTGGCTGACGGTGGAACCATTTTCCTGGATGAAATAGGTGATCTACCCGTCGACC
This sequence comes from Chitinophagaceae bacterium, assembly GCA_031402615.1. GTDB lineage: Bacteria > Bacteroidota > Bacteroidia > Chitinophagales > Chitinophagaceae > Ferruginibacter. The sequence goes on from JANNSN010000005.1 coordinate 11,170, forward strand.
TTCAGGCAAAATTGTTACGGGTTTTGCAAGAAGGAGAATTTGAACGTTTGGGAAATTCAAGGACATTGAAAGTAAATGTACGGGTAATTGCTGCTACCAACAGGAAGCTTGAAGAAGCAATCGAAAAAAATGAATTTCGGGAAGATCTATATTACCGGCTGAACGTTTTTCCAATTTATTCGCCCCCATTGCGCGATCGCAAAGAAGATATCCCTTTATTGGTAAATCATTTCTGTAAAAAGTATGAAGCTAAAATAGGTCGTAAGATCAACAAAATACCAAAGGCTGCGCTTGACAAACTTACCAATTATCATTGGCCGGGCAATATACGGGAATTGGAAAATATTATTGAAAGGGCATTGATTCTTTCACCTACGGATGTTTTGGAGATCGGTGACTGGATTCCCAAATCCACGGGAGGATCCAAGGTCAACACCGGTAAATCATTAAAGATGGATGATATGGAGAAGGAACACATTGTCAGCATTCTTGAGCAAACGAATTGGAAAGTAAGTGGTGAAAATGGTGCCGCAAAATCTCTTGGTCTTAACCCTACAACCCTGGAAGCCCGGATGAAAAAACTGGGAATATCCCGAAAAAAATAATTTGAATATTACGGATTTGGGGCGGATGGCAACATCTGCTCTTTTTTATTTCCTGGGGTTTGTCGGCATAGTCTATACGTTTTTTGAACAAAACCAAATAACAAATTAATGCATACAACAAACCGGCTTTGCCCAAAATGGAGTTCGCTGTTTATGAAAGATTTACCTGATCAATACAGACGTGCCCCTGACATGTACAGATCGACCGTCATTAAGTTTTGCCAGAACATACCAAACATAGGCACCTACAGGTTGATCTTTGCCCTTAAATTTCCCGTCCCAACCTGCATGTAGTGTAGTCGAATAAAAAATGCGTTGACCGAATCGATTAAATATGGCGAACTCATAAGAACGGATATCTCCAAAAACCATCAACGTATTGTTTAATAGATCTCCGTTCGGTGTAAATGCTGATGGCACATAGATGCCTTCATATTTTTTTAAAGTTTTACCGGTCGCAATTCCGTCAATGCTTGTAACGCATGCTGTTAAACTGTCTGAGGCTTTTACATAAAGCGTGTAAGTCGTATTGGCTAATAATCCCGTTTGTAGATGGCTGGTGCCATTTAAGCCTGAGCTGGGTAAAGTATAAGTAATGCCATTAGGGGATACCGAATAACTATTGGCTCCCGGCACTGCAGTCCAGGTGAATAATATGGAGCTGTCTGTAACCTGGGCAACGGTTACCACCGGAGACATAAGTTTTGGTTTGATCTGTACATCCGCATTTGTCTTGGTTGAAACACATCCCTGGGAATTTACCGCTTCAACATAATAGGTTATTGGAGCAGATAAAACAGGAGTGGTATAACTTACCGCTGTTTGCACCGGGGTTGTTCCCGTTAACGTGTTATACCAGTTATAGCTTTCTCCCGCAACAGGATTGGTTACCGTTAGTGTAGTAGTTTGACCGGAACATAAAAAGACCGGTGAATTTACCAATGGTGCAGCCGGTGTTGGGGGCTGTGCATTTATGGTAACCGTAAATACTGGCGAAATACAGCCCATTGCATTTTTAGCTGTTATATCATAGGAGCCCGGAACCAGGTTCGAAAAAGTTAATCCTGCCTGGCAGTTTGTTCCATTGATGCAATATTGAAAGCCCGGACCAATGGGAGCAGTAATGGTAATAGATCCGGTATTCACCGTACAGCCAGGTTGTGCAGCATTTATCTGTGGCGTTGTAACAATTTGTACACGAATAGTAACAGGTACCCGTGTCGGTAATACGCAACTGAATTCCGTTATGGTCTCAACGAACAGGGTTGTATCGTTTTGTAAATTGGGCAGGCTGATGCTTGCACCAGTACCCACCAATATGCCGCCTGTGGGCATGTTATACCAGTTGTAAACGGCTCCCGCCAGCGGGTTTAAAATGGTAGCTGTACCTGTTGTGTTACGGCAAATATCTGCAGACTGTAGTTGGGGAAGCGGTATTGTGTCGGCAGCAAACGTAAAATAATCGTTATGGTTTACAGTAATGCCGGTATAAAATTTTCCGTTTGCTGTTGTAAGCAGATGTAAGGAGGTACCCGCCAGGGGAAAAGAGGGATTTGATGAAACAAGCAAATATTTTGTTGTTGCAGGAACCGGGGCCTGGTCAACTGCTATGGTAACCGGCGATACCGATCCGGTATTACTTGCTTTCCAAACCCGCTGCATGCGATGTGCCTTGCCGTCTAATGCACACTGATCAATGGTTGTTGTTCCTCCATTATCGCCAACAAGCAAAAACGACCGGTCATTAGAAAAAGTATTAGTATTGGCTGAATTCTCCAACGGAAAATTTCCTGCGGCATAAATTCCGTTATATAAAGTTACCAGGGCCAACGTATTGACCGATTTAGATTGTTTTTGCGACAACGCTGTTGCATCATCCCGCCCAATACCGGTTATATCATTGGCATAGGCACTGTTAAGCGCCCTGTCCCAGGTGATAATAGCGTTTGAAGCAATATAATTATTGTTATTCGTCGCCAACTGGTTTAATGTAAAACCATATTTTACCGCCAGGTACGATTCAATTTTATTTCTTTCAGCCGCTGATAATGTCGATGAATAAACGATCACTTCAGCCATATCAATTCTACAGGGAAGGTTCAGGAAGTTTTCATTTCCAATCACAATTTTTGTACTTACCGTACCAAAATTCCCCGGACCCGGTATGGGAATGGTATTATCATTAGCACCGTTTAAGCGATTTACGGATAATGCGGCATTGGCATAAGTTGTTGAAAGCGCATGCTTGTTCAATATGTTTGTCACGCCTATGTTCTGTCCGGCTGATGCGGGAACTGCTTTCGGAAAATCAAACCTCAGTCTCCCGGCTGAATTTTCAAAACCAAACCTGCCGGTAGCGCCATTAAAGTCTGTCTCCCATTTTAGCCAAACGATCCCCGATTTTAAATTCAGTACCTGAAAAACGGTGACATTACTGTTACTCACCAATGCTGTTCCAAAAAAACTGTTGATACTGGATAAGGAATTGGTGATGCCATCAAAACGCAGGTAGGGATTAAAATTCACACCGGCAGCAACCAGTGTTGGGCCGGTTTGTACATTGGCAGTACCGGCAAGCGGCTGCACATTAAAATTGCCCGTAACATTGGCACCTGAAAGTTCCTGCCATTGGATTACACTACTACCGGTGGTGCTTACTCCATTATCTGATCTCAGCCACATGGTATTGTTCGCCGAAATACCACCGGGTGACTGGGCGTTTGCTAAACCGGGAAATGAAATGAATAATATGGCAACAGTTAGAAAATATTTAAACATAGATTGTCATTATTCAATAATGTAAAATAAAACTTTTTAGTCTATTAACCGGCAATGAGTTACAGAAACAACGGATACAATATGATTCGGAAAAAAGCAAGATACAGTACCGACAACTGTGTCAAAGATCATGTTTACCGTTAAATAGGTTTTACAGGTTGGATTTATTGCCTGTATTTTATAACATGTATAGGTACATGTGCAACCTGATTCGCGGTTGGATCCAGGGTACAGGTTTTAGTTGTATTAGAAGTATCGGGCTGGATAAGGGGTGCGAATGGCATGCGGGTAATAAGTAAAATTGAAGAAGAAGGATAATGATAAAGTGCCTGTTACGTAAACTTTTATTCTTCTCTTTGTCAACCCGCCACCATTTAAATAGTATGTCCATCAGCAGCTCAGCGTTTAATGCTGTTACCGAATGAAAATTGGGCCGGTAAACCTGTTTGCTTTTACCCTTTTCCAAATAGCTGATCCCATCAATAGCTGGCAGTTTGAGCTGTTATATTCAATATCAACTGCCGGCAATTTTAAATACAGACAATTCGACCAGCGTTTTATATTTATAAAAACGCTCATAAATCTTTTCACAACTTTCTTCTTTTTCAAAAAACTGTTGATAAGTAGGTAAACAATAGATAATATAAACGTCAGCAGCTGATTTCAAAGCATAACTGATAATATTGGCAGAAACCTTTTCCATCGTTTCCAGGCCAAAGGGGTTATACAGGTATATAACATTGGTCCCTTCAGGTATCGTTGCGGTGGCTGCATCTCCAAGCTCTATTGTATATGGCGTTGGGTAACCTTTCCTCTTTAACATGTTACAATTGTAAGTTGCATTTTCCATTACTGCTTTGTCTATTTCAATACCTGCAACCTGCCTGAAGCCGAGCAACATCCCGTAGTTTAATACCCACCCCGAACCGCAACCGAAATCATACAGGGATATTGCATGATGGGGTAGCAGAATCAATGTTAGCGCCTCTTTTACAGAATAAAAAGATGATGGCAGCGTTTTGAATTTGTCATTAAACTGAGTAACTGAAGATACAGTTTCATGAGCAGCAGGTATGTAATAATGGATCCCTGCCATTTTGAACCGAAAACCAATATAATGATCGTAAATTTTTGTCTTTAGAAAAGAACCCAGGCCCGTACGATTGATATGTGCACTGATATTTTTGTATTTGGTACCAATACTGTCTATAAAATTATTTTTCAGTTTTGCCATTTGTTGAGATGGGTTTATGTATCAGGAATTATATTTTAAAAATACTAAAATTTTTTTAACCGGATACATAGCTATATGGAAACTAATGGAAGGCTGATTTATGGGTAGTTGTATTTCTTAATTGGCCTGTACAGGCAACGGATAAAAACCACTTATCTGTCAACGGGACCGAAGTGGGATCAGAAAAAACGGGGACCAAGTAAAACCGGATCGAATACTTTTAAAAAACGGGACACCTTACAGCGTCTCTTGTACTGTTGTCCTTATTGTTGAAATTTTGGTAACTTAAAGCTAGTTCAAAACCACCGCGGCCATAGCTGGCATTTCGCAATTGGGAAGTATTGGCATCATAGCTTACAGAAACAGCCATATGGCTGATATCCAGCTTCATCATCGGAATTAAAGCATCCTGTAAACGAACCATCGTTCCCAGGTGCAATACATATCTTGGATCTTCAGGATCTCCCAATCTGTAACTGTATACCAGGCCAGCCACTTTTTCCTGGTAATTTCCCTGCTGGCTGTAATCGCCATAAATAGTACAGTAAGATTCTTCGCTCACGTTCATCCTGATACCCAAAGAGCCGACCCATTTCGGGGTCATTTCCAAATTAATATTTCCGTAGAAAGATATTTTATTTGATTTATTAAAATGATGATAGGCCAGGCCGGCATAAATATTATTATTCACATTGTCACCAAGTTGGGTATTAAAACTCATGCCAACAGCGGCATCCAGGTAGGTATACGATGTAGTACTGAAGTTTTCACCATTACCTAAACTGGGGTCAAAGTTAATCCCATTGTACTGGCTATTGGTTGTCATTTTACTTTCATCAATTCTTCTTTGTACCACGCCACCCATAAAACCGAGCGATAAGTACATATTTCGTTCTGTGCTGAGCGATTTCTGGTAATTCAATACCGGTAGTATATGTGTTGATGTTAGCGCAATGGTACCTGCTTTGTCGTATAAAAACTGCCCGCCAATGGTCAGGAAATCATCACCGTTTCCCATTGGTTTTTTATATTCGATATTAAACGAGCCGGTGCGGTATGCATCCGTTATATTATTCCATTGGCTTCGGTAAACCGATTGTATACGAATGTCCCCTCTAAAAATTCCCGCAAGCGATGGGTTTCTTAAAAGCGGTGTTTCAAAAAACTGTGAAAAATGTATGTCCTGCGCATTTACCGAAACTGCACATATCAGCACCAGTAGAAAAGGGAATAATACGCTGGTGTATAAATATTTTTTCATGCCTTTAGCTGTTATAAAAATTTGCATAACGTCACTGGTGATTTTATCTGAGTAATGCAATGTTTCCGTTAATAATAATGGAAGTATTATTTTCGCAAAGCAATTCAGCGGTATAAACATATACATCACTGTTTACTTTTTTACCTTTTACAGTGCCATCCCAGCCTGCAGTTGGATCGTTTGGTGAAAAATTCGCCTTCTCAAAAACAACTTCACCCCAACGGTTGAAGATCCGCAATAGTTTTATTTTAAAAATACCCGAACCCCTGGGATAAAAAATATCATTGGTGCCGCTTCCATTGGGCGAAAATGTGTTGGGTATAAAAACATTTGATTTGTCGCACAGAACGAATACGGTTAATTTGTCTGTTGCTTTACAACCACCCGGGTTCCTGGCTTCCACAGTATATTCTGTTGTGGCTTTTGGTTGTACGGTAACCGACGGGGAATTGCTGTATAAAATACCCGGTGCCGTTAGCCAATAGGTATTCGTTACATCTGGTGAGATGATTGGTGTTATGGTTAAGGGCGGTGCACCAAGTTTTATGGTAAAATCTGGACCGGCATTGATTTGCGGTATGGGATAAACTTTAATATGTATAAATCCGGTGTCTTTAAAACATCCATAAGCGTCATGGCCTATAACCCTATAGGTTGTGGTTGTTCTGGGACTGGCCATCGGAACCGACGATGTAATATTGCTTAATCCGGTAGCGGGTGACCATTCATAAGTATTTGCACCGGATGCAAATAACCTAACCGATCCTCCGATACAAATCGTATCACCTTTTTTGTTGTCCATAACGAAAGGCTGAATGACAGTGATGTTAACTGAGTCAACATTACTGCAGCCAAATGCCGATGATCCGGTAACCTTGTATTTTTGATTAAAATCCGGCGCAGCCATGGGATTGGGACAGTTGGTGCAACTTAACCCGGCAGCAGGGCTCCATTCATAAGTTACCCCTCCGGTAGCATTTAATTGGGTTGGCGTGCCTCTGCAGATTTGTACATCTATGCTGGCGTCAATAACCGGGATTGGGTATACTTCAAAACTTTTACGCACGGTATCTTTACAACCGGTGCTGTTGGTAGCAATTAATGTTACCTGGTATACCTGCGTAGTTGAATAAATTTGTGCTGGCGGGTTTTGCAGGTTTGATGTGTCACCATTTCCAAGCGACCAGAACCAACTGATAGCTGAAGTATCAGGTACATTTAAAAATGCACTGAAGTTTGCGGTTAATGGTGTACACCCGCTCAGGGTATTGTTGAAATCTGCCTGTGGCGATGCAACAATCGCTACAGGTACATTCGAAGTTGCAGTATCTCTGCATCCCCTGTTTGTAACTACAATTAATTGTGGCGTGTACTGGCCGGGTGCCGTATATAAATGTGTGGGGTTCGTTAAGTTTGATGTTCCGCCGTCACCGAAATCCCAGGTGTAAACAGCCGACGCATCCCTGATGATCGATGAATCGGAAAACTGGATGATGCCTATATTACAGCGCGGCTGGCCATCGTGTCCAAAATTAGCCTTTACGCCATAAACATTGATGGTATCTATGCCGGTAACGGGTACCTGGCACCCGCCCGGATCTACCATGATCATTTTCGGTACATAGGAACCCGGTAAAGTATAGGTATAAGAAATCAGGGAATCTGGCGTGGTAACGGTTGTACCATCATTAAAGTCCCAGATAAAAGATGGGTTATCTAAAGTTATAGCAATAAAATTTACAGTATGTGGGCTACAACCATTTAATGGATCGTAGGTAAATGTACCAATAGGCCCTCGTACAACAATACGTTGCGTTATTGTATCGGCACAATTATTACCGGGCCCGGTTACAAATATTTTAGCGAGAAATATTCCCGGGTTATTATATATATGTACCGGGTTGGCTCCGGTTGATGTACTTCCATCACCAAAATCCCAGGTTATCGTATTGGCGTTAACTGAAGTATTGGTAAAAGATGCGATCAATGGCGGGCAGGTACTCAGCGTATCCGAAACGGTAAAACCGGCATGCGGTGCAGCAATCTGAATGTTCGAAATCATAGAATCCAGGCAACCATATCGATCTGTGATTACCAAACTGATCACAAAATTACCTTCGGTTGTATAAGCGTGCACCGGGTCAGATACTGTGCTGGTATTTCCATCACCAAAATTCCATAGGTAAGTAAGGTTTGGCCCGGTAGAAGAATTGATAAAGATAATATTATAGTAAGGACAGGCCAGGGTATCTGATTGCGTGTAGGCTGCCTGCGGATCTGAAATGATCAGTGTATTTAAGTTTACCGTACTATCGGCACATCCTGCTGCATCAATAGTTTTTAACCAAACATTGTAGTTGCCTGGTAAGGCATACGCATGGGTAAATGGCGGAGCGTAAAGGGTGTCAATAGCGCCATCTCCAAAATTCCATATCCAGGTGGTAATGGGATTAAATCCATCGCCGGTTGAATTATCAATAAAGGTAACCAGGTTATTTAAGCAGCTGCCGCCATTAGGTATGGTGAAGGCGGCCGTTGGTCCGTTGATTCGTATGTATTCAACTTTTATAAGTGTATCTAAACAGCCTGAAACATCCCTGATAATCAATCTTACCGTAAACAAACCGGAGCTGTTGTAGGTATGTGTAATGGAGGGGCCGGTGCCGCTTTGTCCATCGCCAAAATTCCATTCATAATTTGTGACATTTCCGGGTGTATTTCCTATTGCGTTAAATGTAGTAGACGTGTATTTACAGATCACGGTGTCTGAAGCAATAAAATTCGCTTTTTCATCAATAATTCTAATGGTCTGTGTGGTTTCATCGTCGCAGCCGGTTACATGATTAATAACGGTAAGCCTTATCGTATATGTTCCGATATTGGCATACGTGTGCACATTATGTTGAGCAATAGATGTATTGCCATCGCCGAAATCCCAGAACCATTCATCTGCCCCTATCGAATTGTCCGTAAAAATGAAAGTTTTTTGATCGGCACAGTTAAAGGTTGAACCAAAAACCGCAATAGGAGGGCTTATATGCACATAGTCTATTAAAATAAGTGTATCAGGGCAGTTGTTATTCCATACAATTAAACGGATGGTAAAATAGCCGGTGTCTTCGTAATGGTGGCTTGGGTTTTGAGACGCTGAAGTTCCCCCGTCGCCAAAATCCCATAGCCAGCGGGTTACGTTGCCGGTTGATAGATCCATAAAGTTCACGTCGAATTTGGCACAAACATCCCTGGGGTTAGCCGAGAAATTGGCCGTTGGTTTATCATCGGCAATAATCCCGGCAGGAAAAAAAACCGTGTCCTTACAACCACCCGCTGTGGTTACGATTAATGTGATATCATATACGCCGGTATTATACGTGGCCGTTGGATTTGGTAAGATAGAAGTTGTTCCATTGCCGAGTTCCCAAAAATAGCTAACCACCGGATCGGGTGAAACTACCGTGGACGAAAAAGTCCAGGTAAGTGGCGCACAATTACTTTGTGGTAAATTATTAATAGTGGCCTGTGGCGCCAGGATCTGAACATAATCATCTAAAACAAGCGAATCTTTACAACCCGATGCATTGGTAGCCACCAGTTTTACATTAAATGAACCATAACTGGTATAGGTATGCGAAGGGTTTGTTGCGGTGGACGTTGCACCATCTCCAAAATCCCAGAAGTAAGAAACCACTGGGGTGCCTGTATTTACAAAGTTTACGGTTAACGGGGGCTCACAGGCTGACCTGTTTGTTGCCGAGAAAGATATTGTTGGTTTAGGTATTACATTAACAGACCGGCGAACTGAATCAGCACAGGCTCCCAGGTAACTAACCAGTTTTACGGTATAAACACCGGCAGCTGCATAAGTTTTTGTTGGGTTTTGAACGGTTGAATTTGTTCCGTCACCAAAATCCCAAAAAACAGAGGAAGGTGTTGGTGCCGTCGTATTGGTAAATGAAACGGCATCATTAACACAAACAATAGCCGGTATGGTAAAAGAAGCAGTAATAAAATTGATTTCAACCGCATTTGATTTTATCAACGTATCCGTACATCCGGTGTTGCTGGTTACAATTAATCTAACATCATAATTTCCGCTTGTTAAATAAACATGCGATGGGTTGGTGGCTGTTGATGTACCGCCATCTCCAAAATCCCAGGCATAACTTAAAATACCCGGACCAGTTGAAGTATTTGTGAAATCTATCGTAACCGGCAAACTGCAACTGGTGACAGAACTGTTGGTAAAATTGGCAGTAACACTGTTACTGGCCTGTATAAAATTGGTTTTTGTCAGTGTTTTGGAACAACCGGAAGCGGTGGTTACCCGTAATGTTACGTTATAATTTCCTCCCGCAGTATATATGTGCGATGGATTTTGTACCGTACCTGTTGCACCATCTCCAAAATCCCATAGCCATGTTGTAATATTAGTGCTGCCGGCGGTGCTCATATCGGTAAATTGAACAGTTAAGGGAACACAGCCCGAAGCAGGCGTTGCTGAAAAATTTACAACCGGTATGGGAAAAATAGCTATGTATTGCGTTTTGGTAATTGAGTCACTATTGCCGCCTGCATCTTTAATTACCAGTTTAATCGTGTATTGCCCCCCGTTGAAATAAGTTGCAGAAGGGTTTTGTAAAAATGATGTGGTACCATTACCTAAATCCCATCTCCATTCTGTTGGATTACCCGCAGACAGGTCTGTAAAGTTTACAATTTGCGGAGCACAGCCTGATAAAGGGGTAGCCGAAAATTCAGCAGCAAGCTGACCTTTTGACTGTAAACTTCCTGCAAAAATAGCTATCAAAAGAAAAAAGCAAAGCCTTATTGTAGATTTGGAAATCATAGGGCTGGCTTGGGTTTTGTTTTTATGATAGTGGATAATTATTAAGTTTTCACTTAATGATAGCTATTAAACTACATATTGGATATAAAAATTGTGTTTTTACCAGATTATTTTTACATTGCGTTGTTAGTTAATATTTTTGTAATATTGCATACCAAATCTTACAAATACACGTTATTAATTCCCTAATCTTGTTTCCATGAACCTGAAAATATCCTTATTAGCGCTATTCATTTGCAGTAGTTGTGCTACAACCCTGGCCCAAAGCAAAGCCGGGAAAAAACGTGGAATGCTTAATTACAGCGTTAATTTTTCTGATTACAGTTTTATCAGGTTGGCTAAGGATTCTTCTATCGGTTCAGCATTTAATCAAAAAGGCATATTCAAATCGGGTAGCAGCTCATTTGGTTTTGGTGTAAGTTATTGGAAGGGCCTTACCGGTCGTATCGACTTTTCCGGAAACCTGGCCGGCACTTTTTCAAACTTTCCAAAACTATTTGTTAAAGGCGACAGTATCGGGCAGGCCCGATTTACGCCCCAATTGGATGCTTTATTTCATTTCAGGGCATTTACTGATGACAAAACCTTTAATCCTTTTTTAACCGGTGGACTGGGTGCCGGGTATTTTGGGAAAGAATTGGCTGTATATGCACCGCTTGGACTGGGGTTGCAGTTTCATTTTAATAACGGCGCTTATGTTTTTGTGCAGGCGCAATGGCGTATGGCCATAACCGATGGAATTAATAACGACTACATGTTTTATTCAGTAGGTTTTGCGCAACAGGCCAAACAAAAAATGAAGGTAAAGAAACAGGAGGCTACAGTTGAATTACCTGCAACAGATACGGTGAAAAAAGAACCCGTGAAAGACACGCTCTCCATAGTTAAACCAAAAGTAGAAAAAGATACTGATGGTGACGGTATTTCAGATTCGAAAGATGAATGCCCTGCTGTAAAAGGCACTGTAAACGGATGTCCCGACAGCGACGGTGATGGTGTTGCAGATAAAGATGATCAATGTAAAGATGTAAAAGGTGTGGCCCGTTATAAAGGTTGCCCGGTTCCGGATACAGATGATGATGGTGTAAATGACGATGAGGACGGGTGCAAAACAGTTAAGGGTGTAAAAGAAAACCAGGGTTGCCCGGCCGATAGTGACGGCGACGGCGTACCTGATGATCTTGATAAATGCCCCAATGTTACAGGCAGTGAAGAAAATAATGGTTGCCCGATTAAAGTCGTGGAGACCGCCAAACTCTTAAGGACAACCGGCGATTCTATGACCTATTATATCCGGTTTGATTTTGACAAGGCTAATTTTTCGAGCGAGGCATTTTCAATATTGAATGAAGTAGTTGGTATTTTAAAAGCAGATAAAAACCTGCAGATCAGCATCCAGGGGCACGCGGATAATTTTGGGAACGAGAAATTCAACCGGCAGATATCTGCCGAAAGGGCTAATATTACCCGGGACTACCTGCAAAGTTATGGTATACCAAAAAACAGAATTCAGGTCTCCTGGTTTGGTTCGTCTTTACCTTTTGACAAACACATGCCGTGGCTTGACCGAAGGGTGGAGATAACTATTTATAAGAAAAAGTAATTGATTGGATGTCGCCTGAACCCAGTTGAGTTCTAATGAACCAGGATATGATAAAATGAAAAGAATCGGCACTTAACAGGGCCGACTCTTTTTTTATTTGAAAAACCGCTTTTAATTTTTATCGATTTTTTGCTTTATTTATAAACCACCGCATATCATTCATCGTTTCAGGATGATCTGCATAATCGCTTTGAAACACCTCTGTATTTTATGCTTAGGGTTCGGGCTACTATGAATACCCGCTGTAATAAAAAAGATAGCTGATTGGCTATATTTTTTCAAAATCAAGTACTGTAATTATACCGATAGCAAATGGCTTTAGACTACATACAGGTATAATCGGTATTATCAGCATTTGCGGAGCAGCGGCGTCCTATTTTCTAATACCATCTTGATTTAATAAGTCCAAAGTACTATATTGAAATCTTAGATGGTATTATACCGATAGCAAATGGCTTTGGACTACATACTGGTATAATCGGTATAAAAACTCCATTTGGGTAACATCATAGGTTGTGTATAAATCTAAGCGATTTTGGTAATATTATTTTTAAACTTAAACAGTAACTAACGATAATCAGGATTGGTTAGCCGGGAGAAATAATTCTTGCCGGTTTTGTTCTTGAAAAATGTGATGGAATTCAAAACATATCTTAGGGCACTTTGCCCTAATTTCGCAATAAAAAATCATGGATATTAAAATAGAATTTGAGCGGGCTATTACTGACAGTAAGTCACTTTCAGCAAAACCAGGTAATGAAACCCTTCTGCAATTATATGCTTTATACAAACAATCAACCGCAGGTGATGTAAGTGGCGAAGCACCATCAAATCCTTTTGATTTCGTAAATAAAGCCAAATATGAGGCATGGGCTAAATTAAAAGGCAAAACATCCGGTGAGAGTATGCAACAATATATCGACCTGGTTAGTAAGTTGAAGGGATAAAAAATCAGAACCTTTCCATATGCAAAACCTTTGGCTCGGTAGTTCCCCATGGCGCCAATTCCATGATGGGCAGGGCTTTTTTGGTAAATCGCCAGTCCCTGTTTAGAAAAACAAATTCGGGTGGTGCCGACGGAAATAGGATGGTCAGTTTGCTGTAATCATCATTACTGCTCCAGGTGCCGTTGAAGGTTACGGAGTTTTTGACTGCTGTCATGGCCCCGTTATAATAAGTAGATTTAAACAGTACAAAAGTGTAACCATTGTATTGCGATGTAAGGTCAGTGCCATTATCTGATGCCAGGTGTATCCTGAAATTTTTGTTCAGAATATTGTCTTCAAACTGCTGCTGGACATAGCTGGTTTGTGCAGCTTCTATTTTGCGCTTACTGCAGGCAGTAAAAATAAACAATAGGCTTATCAGCGTTAGAAGACCAGCAAAACGATTGATCATTATTCTTTTCATTGTTTATATTTTACCCGGCATAAATATCGCCGTATTTTTTGCAGGCATAATCCATAAAGTATTTACTGTTTAACGGTTCACCTGTAGTCTTCATGCACAGTTCTTCCGAAGTATAATAACGCCCGTACTGGTGAATTTGTTGTCTGAGCCACCCCAATACATGACTGTTGTTTCCTAAAGCTAATTCTTTTTCTAAAGACGGGTTCTGCTTACCAATGGTTGCATACAACTGGGCAGCATATAAACTGCCTAAACTGTAGGTGGCAAAATAGCCAAAACTACCGTGTCCCCAGTGCACATCCTGCAGGCAGCCCCGTTTGTCGTCCGGTACGGGTATACCCAGGTACTTTTCGTAATGCTCATTCCAGTAAGCCGGTATATCTTTGGTTATTATACTGCCAGCTATCAGCATTTTTTCTATTTCGTACCTGATCATTACATGAAAATGATAGGTTAGCTCGTCTGCTTCTGTACGTATGAGGGACGGCTGTACTTTGTTGATGCCTTTATATAATTGTATTTCGGATACATCTTGAAACTGCTTCGGAAAATATTTTTTCAGCAAAGGCAGGTTATACTGACAAAAAGATAAACCCCGGCCCAGGTTATTTTCCCAAAGTCTGCTCTGGCTTTCGTGCATACTTATACTGCAATATTCGCTCAAAGGCAAACCATATTCCTCCTCTGGTAATCCCTGCTCGTACAGGGCATGGCCGCCTTCATGTATGCAACTCCAGAGCATGTTGCCAAAATTATGTTCATCCATACGCGTCGTAACCCTTACATCATTTCGATTAAAGTTGATGGTAAAAGGATGCTCGCTGATATCCTGCCTGCCGGCATCAAAGTCAAAATGCATTTGTTTTAAAATATCGATGCCTAACTGCCATTGTTTGTCTTTGTCGTAATACTGATGCAAAAAAGAATCATCTGGCTGCGTTTTGTTTTTGATGGTGTTAAGCAGGGCAGACAACTGAGGCTTTAGGTCGGCAAAAATCTGATCGGCAATAGCAACTGAAAGTCCTCTGTCATAATCATTCATCAATGCATTGTAAGGATGATCTTCATAGCCCAGCAGATCAGCTTCCTGTTTTTTCAACTGTATCAATTGATCCAGTGGTTTTTCAAAACCTGCGAATGAATTTTCATGGCGGGCCTGTATCCATGCATGAAAAGTTTTGTTTACGGTTTCGCTCATGGTACGAACAAAATCGCTGCTGAGTTTTTTGCTTTTGGTATAATCATACCAACTGAGCTGAACATTTTTTTGCTCTTTATCGCTCAGATTACTTTTTGAAATAAGTTCATGCAACAAAGCGCCTGTTGCATCTTCGGTAAATTGCCGGTGAGCTATTTCACTGAGCGTTGCCAGTTGCCTGCCCCTGGTTTCATTACCCTTGCGTGGCAGGTAAGTTTCCTGGTCCCATTGTAAAACTGCTGTTGCATATCTAACATCGGCAATTTTTTGCATCTTTGTCTTGTATGCATTATACAGGTTTTTCGAATTCATAGTTTAATTTAGTGAAATGAAGATACAGGAAATTGCTTCTTTTTTAGAGTTGGTTGCGCCAGCATTTTTACAGGAAAGTTATGATAATGCGGGATTGCTAGCCGGCAACCACCAATGGGAATGCACCGGCATCATTGCTACATTGGATGCTACGGAAGAAATAGTGATGGAGGCGATTGAAAAAAAATGCAACCTTATTATTGCCCATCATCCTATTATTTTTGGCGGATTAAGAAAGATCACCGGAGAAAATTATGTGCAGAAAACCATCATCACCGCATTAAAAAATGATATTGCCATTTATGCCATTCATACCAACCTCGATAATGTATTGCATGGTGTTAATGCTGCCATTGCTGATAAATTAGGTTTGGTAAACCGGGCAATCCTCTCTCCCAAAAATGAAACCTTAAAAAAGTTGTACACGTTTGTGCCAGTTGATCATGCAGAAAAACTGCGTTCTGCTATTTTTGCGGCCGGCGCCGGGCATATCAGCAATTACAGCGAATGCAGTTTTAATATGGCCGGGCAGGGCACTTTTAAACCCGGAGAAGGTACCAATCCGTTTTCCGGAAAACAAGGGATCAGGCATACGGAAGATGAAATAAAAATGGAAATGATCTTTCCGGTATGGCAGGAGAAAAATATAATTTCTGCCATGATCCTTGCCCATCCTTACGAAGAAGTGGCCTATGATATTGTTTCTCTTGACAACCGAAATCAACAGGTTGGCAGTGGCTTAACAGGTGAATTGCCGGTATCGTTTACTGAAACGGGGTTTTTAGGACTTTTAAAGGAAAAATTTAATCTTTCTGTGATACGTCATACGCCATTATTGAATAAACCGGTTAAAAAAGTGGCCCTTTGCGGTGGTGCCGGTAGCTTCCTGATTGGGGCCGCCGTATCGGGCGGGGCCGACATTTATATAACAGGCGATGTTAAATACCACGAGTTTTTTGAAGCCAACAACAGGCTTGTTATTGCCGATATTGGCCATTTTGAGAGTGAACAGTTCACGATCGACCTGTTGTTTGATATTTTGAGTCAAAAATTCCCTACCTTTGCCGTCCTTAAAACAGGCGTAAAAACCAACCCGGTGCATTACTTCCTGTAATTTCAAATATCAAACTTCTAAAATAAAATGACCGCAGTTAAAGAATTCTCAATTGAAGAAAAATTAAGCGCATTGGTACTTTTGCAAAAAGTAGATTGTAAACTGGACGAAATTCAGATTTTGAAAGGTGAATTACCGATGGAGGTAAAAGACCTGGAAGATGAAATTGAAGGGTTACATGCAAGACAAACCCGTGTGGAAGAAGAAATAAACGGTATCCAGGAATTTATTGCCCAAAAGAAAGAAGGCATTAAAGAAGCAGATGCTTTGGTGAAGAAATACGAAAAGCAAAGTGAAAATGTAAAGAACAACCGCGAGTTTGAAGCCATCAACAAGGAAATTGAAATGCAGACCCTGGAAATTAAGCTTTGCGAAAAACATATTAAGGATGCAACTGAGGAAATTGCTGAAAAGGCACGACAACTGGAGATTGCAAAAAAGGCGGTAGCTAATAAAGAGGGCCATTTGCTTGGAAAAAAAGGCGAACTGGAAAAGATTATCAGCGAAACGGAAAAGGAAGAAAATCATTATAACAAAGATGCGGAGAAAGCTCGTAGCCATGCAGATGAACGTTTGCTTACCAGCTACGACCGCATACGTAAAAATTACCGTAATGGTTTGGCTGTGGTTGCTGTAGAGAGAGATAGTTGCGGAGGTTGTTTCCATGCTATTCCTCCACAAAAGCAAAGTGAAATTAAATTACGTAAGAAGATCATAGTTTGTGAAAACTGTGGCCGTATTTTAGTGGATGCAGGTTTGAATGATTCCGTGGTGGTTAAATAGCTCATGGTTAGTAGCTGTTGGTAATTGGCAGCATTAATAGTATTGTTAGCCTATTCTTGTTGAGTAGGCTTTTTTTATTGGTTAACGGCTAATTGCTAAAAGCTAATAGTACTCATTCCCAACTTTTTACTAATTTGCTGTTATATCTATGCTCCAGAAATTAAACATACAGAATTACGCCATCATCCGGGAACTGGAAATTGACTTTTCTGATAAACTGAATATAATAACTGGGGAAACGGGAGCCGGTAAAAGTATTTTGATGGGCGCTTTAAGCCTGGTATTGGGCGAAAGGGCTGACAGCACGGTATTACAGCAAAAAGAAAGGAAAGCGGTTATAGAAGGCTCATTTAGAGCCATGGATAAAAAGGCCATCAGGGCATTTTTAAAAGAAAACGATCTGGATGCAGAAGAACTGTTAGTGATCAGGAGAGAGATAGCCGCCAATGGTAAATCAAGGGCTTTTATAAATGACACACCGGTTAATCTTAACCAGCTGAAGATATTAAGTAGTTTGCTGGTTGACCTGCACCAGCAATTTGATACGCTGGAACTCAGTTCATCAGACTTTCAGCAGGAGGTACTGGACGCACTGGCCGGAAATGGCGAATTGTTAAACCAATACCAACAGGTTTTTCTTCAATATAAAAAATCAAAAAAAGAACTAACCGAATTGCAGGGAGAACAGGCCTCAGCTAATGCAGCATTGGATTATAACCAGTATTTATTTGATGAACTGGAAGAAGCCAATTTGACTGAAAATGAGCTGGAGGAAATGGACACAGAATTAAAACTTTTGAGCAATGCCGAAAACGTTAAGCAGGAACTATCCGGCATTTACTATCAATTGCAGGAAGGCGATCAACCCGTTGTACAACAGTTAAAAACCCTGTACGGTAAATTGCATGCACTGGATCAATACCATGCCGGCATTGCCGAACTGGCAAAGCGTTTACAAAGCACACAATTGGAGTTGGCAGATATCGGTGCGGAACTGGAGCACATTAACAACAGTATTAATTATAGTGCCGAACGTATTCAAATTGTTAATGACCGCATATCGATGGGTTATAAGTTGCAGAAGAAACATGGCGTTACCAGCACCAATGAACTGATTGCTTTACAAGAAGAATTGCAGGAGAAACTTACAGAAATTTTAAACATCAGTGAAGGCATTCTGCAAAAAGAGAAACAAACGGCCGGGTTGTTGAAGCAGGCGGAGCAAATAGCGAAGGTAATTTCTGCTAATCGAAAAAATACAATCAAACCATTTACCGAAAATGTTAACCAATTGCTTGTCCGGGTAGGCATGCCCAATGCACGTTTCACAGCCGAAGCACAGCCTTTGGATACTTTGGGCGAATTGGGTAATGACCGGATAGAATTCTTATTCGACGCTAACAAGAGCAATCGTTTTGAACCGCTTCGAAAAGTAGCCAGTGGAGGAGAATTAAGCCGGTTGATGTTGTGTATTAAATCTCTCGTGGCAAAAAAGCTTCAGTTACCTACACTGATATTTGACGAGATTGATACCGGCATCAGCGGCGAAGCAGCCAAGCAAGTGGGTAATATTATGAAAGAACTTTCGGGTTCACACCAGTTAATATCTATTACCCACCAACCACAGATTGCTGCCAAAGCCGACGCCCATTATTTTGTGTACAAGGCCATCGAGGAGGATAAGATCGTTACTTCCATACGACTGTTAAGTAATGACGAACGCATAACCACCATTGCACAGATGCTTAGCGGCGAAAAGCCTACTGCAGCTGCGTTACAAAATGCCAGAGAGATGGTTGGGAATTAAATTATTTAACCCGCTGCTGATGTTCATTATCGCCCATCTGGATATTATTGGTGTTGCTGTATTAATGGCATTACCTTTTTATTTTTGTAACAGGGTTTTGGTGCAAATAGTAAAGCCGGCAGAAAATAGTAAAAATGCTATTATACCATCTTGATTTACTAGGTAGTCCAAAGCACTACGTTGAAATCTTAGAGGGTATTATACCGATAACAAACGGCTTTGGACTACATACTGGTATAATCGGAATAAAATCATAGGACGGAATATTGTCCGGAATTTTACCAGGTTTTTTTTATTTTCATTTAGGGCTATCTTTACCGGACAAAAAACCAAAACATGTCATACAACTTATTGAAAGGTAAAAAAGGAATCATTTTTGGCGCATTGGATGAAAGATCTATCGCCTGGAGAACGGCATTACGATGCCATGCGGAAGGCGCCGAATTAATCTTAACCAATGCCCCTGTTGCCATGCGTATGGGTGAAATTAACAAGCTTGCCGAAATCGTTAAAGCGCCGGTAATTCCCTGCGATGTAAGCAGTAACGAAGATGTGACCAACCTGGTAAGCAGGGCCATGGAACATTTTGGTGGGGGAGTAGATTTTATTTTGCACTCTATCGGCATGAGTATTAATGTGCGTAAAGGAAAACACTATACCGAAATTGATTATGGATTTAATGCCAAATCGCTGGATATATCTGCCATGAGTTTACACCGGGTTTTGGCAACCGCCATGAAGCAGGATGCGATCAATGAGTGGGGCAGTGTAGTCGCATTATCATATATCGCTGCACAACGCGTGTTTCCCGACTATAATGAAATGGCCGATGCAAAAGCTTTATTGGAAAGTGTTGGGCGTAGTTTTGGCTACCATTACGGGGTTAAAAAACACGTGCGGGTTAATACCATTTCCCAGTCGCCGGTACTTACTACAGCGGGTAGTGGCGTAAAAGGATTTGATGGGTTTTTGGAATATGCCGAAAAAATGAGCCCCCTGGGCAATGCCAGCGCAGATGATTGTGCTAATTACTGTGTGATGATGTTCAGCGATATGACAAGAATGGTTACGATGCAAAATTTATTTCACGATGGTGGGTTCTCTTTTACCGGGGTAACGGGGGCGATTATTGAGAAGATGTAGAACAACCTCCCGAGACACACCCTCCGCCCCCTAAAGGGGGAACTCGCAGCCAGAAATACTGTGCATTCTTAATATTATTTAAAAGTGAGAGCCTCTAAATTTTTAGAGGCTCTCACTTTTATAGATTCTTGTACTGTTAAAATCATAGAACTCCAGGTTACCCCTTTAGGGGGCGGAGGGGGTGGTTGTTTTAATATTCATCTTCGTTAAAAAAGAAATCTTCCTGGCTTGGGTAATCGGGCCAGATATCATCAAGGCCCTCATAGATCTCACCTTCATCTTCCAACTCCTGTAAGTTCTCTACAACTTCAATAGGCGCACCACTGCGGATAGAGTAATCAATTAATTCATCTTTAGTCGCCGGCCAGGGCGCATCTTCTAAATGAGAGGCTAATTCTAGTGTCCAAAACATCTTTGAAAAGGGGTTTAATTTTTTGCAAATGTATAAGTTCATACGGAATAACCAAAAGTGTTTTTTAAACGGTGAATTTTACAATTTATTTTAAACTGAGAAATAAAAGCCCAAAGTCTTTGTTTTTGGAGCTAAAACTTGCAATTATTAACTATTTTCGAAGCATGTTAACGGCTAAAAATATCTATAAACAATATGATCACCTGACGGTGTTAAAAGGGGTTGACATTTCAGTCAGCAAAGGGGAGATTGTTAGTATTGTTGGCTCTTCAGGCGCAGGAAAAAGCACACTGCTGCATATTTTAGGCACTTTGGATAAGGCCGACAAGGGGGAGATCATATTAAATGGGCAACACCTGGAAGCGCTGAATGGGAGAAAATTATCAGCTTTCAGGAACAAACATATTGGTTTTGTTTTTCAATTTCATCACTTGTTACCGGAATTTACCGCCCTGGAAAATGTTTGTATTCCGGGCTGGATTGCAGGCGAAAAAAAGAAAGAAGTGGTTATAAAAGCCACTGAATTGTTGAAAACTTTAGGTTTGGGCAATCGTCTGGAAAACAAACCCCAGCAACTTTCCGGGGGGGAACAGCAGCGGGTTGCTGTTGCAAGGGCCCTTATAAACAGCCCATCTATCGTAATGGCCGATGAGCCAACCGGTAACCTGGATAGTGCGAATGCAAAAGAATTACATCAATTATTTATTGATTTGCGTAAAAAGTTTAATCAAACTTTTTTAATTGTTACGCATAATGAGGAGCTGGCAAAAATGAGTGACAGGATTTTGATAATGAAAGATGGTTTAATGAGTAAATAGGCAATAAGCAAAATACCCATTAGATATTTGAATGCATTTTTTTATATAGCATAAACACCCATTTGCCCTTTCCTTATTGTCAAGTGCTAATTAATTCTCGGTTTCCATGGTATGTCTTCCACCACCAATAAATGCCCAATATACCTTGCTAAAACAAAAAGATAATCACTAAGGCGGTTCAAATACTTAATAACCAATGGTTCAACAAATAGATCATTTTCCTTCATATTTACACAAATACGCTCAGCGCGCCTGCAAACACAGCGGGTTACATGTGCTGTAGAAATGGCAACATGTCCTCCGGGAAGAATAAAAGATTTCATAGCCGTTAATTCCTCATTCATCGTATCAATTTGCTTTTCTAAAAGCTCAATATCTGTCTCTTTTAAATCCGGTATTTTCAGTTTTGGTTCTTTATCCGGATCACAGGCCAGTGACGAACCGATAGTAAATAAACGGTCCTGTATTTCTTTTAAAATAACTCTTGAAGGCTCGTGTGTAAGTTGATCAGCGGTTAAACCGATAAAAGAATTCAGCTCATCGGTGGTGCCGTAAGCTTCAATCCTGATATAGCTCTTAGGTACTTTAGTGCCACCAATTAAACTGGTTTTACCCAGGTCGCCGGTTTTAGTATATATTTTTAATGCCATGTGCAATGCTGGTTTGTCCTGTAAAACAACAAAAATTTTCGTGAAAAGTTAAAAGAATACAAATAAATAATTAAGCATGAGTAGCAGCAGTAGCAGGGTTTGCATTTATTTTGTCGGTTTCAATAACGCCATCTAATAACCTGATAACCCTGTGGGCATAGTGAGAAATATCTTCTTCATGTGTTACTAATATAACCGTGTTTCCATCAGCATGTATTTTACCTATAATTTCCATGATCTCATAAGAAGTCTTTGAATCAAGATTACCTGTAGGTTCATCAGCTAAAATAATTGAAGGGTTATTAATAAGGGCCCTTGCAATGGCCACCCTTTGTGCTTGTCCACCACTTAATTCATTTGGTTTATGATGGCTCCTGTCATCTAATTTTACCCTTGTCAAAACTTCCATTGCCCTTTCGATTCTTTCTCTTTTATTAACGCCGCCGTAAACCAGGGGAAGGGCAACATTTTCAGCAGCAGTTAAGCGGGGTAATAAGTTAAACTGTTGAAATACAAAACCTATTTCTTTATTACGAACCTCAGCAAGGTCATTATCCGGCATCCGGCTTACATCTTTTCCATTTAATATATATCTACCTCCGGAAGCGGTATCCAAACAACCTAAAATATTCATTAAAGTAGATTTACCCGAACCACTTGGTCCCATCAATGCCACGTATTCATTTTTTAAAATATCGAGAGAAATACCTTTTAATACCTGAAGTTCATTTTTGCCCAGGTAATAACTTTTACGAATATTTTCCAGATGAATAATTCCCTGCATAAATTAAATGTTGAATGTTGTTTAAAGATTTTAAATGTTGTTGAAGTATTATTGTACCAGGTTTAACCCTTCAATAATATTCAACTATCTTTTAATCACTTTTGGTACTTTAAAAAACTGATCATCATGTAAGGCAGCATTTTTCAGGGCTTCTTCCCTGCTGATACTTCCTTTTATTTCATCGGCTCTTAAAATATTTATATTGTCGCTCATATGTAATAAGGGCTCAACACCGGTGGTGTTCAACTCATTAAGTTTTTCAACAAAATGGATCATCTTTTGAAGATCATTTTTGATGGATGCTTTTTCAGCATCATCAAACTTTAATCTTGCCAGGTTTGCCAATTTATCTACCAATGCATCGTTCAATTCCATCAAACAAATATAGTTGATAGTTGGCAGTTAGCAGCTAACACTTGGCAATCGGCTGATTACAATTATGAATGGAAAACTTGCTACTTGCCGGCATCCCGATTTTCTTATCTTCGCCACCTGATGATCAGAAAAAAGGAAATAGTAATGAGTGGGATCCGGCCCACAGGATTTTTGCATTTGGGCAATTATTTTGGGGCCATTCGTAATTATGTAAAAATGCAGGAAGAATTTGACTGCTTTTTTATGGTGGCAGATTTACATTCTTTAACAACGCATCCCGATACAAAAGAACTGAAAGCTAATGTGCACAGGGTATTGGCCGAAAATATTGCCTGTGGCCTTAACCCTGATCAAGTGGCTTTGTATTGCCAGAGCCACGTGCATGAAACAGCGGAGCTGTATCTCTATTTAAACATGCTGGCTTACAAAGGGGAACTGGAGAAAACAACCACATTTAAAGATAAAGTTCGTTTAAATCCCGAAAATGTGAATGCCGGTTTATTAACTTACCCTGTTTTACAAACTGCTGATATTATCATACACAGAGCAAAATATGTACCTGTTGGTAAAGACCAGGAGCAGCATTTAGAAATGGCCAGAACATTTGCTAACCGCTTTAACCACCGGTATGGGGATGTTTTTCCGGAGCCCAGGGCATTTAATTATAACCAGGACCTTGTAAAAGTACCCAGCCTTGATGGATCAGGAAAAATGAGTAAGAGTGAAAACCAGATGGCTACTTTATATTTAGCAGATACAGATGATATGATCAGGAAAAAAGTGATGAAAGCCAGGACAGACAGTGGCCCCGCTGATAAAAATACTCCAAAACCTGATTATATTGAAAATCTCTTTTTATTAATGAGCCTGGTTTCTAACGCAGCTGTGATAGATAAATATGAAAGTGATTATAAAAACTGTTCTATACGTTACGGTGACTTAAAAAAACAGTTGTCGGAAGATATGGTGAATTTTATTTCACCGATCCGTAGTAAAGTTGATGCTATATTACAGGATGAGCAGGGGCTTAAGAAAATAATGGAGCAGGGAGCAGAAAAAGCCAATAAGAGTGCTGCTGCTACCATGCAACTGGTTAGAGAGGCCATTGGATTAAAGTATTATTAAAGAATTGAACTTTTGAAACGATTATTTATTATTTTGTGCATACGTCAGTGATGGGCTGACTTTTTTTTTGGGTTGGATAAATGTAAGTACTAATGGCAAAAACAAAAAAACCAAAGCATATAGCAGTGGCCGGAAATATTGGTGCCGGCAAAACCACGTTAACAGAAATGCTGAGCAAACATTACAAATGGATACCCCAGTTTGAAGACGTGGATCATAATCCTTACCTGAATGATTTTTATGAAGACATGCCCAGGTGGAGTTTTAACCTTCAGATATTCTTTTTAAACAGCCGGTTAAATCAACTGCTGGAGATCCATCATGGCACTGAAACGGTTATACAGGACAGAACGATTTATGAAGATGCAAATATTTTTGCACCAAACCTGCATGATATGGGGCTCATGACCAAACGTGATTTTGATAATTATTATAAGTTTTTTGAGACCTTAAAAACCATGGTTCAACCACCCGACCTTATCATTTACTTAAAGGCTTCGGTACCCACCCTGGTGGCTCAAATACAAAAAAGAGGAAGGGAATATGAAGAAAATATCCGGCTTGACTATTTAAAAAAACTAAATGAGTTTTATAATAGCTGGATAGATAATTATAAAGAAGGCCCCTTGTTGATCATCGATGCTGATAAAAATAAATTTGCCGAAAATGAAGAGGATCTGGGGAAGATAATAACCAGTATTGATTCTACTTTATTCGGGTTATTTTAAAGCCGGATTTCGAATGTAAAATTTCAAAGCGTAAGAGACTGCTAAGTTGAAATCTTTTAAAACCAAAACCCCCGCAGGTATTCGAAAAGCATAATTCTCCATTAATCTATCAAAGAGTTTTTCATAGCATAAAAAACAAGGCCTACTGAGTTTTTAACACCAAACCTTTCCATCAGCCTGTCTTTAATGGCTTCTACTGTTCTGGAACTGATGTCCATTTTTCCGGCAATCTCAGCAGCTGTAAATTCCATACAAACCAGTGTAAGTACTTCTTTCTCCCGTTCACTAAGTACTACTTCAGAAGTAAGTGAAGGGTTAAATTTTTGCTTGGCGTAATTTTTTTTAATAAGCACTTTATTTACAAAGGGGTTAAGGTAAAAGCCGGTCCGCATTACGTCCATAATGGCTTTTTTTATTTCAGAGGGGTCAGTACTTTTTAAAAGGTAGCCGGCAGCCCCGCAATCCATCAGATGCCCAACAAACCGTTCATCTTCATACATTGTAAGTATGATCACCCTGATATTGGGATAGTTTTTTGCAATCAGTTTTGTAGTGTCGATACCGTCTTTAACAGGCATTTTTAAATCACATAAAATCACATCAGGCATTTCTTGTGGAATTTTTTCTAATAGCTCCTCACCATTATCAGCCTCCATAATAAATTTAATATTGGTATATGACCGCATGGAAAGAATTACCCCTTTCCTGAAAATTTTATGATCATCTGCAATGGCTACTTTTATTTCATTCATAATTTTGGTACTGTAGTAAAAATACGAAAAAGAAAATTCATTTGTTGTTTGGATATGGTTTTTTTAGTTACCTGTAAGGATGATTTAGGAACAAAACGGAGTAAAATAACCTGCATGGCTGATATTATTAAATGGCAGGCTCTCTCGGAATTTCAATGGTAACCTTAAAATAGGTCTGGCTGGCGTCAATTTCAAAGAAGATTTTGCCGTTAAGTACTTTAATACGGCTGGCAATGTTTTTTAATCCCAGGCCAAGGGTACTGTGGCTTAATTTTTCAAAATCGGCCTGTACAATTCCGGTACCATCATGGTGGATGCGGAAATACATTTTGTTGCCGCTGATATTTTGTGTTAAGTGAATAAATCCCGAATTACTGTGTTTAAGAATATTATTAACCAGTTCCTGTATTACCCGGAAAACAAGCAATTCCTGGTCAACTTTTAACCGGGTACGGTAATCATGAAAACGGGCACTGGCGTTCAAACTCCCGCTGGCTCCAATTTTCTGAAACAGGTCAGTAGCAGCACTTTCAAGTCCAAAATTTTTAAGGGTAGGTGGCATTAAGCTGTGGCTGATATTCCTGATAAGTAAAATGGCATCATCCAGTATTTGTTTGGCGCTGAAAATACTCTGCAGTTGCTGGGCTTTTTCCTGGTTCACCAGGTTCTCATTAAGGTAAAGTCTTGCTGTAGCCAGCAAGGGGCCGGCATCATCATGCAGATCGGCGGCTATCCGGTTTCGTTCCTCTTCCTGGAAGCGTATGGATGCATTTAAAAGTATCTGTTGTTTTTCTTCTTCCAGTTTTTTTAACTGGCTGTTATACCGGATCACTTTTCGCTGGTGAAATATAACAAAGCCAATAATGGCAATTGCAAGCGTAAGCATACCTAATGTTCCTAAAAACATGGCTGTATCTATTCCTGTTGAATTATTGTTAGCCTGTAAAAAAATCATTGTAAGTAATTGCTGTTATGATTTTTTAGTAATTGGGTGAAATGAATCTAAATTAATATCAAGGGTATGGGGGAGTGTTTTTTCTTCTATATGATCTTTAATCAATATCGATATGCATAAAAGTATGTTCTTAATTACTGTAACAGTAGTATATATAATTGTATACTGCTGTTGGAAATGACTATCATTGTAACTACTCTTTGAATATAAAAATAAAAAGAAATTACCCGCCGAATTAATAATAAAAGCAACACTTATCCAAAAAATCGCTTTTTGGTATATTGGTTCTAAAACAATTTCCTGCATTACTTCAAAGAAATAATAAATAATAAAACATAATAAGATTATATGCTCAACACTGAGGGGTAAAAAGGGCATTGCAGGTATCTGTTCATTAGCATAGGAATAAATACAAAACAAGAAGTATGCAAGTACTGAAAAGAAGAGAATTTTATTAACAATTCTACTTTTAATATAAAATGAAAAAAAATAGGCGAGTAAAGTATATTCAATAACTATATAAACTCTAACAATAAGAAAATAACTTTCACGAGATTTTAAAATATATAATAAGCTAAACCCAATAATTACAAGGATAGCAATAAGTATAGTATATATAAAAAAAATCCTTTTTTCTTTTGTTACCATCCTTTTAAGGAAAATAAGGCAAAAGAAAAAAGGTATAAGTTCAGATACGTAAGTTATATATTTTAGATTTTGTAAGATAATAAATGGTTATTTAATCAAAAATAGCCATTGGTTCTTAAAATCAGAAATATAAATTGATTTAGTGCTTAAGAAAAACACTCAACCAGTAATTCGATAATTCCACTGCACATAATAAATAAGTTTTAAGGTTTCTAAGTGATTGTTTTCGCTGTAAACTTCCATCAAAAGCGAAAGTCTGACAACGGCTGTATTTTATTAATGAACTGCTTAAAAGGGCTTAAACCTAATATTGTAAAGGGTTTTAAGGTAAAAGAAGCGTAAAATAACGTAGCTAATTAGAGTAAATGTACGGTAGGTTATTAGTAAAATTACTATGAATTAAATTGTAGTTTTCCACAGTAAATTTACTTATGTGGAAAACTGTGTATGTGAAAAAGTAGATTTAGAAAAATAAAGAACAGGCTTAGATACCTATTACGTAAAAAAGCAGAAGAAACATAAAAGGCCGGGTGTTGTGGATAAAAACAAACAGCTCGGTTATTCAGGTTAGTTTATTGGATTTAAAACGGGATTTTTTATAAAATAGTTGATTGACAGTGGCAACACAAGCACAAACAAGGTTTCTCCGGGATAATTGGAAATGTTCTTAATTTTAATTGGATATTTGGATATAAAATTATTTAGTGAACCCATGTCAATCAACTGGTACAAATGTATAACGGGCCTTGTCCCCGAAATAGAGCATTTATGCCCTTTTTTGCTTTAACAGGAATTACCTTTTAAATGGGTATAAGTGCATTTGTTACACGTAGTTTACCGTAGTATATTGCACGTAAAATTACCAGGTACAATTACTGAATGCTGTGAAAATCAACGATATGATGCCGGGACTTTCTTGAAATTACCTGCCAGATTTGTTGATTTAAGTTTAATAATTGTAACTTAGGCAAGTTTTTTTGCTAACCCCCAATAGTGAATTCTATGAGTAATGACCAGATAATTAAGATTGCAATAGCCGATGACCACAAGATTTTCAGGGATGGGATCAAAATGGCACTTTCCGGTAAGGATAACCTTAAAATGCTTTGGGAAGCTGAAGATGGCAAGGATATGATGCATAAAATTGCGATAAAAAAACCGGAAGTGCTTTTAATGGATATAAGGATGCCGGAAATAGATGGCATTAACGGTATCCAGCTGATCCGGAAAGAATATGAGGATATTAAAATAATTGTGCTGACTATGTATGATGATCAGCAAATGATCAGTAAGATGATGGAGATGGGTGCCAATGCCTATTTAACAAAGACCACCGACCCGGAAGAAATATACGAGGCCATTCTAACCTGTATGAATGATGATTTTTATTTTAATGACCTGGTCAACAAGGCTGTTATGGGTAAACTGATGCAGAAAAAAAATGTGCGTCATCATTATGGCAGTAACACACCGGTACAGTTTAATGAAAAGGAAATTAAGATACTGCAACTCTTATCAGAAGATAAAACCACCGAAGAAATCTCGAAGATAATTTTCCTAAGCCCCAGGACCATTGAAACCATCAGGCAAAACATGAAAACCAAGGTTGATGCTAAAACCATTGGCGGCCTTATCATGTATGGCATGCGGAACAAGCTGATTGAGTAATGGTACAAATACCTGTAAAAAGGTAGATTTAAAATTTTGTAGTATACGAAAACTTTGAGACTAATTTTTCAGGTTACTGTATCATTAAACCTGATCTTTTAAAAAGTAATTATTCCGTTTTTAACTGCATAAATAGCCAATCCTACCCGGCTTTTTACATCAAGTTTTGTAAACAATGCATCGCGGAAGCTGTCAATATGCCTGGGCGTTAAATTCATGACTTTTGCAATTTCTTTATAGGTCATTTCAGTACTGGCTAATTTTAAAAAATTAATTTCTGTATCACTTAATATTGATTTTTCCAGTGCAGATTCTTTACGAAAAAGAGATGCTATTTTAACAGTAGTGTGATTGGAATAATAATATTCTCCTGCTGCTACTGACAATAACGCCGTTTTTAATTCAACAGGATGGATATCCTTTTTTAAAAATCCGTCAACGCCTGCCTTCAGTAAACGAATCAATGCTATTTCACTGTTGTACATGGTAAGGATTACAATTTTTACCCCGGGCCGGTTTTTTGCGATCCATTTTGCTGTTTCATAGCCATCCATCTTTGGCATGTTCAAATCAATTAGCGCTATATCCGGATTGCAGCCATTTTCAATTGCCTGTATTACTTCTTCACCATTAGCTGCAGTAGCTATTACCGTAAATTCTTCAAATTTATTGATCAGGTTTGCCAGGGCATCCCTTAACAGTATATGGTCATCTGCCAGGATAAGTTTATACGACGGGGTTATTTTCATTTATCGGTATTTCAATTTTAATTTCGGTGCCCAAATTTACAGTGCTGCTGATCAGCAATATGCCCTTTAACATGGATGTGCGCTTCTTTATGTTTTGAATGCCGGTTCCCGGCAGGGTTTCAGTAGTATTAAAACCTTTGCCATTGTCATTTATCCGGATAGAAACATGGGAGATATTGTAATGCAGGTGGATATTTATGATTGAAGCGGCCGCATGTTTTATAATATTGTTGAGTACTTCCTGTACAATGCGAAAAAGCATCAGTTCAATATTACCATCCATAAAAACGGGGTTGCCGGTGGTGGAAAAATTAATATGATATAAGCCTGACTTTATCAGCTGTGCCGCTTCAAATTCCAGTGCTTTAATCAGGCCGTTATTTAAAATAATTTCGCTGCTCATGCTGTGGCTGAGATCACTCAGGTCAATGATGGCTTCACTTATTATATTTACCGAATCATTTATCTGCAACTGGGTATTATTTCCGGCCGTATAATTAAGTGTGTTTAAATGAAGTTTGGCCAGCGTTAATTTCTGGCCAATATTATCATGTATTTCCCTGGATATGTTTTGAAAGGTTTGTTCCTGTATTTCCAACTGCGATTGCAGCATAGCATTTTGATGGGATGTTTTAAGTGTTTCTATATCTTTAAAATAAGCATTTTGTTTTTGCTGGTAACGGTAGATCATTGTGGTGATAAAACCGATCAGCAATGCAATTAAAAAAGTGCATATTACTATAAAAACAACTACTGCTTCTGAAGACGAATTGAACATAAATAAGCTTTTATAAAAAATACATGCATTAATGTGTAACCAAATGCACCAATTGACTTTAATAATATAAGATTGTAAGAAGAAACTCTAATTTTTAAATAATTATAAAAAGCAAACATTGGAATGTTTAAACTCATACAAAAAAAAATACCGGTTATTACCCAAAAAGCTGGTTCCTTTCGTAAATTAAGAATAGGCAAATTATCAAAAAGTCTGTAATAATATATTACGCAAAATACAGCTAACCCAAGGTTAGCTGTAGCAAAAGCAGGACCATTTAGTTTTCTTAATGTTCCATTATATAACAATACAAATAATAATGAAATAAATATTCCAAAAATCAAAAAAATATAAATATTGTTCTTTCCTTTTGACATTGCCCGAATAATAAAAATACTTAAGAAAGAAAAGTGAAAAATTAGAGAGATATTATTTGAGATATGAGCAAATTGATATAAATTTTTGGAAATTAATGTAGTAAAAAATGAATATGAAAATACTAAGACAGCAACTAAAGGATATAAAAAAAAACCGTCCATATATTTAGGTGCATTTTTACTTTTCGCAAGTTTTAAACTGACAATGAACGACAGTAACATTATTCCAAGTTGAATCGAATCAAAAATATTTATTAATGTTTTACTCATAAAATCATTTCTACACAACATTAGAACTTAATCCCGAAAAACAGGGAAGAAAAATACCGCATAAACAGGTTGTTTTTCCCTTGCTGTTAAATTAAAAAAATTGCAATTTTTGGGGCAAATCTCACCGCTGATACCAATCTTCTTCAGTATCTGCTGCATATTAGCGGTTTCTTTGGTAACCGATTTTTTCACGCCGTTATCATTGCCAAAAATCTCCTGTGAGATTGCATCAAGATCATTGCCTACTTTTTCAATATTGTCGGCAACGCGGCCAATTACCGC
>JANNSN010000006.1:0-31715 GCA_031402615.1 Chitinophagaceae bacterium
CGATAACAGGTTGCTTTTCCTAAGTGTTCCCGTATAAAAAACAATTTTTTACAAAAAAAATATAGCCACGAAGACACGAAGACACAAAGGGAAAATGCTACGCATTTTTTCTACTTCGTGCCTTTGTGCCTTAGTGGCAAATTGTATTTTGGGCAGCGAAGCTGCGTAAAATTTATTCTTATTCATCAAGAACTAAAAACACTGCATCTGCCCGCAGTCCCCCCGGTTAACAGCATCCTGAAGATGATAGCATCCATATCATACAGTTTTAAGACAGCCTGAAGCTCCTTTTTCTGTATCATGCCAGCTTTAGATAAATCCCAAAGAATTTTAATATTCCCCATCTTAAATGGTATATTCTGTATATTTGCGCCATTATTATTTTAATAAAGCGATGGTCAGCTTCAAATAACCATAATCCAAAATGCGTTTTTATACATATCCCCAAGGGCTTTTCCAAAGAAGAAAACATTTTTTACAAGTCCTCATTACCTGTTTGGCAGTTGCTGTTTTCAGCTCCTGCAGCACCCCCAAAAATGCCTATTATTTTAAGACCATTCCCAATGATACCAGTATCAATTCAACGGTGAATAAGCTGGGCGAAGCAAAGATCGTTACCAACGACCAGCTGGGCATTGTGATCAGCAGTTTAAACCCCATTGAAGACCAGGTGTTTAATGCAGCGGCCATGGCCTTATCATCGGCAGGTAGCGGCAGTGGCAGCGGTAGCGGTTACCAGGTAGATGCCGACGGCAATATTCAATTACACCGGCTGGGGGCTTTACATGTTGATGGTTTAACCCGGCGTGAACTTAAAAATAAGATCGAAACCGATCTGAAAGCCTGGTTAAAAGACCCGGTAGTTACCGTAAGGTTCCTGAACAGGAGGGTAACCATATTGGGAGAGGTTAGCAAACCACAGGTGATCAACATGCCCGAGGAAAAACTCAGCCTGCTGGAAGTATTGGGCAGCAGTGGCGATGTATCGCCATTGGCGAGGAAAGACAATATCCTCATCATCCGGGAAACCGAAACAGGCAAGGAGTTTAAACGTATAAACCTCGAGGACCATTCTTTATTTACTTCGGAATGGTATTACCTGCAACCCAATGATGTGCTGTATATAGAACCAAGTGATGAAAAAATAAAACAGGCCAAAAGAGCGCAAAACCAGCAAAACATCGGCTTGGTATTATCAGGGCTTTCAGTGATCGTGATCGTACTGAACAGTGTATTGAAGTAAAAGATCTATCCAATTTTATGAGCGAACAGCAATTTTTTAAGGAGCGGCAGGAAACGAATTTGATTCAACAGATCGTACAGCGTTACCTGCCTTTTTGGCCCCTGTTTTTAATAACCACCGGTATTGGCCTGGCCATAGCAACCCTGTACCTGCGGTCGCAAACCCGCATTTATGTGGCTTCTGCCAAAGTACTTTTAAAAGACCCGCAAAAGGGCGGGGGCGATAGTAAAGTGCTGGATGCCCTGAATATTTTCAGTGATAAAAAAATTGTAGAAAACGAGATCATCGTCTTAAGATCCTCTGTTTTACTGGAGGAAGTGGTAGCCAGCATGGATTTTTATGCAACGGTTTATAATAAAGGCAATGTGCGCACAGAAGAATTATACAAACTCAATTGCCCGGTTTATTTTAAAGCCGTAGATAAAAATAATATTGTTTATGGTGGCAATCAACCTTTTAGTGTTGACTGGAAAAAAAATGAAATTGAAATTAACGGCCAGCAGGTATCATTTAATGATACGGTTAATATTGCCGGGACTTATTATTGGGTAGTACCCAATCCGGAATACAACAGGGATTTAACCGGTAAAAATTATTACGCTGTCTTCAATACCGTCCAGGGCGCCGCTGCCGGTTTTGCAGGTAATCTCACAGCCAGCCCCACATCAAATTCATCCACGGTAATTGATGTGAAACTGGAAACACCAACACCACCCAAAGGCGTCGATTTTTTGAACCGGTTATTTGAAGTGTATAATTATGATGCCATTGAAGACAAGAACCAGATCGCAGCCAAAACACTGGCCTTTATAGAGGGCCGTTTGAACCTGGTGGTGGGGCAACTGGACTCGGTGGAAAAAAATATACAAAATTACAAGACCCGTGAATCGGTTTACGACCTGGGCGGGCAGGCTTCTTTATATCTAAATAATGTGGGTGAGCTCGACAAGAAAAAGAGTGAGGTAGACATTCAGCTGGATGTGTTGAGTGATGTGCAGCAGTACGTAAACAGTAAGGGAAAAAAGCCCGGTACGGTACCTTCTCAATTATTGATCAACGACCCTACTTTAAGCGGGCTGATCCATAGTTTATATGATGCCGAATTTCAACTCAGCAAGGCTGAAAGTATTAACGGGGAGAAAAGCGATGCGGTGATACTGGCCAGCCAGGCCGTAGGACGAATTAAAAACGATATCCGGGAAAACCTGGGTACCATACGCAGTAATTTAAATGCCATCAAAAGCAATGTGAATTCGGGCATTGCCATGAACAGTGGGCTCCTGAGCAGCATTCCCAAAAAAGAAAGGGGATTGCTGGAGATCAGCCGGCAACAGGTGATCAAGAACAATATCTACACTTTCTTATTACAAAAAAGAGAAGAAACTGCCCTGTCATCGGCAGGTACCACACCCGATCTGCGGGTGTTGGAAAAAGGCACAGCTATGGGCCCGATAAAACCGGTTGCCAGGAATTTTTATTTAACCGGATTTTTAATCGGTTTAATGATATCGATCGCTATTGTTCTGTTAAAGGAACAGTTTAACCGTAAAATATTATTCAGGTCCGAGATCGAAGAAAAAACCAAGGTGCCGGTATTAGCCGAGATCTTGTATTCCAAAGTTCCGGATACCATTGCCATTAGTGAGGGTAAGCGCACCATTGTAGCCGAGCAGTTCAGGAGCCTGCGTACCAACCTGGCCTTTGTGGGCATTAACGAGGATCGAAAAACTATATTGGTTACCTCCAGCATTTCGGGCGAAGGAAAAAGTTTTATCGCCATTAACCTGGCCATGAGTTTTACCCTTACCGGTAAAAAAGTGGGACTGATGGAGATGGACCTTCGTAAACCAAAGCTGAGCCAGTACCTGGGTATTAGCCGCGATCCAGGGATCACCAGTTACCTGATCGGTAAAACCGATATTGACAGCATCATTAAGGAGACCAAATATCCCAATCTCTTCGTGGTTTCGGCAGGGCCCATTCCGCCCAATCCTACGGAGTTGATATTAAACCCGAAATTTGCAGAAATGATGGCACTGCTAAAAGAAAAATTCGATTATATCATCATTGACTCGGCCCCGATTGGTCCTGTAACCGATTCCCAGTTAATAGGCGGTTATGCCGACACTACCATCTACGTGATACGCCATGCCTTTACGCCAAAAGCCATGTTACGCATGATCGATGACCTGTATCAACAAAAGAAATTCAATAATATGGCTGTTGTATTTAACGGCCTCAGGCCCAGGGGGCTTGGAGGTTATGGCAGTGGATATGGCAGTTATGGTTACGGCTATGGTTATGGCTATGGCAGCGATGGGTACGGTTATTATACCGTTGATGAAACCAAACCGGGCTGGAGGAATGGGTGGGGGGTTTTGGGGAATATGAAGAAGTTGATGAAGAAGGCGTGAGTTCGGAGTCGGGAGTCGGGAGTTGGAAGGCGGGAGTCGGGAGTTCAGAGACGGGAGACGGGAGTTCAGAGTCGTGAGCCGGGAATTAAAGGTCGAATATTTTAGCCGGGTTGGCTGGGTGGCAGGACGAATTGAATTATGGAAGCGGAAAAATGATCCCGTGCGAACATCGGCCTGAAAGATTTATTCGGGCAGGTTGTTCAACCGAAGGTATTATCCACTATTCAATTATCCATTAAAAAAAGGGTTTGGGATTAAAAGATGAGCATTAATTTTTTTTATTATAAAGCTGTTAAATGAAACTAATGAAGTAGCGAGATGTGATAATTATCAATTATCAATTATAAATTATCCATTAAAAAAAGGGTTTGGGATTGAAAGATGAGCATTAATTTTTTTTATTATAAAGCTGTTAAATGAAACTAATGAAGTAGTAGAGACAGGATAATTATCCTTTATCCATTATTTCATTATCCATTAACAACTATTTTCTTTTAACTAAAAAATTCCTTCCGTTACAGTTGCACTGTGACTGAGGGACAGCGAAGCTTTGTCTTGGATACAGAAAACACATATTGGTACGTGGTGTACACGGTCCCCCGTTGGGAAAAAAAAGTGGCCGAATTGCTGCATCATGCGGGGGTAAAACATTACTGTCCACTGAACAAAGTGGCCAAGCAGTGGAGCGACAGGAAGAAGACCGTTTTTGAGCCACTCTTCAAAGGCTATGTTTTTGTGCAGGTAGCCGAAGCCGATAAATGGGCACTGTTAGACGTAGTAGGAATTGTTAACTATGTGCACTGGCTGGGTAAACCCGCCAAAGTGCGGGACAGTGAAATTGATACCATACGCCGTTTTTTAAACGAGTTCGAAAATGTGGAAGTCACCGAAAACAACATGCCGGTAAATTCAAAAGTTAATATTAAACAGGGCGTTTTAATGAATTACCGTGGCATCGTGCTGCAGGTACAGGGCAGCAAAGCAAAAGTGCAGATCGATAGTATGGGGATACAGTTGAGTGCGTTTTTTGATAAGAAGAATCTTGAACTGGTCCAGAGTTAGAATGGTGGATGCTGGATAATTGATAATTGATAATGGATAATTGATAATGCCTACTTCCTACTTGCTACTTGCTACTTGATTCTTGCTACTTGATTCTTGCTATTTGCTACTTGAAACCTAATACTGCTGCCAGGATCCAGTATCCAAACTAAGAAGCAAAAACTTAAAACTTACATCAATCTGCAGAATCGCCGGCATATCATCACCTAAATTACCCATTACTGAAATTCAGCGGATGGTAAAGGGCATGTGCGATGCACTAAAGCATGGTGGTCCCGATGATGAAGGGTTTTACAGCGATGAAAAGAATCACCTGGTGTTGGGGCACCGCAGGCTGGCGTTGATAGACCTGAGCCCGGGTGGGCACCAGCCTATGTCGTATGAAGCAGGAAGGTACTGGATCAGTTATAATGGCGAACTGTATAACTATCCCGAAATAAAAGCAGCACTGGTTAAAGCCGGGTACGCATTTAGATCGTCCAGCGACACCGAAGTTATTTTAGCCGCTTTTGCCGCCTGGGGCACGCATGCTTTCAAACGTTTTAACGGCATGTTTGCCTTTGCCTTGTGGGACAGTAAAGAAGAACAAGTTTACCTGGTACGCGATGGTGCGGGCATTAAGCCATTGTATTACAGTATCACCGAAACCGGACTGGCCTTTGCTTCCGAAGTGAGGGCATTAGCGCTTTTGCCATGGCTGCAACAGCAAAATAAAGACTGGCCCGTTTATATGCTCGCCTACGGGTACCTGCCCGAGCCGGTTACCACGTTGGCCATGGTGAAGCCACTGCCAAAAGGTTGCTTTATACAATATCATATACCCTCGGGGGAGTTTGACCTGCAAAATTTCTGTTTGTTCCAGTACCGCGAACAGATCAGTAACCGGGAAGAAGCTACAGCATTGATCAAAGAAACCCTGCAGGCCGCCGTTAAGCGCCATTTGATCAGCGATGCGCCCATTGGGGTATTCCTCAGCGGGGGTATCGATTCAAGTGTGATGGCCCTGCTGGCTTCGACAAGCCACCGGGAATCGTTAAAAACACTTTCTATAAAATTCGGCGAATCCAGGTACAGCGAAGAAAAATACCAGGACCTGGTGCTGAAACAGCTTCAGTGTGCCAACTGGCAGGAGGAAATAACCCGTCAGCAATTCGGGGAGCAACTGCCCACGATCATCAATGATATGGATATGCCCGGCTGCGATGGTATCAATACCTGGTTCATCAGCAAAGCAGCCCGCGACTGTGGTTTAAAAGCGGTGATCTCGGGCCTGGGCGGCGATGAACTGTTTGGAGGCTATCCTTCGTTTAAACGGATGCCTACAGTGAACCGGCTGCAAAAAATGCCATCGGCACTTTTAAGAACCGGCAGGCATTTTAACTCCAAAAAGATCAGGCGGTTGGCCAACCTGGGTATTGGAAATACCAACGGCGCCTACCTGTTGCTTCGTGGCCAGTATATCCCTTCGGCCATTGCCGCCCAGCTGGATGCCAGTGAATCGGAGGTTTGGCACATCCTGGAGTTGAACCCGGTGCAAAACGATCTGCAGGGATTATCTACGGGTAACCGGGCCAGTTGGCTCGAAATGAATATGTATATGCAAAACCAGTTATTGCGCGATTCGGATGTGATGAGCATGGCACATGGTATCGAGATCAGGGTACCCTTCCTGGATAAGGAGTTTATGCAGCTTGTGATGGGTATCCGTAGTGAGATCAAATACAGTGGTGCCCTGCCCAAGCAATTATTAATAGACAGTTTTAAAGAACTATTACCCGAACCTGTGTGGAACCGGCCCAAAATGGGTTTTACCTTTCCCTTTGCCGAGTGGATGCGGGATAATGAACTGGTGAAAGACAGTTTGATGGCCTTGGGAAAAAAAGGGGCCGCCAGTTACGATAAATTTACCAGGGGGCAGTTGCATTGGTCGCACCTGATGTCATTGATGCTGGTGAGCAAATTTTCACATGCGGTATAAAGTATTGTTTTTAACCCTGCGGGTTTTTTCGGCCACCGGCGGTATTGAAAAGGTTTGCCGGGTGGCCGGTAAGGCCTTGTACGAAAGCGGGCTGCAGTATGGGTTTAAAAGCAGGGTATTTTCCCTGTACTGCCAAAGGAACAATGCCGATAAGACTGAATATTTTCCCCAACAGCTGTTTCGTGGGTTTGGAGGCCGCCGGTCATCATTCCTGCTAAACAGTTTACGGGCGGGCCGCAACAGCGATGTGGTGCTTATGAGCCATATCAACCTGCTGATCATTGGCCAGTTCTTAAAATTTATCTACCCAAAACAGCGGCTGGTATTGCTGGCACATGGTATTGAAGTATGGGATAAACTGCCTGCCTGGAAACGGCGGGTACTTGAAAGATGCGACCTGGTACTGGCGGTGAGTGCGTACACCCGCAGCCGTATGCTGGAAATGCATGGACTTGATCCCGAAAAAATTAAAGTGCTCAATAATTGCCTCGATCCATATTTAGAGAAACCACTGGACAGCAGCAGGAATCCTGAACTGATGGAGCGCTACGGCTTGCAGCCCGGCCAGCAAATTTTACTCACCGTGGCCCGCATGGCCGATACTGAAGTATATAAGGGATATGATAAAGTGATAGAAGCCATGCCGGCACTCCTAATAGATTACCCGAACCTGCGCTACCTGCTGGTAGGTAAATACGGCCCGCTGGAAAAACAAAGGCTCGATGCGTTGATCGGCCAGCTGGGATTACAGGACCATATCATTTTTGCCGGCTTTGTACCCGATGAAGAACTGGCCGGTCATTTTAACCTGGCGGATATCTTCATCATGCCCAGCGAAAAAGAAGGCTTTGGGATCGTATTTATTGAAGCCATGTTTTATGGCGTACCCGTGATAGCTGGAAATGTGGATGGTTCCGTGGATGCATTGGCCAATGGTGAACTGGGATTATTGGTTGATCCCCGGGATATAACCGCTGTATCAGAAGCCATTAGTAAAATACTCGATAACCCTGACGCTTATAAACCCAACCGGCATAAGCTGATGGAATATTTTGGCTACGAAGGGTATAAGCGGAAGTTGCATGAATGTTTGGGGGGAGTTAGGAATTAGGAGTTTGTAGTTGGGAAACAATGAATGCCGGACCATAGATAAGTGATTTTTTGACTTTTTTCTTTAATTTTACAGAAAATGCTACTCCATGATACCCGAATTAAAATTACAAATATCACTACAGGAATTGTCATTGAAGGGGCGGAGGATAATTGCACAACAGTCCGAAATTTCTTATGTGCAGGCTTTGCTACAAGTACAACGGTTAAAAAAGACTTCGAAGGTAAAGCCATCATTAAAAAAGAGCAGGCCAACCGCTTAGAACAGTACAGCACCGAGAACAATTTATGGGTAACTGATCTTCCGGGCGAAGACAGGTATTTGACCAGGGGTGGGGAAGCCCGTATATATCTGCATACCGATAACCGGACGGTGATTAAGCTCAATGATGCGGTGTACTATGCAACCTGGCTTGAATTTTTCAACAGCGTACTATTACATAATCTTATTTTTGAAAACACAGCGTATACTTTCCTTGGCTTCGTTAAAGTTGAAGATGTGCTGCACGCAGTTTTAAAACAACCTTTTATCAGTTCAGATGCACCTGTTGAACTGAATGATATAAAAAAGTTCCTTGCCTTCAACGGTTTTGAGAACAGCAAAAGAAATGATTAAGTGCATAAAGAAATAGGATTAATTCTTGAGGATATGCATGATGAAAACGTAATCGTTAACTTAGATACCCTGTTTTTTATTGATACTGTTTTTTTTACCGTAACGCCAACTAAAAAGCAAGTTTAATCAACTTGGCTCAATTTCATAAGCAATATTAAATGCAAAAAAAAGATAGTAATAAACAGTCCGAATAGGATTTGGTGATGGCCTCCGCTAAATGACATTTTTTCATAAACGGTTCCATGTTTTCGCCGCCTTTGTTATCTATTCGTTCAGTAATTGTTCGGGGCTTGTTCGGGACTTGTTCGACTCATGTTCGGTCTTACCCGAACATGAGTAAAAGGAATACCGAACAAGGACCGAAGAAGGTACGAAGCAGATACGAACAAGCTACCTGCAAAACAGGAATGAAAGGGAAATCTGGACGAAATGTCATAATTAAAAAATAAACAGGCTATTATTAACTTGCAGCACAAAAAAAACTAAACGAACTGATACAATAGCGTGAAAATTAAAATGTAAAATGTTGCCATCTTCCATTGTAAATAGTTAATCGGGAACTATTAAAACAACATACTCCCGTACATCGTACATCAAACACCGCACACCTAACTTCTATGTCAAAAAATAATTCAGATACTTCAACCGGTTGGGATCTTGTGATAGCACCCGGCCGTGCCGAAAAAAATTGCTGGAATATTTCGGGTATTCAGGATATAAAAAAAAACTGGCAGCATTGCTCGATTTTCGGGCGTAATCATTAATAGGAGGTACTTAATAAAAAATATTTATGGGCAGATTGCTGTTTCGCATCCTAAACAAACTGAATTTACTGAATAAATTGAACCTCGTTGGAAGAATCAAATTAAATAACAAACCTTTTGACATACCCGTACTTGGAGAGATCGGGTTTTCAAATATGTGGATGTCTGAACCCTGGATGGTAAAACTTTTGGACATCGTGGTTCCGATTTCAGCAGGTAGTTTTTTGGATGTAGGCGTAAATATCGGGCAAACACTTTTGAAGGTTAAAAGCGTTTCCAGCGAAATAGACTACATCGGATTTGAGCCAAACCCAACCTGTGTTTTCTATGTGAAAGAACTGGTAAAAGTAAATAAATTTGATAACGTTACTTTGATACCAGCCGGAATATCAACAGAAACTGAACTAGGTAAACTTTTTTTTTATGGCAGCTCAACCATCGATAGTTCGGCATCAATAATACAAAATTTCAGGCCCGGAGAGAAAGTTACAAAAACAGAGTTCATTCCCATTTTCAATATGGCAGCTGTTAAACAGAACCTGTCCATTAATAAAATCGGTATCATCAAGATTGATGTAGAAGGCTGCGAACTGGAAGTGCTTTCTGAACTGGAAAATGATATCATGGCGAATCAGCCGATCATATTGCTTGAGATTTTGCCAGTATATAAAGCGGAAAACCTGGTAAGGCTGGAGCGTCAGCAAGAAATTGAACAGCTTTTTGTAAAATGGGGGTATGTTAATTTTCGTATTATAAAACAAAATGAGGAATTTAAGAACGCTACGGAAATTAACGAAATTGGAATTCACGGAACGATAAATAATTGTGAGTACGTCGTAATACCCAAATCATTAAAAAATGATTTTGTGAATAGCTGCCTGCACAAAATAAAGGGCACTGATGAAGATTAATCAACAAGTTATACTGGAAAAATATCAAACAAAAAATTGCAGAAGGATCGGACTATGTTCTTTGAAAAATTAATGACAAAATTCGGGTTAAAGAAATTTATTTCTCCGGCCACGTTTAAGAATATCTCCACATTAATGACCGGCACGGTCATTGCAGCAATTATTCCCATTTTATCAGCGCCAATAATGAGCAGGATATTTACTTCTTCTGATTATGGCGTCCTGGGATTATATATGAGTATCAGCGGGCTGATAGGTGTATTGGCTTATTCGCATTATGCGAATGCAATTATGTTACCGAAGGAAAATATAGAAGCCAGGCAAATATTGTGGTTTTCAGTTTTTATCAGTACGGCAATAAGTTTACTTACCCTGTTGATCTTTATAAGTTTGTACCTGTTTACAAATTTGTTCAGCAGTTCTTCGATTGGCTTTTGGTACTTTTTTATTCCATTGTCAATATTACTTAATGGTTTCAATGCTACTTTGTTAATCTGGGCAAACCGGACTCAAAAATATCGTAATCTTTCTTTCAATCGAATCATACAAGCGTTGCTAACCGTAGCGGTTCAAATAACGCTTGGGATACTTATAAAAAATGAGACTGGACTATTAGTAGGTTTGTTATTAGGACAGAGTATCAGTGTGTTTCTGTTGCTTTATGCATTTTTTAATTCGGGTGAATTCGGTATTGGAGTACCTAATAGAAAAGCGTTTAAAAATATTGCCGTTAAGTATAAAGGTTTACTTTTTTATGGTACACCGTCAGACTTTATAAATAATCTCATTAATCAAACACCAATATTTTTGTTACAAAAATTTGCTGGTATTTCTTATGTAGGCTATTACAATTTTACACAACGTTTCCTTGGCTTGCCTCAACAGTTTATATCGTCAGCTATTGTAGACATATTCAAACAAAAAGCGAGTTACAGTTACAGCCATTTTGGTAACTGTCGGGAGGTATTTGTAAAAACTTTTAAGGCTCTCAGTATGTTGGCGATTTTACCTTTTATTGTCATCTTTTTTTTTGCGCCTTCTTTATTCAGTTTTGTTTTTGGCCAGCAATGGTATACAGCCGGCATATTTGCCCAGTTTCTTGGCATCATGTTTTTCTTTCGGTTTATTGTAAGCCCGCTTTCCTATGTGTACATTCTGGCCAATAAGCTTAAAGAAGATTTTTTATTACACATACTTTTTTTAGTATTGACCACGGCATCGTTTTATATTTCAAATTACTTTTTTGACCGCAAGGATATGATGATATTAACATACTCTCTAACCTATTCTTTTGTTTATCTGATTTATTTGGTTAGGTCGTATTCTTTCAGCAGAGGGCCAAAGGTAAAAAATTGAAACGGCTAAAATATATACTGAATCACCCATTCAGAATTCCAACACTTATTTTATTGAGAATCCCTTTTTTTAATTTTATTAGGCATACTACGGAATATCAATGTACCATTTCTTTTAAGATATGGTTCGACCACAAAGTACTTAACAGAGGAGGAAATAGAAGAACCTATTGGCCTGTAAACAGTACAAGCAAAGTTGTCAACCCGGAAAATATATTTGCCGGGATTGATACATGTCCGGGATTGATGGGAGGATGTTATATACAAGCAATTGGAAAAGTTTTTATCGGCGATTATACCCAGATTGCT
Organism: Chitinophagaceae bacterium; assembly: GCA_031402615.1. Lineage (GTDB taxonomy): Bacteria > Bacteroidota > Bacteroidia > Chitinophagales > Chitinophagaceae > Ferruginibacter. The sequence goes on from JANNSN010000006.1 coordinate 11,763, forward strand.
CCAAATGTCGTTATCATTAGCGCTAATCATGATTTATATGATACCAGAATTCATATCCCTGGTGAAGTACATATTGGCAAATATTGTTGGTTAGGTGCTGGTGTTAAGATTATGCCCAATGTTACGTTGGGTGATTTTACAATTGTGGGAGCAGGAGCAGTGGTTACCAAGCCCTTTCCGGATGGCCATTGCGTTATCGCTGGAAATCCGGCAAAAATTATTAAAGTACTTGAGAAAGAAAAATGCGTTACATATCAACATAAGAATCTCTATTATGGTTATATCCGTGCGGATAAATTTGAATCCTATCGAAAAAAAAATCTCTCGATTTGATGGTTACAATTGTTGATTACGGTGTTGGCAATTTAACTTCTATACAAAATATGTTTAAGAAGGCAGGGGTTCTTGCGACCATAAGTAATGACAAGAGTGAGATTGAATCTGCCCGAAAGATATTATTACCCGGTATGGGCTCTTTTGACAATTGTATGAAAAGGTTTAATGACTCAGGTTTCAGGGAACTAATAGAACGAAAAGCATTGCAGGATAAAATACCGACATTTGGAATATGTGTGGGATTACAAATGCTCATGGGAAGCAGTGAAGAAGGAAGACTACCAGGGCTTGGATGGATAAAAGGAAAGACGGTAGCCTTTGACAAAAAAAAAATGTTGGATGAACATAAAGTCCCCAATATGGGTTGGCTGGAAATTCAACAAAAGAAAGACTCAAGGCTATTAATTAATTTGGAAGATGCCCGGTTTTATTTTGCTCATTCTTACCATGTAATTCCCGATGATAAACAGGATGAACTAATCAGCGCACACTATGGTTATGATTTTATTGCGGGCTTAGAAAAGGAAAATATCCTGGGCGTACAGTTTCATCCTGAAAAAAGCCATCGCTTTGGAATGCAATTGCTTAAAAATTTTGCTACAAATTATTGATGCGAAGAATACGGGTTATACCGGTATTGTTGATACACAAGGGTGGGTTGGTTAAATCCGTAAAGTTTAAAAATTATAAATACGTTGGCGATCCCATCAATGCGGTAAAGATTTTTAACGAAAAAGAAATTGATGAAATTGTAATGCTGGATATAGATGCCAGCAGGGAAAACCGCCCGCCCAATTTGCAGAAGATAAAGGAAATTTCGGGTGAAGCATTTATTCCTTTAGCCTATGGCGGCGGGATATCTGCCGTTGATCAGGTAGAGGCGCTTTTTTATAATGGCGTTGAAAAAGTGATCTTTAACTACAGCGCAGTAAATAATCAAACTTTAATTACACAATCTGCAAAACTGGCCGGAAGTCAAAGTGTGGTTGTAAGTATGGATGTTAAAAAAAACTGGCTGGGAAAGTATAAAATTTATACATTAAATGGAACCAAACAGACTGCTTTGGATCCGGTGGAATTTGCAAAACAGTTAACCGATGCCGGTGCCGGTGAAATATTTTTGAATGCCATTGACAAAGATGGTACTTATGGCGGTTTTGACCTGGAATTGTTACAGCAGGTGAGCGAAGTAGTTAGTATTCCGGTGATTGCCTGCGGCGGGGCCGGCAGTGTGGATGATTTTGCAGCTGCGGTAAAGGCCGGGGCTTCTGCGGTGGCTGCAGGTTCCATGTTTGTTTTTCAGAGACCACACCAGGCCGTTTTGATAAGTTATCCTTCGCAGCAGGAACTGGCTGATAAATTATTTTCGAAACTAAACAAGTAGATCAAATTAATGGTATTTACAAAAGATGAAACAGGCTACAGGCAATGTGCGGTTACCGTGATGGATAATATTGCTGATCCGGATATTAGTTTTGATGAAAAAGGGATTTGTAACTACTACTATGAATATAAAGCAGCGGAAATAAGCAATGTATTTACCGGTGACGTAGGTAAGCAAAAACTGGCCTCGCTTGCAACGGCAATAAAGCAAGCAGGCAAAGGAAAACCCTACGATTGCCTGATCGGGTTAAGTGGGGGCGTTGACAGTACTTATGTGGCCTGGCTGGTAAAGGACCTTGGACTGCGGCCGCTAGCGGTTCACCTGGATAATGGGTGGAATTCGGAACTGGCGGTAAAGAACATTGAAAGCATAATCAGTAAACTGGATATCGATCTTTTTACACTGGTCATCAACTGGCAGGAGTTTAAAGATATCCAGTTGGCCTATTTAAAAGCTTCCGTGGTTGATATTGAAGTGGTATCTGACCATGCCATTTTTGCTACCATGTATAAACTGGCCAAAGAAAAAAATATTGGATATATCATCAGCGGCACCAATATCGTTACCGAACACATCATGCCGCCATCCTGGTTGTATAAAAAAATGGATTTCAGCAACCTTAAGGATATTCATAAACAATACGGAAAGTTAAAACTGAAAACCTATCCCAGTTTTGATTTTAAGAAACATGTTTATTATTCTGCCGTATTGAAATTAACACCGGTGAGCATTCTTAATTATGTACCCTATAATAAAGAAGCGATCAAAGCTTTTATAACCAAAGAATTAAACTGGCGGGATTATGGCGGTAAACACCACGAGTCGGTATTTACCAAATTTTACCAGTCCTATATTTTGCCGGAGAAGTTTCATATCGACAAACGAAAAGCACATTTATCAACCCTGATATGCGCCGGCCAGATAACGAAAGCACAAGCCCAGGAAGAATTGGAAAAGCCTTTGTACTCCGAAGAAGAATTGAAACAGGATATAGAATATGTGTTAAAAAAGTTTGACCTATCTCAACAGGAATTTGATGCAATTATGCAACTGCCTGTAAGAAATCACGAAGATTTTAATTCGGACTCGCAGCTTAAAGAAAACTATATGAATTTTTTAAGGAAGACCGAAAAAATAAGAAGAATTATTAAACCCAAAAAATAATGGCCGTACCGGTAAGATTTGCAATAGTAGGTTGTGGCAGGATAGCCCAACGACACGCAGAACATATTTCAAATAAGGCTGTTTTAACTGCAGTATGTGATGTGGATCGGGAGAAAGCTGATTCCATGGCTGCCAGGTATAATGCCAAAGCGTTTTATTCGCTTGAAACATTACTGGCCGCAGGATTGAAGATTGACGTAGTTTCCATATGCTCACCAAATGGCTTACACGCCGAGCAATCGATAAGATCATTGCAGGCAGGTTTTCATGTGCTATGCGAAAAGCCGATGGCCATAAAGACCAGCGACTGCGGTGCCATGATCCAGGCTGCTGAAAAGGCCAATAAAAGACTGTTCGCCATTAAGCAAAATCGATATAATCCTCCCGTTGCCGCGGTTAAAAAAATAGTTGATGAAGGCCGGTTGGGAAAAATTAACAGTGTACAACTGAATTGTTTCTGGAACCGTAATCCAGATTATTACGCCAACTCATGGAAAGGAACGATGGACATGGATGGCGGGACTTTGTTCACCCAGTTCAGCCATTTCGTTGATTTACTTTATTGGTTGGTGGGTGATGTGGAAAAAGTGCATGCTGTTACCGGCAATTTTACGCACCAGGGAATCATTGAGTTTGAAGATACCGGTGCCGTTATTTTACAGTTTGTAAATGGAGCCATTGGCACCATGAATTATACGGTGAACAGTTATGAAAAAAATATGGAGGGGTCTTTAACATTGTTCGGGGATAAGGGTACCGTTAAAATTGGTGGTCAATACCTGAATGAATTGGAGTACCAAAGTATTGAAGACTATAAAATAGAAAACCTGCCGGAAGGGAACAAGCCCAACAATTATGGAAATTATGTGGGCTCCATGAGTAACCATGATAAAGTGTATGATAATGTAATTGATGTTTTACAACAAAACGCATCTATAACCACCAGTGCCTATGAGGGATTAAAGACAGTTGAAATTATTGAGAAAATTTATAAAGCCGCTGCTGCCAAATGAACCCGCCTTTAATTTTCGAGAACAGTATTAAGGAAGATGTTGTATTTGGAATCAATGTAAAAATTGTTTCCCCGGTAAACTTATATGGCTGTAAAATTGGTGATGATTGCTTTATCGGGCCATTTACAGAAATTCAGAGATCAGTAACCGTGGGTTGCAGAACAAAAATTCAATCACATAGTTTTGTTTGCGAACTGGTTACCATTGGCGATGATTGTTTTATCGGCCACGGGGTTATGTTCATAAACGATTTGTTTTCAGGTGGTGGCCCAGCAAGGGGCGATCAGTCCAAGTGGAAGCCTACTAAGATTGGTAACAAGGTTTCCATAGGATCTAACGCAACGATCTTACCTGTAGAAATTTGTGCTGAAGTAGTTATCGGCGCCGGGTCAGTGGTTACAAAAAGCATTATGTTGCCGGGTGTGTATGCCGGTAACCCAGCAAAACTAATCAAAAAAAACAGCTAGGATATATGCTCTTTAATTCGCTGGAGTTTGCTTTATTCTTTCCTATTGTAACGATCCTGTTTTTCATGCTTCCGCATAAATTCAGGTGGTTACTGTTGTTGTCGGCAAGCTGTTTTTTTTACATGTTCTTTAAGCCGATCTACATCTTAATATTGTTCTTAACAATATTTATCGATTATTTCGCAGGTATCTGGATTGCCAAAACTAAAGATAAAAGGAAACGGAAACTCCTTTTATTATTAAGTATAATAGCGAACGTAGGCGTTTTAGTTGTATTTAAGTATTATAACTTCTTAGTTGATAATTTCAATATTGTTCTGCATGCGGTTAAAACAACCGGCCAGATCCCCATACTCAATATCATACTGCCGATAGGTTTGTCATTTCACACATTCCAGGCCATGAGTTACACCATTGAAGTGTATCGGGGGAATCAAAAGCCGGAAAAGCATTTGGGTATTTATGCTTTATACGTGATGTTTTATCCACAGTTGGTTGCCGGCCCTATTGAAAGGCCGCAGAATGTGATACACCAGTTTCACGAAGTGAAGAAGTTCAATTTCGAAAATTTCAGGAGTGGATTAATATTGATGGCCTGGGGCTTTTTTAAAAAATGTGTTATTGCCGACCGGCTGGCGCTTTTTGTAAATGATGTGTATGGTAATGCGCACGATTATCATGGAATACCGATTATTACTGCAACAGCTTTTTTTGCCTTGCAAATATTTTGTGATTTTTCCGGATATTCTGACATTGCCATTGGGTCTGCCCGGTGTATGGGTTTTAATTTGATGACCAATTTCGACAGGCCATACCTGGCAACGAGCATCAGTGAATTTTGGCGCAGATGGCATATCTCGCTGTCGACCTGGTTCAGGGATTATGTTTATATTCCCCTCGGAGGAAACAGGACAAGTGTATCGAGGTGGTACCTGAATCTATTGATCGTTTTTACCATAAGTGGTGTTTGGCACGGAGCCAACTGGACTTTTGTGATCTGGGGTTTTCTGCACGGCCTTTATTTGATAGCTGAAATTATATTGAATAAAGCGATTCCATCAATAAAAACGGCCAGCAGTATACTGGCCATAATTAGTAAACGTTTTGCTGTATTTGGTTTAGTCTGTTTAGCCTGGGTGTTCTTTAGGGCGCAGAATACAAGTGACGCTTTTTATATCATAAAAAATGCTTTCGTAGGTATACCTGCACAGGTAAACGATATTATCAGTAATAACCTGAATGCCCGTTTACATATTTTATACATCAACCAAACCTTTTATGAATTTGCAATTGCTTTGTTATTTGTTGCTGTGATGGTTGTTATTCATTACAGCCAAAAGCGCAATAGTTTTGAAAACTGGATACTGGCAAAGAAACAAAGTTTCAGGTGGGGCTTTTACTATTTTTTAGTTCTTTCTATCATTTGTTTTGGAATTTTTAATCGTTCAGCATTTATTTATTTCCAGTTTTAATGAAGAAGTTGGCATATAAACTGGCGCTTTTATTTGTTCCGCCGGGCGCAGTTATTTTATTTGTGAATTTCAAGGTTGACCCTGCTAATATATTTTCCGGAGAAAAATATATAGAGAACATTGCCACCATATTGGTCTCGGGAAACAATGCAGACAATATAGCCAATTATAATGAACGGTTGCTCCAAAAAAAAGTATTATTCAAGCAAAAGCAAGAGCCTGAAGTTCTGATCATGGGCTCCAGCCGGATCATGGAAATAAGTTCGGATTTTTTCTCCGGCAGGCATTTATTGAATATCGGCGTATCTCATGCAAATATCAATGATTTGGTAGCTTTGGCAGGAATTATTGACAGTTTAAAATTAATTCCGGATGAGGTGATCATTAACGTGGATCCATACCTGGTATGTAAAGGCGATAAAGGCACCAAAGAGTGGCAGAGCCTGTATGCTTTTCATGCATATTTCCTGCAAAAAAACTATCCTGGCGGGGAGTCCGGTACGGTTGAGGACACAGAAAATCGTTTTAGAAAATACTATACGATGATCACCTTTGAATATTTTAAGGAGTCATTGGCTTTTTTGATCAAAGGGAAGAACAAGGATGTGTATAATGTAGGGAAAGAAGTGCCCGCCAAATACGGGCGGTATGCCGATGGAAGTATTGCCTACCCACTGTCTTATACCAGGCCCGATACTATTTTGGTTGCTGATGTGGCAAAAAGAATGGGTAAAGAAAACATCGGTGAAATTGATCCGTTGAAATTGAAATACTTAAATGAGCTGGTCAACTTTTTTAAGAAAAATAATACCAGGGTAATCATTTTAAAATTGCCATTTCACCCTGTATTTTTTGATGCAGTGAATGAAAAACAAAATCATGTTTTTGATCGGTATGAAGCGTTTTATAATAATTGGGCAAAAGAACAACAATTGACCATCAAAGGCGAATTTTCGTCAAAGAAATTGAATCTGCACCAGGCCGATTTTTACGATGTTTACCATTGTTCGGGCAAAGTAATTAAAAATATACTACAGTAAAATCCAACCAGTTTACATGCATATTCCCTTTGTAGATCTTAAAGCACAGTATGTATCCATTAAAGACAAAGTGGATGCGGCCATTAGCAACGTAATAAACGAAACGGCTTTTATTGGCGGCAAATACGTTACTGCTTTTGAACAGGAATTTGCAGACCTGTATGGAGTGAAGCACTGTATCAGTGTGGCCAATGGAACAGATTCACTTTATATTTTGATGAAAATGCTCGATATCGGAACGGGTGATGAAGTGATCACTGTTGCCAATAGCTGGATATCAAGTTCCGAAACGATAACGCAAACCGGGGCCCGTCCCGTGTTTGTTGATATCGATCCTGTTTTTTACAGCATGGATGAATCTAAACTGGAAGCGGCTATTAACAAAAATACAAAAGCAATTATAGCGGTACACTTACATGGACAAATGTGTGCCATAAACATCATTAAAAGTACTTGTGATAAATATAATATTCCGGTTATTGAAGATTGTGCGCAGTCGCATTTCTCTGAATTAGAGGGAACCAGGGCAGGTCTAACGGGTATTGCGGGATCGTTCAGTTTTTACCCCGGGAAAAATTTAGGTGCTTATGGGGATGCGGGTTGTATTATTACCAACGATGATAATCTGGCTACAACATGTAAAATGTATGCCCGCCACGGTGCACTAAAAAAACACCAGCATGAGATGGAAGGGATCAACAGCCGTTTGGATGGTTTGCAGGCTGCGATACTTTCAACCAAACTGCCTTATATTTTGGGGTGGACTGAAAAGCGCATTGCTAATGCTGCAATATACGATACAGTGCTTTCCGAAATTAAAGAGATCGTAACACCCAAAAAAAGGCCTGATACAAAACATACCTACCACCTTTACGTGATTCTTGCAAAAGACAGGGATGCACTGGCAAAGCATTTGCAAGAAAACGGAATAGAAACGGCTGTTCATTATCCAACGGCTTTGCCCAATTTAAAAGCCTATGAGTACCTGGGTTATTCAAATGCAGATTTTCCTGTGGCTACCTGGCTGCAGTCGGAAATACTTTCACTTCCCATGTACCCGGAACTGGATGAACAGCAAATAAAATACATCGCAGAAACCATCAAGTCATTTTATAGATAGGTCCAGAATTTTAGAATGACAAAATTTAAAAATAAAAATATCTTACTAATCTCGCCGCAGGCCTGGGGTAAGATGTTTATTTCTAAACATCACTACGCTGTTGAATTGGCAAAATTGGGAAATACGGTTTATTTTTTAAATCCACCCGACAAAATATTAAAAGAACGGGTTTTAATAACTGCAATTCTGGAAACACCCGGTTTGTTTATTATAAATCATCGAATAAATTTTCCATACAACATCAAATTTCATTCAATAATGTTGTTTCATTGGTTGATACAATGGCAAATAAAAAAGATCCTTAACACAATTGGTGAACCGATTGATATCGTATGGTCTTTTGATTTGGGGAACCTGTACCCGTTTAAATTATTTCCGAAAACAGCATTGCGGATTTTTCACCCGGTTGATGAACCTCTAAATGATGCAGCTATAAATTCAGCTAAAGATGCTCAGGTTATATTTTCGGTCACCCATGAGATCCTGGAGAAGTATACAGGTTTTGTGGTGCCGGCTCATTTTGTTAATCATGGCGTAAGTGAACTTTTTCTTCATTGTGAAAATCTTGTATCGCCCGGCGATAGTACACGGGTAGGTTTTGCAGGAAACCTGTTGCGAACCGATATTGACAGGCCGGTTCTTTTACAAATAATACATGAAAATCCGGATGTAATATTTGAATTTTTGGGAAGTTACCAGGAAAATGATTCAAATATCGGCGGAGGATTGAATAGTGAAACCACGCTGTTTTTGAAAAGCCTCCGGTCTTATTCAAATGTAGTTTTGCACGGCGTTGTTAAACCGGAAGAACTGGCTGCTGCGTATCAGCACATAGATGCTTTTTTGATATGTTATGATATTGAAAAAGACCAGAGCAAAGGAACCAACTATCACAAAGTAATGGAGTTCATCAGTACCGGTAAAGTGATCATTTCGAATAATATCAGCACCTATAAAGGGATGCCCCATTTAGTGACCATGGTTGAAGAACGGGATAATAACCGGATGTTACCGGCGTTGTTTAAAAAAACGATTCTTTCTTTGGTTGAAAACAATTCAGGGTTAGCGATGGATCGCCGAAAAAAATATGCCAGGGAACATAGCTACCAGAAACAACTTGAAAAAATTGTAGACTTGCTTTGAATAATAAAACCAGGATAGCTCTTGTTGTTTCTCATCCGATACAACATTTTTGTCCGCAATATGTAAGTTTTGCAAAAAATGAGCATATCGAATTCAAGGTGTTTTTTGGATCAAAACTAGGGCTGGAAAAATATATTGATGAAAATTTTAAACAGGAAATTTCCTGGGGAAATTTAAACGTTGATAAATTTAATCACGAGTTTTTAAATGGAGACGCGATTTTGCGATCGGATAAGCATATTGATGCACCGGCTTTGAATAATGCGTTTCAGGATTTTAAACCCGACCTGGTTATTAGCTATGGCTATTTTCAAAAATTACAACGCAGGGCCAGCAAGTGGGCCCAAAAAAATAATATACCGGTAGCTTATATATCTGATAGTGAATTTAGGAATAATAAAAAAAGTTGGAAAGAAACGATCAGGTATTATTTTTTACGGAATTATTTTTCAAAAATATCTTACTTTCTAACAGTAGGGGATGCCAACGAAATGTTTTATAGTAAACATGGTGTAAATCAAAGTAAATTTTTGAGAATGCATTTCCCGATTGATGTAAAAGCCTATGCAGCCGCCTGGTTACAAAAAGATATGTTAAGAAAGGAGATCAGGGAAAAGTATCAAATTCCTGGCAATGCGACCGTGTTATCTGTTGTAGGTAAACTTGTTTCCTGGAAAAATCAGGATCACATAATCGACGCAGTGAAAAAATTGGAAGATACAGGAGTCATTCTTCATCTTCTCATAGTAGGTTCAGGTGAAATGATGGAGCAATGGGTAGATAAAGCTGCGATCTTAAAAGCAAGCAAAGTTTACTTCACGGGGTTTGTTGATATACAGCAGCTACCGGCATATTACGCTGCTACAGATATTTATGTTCATCCTGCTTCATTGGAGCCACATTCAATTGCGATCAGCGAAGCCATATATATGGGCTGTCCTGTTTTGTTAAGTGATCATTGCGGTAGTTATGGCGAAAATGATGACGTTCAACCCGGGAAGAATGGTTTTGTTTATGAGTTCGGAAATATTGACCAAATGGCACAAATCATTGCATCCATGGTTGCCGATAAAGGGACACTTAAAGTAATGGCCGATTACTCGCATGAGATATCAGTGAAGTTTCAGCAATGTGCGCATATAGACATATTGGAAAAAGTAAGAAATAAAATTTAGCAGGGAAGGCATATGAATAAATTGAAGAAACTGGTATATCATTTACTTTGTAATAAATTAACGGGTGGCATAATAGCTTTTGTATGTAAAAATAAAATACCTGACTTGCGTTGGAAGGGATTTATTTTTAGTTTATCGGGGGCTAAAATTGATCCGACTATCAAAGCGTCTGTTTTCTGGGGCTTCTATGAAAGTTCCGAGATCCGCTTTGCAGAAAAATATTTTAATGGTTCTAACGATATCCTGGAGCTCGGGGGCAGTTGCGGAGTTGTGTCTGCTCACCTGGTAGCTAAATTGGGGGCAAATACCCGGCTTATCTCTGTTGAGGCAAATAGCAGTTTGGCTGAGATCTGGAAAGAGAATACAAGCCGGCATAATTACAATAAAGCGGGTATTCATTTGTTAAATTATGCGGTTCACTATGGCGCCGATTCGGTTTCCTTTCAACTAAGTGACAATACAACAGAGTCCAGATCTGTTCTGGATAGTGAAAAGGGGAAAGGGTCGGTTACTTTACCGGCAATAACGTTGAGTAAAATTCTTGACCGGTATCATCTGGGGGATTATATATTAGTCAGTGATATTGAAGGCGCCGAAATTGCACTGTTGTTAAATGAAACGCAGTCGCTTGAAAATTGTAAGGCAATATTAATCGAACTGCATCCCGGGGAGTACAATGGTATTTATTATTCACTGAAAGCATTGGAAAACATGATCATTAGTAAAGGCTTTACCATCGGGGATAACCATGGCCCGGTATATTATTTCGAAAATTCAGCCTTTAGTAATTCCAAGTCATCTCAGTGAAATATAAAAGAACGGAACAGGAGAAGTTGAAACGTATTCCTGAGTTAGATGGATTAAGAGGTATTGCCATTTTAAGCGTAGTCTCATTTCACTATTTAAACAACCAACTGGTTGGATCAGAAAATGCGATTGGTAAATTAATCTATAAATTGACTTCTTTCGGGTGGATAGGCGTTGACCTGTTTTTTATTTTATCAGGTTTTTTGATCGGCACCATTCTTATTCAGAGCAAAAACTCCAAAAACTATTTTTCAACATTTTATATAAGGAGGGTAGTTCGCATTATCCCCAACTATTTTTTGTTGATATTAATTTTTATGGGGTTATTGGCAATTCCCTTTTTTGCGAATAATTATTTCTTAACCGGAAATAATGTGATACCGGCCTGGAGTTATTTTGCGATGGTTCATAATTTTTATATGGCCAGCCTTGACAATTTGGGAAACAGTGCTATGTCTGTTACCTGGTCCATAGGAATTGAAGAACAGTTTTATATTATTTTCCCGCTTGTTATTTATTTGCTGAAGGATAAATGGATCCCTTATTTATTGGGTATTACAATTGTTCTGGCTATCTTTTTCCGAATGCAGTTTGACAGTTGGATACCCCCTTATGTGTTACTTCATTGTCGTATGGATGCGATAGCATTTGGAGCCCTGGTGGCTTATTTTAATTATCATTACAATTTGAGGGAGTGGGTAAACACAAATTTTAAATGGTTAACGATTATCCTCACAACCGAAATTATTTTATGTGGTTACTTTTTTTATAGATACCAGGATTTAGGAGTCCTGCGGAATACTTATTATGGCATTTTCTTTTCAATTTCCCTGGTTATTGCAATAACAAAGAAAGACAGTTATTATGCTGCGCTTTTAAGGAATAAAGCATTAATGTGGGTGGGTACAATATCCTATTCATTGTACCTCTTTCATTATATGATACTGGGTTTATTTCACCATTTGTTTAATAATGGCAATTCTATTGGGATTGAAAACGGGAAGGATATCCTGATCAGCATTTCGGCTTTTGCTTTTTCGTTGTTATTTGCTTTTTTTATTTATAAAAGATTAGAAACGCCGATGATAAAAATTGGTAAACGTTTCCAATATTAAGATGAAATTATTTATTGTAGGTTCCGACAAGGTATACGCCATAGAAAATCTTTACGTAAAGTACCTGTGTGAATCTGGGCTTGATGTTTATCATTTTTCCGCTCAAAGTTTGTTCTACGACTATTACCAAAAAAGTGTATTAAATAAGATAATATATAAGTGTGGTTTGTCAGGTATAATAAAGAAGATAAATGAATTGTTTAAAGTGGCCGTTAGCAGTTATCAACCCGATATAATATGGGTTTTTAAGGGGATGGAAATTTCTCCGGAATCATTGCAATGGGCGAAGGACAAGAACATTAAGCTGGTGAATTATAATCCCGATAATCCTTTTATTTTTTCCGGTAAGGGTAGTGGCAATGATTATCTCAAGAATTCAATTTCATTGTATGACCTGCATCTTACCTACAATAGTGAAGTAAAAAAGGAAATGGAATCGGTTTATAAAATACCTACCGGGATACTGCCTTTTGGCTTTGATGTAAGACAGGAACTGCTGGAAACCTGTGTGGATACTGCGAACATAAATAAGCTTTGTTTCCTGGGTAATCCTGATAAATTCAGGGCAGGTTTTCTAACGGAATTGGCAGAACAAGGGATTGAACTGGATATATATGGTAATAACTGGAATAAATTTGTAAGCCATAAAAATATTACGGTTTTTAACCCCGTATTAGGTGATGATTTCTGGATTAATTTGTACAAATATAATATACAGTTGAATTTAATGCGGCCGCATAACCCGGATACCCATAATATGCGGAGTTTTGAAATACCGGGAGTTGGCGGAATTCAACTGGCGCCGGCAACACCCGATCATGGAACTTATTTTATACCGGGTGAAGAAATATTTTTGTACAATGATTTGCTGGATTGCGTTCTTCAAATAAATAAGATTTTAGCATTACCGCAGATTGAAAAAAAACGAATCAGGGTACAATCAAGAAATCGTTCTGTCGCTTCCGGTTATTCATACAAAGACAGATCCGATCAGGCACTGCAATATATTACGGCTTTGTATGACTAAGCTTGTTATTTTACATTTCAGCCCGTTGGAGCTGTATCCTCCGGTACAAAATTTGTTAAATGTCTTAGGCAAAAAAAATGCTGAAAAAAGGATTACAGTGCTTACGACGAATGTGTCTGTTTCGACATTGAAGAATATTGAATACTGTTCACCTGGCATTAAGATCAAAAGACTTGGTGTCTCCGGAATACAAATAGGTACTTTTAAAAGATACTTGACCTATTTTTATTTTAATATCGGGGCTTTAGTTACTTTGATTTTTAAACGACCTGAATCGCTGTTGTATTTTGAAACAATTTCTTCTTTTCCCGCATACCTGTATAAGAAATATTTTAACTCAAAGGTTAATGTTTTCATTCATTACCACGAATACACATCTCCGGATGAATATGAAAAGGGAATGATACAGACCCGGTATTTTCACAAATATGAAAAGTGGATATATCAGCGTTCCAATTGGCTATCGCATACAAACGAATACAGGTTGAAACAGTTTGTAGATGATATCAAACCGGTGATAATTAATAATCCCCGGGTCTTACCAAACTATCCACCGGAAAACTGGCCTTGTAAGCAAATAGATCATATTGGAACCCCGGTAAAAGCGGTTTATATCGGAGCGCTGAGTTTGAAGACGATGTATGTAAAACAATTTGTTGAATATGTAATTGAACAAAAGGGAAATTTACTGTTTGATATTTATGCTTATAATATTGACGGGGAAACCAAACGTTATTTGCAAGGGCAAAACAACGACTGGATAAAACTAAAAGCCGGTGTTAATTATCTTGATCTGCCGGATATATTAAAACAGTATGAGGTTGGCGTTGTATTGTATAAGGGGCATATCTCCAATTATATTTACAATGCACCCAATAAATTATTTGAATATTATGCCAGCGGTCTTGATATATGGTTTCCGCAAATAATGAAAGGGAGTTTACCTTATGTAACGCATAATACATATCCAAAGATAATGGCACTCGATTTTGATCGACTTAATGACAAACAGTTAAATAATCTAAGCCAACGCAATGGATATGAACATAAACAGCCATTGTTTACCTGTGAAAATGTACTTGAACCACTTATTTCAAAATTAATGAAAGATGATTGAAAAGATATTAAGAAAATTACCGGCATTTAAAGGAAAGCAGCGTTTAGCAAGGGCATTGTTTAACCGGGAAATTAACGATGACAGGGATATAATTATCAATGGAAAATACAATTGTGTTTATAAGGTTCCGAATATAAAAGAGAACATTGGATTTGAATTATTTGTTAATGGAGTTTACGAACAGGAGACCATTGCGTTTATTGTGGGTAAATTGCCTGTAAACGGCAGTTTTGTGGATATTGGCGCAAATATTGGAGCTATTTGTGTACCCGTATGCAAGCAAAGAAGCGATGTCAAAGCAATTGCCGTAGAGGCTTCTACAAAGGTCTTTAATTATTTAGCGGTAAATATCAGCACCAACGGCATAAAAAATTGTGCTGTTTTCAATAAGGCAGTTTCTGATAAAGATGGGGAAACCGTAAGTTTTTTTAGTCCTAATGATTTGTTTGGCAAAGGATCAATGGCTGCTGTATTTACCAATGACGCAGAAGCAATAGAAACCATTACAGTTGATACAATAATTGAAGAAAGTAATTTAGATCGTGTTGATTTTATAAAAATAGACGTAGAGGGGTTCGAATATTTTGCATTTAAAGGCGCAGAAAAATTGTTGACTGCTCCCAATGCACCGGATATACTTTTTGAATTTGTAGATTGGGCAGAAGCATTGACTAAAACCTGTAAGCCGGGAGATGCGCAAAGGATTTTATTGGAATATGGTTATCAATTATGGCAGATAGAGGCTATTGGCAAATTAACAGCAATTTTATCGCCCGTGTTAAAAGGCTCCATTATGATTTGGGCAACGAAAGCATCATGATAAATTTTGATACATTATTCAGGGTTAAAACAAATCTTCAATTGATCATTGGGGTAGCGATTATTATATTTTTGTTATTCCCAGATCTAAGCTGGTTGTCGTTATTTGCGATAATGATTACGCTGCATCAATTTATCCTGCTGTTCAATTCGATTGGGCATGTAATTCCTGTTCGATATCTTTTTGGATCTTTTATGTGTTTGCAAATGCTGTTGGGGCCAACATTCGCATTTAATGGCCTGGATCAGTATCAGTTTGTTCAATACCGGATGCAGATACCCGAAGCAGATTATTTTGTGTATGTAATTCCGGCAGTTATTGCTTTTATACTGGGGTTGCATTTAAATGCAGGTAAACTGGATGGTGAAGTGATAGATGAGGAAAAGATCAGAAATTTTGTTCAGCAAAATAAAAGTATCGCTTATTTATTTATTGGCATTGGTTTTATTGCAAGTATCGTTGCCGAAACGATGTCGGCTGAACTGGCGTTTTTATTCTTTTTGTTGGGCGGCTTGAAATTTATTGGTGCATTTATGATCATTATCGGGAATCATCAGTTAAAAGTTATTCCTTTGATCATAGTATATGGTTCTATTATTGCTTCTTCTTTAGGAATTGGGATGTTTCATGATTTACTTACCTGGTTAATTTTTTTGGGGTGTGTGTTTGCCATAAAATTCAAGCCGTCTGTCAATATTAAAAGAGGTGTGGCTGTATTGTTCATTCTTTTGTCCTTAACTATACAGCAATTAAAGGGTGATTACCGTGATGCAACATGGAGAGGGGGCGAAGAAGCAGGTATTGGCGCAATTAGTAAAGCGTATGATAAAAGTGAAGGAAGGGGTAGTTTTTTTAGCTTTGAAAGTCTGGCATCCAGTAATGTGCGTTTTAACCAGGGTTATATCATAACCTACATCATGAACAATGTGCCCCGAAAAGTTCCTTTTGCCAATGGAGCTGAACTTTACCAAATAGTCGAAGCCGCACTTTTGCCCAGGATAATTGCGCCCAATAAATTAAAAGCTGGCGACAGGCAGTTTTTTATGAAATATTCCGGCATGCGTATAGCTAAAAAAACTTCCATGGGTTTAAGCTCTGTTGGGGACGCCTATATTAATTTTGGCATTATCGGTGGTTGTATATTTATGTTCCTGCTTGGGTTTTTCTACAATTTTGTGATCAAAAGGTTTAAAAAGTACAGCCAAAATTTTCCAATTTTAATATTATTTACTCCCCTTGTATTTTATTATCCTATACGGCCCGATTGTGAATTACAGACCATCCTGGGACACCTGGTAAAATCCTGTTTCCTCATTTTTGTCATATTTGCGCTTTGGAAAAAATATTTTATTGTATATACTGAATCAATGTGGAGAAAGTATTCATACTAATCCCCTGGTTTAAACCAGCCTATAAAGCGGGAGGCCCCATTCAGTCTGTTGCTAATTTGGTTAAGGCAATGGGCAATGGGCAAAGTGCAAAAGGCGAATATGAGTTTAGTGTTGTTTGTGGTAATACAGACCTTGATGGCAGTTTAATAACTGGCGTGTCATTTGACGAATGGGTAGATTTTGATGCCCATACAAAAGTGTGGTACAGCAGTACCGAAAATATTTTGCCCGTATTACAGGAGAAAATAAAAACCGAAAAGCCTGGTCTCCTTTTTATAAATGGTATTTATTCCTGGCCCTATAATTTAAAGCCATTGCTGTTTTGCAAGGGCATCAAAAAAATCATTTCGGCCAGGGGTATGCTGCATCCCGGGGCACTCTCACAGAAAAGTTTTAAGAAAAAAATATACCTGTTCGTTTGGAAGTTGTTGGGGCTGCATAAAAAAAATATTTTTCATGCCACGGATGAACAGGAAAAATTATTTATACAGCAGGTATTTGGGCAGGATACACAGGTAAAGGTAGCTGCAAATTTCCCCGGGGTATTAACCGTACAACCTGTGCAGGTAAAAGAACCCGGGCGGTTAAATTTGGTTTCTATCGCGTTACTAAGCCCGATGAAAAATATCTTGTTGGTATTGGAGGCGCTTGCGGAGTTCGGAGTTGATAGTTCTGAGTTTGGAGTTGGCAGTGCAAAGGATGAGGTCCTTCGCTGCGCTCAGGATGACAGCCTTGGCGGGGGAACTAACGTTATTGCCTATCATATTTACGGGCCGGTAAAAGATGCAACCTATTGGGCGGAATGCGAGGCAGCCATTAAAAAACTGCCGGCAAATATAACGGTGCTTTATCACGGAGATATTCCTCCTGCTGAAATAGAAAAAGTATTGGCGCAAAGCCATGTATTCATTTTACCGAGTAAAAGCGAAAATTTCGGGCATGCCATTTTTGAGGCTTTAACTGCAGGACGCCCGGTTATTACAAGCCAGGCTACACCATGGAATGATCTGCAATCTGCAAAAGCCGGCATCAATGTTTCGGTAAACGAAACATCAGAGATCGTACAAGCGATCAGTTTTTTTGCGGCATTGGACCAGGTGCAAATGGAAAACTGGAGCATGGGTGCAAGGGCTTATGCGGATCAGGCAGTTGACCGGGAGAAGATCATGGGGCAATATGAAGAGATGTTTGGCAGTTTACAACATGCAATAAGCGATAAGCAATAAGCAATGCCCGCCCGGCTTTTGAGCCGCTTAGAGGGGTGTAATAAGCAATAAGCAAAATTGGAAGTAAGTGTAAAAACAACTGATAATTTCACATAAAGTCACTTCAAACAAATTCAGACGACATACTGAGAATTAATTTTATCATTGACCTATGAACTTGACAACCAATGATATGTTATTCTTAAAAAATTTTTTTGCTGCTCGTCCGGTAAAAAAAGCATACGTATTTGGGTCTTATGCCAGAAATGAGGCGGATAAAAACAGCGACCTTGATATTTTAGTAGAATTGGATCACAGTTTACCGATTGGTATGAAGTTTTTTGGATACCAGGTAGAACTGGAGGATCTGTTAAAATTGAAGGTTGACCTGGTGAGTGCCGAAGGCTTGTCGAAATACGTAAAGCCTTACGTTGACAAAGACAAGTTGTTGATTTATGAAAGAGCACATGACTGATAAGTTAAGGGTTCATCATATCCCGGATGCAATAGCAGAGGTATAAAATTATTTATACGGAATAACTTTTGAAGTATTCGAAGCTAATTCTGAAAAGAGATTTGCTACCATAAAGCAAATTGAAATTATAGGGAAAGCCTGTAATCGCATTTAAGCTGAGGTAAAACAGCAACACGCTGAAGTTGAATGGCGTTCAATAAATGGGTTTCGGAATATTTCTATTCACGAATACTTTGGTGTTAATTTTAAACTGGTTTGGGAAATCGCCAAAAATGATCTGCCTGTATTGAAAGACTCTTTTATGAAAATTTTATCATCAATGTAACCGGGGCCGTTACCCGCCTCTCATAAATCCATCAACAATAAAATCAATTCTTAACAGATCCATTTTAATCTACCTGCTCAAATTCGCGGGTGCATTTTGTTTTTTTTATTTTGGTACACTGGCCGTCATCGGGCTATCGGCACCCGAAGGATATTATAGTTCCTTTATAGCCGATTATTTAAATTTTATTCCGCCTTTCAGGGATCTTGTTTTAAAGGCTACCATTTATTTCATAAACACATTGGGATACGAAAGTTTCCAGGCTGCTCCCACGCAACTGCGGATCGTTGGCGGCGGAGGTGTAAACTTGGTCTATTCCTGTTTGGGTTACGGTGTTACCAGTTTCTGGCTGGCTTTTGTTTTTGCCAATACCGGTGGCTGGAAAAAGAAGGTTGCCTGGATGCTTGGTGGAGCTCTTGTTTTGCTGATCATTAATATACTGCGAATGGCCCTGGTAGCCATGGCTTCGCATGAAAAGTGGTCGTATCCACTGGGCTGGGATCACCATACCTGGTTTAATATCGCTGCGTATGGGATGATATTTTTGATGATCTATGTTTACGATAAAAGCGGAAAGGAACGAACAAAAAAGGGTAAAATAGCTACGACGAAATAGAATTTTACTTTCCCTGCGGGAAATAAAATGATGGCCACAAAGACACGAAGACACAAAGTATTGCTTCTGATTAATCTTACGTTTTTATTTTTAACAAAAAAAAATAAAGAACTATGTATATCAAATTATCTGAAAGAGAAGAGTTTTTAGGTAAGGAAATAGTAGATGCAGCGTATAAAGTTCATAAAGAATTGGGGCCGGGATTGCTGGAGAAAATATATGAAGCATGTTTTTGTTACGAGTTGGGTAAAAAAGGAATTCCTTACCAACGCCAATGTAAACTTCCGGTTTTTTATGATGGACAGATACTTGACGAGGGGTTGGTAATGGATGTATTAGTTGATGAACTGGTAATTTGTGAATTGAAATCTGTTGAACTGGTAAATGCATTGTGGAAGGCTCAAATAATCAGTCAAATTAAGCTTACAAAACTAAGATTAGGGTACTTGATAAATTTTAATGTGCCGGTAATACGTGACGGTATCAAACGGTTTGTGGTTTAATTAAAGCGGTTTACCATTTCCTTTATGCCTTAGTGTCTTCGTGGTAAAAAAAATAGATACACGGGATTTTACTTTCCCTGCGGGAAATAAAATGATAGCCACAAAGACACGAAGACACAAAGTATAATCCTTCGGATTATTTTATAGGTTGTCGTGCTTTCATTTAGTTTGTTTGTGATTTTGTGAAGTGAATTATTCCATAGAAATGGTTTACCATTTCCTTCGTGCCTTAGTGTCT
>JANNSN010000007.1:0-72245 GCA_031402615.1 Chitinophagaceae bacterium
CGGCAAATGGATGATAAAAAAAGTAACGGTAAAGAATGTATTGTTTGCCGGCATCACTGCAGCACTCACCCACTGGTTGCTTGCCGACTTTACTGTGTGGGCAGGTGGCGGAACAGACCTGAGGACCATGCTTCCACTATCAAGAGACTGGAGTGGCCTGGTTCAATGTTATGTACAAGGATTCCCTTTCATGAAAAACTTTTTAATGGGTACACTCCTCTACAGCGGAATAATGTTTGGTGTATTTGAATGGATGAAATCAAGATATGCATCACTACAATTAAGAGCGGCTTAGTTTTTTTGTACCCAACTGGATTGCTGCTATGTTGCTTCATTGGCGTCGCACTCTTGTACTTTTAGTTCTTTGTTCATCTCTTATTAAATTTAAAATAGCTTTTAACCTAGCAACTATAATAAAAATTCAAAAAATAAATTCAAAATAAATGAATGATTCTTCAAATACTAATACAGCAAAGAACCCCCTTTTGGGGGGCAGGGGGGCTGTAAGCGTAATCGGCGCCGGCACCATGGGAAACGGAATTGCCCATGTATTTGCACAATCAGGTTTTAAAGTAACCCTGGTAGATGTAAATCCATCACAGTTGCAAAGAGCATTGGATACCATTGGTAAAAACCTCGACAGGCAATTGACCAAAGGAACCATTACAGAAGATCAAAAAAAAACCACACTGGCAAATATTGCTGTTTCCTCCCTCATAGCCGAAGGTGTTAAAGACGCAGACCTGGTTGTGGAAGCCGCAACAGAAAATGTGGATCTTAAATTATCCATCTTTGAACAAATGGATACTTATGCTCCTGCGGGTTGTATCCTGACAACAAATACTTCTTCTATCGCTATCACTAAAATTGCTGCTGTTACCCAACGACCCGGACTGGTAATTGGTATGCATTTTATGAACCCGGTTCCGGTGATGAAACTGGTAGAAATCATCAATGGTTATGCCACCAAAAAAGAAGTTACCGATACCATTGTTGAATTAAGCAAACAGCTAGGTAAAATACCCTGCGCGGTAAATGATTATCCGGGCTTTATTGCTAACCGTATTTTAATGCCTATGATCAACGAAGCCATATACAGTTTATATGAAGGCGTTGCAGGTGTGGAAGAAATTGATACGGTTATGAAACTCGGCATGGCGCATCCGATGGGACCCCTGCAGTTAGCAGATTTTATAGGCCTCGATGTTTGCCTGAGTATTTTAAAAGTATTACAGGATGGCTTTGGCAATCCTAAATACGCACCCTGCCCTTTATTGGTGAATATGGTGTTGGCTGGGAAGTTGGGCACCAAAAGCGGAGAAGGTTTTTATACTTATACAGCCGGAAGTAAAGAAATGGTAGTTAGTGAAAGGTTTAAGTAAATTAGCTGTAATTTTAGATTCAAGTGAATGAAACTAAAAAACCATATCATAATAAACGTATCTTTTGGGATGTGGATTCCGAAAAACTGGACTTTGATAAAAAAGCCTCTTTTATTATCGAGCGGGTTTTTGAACGGGGCGATGTGGAAGATATACGTATGTGCAGGAGATTTTATGGGGATGAGAAAATTGCCGATGTTTTGCTTAATGCCAAATGGCTGATGCCTGAAACAATTTATTTGGCTGCAGCCATTTTTAACAATAACCCTCAAGACTACAGATGCTTCAAACAGCAGCAGTTGAACCCCACACCCTTTCGATATTAAAAAAATTAATGCAAATTGATGCATTAGACTCATTTTTTTTAGTTGGAGGAACCTGTCTGGCGCTACGATATGGTCACAGAAAGTCTATGGATCTGGATTTATTTTCAGTCAAAGATTTTGACATTGGAGAAAAGCTGGAAGCTATTCACTATGCGGGTTTACAATTTGAAAACAGAAGGCTTAACCTGGCGTCAAAAATTGGAGTTTTCGGCTTTATTGAAGATGTGAAAATTGATTTAATAAAAAGCCATTATAAAGCTAATAGATAAACCCGAAATCATTGACGGCATCAGGATGTTTGGCGATAAAGATATTATTGGGATGAAGATTTTTGCAATACTGCAAAGAGCTGTTAAAAAAGACTTCTGGGATTTGGCAGAACTGCTGAACCATTATAATCTGCAGCAATGTATTGAAGCCTACTCCCTGAAATACCCTTCAAATCAAATGCTGATTTCGATACCTTATGCAATCACTTATTTTGCCGATGCAGAGGAAAGCGAAGACCCTATCAGCCTGAAAGGGCAAAATTGGGCAAGTGTAAAAAAATCCATACAACAAAAGGTAAGTGACTATTTAAAGTGATCACCAGGCAAACCCCGGCATCACAAAATAAAAAATACTCCAGCATTTATCTTCACGCCGCATATACAGTATATAAGGACCTACCAAGTGAACCGTCTCCCCGTTCTCCAGTACAGCATCATATTTAAGCATGCCCTCAGCATGTCCCAGCCCACGCCCGTCGTCATGAAGCTCAAACTTTATATGATCAATGGTATAACCATCATCTTTAAAAGCGGTAAAAGCATCAAAAAAGTGCTTCATCTTATCAAAAAATGCTTCCTGGCTTAATTGCCTGGCATCGGCAGTTATAAAATGGTAATCCAGTTCTGAACTGTATTCATCAAAGCTTTGGGTAAACCAGTGTCGTAAGAAGCGGTGCGTATTTTTTTCAATTTCCGCTTTATCATTCGGGTGAAACTCTTCATAAATAAAATTACAGGTCATACCGGGCAACGGTTCATTTTCAATTTCGTGCCCAAATAGTTCTTCTGTAATAAATTGATAAATAACTTCATCAGGGTAAGGCCCATCGCAGAAATTCAATTTAATTCCCTGTTGTTCCATAGCTGTTGTAATTACGTGCAAAGCATCAGTAATCTCTCCGGGCTTTATATCCTGTGTCAACTTATAACCGGGTTTACCAATGGCTTCATATACGGTTGTGTATGCTACATGTTGATGTGCTTCTTCAATAGCGATGATATTTTTTAAAAACCGGTTCTCTATTTCGGGTAATAATTTTTCATTGCCTCCCATCAAAAACGCATCGCCATACTGCGCTTTTAATTTCAACTTCAAAAAATCGTTTTCGATTTTGATATTTTCCAATGGGTCTTCAGAAAATTTAACTTCCTGTTTCATTTTCATTATTTTAATAAAAATAGATTTTGTTTCCCGGATTTTTTTTGTTTTTTTTCCCCGAAAAAATGAGAAAAAAATCATTTTCATTTCCTGAATTGTAAACATTTTTCGTAACTTATGTTTTCAGCGTGCATTTCACTTTATTGCAAAACATCAGTCATGGACAGAAAATACTGGGAAACAATTGCCCCCAAATACGACACCGAAATATTTGATGTTTTACAAAATGATGTTTCTGGAAACATCGTATCTGCCATTAAAGACATGGCCTCACCGGTAATAACGGTGATCGATATAGGTTGCGCCATTGGCAAATGGATACCTATATTGGCACCTAGGTTCAAACAGGTTATTGCAGCAGATATCTCTGCAAAAAACCTGGAAATTGCAAAAGAAAAATATACTGAATTCGACAATGTGGAATACCAGCGCATGGATATGTCGGCCGATGAACTGACGGTTACTCCATGTGATACGGCCATCTGTATCAATGCCATACTCACCGACTCACTTGAAAAAAGAATTAATTTTTTTCAATCCCTTTCGCTTTGTTTGCATGCAGGTGGTAAACTCGTTTTGGTTGTTCCGTCACTTGAATCGAAATTGTACAGCAATATTATTGCCGACCGCTGGAATGTAGATGATGCAGACAATGATGAAACACCAACACCCAAAAAAGCCATGCAACAGGTCAGCAATATTAAACAGGGTGTAACGGATATCGATAATATACCCACCAAACATTATTTGAAAGAAGAATTACATTTACTACTGGCGTTGGAAGGTTTTGAAGTAAATCTCGTCAAAAAAATAAACTACGACTGGTGTACCGAGTTTCACAAACCACCTAAATGGCTGGCTGAGCCTTATCCCTGGGACTGGATGTGTACCGCCAGAAAAAAGTAGCTGATTGGTTAAACCTGATCAGAGTCCGGAACTTTGGCCATATTTAAAAGTACTAACATTAGTACCGGATATACATGAACAGAAAAAAAATAAACCATGTCAAAAAAAATAAAAGCAATTGACGACTATATCACTAAAAGAGCAGATTTTGCAAAACCCATTTTAAACCATATCCGGGGCTTGGTGCACAAAACTTGTCCCGATGTGGAAGAAAAAATAAAATGGGGGATGCCTTTCTTTGATTACAAGGGTGAAATGATGTGCCACATAGCTTCATTTAAACAACATGCTGTAATGGGTTTTTGGAAAGCTTCGCTCATGAAAGACCCTGTTCTGTCCGAAAACGCAAAATCAGAAACTGCCATGGGGCATTTAGGAAAATTAACCACGCTTAAAGACCTGCCGGCTGACAAAAGAATTATCGGCTATATTAAGGAGGCGATGATGTTAAACGACCAGGGGATCAAACTTCCGGCAAAAGATAAAACAACCGTCAAAAAAGAATTAACAGTACCCGACTATTTTATCAAGGCTTTGACCAAAAATAAAAAAGCAAAACAGGTATTTGAAAATTTTGCCTACGCGCACCAAAAGGAATACCTGGAATGGATCACTGAAGCAAAAACAGAAGAAACCAGGAATAAAAGAATGGCAACCGCTATTGCATGGATAACTGAAGGGAAAGGAAGAAACTGGAAATACGAAAAAAACAGCTAACCCAACTTTGCCAAAGCTTAAAACACTGGCAAAGTTATTTTTCGACTTTATTCCTGGAAATACAGGGATCAACGCCAACTCACCCGGTCTGAAAAATTATTTCTTCTTTTTCACTACATCTATCAATGCATAAGAATGATCAATCATCTCTTTTAACTGCTTTGCAGTTAACCGGCCGTCAATAACAATGGTGTTCCAGTGTTGTTTATTCATATGATAACCCGGCAGCACCGTATCGGGATATTCTTCTCTCAACCCGATCGCCCTTTCCGGGTCACATTTTACATTAAACCGAAGTGGTGACTCGTCCAGACTGGCTATCATAAATATTTTTCCTTTTACCTTAAAAACCAAAGATTCCTCATCAAAAGGAAATCCTTCAGTAACATCCGGCTTTTGTAAAGCGTATTCACGTATGGCTTCAATATGCATGTCTACTTGATTGTTTTCTTAGCGGCCTCCAGCTTTTTGCCGATCTGTCCCGTTAGTATATGCCAGAACATCACAAAGTCGCTGCCCAGGCTCCACAAGGGATAGGTAAATGTTGCAGGTTTATTTTTTTCCATAAAAAAATGGCAATAACCAGGATCACCAACAGCCCCGCCGTGCCAATAAAATGTAAAGTTCGGTTAGTGGCGTCACCATGCTCTGTCAGGTAATAAGAATAGAAACGCCGGAAGCTTTTATATTTTTTTCGGTTGCCACAATAATATTTTCAGAAAAATACACAATCCATTTTTATTAACCGATCTTTTTTATGGAAACAGACTGCAGATTTTTTAATCGGTTTAACACATCATCCAGGCGGTTTTTGGGTACCCCGGTTTTAATATGACAGAACAGCTGCATTTCACTACGGTGAATCGTACAATTAAACTGCCTGAGGATCATCATCACTTCATTCATCCTGGTATAATCAAACTCTATAGAATAGTCAACTTCCATTTGTTTTTCAACAAGGGGCGTAATCTGTAAAGCCAATGCTGTTGCCGTTTTATAGGCATTAATTAAACCCGGTACTCCCAACATGGTTCCACCCCAGTACCGCACAACAACTACGGCTACATTGGTAATGCCTTTGCTGTCTATTTGCCCCAGTATAGGTTTACCGGCTGTTCCTGAAGGTTCACCATCGTCAGACGAACGAAAATTATTTCCATCGGTTCCAATTCGATAGGCAAAACAATGATGCACTGCTTTTGGATGTTCTTTCTTAAGTCGCTGTAACTGGTA
Source organism: Chitinophagaceae bacterium (assembly GCA_031402615.1). Classification (GTDB taxonomy): domain Bacteria; phylum Bacteroidota; class Bacteroidia; order Chitinophagales; family Chitinophagaceae; genus Ferruginibacter. Next base: position 5,993 of record JANNSN010000007.1, read on the forward strand.
TTTAAAATCTTCCGGTGTTGTTATTGGAAAAGCAAATGCAATAAATTTACTGCCCCGGTCCTTAAATTCTGCATTAGACGGCTTTTCAATAGTTGTATAAAAGCCCTTTTCACTCATGTTGATTCGATAATTTTATTTATACTCCCTTAAAAACCGTTATGTAATCGTTCTGTAATTTTTGCCGGGATACCAAAGAACCATTTTTCAACGCTGGTGCGTGCAACCCCATGCCAATAAACATTTCCGTATTTGTAATTATCCTGGCTTCGTCCCACAGATCCGCATCAATAAAAGACTGTAACAGGTTTGAACCGCCCTCCACGATCAGTGATAAAGTCTGCATCTTATAAAGCGCTGCAAGCATTTGAGCCAGCAGATCATCTGTTCTGTTTAATTGCTGATACAACAGGTTTTCATGTATTTCCTGTTTGAGGTAATTAAATACGATCGTTTTGGTGTTTCGATCAAAAAGTTTTAGATGACCGGGCAATTTCAATTCATTATCTATGACCAGTCTTACTGGATTTTTGCCGGGCCACATTCTTGCTGATAAAGCCGGGTCATCCAGTAATGCAGTATTGGTGCCAACCAATATGGCAGACTCTTCGGTTCTCCATTTATGAACCAGGCGATTGGTAAATTCGTTACTAATGAACAATCTGCCGGTATCTGCCTGGTCCAAAGTCCCGGCCAGGGGGGCACGATAGGTATCGGTAAGGGGAGCTATTTTTCCATCACTGCTTTGCGCCCATTTTAAAATAATATAGGGCCTGCGTTTTTCATGATACGTAAAAAACCTGCAGTTTAATGCCCGGCAATCATCTTCCAAAACTCCAACAACAACATCTACGCCGGCTGCTTTTAATTTCGCTATACCTTTTCCCTGCCCGGTTTTGTCATCCGGGCGGGCATCAACCGCTTTAAAACTATCCCGGCAACCGATCACCACATGAGGTATCTTATTTTTAATGAGGAGATCAGTGCAGGGCGGCGTTTTACCAAAATGATCACAAGGTTCCAGGGAAACATACAGGGTACTGTGGTTAATCAGTTCCCGGTCAGCGTTTAAAACGCTGTTCACACAATTCACTTCGGCATGTGCCTCGCCAAATTGCTGGTGATAACCTTCTCCAATTATCCTGCCTGCATAAACCAATACCGCACCCACCATGGGATTTGGCGCCACTTTGCCGGCACCCAACACGGCCAGCTGAAGGCAACGCTGCATATAGTGTTCCTGGTTCGACATGTAACAAAAATACGTATCATAAAATTAAATACCGCCGCTTTATAGCCATACAAGTTTGCTTTCTTAATTTGTTGTATCAGCAACCGATGTAGTAAGTTTGCTTTATGTCGATTAAATATCTATACCGTAATTTTTTAGTTCAGTTACAGAAGATTTACAGCCTTAGTGAAGCCACCACGATCACCGACTGGGTATTCGAAAAAATGGTATCCCTTAAACGAACCGACATTTTAAGAAACCCGGATAAACCAATTACCCCGGAAGCCAATAAACGGGTACAAAAGACCCTGCAGGAACTATTGTTGCATAAACCTGTACAGTATGTTTTGGGCGAAACCTGGTTTTACCACATGAAATTAAAAGTGAATGAGCATGTGTTAATTCCAAGGCCCGAAACCGAAGAATTAGTGGAACAACTCATTAAAGACCGAAAATCAAAATTAACCGACCCGGCCATATTGGATATTGGTACAGGCAGCGGCTGTATTCCTATCGCCATCAAAAAAAATTTACCGGCTTCCATAGTAACGGGTATTGATATCAGCAAGCCTGCTTTAAAACTGGCCAAAGAAAATGCGGCGCTGCAGCATGCATATGTCAACTTTAAACAAGTGGATTTTTTAGATGAATCAACATGGTCTTCCATGCCTGCTTATGATATTATCATCAGTAACCCTCCCTATATACCGGTAAGTGAGAAAGTAAAACTGGAAAAACATGTGACCGATTTTGAACCACACCTGGCCTTGTTTGTACCCGATAAATCGCCATTGATCTTTTACGAAAAAATTGCAATTTTCGGTAAAGAACATATATTACCCCATGGAAAAATATACCTGGAAACACATGAAGGCCATGCCAGAGAAACAGCAGCGTTGTTTCAGGATTTTTATCAAACGGTCATGATCAAAAAGGATATGTACGGTAAAGAAAGGATGATCATCATTACTGCTTAACATTAGCGGCCAGTTTGGCTTTGGCCCGTTTGGCCGCTTCCATTATTTTAAAAGCCATTCCGTAATAGGCCGCTGTGTCCACGTTCATAATTACAGTTGGGGTATCCACATATTTTCTTGTATTCTCCACTTCCTGTTTAAGCAAAGAATCAATGTACATGATATCAATCTGTTTGGTTCCTATGAATATCTGTTGCTCTTTATTTACCGTAACCACAATATTCTGACTCACTTTAGTATCGCTCTTGCCTCTTGGGTTCGACACTTTTACCACATTGGGATTAGCCAAAGTAGATACCAGTAAAAAAAACATCAATAAAATAAACAACACATCATTCAGCGGACCTGCATCCACTTCATTGTGATTATCCCTTAAACGACTTCTTAAACTCATAATATAAAATCTTCTGTTTACTTATCTCCTTACCGGATTTCAATTTATTCACACGAACAAGGTAACCCTAATTCCCGGCTCCCGACTCCGAACTGCCCAAAACTACTTCGTTGGCTCCTGCAAAATATCTAAAAAATCGGCCTTGGCCGACTCCATTTTATGAACCGTTTTATCAATTTGTGTATTCAGGTAACTGTAACCTAAGAACGAAAGCATACCAATGATGAGCCCCGTTGCCGACGTGATCATCTTAACATACATCGCATCAGCAATATCGGTGATCGATGGATTGGATGCCGCCGCAAAATCACGTAGTAACATTACCAAACCTATAATGGTACCCACAAAACCAAATAACGGTGCAATACGTGCAATAACAGATAGTACCGGCAGGTTTCGTTCCATCTTATAAATTTCCAGCTTACCCACATTATCCATACTTCTTTCAATGGCGTCAATCGGTTTACCAATACGCTGAATTCCTTTATCAATCATCTTGGCAACCGGGTGATGCGTATTCTTAGCCAGGCTCCTTGCTGCAGTCACATTACCCGAAATGATATGATCACGGATGATGTTCATGAAATTATCTTCAATCTTACTGGCTTTGCGGATAGCGATCAAACGCTCGATAAAGAAAAATATAGCCATCGCCAAAAATATGGCCAGCGGAATCATTAATATACCGCCCTTTACCAATAAGGAAAACAAAGATTCCTTTCCTGCTGTAGATGCACCTATTCCCGTACTGTCGATCTGCAATAAAATATTAAACATGAAATGCTGGTTTTAAAGTATATATATAGCCACCCTATTATTATGCCAAAAGTATTCGATTCTGCAATGAAACGAAACAAATTTACAATAGCTGCCCAACAAAATGTTAATCTTATCCATAAAAGGCTGAAATAAACCACGCCTACCTGATTTTTTGTTTTTAACAGGGCATCGAAATTTTGTTCAACATCACTGGCAGCAGGTCCCGCAGGGATTGCAGTCGGGATCAGGTAACGATTATTTGTACCGGTGAACATGATTGTTCATTAATCGCAACGTAAAATGATAAACCAGTTTATGCTCATTTTGATCTGTCCTGATTTTTAATTTAATTTTTCGTGTATACCCAAAAGCAGTTTAAATTTACCTGCAGTATTAAAAAACAGTTGAAAAGGAAGTTGTGGAAATATTAACTCACTTATGCTAATAACCCAACGTATGGCAAACGATTATTTACAAAGTGTTTAAAAACAATTTGCATGTTGCAAAATGCGCAGCGACAAAACATTTTCCCTACTTCAAAACGAAAAATTATTTTGGCAATTTTACGGGTACAGTAATAGTATTGCAACCATTGTAAAACATCTTTGGGGAAATATACTTTCCCGATGGACTGAATTTTTAACAACCGGCGGTGAAAAAGCTTGAAGAACAAAAGACGCCGAATTTGAGCATGATACAGATAACAGGCAGGAACCTGTTGAAAAATGGCACCAGGGCCAGGATTACGTGGTTGATGCCATTATCGCTTTGACTATCGAAGACCTTGAAAAAACAATTTACATCAGAAACCAGGGATATTCCGTTATGGAAGCGATAAACAGACAGCCTGCACACTATCAATATGGTTTGGTGCGGTACTCATTTACGATGTGACGTAAACAAATACAGAATGCTGCATAAATAAAAAACTAAGATCATGAACTTAACTACTCAAATTGCAAAACATATAAGAGAAATTCATTTTGGAGGCAACTGGACAGATGCCAACCTTAAAGAAAAGCTGGCCGATGTTACCTGGCAACAGGCCATAACAAAGGTTTATGGTTTTAATACCATTGCCGCACTCGTTTTCCATGTAAACTATTTTGTAAGTGCCGTACTTAAAGTATTACAGGGAGAACTGCTGGATGCCCATGATCGATACAGTTTCGATCATCCCCCGATCAACTCACAAAAAGATTGGGAAAATTTTCTGAATAAGGTTTGGGCAGATGCTGAAGAAATGGCCAGCCTGGTTGAACAATTACCGGATAGTAAACTTTTAGAAAATTTTACAGATGAAAAATATGGCAATTACTACAGGAATCTTCATGGAATTATTGAGCATGCCCATTACCATTTGGGTCAGTTGGTACTGATTAAAAAAATAATCCGGCAAATGAATGCTGAAAGTAATAAGGATCCATAAACCAAACGGGCTATATAAAACCTGTCCTTTCAATCTTACCTGATTTTATTTCCCTATCTTTTGCCCATGTTCAACCGCAGTATCAGCAAATGGGAGATGGTACTCCTTTTTATCAATGGCGTTATTGGCGCAGGCATTTTTGGCTTACCGTCTAAAATTTTTAAAGAAGTAGGTGTGTACAGTATTGCAGCTTTGCTGATTTGTGCAGTGGCTGTTTTTATCATCATTTTATGTTTTGCCGAAGTGAGCAGCCGTTTTGAAAAAACCGGTGGGCCTTATCTATATGCCCGGGTATCGTTCGGTCCGCTTCCCGGATTTATTACCGGGTGGCTTTTGTTGCTTACCCGGTTTATCACTTATGCTGCACTGATTAACTTACTGGTCACCTACCTGTCTTTTTTTTCAGGTTGGTTTGCACAACCCTATGCAAGAATACTGATCATTATCGCACTCACTTTATTTCTGGCATTTGTAAATCATATTGGTGTAAAAAACTCAACGAGGGTGAATAATTTTTTAACGGTGGCCAAGTTGCTGCCCTTATTTCTTTTTATAACCGTTGGATTCTTTTTCATAGAACCTGCCAATTTTGAAATAAAACAAACCCCAGGATTTGCGTCATTTTCCTCCACCGTTTTATTGCTTGTCTTTGCCCTTGGAGGCTTTGAGTCGGTGCTGGTAAACTCTGGCGAATTAAAAAACCCAAAAAAGAATTTACCCTTTGCCTTATTATTGGCAACATCGGTCATCGTAGTTTTTTATGTACTCATCCAGATCGTAAGCATTGGAACATTACCGGCGCTTGGTGCTTCGGATAAACCGCTGGCCGAAGCAGCAGGCTTGTTTATGGGTAAAACAGGTGCAGTCATTATTACCGCAGGAGCTTTATGCTCAATAACCGGTACACTCAATGCCATTATGCTGGTTGGCTCCAGGCTACCCTTTGCCTTCAGTGCCGAAAACCAGTTTCCCAAAGTATTTTCCTTCATGCATCCCAAATACAAAACACCTACATTATCATTAGCTTTATTTACCGGTATAACTTTGATCGTTTCCATAACCAACAGTTTTATTTACGCTGCTACCATCAGTGCCATTACACGGGTGATGATTTATGGTATCGTTTGCATGGCATTGATCAGACTTCGAAATAAAGATGCTGCCATTACAGATCATTTTAAGATCCCTTATGGAAATTTTATTGCGGCAGCAGGTTTATTGGTTTCCCTTTGGTTACTGAGCAGTTCTAAACTGACTGAACTGCGGGACGTTGCCATTGCCGTATCTGTGGGACTGGTTATATATTTTTTTATGTCATTCAAAAAAAGTTAAATCCCCTGTTGGTTTTTATTACTTGGTTCATTTTCGTAATTTCAGTAAAAATCTAAAATGAAATACAGCGCCGAAATTGAAATTAATAAACCCATTGAACGTGTCATTGAACTTTTTGACAACCCGGACAATTTGTTTAAATGGATGGAAGGACTCCAAAGTTTTGACCATGTCAGTGGCACAGCCGGTCAGCCGGGTGCCAAATCAAAACTGGTATTTAAAATGGGAAAGCGTGATATTGAAATGACTGAAACCATTTTGGTAAAAAACCTGCCAGATGAATTTACCGGAACCTACGAAGCCAAAGGTGTTTTTAATATTGTAAAAAACAGGTTTCAAAAAATGGATGATAACAATACCCGTTATATTACTGAACAGGAATTCCGGTTTGAAGGTTTTATGAAGTTCATTGCATTAATAATGCCCGGTGCATTTAAAAAGCAATCCATGAAGTACCTCCACAGTTTCAAAATATTTGCCGAAAAAAGTTAAAGATCGGAATCAACCCCTAAAAATAATTTACCTGACCATGAATAAATTCTTTCTCCTTCTTGTCCTGTCTTTTACAAGCATCCTTTCGCCGGGTCAACGCATTTATCCCTACGGGGATATTAAACTTGACAAACAATCTGACTATGCCGAAACGGAGTCGCTGGCTTTATCTGCCGCAAACTACCTGCTTACAGTCCCATTTGCCGAAGCGGAAAAAAACAGGTCGGACGCGTTGCAGTTTTTATCAACCTGGATGACGGGGTATAAAGAGTTTACATTTTACAAACAGGGGCTGTTACAGGATCTCGCTGAAGATAAAAACATCCTCAGTATCTATATTGCGGCTGTAGCCAAATACAGCCTGGAGAATAAAACAACATCACAAAACCCCCTGGTAGTTGAAATAAATGCTTCAAAAATGACTTTGAATTACTGTGATAACCCGGTTAATCATTTTAAGTTGAAAAAAAAATTAAGGAAGATGCTTGAGAAAAACTGACCCGGCAAGGTCGTTGTCATTTTTTGAATTATTATCATGATGAAAAAAAACATTGTTCTGTTCCTGCTAAGTCTTTTCCTGTTTTTGGGGTTGTTTGCACAACAAACGGTTATCGATGACCTGATAAACCAGGGAATAAAATTACACGACAAGGGCGACTACTCCGGTGCGATAGTACTTTATAAAAAAGCATTGCTCCTCGACAAAAGATCGGCACATGCCAATTATGAACTGGCCTCGTCTTTTCTCGCTGCTAAAGATTATTCAAATACTTTAAAATACAGCAACTATGTAATTGCAGCCGGTTCTGGTTATGTAGACCAGGCTTACATTACTAAAGGATCGGCACTTGATTTTATGGGCAAACCCACTGAAGCCATAAAGACCTATAAAGAAGGATTGAAGAGATACACAAAGAATCATTTGCTGTATTATAACCTCGCAATTACCTTATTTAGTTTAAAAGAATATAAAGATACCGAAGACGCTTTGCAGAAGAGTTTAAAATTAAACCCGTCACATGCAGGCAGTCATTTTTTACTCGGGCTTGTAATGATCATCCGGAAAAAACGGGTACAGGGCATGCTGGCGATTTATAATTATTTATTGATTGAACCTAAAGGTAAAAAAACAGCTTCGGCTTTACAGACCCTGGAAGAAGAATGGAAAAGAGGAGTGAAAAAAGATAGCGAAAAAAAGTTGGCCATTACCATACCCGACAAAAAAGAAGCTGATGAATTTTATACAGCAGAACTTATGCTGGATCTTTTGGAATCATCAAAAAATAATGAATCCAATAAAGGTAAAACTGAATCGGAATTATTTGCAGAAATCACCGATTCTTTTTTTATTATTTTAGGAGACATGAAAAAAGATAAAAAAGGTTTTTGGTGGGAATTTTATGTGGATTATTTTTCCACCCTGGCAGCAAATAAACACACAGAAGCTTTTTGTTATTATATAGCTCAATCGAAAGATGACAGTTATACAAATTGGGTACAGGATTATCTATTAAAAATGGAGGCTTTTTCGGAATGGTATTTAAAATACCTACACAAATTCTAAGGACAGATGTACAGGATCTGTTCAACGGAAACAAAATGCAACAGACTAAACCCTGTCTGTAGATTTTCCAGCACTTCCATTTCAATTTTTATACCTTTAAACATCTTCAACTTTTATCAACCGTTTGCTCCTGTTTTTTTGAAGCAGGCATTCTTTTTATGATCAGCTTAAAGTGATATATAAATGAGATCCCTAAAACGGAAAATCGAAAGGTGGAAAATGGAAAGAACAAAGACCCCGATAAAGTTGATCAAAAACCCGGATAAATCAAAATTACCGGGTTGCAGCACGCAGGTATTGGTATGGCTCATGATTGATACTCAATATAAACTTATTCAGGAAATGGCGCGGTTACAAACTCAACCTAAAATCCAACTAACTTTACCTTCTTAATCAACCTGCATGATCTCAATCGAAAAAGCAACTGAAGATGATGTTGAATTGCTTTCTCAAATTGCAAAACAGACCTTCCTGGAATCACATGGTAATTGTGCTAAACCGGAAGATGTAAATCAATATATTTCTGAAAAGTATAACCCGTATGTTTTCAAAAAGGAATTATCCGACAAAAAAAATATTTATCATATTCTTTACTACGACGGCCAGGCAGCCGGATATTCTAAAATTATATTAAACGCTCCTTTCCCAAACAGTAATATGGCAGCTATTACAAAACTGGAACGGCTATACCTACTCAAAGATTTTTACGACCTTAAATTAGGCTCCATGCTTTTCGAATTTAATACCAGGCTGGCCAGGGAAAATGATCAGAGAGGTATCTGGTTATATGTGTGGACAGAAAACCAACGGGCAGTTGACTTCTACAATACATGCGGATTTACCATCATCGGCAGTTATGATTTTCAAATTTCTGAAACTCATTCAAACCCAAATCACCAGATGTTTCTTAAACTTCAATAAATCAGTCAACTACCCGGCGCTTCAAACAATCATAGCCTCAACTCTTCTCCTCCCAGATCATGGCCACATGCACAATCGTTTCAGCAGCCTTGGCCATATCCTTAATACCGATCCATTCCAGTTTGCTGTGTATGTTTTGCATGCCCGTAAAAATATTGGGGCAGGGCATACCGATATAACTGAAACGGCTTCCATCGGTACCGCCACGGATGCTTTCTTTCTTAACCGTTAGTCCGGCCCTTTGTATCGCCTCCCCGGCATAGGCCGCCACCTGCGGGCAGGTATCCAGTACTTCCTTCATATTGCGGTATTGTTCCCGGGCTGTGTATTCCATGGTTGCCCCGGGGAACCCGGCAACGGTTTCTTCAGCGATCTTTTTAAGGCGGTCATGATGTTGTTGTAAGCCCGCCAAAGTAAAATCCCTTACAATGAATTGTATCGTTGCTTTTTCTGCAATACCGTTAACGGTTGTAGGATGCACAAAGCCCTCACGTCCTTCGGTTGTTTCCGGGCTATATTCATTTTTTGGCAAGGCATCCAGCACAGCCCCGGCAACTTTTAACGCATTAACCAGTTTATTTTTTGCATAACCCGGGTGAACAATAACACCATGTATGGTGATCACTGCCTCATCAGCACTGAATGTTTCATCTTCCAGGCTCCCGGCTTCGCCGCCATCCAGGGTATAACCATATTGGGCTCCCAGTTTATTCATATCCACTCTGGCAGTTCCCTGCCCTACTTCTTCATCCGGTGTAAATAATATTTTGATATCCCCATGCTTAACCGCCGGGTTTTGAACAAAAAACAAAGCGGCTTCCATAATGGCAGCAACCCCGCTTTTATCATCGGCACCCAGCAAAGTTGATCCGCTACCCGTAATAACACCATTATTAATATGATTTTTTAAATAGGGAGAATCAGCTATTCTTAAAACCTGGGTGGTATCATCCGGCAACACGATATCTGCCCCATCGTAATAACGATGCAATATGGGCTTTACATGAGTTCCACTGCAATCGGGTGCCGTATCCACGTGTGCACAAAAACAAATAACCGGTATACTTTTTTTATCGCTGTTAGCGGGAATGGTTGCATATACATAACCAAACTCATCGGTTGATGCATCTGTTATACCCATTCCAAACAATTCCCGCAATAACAATTTACTCAGGTCTTTTTGTTTTTCTGTTGTGGGATGCGCCGCACTTGTTGGATCACTTTGTGTATCTATGCGCACATAACGCATAAAACGATCGGCAATGCTGTCGGGGCTTATTTGAATCATAGGATAAAAATAATGGATAATTTTTTAATGGATAATGGATAATTTATCAGCGTGGGAAATTAAACCGGATAACAGCTACACAAATATTTAAAAAAATAATGGAAAATTTTTTAATGGAAAATGGATAATGATCGGGAGTGGACCCATTCTCAAAATAGTTGCCATGACAATACCAATTGCCTGAAAAATAAAAAAGCAGTCCGCTTTCGCGGGCTGCCTCATTATCAATTAATAAATTATCAATTATCCATTAAAAAATTATCCATTATCCATTACTCCGCTATCTCCACCAATTCAATGTCAAAAATCAGTTCCTGCCCGGCTAAAAAATGATTGGCATCCAGTACAATCACTTCTTCTTTAACTTCTACTACAATTACCGGTACCGGTTGACCGGCCTGGTTGCTTAAAGTAAGTGGCATTCCCGGCTCAAGTTTCATCTCAGCAGGTACATTAGCTTTTGGAAATTCAATGATGGCTTCCTCGCTCCTTGGGCCGTAAGCTTCTTCTGGTGCTATGTTGATGGTTTTCTTTTCACCCAGGTTCATCCCCGGCATGGCCGCATCGAAACCTTTGATCATTTGTCCGGCACCTACTGTAAACTCCAAAGGCTCTCTGCCCAGTGAAGAATCGAACTGCTCGCCATTTGTTAATTTCCCCGTGTAGTGTACTTTTACTACGTCGCCTTCTTTTACCTGTTTCATAATTTTCATTTTATTTATTAAATGCGGATGATTCGTTCATCCGCAATTTCATTATTCTATTTTTTAGTATCGGTTTAATTCAACGTAAAAAGGAGAAGAAAAAAGACAGATTCTGTTAAAACGCGTGCAAATTACCAATTAAAAGCCTCCAAATGAAATGTTTTTGGGAAATTAGGGCCATGAAAAAGTTAATATACTGTTGTGTTTCTGTATTTTTTACTTGTTATTTTCCTAGTGCTCAACCCCTAAACGCCAGTTCTGTCCTTACTGGTGCCGAACGTATGCAGGTGTACCTGCCCATGTTAAAAGGTAAGGCTGTAGCAATTTTTGCCAACCAAACCAGTATGGTTAAAAACACCCATTTGGTTGACACGCTGATTAGTAGTGGAATTAACGTGGTTAAAATCTTCGGTCCCGAGCATGGTTTCAGGGGAGATGCTGATGCAGGCGAGCAGGTAAAGGATGCTAAGGATAAAAAAACCGGAATACCAATTATAAGTCTATACGGCGATCACAAAAAACCTACGCCCGAAGATTTTAAAGGAGTGGACGTACTGGTTTTTGATATTCAGGATGTGGGCGTTCGGTTTTACACGTATATTTCTTCCTTACAATATTTTTTGGAAGCAGCTTTAGAAAACCATAAACCTTTACTGATACTTGACCGGCCTAACCCCAATGGGTTTTATGTTGACGGGCCGGTGCTGGATATGAAATTTAAAAGCTTTGTAGGCATGCAACCTATACCCATTGTTTATGGTATGACGATGGCAGAATACGCTTGGATGATAGCTGGTGAAAACTGGTTATCAAAAGAAGCCAACGCCATCAATGCATACAACATGACCACCGAACCGACAGTGGATACGCCTTTTCATGTGATGTACATCAAATGTAAGAACTACGACCATAACAGTAAATACGAATTACCGGTAATGCCATCGCCCAATTTAAAAACGATGCAGGGTATCTATCTCTATCCGTCTACCTGTTTTTTTGAAGGCACGGTGATGAGCGAAGGCAGGGGAACCGATAAACCCTTTCAGATATTTGGGCATCCCGGCTTGCCAAAAAAATTATTTGCCTTTACGCCCAAACCCAATGCGGGAGCAAAAAGCAGTAAATGCTTTTACCAAAAATGTTATGGATGGAACATCAGTGGCAGCAATAAAGAAGTACTAAAAATGCTGAACAACAAAATTCAGTTGAAATATTTACTTGATGCTTACCGGCTGTTTCCTGGTAAAGACAGTTTCTTTTTAAAGAATAATTTTATTCATAAACTGGCCGGCAATGATCTGTTGATGCAGCAGGTAAAAGATGGTAAAACAGAAGAAGCGATCAGGAAAAGTTGGGAGCCTGCTTTACATTCCTTTAAAACTGTAAGGAAGAAATATTTATTATATACTGACTTCGAATAACAAATAATGACGAAAACTACTGCTAAAGATTTTACAGAATTACGGATCGTTTTTATGGGTACACCCGAATTTGCCGTTGCCTCGCTTGATGCGCTGTTTAAAGCCGGCTGTACCATCGTTGGCGTAATTACGGCACCTGATAAACCAGGTGGACGTGGTTTGCAATTACAGCAAAGTGCTGTAAAAAAATATGCAGTTGAACATGATCTTCCTGTTCTTCAACCCGAAAAATTAAAGAATCCTGCTTTTTTAGAAGAACTAAACGCATGGAGAGCAGATCTGCAAATTGTAGTTGCATTCCGCATGCTGCCCGAAGCAGTTTGGAATATGCCGCCCATGGGTTCTGTAAACCTGCATGGCAGTTTGTTGCCGCAATACCGGGGTGCGGCGCCCATCAACTGGGCGGTTATCAACGGGGAAAAAGAAACCGGGGTTACCACTTTCAAATTAAAACATGAAATAGATACCGGTGATATTTTATTGCAGGAAAGTTTTCCGATCGAAGAAACCGATACCGCCGGCGACGTGCATGATAAAATGAAAGAGATCGGTGCACAGTTATTAGTGAAAACGATACAGGGACTGGCAGATGGAACACTAAGAGAAACTCCACAATCTACAATCGGCATTCGACATTCGGCAATTCTTAACCATGCTCCAAAAATATTCACCGAAACCTGCAGGATCAACTGGAACAAACCCGTAGACGAAGTTTACAATCTAATTCGCGGACTTGCACCCGACCCCGCAGCTTTCACCTTTTTACAGGATAAAAAATTAAAAATATACCAGGCAGTAAAATCAGCTGATCCGGCAGACGGGAAAGCTGGAACATTGGTAACCGACTCAAAAACCTATTTACGTTTTGCCTGCAGTAACGGGTACATCGATATCCTGGAGTTACAACTGGAAGGAAAAAAGAAAATGTTCATAGCAGATTTTTTACGGGGCTACCGCTTTACCTGATTTGCTTTCCTGCCAAAAGAATATTATATTAGCCCATATCAACATTATGGGTACCCCAAAAAAAATATTTTTTTCTTATTCTAACCAAAATGAAGACCTGGAGCTTTACAACAAAATTTATAAACATTTTGCGGCTTATTCCAACATTGGATTACTGGGCATCATTGATAAAAAAGAGATATTTAAGCTTACCGGCGATAAAAACAAAATTACCGAGTTATTAAAATCATCGGATATTACCATCCCTCTTTTGAGTATCGATTTCATTAATGACGCCGATTGCCTGAAGCAACTTGAAAGTGCCTCAGCTGATCATAAGATTATTATTCCTGTGTTGTTACGTGATTTCGATTGGCAGGCATTTAAAGAAATTACACAATACAAACAGCAAATGTTACCACAGGATTTTACCCCTGTAGAGAACCGTATCGCTTCCGAAGGCAATGACGATACTGTTTTTAAAGAGATCGCCCAGCAGGTTAAGGCATTGCTCTTTCCGGAGATACGCGATATCAAAATCCAAAAAACATCTCACCTGTTTTACTACATTATTACTTCTCTTGTTCTTGTCATTGGCATTGTAGCTTCGGTAACGGTATATCATGTAACAGCCGGTTTTGAACAAACCCAACGAATATTATTTACCATATTAAGTTTATTAATGTTTGCCAGCATTGGTTTAATTGCATTAAAAAATGTGTTATTCCCCAGTAAATTAAACATCAAAAAATAGAGTCATGGAAAATAATTATTCCAATTACGATATGCTTGACAAACTGATCGCCAATAATAAAAAAGCAAAATCCTGGACGGCTTTCTGGGTGATCCTGTTATCCCTGATGGCGGCGGCCGTATTAGGGCTGGCCTATACTGTATCAGAAAAAAATAAAGCACTTTCCGAAAAAGATAAGGCTATGATACAAATGAGTTCCGAATACATGGAAATGAAAAGTGTCCTGATTGACTCCCTGACTGCGGCATGCAAAGATTCCAGTACAGCGATCATAAATAAGATTTATGATTCGCTTGTTACCCCAACCCAGGTTGCGCTTGATATTGTGAACCAAAAAACGCAACCGGGATCAAATTCACAGTTTACAAGTGCTCAGCAGGAAAAATTAAAAAAAGTAAACACTTCCATAGCGAACGTTAAAAATATGATACGGATTGAAAAGAAAAAAATTAGTGACGATAATACCCGGCTTTTTATCCAGTATAATAATCCCAAAGAAAAAGACAACGTGAATAAATTTTTATCTGTATTGAAAACATTTACTGAATATTTGGTTGTTCCCCCTGAATTCATAAACGACCAGTTTTCAACAGTTATTAAATTCTACAATTACGATGATGACACTCCGGCCGAAAAAGAAAAGGAAGAGATTACACTAAAACGCTATATTTCATCTCAATTCAAAATACCTGCTTCCACAATACAGGTTAAATACTTAAAAAATATAAGAATAAAAAAGAAGACGGTAGAGATCTGGCTTGGTACATTGCCTGTAACCAAAAACTAAAAACCATCCCACTGTAAAAATAAATTACCATGCCTCAAAAACTGAACATCTTTCTTTCATACGCACATGAAGATGAAGCCATGAAAACTCAATTGGAAAGGAACCTGATCATGCTAAAAAGAAGCGATAAAATAAATGTTTGGCAAGACCGGGAGATTTTGCCGGGTATGGAATGGGATGATTCCATTGCGCAGGAACTCGCGGCAGCGCATATTATTTTACTGTTAATCAGTGTTGATTTTAATAACTCACAATATATCTGGGATAAGGAATTAAAAATAGCCATGGAGCGGCATGAAAAAAATGAAGCCCGCGTTATCCCCATCATTTTGCGCACCTGCGAATGGAGTGAAATGCCCTATGCAAAACTACAGGCACTGCCAACAGGTGCAAAACCCATCACCAGTTTTACCAATGCCGATGAAGCTTATACCGATGTTGCCAAAGGAATCAGGATGGTGGTAGATTATATGTTATCCCAATAAAAAAAACATCACTTATACCGATTATAACAGTATGTAGTCCAAAGCCATATGCTAACGGTATAATACCATTTAATTTTTCCCTTTGGTGAAAAAACCGATCGGTACCTGACCTATCACTTTTACATTTTCCTTTTACGTCAATTATTTTGAATACTTCAGTATACAATCAAAATTACTCTCAACAGCACCCAACTCATCGGCTGCGGCATTGCTGATGATTAATAAAAGTCCAATATTTTGCCTGATATCGGGTATCAAATCCAGCACTTTGGCATATACAAACTTTTCATTTGCCGGATTGATGACTTTAATAATTGTTCCCTGGGAGGCTTGGTTATAGAGGCAATAATATTTTTTATCTGACCAGCCACTGGTACTTTTAAAAACACCAGCACTGCCTTTCGCCTCAACAATCCCGGCATTGATCATTTGATATTCATAGGTATTCTTAAATGCCCCGCCGGCCATGATATTTGCTGCAGCTGCTTTTTCAGGATCGCTGGTAACAGGTGCTTTTGCTGTTTTTTCTTCCACTTTTTTTTCCTTCTTCACAATCATTGACCCGGCTTCCACTACAGGTTTTACTTTTACCGGCTCTTCGGTCACCGGCTTAACAGGTTCTTTGTTTACCATATCGGCATTGCCTGTTTTTGATTCAGTGGCGGCGGACAGCTTTTTCTCCGGTTCAGCCATTTTTTTCTCTACCGGCGTTACGGCCGCCATAACATCGGCACCAATTACCGTTCCAATACCGTTTTTTGCCAGGTACGACAGTTGTTTTTTTACTTTCAGGTAACCCACAATTAGTTTTGTTCCTATTTGCACACCATCACCGCTAATATGATTCCATTTTTTTAAAGTTTCCAGCAGCAGGTTGTTATGATTTGCCGCAACACGATACAAACCTTCTTTCTCCTTAACCACATAATACAACGGCACAAATGTTTCGTCCGGCCGGGTATTCCCCTGTTGAAAAAAATTGGTACTGTTTAATGGTATTTTTAAATTTTGTCCCGGGTTTAATCCATTTTCCAGTTTCAGGTTATTAAATGGCGGTATTTCTTTTGGGCTGATGTTATAGATCCTGCCAATGACGTAATAGCTTTCTTTTGCAACAACCACGTGATTAATGTACAAATCCGGCGAAACACCTTCAACGAGTAAAGTTTCGTGCTGCGCAACTGCAAATAACGGAGACCATAAAAAAAGAATTAATATTTTTTTCATATAGCGATAATTTCGTTACAAATAAACGAAAATATGTTGGTTGATCCGGCTTTTCATTTGTTAAGTATGCGCCACTCCTTTGGATAATAATTATTGATCCGGTTGTCCATCACCTTTATCCAGCCCATGGGTAATTGCTGATGGATAAGCAATACCCAGCCTTTTTTGGAAGATGCCATTTTAATTTCCTGCCTGCGCAGGTATTGCAAAGCCGTTTCTTTATCCACTTCCGTTTTTGGCAAACCAGGATTGATCATATTACTAACAGCCAGGTCATGCGCCGGAATTAATTCATCACGGACAATGTTGCCCAGCCTTACGCCGGCTTTTTTAATATACAGGGCTGATTGAATACGCGATAGGTCATATTCAAAAAAATTTGGCATGGCAATAACATCTTCGTTTTGTTTGATAAAATAAAGCTCATCCATATTTTTTATATATTTTTTTAGTGCACCTGTCTCTTTTGCCATCAGCTCTTTAGCCTTATTTCTTCCTGTTAACTTTTGATTTTTATTTTCAACAAAGAAGCCATTCCCCGAACTGATCTTACGAAAAGCCGCAATAAAAAACCCTTCCCCTTTTACTTTATCCGGATAAAAACGGTATCCAAAAGCATTTTCCTTTTTCGAAACGGTTTCTACCACTCCCCAGTTTTCTTCAGTCTTCAATGGCATATTTTCCAATCCAATGTTGTCAACCATCCAATCACATATCTCCTCATCTTCCTGCCGGGAATAGGAACAGGTTGAATAAATTAAAACGCCTCCGTCTTTTAGTGCGGGTATGATATCTGCCAAAATTCTTTGTTGACGTTGCGCACACAGTGCAACATTGTTTTCACTCCATTCAGTGATCGCGTTTGGATCTTTACGAAACAAACCACTGCCGCTGCAGGGTGCATCAACAACGATCACGTCGAAATAATTTTCCAACCTGCTAAAATCTTTTGGGTCGTTATTGGTAACGATCACATTGGCTGCTCCCCATTTGGTCATATTTTCTGCTAAAATATGTACCCTGGTTTTGATCACTTCGTTACTTACCAGCAAACTTTCATTAGAAATAACAGATTGTATTAAAGTGGATTTACCGCCGGGCGCTGCACAAAGATCCAGCACTTTTATTGGTTTAGTGAGATCAACAGTTTGTTTTAATGCCTCTTCCAAAAACATGGAACTGGCTTCCTGCACATAATATCCACCCGCGTGAAAAAGCGGATCGAGGGTGAAGGAAGGGCGTATAGCTAAGTAAAAACCATTTGAATTCCAGGGAACGCTTTCAGGTTGATCATTGCTTCCGGTAAGTATCGGGACCATTTGCCGATTGCCGGTTTTCCATGGATTCAGTCTTACTGAAGTAATTTGACCGCCCGATTGATGCACGGCTTTAAAGGCTTCTTCATCAAAGCCTGTTACATTTTGTAAAGATTGAATCAGTGCAGGTGGAAGGATACTCAATATGGTTTATTTTATGATGTGGCTGAAGTTAGCAGATAATTTTTATTTTCGCTTACACTTATTCAACCAAACTGCCATGTCGTTATTATTAAACCGTAGTTCATTTGGCGATCCTGCAAATGCAGGAAATGTTTTAAGCCGCGAAGAAGCGTATCAACTATTTACCGATTGGGTAAAAAACGAACGGCTTCAACTGCATATGAAACAGGTTGCGCATTTAATGAAATGCTGGGCAGCAGAAAAAGAAGAACTCAATGAAACAGACCAATGGCGCTGGGAATTGGCAGGTTTATTACACGACGCCGATTGGGACCAATGGCCCGAATTGCATTGTAAAAAAATTATAGAAGCGTTGGAATCCCGGCATATTGATCCCGAAATAATAAGGGCCATTGCCAGCCACGGGCCCAATCATTTTGGTGTAGAACCCGAAACAAAAATGGATAAAATGCTGTTTGCCTTTGATGAACTAAGTGGTTTAACGCATGCATACAGCCTGATGCGGCCCGGTGGTTATGCCGGCATGGAACTGAAAGGCATTAAAAAAAGGTTTAAGGAAAAAGGGTTTGCCGCCAATGTGAACCGGGAAGAAATACAGGACGCCATGCAAAGGGCCGGTATGGAATTGGAAACCATCATGCAGTTCATTATTGACAGGCAGGGAACTGTTTAATAGTTTTTTCCTGATAAAAATGAATACCTGGGCCTTCGTAAAGGCACACCCGAAGGCAACAAGTCAGAACAAATTACTTTCGGAATTAATCTTTTATGCAACGAACAGAAAATCCAACTTTTTTTTGATCATCAAACCTGTTAACCATACCATTACTATTCCATAGGTAACTATAATAAGCAAAATCAGAATCCACCGCAGTTGAGCTCCACATATTTCCATATTCATTAATACCGAAAAAAGTACTAACACCTGGAGAAGTAATTGAACGGGCGCCACCTGGCAGGCCTTTAAAACCAGTGCTATTGGTTGCCCCGGTATTAGGTGCCAACCAATGGGTAGTGCCGGCTTCCTTCAATGCACCGCCGCCATTTCCGGGATACAAACCATTAACACAGTTTTCGAGTGCTGTCCATTCCGCATTGGTGGCAATATGATATCCCGTTGGCGCCAGGCCCCTGCCGTCATTCACGGCATACCAATTGTACAGCCTGCCATAGATAGGTCCATTAGCTGAATTGTTATTATAATAACACCAGGCGCCGGAGGTTAATCCTGCCCATGCTGCCTGATCGGTAACCTGGGGTATTGGGTCGCCGTTCCTGTAAAAAGCAACATCCAGGTTTGTCCGCGACCATTCCTTGCCGCAAAGGATAACCGTTGGCGAATTATTGGAAGAAGCCGCACCACCAATCATATTGGTCCAGGTGTTCCCGTTATATACCTGCATTTCACCCGATGTGCCGCAATCGGTGCACCAGATGTTTAAGCCCGCAGCCGGCGTGGCGATGGCATCCCTTTGTGCTGCCAACATACGGGGTGGTAAAAAACCTTTGGTGACAGATTTTATTTCCAGCATGGCGCTGGCAACAGCAGGACTGCCATCCGTATTTATGGATGCCGATTGTGAAAAAGTTGTAGTTGATAACAAAATGGTTACCGATAAAAATAGCCATTTTAGTTTTGAATAATGAAGCATAAAAAAATTATTTTTTTTGTCAGTGATATATTTTTCCGTTCAAAAATTATGGTTTGTCATGGAAATCATGGTGTTGTTGTTTTCTTGGTAATTGCACTGCCATTAAATAGCAGCTTACAGGTTAAAAACAAACGTGCAACTGCATTTGAAAAAACATAAGCTGCAGTATGCGTTCGCGTATACCAAAAAACAGCAACTATTTTTTTTTGATGGTGAAGGTTTAAAAAGGGATAGGTCTGTTTAAAATATTTTTATAATGATCTGTAATTTTTAAATTCTTAAAATTAAAATACGCCTTTTCCCGCTATATACCAAAATCCCTGATGCACTAGATTAATTTCTTATTATCAGCCATATCTCCACAACAGATTTTGCGAACAGGAACAGGCTTTGTCAAGTCTTGGTTCTCCGGTCGTTAGCCGGGAAGTTTTCTATTAAGCAAAACCAAAACATCTAACCATGATATTTTTAGTCTGTGTCCTGCTGCCCGTGCTTTTTGTGGTCCCTGTATTTTTTTACCCCGTAAGCTGCCCCTGCTGCCAGTAAAATACTCAAGCCGCCATCTATCGGTACATCAGGACCACCTCCAGGATCCTGGGCCAGGGCAAAAATTGGAAGGGCTAAAACGATGCCTGTTAAAACTGTAGCCAGTATCATGTATTTGTTTTTACTGTTCATATTTTCTACTTATTCAGTTATCAGTAATGTGGTTGATGTTTTGGTATGATCGGGTTTAATTATCTCCAATTGGTAATTGCCGGCAGCTATATTTTTATCCAGCATAACAGCTTGTGCAGCACTGCCACCGACATGTGTAATGGTTTTTGTGAATAATGGCTGACCAAGGTTATTCATCAACCTTAACCGGTATACGCCTGCTGCCATGTCGGTAAACTGTAAGGCGATGTTGCGGTTGGTAACCGGGTTTGGATAAACCGTTATTGCCGGGAGTCCCTTGCCCATCCATACCTTAACCACCTTACTAATTTTAACATCGCCACCATTGCCTATGCTGCGTATGCGGTAGAAATTATCGCCCGTTACCGGGTTTAGATCTAACCAGGCATATGTAGCATCGCTGCCGTTTGCACCAACTGCTGCCTGGGTTTTTACTTTGCTGAAGCTGGTGCCATTGGCAGATTTCTCCACTTCATATTTTTCAATATTCAACTGGTTGCTTACTTTCCAGTTCACATCTATAAACTGTCCCTGCTGCTGTGCCTGTAAGGTGGTAAAAGTAACCGGTAGCGGGCCGCTGGCTGCAAATACAATGATAAAACGATCGGGACTGGCCGAAGCCGGGTCAGTTGTTACGCTGAAATCGAAGCTATTTACGCTACCATTAAGGTTAAGCGGGCTGCTGCCGTTGAGGTAGGCATCTTCAAGAAAAGCCTGAACATTGGGTTGTACAAAGTCGAATGTATTGATCTTTAACCTGTAATCTTTCATAGCCAGGTTGCTGCTGCGCAGGAAAATGGTATCTCGGCTACCTATCATTGGCCGCATTTCCACAATTAGTTTTTTTCCACTCCGATAACTGGAGAGGTTTTCTCCAAAATTACCCAGCTTAACAATATCATCGTTGGTTCCTGCATCAAAACCTGCATTGTACCAAATCCTTACCCCGTCAGCCACCGATTCGATATTACCAGGGTTTACCGTTACCAGTTCAGTATAGATTTGCTGATCCCCCGCTACCGGAACCAACGGGTTTACCACCGATAAGGAGGCCGTTTTGTCAGTTTCTACAATTTGCAGGCTGGCGTTATTACTGTTAGTTGTAGTCGTTCTCAGGAAAAAAGCCTGACCCGAATGGATATACCGGAGACTGTTGTCGTTTGCTGATACCGGCGTTGCAGTATAAGTACCGGCCCCCGTTTTTTGCACCGCCCGGAATTTACCTAAACCATAAGTGGTACCCACCACAACGGAAGCATCCCAAACCAGGAAATTGTTATCCAGGTCAGTTGTTCTGTTCAATATGCCCTCCAGGTCTATCGGTGAGGCATAGGGATTTCCAATCAATGTAAACGCGGGACTGGAATTTAAGATCGTTATGGCAGGCTGTGTACCCTGTTTTAAACTGCCCTTTGTTCTCAAAACGGTGTTATCCTGAAATGCATTGCCGGGCAGTGCAAACCGGTCTCCACGAACAAAAACCATATAACCCTGTTCGCTGCTGATGGCGCCGCTGTTGGTAGCCGCGAGGCTTTCCCAACTGGGCACAGCCGGGTTGTGTTTAAGAATAGAACCACTTACCGAAGGGCCATCATATCCATTGGAGCCAGTGTACCCGTTTGAAGTTACCCAGGTACCCATGTTTGCCACGGCTGCTCCGCCACCTTCCTGCCAGCTATTTAAAATATTCTGTGAGCCTGAAGTGGCCACACCACTCAACAAATGCCATTTGCGGCTTACCGAAGCTGCATTAATATATCGCTCTACTGATGCTTCGCCATTAATGGTGCCGGCTGACTGTCCCACACGGGCAGTACCGTTGGCATCGGATCTTAAAGTAAGGTTGTTCCCAGTATTTAATGTTGCGCCTGAATTAACAATGACCGTTCCGGGTGCAGAGCCTGCCGCAATATCGAGCGCTGTGCCTAATGTTACCGTTGCTCCTGCATTTAAGGTAAGGTCTTTTAAAGAACGGGTAACCGCTGAGGTTTGATCAAATTTTATCGTGCCACCCGCACCGCCAATGATGAGGGAAGAAGCGGGACTGCTTTTGATATTTCCTGTACCCTGGTTGTTTCCGTTTATGATCAGTGTACCTTCGTCCATTACAATTTGTGAAGTACTGGTTTTCAGATCAGTACCACCATCCAGATATGCTTTTACTGCTCCGGTCATAACAAATTTAGCTCCACCGTCAATATTTAACAAAGACTGGGCCCCTGCTGTACCGGAAAATAAACCCAACAGTGCCAGGCAAATGCCTTTAAAATAAATTGATCGCATAAGAGATATTTTGATTCGAAACAAAATCACTTTAAAGAACGAATATAGTATAAAACGTAGCATTATTCTACTTGACCACTTGACTTTTTTTTAAACAAAATCCTGGTACTGTTGAAAACGCAATCAAGAATAACCCTTTATGCATTTCGCTTACTTAAATATATAAAGTTTTTCCGAAAAATCTGAACGTCGAACCCTCAGGCATGTCCTGCAAATTAAATTAAGACTTTTCCAATTTAAGGATATTAAAATTAATCAATTTTATAATTGTAGATGACATCTTGGTGTAATAGATGTCATCTTTAAAATACAACAGATCTTGCCTATTGCCCCGGATATGGTTTGGAGTTGCTTTTAAACATTCTTCACTTCTGCACACAGATCCTGCAGTACTTTTTTGGCATCCCCAAACAGCATACTTGTTTTGGGTTGAAAGAAAAGTGCATTTTCGATTCCGGCATAGCCGGGTTTCATGCTTCGTTTGTTTACAATTACCGTCTTTGCCAGCTCTACTTCCAGGATAGGCATACCGTAGATGGGAGAGGCAGGATCATTTTTTGCAGCCGGGTTTACCACATCATTGGCACCGAGGATCAGTACTACATCGCAGGTTTTAAATTCATCGTTGGCCTGCTCCATCTCCAGCAATTTTTCATAACTCACATCAGCTTCGGCCAGCAATACATTCATGTGGCCCGGCATACGGCCGGCTACAGGATGTATGGCATATTTACATTCAACACCTTTTTCGCCCAATATTTTTTCCAGTTCATGACAAACATGTTGCGCCTGCGCCACCGCCAGTCCATAACCGGGTACCACCATCACTTTGTTGGCATAACTCATCACCATGGCGGCATCGCTTAAACTAATCTCCCTAACATGCCCCAGGTGTGAACTAACTGTTGCAACGGTATTTTTATTACCGCCAAATGAACCGATCAAAACATTTTGTAAAGAACGGTTCATCGCCTTACACATCAATATTGTAAGCAGTGTTCCTGCTGCGCCAACAAGTATACCACCGGTGAGCATTACTTTATTATCGTACAAAAACCCGCCGCAGGCCGCAGCCACGCCGGTAAAGGAATTGAGTAAGGAAATTACTACCGGCATGTCGGCACCGCCGATAGGCATTACAAATAAAACGCCATAAACCAATGATAATCCTAAAATCGTATACAATAAAAAATGTTGTGTTGGATCATAAACCAGGTAAGCACCCGATCCTAACGCTACCGCAAGAATCAAAAGGTTGAGTATATTCTGACCGGAAAAGCTGAAATCTTTTACAGACCCATTCAATTTTCCCCAGGCAATCATACTACCGGCAAAGGATACCGAGCCAATGATCAAACCCAACACAATAATTAAAACGGTTGGCTGCACGGATGCCGCAGTTACCGTTCCATCAGCAATTTCTTTTGATAAATGGTTGAACTCTACCAGGGATATCAGTGCCGCACAAGCGCCACCCATTCCATTGAACATACTCACCATTTCGGGCATGGCCGTCATCTTTACTTTTTTAGCCGCAAGTGTTCCAATGATACCGCCAACCAATAAGCCGCCAAAGATCCAGGGATAGTTACCGAGGTGTTCGCCGGTTTCATGATTGGTATATAAAAAGATGGTGCCTACAATAGCGATGCCCATTCCAAAAGCAGCCAGTAAATTTCCTTTACGTGCTGTGGCCGGACTGGACAACATTTTTAGTCCGATAATAAATGTTACAGAAGCAAGTAAGTAACAAAGCGTAAGTATGTTTAATCCCATAATATTAGCCCCCGGTATCTCCTATGCCAGCCGGCGGAGGAGTTAGAGGGAAGATTGTCTAGCGTTTAAAAATATGTTTTTTATCAGGATGCAATGTTTTCTATTTTTTGTTATAATTTATTCTTGGCTTCCATCTATGCCGTTTTCTCCCCCTTCGGAGTAGATAGAGGGGACCTCTTCTTCTTAAACATTTCCAACATTCTATCTGTAACCACAAAACCACCAACCACATTTAAAGTTCCGAGCACCACGGCAAAGAAACCAAGTATCAAGGCCAGGTAATTAGTGGTTTCTGCCTGCCCCATAATAATGATGGCACCTATTACCACCACGCCGTGAATAGCGTTAGCACCACTCATCAGCGGTGTATGCAATACACTGGGTACACGGCCTATCACTTCAATACCCACAAAGATCATCAGGATAACGATGTAGATGATCTGTTGATTGATTGAAATAAAATTTAGTAAATTCTCCATATTGTAAATATTTTAAAATGATTCAGGCCGTTTAGAGCGTCCCGACTCTGACGAACCTAACTTCCGATGATGTGATTAACTCTTTCATTAATAATTTTACCGTCATGCGTTATGCAGGTTCCTTTCACCAGGTCATCTTCAAAATTTAAATTGAATATACCTTGCTTATCAATCATTAACTGTAAAAAGTTCAAAATATTTTTACCATATAACTTACTGGCGTCGCTTGGCATGGTTGCTGCTAAATTAGAATTACCAACAATGCGTATACCGTTATGGGTTACCGTTTCATTATTTTTTGTGAAATCGGTATTGCCACCGGTTGCTGCTGCCAGGTCAATAATAACAGATCCGATCTTCATATTTTCCAACATGGGGGTTGTTATCAATATCGGTGCACTTCGGCCCGGTATCTGTGCCGTAGTTACTATAATGTCTGCTTTAGCTACACTTTCCGCGATTTTTGCTTTCTGGCGCTGCATAAAATCTTCGCTTTGCTCCACTGCATATCCGCCTGCTTTGCTGGCATCGGCGGCGCCTTCCACTTCAATAAATTTAGCCCCCAGGCTCATTACTTCTTCTTTAACTGCCGGCCGGGTATCAAAAACCTCGATCACCGCACCCAATCTACGGCCGGTTGCTATGGCCTGCAGGCCGGCCACCCCAGCGCCCAATATCAAAATTTTAGCTGGCGGTATACTTCCGGCTGCTGTCATAAACATGGGGAAATATTTAGGAAATAAATTAGCTGCCAGCAATACCGCTTTATAACCGGCAATATTTGCCTGGCTGCTTAAGATATCCATGCTTTGTGCCCTGGTTGTGCGTGGCAGCATATCCATGCTGAAAATCGTGACATTTTTATCAGCCAGCTCTTTTATTAAACCGGTATTATTTAATGGTTGGTAAACACCCAGTACTATTTTTGATTTTAAATTGTCGAATTCGGATCTTTCCGGAGCATTAATGGACAATACCAGGTCACTGCTTTGTACAACTTCATTACCGGATACAATTTTTGCACCGGCATCGGCATATTTTTGGTCACTGGCAAATGCAAGCAGGCCGGCATTTGATTCTACAAAAACTTCTACATTCCATTTTTTAAGGGTGCTGACATGTTCCGGAAGTAAGGAGACCCTGGTTTCGTGAGCCGGTTCTTTTAATACGCCAATTATCATAGTTAGTTTGTTATAACAAATGTAGGTAAAATTAAAATCGTATGCTGAAGTGTTGTTTATGATTAAAGTCAGTGTTCAAAAAAACAATACCAATAAAAAAAAGGTCAATCGACAAAGTTACAGTTTGATGTCTTTTAATTTCTTCCCAGGCTTCTTCCATTTCAACACTCCAGTGTATATCATCAAATACTAATATGGTTGAAGCTGTTGCATGTTGCAGGATCTTTGTAAAATAATCAAGTGTTGGTACTTTTCGATGATTCCCATCAATAAATGCAAAATCAATAATCTTAATCCTGGATAATAAAGGGGACAAACTTGCGGAAATGTCGCCTTCCGTTATTTCAATATTTTTCAGTTTGAGTGCCTCAAAATTTTGTTTGGCAATGGTTGCAATGGCCGATGACCCCTCGCAGGTAAAAACGGTTGCTGTACTGTTTGCCGATGCCAGGTAGGCTGTTGTAATACCAAAGGATGTTCCTAATTCCAGTATTTTTTTCGGTTTATAATAACTAACCATTCTGTACAAAAGCCGGGCATATTTTTCTGGCTTCAGTGAGGATGCTGCGATGGCGGAAACTCTTCTTCGATTAGATTTGATAACAGCAGATCCGGCTCCAAAGTCTTCCACTTCAATAAGGGCCACATCACGAAGCAATACTTTTCTCCGGCTTTCAATAACTGTATAGCAAGGCTGTTCAGTATAGTCATTTAAGATCTTGTCAACAAAATCAAACACAAACGGAGAATGAATGCCGTGGCCCTGTCCATTGGATGCGGACAACCGGTATTGAAGATATTTTTTTGCCAGTTGAAAAGGAGAGAACAATTTCGAATGATGAATTTTAAATGATGAACTATACCTTTTTTCTCACGACTAATATCTTCTGACTCTCTACTCATGACTCAAAACTCCCGACTCACTTCCTCGTCCAGGTTTGAAATGAATAGGCAAATGCATGTTTTTCATCGGCCGCAAATTCCTGTTTTGAAATCAGCTGCCATTTATTGTCGTTTAATTCCGGAAAAAATGTATCGCCATTAATAGTAGTGTGTACCCGGGTTAAATAGATCTTATCAGCCATTTCAATTGCCTGTTTATATATCTCACCGCCGCCAATAATGAATATTTCGTTGCAATTTGTTTCTCCTGCTTTTTCCAGGGCCCCGTTTAAATCTTTGGCCGCAATTACGTGATCAACTGTCCAGTCTGCCTGTCGGGTTATCACGATATTGAACCGGCCCGGTAACGGTTTATTCACCGACTCAAAAGTTTTGCGCCCCATGATCACCGGCATACCCCAAGTGGTATTCTTAAAAAATTTCAGATCATTTGGCAAATGCCAAAGCAATTGGTTGTTTTTACCAATGGCGTTATTTTCTGCAGCGGCCACAATTAATGAGATCATAACTATAAAGGAAGCAAAATTAAGTTTTTTGACAGTAATTGTTCTGTCATTTCGATCCCGATAAATCGGGATCGAAATCTGTATCAAAATTTTTTTCCAGATTTCTCCTAAAGTCGAAATGACAGAACACCAATTCTGATCACAAAACTTTATCCTTAATTCTTCAAAATCGTAAATTCAACGCGCCTGTTCAACTGCCTTCCCTCGGGATTATCGGAGCCATCTGCATGGGCATTTTCTGCCACCGGTTTGGTTTCCCCATAGCCCTTCGAAATGATCCTGGTTTTGGCAATTCCTTTTGATAAGATATATTCCATTACTGACCTGGCCCTGTTATCGCTCAACATCATATTATAGTCATCGGCACCTTTACTATCGGTATGGGCGCTCATTTCAATTTCGATATTGGGATATTCATTTAAGAAAACCACCACCCTGTCCAGTTCCAAAAACGATTCGGGCCTTAAATTATATTTATCAAAATCAAAGAAAACATTATTCAGCCTAAACACCTGTCCAATCTCAATAGGCACTAAATACAGGTCTTTATGAATTTCTTTATACCCTGCTTTTATCAAAGAATCTAAATTCAGGTTTTCTGATATTGCAAAAAATTTATCTGCCGAAGCCCTGATGCTGTAGTTCTTATCATAAGGCAACACTATTTTGAAGGCCCCATCTACCGGGCTGGAAACAGCATTGCCGGCTTCTATACCATCGGGCAATGTTTCGTAAACCAGTGATGCAGTCAATGGTTCTTTTGTTTTTGCATTATAAACATTACCGCTGACCAAAACAACCGGATTCGGCATTTCTTTCTCCAGCAATTTAACACGAACAATATCGCTGGCGCCGAAAGCCCCGTCGCTCGATGATAAATAGGCATATTCCCCGCCGGCATCTAACGTAAAAAATGCTTCTGAACCTTCGGTGTTGATGGGCTTACCTAAATTAACAGGGTCGCTCCATTTGGTCCAGCTGTCATCAAGTCTTTTACTCATCCAGATGTCCATTTCACCAATACCTCCGGGGCGGTCGCTGGCAAAATAAAGTGTAAAACCATCTGAGGCGATAAAAGGGCTCATCTCATTATAGTCTGGCAGGTTAATTTTTTTTCCCAAAGGCTTTGGTGCCGTCCAGATATTGTTCCCCTCGGCAAATGATACATAGACATCATTATCAAAACTTCCTTTTTCATCGGTCATGTAAAACAATAACGTCTTACCATCATGCCCCATCGAAGCACCCATCTGTGGCGTGGTACTGAATTTTTCAAATTTTCTTATCCGCAGCATTTCAGCATTTGTCCAGCTGTTATCACGCCTTTTATGGATCATGCTTACGCCCATGCCCAGGTACTGACCATCGGTAAATGCACCTTTCAGCAACATGGTATTCAGGTCTGGCGATATCCAGTAAACCGCATTATAATGCGACGCATTAACTTTTGCACTTAGGTGTTTTGCCCGGCTCCATTTTCCCAAACTGTCCCGGGTGGAATACCAGATATCCTGTGAATTGGGGACGGTAGCGTATTGTATGTTTGCGGGATCGTTCTGGCGTATAAAAAATAACAGGTTCCCATCTGCTGAAATAGTTGGCCGCATTTCGGGATGATAGGAATTAACTTCCCCGCCCAAATTTTCAATTTTGATGATGGTGGTTTCTTTGATGATATTTTCGGCCTGCTCTTTTAAAATGGTATCGGATAAGAGCGTTAATGGCTGAGCCTGCAGGATAGATAAACCAAAAACAAAGGAGCAAAATAGAATACATGTTCGCATAAGATAAGTTTACCTCATCTAACAACGAAAAAACAGGAGAAATAATGTGCAGGGATAAAACTAAACAGCCACCGGCGCTTTTATTGCAGGATGGCACACGTAATTCAGCAATTCAAAATCTTCAAAGCTAAAATCGAAAATATCTTTCACCGAAGGGTTAATTTTCATCTGGGGCAATGGAAAGGGTGTTCTTGTTAACTGGAGATTGGCCTGTTCGAAATGATTGTTGTATAAATGTACGTCGCCAAAACTATGAACAAACTCGCCCGGCTCCATGTCACAAACCTGTGCGATCATCATCGTTAACAAAGCATAAGACGCAATATTAAATGGTACACCAAGGAATACATCCGCCGAACGCTGGTATAGTTGACAGGAGAGCTTTGCCTTTTTCTCACCCTTCAGGGGGTTGGGGGGTGCTGAGTAAAACTGAAACAAACAATGACAGGGCATCAGTTTCATTTTCGGCAGATCGGCCACGTTCCAGGCACTGATGATCATACGCCTGCTGTCGGGGTTTGTTTTTAAAGTATCAATCAATTCTTTTACCTGGTCCACTTCTATGCCATCGGCTCCGGCCCAACTGCGCCACTGCTTTCCATACACCGGACCAAGATCGCCGTTTTCATCCGCCCACTCATCCCAAATTTTTACGTTGTGTTCTTTTAAATAATTGATATTGGTATCGCCCTGTAAGAACCAAAGTAATTCATAAATAATACTTTTCAGATGACATTTTTTGGTGGTCACCATCGGAAAACCATCTGCCAGGTCAAAGCGCATCTGGTATCCAAAAACACTGCGGGTTCCTGTTCCTGTACGGTCACTTTTATCGGTACCGGTATCTATAATATGTTTAACCAGGTGGAAATATTGATGCATGGCTGCAATTTAAGTGAAAAGCCAAAACAGCAGCAGGAAATTTATGCAGAAATTGATTCTATGTATTTGAAAAGTTCAAAGGTTAACTGGTTAAAGAGGTTTAAGACCCGGCAACTTGTAAACTTTACACCTTATCAACCTGTTAACCTGTCAACTATTAACTAACCCGTATCTTTGCGCCGGAGAAAAAAATATGAGCAAAAAAGGAAAAGTTTTGATGGCCATGAGCGGCGGTATCGACAGTACGGTGGCCGCTTTAATGCTTCATAACGAAGGTTATGAAGTGGTAGGCATTACCATGAAAACATGGGACTATGCAACCAGTGTTGGCACCACCGGTAAAAAAGAAACCGGCTGTTGTAATCTCGATAGTTTTAATGATGCCCGCCAGGCAGCGGTTCAACATGATTTTCCGCATTTTATACTGGATATCAGGGAGGAGTTTGGCGACTTTGTGATCGAGAATTTTATAGATGAATATATTGCCGGCCGCACACCCAACCCCTGTGTCATGTGCAACACCCATATCAAATGGCGGGCACTGATGAAGCGGGCAAATGCTTTGAACTGTGATTTTATCTCTACCGGTCATTATGCACAGGTACATCAACATACAAACGGCAGGTATTTTATCCGCAAAGGCATCGATGACACCAAGGATCAAAGCTATGCCCTGTGGGGATTACAGCAGGATCTATTGAGCCGTACCCTGTTACCATTAGGTACCTATCATAAAAAAGACATCCGGCAAATGGCGCATGATTTTGGTTATCCTGAACTGGCAAAGAAAAATGAGAGTTACGAAATATGTTTTGTTCCCGACAATGATTACCGTGGATTTTTAAAACGTAAAGTTGAAGGACTGGAAGAACGTGTGCATGGCGGTAACTTCATTGATAAAAACGGGAAGATACTTGGTCAACATAAAGGATACCCGTTTTACACCGTTGGACAAAGAAAGGGACTTGATATTGCCCTTGGCCGGCCGGCTTTTGTTACAGAAATTTTACCCGAAAGCAATACAGTTGTATTGGGTGAAGAAACTGACCTGAACAGGAATGAAATGAAAGTTACACAGCTGAATTGGCTAAAATACGAGGGCATTACCGATGGCATGGGAGCCGTTACCAAGATCAGGTATAAAGATAAAGGTGGATTAAGTAACCTCTATACATACGAAAATGGTATAAGTGTGCGTTTTTATGAAGATGTAAAAGGAGTTGCTCCAGGCCAAAGTGCAGTTTTTTATGAAGGCGATGATGTAATCGGTGGAGGAATCATTCAACGGGCTGAGCAGCCTTTTTCCGTTTAAATGTATCTATATTTGTAATAAACATATATGAACTTACACATGAGGAAGGTATTTATTTTATTAACCATCGGTACCGCGTTTGTTTTTAACGCCTGTAAAAAAAGTACAGATGTATTGGAAACAGTTGCTGTTAATGAGTACTATCCTTTGCTGGTTGGTAAATACATTACTTATAAGTTAGATTCCACCGTTTTTATAAATTTTGGCACCAAAGATACGGTCATTAGTTACCAGGTTAAACACCAGGTTGACGGATTAATAACTGATAACCTGGGAAGGCCGGCTTACCGGGTAACCCGCTACATTCGCAAAACAGCAGCAAATACATGGAACCCCGACAATAGCTTTATGGCTGTACCTACCGAATTTGCCATGGAGTTTATTGAAAACAATATGCGTTTTTTAAAACTGAAAGGTCCCATCCGGGATGCTTATAACTGGAAAGGAAATTCATACATTGATACGTATTCTTTAAATTCCAATGTTAAATATTTAGACGACTGGGATTATACTTATGACAGTGTACATGTTAAGCAAACGTTTGGTGCGTTTACGCTCGACAGTACCTTAAAAGTTGATCAACGGAATGAGGTCATCGGAAATCCAAATGATCCTAATTCTTACAGTGAGATTAACTTTGGTGCCGAAAAATATGCAAAAGGTCTTGGGCTTTTTTACCGTAATTTTTTACATATCGAATACCAGCCGCCCACTCCCGGCCGTGGCGGATACCGCCTGGGTTATGGCGTTAAGATGACGATGATCGATCATAATTAACTTGCAGAGTGGTAAGGTTTATTTGTTCAAAAGTTAAAAAGGTTATTCCAACATAAACGGTTCAATATAATTACAAACTCCAAACTAAGAACTAAAAACCAGGAACTAAAAACTAAAAACTCACTTCTTCATACAGAATGTTGAAAAATCAGTAGATGGAATTTTATCCTCACCTAATTGCCTGAGCATGGTAACCAGTTGCCCCCGGTGATAAGTAGCATGATTGAACACGTGATGCAACATCTGGTAAACGGGCATTTTGAATTGCTCCTTTTTACGAACATAAGCGAAAACATGCAGTAGCTGATTTTCCGTGGCACCCGAAATCCAATCCAGGAATTGTTTACTTTGTTTGGCATGAACTGTTGCCAATTCATCAAAACTACCGGTAAATGTTTCGCTTTCTAATACGATCGTTTCAACCAGTTTAAGTCTTTGCCACCAAACTTCTTCTGCCAGCCACATATGTTGCAGTGTTTTGAATAGTGATGGAAAACTGCTGGCAACTTCTTTCGTTTTTGCTTCTTCCGTTAATTTGTTTACGATGTCAACCAATAATTTAGTTGCCCAAATATTATAAGCAGCATATTGTTGTAATAATTCCTTCATGCTTTTCTGTACTTTTGATTTCTTACCAGGTTTGGTTTACATGTAAAATTATCCATTATTAATTGTAAAATATGTCAGAAAATAAATTTCCTTTCAGCGGTTTCAGTTCGGTAGCCATTCATGGCGGTCATACAGCCGATCCCAACTATGCACATCTTACACCGATCTATGCCAGCAGCACGTATATATTTGATGATGCGGAGCAGGGCATGCGCCGTTTTAGCGGCGATGAAAAAGGTTATATCTACAGCCGTTGGGGCAATCCAACGATTTCAGAAGCTGAGGAAAAGATTGCTGCCATGGAAAGTTTTGGATTACGGGACAGGGCCGGAGAACCACTGCAGCTAAAAGCCATTTTACATGCCAGCGGGATGGCCGCCATCAGTACATTAATGTTGGCCAATTTAAAAAGTGGCGACAAAGTGTTAACCCATTATTCTTTATATGGAGGTACACAGGAACTGCTGGAAAAAGTTTTGCCCCCGCTCCATATTGAAGTGGTCATTGTTGATCTGCGGGATCTGCAGGCAGCTGCAATTGCCATCAACGCCGATCCCAAAATAAAAATGCTGTACCTGGAAACACCCGCCAATCCTACCATTCAATGTGTTGATATTGAGGAACTGACCAGGCTCGCAAAAACAAAAAACCTGGTTGTTGCCATCGACAATACTTTTGCCACACCCTATTTACAACAACCCTTTGCTTATGGTGTTGATTACGTTTTACACAGCACCACCAAGTTTTTAAATGGTCATGGTACAGCCATTGGCGGTATTTTATTGGGTAGGGATGTAGAGAAAATGAGTACCCATATTACCAAGGTACATCGCCTGCTGGGCGGAAACAGTAATCCCTTTGACGCTTTTTTATTAACGCAGGGAATGAAAACACTGGAAGTAAGAATGGAACGTCATTGCCATAATGCGATGGAGGTAGCCGGTTTTTTAGAAGAACATCCGGCGGTAGGTAAAGTAAATTATTTAGGGCTTAGCTCCCATCCCGATTTTAATACAGCGGCCAAACAAATGCGTCATCCCGGTGCCATGTTGAGTTTTGAATTGAAGGATGGCTTTGATGCCTCCAAACAATTTATTAATAACCTGCAGATGTGTGTACGCGCCGTTTCATTAGGCACTTGCGATACACTGCTTTGTCATCCTGCAAGTATGACGCATTATGGTGTACCTAAAGAAAAGAGGGAACAATATGGTATTACAGATGGATTGATCAGGATGAGTGTGGGGATAGAGCATGTGCAGGATATTATTTCGGATCTGAACCAGGCGTTGGGTTAATGGTTAATGGATAATGGATAATGGATAATTTTTTAATGGATAATTAATAATGTTTTAAACTAAGATGAGTATCATAATTCGTAAAGCAGTTAAAGAAGATTGTACAAGAATGATGGAACTCATTCAGGAACTGGCGGTGTATGAAAAAGAACCCGAAGCTGTTACTGTAACATTCGATCATTTTGT
Organism: Chitinophagaceae bacterium; assembly: GCA_031402615.1. Classification (GTDB taxonomy): domain Bacteria; phylum Bacteroidota; class Bacteroidia; order Chitinophagales; family Chitinophagaceae; genus Ferruginibacter. Next base: position 40,466 of record JANNSN010000007.1, read on the forward strand.
TGAAAGCGGCTTTGGCGAAAACCCGGTTTGGCTTGCTTATGTTGCCGAAGCCCCAATCGCTTCAATCTCCGGGATTTCCTCCCCCACTGGGGGAGATAAAGGGGGCTTTGAGGTAGTAGGCTTTGCATTATGCTATATCCGTTACAGCACCTGGAAAGGCCAGCGCCTATACCTGGAAGACCTTTTGGTAACAGAAAAAATGCGTGGCAAAAGAATTGGTAAATTGTTATTTGACAGATTGATTGATGAATGCAAAGCAAAAAAATACAGCGGTATGATGTGGCAGGTACTGGACTGGAATGAACCGGCAATTAATTTTTATAAAAAGTATCCTGCGGTGAATATTGATGAAAACTGGTTGAATTGTTCTATAAATTTTTAAAAATGATTATTTAGAAGCATCATATTGCAATTATGCGGCATCTTTATCGTTATGCAAACAGAAAATCATGTTCATTATGTCAATCTTACACAAAAAACCTATCGGCCGGTTTACCCGGATGGCTTTCGCTGCCCTGTTATTTTTCTCCTGTCAAAAACAGTTGGATTTTGATGCTGCGACCGGCAGTACTCCACCTCCTGATCTGGCTACCAAGATCAATTCATCTGTATCAGGATTTGTTACGGATGAAAATGATGCCGCAGTAATGGGTGCAAGTGTACAATTTGGCACAAGTACCATTTCAACGGACAAATACGGCTATTTTGAAGCAAAGAATATACAGGTGGTTAAAGAAGCTGCCGTTGTTACCATAACCAAACCCGGTTATTTTAAAGGCATTAAAACCTATATCGCTACTGCAGGCAAAGCTGCATTCTTCCGGATAAAGCTGATACCAAAAGTCATAACCGGTACGGTTAATGCTGCTTCGGGAGGTACGGTTAGTTTGGCAAATGGTTTACGTGTTACATTAAATGCCGGAACTATTGTAAACGCCGCCAGCAATGCTGCGTATACCGGTACGGTTAATGTGGCGGCTTTTTGGTTAAACCCCGAAGCCCCGGATCTGAATAAGATTATGCCCGGCGACCTGCGTGGATTGAATACCGACGGCTCGTTAAAGATTTTACAAACTTTTGGTATGGCTGCTGTGGAACTGACAGGATCCGGAGGAGAATTATTGCAGATCGTAAATGGCCAAAAAGCTACGCTCAGCATGAAGATCCCTTCATCACTTTCGGCCAGTGCGCCTGCGTCTGTTCCTTTATGGTACTTCGATGAAACCAATGGCTTGTGGAAAGAAGAAGGAATTGCGGTAAAAACCGGCGACACCTATTCGGGCGATGTGGGCCATTTTTCCTTTTGGAACTGCGATGTGCCGTCGAATTTTGTGCAGTTTGACTGTACTTTAAAAAATGACGCCGGAAATCCGATTCCATTTGCTTTTGTAAAAATAACCGTTGCAGGTACAAATAATTCAAGATCGGGTTACACAGATTCTTCCGGTTATGTAAGGGGAGCGGTACCCAATAATTCCAACCTGGTTTTGGAAGTATTCCCTAATTACGGTTGTACAGCACCGATTTATACGCAAACATTTGTAACAACCAATGTAAATATCTCCTTAGGAATCATCACCATTCCAACAGGCACCCATCTTGCAACGCTGAGTGGAACAGTAACCAATTGCTCCAGTACACCGGTAACCAGCGGGTATATTATTATGCAGGAAGGAAATATTTTCAGCCGTTACCCGCTGAATAATGCGGGTGCGTATAGTTTCAGTAAAATTTTCTGTTCCTTCCCCCAAACCATTACACTGATAGGGGAAGATGTGGCTAATGCTCAGCAAAGTTCCAACATCAGTTATGTAATTACGAATGCAGGGGCAAATTCCGTTGCCAATATTCAGGCATGTGGTATTACCACCCAACAGTTCATAAACTACTCCGTCAACGGCACTAACTATACTTTTACATCACCTGCCGACACATTTTTTTATTCTAATAACAATCAATCCTCTATTTCTTTACGCAGCTACAGAATAACACCGCCAAGTATTGTAAGTTTCAGTGTGAATAATACCGGGATAGCAGTTGGAAGCAGCCAGAACCTTCAATCCTTTTTGCCCAGCCAAATTCCCGACTCATTCCGGATTCTAACACCCATTCTGGTTAATATTACTGAATATGGCGCAATAGGGCAGTTTGCAGGCGGTAGTTTTACCGGAACACTTACCGGAGCTGCTCCGGCAAATACGGCTTATAATGTTACCTGCAATTTCAGGTTAAGAAGAACCAATTAGGTGAGTTAAAAAAAATATGGAAAAAGCTTTCTGTCAAAACAGAAGGCTTTTTTTTACTTTTAAACTACGCCCCGATTTTTGTAAATTTGCGGCAATTTAGGTTAAATACAGGATGGTAACAAGCGTGCGTCTCGATAACCAGGGCGCAATTATCAATATAAAACATAAGACAACATATGATGGCAGAGAAAATAACAATGGCTACCAATGGAAAACTACTTGTTCCCAACCACCCGATCATTCCCTTTATTGAGGGTGATGGTATTGGTCCCGAAATATGGGCTGTTGCACAAAAAGTTTTTGATAACGCGGTGGAAAAGGCCTACCATGGTAACCGAAAAATTGAATGGAAGGAGATACTTGCCGGCGAAAAAGCATATAAACAAACCGGCGAGTGGTTACCTGCAGAAACTTTACAAACCGCAAAGGATTACCTGGTGTCTATTAAAGGGCCTTTAACCACGCCTATCGGTGGCGGCATCCGTTCGCTGAATGTGGCCATGCGCCAGGATTTGGACCTGTATGCATGCGTACGCCCGGTTAAATGGTTTAAAGGAGTTCCTTCTCCGGTAACACATCCCGAAAATGTGGACATGATTATTTTTAGAGAAAACACGGAAGATATTTATGCCGGAATTGAATGGAAAGCCGGTTCGGCAGAAGCCAATAAATTTGAAAAGTTCTTGTTGGAAGAAATGGGTGTAAAAAATATCCGTTTCCCGGGCGACAGCAGCTATGGTGTAAAACCTGTTTCAGCTGAAGGAAGCAAACGATTGGTTAGAGCAGCTATTAAACATGCGCTTGAACATGACCTTCCCTCCGTATCATTGGTACACAAGGGAAATATCATGAAATTTACGGAAGGCGGATTTAAAACCTGGGGATACGAAGTGGCGCGGCAGGAGTTTGGCGATAAAACCTTTACCTGGGATGAATGGGATCAGCTAAAAAAAGAACATGGCGAAGCAAAGGCCAATAAAGTACAGCATAAAGCACTTCAAGAGGGCAAGCTGTTGGTAAAAGATGTAATAGCCGATAATTTTTTACAACAGATTTTGATTGCTCCTAAAGACTATTCGGTGGTAGCTACACTCAATCTCAATGGCGATTATATTTCGGATGCACTGGCTGCAGAAGTAGGTGGCATTGGAATTGCACCGGGTGCCAACATCAATTATGATACCGGCTATGCTGTTTTTGAAGCCACCCATGGCACGGCGCCAAAGTTTGCCGGTACCAACAGCATGAACCCTTCCTCAGTTATTTTAAGTGGTTGCATGATGCTGGAATACATGGGCTGGAAGGAAGCCGCCGACCTGATCTCAACAGCATTGCAGGCAACCATCATGCGCAAACAGGTAACCATTGATTTTTATAACCTGATGACAGGAGCCACCTTATTAAAGACGACCGAATTTGGTGACGCCATTATCGAAAATATGGGCTTAGTTATTGATGATTTTCAATTGAAGAAATCAACCGGGTTATAGAAACAACCCGGATACTGGATTCAGTATCTGGTATCCACTCTTTATGTACATTTGCAAAAAACAAGTAAAGCATCATGGCAAAAATAATGGTAACAAACCCCGTAGTTGAATTAGACGGAGATGAGATGACAAGAATTATCTGGAAATTTATTAAAGACAAGCTGATCCTGCCCTACCTTGATGTTCCCATTCAATACTATGACCTGGGTATGGAGTACCGCGATGCAACCAATGACCAGGTTACCATTGAAGCAGCCAATGCCATCAAGGCCTGTGGTGTTGGTATTAAATGCGCTACCATCACACCTGATGAGCAAAGAGTTGCCGAATTCAAATTGAAACAAATGTGGAAGAGCCCGAACGGAACCATTCGTAATATATTAGACGGAACCGTTTTCCGTGAACCCATCGTTATGCAAAATGTACCGAGATTGGTTACCAACTGGACGGCACCGATCATCGTTGGCCGTCATGCATTCGGCGACCAATACCGTGCAACGGATACCGTAATCAAAGGCAAAGGAAAATTAACCATGACCTTTACCCCGGAAGGCGGTGGCGAACCACAGGTTTTTGAAGTATATAATTTTAAAGGCGATGGTGTGGCCATGAGCATGTACAATATCGACGAAAGCATCTTTGGCTTTGCCCGCAGTTGTATGAATATGGCGTTGAGCAAAAAATGGCCATTGTACCTTTCTACCAAAAACACCATTCTTAAAAAATATGATGGCCGTTTTAAAGATATTTTTGAAGAAGTGTATCAAAACGAATTTAAAACACAATTTACGGAAGCAGGTATAACTTACGAGCATCGCCTCATTGATGACATGGTTGCCAGCGCTTTAAAATGGAACGGCAATTTTGTTTGGGCCTGTAAAAATTATGATGGCGATGTGCAGAGCGATACCGTAGCACAGGGATTTGGTTCATTGGGTTTAATGACCTCCGTATTGGTTACTCCTGATGGTACAACGATGGAAGCAGAAGCTGCGCATGGCACGGTTACCCGCCACTACAGGGAGCACCAGGCCGGCAAACGAACAAGTACCAACCCTATTGCGTCCATTTTTGCCTGGACAAGAGGTCTTGCTTTTAGAGGAAAATTAGATAACAACCAACCACTGATCGATTTTTGCAATGCGTTGGAGACTGTTTGTATTGAAACCGTGGAAAGCGGCAAGATGACAAAAGACCTTGCAGTTTGTATCCATGGTAATAAAGTAGATCATGGCAAGCATTATTTATACACCGAGGAGTTTTTAGATGCGATTGATGAGAACCTGAAAAAGAAAATGGGATTGTAAAACGTACTGTCATGCTGAGGAACGAAGCATCTCATCACTACGAAGCAATATCTTTTTATTGATACCATTGGGCAACATAAATTGTTGCCCTTTTTTTATACCTTTCATTTTACATGGCAACATCAAACGATCCCCTTCACGGAAAAACACTCCAAATGATTGTTACACATTTGGTGGAGATGTATGGCTGGGAAGAATTGGGTAAACTCATTCCCATCAACTGCTTTACAAGTAATCCGAGCATAAACAGCAGTCTTAAATTTTTACGCAAAACACCGTGGGCAAGGAAGAAAGTGGAAGAACTGTATATAAATGGTTAATGAAAAAATAATCAGAATTACATTATAAAATTTACGGATTTAATTCTAACTTGTCGTATCATCATTCCCTAAACTATACTGCATGAGGATAGCTCTACTCTTTATTTTATCTACTTTCTTCGTTTTATCTGCCAATGCACAGATAGTAAACATCCCCGATGCCAATTTTAAAAATGCATTGCTTAACCATAACCCGGTTATTAATACCAATAATGATGGGGAAATACAGGTGAGCGAGGCGGTTGCTTTTGCCGGCACCATGAATGTTTTGAGCAAAAATATTGCTGACCTAACTGGAATAAATGCCTTCACAAACCTAACCAAATTATACTGTGCCAGCAATCTGTTAACCAATTTAAACATTGTTGGCTTAAATTCTTTAAACACGCTTCTTTGCGGAAGCAATCGCCTTTCATCTTTATCACTAAATAATCTTCCAGCATTACAGGTTCTTGGTTGCGAACAAAATTCTATTCTGAGTTCATTACAATTAAACAATTTACCCCAGCTACAATCAATAGCTGCAGCTTATAATAGTTTCACTTCCCTTAATTTTTCGGGGTTTCCTTCTTTAAGGCAGATTGGTGTCGGTTCAAATTCCTTATTAACAAACCTGGTAGTTGATAATTTGCCTAATTTAAAAAATCTCTCTTGTAACGGATGCAAACTTTCAAACCTGACGTTAACAAATCTTCCATTGTTAGATACATTGTTTTGTACTGACAATAAGTTAACCTCGCTGACAATACCAAATCCTGCTAACTTGAAAGTTCTGGCGGCTACCGGTAATTTACTGACAAGTTTGCCAGCAGGTTTAACCAGTCTGAAATATCTAGATGTTTCACGCAACCAGATAAGTAATTTCCCACTGGATAATATGAATTTGTTACAGTTTGCTTATGTGAGCTACAATCTTTGTAACTCACTTTCTTTAACAAACAAGCCTGCCCTTAAATTTATCAGGTGTGACAATAACCTTATCAGCAACCTGCAATTAAGTAATTTGCCTTCCTTAGAATCTTTGGATTGCAGAAATAATCAACTTGCTTCAGTAACATTAAATGGGTATAATCTATTGGAGGAAATACGTTTTGATTATAACCAACTCACTTCACTTACGCTTGGCAATCTACCTTCAATGAAATACCTCACTTGCGATGGTAACAAACTGGCTACACTTACACTTTCTAATTACCCATTGTTCAGTAATTTGAATTGCGCCGGCAATCAAATAACTAATTTATCACTGAACAACCTACCTAATTTATATAGTCTCTATTGCAATAACAATCTTCTTACTTCATTACCATTTCTTACTCCCGGCAGTTTTCCAGCTTTACGATTCCTTGATATTACAGGTAACAGGATAACCCGTTTAGTTCTCGAGAATCTGGCGTCCCTTGGAGTTTTGGGCTGCAGTGATAATCCAATAGATTCGCTGAGGCTTAAAAACCTGCCGGCATTAAATTCAATGAGGATCGAAAAAAACAAGTTAACATCATTAATACTGGATACGTTACCTAACCTTAGAGTGTTGTATTGTGGTAAATCAGATTCATTAAGAAATATATCCTTGCAACTTCCCAGGGTAAGTAATTTTTTCTGTGATTCTGCAAATATCATTTCATTGGATATTAGCCATACAGAAGCGCAGGAGGTACAAGTAACTAACAATCCTTTGCTTCAGTATATCAATATGAGGAACAATGTAAGCAGTATATACAATGTAATTAAGTTTTCCAATAACAATATGCTGCAATTTATATGCGTGGACAGTGGCGAAAAGGCAAGGGTTATTGATTCAGTGCTTAGGCAGTTGCCCGGGCAGGGCATTGTTGTTTCAACGGTGTGTAATTTCACTCCTGCCACCAGCAGTACAATCAAGGGAACATTGAGGTTTGATCTAAATGCCAATGGCTGTGACAATACAGATAGTACAATGGCGAATGTCAGGATCAACAATAGCGATGGAATCTACTCAACATCTGCATTTACAAATAGTTTGGGACAATATATTTTTCACACATCAGCAAATCGTGATACCGTAAATGTAGCTTTAGGGCAACCATCCTGGTTTAATGTATCGCCACCCCAGCACATAATAAATATCCCGAACCCCGGCATAACAGCCATTGCAAATTTTTGTGTTAGCCCTGTTGGCAATCATCCCGATGTAGATATTTCCATCATTGCCGTTACCAGGGCAAGGCCGGGTGTTGATGCAACGTACCGCATCATTTATTCCAATAAAGGAAACACACTGCAATCCGGAACATTTTATGTCAATTTCAACACTTCAAAACTGAGTTTTGTATCGGCAACTGTTCCGCCAGCATCACAAGCAGGCAATACAATAAACTGGAATTATGTAAATCTTTATCCATTTCAAACAAGGTCGGTAGAAGTTACCTTCCGTGTTGCCCTTCCGCCGATTGCGAACGGGGGTGATGTTTTGACTTTTTCCGGAACCATCAATCCGGTGAATGGCGATGAAACTCCCGGCGATAATCACACCCGTTTTGTTCAAACCATTGTCAATTCATACGACCCCAATGATAAAGAAGTGGGTGAAGGTTCATCAGTTGACATCAGCCAGGCAGGAGAGTATTTGCATTATACCATTCATTTCCAAAACGAGGGTAGTGCGGATGCAATCAAAGTGCTGATCAAAGATTCGTTAACAAATAATCTCAACTGGAATTCATTTGTGCCAATGGCAGCCAGTCATTCTTTTACCGCAAATATGCCAAAAGGAAATGTAGTGGAGTTTGTATTCGACAATATCAACCTACCGCCGAAAAGTGTTAATGAAGCTGCCAGCCAGGGTTTTGCAGCATTCAAAGTAAAACCAAAAAGTACAATAGTTGTTGGAGAAATAATTAATAACAGGGCTGAGATTTATTTTGACTTTAATCAGCCAATTATTACCAATACTGTAATAACTACAATAGTAACTCCAAAAAAATCTGACAATCTTATCGACTTAAGTGTGTACTCAAATCCGGTGAAAGATGAAATTCGTTTTACGGTAAAAACAGGGTCACAGATAAAAGCAATTAATTTGTACAACACAGTTGGAGAAAAATTATATTCGGAAACGGTAAATACAGCTGGTACAGACAGAAAAGTAAATATTACCAGTATACCAACCGGCTTGTTATTTCTTGAAGTTATTACTACGGGAGGTACCGCTGTTCAAAAAGTTATGCGGATTAAATAAAGTACTGATTTACATTTTTTGCTTTTTTTTCATTCCACTTCATCTTTGCCTGCCAACTATTATAGTTATCTTGTAAATAAAAAAGATGGACCTACAAAAAGATATCCGCCTTGCAGTTTTAATAGATGCCGACAATGTGCCTTACAGCAATGTAAAAGGCGTAATGGAAGAAATTACCAAATACGGCACCCCTACTTTTAAACGGATTTACGGTGACTGGACAAAGCCCACCGTTAGCGGCTGGAAGAATGTATTGCTGGAAAATGCCATCACCCCCATTCAGCAATACAGTTATACCAGCGGTAAAAACAGCAGTGACAGTGCTTTGATCATTGATGCCATGGATATTTTATATTCGGGTAAAGTGGATGGGTTTTGCATCATCAGCAGTGACAGTGATTTTACAAGGCTTGCAACCAGGCTGCGGGAAGCCGGTATGAAAGTATTTGGCATTGGCCAAAAGAAAACGCCCAATCCTTTTATTGTTGCCTGCGATAAATTCATTTACATGGAGATCATCCCGGTATTTGGCGCAGAAACCGAAGAGGTAAACCCGACTAAAACAAGATCAAGCAAACCTGCTGCTCCCAAACCTTTAGTTGATAAACTCAATAAAGAAACACTTAAATTAATTGCACACACCATCAATGACCTGGCAGATGAAAACGGCTGGGCATTTTTGGGAGATATAGGAAACCTGATCTTAAAAAAACAACCCAATTTTGACCCGAGGAATTATGGCTTTCAAAAATTAACACCGTTGATCAAATCGCTGCCACAATTTGAAATTGATAAACGGGAGACGGATAAGGCGGGGATAAAGTTGGTTTATGTCCGGAATAAGGAATAGTCTTGAGCCGGGAGTTCTGAGCCGGGAGTTCTGAGCCGAGAGCCGGGAGTCGGGAGCCGGGAGGAAGGAGTCAGAACTTACGACTCGCGTCTCATGACTGACGACACACGGCTTACGACTTATGGCTCTCGGCTCTCGACTCCCGAATTCCACTATACAATTCATACTCCAGCAACCGGCAGTCAATTTTACTGATATAAAATTCAATCCTGCAGTTTGGTTTTAAGCTGATCTTTTTGGCAAGTCCCAAATTAAAAACCCCGGTTATGCAAATTGCAGAACCGGGATTTCTTAATAAAAAATTCCAGCTTATTCTTTTACAATCTTGATGATTGATTCTTTATTATTATTCCTGATTTTAACCATGTAAGTTCCTGCAACCAATAACGAAACATTTAAACGTGTTGATGCCAGGTTGGTGTTTTGCTGCAACAGCAATTTTCCATACATGTCAAAAATCCTGATGTCGGCGGTTTTATCCAAATCAGGAATATTAATGGTTAACACATTGTTTACCGGGTTAGGGAAAACACTAATCCTGTTGTCAACAATAACTCCCCCATCTCCAAATGAAGCAGTACCGGTAGTAACCCGCAATGTATAACAAAGGAAAGCATTACTTGCATTGCCTTTAGGATATACCCTTGCAAAATAGTCCCCTGTAGCCACTGTTATATTGATGGTTTCATTGGCAGTACCATTATTAGTTGATCTTCCGATTCTTGAACCACCGGCATTCAGCAAATCAAGCTGGTAATTAGCAGGCAATGTTGTGAGCATTACTGAGATGGTGCCACCCGTTGTAATATGAAATTTATAATAATCATTATCTCCTGTTGGACTAACTGTGCCTTTCACATCTGTATTCAGCGGAATAAGTGCAGCACCGGCAGTATTTCCATTTGTATTTACATCATATATACCTGGGCATGTAGATGGAGCCGTGGTTGTAAACTGTGCTTGTGTATAACCACTACTACTGCTGCTGCAATTTGTTCTTACTCTCCAGTCGTACAAAGAAGAAGCTGTTAAACCGGTTAGATTAACAGAAGTAGATGCTGTGCCGGTTGCTGCATTTATCCATGTACCTGATGATGCTAATTTATAATCCACATCATAAGAAACGGCTCCGCTAACAGCAGTCCAGCTTACGGTCGCTGATGTTGTTGTTATTGCTGAAGAAGTTAAACCACCGGGTGCATTACAAGAACCGGGTGTGCAGCCAACAAAGCTTACTGTCTGGTCAGTTCTCGAAGCAGAAGATCCTTGTGATGCGCCAACACCCATACCCCTTCTTGCAAAAGCATTCATAATTGCACAACTGTATTGTCCACCAAAAAATAATACATCAGCATTCAGGATGGCGTCACGTCCACTAATAAAACCGGGGCTGCACGGTTGCATACGTAAGCCCTCTGTAACTAATTTAAGAGCAATAGCATTACCGCCGTTTGCGCCAATATTATGCAGGCTGGGATTGATACCAGCAGTTTGAATGATCTCCCAGGTCATATCCCAAAGTACAGTACACCAGATTGTGCCTGTGCCATGCGGATGAACTACTGTTGGCAGATTGGAATACGTCAGAGGATTTACCGACATATCTGTAGTATACCTGTACTGGCGTATTCCCAATCCTGTTATAGGTTGATTTAAAGCATAGGTTCCAATACCACGTGGTTTGCTGAATCCATCACCCGGAAGTGCTGCTGCCCAGTCATGCGTCATCATCAATCCAAAATAATCACTCCAGCCTTCTCCCATTTGCTCGGCATTTGATAAACATCCGCTGCCGGTACCGGTCATCCTGTTGCTGATACCATGCGTGTATTCATGAATAATAATTCCGTTGTCCACATCACCATCACGGTCAGGTGTTGGGGCCGTCCACAAATACATCTGCATACGACCGCGGCCGCCATCAGCCGGTGTAGAAAAGTTTGCGTTATTAGTTCCGCTTCCATCCTGTGCTTCGGCCAATACGTAGTCAGCACCTAATCCGCCACGGCCCTGGTTATTATTTTGAAAATTCCTGGCTGTTTCTGTAAATCCATAGATATAGGCAAGATCATGCACAAGGTTATTCCAGTAAAAAAGATTGGTGGTATTGAACTGCTGGTTTGGCGCCGGTGTTGTTATTACAGGCTCTAAAGTATAATTAGGTGTAAAATTAAATGTCAGGTCGGGTTGCGGTGTAGAAGAAACACCGGATAAGCCAGGAAGATTATCAGCATTCCTGTCCTCATAGGCATAGGCATTATTTCCTCTGGTACTTTCATAAATAATACTGCCATCATTATGCCATCCCAGCGATGTTGCATTACCAGGTGCCATGAGCCAGGGATTTGTAACCAGTGCATGCCCACCGCCCGGATGTATAGGACTTTCGGCCGGATAAGGAATAACACGATACGAAGAATTATTTACAACAAATGGTTTATCCGTTTTTAAAAAAATGTTTTTCGTTGCCTGCTCCGGTACATGTTTATTAATATGCTGTTCTACCGAATGATCTGTTTTATCCCAATTACAATAAATGGTAAGGCTTTCTTTACTGATGATCTGCTGATTGGCAGCATCAACCCGTATGAGCCAGTAATCAGAATTATTGCGTGGTGCAATAAAAACCTGCCATACCAATTTGATATCTTTTTCCTCATCTGCCGGAAACCAGATAAGCTCTGCCGAAATATTTTCGATAGCCACATCCAGTTTTCCATAAGTTAATTTATTTCCATCGGCTGATTTACTTTCTGCCGAAATTGTTTTAAATGTATTCACCTTACAATCAGCCATGGCAACCCTTACAGCAGTTTCTGGTGTTATGGATGGAACTGCATTTCGCCCGGCCACATCTTTAATAGCCAAACGGCTGCCGGCATTGGAAACAAGCGTTTCATTTTTAAATGCAAGCACATGCAGCTGATTATAAACCGGAATATTCCGGTAAAGCTGCTGCAGGTAAAGCATCCGGATATTGGTTCCCGGAATGATGTAGGTGTTTGCAACAATGGAGTTGTCCAAATCAATTTGAGAAAGCCCGATAACTGCTGTATTTTTTTTAGCCAGATCCAGAGCAATTTTGTTTTCAGTGTCGTTAATTTGAGCATTAACAAAAACTGCAGCGTACAACAATAAGAAAAGCACCAATAGTTTTTTCATGATGATTAATTTTTGTAATTAAAATAGTTATATAAAATAAACTGGCTGTCGGAATTTGTTCAGGCAGGGATATTCATAGAATCGGAGTATAAAGTAGAAAGTTTTTTTAACAAAAAGAAATATTTTGAGCTTTTTATTTAATATAAAGAGGTAACAGTTTATTTTGGCAAACAATGCTGTTACAATTTATCTGTTCTTTTGGTTCCGCTGTAAAGCTCGTACTCAAGTAAACGGCAATCAATCTTACTGGTATAAAATTCAATCCGGCGGTTTGGTTTTAAACCTATTTTTTTGGCAAGCTCCAGGTTACCGGTAAAAATATAACCAAAGTAGCCCTTGCATTTCTTCTTTAAAAAATCGCCCATGCGGCCGTATGTAATTTCAAGCTCGGCTTCTACACCCAGGCGATCACCGTATTCCGGATTAAAATAAATAACGCCGTTTTCTACTTCGGGGATGGTTGTTTCATTAAATTCACAAATGGCAAATTCAATAAATTCTTCCACACCTGCTATGCCTGCATTTATTGTTGAAATATTTACTGCATCTTCGCTGATATCGGTAGCAATAATTTTTAATGCCGGCACATTAATAACCTGCTGCTCCAGTTTTTTAAATTCTACATTGTACATGTCTTCTGTATAACCTGCCAGGTGCATAAAGGCGTAATTAAAACGCAGCAGTCCGGGTTTGCGGTTGGTGGCCAGCAATGCAGCTTCAATAGCAACGGTTCCCGATCCACACATGGGGTTGATGAATACAGATTTTCTATCCCATTTAGTTGCCAGCAAAGTAGCCGCAGCCAAAGATTCCAACATAGGTGCCTTGCCGGGAATCTTTCTATAGCCATGTTTGGATAATGTTTCGCCGGAGGTATCAATAAAAATTTCGGCACCAGATTCTTTCCAGTATAAATGAATCACTGTTTTATCAAGTTCCGGGCCTGAGTTGGGGCGTTCACCGGTTTTATTTCTGAAGCGGTCAACAATGGCATCCTTTACTTTTACATTCGCAAATAAAGAATTGTTGATGGTATCGTTGCTCACATTGCTGCTGATGGAAAAATATCCATCCACCGTCATTACATCTTCCCAGGGAAAATCGAGGAGTGTTTTGTAAAGATCATTTGCATTATCTGCCCTAAATTCCTGTAAGGAAAATAAAACCTGGCTGGCGCAACGTAGATTTAAATTCAGTTTTATGCAATCGGGTAAAGTTCCTTTCAGCTCTACACCGGTTTTAAAAACACGTTCGGGTGTAAAGCCCAATGCCGCAATTTCTAATTGTAAAAAAGGAGAAAGCCGATTGCTACAGGTAATAATGATGCGGCTGGTGATTTCAAAAATTTGCATGTTGCAAACTTAAAACTTATAACTTATAACTTATAACTTTGCTTTATGCTAACAATCAGTAACCGCGGCATGCAAATGCCTGCATCTCCCATTCGTAAATTAGTTCCTTATGCCGAAGCGGCAAAAAAGAGAGGGACCAAAGTATATCATTTAAATATTGGTCAGCCCGATATTGAAACACCACCACATTGCCTGGATGCTGTGCGCCATTCGGATTTTAAGGTCCTGGAATACAGTCATAGCGCCGGTAATGAAAGCTATCGTAAAAAATTAGTGCAGTATTATAAAAGTGTAGGTATTGATGTAACCTACGAAGATATCATCATTACCACCGGCGGCAGTGAAGCCATCATTTTTGGTTTTATGGCCTGCATGGATGCCGGCGACGAAGTGATCATACCCGAACCTTTTTATGCCAACTACAATGGTTTTGCCGTAGAAGCCGGGGTAACCGTAAAGCCAATCAGGTCGTCTATTGAAACTGGTTTTGCCCTGCCGCCTATGGAAGAGTTTGAGAAAGCTATAACACCTAAAACAAAAGGTATTGTCATCTGCAATCCCAATAATCCAACCGGCTATTTATACAGTGCTGCCGAAATGGAAGTATTAAAGCAGATCATTACAAAACACAACCTGTATTTATTTGCGGATGAAGCATACCGTGAATTTTGTTACGAAGGCATACATACGAGTGCCATGCATTTAACGGGCGTTGATGATAACGTGGTGTTAATGGACACCATCAGCAAGCGTTACAGTGCCTGCGGTGGCCGTATTGGCGCTTTTGTTAGCAAGAACAAAACATTGATTGATGCCACTATGAAATTTGCACAGGCCAGGTTAAGTCCACCTTCTTTTGCACAGATATTAGGCGAAGCAGCCATTGATTTATCAGCCGATTACTTCAGTACAACAAAAGCTGAATATAAACTTCGCCGCGATACTATTGTAAAAAGGCTGAATGCCATCCCGGGTGTTTTTTGCCCAAACCCCGGCGGTGCATTTTATGCCATGGCCAAATTACCCATTGACGACTCGGATAAATTTTGTCAGTGGTTACTGGAATCTTTTAACTACAATAACCAGACACTAATGCTGGCTCCTGCAACAGGTTTTTATAGTACCGCAGGCCTCGGCAAACAGGAAGTGCGTTTAGCCTATGTAATTAATGTTGATGCTATTAATGCCGCAATGGATTGTTTAGAGAAGGCGTTGGAAGCGTATCCGGGGAAGCGGTAAAGTTATTCTGATTATACCAGTAGGTAGTCGAAAGCCATTTACTATCGGTATAATACCATCTTACCGGCTGATATACGCTGCAGCGCTAATTAAAAGCGCATTGCCTGCCACAGTTTACACATGACAGCCTGGAGGAAAACCAGGTTATTGCGCCATGCCGATTTATTATCTGCGCCCCGATCTTTTCATAAGATTACAACGATTCTGTCTGTTGAATCTTCACTGCTTCTTTTCCTCCTCCGGCTTTTTTTCCAAAAGAACATGCACCATACTGCTGGCAGACAGGATAGCTTCCTGGCTGGTATACCCGTTACGGCTCACCGTAAGGGTGTCACCCGGTGCAGCCTGCATCACCAACAGGCCTGTTACGCCGGTAATGGCATTTTTACCAGTTGACTTAATGATCACATGTGCACTATCCAATGGATCTCCTGTTTTCGACTCGGCGATCTTAACAGCATAGTTCTTCTGCGCATGCGATAAAAAAGCGCCAGTGATAAAAACAAAAACCAATAATAATTTTTTCATATCAGGGTTAAAAAAAATTTCAATAATTGATTACCGCGCGCCAGGCGGACAGTGTTGCCGAAGATAATTCGTATACAAAGTAGTCAGGTGTTCAAAAGTACCCGACCCTTCAGATAAGCTGTGCGACCTGTTCGGATAAGGCATATACGTAAACTGCTTGTTGTATTTGACCAATTCATTCACCAGTAATTCGGCGTTACTGAAATGTACATTATCATCGCCGGTACCGTGTATATACAATAAATTGCCTTTTAAATTCTTTGCATAGGTGATCGGTGAACCGTTAACAAAATCTTCCATGTTTTCCTGGGGCAATCCCATGTATCTTTCCTGGTAAATATTATCATAAAACAACTGGTTGGTTACGGCAGCAATGGCAATACCGGTTTGAAATAATTCGGGATACCTGAACAGCAAATGCAGCGTTGATGATCCGCCGCCACTCCATCCCCAAACAGCCACTCTCTCTTTATCCATATAGGGTTTCATTTCCAACAGTTTTTCAAAACCATTGGCCATATCGGTAATATTTAAGTTGCCTATTTTACGATATATGGATTTACGCCAGGCCGCACTTTTCAACATGGGCGATCCCCGGTTATCAATGGTAACCTGTATATAACCATCTTCCCGGATGTCGCCGCTGTATAAAAAATTATTTTGGGTGCCATACCCGTCTTTAACGGTTGATGCTGCCGGTTCGCCATACACATAAAACACAACCGGGTATTTTTTTGAGGGATCAAAATTTTTGGGTTTATTGATCCAGGCATTCAAGGTAATTCGATCGGTGGTGAAAATCTTTACATATTCTACATCTACTGTCGTGTCGATTTTTGCTGTGGCCTCAATACTGGTTTCTTCATTAACAGGTCTATTACCGGGTAAACTGATCCATTCTTTAACCGGTGGAGTATTATGACTCGAATAGGTATGAAAGGCCAGCCTTCCGTTGGGCGAAACCTGGTAATCATGTAACCCGTCTCTTCCATTGGCACTTACCGGTTCGTATTCCGCTTTTAAATAGTTGGTGATCTTAAATATTCTTTTTAATAAAGATGGTTTTTGAATATTAACCCGGTACATGTAAAGCTGGGTAGCATTATAAGGCGAGGCCGTGAAATAAATAAAGTTGTTGACTTCATCAATACATTTAATTTCTGCTATGTCATAATCTCCAACGGTTAACAGCGTTTCGGAAACACCATCCCTGCTGATCTTGTAGATATGTCTCCAGCCGTCTTTCTCGCTTACCCATATAAAATCGTTTCCTTTATTGATCCAGTTCCATCCGCTCGGGTCGTCCGCATTCAAGTCAACCCAGGCGGAACTGTTTTCTGCCCAAAATGTTTGCGTTTTGCCATCATCCACGTTACAATATTGCAATTTGCTTTCCTGCTGTTTACGGTTGAGTTGTTGAATCGCGAGTTCATTGGGCCCCGACCACTCCATCCTGGGAATATAATATTGCCGCGAATCACCGGTAATTTCCATCCAACGGATATTTTTTGTTTTCAGGCTAACTACCCCAATTTTTACGGGAGAAGGTGGCTCCCCCACTTTTGGATATTCGACCGGGATGATCTGTGAATAATTACTATCCGTGGTATTCAACATATAATAATCCTTTATCCTGGTTGCATCAACCTGCCAGAAAGCAATTTTAGTTCCATCGGGGCTCCACCTGAATCCATCCCGGCAGCTAAATTCTTCTTCATAGGCCCAATCAAATGTTCCGTTAATTAGTTTCCTGGTACCATCTTTTGTAAGTTTTATGATCACCCCGGTACTGATCTCCTCTGTATATATATTATGCTCACTTACATAAGCCACATCTTTTCCATCGGGCGAAAATTTCGCAAACATCAATGATTGTGCAGGAAGACTTTTTCCCATCCTGGTTAATTTATTGGCAATGATATCATATAGCCAATAGTCGCCACGGGTATTGTAGCGCCATACTTTAACGGTATTGGTAAAAATTAAAACGCGTGTATAATTCCGGTTAAATTCGTAGGATTGCGGCGTTAAATTTTTTTTTGTTTTGGGGTCGGTAATACTCGATTGCCTGATGACGATCGTCTCTTCGCCTGAAACAGGATCAACCTGTACAATATTGCCATCTTTTACTTTGGTATAGAAATTACCATCATTTGTCCAATTAATCTTCCCTTGGTTTTGGGCTGCAACAAACTGTGCAACGCAGAAAAATAAAAAGAGAATCTTAATCCTGAGAAACGTCATACAAAATAATTTTAAAAGTAAAAATACGTATTTACAATAAGCAACCGGCAGCATTGCCACAAAAGCATTTATTTTTGCCCAATGGATAAAGAAAAACTGAGGCTGGATAAATATTTATGGGCAATCAGATTATTTAAAACGCGCAGCCAGGCTGGTGATGCCTGCGACCGTGGCAAGGTAAAATTTATTAAGGACAATGCCAAAGCTTCCCGTTCTGTGCAGCCGGATGATGAGTATGAGGTAAAGACTGAACATAAACGCTGGGTAATAAAGGTAACCGGCCTTTTACATAAAAGGGTTCAATACAGTGAGGCTATTAAATATTATGAAGATATTACCCCTGCTGATGAACTGGACAGGATCAGGTTCCAGGCCGCTGCTTTTCATACTGGAAAGAGAATGAGTAAACAGGGAAGGCCAACAAAAAAAGATAAGCGCGACCTGGATGGGTTTATGGATACCCCCTCCGCACCATTCCCGAAATAACCGGTAGGTTCCAAATGGGGGAACCTGCATGCATTAGAAGTAAATGGTATGCACGAAAAACTGCCTGCCTGTTAAAATTCATTATTTCTTGTTCCTTGTTCAATATTCATTTCCTTTGTAACATGAAAATCGACATTATATCTGTTGTTCCTGATTTATTAGACAGCCCATTTGCCCATTCCATTTTAAAAAGAGCAAGGGATAAGGGGTTGCTTGAAGTGCATGTAATTAACCTGAGAGATTACACGAAATATGCCAGGGCCCAGGTTGACGATTATGCATTTGGCGGCGGCGCCGGCATGGTAATGATGATGGAACCCCTGGTTAATGCCATTGAAAGTTTACAAAAAGCTACAAACTACGATGATATTATTTTTTTAACACCCGATGGCGAAACATTTAACCAGCAAATGGCAAACCGGTTTTCTTTACAGACTAATTTATTGATGATATGCGGTCATTATAAAGGAGTGGACCAACGGTTCAGGGATCATTTTATTACCAGGGAAATTTCGATAGGCGATTATGTGTTAAGCGGTGGCGAACTGGCTGCTGCAGTTTTGGTTGACGCTATTGGAAGGTTAATACCCGGTGTACTAAATGATGAAACCTCTGCATTAACAGATTCCTTCCAGGATAATTTATTGGCCCCACCTGTTTACACCAGACCCGAAGAGTTCCGTGGCTGGAAAGTACCCGAAATATTGTTGAGTGGTAATCATAAACTGATCGATGAATGGCGGCATGAGCAGGCGGTTAAGCGGACTGGGGAGAGAAGGCCGGATATGTTGGATAATGGATAATTGATAATGGATAATGGATAATGGATAATGGATAATTGATAATGGATAATGATCTCACGACCTATACAGCAGCAGGCAGGCTCACGACTCACGACTCCCGACTCACGTCTCCCGACTCCCGACTCACGACTCATGGCTCCCGACTCACGTCTCCCGTCTCCTTCCTCGCCCAAACAAATTCTGCAAAACCCAACAGGTCCCAAAAAATATTTCCCTGCAATTTTTTTCCGCTGATCCAGCATTTGACTATCCGGAATGGCATGGCCAGTATAAACCAGGTATTTCTGCGGATGCCTGCTTTTAAAACCCGGCACCCGTTTGCTTCCAACAGGGTTGATAATTCCTGCACAGCATAAACCCGCACATGTGTTGGATCATCTTTAAAATTCAATGTGCCTTCCATGCCCGGTAAGTGGGTACTTTTTTCACCGGGGTACTCAAGATAAATATATCCGCCGGTTTTGAGCTTTGGCAATAAGCCTTTTACCACTTCATCGCCATTATACAAATGTTCAATAACATGGGCCATTTGTATGGCGTCAAAATAATTGCCGGGGATAACAGAAAAGTCGAGTTGGGTAAGATCCATTTCATAAAAAGCATCCATCAGTTTAAAATCGGCTTCGGTATTATTGTATTCCCTTGCTATATCCACACCATGGTACTCACAATTTGGAAAAACACGTTTTGCTTTGGTAGCAGAATGATTGCCGGCACCAATATCAAGTAAACGGAAAGTACTGTTGCCAAATGCCCGTTTTAAAAAAATGAACTTGGTGATGAAAGAAGAGGCGAATGCTTTAAAATTCATGCCGCAAAGATAATGGGTAAGAAGATACTGGATCCTACTTACTGGATACCGGGCACTGCCCGCCCGGCTGAACGCCATTCGGACGGGGATGCAGCTCAATAAAAAAACCCATCTTCAGTATCCAGTATCTGGTATCTGGGAATCCAGCATCAAGTCTCCAGCTTTAATTTTTTCCCTTCTTTATGCCTATCACCGGCAAGGCTTTCTCCCTGATCATCTCATTAAACTTAACCACATCCACATCCATGATCTTTTTTAGTTTATTCAACTGCACATCAGCCTGAGCGCCCAATTCTGCAAAAGCTTCTTTTACCTGCCTGGCCGGTGCACTGTTACCGCTCGATGCAAAATCATACAAACCCGATATCTTATCATCCAAACGAATGGGGTAATTCAACACATCCTGCCCGCTTTTGGCCTTGGTTTGATGAAGTGCTTCCTCAATCACGGTCATTTGTTTGTTGATAGTATCGGCCTGTTGTTTGATCTCTTTGGGTAAGTCTTTGCCCTGCCTATCCATAAAATCGTTGATCTGGCTGCGGATGTCACGGATATTTTTTCCGGCTTTTTGAATTTCGTCAAACTTATCCCTCACAGAAATTAAAAAATTAAACTGCGCTTCATAATCCTGTTGCGAAACCTGGTAAACCGGGTTTGCTTTAATGTGGAAACTTCCCTGAACAGAATCTTTGTCGGCTTTAATTTTAAAGAAATAATTCCCCGGAGCTGCCTTGGGTCCGGGTACCGCACCATGCCAGATGATGAGCCCATCAATTTTTTCAGCAGGCGGATAATACATATTCCACACAAACTGGTTCATCCCTTTGTTTACATCCAGCTTTTCATCTTTCTCTTTTGCTTTGGTTGAAAAAGTCCTGATGCTTTTTTTATTGTTATCCAGTATATCGATAGTTACTGTAGATGAGTCTGCCAACTCTTTAATATAGTAATTGATGACAGATCCGTTTGGCGGATTCATCCCCGCATTTTTTGGATTGGGATTTTGACCACCATCAAACCGATAGGCGTCATTTACCGGAAAGGCAAATAAACTTTTCTGGAGGATACTGTACTCTTTTTGTTGCACCACGGTCAAATCATCCAATACCCAAAAAGATCTTCCCTGTGTTGCCACGATTAAATCGTTTTCTTTCATGGTTAAGTCTGTGATGGGCACCATGGGTAAATTCAACTGGAAGGGTTTCCAGTTGGCGCCATCATCATAACTGATATACATACCATACTCGGTACCGGCATATAATAAACCCGGCCTTTTTTTATCGGCCCTCAGGGCACGTGTAAAATGCATGGCAGCTATACCGTTAGTTATCTTAATCCAGGATTTGCCATAATCCTCCGTTTTAAAAATATAGGGCGCAAAATCATCACTTTTATATTTGGTGCCTACAAAATAAGCCTTACCTTTTTTAACGGGGTCTGTTTCAACACAGTTCCACATCATCCACTGGCCTGCTGCTGCCGGCGTTACATTCTCCCAGTTTTTACCCCCATCCCGGCTTACATGTACCAGGCCATCATCGCTGCCGGTCCACAACAGGTCTTTCTCCAACGCAGATTCTGTTGCAGTGAACACCGTGCAATACACTTCCACGCCGGTATTATCTTTGGTAATGGGCCCGCCGCTGGATGCCTGTCGTTTTTTATCATTGGTGGTCAGGTCTCCACCCAATGCAGTCCATGATGCGCCTTCATTTTCGGTAACAAATAAATGATTACCTCCTGCATATAATTTTTTAGGGTTGTGCGGCGAAAAGAATAAGGGGAAATTCCATTGAAACCGGTATTTAGCCACATCAATTCCACCACCTAGGGGGTCATCGGGCCAAACACTTACTGCACGGTTCTCGCCTGTTTTATGATCTAACCGCGACAAGTAACCGCTATAATTTCCGCCATACACAATATCCGGATTTACCGGATCGGCCACCACGTAACCGCTCTCTGCACCCGCCGTTGGCTGCCAATCATCCGTGGTGATCTGTCCCCCATCGCTACGCGAAGAAATGCGCACGGTAGAATTATCCTGCTGTGCGCCAAGTATCCGGTAAGGAAAATGATTATCGGTACTTACCCGGTAAAACTGTCCCGTAGGCTGGTTATTATAGGTACTCCAGTTATCACCCCCGTCAAAACTTATTTGGGCACCACCATCATCTGCAATGATCATCCGGTTACCATCGGCAGGATCAATCCAAAGGTCGTGATGATCGCCATGTGGGGTCCTGATCGTTTTAAACGACTTTCCCCCATCCGTGCTTTTTAAAAAATTCACATTAAGCACATATACCTTGTTTTCGTCTTTTGGATCCACAAATACCTTTGTGTAGTACCATGCCCGCTGGCGGATATTGTTATCGCTGCTTTGTAAGGTCCAGCTTTCACCGGCATCGTTGCTCACGAATAAACCGCCTTTGGGGTTCTCGATCAATGCATAAATTTTATCCGTATTGGATGCACTAACGGTAACCCCAACTATACCCCAAAGGCCATTTGGTAATCCTTTATTCCCTGTTATATTTTTCCAGGTTTCTCCACCATCAACCGATTTCCACAGGCCGCTGCCTTCTCCGCCGCTTTCCATGCTGTATGGCGAACGCAACATGCGCCAGGTGCCGGCATAAAGCACTGCAGGATTACCGGCTTCCATGATCAAATCGCTGCAACCCGTTTGGTTATTTACATACAGCACTTTTTTCCAGGTTTTTCCGCCATCCGTTGTTTTAAAAATGCCCCGTTCTTCGTTGGGTCCAAACAGGTGGCCCATGGCTGCCACCCATACAATATCGGGGTTTTTAGGATGAATAACTATCCGGACAATATGCCTGGTATCTTTCAGTCCCAGGTTTCTCCAACTTCTGCCACCATCGTCTGTGCGCCAGATTCCTAAACCTTCGCTTACATTTCCCCTTAAAGAATTTTCACCTTCGCCAACATATAAGATCGTGGGGTCGCTGGGTGCAACGGATACAGCACCCATACTGCCGCCAAAATATTTGTCACTGATATTATTCCAGTTACTGCCGCCGTCAATGGTTTTCCATATACCACCGCCTGTAGCTCCAAAATAAAAAACATTTTTTTGATCACGGTCACCAACAGCCGCAGCACTCCGGCCCCCGCGGTAGGGGCCGATTGAACGGTATTTTACCCGGCTGAATAAAATACTGTCCTCATTACTAACCATAATTTGTTTTTTCTGAGCAACTACATTTGTTGACAAAACAACAATGGCAATAGGTAGCAAAAGCTTTTTCATATCATCATATTAGGTGTGGAAGATACAAAATGAAACGTTCACAAGCGGAGCGTTTTTTTCAACAGTAAAATAAAACCCGGCTAAAAAACCGGGTTTCATTTTCTATATATTTTGAAATTACCTATCATGCTTAAATGCAGATTCAGGAACTGCCTGGTTTATTTTAATACTGGAAATATAGGTAGTGCCGTATTGCCCGGTGAGGCTAAATGCCATTTTAACTCCTTCTACATCCTTATAATCGGCAAAATCGGTTTGCACGTCGGTAGGCTGTCCGTTTACCATCCTTTTCTCCATCGTTCTCAAAATCATATGGGAAGTTGCATCAATAAAAAAGTGTGTGGTTTTACCAGATACCTGTGTCATTTTTATTTTATAACATTCATTTCCGTTAACGGTTTCTTTTCCAATTAATTCTGCCTTATGGCCCTTTGTCACATAATCAACCAACGGGCCGGCAACATCCAGATCCGATTGATTCTCTTTTACTTCTGCTGCCGAAACCGGTTCCGGGACCGACATGCCAAAAAAAGGCATATAGCTCCATCCTTCATTATCCGTTAACATATTAAAGCCCCGCATACCGTTTGCATCAATATCCTGACGACTTAATTTTTTATTCACCTGTGTAAAACTCATCGCCACGTCAGTTCCCTGGTAACTCAAACTCCCTTCCATTATCGTGTTTTGGATTTTACTCAAATTTGCCTTTCCACCTAAGGCATCTATATGTTTATCGATAACTTCGTCAACTGTTTGGGCCTGTGCAAACTGCACCAAGACCAATAACATAACCAAAAAACCGAAGATGATTAAATTTTTCATTTTTATTTTTTATTTTTTATTTTTTTAAGAACTAAATATAAGAACCATTTTTTTTTGCTTTACTTTATTTAAATATATTTTCATCAACAGGAATATTGGTTGTAATTTCATCAAAAATAGTCTCTCCCTGCACACCCGTGTTGTTGTAAGCAAACCAAAATCCATCAGCATTTTGTTTATAATTTGTAAAAGTGGTTTCCATATCTTTTTCTTCCCCATTCACCATTCTTTTGCTTACTGTTTTATTAATATGGTAATTTTTTGCCCCTATAAAACAGGTGGTAACCAGGCCGTTTTTAAAAGTAATTTTTAATTTATGATTATCCTCTCCGTTTACTTTTTCAGTTCCCAGCATTTCAACAGTAATCCCCTTTTCTTTATAATTGAACAGCGCACCCTGTACATCTAATTGATTTTGCCCCGATTTAAACTGGTCCTCAGGCATTGGTGATGGCTCCGTCATACCCTGAACGGGCATAAAAACAACTCCTTTTTCGGGCGTAACATACTGGTAGTTTTCTGTGCCTGCTACAAAAATATCAATCCGCATACCCTTCATGTGTAATTTTGTCTGCACAATACTTACATCGTTGCCCTGTATATTTATATTGCCGCTGTACTTTACAGATTTTAATGTTGATAATTTTTCCTTACCACCCAGGGCTTCAACATATTTATTAATAACGTCATCAACAGTTTGAACCTGTGCCTGTACAAACTGAACCAGTACCATTCCCATTATGAACAATCCAAAAATAATTAAATTTTTCATTGTATGATTTTTTAGAACTGAAAGGTAAATCAAATTTTTATGCAGAAAATTTTTTTTTGCTTACTGTTTATCCTGTACCTTAAATTTTTCATCCAAAAAAAAAGTCTTCCCAATATCATGACCAGTTTTAAAATACAGGGCAATATTGTTGATATTCCGGCCAGGAATATTTTTTACGGAGAGGTTTCTGTAGAGAAAGGAAAGATAGCCTCCATTAAACCCCTCCCAACCACAAACCACAAACCACAAACCAGCAACTTTCTTTTACCCGGCTTTATCGACAGCCATGTGCACATAGAAAGTTCCATGCTGGTGCCTGCTGAATTTGCGAAGCTGGCTGTGGTACACGGCACCGTGGGCACCATCAGCGATCCGCATGAAATTGCCAATGTATGTGGCATGGAAGGTGTTGAATTTATGATCGCCAACGGAAAAACGGTTCCTTTTAAATTTCATTTTGGAGCACCCAGTTGTGTACCTGCAACGATTTTTGAAACGGCCGGCGCCGCATTAAATGCTGACGAAGTTGACATTTTACTAAAAAAAGATGACATACATTATTTAAGCGAGATGATGAATTACCCGGGGGTGCTGCATGGCGATGAAGAAGTGTATAAAAAAATTGCGGCTGCAAAAAAATACGGTAAGCCTGTTGACGGGCATGCACCCGGTTTAAGGGGTGATGATGCAAGAAGATATATTGAGGCCTCCACCAACTCCTCCGGGGGAGGGGCGTTAAAGCCTGATTTAGCAGCCAGTAAACCCGTAATCTCGACTGACCACGAATGTTTTACAGCGGAGGAAGCATTGGATAAATTAAAATACGGCATGAAGATCCTGGTTCGTGAAGGGAGTGCTGCCAAAAATTTTGAAGCACTGATCGATCTCCTGCATGAACATGATGCAATGATGATGTTTTGCAGTGATGACAAACATCCCGACAGTTTAGCTGACGGGCATATCAATCAACTTTGTGCCAGGGCAGTAGCCAAAGGTATTGATGTGTTTAAAGTATTGCGGGCTGCCTGTATAAATCCCGTAACGCATTATAAAATGAATATCGGATTATTAAAAGAAGGCGATGCTGCAGATTTTATTGTGGTAGAGGATCTGTTAAATTTTAAAGCATTGCAAACCTATATCAACGGGGAGTTGGTTGCAGAAAACGGAAAGTCATTGATCGTTACCGGTTCTTCGGCGTTGTTGAATAATTTTGATTGCCAGGAAAAAGATATTTCAGATTTCCGATTTCAAGCCCCCGCTATTTCCCATCATGGAGGAGGAAAAGGCGGCGACATTAGCGAAACGGTTTACGTTATGGAAGCTTTAGAGGGGCAATTAATTACTAATAAAATTATTTGGCATCCGATCGTGAAAGACGGGTTTTATGAAAGTGATCCGGCTAATGATATTTTAAAAATCGTTGTTGTTAACCGGTATAAAAATGCACCCGTTGCAAAAGCATTTATTAAAAACTTCGGCATCAAACAGGGCGCCATTGCATCCTCCGTTGCACACGACAGTCATAATATTGTGGCTGTGGGCGTAGATGATGAAAGTTTGATGAAAGCAGTGAACCTGGTTATTAAAGAAAGAGGCGGAATAAGTGCTGCTAATGCCTCTCTTTGGGAGGCTACCGGAAATAGGAAAGAAAAAAGTTCATTGCAGGGGATTGTACTTGGTTTGCCTGTTGCGGGGCTAATGAGTAACGAAGATGGCTATAAAGTGGCAGCAGCTTATACAGCGATAGATAAAATGGTTAAAGAAGAAATGGGTTCCACATTGGAAGCCCCGTTTATGACTTTATCGTTTATGGCATTACTGGTGATACCACATTTAAAACTAAGTGACCTGGGTTTGTTCGACGGCGATGGATTTAAGTTTTTGTAAAACTTTTCACAACCTGTCACTCCACTTTGGCACCGGTAATTTTCATGGATACACTATCTGTGCCTTTGGGCGCGTAAGTTTTTGTTTTAAAATGAATACTGCTGCCTGGTGCCACAATTTCATAAATCACTTCATGTTCTTTTAACAGCAGAGCACCGGTAGCACTGAAAAAAGAAAGTTCTATGTCCACATCTTTATAACTGGCCACGGTTGCTTTATTGGTGATGGTTCCTTTAATAACCGTTTGCCTTAACAGGTTTTTTTTATCGTGGCCCTCAACATATAAAAAACGTTTGGGATTTTTCTTTTCAGTTTGCCCCAGCGTTTCTTTGGTCTGCTCATATTTATCCTTTGATTTCGCTTCGGAAGTCTTTTCACCGCCGTTGCAGGACGCAAAAACAAAGCTCAACAGTATTAAAGCCGGCATTAACTTTTTCATAGCTTTTAATTTGAACACAATAAAAATACATTTTTGTGATATAGAATGTTAAAAGATTTTTTGGACCAGCGCTTAACGTCCGGTTTGGCCATAATATTTTTGCAAAGACCCAAATAAGCCAAAGCATTATTCCGGTAACGTGGAGCCCCACCATAAGATCTCTGAGAAAAAATACAGATATCGTTTTTTTTTATTTTAGTTTTGTTTAGATATGGGTATCGGCATTGATTCGATAAAACCCAAAATATTTATTTCAAAATACATAACAAGCAACATGGTCATCAATCTCAGTGAGGAACATTCTTTGATCAGTAATTGGGTAAGTGAATTAAGGGATTATGAAGTTCAACAGGATCGCATGCGTTTTCGTCGCAACCTGGAGCGTATTGCTGAAGTGATTGGTTATGAGATCAGCAAAAAAATGCCCTGGGAAGAAAAAGAAATTACGACACCTTTGGGTATCAGCAACAGTAAGGTTTTAGCCGAACAACCTGTACTGGCAACTATTTTACGTGCCGGACTCGGCATGCATACCGGTTTGCTCAATTATTTTGACAGGAGCGATAACGCATTTATCAGTGCATACCGTAAACACAATCCCGATGGCAGTTTTGATATTCATATGGAATATATGAGTTGCCCGGAAATTGAAAACCGAATCGTTATTATCAGCGACCCAATGATTGCAACGGGCTCTTCGCTGGTTAAATCAATTGAATTTTTAAAGGAAGAAGGTAAACTTAAAGAACTGCATATTGTTTGTGCCATTGCCTGTACAGTTGGCATCGAATATGTAACCAGGGCTTTTCCAAAAGCTACGATTTGGTGTGGCGATATCGACGATGAAATAACGGCTAAGGGTTATATTGTACCGGGCCTTGGTGATGCCGGTGATTTGGCTTTTGGTGCAAAAATGCAGGGATAGACCTGCTTTGAGTTTGATGTTATTTGTTTTGGGTTGACCGAATTTTGATAAAATGGATAACTAGTTTTTATATATGAAATCCGTATTTCGTTACATAGACAAGGTTTCCGGTTAATACCGGAACAAAAAATCAGAAAGAATTAAAAGCAGCTTTTTGGAGTAAATCCTTATCTTTATTGTTCAGAATAGATTATATAAATGAGAAAACTATTAGTTTGTATTTGTGCCCTGTTATCCAGCCAGATGCTGAAAGCTCAGGATCCGCATTTTTCGCAGTTTTTTGCATCACCGTTAACTTTGAATCCGGCTTTTACAGGAAAGTTCAGCGGAGATTGGCGTTTGGCTGTAAACCACCGCGACCAGTGGCCGTCAATACCAAAGGCCTATGTAACAACAAGTGCGTCATTTGATTTTCCGATCTTAAAAGACAGGATTCCGGATGGCGATGTATTTGGTGTTGGCGTTTCGGCTTTATCGGATGCCAGTGCAAACAATTTACTTAAGTTAAATTACGGGTCACTTTCCATGTCGTACCATAAGGCATTGGACGAAAACGGGTATAGCACGATAGGTGCCGGTTTCCAGGCTACTTATTCCAGCCTTAACCTGCAAGCCGACAAATTGACTTTTGCCGATATGCTAACACAGAATGGTTTTACAGGGCAAACTTCTGAAGTTCTGCAAAATGGTAATAAACAAAGCTATTTTGATGTAAACGCCGGTTTATTATATTCCGGTTCCACCAATGGTGAAAACAATTTTTATGTGGGCGCGTCTATGTATCATATTAACAGGCCCAAGGTTGGATACCAGGATCAAAACTGGTATTTAAGTGGCCGCATTTCAATACATGGCGGCGGTTCTTTTCCCATGTCTGAGTTATTAACGGTACATACTTCTGTTATTCATCAAATACAGAACAAAGCCAGTGAAACCACGTTGGGTGCGGCTATTGCAGCTAACCTGAGCCAGGATGCGGAAAAACCAAGTGCTATTTACCTGGGTAGCTGGGTTCGTTTAAATGATGCCATTGTTCCTTACCTGGGATTGGAATTTGGTGGCCTTAGACTTGGTGTAAGTTATGACTTCAATATATCCAGTTTAAAAGCAGCTACGGCTTCGCGTGGGGGTTCCGAATTCTCCATCATCTTTATTAAACGACCACCGGATTACCAGGGTATTCCCTGTCCCAAATTTTAATCTTCCATGTACAAGATATTTTAAAAAGCCCGGAATAACCGGGCTTTTCTATTCTACATTCCAATCATACAGGAGCTTACCGGCTAATCTACCGATCTGTTTTAACTTTATATGCATTTTATAATTAATATTATTGGAAAATAAATTGACAGCATGTTTGGCGGTTTATAAATTTTTCAATATTTTTAACATCTTCAAAAAACAAAACAATTTATGAAAAAAATCTACCAGATTACATGGTCGTTTTTGTTTTTATTATCCATCTCGTTTTCACTAACTGCACAAAATTCATTTTTTGAGTCTGTCAGCGAATCTGCCGTTTCCCTAACGGGCAACCGGGTAATAATCCCAACAAAATACAACACTGTAAAAGCTGACTTGAATCAGCTCAAATCTTTCTTATGGGCACTTCCATCAGAAAAAAATGTTAACCAACGGACTGCACCAATCATGCAGATACCCATGCCCGATGGCAGGATGGTAAGATTCCGTGTTTGGGAAAGCAGTATCCAGGATCAGGCTTTGGAAGCCAAATTCCCGGATATTAAAACTTTTGCCGGGCAGGGAATAGATGACATCTATGCCAGTATCCGTTTTGATATCGGCCCCCGGGGTTTTCATGGCCAGGTATTATCGCTTAATGGTACCTATTATATAGATCCATATGCAGTGGGTAATACCAGCGAGTACATCAGTTATTACAGGAAAGATCTGCCAAATAACAAAGGCAGCTGGACCTGCGATGTTCCTGATTATACACCTAAAGGGTCGGGCAGCAATATTATTGCTGCAGCCTGCAGGGGAACTGAACTAAGAACTTACAGATTAGCTGTTGCCTGTACCGGCGAATATGCCCAGGCTCCGGGCATTGCTGCTGGTGCAAATCCAGCAATTTTACATGCGGCCATTGTAACTTCAACTAATCGTGTAATTGGTGTTTACAGATCAGAATTGTCGATCAGCATGACGCTGATTGCAACCAACAATTTAGTAGAATTTTTAGATGCTGCAACTGATCCGTTTACAGGTAACAACAACGCCGGCGTTTTAATTAACGAGAGCCAGACTGTTATTGATGCCAATATCGGCACCGCCAATTATGATATTGGACATACTTTCAGCACCGGTGGTGGTGGGTTGGCCCAGTTAAATTCTCCTTGCGGATCTTCAAAAGCAAGGGGTATTACAGGTAGCCCGAATCCAACAGGCGATCCTTATGATATTGATTATGTAGCGCACGAAATGGGTCACCAGTTTGGTGGTAACCATAGTATGGGCGGATGTGGTTCTTCTCCCAATTCAACTAAACTTGAACCGGGAAGCGGAACAACCATACAGGCATATGCCGGTATCTGTGGTGGCGAGGATATACAGCCCAACAGCGATCCTATCTTTCACGGCATCAGCTTTGATGAGATCAGCAATTTTGTTTCTGGCGCAGGTAGCGCCTGTGGTACCACTTCTGCAACAGGAAATGGAATTCCGGTAATTGCCGCCTTAGCTAATAATGGCGCCAGTATCCCCATCAGTACACCATTTACATTAACGGGTTCTGCTACAGATCCTGATAATGACCCGTTAACTTATGCCTGGGAAGGATGGGATGCTTCCGGTACAGGCAATACCCCCTGGAATGCAGGAGCAACAGCTGCTGCGGGAAATACTGTTCCTTTGTTTAAATCAAGATTACCAAAAACAACCGGTGCCAGAACTTTTCCTGATATCGCTGTTATATTAGCCGGTTATCCTGCAAATCCTCCAGCAGCGATGGGTGGTTTAAAAGGTGAAACCTTATCACCGGTTGCCAGGCCCATGAAGTTTAAACTCACGGCAAGAGATAATAAAGCTGTTGGTGGCGGTGTTGCATCAAGTGGAGCAGGTGGTTGCCAAACGGCAACGGTTTACCAGTTAAACGTTGTTGCTACACCCGGCCCGTTTGCGGTTACCGTGCCCAATGGCGGCGAAACCTATGTAGGTAATTCAACCCAAACAGTAACCTGGAACGTTGTAACTACGGACATAGCGCCAATAAGTGTTGCCAATGTTAGGATATCCATGTCAACAGATGGTGGCTTAACTTACCCAACAGTAATTCTGGCCAGTACACCTAATGATGGTACGCAATCTGTTACTATTCCAAACGTAACAACCTCCAGTGCCAGAATTAAGGTAGAGGCTGTGGGAAATGTTTTCTTTGACATTTCTAATGCCAACTTTAATATAACCGGTGGAACAACAACAAATCCAACGGTAACGATTAACCAGGCGGCAGCCCAGCCAGATCCTACTTCAACATCTCCCATTAACTTTACCGTTGTATTTGATCAGCCGGTTATTGGATTTACAACGGGAGATGTTACATTAGCGGGTACTGCAGGTGCTACAACCGGTGCA
>JANNSN010000008.1:0-42119 GCA_031402615.1 Chitinophagaceae bacterium
ACCTGTGAGTTGGGTTAAGACGGGCCTGATTGGTTTTGTAGTTAATTTTTTTGATGTATTAGGCATTGGTGCTTTTGCACCTCAAACAGCCTTATTAAAATTCACCAAACAAACAGAAGACCGGGTTTTGCCGGGTACCCTCAATGTTGCCAATACACTTCCTGTTTTAATACAGGCCATTATTTTTATTACGGTTATTGAGGTTGAACCTGTCACGTTGATACTGATGCTTCTTGCTGCAGCAGCCGGCGCTATATTGGGTGCAGGTATTGTTTCAAAATTATCTGAAAAAAAGATCCGATTAACCATGGGGATCGCCTTGTTCATTACGGCGGGTTTTATGTTTGCCGGTAAAATGAACTGGATCCAGGGAGGCGGAACTGCTATTGGTTTGTATAATGTGAAACTTGCCATTGCTGTTTTTGTTAATTTTATTTTAGGCGCACTGATGACTGCGGGCATAGGACTTTATGCTCCCTGCATGGCTTTGGTTTTTGCATTGGGTCTATCGCCACTCGTGGCCTTTCCAATTATGATGGGTTCCTGTGCTTTTTTAATGCCGCCGGCTTCTGTTAAATTTATAAAAGAAGGAGCCTATAACCGTAAAGCTGCTGTGGCCATGGCAATACCGGGCATGGTAGCCGTTTTGATCGCAGCGTTGATCGTTAAGTCATTGCCGCTGGATACGCTGCGTTGGATAGTTATCTTCGTTATATTGTATACTTCTGCCGTGATGTTGAATGCGGCATTTTCCAGGAAGAAAAACTAACCCAATTAAGTTTTATAAAGCAATGTGTTGATCTTATCGGGAAAAATGTGATCAGTTAACAAGGTAAACAGCTCCTTTCACCGTGTTAAATTCTATCAATCCGTTTGCAAGTTTATTAAATGAAATCTTTTTGCCATTGCTGCTGATCTTCATGCCCTGTTTAAATTCAATCCTGCAAACCTCACCGGCCTTCGACCGTATTTTTAATTGTGTTACCGTTTTATTTTCCCAGGCAAAGTCCAGTTCAAAAGCACCCCGGGCAATAAGCCCCTTGAATTCACCACTGCTCCATTCGTCGGGTAATGCGGGCAGCAATTTGATAAACCCGTCATGCGATTGCATCAGCATTTCGGTAACAGCAGCGCTTACACCAAAACTGCCGTCAACCTGGAGCGACCTGCCACACAAGGCAAACATGGATGTACAACTCTGTTCTTTTAAATAGCCCTTGTAGATCTTATTGGCCCGGTTACCATCATTCAACCTTGCCCACAAAGCCATTTTCCATGCTCTTGAAAAACCGGTAGAGGCGTCCCCTCTTTCTTCCAAAACTTTTTTATAGGCTTCCATTAAAGCCGGCGTTCTTTTTTCGTACAATACCTTACCCGGGTACAACCCGTACATGTGCGAAAAATGCCGGTGATTTTTTTCCAGTGATCTCCAGTCGTCTGCCCATTCCTGTAATGAACCATCCCGACCGATCTGGGGTGGCACCAGTTTTTCCCTGGCTTCTTCTACCTGTTGAACAAAAACATCTTTTTTTCCTAAAACCTGCGCTGCCTTCATATAATATCCAAACAGGTCGTACAGGATCTGCATATCTATGGAAGAACCTGCACAAATAGTAGTACCCGGCCGAAACCCCGCCGTCACTTCATCAAAATAAGGTTTGTTACCGCCACCATCCGGAAAATTTTCGGGCGACGTGGAGGGATTGGTCACCAGCCACTTTCCATTGGGATGCGGTACTAAAAAATCCATAAAGAATTGTACCGAACCTTCCATCAAAGGAAAAGCATCCTTTAAAAAATCCTGATCCATCGTGTATTGATAATGCTCCCACAAATGGGTGCAGAGCCACGCACCACCAACAGTAAAGGTTCCCCAGGTAGGGCCATCCATGGGTGCCGCCACACGCCACAGATCTGTATTCTGGTGAAACACCCATCCCCTGGCGCCATAATGTTCACGGGCAACCTGCGTTCCCTGGTCGGTTAATTCTTTGATCATTTGAAATAGTGGCAGGGCACATTCGGAAAGATTACCGCTTTCAACAGGCCAGTAATTCATTTGTGTATTAATGTTGGTGGTGTATTTTGAATCCCAGGAAGGATTCATATCATCGTTCCAGATGCCCTGCAGGTTAGCGGGTTGGGTTCCGGGCCTGGAAGAACCGATCATCAGGTAACGGCCAAACTGGTAACTTAGTGCTGCCATGGATGGGTCGGATTCGGTTTGAATTTTTTTCACCCGCTCCGGTGTTGGCAAAAAAGAATTTTTGGTATTGGACATCTGAAGAGATACCCGGTTGAAATATTGCTGGTAATCGGCGACCGCATTCTCGAAAATGGCGGACTGTTTTTTATTTTCAATGCCTTTAAAATAATAATCCACACGTTGATGTTGATCAGCACGCACATCCTTATAATTCACAAAATTAGTGGCCGCGGCAAAATACAGGGTAACCGCATTTGCATTTTCAATGACCAGGTCAACCCCATCTGTTCTCATGCTGCCGCCATCAGGTACCGCTTTTATCCTGGCCTCATACCGCATCTTCCCTTCTACCCCCATATAGTCGGCTGATTTACCGGTAAGTACCAATCCATCGGTACCATAAGAATCCATTTTGAAATAATCCGTTGCATAATTGGAATGGGTTTGATTTCTTTCTCCACGCAGATTGGCTTTAAAAGAAATACTGCCGGGCTTATCTGCGGTCATGCGAACAACGATGACCTGGTCGGGCGCCGAGGCAAAGACCTCCCTTTGATAAGTTATTCCATTGGAAAAATAACTAACGCCTGAAATACCGGTTTCCAGGTCAAGCCATCTTTTATAGTTGGTTGCACTGTCCTGGTTTGCAAAAAATAAATGAAGATTGGCCAGGCATTGGTATTTCATTTGTTCAACCGGGTAACCCATGGTGTTTCTGCCAAACAAATTATGAGCTGCTAAATATTTTTCTTCAAAGACCAGCTTTTGAATTTCGGGTAAAACCTGGTGTCCACCTTTTACCACGGTAGAATATGGCCCGCCCGACCAATAGGTCTCTTCATTTAACTGAATACGCTCTTCTCCATTTTTTCCAAATACCATCGCACCCAAACGGCCATTGCCCACCGGCAGGGCTTCGTCCCATTTTGTTGCCGGCTCATTATACCACAATAAAACAGCAGGGTCAAAACCTGCGGTATTGATCTTCTCCACCGTATTCAATTGCTGGGCTGTAAGGCCAGTCGCAAATAAGGCTAGCAAAAGAAGTAATAAGCCTGTATTCCTTTTCATCATTAAATAGCTTTTAAAACATGAAGCAATTGCGGGCGCGGAAGTTACACCGAAAACAGCATCTCTTTTTTAAAAGTAACGAAAATTTAATGGTTAACGAATTGCTTTTTTTTCTGAAACAGATCTTACCGGGCTCATCCACGGAGTGCGTCCGATATGACCTGCAAAAAAATTTCCGGGGCTCACCACGGCTTATTGCGCAGGTAATTTTGCCAACCCAATACGACAGGCCCCATAAATTCAAAAAATGAAACCGGGAAGGAAAACAACAGGGATCGTGGAAGCTTTTAATTTATTGGAATTTCCGGGTACGCCCTGGTCTTCCTGTTTTATAGCTAAAGGAAAATTTTTGGGTACCGGAAAATAAGAGCATATTCCGACTGCTTATTTTTTGCTGCTACAAATAGCTGACCCGAAGATTAGCAGGCATGCCTGCAATCATATTACGATTTGGAAATGCAGTGACGGGTCAGCAAAAAGGCCTGCATAACTGTGACTAATTAAGTCGATTTTACTATTCTTCGATATCTCACAAATACTTTAACTTGTTCATTAAAATCTATTTTCATGAACAGGCTTTTTCCACTTCCCATATACAGTTTTTTGAAGATCGCAAATAAAAATGGTGGAATTGCTGCAAAAGGACTAAAAAATATACTTCCCTGGCTGATCAAAATAATACTATTTGAACCTTTGCGCTGGATAGAACTGGCCACAAAAAACAGAAAGATCGATCAGCATGCCATAACAAAGGACCCTGTTTTTATTCTCGGCTTTTACCGTAGTGGTACTTCTTACCTGCACCAGTTAATGATACAGGACGACCGCTTTGGGTATCATTCAAATTTTCAAATGGTTTTGCCCGAAATAATGCTGAGTACCGAAAAAATTCTGTGCCCGGTATTTGAATTCATTTGCCGGACTTTTAATATTAAGGATTCCGTTCACAGAGTGCCCTTGTCTTTCCGGTTTCCGGGTGAAGAGGATGTGGCGATGACAACATCAATGAGCCCCCGGGGAGCACAATGGGGCTATTTTTTCCCTGAAAAAATGAATGACCATTTTAAAAAAAATGTATTATTCGAAAACATTCCTGCATCTGAAACTGAAATATGGAAACAGGAATTTTTTTTCCTGCTAAAAAAAATATCACTGGCCGGCAGGGGCAAACAATTGGTGCTTAAAAGCCCTCCTAATACTGCCAGAATAAAACTTTTACTTTCGCTTTTCCCGAAAGCAAAATTCGTTTTTATTCACCGCGATCCATACGAAGTATACGTTTCCAATCAACGGTTCTGGAAAGTAACGCAGGATACCTTTGCTTTGGGAAGAACAAAGTCGGTTGACGTAAATTCAATTATCCTGGACACTTATGCCGGCATGATGAAACATTATTTATTGGAAAAGGAACTGATACCGGAGGGGCACCTGGTTGAAATACCCTACCAGGACCTTATTCAAGATCCCCTGGAAACCATGCGAAAAATATATAGAACGATCCATCCTGGTGATTTTGGTTATTGTGAAAATAAGATGAGATCATTTGTAGAAGGTCAAAAGAATTTTGTTCGCTTACAACATGAAATACCAGTAGCCGAAAAGAAAATAATTACAGGGAAACTGGAACCTTTTATCAGGCACTGGAATTACCCTTTAATATAAAACTCTTTTAATTTTATATTGTACATTGTACAATAAATTATGATTTTTTTCTACCTGGTCTGGTAAAGATCCTGCTGTGCTGCGCCGCTCTTTATAGTAAAACTAAAAAATGAAAGATCATCGAAACCCATCTTCTCAAAGGGTTGCTAACAAAGGCAGACCGGATTACTATATCACCCCTACCCGCGACTTTACACAATTTACCAGGGATAGTGAGGAAAAATATTGGAGTAAGGATACCAAATTTGATTGGCAACAGGACATCCAGGCTAACCTGAAGCTGTATTTGGAAAATCTTGATCCCGGGAATTTCTCAAAAGTCGCCTTCATGGTTTTACCCATGATCAAAGAGGCGTTAGATCGCAAGATAGATCTGATTCGAAAAGAACAACTTCCCCTTGATGATGACGCCCTTAAGGATATCGCTGAATCTATTCCGTTTGACAGAACAACTATTCACCAGGCTTTATGGATTCAATCACCTTTGAAGAGTCTTCAATTGTCTGTTTCAAAACTGAAGGATCAGTTGGAAATTCTCAATAATGAGCTTCTGGACTTACATGAACAAAAGCGGCTGGGATTATTTAAGGAAGGTACAAAGGTTAAACATTTGGAAACGGAGGCTCAAAGACGGGATCAGTTCTTTCAATTATCCCAGGTCACTGATCGTGTAAATCAATATGAAAAGGATCTCAAACAGCTGGATGCTGAACACAAGACCGAATCAAAGAAACTGGAAACGAAGATCCGGGGGGAACTCGATGCAATAGAATCGCGGGTATTGGCTGACCTGGAAGAAACGCGCGAAATGATTCAGGGGACTTTACAGTCGGGGAATTTACCGGCGAATCCCACGGATCTGTTCAGGCTGAAGGACCTGGTTTTGAAGCGCCAGCTCCGCGGACTCAAAGATATTGCCAACCACGCGCTGGTTGTTGAGCAAAGTGCGATCGCTCCTTTAACTATGGGCATTATCCACTACAAACGCCATCGCGAGATACAGGAAGCGATGACCACATTCATCAATGATGAAGCAAAGCATTCGGCTACCTTTAGACGCTTTTTGGTTGAAAAGTTATCTGCTAAGGAATTCATTTCGGCTAAGCTGATAAAGGGTGCCGGCCGTTATATGTGGCTCGCCAGGTTTATGCCGGGTGCAGGAATGTTCCTGGCTGTGATTGTTGAAGCCATTGGTGCAGCGACCCTTGAATTCTTTGCTGATGAAAAATACATGCCAGACAGTTTATTCCGTAATATTTGCAAAACGATATCCGTACAGGATGAAACAAGACATATGGACCTGTGTGTGGCCATGTACAATGAACTTTTCCGCAAAGGCCAAAGGTGGGAACGGTATCGAAACTATACTGCATTAAAAGTGATCATTAAGTCCGTGTATGGTGATAAAGGGGACGACCACCATCTGATTCAGGCCTTCCGTGCATTTGGAATAGAATCTGATTTATTGTACCGGCACGTTGCCAGTCGCCTGAGCTACCAGTTATCCA
Organism: Chitinophagaceae bacterium; assembly: GCA_031402615.1. Classification (GTDB taxonomy): domain Bacteria; phylum Bacteroidota; class Bacteroidia; order Chitinophagales; family Chitinophagaceae; genus Ferruginibacter. Next base: position 6,448 of record JANNSN010000008.1, read on the forward strand.
GAATAAGTATGTATGTAACGCCGGTAAGACTTCTTGAAATCATGGGGCGTAAATGTGAAGAGCCAGATTAACCAATGAATCGAACATAAATGAAAAGAGTAAGCCCGGAACTATATCCGTTTGAAAGTCACTTTGAAACCATTGCGGGGCACCAATACCATTATGTGGAGGAAGGAAATGGGGAGCCTGTGGTCATGCTCCATGGGAATCCAACCTGGTCTTTTTATTACCGGGAATTAATCCAAAAACTTTCCCCGTATTTTCATTGCCTGGCTCCGGACCATATCGGTTGTGGGTATTCAGACAAACCGGATGATGCTGCGTACCGCTATACGCTGGAACAACGGGTGAACGACCTGGAAGCCTTTCTGAAAAAAAAAGGGATTACAGAAAACATACACCTTGTGGTGCACGACTGGGGAGGTATAATCGGCATGGCCTATGCGCACCGGCATCCTGAGTCTGTTAAAAAGTTTGTGATCATGAATACTGCAGCTTTTCATCTGCCCCAAAACAAAAGCTTTCCATATGCCCTCCGGTTTGCACGCAGCTGGCTGGGTGCTTTCCTGGTGCGTGCATTTAACGGATTCAGCGGCCTCGCCACAATCGTTGGAGTAAAAAGGATCCGGCTGTCCAAAGCGGTCAGGAGAGGCCTGACTGCGCCTTACAATTCCTGGAAAAACCGGATTGCCACGCTGCGTTTTGTACAGGACATTCCCCTGCAGCCAGGCGACCCGGGATACGGGATAATTACCGATATGCAGGAACAACTGGGCCAGTTTCGGAACACCCCAACGCTTATTGCCTGGGGCATGAAAGACTTTGTTTTTGACCGGCATTTTTTGGATGCATGGATGAAATACCTGCCCGAAGCCCGGGTTCACCGATTTGAAGACTCCGGGCATTATATCCTGGAAGACCAGCAGGAAGCCATTGGTATACTGGTACTTAAATTTTTTATGGAATCCCATGAAATCCTTTAACATCGCATATGCCGTTTCTGAAATGGCTGAATCCCAGCCAGATGCCCTGGCTATTGCTTTTCCTGAAAAGAACAGCCTTGACAAAAAAGGCATCACCCGTTATCAAAAAATTACGTACAAAGAACTCGCCTTTGAAATTGCGTGCGTATCTCGTGGATTACTCGCAGCCGGATTTAAACGGGGCGAACGGGTGGTCATGATGGTACCGCCAGGTTTCGACTTCTTTGTCCTCAGCTTTTCCCTGCTTCAAACCGGCATTGTTCCGGTGTATATAGATCCGGGAATTGGCATGAAGAACCTGAGGTCATGCATTTTAGAAGCTGAACCGGCAGGGTTTATAGGAATAGGAAAAGCCCAGGCGGCCCGGGTGATCCTGGGTTGGGGCAAAAAAACAATTCGCCAAACTGTAACCCTTGGTACCCGGCTGTTTTGGGGCGGTAAAAAAATGCAGACCATCCGCAATTTTGATCGTTCCAATGGTCCCGGACCGTTTTTTGATGCAGGACCTGATGACCCGGCGGCCATTATTTTCACCAGCGGCTCCACCGGCGTGCCCAAGGGGGTGGTCTATTCACACGGCAATTTCAGGGCTCAATTGGAAATGATCAGAGATGCATTTGGGTTTTCACCGGGAGAGATCAATATGCCCACTTTCCCGCCCTTCGCCCTACTTAACCCGGCATTAGGTATGAGCAGTATTATTCCCGACATGGACCCTTCTAAACCAGCTGCTGTAAATCCGCTGAACATTATTGGCCCCATTCAACAGTTTGGTGTAAGTAATATGTTTGGCTCACCGGCCCTTATTGATATAGTTGGCCGATATGGTGAAGCGAACGCAATTAAACTTCCCAGCCTCAAAAAAGTGATCTCAGCAGGAGCCCCCGCTTCCACCAAAGCGTTGGTACGTTTTTCTTCGATGCTCACGCCGGAAGTTCAGATTTTTACACCTTATGGTTCTACGGAATCCATGCCGGTGACTAAGGTCGGGAGTCACCAGATCCTTTGGGAAACCCAGGAGAAAACGGGAGACGGATCCGGCGTTTGTATTGGAAAGGCGGTAGCCGGTATGGAGATCGTCATCATCCGAATAAGTGACGAGGAGATTCCCTATTGGTCCGAAGACCTGGAACTGTCCAAAGGTGAGATTGGGGAGATCGTGGTAAAAGGACTTAATGTAACCCAAAGCTATTACAATAGGAATGCATCTACCAAACTGGCCAAGATCCGGGACGGAGACCAGGTTCGCCACCGGATGGGCGACCTCGGCTATTTTGATGCTGAAGAAAATCTTTGGTTTTGCGGGCGAAAGGCGCATCGGGTAAAGGTGAGAGAAAAGGAACTGTATTCCATTCAATGCGAACATATTTTTAACAGGCACCCGCAGGTTTTCCGGACAGCACTGGTAGGTGTAACCGGAAAGGCGGTGTTATGCGTGGAACCTGAAAAAGGGTCTAACCCGGTATACCGGGCAAAACTCAAGACAGAACTGTTGGCCATGGCTGCTGCACATCCGTTGACCCATGAAATCAAAACTGTTCTTTTTCATCGCAGTTTTCCGGTTGACTTTCGGCATAACGCCAAGATCATCCGTGAAAAACTTGCGGATTGGGCAAAAAATAAATTAACATGAAGTTATTTGTAACAGGTGGTGGTGGCTTTTTAGGGCTTGCCATTGTACGTCAGTTATGCGAACATGGCCATGAGGTGGTGACATTTTCACGGGGAAGATACCAGGCATTGGACCAGTTGGGTGTGCATCATTTCCAGGGTGATCTCTCCAATTACATTTTGCTTAAAAAAGCCATGGAAGGATGTGAAGCAGTTTTTCATGTAGCAGCCAAAACGGGTATATGGGGTAAATACAAAGATTATTACCAGGCCAATGTTGGGGGTACGGAAAACGTACTGCTGGCCTGCCGTGAAACAGGCATACGGAACCTCGTTTTCACCAGTTCGCCAAGCGTAGTGTATCACGGCAAAAACAGCGAAGGTAAAAATGAAAGCCTTCCCTATCCTGAAAAATATGACGCCCCCTATCCGCAAACAAAGGCCATTGCCGAAAAACTTGTGATGGCTGCCAATGACGCTGACCTGAAAACTGTATCCCTGCGACCTCACCTGATCTGGGGCCCCGAAGACCAGCATTTTCTTCCCCGACTGTTCAAAAAAGCCAAAGCCGGTAAACTCCGCATCCTCGGCAATTCGCCCAACCGGGTGGACTGTATTTATATTGACAATGCAGCCAAAGCCCATCTGCAGGCTTTTGCACAACTGCTCCTGGAACCCACGCGTATAGAAGGCAAAACCTATTTCATTTCCCAGGATGCTCCCATACCCATTGCAGAGCTGATCAATCAACTGCTGGCCACCGGCGAATTTCCCCCGGTAACCAAACGCTTGTCCCCCGGGTTCGCCCGCTTTGCAGGCCGGTTTTTAGAAATGACATACCGCATTTTCAGTATCTCTGCTGAACCTCCAGTTACGCTTTTCCTGGCTAAACAACTTTCTACTTCGCATTGGTATGATATATCAGCGGCTAAACAGGATTTTGGATATGAAGTGCAGGTTTCTTTGGAGCAAGGAATGGAGCGGTTGCGGGCATGGGTTTCAAAGTTTCAGGAAAAATAAAACTTCCAGACCTGGTACTGCAAGAATCGTAGTTTTAAGTGATGGTGAAGATATTTTTTATGTGATCTTTTTAAAAAAGATTGTTCCCGGCGTTTCCCTGGGAAATAACTAATTTGAGGTGATTAAATTGCTGCTTATGTGTTTCTCAGCAGGAGCAAGTTTTACGGTGGGAGTTGGCCTGTTAGGTCCTGGTTACTATGCGATAAAGCGCACGGAGTCTCGGGGTATGTTGGCTTTTGCCTGTACTCCCGTTCTTCTTAGTTTCCATCAGATCGCTGAAGGCTTTTTGTGGCTTTCCCTGAAAAACCCGGATTTCGCATCCTGGTATAAGCCGGCGCTTTATGTATACTCGTTTATTTCCCAACCCATTTGGCCAATTTGGGTTCCATTTGTTATTTGGTTAATGGAAACGAATAAACGCCGTAAAAAAATTTTGCATTACTTTTTTTTATTGGGAGTGGCATCCTCTTTATATATGCTTTATTGCCTCGTTACTTATGATATTTCGGCCATTGCGGAAAACGGTCATATCCGTTACTCCCGGGATTTCCCTTATTTTAACATCATGCGCCCCGTGATCTTCATAGCCATTGCCGTAACTCCGTTTCTTTCCACTTTACGCTATACAAAATTACTGGCTGGGGCAATGATGGCTTCCCTGGTATTGTCTTACCTTTTTTTCACAAACTATTTAATTTCTGTATGGTGTTTTTTTGCTGCCATTTTGAGCCTGTTGATTATCCTGGTCATTAACGCAAACAGAAAAACCGGCAGCAGTTCTTAGCTGATTTCATAAACCACCTTTTATTTGTTCGGCCAGTTCCGCGATGGTCTGGTACTCAAAAATGGCCTCCGGGCTGAACCGGAACCCCGCCATATTTGCATGCGCCACTATCTGCAGACTTTGAATAGATGCCCCGCCAAGGTCAAAAAAATTATCATGCACGCCCACTTGCTCTATATTTAATACATTTTGCCAAATGCTGACCAGCACCTCTTCTTCCTCGTTTCGTGGCGCTGCATAGCCCGGAAGATCACGGACGTGTTCAGGTACAGGTAGGGCTTTTCGATCAATTTTGCCGTTAGGCGTTAGCGGTAAATGGTCCAGTTGTATAAAGGCTACGGGAGTCATGTAGGCAGGTAATTTTTGTTTTACAAAGTCCTGTAATTTGCCGGAACCCGGTATTTGGCCATCACTGTATACAAAATAAGCAACGAGTTGTTTGTCTCCTGTGCCCAGCGTTAGGGTGATCGCAACAGCTTCCCGCACAAAAGGATGTTGCATCAACACGGTCTCTATCTCACCCAACTCCACACGGTGTCCATGGATCTTCACCTGGTCGTCCATGCGTCCGAGAATATCGATGGAACCACCAGGTAAGTAACGGGCGCGATCACCCGTTTTATACATTCGGGCACCTGGTATTGAACTGAAATGATCGGGTAAGAATTTCTCGTTGGTCAACTGGTGTTGATTAAGATAACCCTGTGCCAAACCTTCACCTCCAATGTGCAACTCGCCAACTACTCCAACAGGTAAAGGTTGCAGATATCGATCCAATATATAAAGCCGGGTGTTGCCAATAGGTTGCCCTATGGTAATTGGTTTATCCCCCTTCTGTACTTCGCTTACAGAAGACCATATAGTTGTTTCGGTTGGGCCGTACATGTTCCACAAACTGCCAACACGATCCAAAAGCCGGTCTGCCAATTTTCTTGTTAATACATCACCGCCGCATAGCGCTTTCAATCCGGGTTCACCGGCCCAGCCCGATTCGAGCAACAGTTGCCAGGTAGCCGGTGTAGCCTGCATCATATTCACATGATACTTTTTGATCGCCTGACTGAGCATGAACGGATTATTGATCGTTTCATTGCCCGCTACGATTAGGGTTGCTCCGCTGATCAGCGGCAGGAATATTTCAAGCGCCGCAATGTCAAAAGAAATAGAGGTTACGGTTAACAACACATCATTTTTGTTGATTCCCGGACGTAAGCGCATGGCCCATAGAAAATTCACCAGTGCGGAATGATGCACCATCACTCCTTTGGGTTGCCCCGTAGAGCCCGAGGTATAAATGATATAGGCAAGATTGTGAGGGCTTACATGGGTATACGGATTTGAACAAACAGTTTCTGTTGAAATTTTTTCGTCATTCAGGTTGACAACAAGAACTTTGGTTTTTCCCGGTAACCCGGTAGTAACGTTTGTCAGTACAACCTGCACGTCGGCATCGTTCAAAATGAATTGCACCCGGTCTGCCGGAAAAGAAGTATGAATCGGCACATAGGTCCCGCCTGCTTTGAGTACAGCCAGGAGTGCTTCAATTACTTCCGAAGACCTTTCCATGAAGATGCCAACCCGGATCTCCGGGCCAACGCCAAGTGCCTGCAGATGGTTGGCCAACACATTTACATGCCGGTTTAGTTCGAGATAGGTTATCGAACCATGCTCATGAATAACTGCAACGGCGTCCGGTGTTTGTAGTACCTGCTCTTCAAAAAGATGATGTAAACATTTTTCATGGGGAACATCAAGTTGCGTTTGATTCAGCCCGTAAACAAGGTGGTTCAACTCATCTTTGGTGACCATTTGTAAACCGGAAATGGGGCAATCGGGATGGGCTACCGCATGTTCCAGAAGCATTTGAAAAGAACGGAACATGCTGTCAATTGTGTCGTGCATAAAAAGATCACAATTATATTCAACTGTACCATGGCATCGTCCATCCGACCTGGTCATCATCAATGTCAGATCAAATTGGGAAACACCCCGGTCGATGTCCAGGGAAGTAATGGCAAGACCTGGAATTTCCAGTTTTGTCATTGGTGAGTTTTGCAGGTTAAAGACAACCTGGAAAACTGGCGTACGGCTGAGGTCACGTTTCGGCTTTAACGCTTCGACGAGTTTTTCAAAAGGCAGATCCTGGTGGGCGAACGCTTCCAATGACACGTCCCGAACCCGCTTGTGCAATTCACGAAAGCCGGGATCACCGGAAAGGCTTGTACGCAAAGCAAGTGTATTGATAAAAACACCGATCAACGGCTCAAGCTCCGGAAGATTACGATTGGCTATGGGTGTTCCCACTATGATATCATCCTGTCCACCATAACGATGGAGCAGTGTATTGAACGCGGTCAGCAGGGTCATGAACAAAGTCGAATCTTCCTGCCGGCTAAATTTTTCAAGGGTTTCTGTCAGGTCTTTGGAGAGCCCGAAACGATATGTTTCTCCCCGGAAAGTCTGCCTGGCGGCCCGTTGTTGATCAGTTGGTAATTCCAGCACAGGAAGTTCTCCTTCTAATTGTTTTTTCCAGTAGCCCAACATCGACGATCGCAGCGCCTCTATCCTTTTATCATCGGTTTGCCATTGAGCAAAGTCGGCATATTGAATGGGCAGTTCAGGTAGTTGGTAAGAAGTACCGCCAGTTATTTTTTGGTAGCACATCATGAGTTCCCTGAAAAACACACCTAAAGACCAACCATCCGCAATCGTATGGTGAACTACAACAAGTAACAGATTTCTATCGTTGCTTAATACGTAAAGTCTGAGGCGTATCAACGGAGCCCTGCTCAGGTCGAAGGGCTTCAAAACTTCTTTTTCCGCAAGCCTGCGTGCTTCGGTCAGTTGTTCAACATCGTTTAATTTTTGCAAATCGGCTATTGGAATATCGATCATTAAGTTATTCAAAATTTCGGGAGTTGGAAGTCCAATACCAAAAGAAAATACTGTCCTCAACACGTCATGCCTGGCAATGATCTCATTAGCACTTTGCTCCAAAGCCGCTAGATCGAGTTTGCCATTGAGTTTAAGTAAGATCGGGAGATTATTCACCGCGGTGCCCGGCTCGAGCAATTCAAGAAACAACTGGCGCTGTTGTGGAAAGGAAAGGGGAACCGGAATATTTGGCGGGCGAGGGGGAATACTTGTGGTATCATTGCCCGTCTGCCCCTGAAGCCACTTTTCCAATAGTGCACGTTTTGCCGAAGATAGATTTTTATTCACCATTTTATTCTCACTTTGAAAGTAGTCGTTGGGCTTCTTCTTCACTCATTTCTTCAATCTTGCCCAGGATCTCCGCTTCCAGCATTTCTGCCAGCCGTTCAATGGTAAATGCCTTGAATGCGTCTTGCGGATTGATTCGGATCCCAAAAGTTTTTTGGGCCAATGTTAAGATTTGTGCAGCAAGTACCGAGTCGCCGCCAAGTTCAAAAAAGGAATCCTGAACGCCTATGCGTTCGATATGGAGTGTCTGGCGCCACAACTCAGCAAGTTTGTGTTCAGTCTCATTCCGGGGCGCAACATACTTCTGGCGAAGGTTCGGTCGTGCATAAAGACGGGCAATATGGGTATCGCCACCCCCAACTTCTGTAAAGAATGGCATACCTGCCGCAGCCGGATAAAGTTCAAGTAAATTCTTCAGGTCAAAAGGCAGTACAACAACCTGGGGAGTTGGTTCATTAAGCAGTTGTTCAAGAATTTCCAACCCCTTTTCTATTTTTATCATTTTAATGATATGTTGGGTGGATGCGTTTTGCTCCTCCAGCTTTTCGGTAGCTTCGGCAGCCAACCCAACTTCCGCCCAGGGCCCCCAGTTGATGCTTATTGCAGGAAGTCCCAGGTTGCGACGAAAATAAGCCATGGCATCAAGGTAAACACTTGCAGCTGCATAATTCGCCTGGCCGGGTGATCCGAGCACAGAGACGGCAGAGGAAAAGAGGACAAAAAAATCCAGGGGGCAATTAAGCGTTGCAGCGTGAAGGTTCCAGGTGCCCTCCACCTTTGATGCCATCACATTATGCATGCGCTTTCTGTCAAGATTAAGCAGGGAACCGTCATCCAACAGCCCTGCTGCATGGATCACTCCACGCAACGTTGGCATATTCAGTTCGATCTTCTTAAATACATTTTTCAATTGGGTGGTATCACTTACATCTGCATGTTCTATGATCACTTCAATGCCTTCATGCTGCAGTTGGTGTACGATACCCGTGGCCCAGGGAGTAGGTTTACTCCTGCCTAATAATACCAGGTGCCGGGCTCCACGTTGTGCCATCCATTTTGCAGTTGCGAGTCCTAATCCGCCCAACCCCCCAGTGATCAGGTAGGTACCATCAGCCCGCAATGCACGCTGGCTGAGCGATGTGGACAAGCTAAATGGCAAAAGCCTGAGAACAAAACGAACACCCGCACGAAAAGCGATTTGATCTTCACGATCATTTGTTAATATCTGTTTCAAAAGAAGTTGGGCAGCTTCCCTATTGGGCTGGTGAAGATCCAAATCAATACGGGTACAAAGAAGCCCGGGAAACTCGAAGTTGATCACCTTTCCAAAACCCCATAACGCGGATTGTTCAACAGCGATCGGCTCACCGGGTTTGACGGATTGCACGCCTCGAGTCACTAGCCACAAACGTGGTGTTCCGGCGAGCCGTCTTGCCAAAACCTGCACGATCATTAGTGTGCTGATACAACCGAGCATTTGCATTTTATCCGAATTCATAAAAACATCCGGAGATGCCCGGGGTATGGAAAGACTCCATAAATGTATGATGCCGTACAACGGTATGGGTGTTTCCTTAATGTGTTTCTCTATTAACTTAAGTAAGGCTGCATCATCAATTGTACCCCTGTTTTCGAAGATTTCCTGGCACGACAACTGGTGACAGGTATCACCATCTTCCTCCATTTGTTTCGTCAATTCTTCACCAAAACCTGCATCGTCTGCAAAGATCAACCAATGCTTCCTTTCCCGGGACGCAACAGGCAATGTACCCGGCTGCTTTTGGGCCTGCCAGTGAACCTGGTACAACCAGGTATCATCCTCAGAAAGTAGACGGCGGATACGGCCGCTACTACGCTGTAACTGAAAGCCGATAAGTTCGGCAAAGGGCTGGCCGTTGTCATTTAACAATATGATATCAGCAATAATAACATCTGCAGTTTGCCCGGGCTCAGATCGCAGGGATACATGACTCCATATAAGCCGGGTGGGCGGCGAGAAAAACCGTATGCATTTGCATCCGGTCGGGAGGTAAAGGTCATTTTCTATTGAAGGACCCAGGGTTGCAGCCAGAACCTGCAGACAGGCGTCCAATAATGCCGGGTGTACCCGGTAAGCGTCGATATCATTTTGTAAGGATCCTGGTAACCTGATACGACCTAACGACTCGCTGTCTTTGCTCCATACCTGTTCGATTCCGCGAAAACCCGGGCCATATTGCAGACCATGGATCCGTAATGTTTGATAAAATTCTTCTGCGGTATACCGGGATGTGCTTTGTTGACGAATCACATCCGGCGGAGTTTTCATTGATGCCGGCAAGCTATCAGCAACCTGGTGCTGTATAAAACTAACGGTAGCGTGTATTGTCCAATTTTCTTCCGGGGCAGTTCGACTGTAAATGCTGAGCAGGAAACAGTCATCTTCCACGGGAGATAACAGGGCCTGGATCAGCCTGGGTTTTCCGTTTTGAAAAATCATGCGCTCTTTGAAAACGAAGTCAGCAAGCTCATGCGAATTGTGCAAACCCGCTTCTTCAGCTGATTGCAGCGCCATTTCAATATAGGCTGCTGCAGGAAACAAGGTCTCCCCTTCGATCCGATGATCACCCAGAAAATTCAGAACTTTATCGTCGATGACAGTATGCCATACAAAAGTTGAAGGTGAATTCGCCAGGTTTAGGCGGTCGCCCAACAGTGGGTGGTGGGGTGCCTTGCCGTTCAAATGGTGCCGGTGCGGGGCATATTTCGAAGGCGCAGACTTTGTTTCAATCCAATAACGCTGCCGATTCCAGGGAAGCGAAGGAAGTTGCACATACTTCCCGCCTGTTGGGTAGAGTTTGTCCCAGGCAATTGAAAATCCTGCTGTGTAAAGAGCGCCAAGGGTTTTGAGCAGGACCTCACGCTCAGGTTTTTCGCGGCGTAAGGAGGGAAACGATCTGACTTCCGGGTGATGGGGCTGTATGCATTGTTGTATGGCACCCAGAAGAATGGGGTGGGGACCGATTTCAATAAAGGTGGAGTGCCCGCTGTCGATCAATTGTCCGATCGCATCGGAAAATAGTACAGGATTTCTGAGGTTGTCCATCCAGTAGTGAGCATTGAAATGGAGGTTGTCCCCCCGGGTACCGGTCACCGTTGAATAGATGGTCAGGACGGCAGGTTGTGGATGCAACCTGTCTAATGCCATGAGCAATTCAGTACGTACAAGATCCATTTGCGGACTGTGGGAAGCGACATCTACGTTCACCATTTTACAGTAGAGATTTTGGCGCTGCAGGGAGTCCATGATCTCTTTCATGGATTCAGTATCACCGGATAACACGGTAGACGCAGGACTGTTGATCACTGCAACGGCAATTTTATTATCGTATGCCTTTACCAGTTCTGCCGCCTGGTCTGCCCGTAATTCCGTTGCCATCATACTACCCTGTCCCCGCAAGGGTTTTAAGAGATGGCTTCGACTGCAAATGACCTGGATCGCATCATCCAGATTTAAAATTCCTGCAACATGAGCAGCGGCCACTTCACCCATACTGTGTCCTGTTACGGCATCAGGCTTAATACCCCATGATTGCCATAGTGCCGCGAGAGCAACCTGGATGGCGAATAGCGCTGGTTGCACGATATCAATTTCGTCGAGTTGCGATTCCGATTGTTCTGCACAAAGTACATCCATCAATGACCACGCGAATTGCGCCTGAATAGCCTGATCGATCAGCACTATTGCATCATAAAAGACAGGCTCCTGTTTTAGAAGCTCGCGGCACATGCCATACCACTGCCCACCCTGGCCCGAAAAAACGAACACAAGTTTGGGTTTACGATCGGGAACCGCACTGCCTGGAAAAAGATTGGCATTATGCGCTTCCATCAGTTGATCCCGGAGGCTGTTACACAACTCCTGCCTGGAATTACCAATTGCCGCTATCCGGTAATCAAAATGGCTACGTCTTGATCCGGCGGCATAACATAGGTCTTTTAATGCGACCGCAGAATCAGCGAAAAGAAATTCCCCGAAACTGCGGGCCTGCGACTGAAGCATTTCAAAACTGTTTGCTGACAGCGGCAGCAGGTGGTAATCGGAATCCGTTGAATGAACCGGTTCATTATGTTTTTCCCCATGCTTATTATTGATGGCTTCCTGAACAACAACGTGTACGTTGGTTCCCCCAAAACCAAATGAACTCACACCTGCAAGCGCCGGACCGGAACCCTGGGGCCAGGACGTTAAATCGTTTTGAACCTGAAGATGAAGCTCTTCAAAAGGAATATGTGGATTGGCCGAATGGTAATGAAGACTAGGAGGAATGGTTTGATGTTTGAGGCTCAAAATAACTTTGATCAGGCCCGCCATTCCTGCAGCAGCTTCCAGGTGCCCGATATTAGTTTTTACAGAGCCAATTGCACAAGGACCACCGATACGATCCTTACCAACTACAGCTCCCAGGGCTTTGGCCTCCATAGAATCGCCCAATAGCGTTCCTGTTCCATGTGCCTCTACATATTGAACGCTACCCGGCGAAACACCTGCTGCCCTGTAGGCATCCAACAGCATTGCTTCCTGTGATTCACGACTGGGCGCCATCAATCCATTGGTGCGGCCATCCTGACTCATAGCACTGCCCAGGATCAGTGCGTGAACCGGGTTTCCATCAGCTAACGCGGATGAAAGTGTTTTAAGTACGATCACAGCACCACCCTCGCCACGAACATAACCATTAGCATGGGCGTCGAAAGTTTTGCACCGGCCATCCGGAGCCAAAACACCGGCCTTTGTAAAGGCGATCGAATGTGCCGGCGACAGGATCATATTTACGCCACCCGCCAGGGCCATTTCGCATTCGCCACTCCGGAGACCTTGACAAGCGAGGTGCACCGCTGCCAACGAGGAGGAACACGCTGTGTCGATGGCCATACTTGGTCCGCGGAAATTAAAAAAATAAGAAATGCGGTTGGCTGCAATCGATAATGCGCTTCCCGTTCCCGAATGACTGGTGATCATCAACGGATCATCAAATTGAAGATGACTGTATTCGTTTATGGAGATCCCGATGAAAACCCCGGTTTTGGTACTACCAGTATTTTTTTTGATCTCCCCTGCATCTTCAAGGGCTTCATAGGCTAACTCTAACAGCAACCGTTGTTGCGGATCCATGTGTTCGGCCTCTATTGGCGAAATGCCAAAAAAAGAAGGATCGAACTGATCAATGCTGTCAAGGAACCCTCCCCAATAGGAAATTGCCTTGCCGGGAACAGAAGGGTCAGGATCATAATAGGCCTCCTTTGGCCACCGGTCTGCCGGAATTTCGGAGATCGCATCTACACCATCACAGAGTAATCGCCAGAAAGATCCCGGATCCTTTGCTCCCGGAAACCGGCATCCCATCCCTATGACAGCGATCGGTTCTGAAATAGAAGTCAATGAATTTTCGGTTGAGGCGGAACTTTTATTTTCCATATCTCCGGCCAGGTAACGGGAAAGTATAAATATGTTGGGGTGATCATAAGCCAGGGTAGGAGAGAGACGGCGGCCAAGTAACTCTTCCAGGTCGCCTGAAAGCATCACTGCATTGAGTGAGGACAGCCCATAACCCGAAAAAGGTTCATGAATATCAATCGTACCCGGAGCCAGGTGCAACAGCTCTGCGATGTGAGCGATCAACCAATCTTGAATTTCTCCTGCATGCAGCATGTTAAAAAATAATTAGTAAGAAAAGGTTAGATAACAAATTGCCCAGCTCTATATAAATCCGGGGGCTTTTTATTTTGAATGCTACTTCTTTGAGCGCTTTCCTCCCACCTGCATATTCCAGAACGCACTTATTCCTGGCCGTCGATCGGGAGTACTTTGTGTGTTTTCTGTATTCATATTATTCCATATTAGCGGATAAGCCTCAACGGGGGGTACTTCTTTCATGTGCCCGGGCATCTGTATATTACGCTGCACGTCAGCAATGAATGGTCCTAATGCATCCTGTTTCGCTTTTTCCCGTCTTGCTTCTCTTTCTTTAAACTGCGGCAGTACTTCAGTTCCAAAAAGTTCCAGGGATTTACAGATATGCTCATGACGATAGTTCCCGCTTTGTTGCAAAAAGATCATTTGATCTACGCCTGCTTCTTCAAAAGCGCGAAAATTTTCGACCAGGTTTTTCGGGCTTCCTATCCCCGTCATGCCGGCCTTCTTTCGTTCACGTTCCATCTTTTGAGTAACAGATTCCGGCGCCTTTTTGAATTCACTCCACAAATCGGTACGGCCGGGAACATGTATACCATCGCGCCAATAATGACCCAATCCGAAGGCAAAGAACTGGGCTCCCTCCTGGCCCCGACTGATCGCTGTTTCATTATCCCGGTCACACATAAACCCGGTGAGCATCGCCACATTCGGATTCACCGATTGTCCAATGGGTGTGCAGTTTTTTTTAAAGGTTTCATAATATTCTTCAACCCAAAATTTCGCTTCCTCAGCGTTAACAAAAGCAAAAGTCAGCGCTCCTATGCCCAACCGGGCAGCCAGGTTCAAACTGTCACGGTTTGAACAAGCTCCCCAAATTGGAGGATGGGGTTTTTGCAAAGGTTTCGGAACCACGTTTCGGTGAGGCATTGAAAAATATTTTCCCTGGAAACCCGGGTAAGGTTCCATGCACATCATTTTCGCCGTTTCCCGTACAGCTTCAGCCCACATAGGACGTTTGTCCATAAAGTCAACACCAAAGCCTTCAAGTTCCATGCGTGAACCTGACTCGCCGGTACCCCACTCCACGCGCCCACCACTGATTATATCCAGCGTAGCCAGGCGTTCTGCGATTCTCGCAGGATGATTAAAATTAGGCGACATCACGGTAATGCCGTGTCCCAGGCGGATATTTTTGGTTCGCTGACTGCAGGCAGCCAGGAATACTTCCGGGGCAGATGAATGACAATACTCTTCAAGAAAGTGATGTTCCTGTACCCATACATAGTCAATGCCAAGCCGATCAGCCAAATCCACCTGCTCCAAAGCTTCCTGGAAAAGTTTTGCTTCATCCCCAAGGTGCCAGGGACGCGGTAATTGCAGATCGATAAATATGCCGAATTTCATATTAATGTGATTTCTTCCAGGGCCTCAGCCATGTATTTTTTTTTGCAAAGAAAGTGTCTTATTTTACCGCTCGTTGTTCTTGGTATACTTCCGGGGTTGGTTAGTCGGATATCATTGATACGCAGTTCATGATCGGTTGCAACTGCCTGGCCGATAGCCTTTTTAACTTCCTCAGCCTTTACAACAATCTGGTGATCAATCTCAGCAATGACGATGATATCTTCACCTCCGGAACGGTTGATAGAAAAAACAGCGCATCCTGCAGGCCGGATGGCGGGATGGGATCCTTCAACCGTTTTTTCTATGTCGTGAGCATAGTGGTTTTTCCCACCTGAAATGATCAGGTTCTTGATACGCCCGGTAATGTATAACTCCCCATCATGCAGAAACCCAAGGTCTCCTGTGCGCAGGAACGGCCCTTCCTTGCTATCGGACAGCCGTGCACCGAACGTTGACTCTGTATCCAATGGATTGTTCCAATATCCACCCGCAATACTGGGCCCACTTACCCATATTTCCCCGATCGCATCCGCGGGACATGGCGCCAGCGTTTCTATATGTACGATCCTTATTTTTTGATCGCACAGGTCTTGTCCGCAACTTACCAACGTTCGCGTATAATCGCCTTTTTCAGGAGAAATGATTGCCTGGTTCCGCTCAAGCCCCGGACTCAAAAAACTGTTGAACACAGGAGGCCTGGCTTTCGGTCCTCCCGCAACCATTAGTGTCGCTTCTGCCAAACCATAACAAGGTAAAAAAGCCTCACGACGAAAACCGCAAGATGCAAAGTGTTTCGCAAATTGATCCAACGTTTTGTGATAAACAGGTTCAGCACCATTAAATGCAACTTCCCAATGGCTGAGATCAAGTAGTTCCAATTGTTCGGGTTTGATCTTCCTGACACACAGATCGTAAGCGAAATTTGGCCCACCGCTGGTTGTAGCCCCGAAGCGGGAGATTGCCTGCAGCCATCGAATGGGACGTTGCAGAAACATCATATGAGGGATCAAAGTCACCGGGTATCCCGAATACAGGGGTTGCAAAATACCACCCACAAGCCCCATATCATGATAGGGAGGCAACCAAATCACGGCGTGACTTTCACTTGATTGTCCGAAATACTTTTCAATAAGGCCCAGGTTATGGATTAAATTGTTGTGACTTACCATAACACCTCTTGGCAAAGTTGTAGACCCGGATGTATATTGGAGAAATGCTATGTCGTTACCGACAATCAAAGGCCGTTGCCATTTCCCGGTCCAGTCATCAATTTCACCGTTGTCAGTTGCCAACAGCTTTATGTCGCCAAAATCGGCCTTGATCGAATTCTGAGCGATGAGTATATCACGGAGCGATGAGTTTAATAGTGCTGCAGCCGGCCTGGCATCATCAGCTATACCATTGATTATCGGAAGCATGCTATCCAGGCGGGCCGGATGAGGAGGATATGCCGGAACTGCGATGACCTTAGCATACAGGCAACCAAAAAAAGCGGTAATAAAATCGAGTCCTGGGGAGTAAAGCAAAAGCACCCGATCTCCCGCCTTCGTAAATGACTGGAGTAATGCCCCGATTGAGCTTGCCCGATGATCCAGGTCTTCATAGGTCAAAACAACTTCTTCATTTTCACCATCTGCCAGGTATCGATAGGCCAGCCGACGAGGCTGGTTCTTTGCACGCCACCATAAGATATCAACCAGTGAAGTTGGCAAATGCGTCATACGAAGACATTTAAAATTGACCCCTTATCATAAAGGATGGAACAAAATCTGAATAAGCTAAGCGCAGAAGGATCGCCCTTTTGGCGCAGTGACCTCCATTCAAAACAGAAGACACATCTAATGTAGTTATTTTAAATGAATTATACTTACTTTTAAACCGTAAAGTTTTTTTTGGAGGCTGCAGCCTGGCTTCTAAAATACCGCCAAGAAATATCAGTAATTGCCGATCACTAAATTCAAGTCGTAATCTGGGAAATATGGAACTCAAACAGAACAGCATCATCGAGAGCATCGGGGTTGATCTTCCTCCACGGTCGTTTTCCACCAGTGAAGTGCTAATGGGCTGCAAAAATAAAATTAAATTCCCGTTGGAAAATATTACCGGCATTAAAACCAGGCGAATGGGTGGCCAGCGTGAATTTTCCATTGATTTGGCAAGGAACGCTGTTACCGACTGCCTGGCAAAATCCAAATATGAACCGGCAGATATAGACCTCCTGGTTTGCTGTAACATCTCGAGGTATGATGGCTTAGATATGATTTCCTTTGAACCGAACACTTCTGTCAAGCTCAGGAAGCACTTCGGTTTTACCAATGCCATTGTCTTTGATATCACCAACGCCTGTGCAGGCATGTTTACAGGAATTTACCTGGTTAACGCCTTTATAAAGACCGGGGCTATACGCCGTGGCATGGTGGTCAGCGGTGAATACATCACCCACCTCACCCTAACTGCCCAAAGAGAGATAGAAAGTTTCATGGATACGCGGCTTGCCTGTTTAACCCTGGGAGATGCAGGTGCTGCGGTGATCATAGAAAAAGCATCTGCAATCAACACCGGCTTCCAGGAATTCGATCTTCAAACCTTCGGTCACTATAGTCCATATTGTATCGCCAAAGCCTCAGAACAGGGCGGAATGATCATGTATACCGATTCGGTGAACCTTACAGACGTGGCGGTAAAATCCGGCGCGCAGCACGCAATGAATGTACTTCAACGGGCCGGATGGTCACCTGAAAGCTTTCAACATTTAATTATGCATCAGACGTCGAGGATGACACTTAACAGTGCACGGCGCGAGATCAATCGCTTGCTGAAAAGCAGCATTTGTCACGATGGCAATACCATCAACAACCTGGAGCAACGCGGCAATACAGCTTCCACGGCGCATTTCATTGCCCTGGCTGATCACATTCGCAATAACAACATCAATTCCGGGGATAGAATCGTTTTTAGTATTTCCGCTTCAGGTCTTACCATCGGTACGGCACTCTACGTTTTTGATGATTTGCCGGATCGATTACGCGAAATGGAATCACAGCAATACGTCAGAGCAAAAAAGTCCGCCTTCATACCGGAGGGTACTGCTGCAGGTGGTAATGCTCCCAGGATCCGCATTGAAAGTATCGGAACGATACCAGGTAAATCTGCAGGAGGAAAGAATTCAATGGAATTACTAAACCAGGCAGCAACAGGTTGCCTCAGGAATTCCTCTTATCAAAACGACGAGATTGGTCTGTTGATCTATACCGGCGTCTATCGCAGTGAGTTTGTTCTGGAACCGGCATATGCCGCATTGCTGGCGGGGGATCTGGATATGAATGCAACCATATTGGGCCCCGGCGACAAAAAAACTCTTGCCTTTGATATTTTTAATGGTTCCCTGGGGTTTCTGAATGCCTGTTATGTTGCACAACAAATGATTGCCGCAGAAAATTGTAAAACCGCCATGATTGTCGCAGCGGAAAATGAAAACAACGCCGAAATGTTTCCCGATGAACTGGTGGGGATCCGTGAAACCGCGTCGGCGATCATCCTCGATTCACAACCATTGAACGACAGGGGATTTTCCCGTTTTCTATTCAGGTACCATACAGAATCATTGGATGCATATACAACCTATTTTACAACCAGGGATCGAAAACAGTATCTTTATGTCGCAAAAGACAATGATCTTGAGGCAATGTATATCTCCTGCATTGTTCCTGCAGTTCAGGAGCTGTTACAGATGGAAGGACTAGATCTCAACCGCATCGATATGGTTTTCCCGCCCCAGATCTCATCCAATTTCATTACGCGGTTGAGCGAAACATTACATCTTCCCCGGGAAAGTTTTGTTGACATCGTAGGGGATGGACCCGACTTCTTTTCTTCTTCCTTACCCTATGCGTTGGCGTATGTTTATGAAAATGGCCATGTTAAACCAGGCGATACCGGGCTCATGATTGCTGTTGGTTCAGGTATACAGGTTGGTTGTGCTATTTATTATTTTTAATTTAACAGATATATGAGTGCTATACAGAGATCTAAACTTCCGCCGGGACCAAGGCCGAAAATTCCTTTAGGACATTTGTTTAGTTTCCGTCGCGACAGTATCGGTTTCTTAAGAAAAATAGCAAAAGAATACGGCGATATTGTTCACTTCAAAATTGGCCCGATCCGGATCGTGCTGCTGAATCACCCGGATTTTATCAAAGAAGTGCTCACAACACAACATCATAATTTTATCAAGGGTCGGCCTTTGCAAATGGCGAAGGAACTATTGGGTGAGGGATTGCTGACCAGTGAGGGCGAATTCCACAAACGCCAGTCCCGGATGATACAGCCGGCCTTTCATCGCAATATGATCGAATCGTATGCACCTGCAATGACTGGTTGTGTTACTCAACTGATGAAAGGTTGGGAAGAAGATATGGAAATTGATATGAAGGAAGAAATGACCAGGATGAGTATTGAGATCGCTGGAAAAACATTCTTCAATGCAGACCTGGAAAAAGAAGCTGCAGAAATTAATGAGGCGCTGGATACTGCCACGAGCCTGTTTGGAAGGATCCCTTTGCCTTTTTCAGAATGGTTGCTAAAGCTTCCCCTTCCCGGCACAATAAAATTTCAAAGGGCTAAAGCACGACTGGAAAAGACAATCAATAATATGATCAACGAACGTCGGCGCAATAAGATGAACAATGCTGACCTGCTTTCCCTGCTGCTATGTCCACATAATGAAAATGGTGAAGGAAGTGAGATGAGTGACCAGCAGGTGCGGGATGAGGCCATGACACTTTTCCTGACGGCATTTGATACAACTTCCACTGCGCTCACCTGGACCTGGTACCTTCTTTCGCAAAATCCTGACGCTGAAGCCGAATTGCATGAAGAGTTGGACCGGGTGCTGCAGGGGCGGTTACCTGCGGCAGAAGATGTTGCCCAGTTAAAATTCACCAGGATGGTGTTCGGGGAATCTTTGCGTCTCTATCCACCTTCCTATGTCATCCCCCGCCAGGCACTGGAAGATTTTATCATAGATAAATATGTTGTGCCCCGTGGCACCATTATATTGGTAAGCCCGTATTTGATACATCGTGATCCCCGGTTTCATACGGACCCTGAGAAATTCAACCCGCGCGCGTGGGAGAAACATGCTCATGGCATTGATTCGAAATACGAGTATTTCCCGTTTAGCAGGGGCCCACGCTCCTGCATTGGTGAACCCTTTGCCTGGATGCAGGGAATACTTACGATCGCTTCCATTGCACAATCATGGCGCATAAAACTGGTTCCGGATCACCCGGTTGAACTACAGCCGCTTATTAACCTGCGACCTAAATATGGCATGAAGATGACCGTTCATCCCAGAAATTAAAGAAGAACGATCTTATTAAATATGAACACTGGTAAATTACAATGGCAAAACGCAATTCCCGGGGGATTAACCAATTCAAAAGAAGTTCATGTGTGGCGCGTTTCCCTCGATTTAACCGCATCTCAAAGTGAAAAATTTTTGGAAATTCTTTCTGTTGATGAATTGGCAAAAGTTGGCAGGCTTCACTTTGAAAAAGATAAAAAGCGGTTCATTGCAGCGCGGGGGATGCTGCGTACCCTACTGGGTGGCTACCTGGAAAAAAAACCACATGAAATCCGTTTTGCATATACTGATCACGGCAAACCGCTACTGGCTGTCGGTACCGGTTGCGATAACCTCAGCTTTAACCTGTCACACTCCGGCGCATTCGCACTTTATGCTGTTACCCGCAGCCGGAATATTGGCATTGATATAGAGCATGTACGCGATGATGTTAGTTTCAGGGAAATTGCCGGGAGTTTCTTCTCTCCCGGCGAGATCAGTTCGCTGGAGCGGGTAAATAAAAACAAACGCCCGGAGATGTTTTTTCAATACTGGACAAGAAAAGAAGCGTTTCTCAAGGCAATCGGTGGCGGGCTTTCATTACCCTTGGACATGTGTGATGTCTCATTGATTAGCGGAAGCGTTTTGTCGTCAATTCATTTGTCTGGTGACAACACTGAAAGTTCGGGTTGGTATGTACAGGATTTGTTTCCCGGTGGCGGTTATGCTGCTGCTATAGCGGTTGAGGGAGCTGATGGGGATCTTTCCTGTTGGAATTATTCTGTATGAAATATTAGCATTCGTAATTTTGTCAACAGCGGTGCGTGCGTTGAATTTCAGTTCTTTTGATTTTTAGGGTATACCTGTTAAGATGGTTTTATTCAACCAGGGTATAATGCCCGCACGTCCTTTTTGAGAAAAATCCATAATTCTTAACAACAATCTTTAAGAAGCTATAAAGTAATAATAAAAATTCCCCGTTTATGAATGAGGAACCGGGTTATGCGCTTGTATTTTGAATAATAAAATGAAATAGTATATCTATACAGGCAGATTCACTATGCCTGCCGGTATCAATAACCAGGTGTGGATCGACGGGCGTTTCAAATGGATCATTAATACCGGTAAGGTTATATATTTTAGCAGGATGACCTTCGGGCAACAATGCTTTTTTATAAAGCTGCTTGGTATCCCGTTCCATTAATGTTTTAATATCACAATTGATCCATACTGTTTTTACATGGCTGCCGTACTGCAGGAGTTCTTTGCGTATTGCTTCATATGGATTGATGGCTGCGAGGATTGCGATCACTCCATTAGCAGCAAGCAGGTTTGCAACAAATCCAAGCCTGCGTATATTCTCATGCCGGTCTTCTTTCGAAAATCCCAGGTCGGGGCATAATTTTTTTCTGTAGATATCTCCGTCAATGACCTCAACGGCATGACCCTTTATCTGCAATAATTCTTTTACTGCATTTGCAATTGTCGATTTACCTGATCCGGATAATCCGGTAAGCTGTATAAATATCATAACGATCCCGATTGTGCAACAATTCTTCAGCATAAATGCTGAATATTATCCAAAATATGCCCGATAACTTTGGTAAACTGGCTATTCAAGGCGATATCTATCAACATTAAAATTAAGGAAACATGACAGGAAAGCGGTTTTGATTATTCTGCAATGAAAAAAGATGCCTGGAGGGTCAGGAATAACTTGCTGTAAAAACACCCGGTCATTCCCGGGTCATAAATCGATCTCAGGTTTTTATCTCCGATTTGCTGTACATTTGATAAGCCCGGAAAAAGAAGTTTAGAACGGATGTAATTGTGACCAATTGGAGAGTTTTGCTACAAAATAAATAATTGCAAATTTAAAAATAAACCCTTCAGGATGAACAATCTGGACATACTTGAGGAGGAAGCTATTCACATTCTGAGAGAGACATACGGTCAATTTCAGCGCCCCGTATTGCTTTTTTCAGGGGGTAAGGATTCCACTTTATTGATCCATATTACTGCAAAAGCATTTTACCCGGCTAAATTTCCTTTTCCCGTAATGCATATTGATACGGGGCATAATTTTCCTGAGGCCCTGGCTTTTCGTGATGAATTGGTTGGGCATAAGAACCTGGAACTGATTGTACGAAAAGTGGCAGACAGCATCCGGGAAAAGAACCTGGCCGAAACTAATGATAAATTGGCGAGCAGAAATTCACTACAATCTGTTACTTTACTTGATGCGATCCGGGAATTTGGATTTGATGCCTGTATAGGTGGCGGGAGAAGAGATGAGGAAAAAGCCAGGGCAAAGGAACGCATATTTTCCCTTCGCGACGAAACAGGTGCATGGCAACCTTATAACCAGCGGCCCGAGCTATGGGATATTTATAATGGCAGGATCCTTTCCGGTGAAAACGTTCGGGTGTTTCCGATCAGCAACTGGACAGAACTAAATGTCTGGAATTACATTCGTCGTGAAAAGATCAATATTCCGTCACTCTATTTTGCCCACTCAAGAAAATGCCTGCAATACCATGGGCAGCTGATAGCGGTATCCGATTATATCAGGCTGGACACCGGCGATATTATTACAACTGAAACCGTGAGGTTCCGGACCGTTGGCGACATGACCTGTACTGCAGCAATAGAATCCGCTGCATCAACCATTGACGATGTGATCAGTGAGATCAGCCGATCGCCGATCAGCGAACGGGGCGAGACAAGAATTGATGATCGCATCAGCGATGCCGGAATGGAAGACAGGAAATCGAAAGGTTATTTTTAAATACTATGGAATTATTGCGATTTACAACAGCCGGCAGTATCAATGATGGTAAAAGCACACTCATTGGCCGCCTGCTATACAATACTTCCAGTATCAAAAAAGATATACTGGAATCCTTGTCAGTAACAGCTGATGAGGGTGCCCCCAACCTTGCATTTGTTACCGATGGCCTGCGGTCGGAACGGGAACTGGGCATAACCATTGATGTTGCATATAAGTATTTTTCCACGATGCAAAGAGAATATATCATCAGCGACGCGCCGGGACATTTTCAATATACCCGGAATCTTATCAGCGGCGCGTCGAATGTTCATCTCATGATCATCCTTATAGATGCCCGGCATGGCATTACTGATCAGACCAAACGGCACAGCCTGGCCGCTTCTTTTCTTAAAGTACCTACCGTAATAATCGCAGTCAATAAAATGGACCTGGTTGGATATGATGAGCGTTTATTTACACGCTTGCGTGATGAATATATGTTTGTTTCTGAGAAATTAACGTTGCCGTATACCAGGTTTATTCCTATCAGTGCTTTGGATGGCGACAACATTTCTGCTCTTTCAGCAAATATGCCCTGGTATACGGATAAAACTTTACTGGAACATATGGAAACGCTTGTCATACTCCAGGATACGAATACCGCTTTGCGGCTAAGTATACAATGTTCCATCGGCTCCGTTTATTTTGGCAAACTTTTATCGGGAAAGATAATGCAGGGAGATACCATATTTATCAGCCCCGGTGGAAGACTTTCAACCGTTGAGGGGATCACGCATAACTTAAAAGATGTTAAGGAGGCTTATGCGGGCCAGAATATCACATTTTGCCTTTCAAATGGTTCAAAAGCCGGGAGAGGTGACATTATTTCTCATTCAAATGTTTCCCCGGTAACCGGCATGGATTTCACTGCCGAACTTTGCTGGCTTGACGAAACAAGAGCGTTGGAGACAGGCAAAGATTATATTTTAAGAATGCATTGTTTTGAAACAAAATGCCGGATCAACGCGATTGAACATAAAATCAACAATGACACCTGTGAAAAAAATAATTTTGGCGGGCAGGTTTTGGTAAATGAATTTGCCAGGGTCAATATCCAGGCAGAAAAAACCATCGCGTATGATTATTTCAAATCAATACATTCAACCGGAAGAGGCCTGTTAATTGATGAAGAAACGAACAATACATCAGGAGCTTTTGTGATTATTCCACCACCAGGCCATTCATAAACAAGTATGGATTTTTTTATTATGATTACCTGCAGGCCTGTTTCGTATTTGCAGTTTTTAATAAAAGATGTATGATCTATTAACGGATTCGGTTTTTGATTTAGATTCGCTTTCGTATCCCGATTTTCATTTAAAAGACCAGGTTTACGGGAATTTAATTTATTGCATTTAGTTGCTGATAGTTATTATTGATATGAGAACTCATATTGCGGATTAGTCACGCATTCCCCCCGGGATCCATGTTCAGCAGGGATAAGCAAATGCTGTATCGGGAAATAATTAAACCGCCAGCTCAACTTTAAATGCCAGGCTCAGGTAAGTATAATACTGTCCCAGTTCGTCCTGATCTGTTGAAACCCATTCCTGCCCACCGTTACAGGGCAGTTGTATGCAACTGCCGGCCGTTTCTCCAACTCCAATGAAAACGGTATCGCTTTTTAATTGAAACCCGTAGGTAGATGCTTGTTTTAATGGCAGTTTTGGTATGGGAAATGAGATCCATTTACCGGCGTCATTTTTGGTGAATTCCAATTCGGATGTGGCAATAACCTCTCCCCATACCCGGCGTAGGGTATCAAATTCATGCAGGGTTAAAAGTACTACCCCTTTATTAACTACATAAGATGCATAAACTGAATTATTGCAGACCTCGCCGGATGAAGGGCAAAAGAAAGTTTGACCGGCAACCCGGTTTTTTCTTCACCGGTAATATATCCTACCCATGAGGTGGTATTATTATCGGTTTGTTCAATAACAGCTTTTAAACTGATTGGTGAATGAGTGCGTTTCATAGGATAATTTTTTATACGTAGAGATCTTATTGATAGGTTAGAGAATTATTATCTCAAAACTGATATTAAGCGGGGATTATTGCGCCGAAAAAATGAGTTTGATCAGTTTCTTAGGAATCATACCATAAAATAAAAGGTATTTTTAATTTGTGCTGGTGATTTGCATTAATGTACACAAACAGCCTTCCGAAATTCATGCTGTCGTTTTCAATACGGTGATATCAAGGTTTGACCTGTAACTTTTTTAAAATTGTTGCGGTTCGCATAGGCTCCTATCCTCAAGAACCAACATCATAAAAATAAAAATGCTCTCGAACACAGGAACCCTGCCAGGATCTTTTATGGCCATACAAATCCACCTGGTTACAGGTCAAACCAGGTATCCATTATTTTGGATGCCGCATCCGCCGATCCGCTATAGGTATATTCATTTGTTTGGGGATCGTACTTATAATCCTGCTGCCAGGTTTTAACATGAGCAGCAGTTTCTTCAATACCGTCTACAATAAACCGGATCTCCGCATCGGTCATGACCGGGTGAATGGAAATCCTTACCCAGCCGGGCTTACAGGACAGGTTACCGGAATGAATGGATTCCAGTACCTCATAAGAACGGATCTCATCCACGTGCAACAGCATATGCCCGTAGGTACCCGCACAGGCACATCCGCCCCTGGTTTGGATGCCAAAGCGGTCGTTCAGTAATTTTACAAAAAGGTTATAATGAGCACCGGTAACAACGAACGAAATAACACCCAAACGGTTCTGTTTATCAGCTTCCAGTATTTCAATATTTTCAATTTTTGATAACCGCTCAAAAATGATATGCAGCAATTCTTTTTCGCGCTGCAGCATATTTTCAACGCCCATTTTTTCCTTTAGCTTGATGCATAGAGCTGTTTTAATGCCTTGCAAAAACGGTGGCGTACCGCCATCTTCGCGGTGTTCAATGTCGGTGATGTATTCATGCACTTTCCATGGGTTGGTGTATACCACGGTTCCGCCTCCCGGTTGATCGGGTATGACATTGCTGTACATTTTTTTATTGAAGATCAACACACCCGCGGTTCCCGGGCCTCCCAAAAATTTATGCGGCGAAAAATAGATCGCATCCAGGTGGCTGTTGTCCCCGGCGGGGTGCATATCCATATGGATATAGGGTGCAGAACAGGCAAAGTCAACAAAACAAAGTCCGCCATATTCATGAATCACTTTGGCCACCTGGTGATAGGGAGTTTGTATGCCGGTAACATTGGAGCAGCCGGTAATGGCAGCAATCTTGTTTTTTTTGTGTTTGTATTTTTCCAGCAGGTCCCTGAAGCAATCCAAATCCACATTACCGTTTTCATCAGAAGGGATGATCTCCACAGCCGCAATGGTTTCCAGCCAGGTGGTCTGGTTGGAGTGGTGCTCCATATGGGTTACAAAAACAATGGGTTTCAGGTCATCATCCAGCTGCAGGTAGTCGGTGAAAATATGATGGATCTTAATCGCATTTGTTTTTTCAATATCAGGCAGTTTGCCTTTCTGTACATAATCCATGATCCTTTCCGGCATCCTTAGCCCCAGTATCCGTTGCAATTTATTTACAGCGCCCGTCATACCGCTTCCGCAAAAGATCAGCACATCCTGTTCATTGGCATGCACATGTTTTTTTACAATGAGTTTGGCTTCTTCATAGGCCCGGGTCATCAGTGTTCCGGTTATCGTGGATTCGGTGTGTGTATTGGCCAGGTAAGGCATGATCTCCTGTTGCATGCGTTCCTCAATGGGTGCATAACAGCGTCCGCTGGCCGTCCAGTCGGCATACAGGATCCGTTTTTTCCCAAAGGGCGAATCAAATGGCTGGTTGTAACCGATGATGTTTTTACGGAAGGGTTCAAAATACTTTTCCAGTGTAATTGTTTCGATCATATAGCTCCGGGTTCGTTAACGTAAATTACAAATAATACCGATTATACCAGTATGCAGTCCAAAGCCGTTTGCTATCGGTATAATACCATCTAAGATTTCAACCTGGTGCTTTGGACTGCATACTAAATCAAGATGGTATAATTATCTTAATAGCGGGCATGTTATTGATGGGCTTGCAGGCTATTTGTTGCTATTGCGGCCTGCCGGTCACACTCCAGACAGACAGGAATATTTTGACGGTTAATCCTCCATGCCTTTGTTCCAGGCTTTTTCAACAACGCTCCTGTTATCCAGGTTCCGTGGCACCATAAGGACTAAACGATGATGCCCGCCGTATATATCTGCAGATTATATCATAACAGGCTGGCAAAGCATGATCATTAAACCGCCTTCAAATGATTTTCGTCATTTTGTTTGTCTCTTTTTGTTAGTTTTATTACAGTTTATATTTTTTTGGATGGAATTACCCAACCGGCACAACATTATTTAACGACTAAATCAAACTTTATGATCGCTACAAAAGAATCGGCCATCGATACCTTTATGAAAATGGTTGAAAAACACAATCCGGGCCAGCTTGAATTTCAGCAGGCTGTATATGAAGTTGCCCTGGCAGTTATTCCCTTTATGGAAAAACACCCCGAATATAATAAAGCAAATATCCTTGTACGCATGATCGAAGCAGAACGTATCCTCATTTTCAGGGTACCCTGGGTTGACGACAAAGGTAACTTTCGTGTGAACCGCGGTTACCGCGTACAGATGAATAATGCAATTGGTCCCTATAAAGGAGGACTGCGTTTTCACCCAAACGTTACATTAAGTGTTTTAAAATTCCTGGCCTTTGAACAGGTTTATAAAAACTCACTGACCACGCTGCCCATGGGCGGTGGTAAGGGCGGTTCGGATTTTGATCCGAAAGGAAAATCAGACAATGAAGTCATGAATTTTTGCCAGAGTTTTATGACCGAATTGTTCAGGCATATTGGAAAGGACACGGATATTCCGGCGGGAGATATTGGTGTGGGCTCAAGAGAGATCGGGTTCCTGTTTGGACAATTTAAACGACTCTCCAACGAGTTCAATGGCGTATTAACCGGTAAAGGTTTTGCCTATGGAGGCAGCCTGATTCGCCCCGAAGCCACAGGGTATGGCCTCTTGTTTTTTGTGGATGAAATGCTTAAGGTGAAAGGAAATACGATCAAAAATAAAAAAGTGTTGATATCGGGCAGCGGTAATGTAGCGCAATATGCCATTGAAAAAACATTGGAATTTGGCGGTATTCCCATCACCGCGTCCGACAGCAATGGTTTTATTTATGACCCTGAGGGCATTGATTCCGTTAAACTGGCTTACCTGATGGACTTGAAAAATAAAAAACGCGGTCGCATCAGCGAATATGCCGACGCATATGGTTGCCGGTATTTTGAAGGTGAGCGGCCCTGGAAGATTGCAGCTGATGTTGCCCTGCCCTGTGCCGTACAGAATGAACTAAATGAGGACGACGCAAACCTGCTTGTTTCGAATGGTTGTTTGCTGGTGGCCGAGGGTGCCAACATGCCAACTACGCCGGGGGCAATTGCTGTTTTACAAAAAAACGGAATACTATATGCGCCGGGTAAAGCAACCAATGCAGGTGGTGTGGCTGTGTCGGGACTGGAGATGTCGCAAAACTCTGCCCGGCTGTACTGGACAAGGGAAGAGGTAGAGAGCAAGTTAAAACTGATCATGCAGAGTATACATGAACAGTGCAGGCAATACGGAACTGACGCCGACGGAAACATCGATTATTTGAAAGGAGCCAATATAGCCGGGTTCGTACGGGTTGCGGATGCTATGCTGGCCGAAGGGCATGTTTAAGCCTGAATAACTGCGGCTCTCTTCCCTGGTTCCTGTGTCGAAGAAACGAGGCCGGCCAGGCAAAGATTTGCTATGCCTTTTCTGTTTTCCCATTATTTTTTAAACTAAGTCTCCTGTCAATAATTAAAAAATGACAGGAAAATACGTGGCAAAAATGATCATATTACCAAAAAGGGTAGCTCCCCGAACTTCCTGCCAGGGCAAATGATTGAATTAAAATTATTGTTTTACTTTTTAGAAAAAGGTTAAAAAAGTGCTCCAGGGTACATTCAACAATATCTTTTTTATCGCGTTTTAATACAAATCACTACCTGGTACTCCCGGTAAATTAAAAAATATCCCCGTTTATGTTATTTTAAAAATGTTGATACCTGGCGTTTACACTATAGTTATACCACCTTGATTTAATAAGTAAACCAAAGCACTACGTTGAAACCCTGGATGGTATTATACCGATAGCAAATGGCTTTGGACTATATACTGGTATAATAGGTATTACTGCCTTCATAAACCATAGACCGGTCATTATCTTTTTTTCTTCATTTTTTAAACACGGCGCCTGTATCATAAAAAATATATTTCCTTCCTTCCTTTTTTTTGCAGAACTTAAGAAATAAAAGTCTCTATCAAACCTCAGTTATGGAATTCATAAAAGCCTGTTTAGTAAGTGATCTGCCGCCAGGTAGCCAAAAAATTGTTGAATGTGGTATGCATAAAGTGGCGCTGTTTAATTTTAATAGCGAGATAACCGCCATTGCCAATGCCTGCCTGCACAAGGCTGGTCCACTGGGTTTGGGTGCGGTTGAAAAAAAATACGATGGCCATTATGTTACCTGTCCCTGGCACGGCTGGGAGTATAATATCAAGACAGGCTCGGCGCCTCCGGGATATAAAGATCAACAGGCGGTTTACCAGGTAAAAATTGAAGACGGTAATATTTTTATAAGCACCCAACCTGTTACAAAGGCCCACAGGGAATTACATGATTTGAAAATCATCGAAGACCTGGTAAAACTGCAATACGAAACTACACCTGCATCAAAAAATATCCTGGGAATTTCGGCCACCAATATGAATGACGACCTGCCCCGCTACAGCACCAGCGAAGCAGCATTGGAAACGGCGCTGGACTATGCCAAAGAGAAACACGGCGCTGCCACCAAAATGCTAAAACTGCGGGAACTGGGTTTCAGGGCATGCGAAGGATATTACAGTCAGCATATGAATGCCTGCACCTGGCCCTGCAGTATAACTGAAATGCAGCCTAAAGATGGCATGACGCAGGTGTACCGGGATATGATCCTCTGGGCCGACATTATTTTAGTAGCTACGCCCATTCGTTGGGGTAATGCTTCTTCCCTGTATTTTAAAATGGCCGAGCGTTTGAATTGTGTGCAGAACCAGATCACCCTTAAAGACAAAGTACTGGTAAAAAACAAAGTGGCTTCCTTTATCATTACCGGCGGACAGGATAATATACAGCAGGTAGCGGGGCAGATGATGGTATTTTTTACGGACCTGGGTTTTACTTTTCCGCCATTCAGTTTCCTTGGCTGGAGCCGGGGCTGGACAGCTGAAGACATGGATAAAAACGTTTTGCAGTTCAAGAAAAGTGAATACATACAGCGTACCGCCAGGGAACTGGTTGATAATTGTTTGGATACTTTACAACGCATTAAACACGATCCGGCTCAGCAAATTAAGGCACCTAAACCGCATAAGGAAGATTCGCTGAGTTTTGATATTAAAAACCCGGATATGAATATTTAAAATGCTGATTAAAAAAAATAGAAAAATATTTATTGCGATAGCAACTGTTTTAATAACTGTCATTTTTTTATCGCAATGTATCAATAGCAACCTAAAGCCCGACCCCAGGGGCACCGCTTTTGCACCGGAACAAAGCTGCAGGCAGTGCCACCAGGCCATTTATGATTCGGCTTTATTAACGGCACATCATCATGCATCGGCAGCGGCAACAGCAGGTAATGTACCGGGTAATTTTTCTGCCGGGCACAATAGCTTTATATACGACAGCATAACCCGTGTACAAATGGAAAAACGGGATAGTGGCCTGTTCCAGGTATTGTATATTAAGGATATGGAAACGGAGTCCCGGCGTTTCGATATCAGTTTTGGTTTAACGCATGCACAAACCTGGCTTTACTGGCAGGGAGATCATACGTATGAATTGCCGGTTTCGTATTACCGGTCGGTTAATGATTGGGGAACCAGTCCGGGGTTTTCAGCAACCCTGCCCAACTTTAAAAGACTGATTGGCGTAGATTGTTTTGAGTGCCACAGTTCCTACATTGCCAATAAAAAAAATACTGCTCCGGCCGGTGATTATTTTTCAGCTGAAAGAGAAACCGAAATACTGGAAAAAAGTTCGCTGGTTTATGGTATCGGCTGCCAGCGCTGTCATGGACCCGCGGCCAAACATGTTGACTTTCATGTTCAGTATCCCGAAATAAAATTGGCAACACATATTGTTACCGCCACGTCGCTGAACCAGCAACAGCAGCTTGATGGTTGTGCCATTTGCCATTCGGGCAACGATAAAATAAAACTAAGGTCCAGGTTTCTGTTCAGGCCGGGAGATATGCTGGCTGATTTTTTCATGTCTTCATCAATAACCGACAGCAGCCGAAATTTTGATGTACACGGCAACCAGTTTAATCTATTGAAGCAGAGCAAATGTTTTTTAGCAGCTGATAAAATGACCTGTTCATCCTGTCACAACCCGCATAACCAGTCGTTGGCAAATATGGTTACCTATTCACAAAAATGTATGAGTTGCCATACCCAGGCTGCTGGTAATTTTTGCACGTTCACCGCTAAGCCGGGTACCATGCTGCAAGACAATTGTATTGATTGCCATATGCCCAAACAAACATCGGGCGCCATCAGCTTTCAGCTTTCGGGCAGCTCCGGCATATCGTCTTACCTGCTTCGAACACACCGGATAGCCATACACGATAATAAAAATGAAAAGGTGAATAAAGTAAAACAATAAACAGGATATATTCCTCCTTCCGCTTCCGCTTCCGGTTTTTTCAACAATTGATTTTTAAACTTTTCTATTTCGCCTGTGACATCGATCAATACCACATGCGATTAACATTTCCGTCATCCACCTTTATCGTTTATTTTGCATACAAACTTTAATCTGCTGGATATGCGTCAATTAACGGTACAGTTGGTTTCTTTCCTTTTATCGCCCCTGCTGTGGATCGTATTACTGGTTATTTTACGGTATTTTTTAAAACAGCCCGGGCTTCGCAGAAAATGCAGTTGGGTCGCTGTCATTATTTTTTTGTTGTTCAGCAACCGGTTTCTTTTAAACAGCTATGCCCGTTATTGGCAGCCTCCGCCAAAGGATATAAGTGCCGACAGCACTTATAGTTGTGGTATTTTGCCGGGAGGTTTCGGTAGTCCTGATGCACGGGATAACAGTGGTTATTTTAATCAAAGTGCTGATCGTTTTATACAAGCGCTGAAATTATACAAGCTGGGCAAAATAAGGACAGTGCTGGTGAATGGCGGCAACGGAAAACAAGACGCCAGTCAATTTAATGAAGCTGCCTGGACCAGGAACCAACTACAGATCATGGGCGTGCCGGATTCTGTGATATGGTTTGAAGATCAATCGGCCAGTACGGCAGATAATGCAGCCAACGCCCGAAAAATACTGGATTCGGCGGGACTTAAACCTCCTTATGTATTGATCACATCGGCCTTTCATATGCCAAGAGCATCGCTGATATATAAAAATGCCGGCTTACCGCATGTAGCATTTCCCTGCAATTACACCGTTGGAAAAGGTAAATTCAGTTTTTGGGACATCGTTCCCGATCCAAACATCATACCTGAGTGGAATCCTTTTTTAAAAGAAGTCGTCGGTTATTGGATCTACCGCGTAAAGGGTTAATCATCCACATAAAAAAGCCACTTCTTTCCGGGCTGGTTTTCAATCTGTTTCAGCGTTAATATGGCTATCTACGCCACAAAGGTTTTTTAGCAGATGGCATTTTAGGTCTTTTAGATTTGCTGGATATGGGCATGATGTGCCTGGGATCTGCTTTGGCCGTGGCCTTGCTAAAAGCACGTTTATCAAAACTACGTAAGGGGTCTTCAGATCTAACGACATGTTCAATTAAAACATCAATAGGTATGATGGTAGGTATTTCGGCGGCAACCCGAACCAGCCTGGTTTTAACTTTTTTAAATGCAGGCTTTTGTACCGGCGCCTTTTTCGTAACCGGCTTTTTCAGCGAAACCTTTATCACTTCAGCTTTTGGGGAAGCTGGTTTTTTCGTGACCGGATTTCCGGAAACAGCTCTTTTGACAACCGGTTTCTTTATGGTAATTTTTTTAGTTACTGCTTTTTTGGCCGTGGTTTTTTTTGATACTATTTTTATTGCTGTTGCTTTTTGGGGAACTGCTTTTTTGGCTGCCCTTTTTGGAGTAACTTTTGTAGCTGCTTTTTTGGGAGTCGCTTTTTCAGGTGCAGCTTTCTTTGATGTATTTTTGGATTTTAATGCCATAATTTATTTTTTATTTTATTAAATATGTAAATCAGGGTCCTAGTAAATATAATAAAACTATACGATAAAAGAAATAGGGCAACCAGTTTTCCACACGCTACCCACATTTGAGTTGAAACACAATTACATAACACAAGTTTTACAATTTATTCACGTTATAGTTAGAGCTTGCCATTAGCCAGCGGGCAGGGCAGGCCGCTTATTCAGTTTAAAACCATAAACATGCTTCAAAGTAAAACTGTTCTCTCGTTAACCATTGACCTGTTGGCCCACAATGCCTTTAATCATTTAAAGGATGAAGACATCACTGCTTTGCATTATTTAATTTTAAAACTGCAGGAGCCCCTTACTGTTTCGCAACAACAACTCCTGCTGGCGTTCTGGAAACATGCTTATACCGGTGATTTACCGGCTGCCTTGTTGCATCGCTGCAATACAGTACTGCAACAGCTTGGGCATTGTCCGTTGGAGGAAGTCATGATGATGGTGGACGTGTATTAATTTCTTTGAATTTGCTCAATAAATTAAACGCTGATTTGGAAAAAGTTCTTTCCGTTTCAACAAGGTATTTTTATTTTAATGGTGCATCCCGATCCCAAATCCGATTCTATTTCCTTAGTGCCGGCAAATGATGTTACGCGGTACTCTATATTGGAAATATCGATGCCCGATCGTTTTTGATTTATTTTAATCCCTACGCCATCGTCGGAAACTGCTACCTGCAGTAAATCATCATCTACCGTATTAACTTTTACTACAGCCAACTTTGCCCCGGCATGTTTATAAACATTAGCTGTCATTAGCAATCATTTCGTTTGGCCACAAAAAAACCCACCTCCAAAGAAGTGGGTTGATCTATGCGTATGATCCCATTTTACCAGGGATATTTATTCTCTGCAATTAATTTATCTGCAATTCTTCTACGTGCTTCTTTGCTGTTAAATGGTTCTGTTTTAGTAAACCGTTTTAAACCCAGCAACATCATGCGTTGCTCATCTCCGTCCGCAAATGCATTGATGGCTTCTTTACCGGCTTTATTTACCCTGTCAACGGCATCATTCATATAACAGTGCATCATATCCATTTGATGTTGCGATGCAGCTTCACCCTGACCGTCAACCATCTTCATTACACGCAACAAAGTACTTTCAGTCTCAAAAGTTTCAATAGCCATATCGGCAATATTCATCAGTATTTCCTGCTCGTCCTGAATTTTCATCATCAGCTTTTGAACGGCTGCACCAGCTACCATCAAAATACATTTCTTCATGTTTACAATGGTCTTGCGCTCTTTCGCAAATGGCGACCCGTCATCATTACCAAACTCCGGAATACTCATCAGCTCTTTACTAACGTTCATGGCTGGTCCCATCAGGTCAAGCTTCCCTTTCATCGCACGCTTTAATATCATATCCACAGTAAGCAGGCGGTTAATTTCATTGGTACCCTCGTAAATGCGGTTGATACGGCTATCCCGGTAACCACGACTGATGGGATATTCATCGCTGAAACCGTTGCCTCCATGTACCTGCACACCTTCGTCAACCACATAGTCCAGCACTTCGCTGCCATGCACTTTTAAAATAGCGCACTCTACTGCATATTCTTCGGCAGCACCCAGCAGCGCTTCGGCAAAGCTTTTACCGGCGGCAGCCAGTTCGGTTTCCTTATCATCAACCCATTTGCTGGTGCGGTATAAAGCACTTTCACTTACAAAAATTCGGGTAGCCATTTCGGCCAGTTTATACTTCATGGCACCAAAATTGCAAATGGCCGTTTTAAATTGTTCACGTGTGGTAGCATAAGCAACCGTAGTGTTTAGTGCCATTTTAGCAGCGCCAATGGCTGCCGCAGCCAGTTTTAACCGCCCGATATTTAAAATATTAAAGGCGATGATATGGCCCTTGCCAATCTCTCCCAATAAATTTTCAACCGGTACTTTACAATCCTGGAAATACAACTGAACCGTTGAAGACCCCTTAATGCCCATCTTGTGTTCTTCGGGCCCCTGTGTAAATCCTTCCATACCACGCTCTACAATAAACGTAGAAAATTTATCGCCGTCAATTTTTGCAAACACGGTGTAAACATCAGCAAAACCCCCGTTGGTTATCCAGCATTTTTGACCGTTTAGGATATAATTTTTTCCGTCTTCGCTGAGTACAGCAGTTGTTTTTGCACCCAGTGCATCACTGCCGCTGTTGGGTTCTGTTAATCCGTAAGCACCCTTCCACTCGCCGCTGGCAAGCTTTGGAATATATTTTTTCTTCTGTTCCTCTGTACCAAAATATAAAATGGGTAATGTGCCAATGCCGGTATGTGCCGCAATGGCCACACTAAAAGAAAATCCGCCACCAAGGCCTTCGTTAACGAGGGTTGATGTGATGAAATCTTTCCCCAGTCCGCCAAGGTCTTCGGGTACCGAGGTGCCCAACAATCCCTGGTCGCCGGCTTTTTCCATGAGGCCCGGCATCAGTCCTGCCTCCATTTTATCAATA
>JANNSN010000009.1:0-72793 GCA_031402615.1 Chitinophagaceae bacterium
TCAGCATTTTGATGCGAGGTTGTATCATCGGAGTTGCTTTTTTTAATTCGAACCTCAGTTCTTCAAGGCTTTCCTTAACTGGTATATACAATGCATTTGACATAGTGAATTATATTATAGACCAAATATAAAACAAAAAAACCAATTATCCAAATTGGTCTACATATAATTTCACTTTGGTATTACTCATGAAAACTTTCTTTCATCGCAGTTTTTATAATTGTTTTATATTCCTTTAGCTCCTCAGCATCTGGCGGCAAACCAAATAACATATGAATTTGTCCTGCAAAGCATTTGTCCCAAACCCTTACGCCATTCTTTCTCAATTTAGCTGCGTATAAAATGCCATCATCTCTAAGCGGATCAAACTCGGCATTAATAATTACTGCCGGTGGCAGGCCTTTCAAATCTTCTGTAAGTATTGGTGACACTTCCGGGTTATTGTATTGGTTGGGAGCATACAATTCCATAGCAAAATAGCAGGCTGCCTTTGTTTGCCAATATCCTTTGGCATTTTCCTGGTACGAAACCGAGGTTTCTATATTTTGAGGACTGCAATCAACCGGAAGCCCGTTCATTATTTGAAGTTTTATTTTATTACTTATGCCTTCTTTTTTTGCTTTTTGAGTTATCACTGCCACTAAGTTGGCACCTGCACTATTTCCAGTTAACGCAATGCGGCTGGTATCGCCACCAAATTCACTTCCATGTTCTGCAATCCATGTAAACGCATGGTAACTGTCATTAACCGCAGCTGGAAATTTGTTTTCGGGAGCAACACGGTAATCAATTGCGAAAACAATTACTCCGTAGGTTTCCGCATCCTGCCACAAGGCATGTTCTAATCCTTGCAATAAGGGAAGAAAAAAGCCACCGCCATGATAGCTAATTAAAATGGGAAGCTTGTTTGTATGCGAAGGGTTAAAAATTAATACGGGAATACTGTCCGCAGTTATTTTTATTCTTTTTACATCCTCCTTTGGATAAGGTATTGGCGGCGGCCCTGTAAGCCTAAGTTGTGCGATAGGTATTTTGCGCAATTGTTCAATGGTTAGGTCATCATTTCCAATCAACTGTAAGAATGAAGCTACCCTGGGGTCTAATTGTCGGGTACCGCATGATTGACCAAAAAGTTCCTGATGGTTGCATAAGCATAAAATGCTTAGAAAAATAATAAACAATGATTTCTTCATTAGTGAACTATTTGTTGTGTTGAAAAATTTATGTCTTTCCAATATGGCCGCCAACGTCAGTTAGTCTAAAAACTGTCATTGCTTTATCAAATGTAATTGAATTTAATGCTGTTGTAATGTAAGTTATAATCAATTTTCAACAGGTGATTTATAAAATCAGGAGATACTAAAAGCGCTTTAATTTCTTTGAATGGTCCTGTTTTTGAAGATATAAAGAACCAGGATCTTTGAAGAACTTTGTGAGTAGGTATTACGACTGCCCATAACCGCTACTGATTGAAAATATTTTTTTGATGTTATGAACTAAAGTTCAGCGATCCCGGCGTATCCCGAACCCCGGTATGAATTTATCATAAAATCAATTCTCCGAAAATGCCACATAACATCTTCAATGGCAATTAATTAATTTTGTATGGATGGAATCAAAGCCTGGATTTAAAATGCCCATTGCTCAAACGGCCAACCAGCCTTGCAGCAAACCCAATTTGAGCTGTTTGTTGCTCTTCCCGTTGTTTGTCTTTGCTTAGTTTTTTGCAAATTTGCTAAAATACATATACCAATTCCACTCCCAATTTTTACCATTGTCAGAAGAAAAAGCTTGACTCCATATAGGATTTTCTTTGTCTGTAACGTCCCAACGAAATACAACTAATATTTTCTGATTATGGAAAGTGTCTTTTGTAAAGAAGTGGGCAACATTATTTTCAAAAGAACCTAAAACCGCCGGTTGTAATATTCCCTCGTTGGAGTCAGCCCAATAAATACTCCATAATCTTGTTTTTGGATTGAAAAGCCTTACCGACATTCCCTCAAATGGCACACCGTTAAAAGTTGCAAGGTAATTGTCAATATTTCCAATACCATTTAACACACAATACATTTCTTGCGTAGATTCAAACTCTGTCCATTCCTGACAGTTGTCTAATCGGGTTTTAAGTTTTTTATTAAGAAGTTTCCATTTGCCCTTATAAAAGTCAAAGTCGTATTTTGAAGAAGTAGGGGATGCTGTAATTATCAACTCTCCGGTTGAGTCAAAATCTACTTTAGGAATCTGTAAATCTTTGTTACTTGTCTTGATCATATTTTAAAATTTCAATGTTAGTAGGATTTCGGATGCATTAACAGCTAACTGACAGGGCTTTGTGTCAGGTGTGGAATTAATGTTACGTCCCCCATTTTGGCAAAACCATGTTACCTGTAAGCTTAATGTTTTGGTATAAACACCAGTCAAAAAAATTTATTCATTCAACTGTTTGCATAATCAACTACTGAAGTCAGTCGAATATGAAAATCATCCAGGATGCTTGTCATATCAATTTCACTGCCATTCACCACACCCAATGTCAATGTAGAAAATGATTCGCTTAAGGAGTCTTGCGCTCCATCTCTTTGAGCTTTTAGTGCTTCTTCCGGAACAAACTGAAGTTCAAACTTTTTACCTTTTGCTGCCTCAAAAATATTCACTACTTCAAGCGGACTTAATGCCTCTGGTCCACCCAACTCAATTATTCGATTCTTAGCCGCAGGATTGTCTAACGAGTCTACGGAAAATGCTGCTACGTCTTTTATCGCTATCCAGGAAACTTTGTTCTTCCCTTCACCAAAAATGCTGGCTTTAGCATTGGGGTAATCAAAGCCCAATACAGGGCTTAGCCAAACTTCCATAAAATAGGTTGGTTGTAAAATAGTATAATGTAAACCGCTTTCTGAAAGATGTTTTTCTACTTTTCGTTTAGCAGTTTGTAAAGGGCATTCACCCAATTCACAAAACGATATATATATAAATTGGGTAACGCCTGCATCTACGGCGGCATCAATAAGGTTAATTTGTCCTTCATCATC
Organism: Chitinophagaceae bacterium; assembly: GCA_031402615.1. Taxonomy (GTDB): domain Bacteria; phylum Bacteroidota; class Bacteroidia; order Chitinophagales; family Chitinophagaceae; genus Ferruginibacter. Next base: position 3,036 of record JANNSN010000009.1, read on the forward strand.
TACTGTTTGAATGGAATCTCCTTCCTGCCTGGATAAGGTTGAAGAAACGGTTGAAATAACGGCTGAAACTCCATGCAATGCATTTCTTAATGAATCCTTATCTTTCAAATCTCCTTCAATTGTTTCAACACCTGATGCTTTTAACTGAGCCACTTTATTTGCATCTGATGTGGCACGTACCAAACCTTTGACATGTTTATTTTTAAGGATTAGTTGACGACAAATTTCACTGCCTAAATAACCGGTAGCACCTGCAACAAGTACTGATGAGGAATTGTTTGAATTGTTCATGTTGTTTGTTTTGTTTATGGTTTATGATGTGTACACTTTATAGTTTACCCTTACTGTTCGGAGTCGGCTTGCTGCTAACATTTGTATTGCCGCAACTTCTTGTATAATTCCCCATTGATCTTCAATAAAAAACTGTACAAAACATATGCACCAATGCAATGTAGTAAAAATTAAAATATTTAATTTTGGCTGAAGGCCTGCTGCCCTTAACTTTTATTATTATCCCCAATTAGGTTTTTTATAACTGTTCGCTAAAAATTTTTCCTGTAACATGAAACAGAGGGTTCCCAGCATCACGCCTAAAAATGAGCCTGCCCATACATCTTCAACAAAATGTTGCCCCAGGTATATTCTTGAGTAGGCTACCAGGCTGGCAATAATAAGGGTTATGATGGCCAGGGATCTTTTTCCGGTATATAACGATATGGTAACTGCGGCTGCAAATACCGAAGTTATATGGCCAGAGGGAAATGAATTATGATGCGACAACATTATCCAGGGTACATTATGGATAATGGACGGGTCGCTTAAAAAGCCGGCGGGCCTTTGAAAATTGATGAGCTTCTTAATTACACGGGCTATTAACCCTGCTATAATGTAACTGCTGAACAGCCCAAGTGCCAAACGTTTATATTTCAGCTGGAACAGCACTAAAGCCAATGCAATGATAAAAATACCATCGCCCATAAAAGTAAATATGGTAAAAAAAATATCGAAAAAGGGATAGTTGGCCCGGTTGATAAAAAGGAATGACTCTTCCTTTGTAGTGAACATAACAATACATGACAACCCGGTAAACCAAACTAAATAGAGCCAGAAGAATGTAGCGTTCCGGTAAAATACGGGCCTGTTATTTTCCATGTCAGTATGATAATGATCAAAGATATTCATAAACAAATAATATCATTAATTATTTTCAACAGGGCAATGTATCACCCGATAGCTATCGGGTTTGAACCACATAGCACATAGACCACAATAGAAAACCACATAGGACTATGTGCGAGCCTATGTTTTCTATCATTCTATCCACGCCTGTGGCGGGACAAGTTATGGTTCAAATATGGATCAACAGGTATTTGAAAGCGTGCATGAGGCCTCAAACATGATAAAATGACTTTTTTAAAATACCTTCGTGCATAATTTTAAAAAATGATACTGGGTAAAAAACTTGTGATAGTGCTCCCTGCTTATAATGCGGCCAAAACCATTGAACAAACTTACAATGAAATCCCCTTTGATATAGTTGATGATGTAGTACTGGTAGATGATAACAGCATTGATAAAACAGCCGAAGTTGCCGCTGCCCTTAACATTAAGCATATTGTTATTCACGAAGAAAATAAAGGATATGGCGGCAATCAAAAAAGCTGTTATAACAAGGCAAAGGAATTAAATGCCGATATCGTGATCATGCTGCATCCCGATTACCAGTACACACCCAAATTAATTCTCAGCATGGCTTCTATGATCGCCAATGATGTGTACCCGGTTGTGTTTGGCTCACGTATATTGGGCAAGGGGGCTCTGAAAGGCGGCATGCCCTGGTATAAATATGGGGCCAACAGGATACTTACTCTTTTGCAGAATATTTTGCTGAACCAAAAACTTTCGGAGTATCATACAGGTTACAGGGCTTTTTCAAAAGAAGTACTGGATAATATCAATTATGAACTGAACTCCGATGATTTTGTTTTTGATAACCAGATGGCGGCACAGATATTTTTCAAAGGCTTTGAGATCGGTGAAATTACATGCCCTACAAAATATTTTCCTGAAGCATCTTCTATAAATTTTGAACGAAGCGCCATTTATGGTTTGGGCGTACTCAAAGTAAGTTTACAATTCCGCCTGGCCCGGTGGGGCCTCTTCAAACCTGCTTATTTGGGCTGAGGAGTTCTTTTATAAAAGTAAAACCCGTTTTTGTTATAAAGGAAAACGGCATCAGGCAATTCTTTTTCAAGCGATTCCCTACCGGTTACCTTACAGGAAATGTAAACGGGTTTATCAATGTCTCCTTTCAACAGCCAATCATCATTGGTATAGTTTTTATTTAATGGTGGTTTCATGCTGCCATAAAAATAATGGGTATAGGTTTTATACTGATAGGTAACCATATAGCAATCTTCTGTTGTATGCGCCTGCCAGTAATCAATATTGGCCCGCTGGCTGATGGCTTCGATCCTGCCGATCAGGAAGAAGAGAATTAATTGAATAAAAATAAGTGAGCCACCCAGTAGCACCCCTACAGCTTGTTGGTTTTTTTGCCGTTTAAAAAAGATAAAAGATAAAACTATTGCAGCTACCAGTATAAGTCCCGGCAAAAACTCCCAGCCAGTCCAATGCACCTGCGCCTGGATATTCTCTGTTGCAAAAGCATCCTGCTTTAAAAGCGGTTTTAGCTGTGACATATTTTGGCCAAAATATGCAGCGGCAAAAGGTGCCAGTATGAAAGGGATAGCCGATACAATAATTATTATTTTAACCCAGCCATTCAACACCCATTTCCTGGTGATGATATTATATAAACTAACCGCTGCCAGGAAACTGACAGGGTAGTAGCACAAAGAAGAGTAATGAACGATTTTTGTTTGTACCAATGTAAAAACCAACAATACCACCCAGAAAAAAACAACCATCCATTTTTTAAAATCTGCAAATCGTTTATCTGTTATGTCTTTCTTTACCATGGCATGAATAAAAAAAGCCGTAGCCGGGAAGCATCCGAAAAATAATACTACAAAATGATAAAAGAAAAAGCCTCCATGTCCCGCATCTGCTGTAGTTAACAGTGCCCATTGCCGCACGGTAAATTCTTTTAAAAATTTATCGCCGTGCTGCAGGTAATCAATGCCCAGCCAAAGGCCCGCAGTTGCCAATGCAGAAAAAATGAATACCAGTAATTGTGGTAGGGAGATAAACCAGCGGAACCTGTTAAATGCCCAGTAAACTGCAAAAGTGAGACCTGTCAAAATAAGTGCAACAGGTCCCTTGGTTAAAATGGCCAGCCCCGACACGGCCCCGCCAAAGATCAGCCATTTTACAGTGGACTGTTTTTCTCTTCTTTTATCAGCAGCCATTATCAACCCATATATGGAAAGGAAAATAAAAAAATTGAACCAGGGATCAATAATGCCTGATTTAAAATATAGGTGAGGGAGAATGGTACTGGCATAAATGATCGCCCATAAAAAACCGAATGAATTATTCTTTAGTTTCCGGCCGGTTAAAAAAAGCACTGGCAGCACAATCATACCCAGTAAGGCATTTGGCAGCCGTGCCGAAAATTCATTTATACCAAACAGGTTCATGCAAATGGCCTGTAACCAGAAATAAAGTGGCGGCTTTTCGGTAAATGACTGGAAATTGATCTGGGGCTGACTGTAATTATCCGTAACAACCATTTCACGTGCTATCTCTGCAAAATTTATTTCATCCCAGTCAAATAGATGAACATTCCCCAAAAAAGGAATAAACAAAACAGCGGCTAAAAATATAAGGAAGAACAGGGAAGAAGTACCGTTAAGGTTTGGCTTTTGCATGGATAAAAATAGGCGATTTTTTGAAAACAGGGTATTGCAGAAGCTGAGATTCGTTTTTCAGCCTCGGTCAAAGCAATAATGAAGGCAGTAGTAGGCAAAATTTCCCAAACTGGTATGACTACATCAATAGACTTATTTGTAATTGGATTATACACCTTATTAATCAGACGGTCTAACTCCCTTTCAATAATCAATCTGGTATTCTCCTGGCGTTCCAAAACCGTCTTAAATTGATTCATCCCTTTAATAATTACCAGTTTCCCATATCTATACTTGGGAATATCTTTAAAAACAGGGTCATAAAATCGGTAATACGCATACCAGTCCTTTTTCAGGGATTGGTTTTTATTAGTCCAATTATTGGGGAATACTTTCAGTTCAATGTATTTACACGAATTGGGAAGATTAATTATTGGTTTAGCGTGTTTTTGTTAACGATTTTGTTAACTGTAAATGCTAAACAATCAATTACAATAAAAAAGAAAAAACCTAAGTCATTCTAAATGAATTTCTTAGGCTTAGTATCGGGGAGCAGACTTGAACTGCCGACCTTCGGGTTATGAATCCGATGCTCTAACCAGCTGAGCTACCCCGACGAATGGTTAACGCTTTGGACAACGGGGTGCAAAAATAGAAAAATCAAACTGATTTCTGAAATGTGATTTAAGTTTTCATAGAATATTATGATATAGACACCAAAGAGGCAAATAGATTCGTAAAAAATATCGTAAACCAGAACCCTGAACATGAAGTTTCAACCCAAGGGAATCTGCGCCAACTTGCACAAATAAAATGTATACCCTGATTTTTTTAAAAAATTATCTTAAATAGCTCATAGGTCTCGTGTTGACGGAAGATACCCTTGCACACGCTCCTGATCTTATTTTATCCGGTAAACAGACTTTGTTAATATATTCGTTCAGTAACCGATCGGCTTTAAAGCCCGATAGTTAGCGTTAAGCAACAATCACGTTTTTTTTGGTATTAGCCAATACTTTCTTTCATATTGATAATACTTTTTTACATTACAGTTCATTAAACTCATTATTTATGCCGGCATATATTTTAGCGCTTGACCAGGGAACAACCAGCAGCCGTTCAATTCTGTTTGATCATAAAGGGAATATTGTGGCTACCGAGCAACAGGAATTCACCCAAATATTTCCTCAACCCAGTTGGGTAGAACACGATCCACTGGAAATTTGGGAAACGCAGTTACAAACTGCCAAAGATGTTTTACAAAAAGCAAATATTACGGTGGCAGATATTTCAGCCATTGGAATCACCAATCAGCGGGAAACAACCGTGGTATGGGACCGTAACAGCGGCGAACCCATTTACAATGCCATTGTTTGGCAGGACAGGAGAACTGCGTCTATTTGCGAAGACCTGATCGCAAAAGGCCATGATCAATACATTCAGCAAAAAACAGGATTGGTTGTTGATGCCTATTTCAGCGGCACTAAAATAAAATGGATCCTGGATAACGTGGCCGGTGCCAGGACTAAAGCCAATAACGGTGAGTTGTGTTTTGGCACGATCGATACCTGGCTGCTCTGGAAACTCAGCCTTGGGAAAATTCATGCAACTGATGTAAGCAATGCCAGCCGGACCCTGCTGTGCAATATTGAAACCTGTGCGTGGGATGGCGAGTTGCAGAAGATACTGGATATACCTGGTAATATGTTGCCTCAAATACGCAGCAGCAGCGAAGTGTATGGTTATACCCATGTCCTGGATGATAAGACCGAAGTGCCTGTTGCCGGTATTGCCGGTGATCAGCAGGCTGCTTTGTTTGGACAATTATGTACGCAACCCGGCATGGTAAAAAATACCTACGGTACCGGTTGTTTTATGTTGATGAATACCGGGGAAAAAATGATCCCGTCTAAAAATAATTTACTCACCACCGTGGCCTGGAAAATAGATGGTAAAACCCAATATGCGTTGGAAGGAAGTGTTTTTATTGCTGGTGCCGTGGTACAATGGTTACGGGATGGGTTGGGTATTATTAAAACGGCTGCGGATGTAGAGGCATTGGCAAAAAAAGTAGAAACAACCGACGGGGTATACGTAGTGCCGGCTTTTGCAGGCCTGGGTGCTCCCTACTGGAACCCACATGCGAGGGGCGTGATCACCGGGCTTACAAGAGGGGTTAATACATCTCATATTGCCCGTGCCGCTGTGGAAAGTATCGCTTATCAAACCATGGATGTTTTAAAGGCCATGGAAGCCGACAGTGGGATCAGCATTAAAGAACTGCGGGTTGATGGTGGCGCCACGAAAAATGATCTGCTCATGCAGTTTCAAAGTGATATGCTCAATACCAGGGTGGTTAGGCCAAACGTTACAGAAACTACGGCGCTGGGAGCAGCTTACCTGGCTGGCCTCGCCGTTGGATTTTGGAAGAATATTGATGAATTACAGGAACAATGGCAAATGGAGAAAACATTTTCTTCAACCATTACCGATGAACGGAGAAAGGAATTGGCTGATGGATGGCACGATGCGGTTAAAGCTTCCTTGGCCATTGCTTAATCATGAAACGCTTTAATGAACAGAACCGAACAAATACAAAAACTTAACCAGCAAAAAAAATACGACATCCTCATTATTGGCGGTGGTGCCACCGGCCTGGGCTGTGCTGTTGATGCAGCCAGCAGGGGGTATAAGACTTTGTTGCTGGAAAGATATGATTTTGCCAAAGGAACATCCAGCCGTTCTACAAAATTGGTGCATGGTGGTGTACGTTACCTGGCCCAGGGCAATATTCGCCTGGTACGGGAAGCACTTTTTGAAAGAGGAAGGTTGTTACAAAATGCTGCCCATGTTTGCCATGCGTTGCCGTTTATCGTTCCTACCTATCACTGGTGGCAAAAATATTATTACGGTACCGGGCTGTGGATGTATGAATTTCTTTCAGGAAAATTAAGTCTTGGTAAAACTGTTTTATTGTCTTCCAAAAAGGTAATGCAGAAAATGCCGGGGTTAACAAAGGAAAACTTAAGCGGCGGCATTTTATATTTCGATGGCCAGTTTGATGACAGCCGGCTTGCCATTAACCTGGCGCAAACGGCAACTGAACATGGCGCAACAGTTCTCAATTATGCTGAAGTAAATGAGTTTATCAAAACAGCGGGTAAAATTACCGGCGTAAAAGCTACTGACCATATTCATGGCCATGCATTTGAAATAACCGCTTCGGTGGTCATTAATGCCACCGGCGTTTTTGCTGATTCCTTATTACAGAAGGCCGAAGCACATGCGGAGGAAACCATCGCTCCATCACAGGGTATTCACCTGGTGGTTGAAAAACATTTCTTTGATACCGATATCGCCATGATGATCCCAAAAACAGATGATGGCAGGGTGCTTTTTGTTATACCCTGGCATAATAAATTATTACTGGGTACAACTGATACGCCGGTGCATGAAATTGCAACAGAGCCAAGGGCTTTAAAAGAAGAAATTGATTTTGTCATCAGTCATTTTAACCGGTACACCACGTCGGATATTAATTACGGGGATATTAAGTCTGTATATGTCGGTCTGCGGCCATTGGCAAAAGTGAGTGGAGAAAAAAAGACGGCTGTTATGCCCAGGGATCATGTAATAAAAGTACTGTCGAGCGGATTAGTTCATGTAACGGGTGGTAAATGGACAACCTACAGAAGCATGGCGCAGCATGCCATTGATAAAGCCATCCGTGTTTCGGGTTTACCATTTTCGGCCTGCATAACAAAAAAGCTGGGTATACATGGGTGTTCCACACAATACGACTACAGTCATTTATCGGTTTATGGAACGGATGCGAAAGCCATCAAAAAACTGGAAGAACAGGATCGGTCGCTGAGCGAAAAAATCCATCCATCTTATCCATTTACCAAAGCAGAAGTTGTTTTTTTTATTGAAAATGAAATGGCTGTTACCATTGAAGATGTATTGGCAAGAAGATCACGGTTACTGTTCTTAGATGCCAAAGCGGCCATGGAAGCTGCGCCAGCTGTTGCCGGTTTGTTTGTGAAGTATGCCGGTTGCAGTGAAGAATGGGGGCATAGCCAGGTACAATCATTTAACGTGCTGGCCAGGGGGTACTTGTTCATTGACTCGTGATAGCTCTCGTGAAGCACTTTTCTTATCTTTGATAGTATCAAATGATGTTATCATGAATCCTCCATATCAGATCACTTCTCAAATTTTAAAACACATTAGTGAAATTTCAATGAGACTCGGAGAGGTTAATGCAAATTATTTAAATAAGCAATCACCACAACTTCGGAAAAACAACCGGATAAAAACAATTCATTCCTCCTTACAAATAGAAGGTAATACACTTTCCCTGGATCAGGTTTCAGCTCTAATTGATAATAAGCGGGTAGTTGGCCCACAAAAAGATGTAAAAGAAGTATTAAATGCAATTAATGTTTATAATCAGCTACCAACCTTTGAACGAAACAGTGAAAAGTCATTTCTAAAAGCGCATAAAATTTTAATGAATGGATTAATAAGCAATAACGGCCAATATAAAAAATCCGGGGCTGGTATAATGAAGGGAAATAAGCTTGCACATTTGGCGCCACCGGCAGAAAATATTAAATTTCTAATGAGTGACCTTTTTAATTATCTAAAGATTTCTGAAGATCCCTCATTAATTAAAAGTTCAGTATTTCACTATGAAACAGAATTCATTCATCCATTTACGGATGGCAATGGCCGTATGGGAAGAATGTGGCAAACAGTCATTCTTATGAATGATTTCCCTGTATTCGAATATTTACCTTTTGAAACACTTATAAGTGAAAAACAAAAGGAATACTATGCTGCATTGTCGAAAAGTGATAAAGAAGGGAACTCGACTATTTTCATTGAGTTCATGCTCCAGACACTCAATAAATCGTTAGACGATTTACTACAGTATAACAGCCGAATTATGTCCGATCTGGACAGAATCGAATATTTCTTATCACTCAATAAAAAGGAGTTCACAAGAAAGAACTACATGAATGTCTTCAAGGATATTTCGTCTGCTTCGGCAAGTAGGGATTTAAAAAAAGCAATGGAACTACAGCTTATAACCAAGTCGGGCACCAAAAACACAACGCTTTATACAATCAGGTAACGCTACTGTGCATAACACGAACTGTGTAAAAAAAACAAATAAATCAAGCTATTTTTTTATAATAATTGTCTGCAATTCGCCGGAATTTACCACAGCAAACACTTGTTTTAAAAATTTGTAACAATACGGCAATAATAAAGCTCTTGGCGTTGGCCTCACAGAACTGTTCAGGGCTGACAATGAACTTTTTAAAGAAGTGAACTCTAAAAACAGAACGCTGATAGAAAAAATTTCTATGGTGGATGCTCTCGGCAAAGATGAACAGCAAGCCATCTTTAAAGTAATTGACCTGGCTATCTCCAATAAAAAAATGAAGGATAATCTTTCCCAACTTATTGTCCAATAAAAAAGCCCCGTGAGGGGCTTTGTTGATTTCTAATTATTTTTCTTCTCATATTTTTTTTCATACCACTCATGCCACTTTTGTAAATCTTCTTTCGAGAAAGATAATTTTCCTAACAAAGTGCCGTCAGAGTGAGCATTGATACCTGTGTTTACCTCCATAAATTTAATTGATTGCGTACAACAAGTATAAATGCTGTCTGCCGCATTAACCTTACTGGCAGAATCTAAAATATGAAAATGATATTCAAAAGTTGTATCGGACATGCTTTGAGTATTTTTTATTTCGCTTGCATTTGTATTCTGCTGCTTGTTGTTATTACAACAAATAAATGAACAAAATACTACCAAGCATATTAAACTTACTTTCATTTTTCTTGAACTTTAGTTATGTTATTATTTGTTAGGGTAATGGTTACGTTTACGGTTTTGCCATCATTTGTATATGGAACCGTAATTGTTCCGGACATGGTTCCATCGGCATTTCGTGTAACACTACTGGTCTGTCCTGCTTCATTTCTTGAATAGCCTGTTATACCTTGCTCTGTAGTAAGTGCCTTGGCATGTGCATCATTATAACTCATTCCATCTTTTTGCTTAAAGCTCTGCTCAATAATTTCATGACCTAACGTACTACCCGCAGACATTGCTTTATTATTTCCAAAAGCTGCTATATCCGATATGTCAATTTTTCCCGCCGCATAACTACCTCCAATAACATTTCCATCTTTCTGAACTATTCCGATATTAACCGTTTCCTTTTGATTCAATACTCCTGATACTTCATTATAATATCCTTTCTGTTCATCTGTCATTTTTCCTTTCTTGCCAGTGGAGACAAAACTAACTTTGCCATCTTTTCCAATCTTCGTTTTGTAAAAGCCTCCTAACGCATTATCACTAACCTTTACAAGCTGTGCCTGTGCCGCTTTAGTGCCAGTAACTTTTACGGTATCTCCTAATGGGTCATTAAATGTAATTGGATTATTCTTCATCCCTGCATAGGGACTTACCATATAGTCAGGTTTGGGGTCAACCACATGCCACCTGCCTATTTGTGGGTCATACATTCTAAAGTTTGTTGCATACCACTCTAACCCTGAACCATCGGAGAATTCTTTGTTCTGTAATTCAGGACCTTTATTGTATTTGTACTTATTTTCTGGTGCCCCGTTTAAAGCCTTAGAAGATATTCCCGCCATCACCAACCCGAACGGATAATAATGCGTTTCCTCCAAAATCTGCCCACAAATATGCGTTACCTGTAAATTATCAAAGAACACGTTTAAACTTTCGGTTTCATTACTTACGTAAATATACAAATATCCGCTCTTATCAATTGGCATATTGTTTATGTCCCAGCGGGTTTTTCGCAACCAATACTTATTCCTTAATATATGGGTTTTGCGAAACCCCGATGTTTGCAGGCCCCCGCAACATAACGATCACCACTTTTCAATTTCAGAAGAAGCAGCATACCGGGGTTAAGATCATTAGTCATCGGGGTTTCACGCTGAAGCCTTTACAATTAACCAGCAAAATGTGAAAACTTCGCTGGGACTACAATTATGCAAACCTGATTTTAAACTATTAAATTATGAATTATGAAAAAAGCAGCACCACAGATCTTCTTATCTGAGTATTTCGATAAGTTTATTAAAGCCTCGATTTCCGGCAGAAGGTTAACTCCTTCCTGTAAAAGAATTACACAAGGTACTATTAAAAATTATCGCTATGCACAAAAATTGTTGTTAGAATTTGAAGCTAAAACACAAATTATTTTAAGAATTCAATTACTCCACCGGGCTTCTATGAGAACACTGCAAAAAGAAAAAAATTATTGGGCAAAATTTTATTTAAAGTTTTCCGCATTTCTTTATAAAGAGAAGGGATATTATGATAATTACGTAAAAAATATTTTCAAAATATTAAAATCGTTTTTTAACTACCTGCAAGCTGAAAAAGGATTTAGTGTAGGTAACTATCATAAATCATTTAAGGTTCCATTTCAAAACACAGCACCAGTAGTGTTGCAACCAGAAAGACTCCAATATCTTATCACAAATAAGGCCTTTGAATCAGAACTCAATCCTTATTTAAAACGTACAAAAGATATTTTTGTTTTTGGCTGTACGGTTGCTTTGCGTGTATGTGACCTGATGAATCTTGAGAAAAAGAACCTGGTATATTCAGGTAAAGAAGTTTATTTGAATTTATATACAAAAAAGACAACTACCGAAGTGAAGATTCCTTTACCTGATTATGCCATTGATATAGTAAATAAGTACAAAAGAAAAGCTGGGAAATATATTTTACCGAGATTATCAGTAACCAATCTAAACATTCAAATAAAAAAGCTAATAGAGAAGGCAGGATGGGATTATCCCCTTACAAAAGTAATAAGTAAGCAGGGTAAATTAACAGAACTTAAAAAACAGGGTGGAAAGGGTTGGTGTTTTCACCATCATATTACAGCACATACTATGCGACGTACAGCAATTACAACTTTACTGATTTTTGGAGTGCCTGAATTAATTGTAAGGAAAATATCTGGCCATGCTCCTGGTAGCAAAGAGTTCTACCGCTATATTTCTGTAGCACAGGATTATATGAATCAGGAAGTAATTATTGCTTATAAAAAACTAGTTGAAACAGACTATTTATATCCACTAAAAGAAAGGGCTTAAATCGGGAAATAAGTGGTAGTAAAAGTGTTGTTTTTCGACAAACCTGGCTATATTTAGGTAGAAATTTAGTTCTTTGAAACCCTTTGATTTATTGGGTTTGATGTATTTTTCATTATTATCCGTTCGGGTTGACAATGGCGGGGATTAGTAGTAAGGCAGCAGGAAAATTAGAAAACAAATACAAGTTCGGAGAGAAGGAATTACAGTCAAAAGAATTTAGTGATGGTAGCGGCTTAGAGCTTTACGATTTTGGGGCAAGAAATTATGACCCACAAATAGGAAGATGGCACACGATAGACCCTATGGCTGATAAAGACAGAAGATGGTCACCATATAGATATGCATATAATAATCCACTTCGTTTTATTGACCCTGATGGAATGCGTGAAGAAGTTATTATAAATGGCGATCAAGCAGAAGAAGCTACCAAACAACTTCAACAATCAACTAGTTTAACAATATCACGAGATGCAAAAACAGGACTCATTAGTGCAACCGGAGAGGCAAAAACAGATGCTGACAAAAAGCTTCAGCAAGCTATTACTGATAAAAATACTACAGTAAGTATTAACGCATCTTCTGATAATTTTACTAAAGATGGAGTAGCAATTGCAGGCGGAATATTTCTAGGAAATTCAATAATGGCAGGAGGTCAAAATGATGGAAAAGTATTAGCTCAGCAACAAGTAAATCCTGATATGCTTACTGTTGTAGATAAAATCACTAGTTCCGAGCCTGGAGTTTCTATGTTACATGAGGTATTAGAGGCCTTTATTGGCGGTAACAAATACCCAAATTCCCCAGCTGCTTTAAGTTCTAACACTGATGAAGAGAATGCTAATTTTGTTAAAGCCCACGATGAAGCGATTATAATCGATCCCAGAAAAAAAGAGGCTAGTTTAGAACTGAGGGGGCGTGTAATATATATCCAATACGATGGCAAAGAAGAGCCAATCAATAATTTGAAAAAAAAATAATTCAATGAAAAAAACAATATTAATTCTATATGCAATTTTATATTTCTGTTATGGTTCCAAAAGTCAGTCAAACGACACTCTACCAGCAAAAGTAATAGGAATTAAGAAATTAAAGGAATGTTTTCTAATTGGAGTAGTGTCTTCTTGTAATGTTACTGATACTAGTGTTTTAATTTCTGCTATAAGTGGTAAAACTATTACAAACAAAAAGGAAAAAATACAAGTAGGTCGAACCTATATATTTGCTGTAGAAAAAGATATTGTCATTGGTAGTCCAACAAAAAAAATGACAGTTAAATTTAAAAACACAATTGTTTGGACTAATGAAGAACCATATAAGTTAAAACCCAGATTATGTTTAAATTGTATTGGAGAGTATACTAATTAATTTTTCTACCTCTATATCAGTAGTGTTCTACTCATAATCTTCAAAAAATTGAGGTATTAAAAAAAATACAAAAGCCGCAGTGATAGGCTTTTGTATTTTACGAAGCGTAAGCTTTTTTAGCTTTAAAGTTTTGTACGATATTATCAATAACGAAGTAGAGTTTATCTTTCGTGGCATCGTCGAGTTTCTCAATACCCTGCAAGCGTTTAAGGATTTTTATCAAATGAAATTTTGATGCCTTCACCCACCAAATAATTCATAGGCACTTCAAATTCACTGCAACTTCCACAATAGTTAAGTCAACTCTTATTCGGCTACCCCGCAAATTAGACCAGACGATTTTTTATCGGCGAAAGTAAATTTAGGGATTGCCGCCACTTGGGCATCAACCAGTAACTAACAACTTAGCACAGTTACACTATTATTCATAAAATACATACTCAACAAATGGTAAAATACAACAATAGTTAACGTATATTTATTAAGTAAAAGGTCTTTGATATTTTTTTGTTTGCAATCTGGATTGGTATTTTATTTAAGCTGTAATGTTATTACCCGTTCGGGTTAATAATGGCAGGGATAAGTTCTGAAGCTGCAAAAGGAATAGCCTACTCAACAAATAAGAAAAAATATAATGGCATTGAAGAGACAAGGGAATTAGGTCTTAATCAATACGATGCTGAATTAAGAATATTGGATCCTCAGATTGGAATATGGTGGCAGGTTGATCCTGAAACTGAAAAAATGGAGATGTGGAGTCCATATACTTCCAATTATGATAATCCAATTTTATACCAAGACCCATTAGGAAATGAACCGGAATGTTGTGGAGGTTTGCTTGGTGCTTTAGCAGATATTGGTAACAAAATATCAATTGCGGTTATTGGAGTTGCTGTGGGATCCTTAAACGTCATAAGCGGTGGCGCTGTTTCAATCAATCCATTTGGTTTCAGGGATAAACTAAGAGGAACTGATCTTGAGGGTTATGATATGGCGATATTTACTGCACAAGTTGCATCAATGATGCCAGTACCGGCTGGTGGAGGTCGCAAAGTGCCCGGGACAAATGCTGAATTTATTACTCCTGGAGGTACGAGTGTAAAAGTAGGTCCGACTGCACCAGAAATTACAACTATAAATACTAATCAAAGTAGTTCAAATGCTACGGGCGGAAAGTATTCACATTTAAAAGAGCCAAAAAAAGTAGAACCGGGTGGAGCTACTACGCCAGCACAGAGGAAAAGAATTCTCGAAGAAAACAAAATGCAAAATGGAGGTCAGTTAAAAAGTGATGGCGATGGCAGAAACTTAAACCCTCCAAAACAAAATAAAAAAGGTCAAAAAGCAGATATGAATCAAGGCGAGGTGGATCATATCGATCCAAAGTCCAGAGGAGGGTCAAACAGCAATTCAAATCTGAGAGTAGTTTCAAAAGAGGAAAACCTTAAGAAAGGAAATAAACCCAATTAAACATGAAAACATTTGAAGAAGATTTAAATACAGCAGTTATTACAACAAAGTATGTACTTGAATATAAGTCACCAATATTGTATGTGTTTCATTTTGCTGACGGGTTTTGGCAGTTTTCCGGTGCGGAAACAGAATTATTAGATGAAGATTACAGAATTGTTTCTTTAGAGGAAATTATAAATATGGACAATACTGTACTTGAAATTGCAGACTTGCCTTATGAAGGTAAAGCGAATAGAAAAGATAAAACCTCACTTTGGGTAATACAATGATATAAATGAAATTGCAAGTGTCGGCCGAGGTAGGTATGCCGCCAAAATTGCAAGTGTCTGGGCTTCGCCCCAGATGTATTTAGTTCTCTAAACCTAATTTTGAAGCAATACTTTTCTTATATTTAACAAGCAATTGTTCTTTGATATTTTTTATGTAAAAGCCAGTTTGGTATAGTCTTTACGGAGGTTACATTATTATCCGTTCGGACTGACAATGGCTGGGATATCTTCTAGGGCGGCTGGGAAACTTCAAAACAAATATTTATATAACGGAAAAGAAAAGCAAGCTAACGAGTTTAGTGATGGTAGTGGTTTGGAGCTTTATGATTTTGGAGCAAGAATGTATGATCAACAAATCGGAAGATGGGGAACTATAGATCCCAAAGCAGATATATACAGAAGATGGAGTCCTTATAATTACTGCGTCGATAACCCCCTAAGATTTATTGATCCTGATGGAATGGGTGTTGATGATATTGTTGTTACTGCAAAAGACGGAACAAAACTTTTTACTTTAGACGATGGAAAAAAAGAAATAACCACGATGACTGCTCAAGCACTTTATGATAAAGCTATACAATGGTTCGAACCAGAAGCAGACAATTATATGCCTTTAAAAACCATGTCGCCAGGACTTGCAGGAGATAAACTTAAACATTTTACTAAGAAAGAAGTCGAAGACTTTGCTAATGAAGATAGATGGATGATGAGTTATAGTACTGGTGGTAGTGGAGATTGGAAAGCATCAGAAAAAGGAGCAGATGGCTTTCTTTTAGTTACAGTCGACGAAATGCCTTATTGGGCAGACGCTATTGGACAAATACCTTTTGCGACAGATTTGGTGACCGATAAAATAAAAGATGATAAGCCAAAATATACTGCTATAATGGAAACAGTCGAAAAAGGCAAAGCGCACGGGAGTGGAAATCTTATTGGCGGCGGCGACGGGCAAGATAATTCAAATAGGTATGATAATTATATGCTTTTAAGAGGGGCCGCATACGGTGCACATGGTAGAGATATTACAAAACCTATAACGGCCGAGGAAGCTAAAGGGTATCGTTTTAAAAAATAAATTCATGAAAAAAATACGCTGGCTATTACAACCTGGATTACAGGTTTTATTTTATGTAGCTTTATACGAAGTTTGTATACACTTCCTTAAAAAAAAATCGCTCATAAAAGTAGATGTGGCCATAGGTTTATCGTTAAAGTATATGTTTTATCTATTTGCAACAATGAGCGTCATCTT
The DNA here is from genome assembly GCA_031402615.1 of Chitinophagaceae bacterium. Classification (GTDB taxonomy): domain Bacteria; phylum Bacteroidota; class Bacteroidia; order Chitinophagales; family Chitinophagaceae; genus Ferruginibacter. The sequence goes on from JANNSN010000009.1 coordinate 19,376, forward strand.
TGCTGTAATGCTTTATTTTAAAAAAGAAAAGAATTTTATTGACTGCCTTTTTTTTATCGCTTGTTACGGTATTTTATTCTTGATACTTTTTGGGGTATCTACCAACCTATTTATTATTGTATTGGTAATTGCTATATTAAGTGTAATCATTTCTTTTTTAACTTTCCAACTGATGACTACATATAAATAGGGGTCTACCCCAGGCGCAGGAATGTTAGGTAAACGAAAAGCTGTTAGGCGCAGGAAAGGCGTAGGTTTGTGAGTTGGGATTCCTGTGCCGGACGTTACTAAATGAAACAAAATTATTAAACCCCCGATAAAAATCGGGGTAGGCTATCAATAATAAAAATGCTGGCGGCTTTTTTATTTAGCATAAGCCATACTTTGACGCAAGCCAGTCCATTTTTTTTGATAACTTTACACTGAAGCACAAACGAAGTTCTTTGATTGAAGAGACGCATTATTACCCGTTCGGGTTAACAATGGCGGGGATAAGTTCGAAGGCTGCAGGCTCTATTGAAAACAAATACAAGTTTAATAGTGGTACAGAGTTAAATTCTTCTTTTGATATTAGTTTTTATGAAACAGACTTCAGATTATATGACCCACAAATAGGACGCTTTACTCAAGTTGATGAATTAGCGTTTTTGGATTATGGTTTTAGCCCTTATGTTTTTGCGAATAATAATCCTATTCTACTTAATGATCCCGAAGGATTATCTTCTGACACAGCTTGGAAAAACTTAAGTGAAGTGGTTGTTAAAACTACAAAGCCACTTGATGCACAAAATGGACAAGTCACTTCTGGTCAATCAAGATTTTCGGAGTTTTTGTTTGGAAGGCGTTCTTTTCCCGGACATATAAAAAGAGGAGATCATTACGAAAACATAAATTGGGATGTTGATAGAAATGGTTATTTAACAGGGCGTCAGGCTATCGGAAAACTCGAGTTAATAATTTCACCTGACAAAGGATCCGTTTTTACAATAAAGCAAATAATAAAGCTCAAGAATTTTATTAAAGCTCAATACGTAGTATATAGAGGCGTGAAAAATGGTAAATTATATATTGGAAAAGCATTACGAAGTTTAGCAAAAAGATATGGGAGTGAAGAAAAGGCCGGAGAAATAGCTGCGGAGGTAATAAAAGGATTGGATAATATCCCTAATAATGCAGTAGCCTTAGGAGTGGAGCAATTGGTAATGGATTTAAATGGAGGATTAAACAATCTGGCTAATAAAATGCCTGCCACAGTTAAAACTATTTATATTAATGAAGCTATGCATTGGTTAGATACCAATATACCTAATTGGCAACACGTATTAAAATTTCAGTGATTAATTATGAGTAAAGATGATTTTATTAGTGGTACTATACTTGAATTTAAAGTGCCTCTTGATATTGGATATGCCTATTGCAAAATTCTTGACTTTAGGTACATCAGAAAATTTGACGGAGTATTGATTAAAGTGTTTGATTATATAGTCAAAACCCCCTTAGACGATATTACAGAATTAGCATCTAAAGAGTTGTTATTTGGTGCCAGGCGAATGCCAGACTTACCGGGTACAAGGGGAAAAGGTGCATGGAAAAATAAAGGGGTTTTAATTTCTGACGATGATAATTTAATTCCAGATTTTAAGTATTGTATTAAGGGCGCAGCCTTTTTAGAAGATGAATCGAAAGTCGGACCGTGGGACGCTGTTAAAAACATCAATAATCATCTTACTTCTTCTTATGAAAAAATAAGACACTTAGAAGATACAATTGTTTCACCCAGACTTGCTATTGAAATAAGAACAGGGATGGAGTATTACCGAATAAATAATATCAGGATAGACAAAAAATTTGACATGACAAGAACTATAAATGATCTTGTATATAAGCAAATGATAAATGTTCCAATTTATCGGGATATACCAAAAGAGATTAGAGGAAGAGCTTTAAACTAATCTACTTTGGACCTATCTCATAAACTGTGTAAGTCATCAAGAACTTGGGGTGCACCCCAAGTTCTTGATGACTTTTTTATAACTTTAAAAACACAGTTTATTTATGGACAACGAACAACAACTCACGGATGCTTTTTTAAAGCAGCTTAAAACAGGCGATCAGCTCAATAGCTTTTTAGCCCAGCTACAAAAACGGGGTATTGAAAAAATTTTAGAAGGAGAACTGGATGCTCATCTGGGTTATGATAAGCATGAAAAAACTGCTTCAGCCAATTCCCGTAATGGGACATCTTCCAAGCGAGTAAAAACCTCTTTTGGTGAAACGACTATACAGGTACCCAGAGACTCCTTTTCAGGCGAGATTCCGAACAAGCCCTGCACGTAAGCCCGGGACTCGCCGTAACCTAAACTTTGCTCCGTAGCACGGCGAGTCCGGCCTGCTCACATAGGCCGGGAGTTGAGACTCGCCTAAAAAAACATCGGGGTTTTACCTGTACAACACTTTTCATCAAACCCATCATACATGCCCGATATATTTTTTCCATTTTTCAATAACAGCTTCCATATCAGCAGGTAATTCGCTTTCAAAATGTACCGGTTTCAATGTTGCCGGATGAATAAAGCCCAATTCTTTGGCATGCAAAGCCTGGCGCTTACATAGTGCAAAACAATTATCAACAAACTGTTTGTATTTGGTAAACACGGTTCCTTTTACAATTCTGTCGCCGCCATAAAAATCATCGTTAAAAAGCGGATGCCCGATCAACTGCATATGTACCCGGATCTGGTGGGTACGGCCCGTTTCCAGCCTGCATTCTATCAATGTTACATAATTGTATCTTTCCAAAACTTTGTAATGGGTTATCGCATCTTTGCCATGATCACCTTCGGGATAAGCCGTGAATAATTTGCGAAAGCGTTGGTGCCTGCCCACATGTGCGATCACCGTGCCTTCATCTTTTTCCACGTCGCCCCATACCAATGCGATATACCTGCGGTGAACCGTATGGTTAAAAAATTGTTTGGCCAGGTCACTCATGGCTTTTTGATTTTTTGCCATCACCAGTAAACCGGATGTGTTTTTATCAATGCGATGTACAAGTCCGAACCGGCTCAGTTCAGTTTCATCGAGCCCGGGATTCTGTTGTTTTAAATGATAAGCCACGGCATTAACCAGGGTGCCATTGGGATTACCGCTGCCGGGATGAACCACCATGCCTGCCGGTTTGTTGATCAGTAAGATCGTATCATCTTCAAAATGAATATTCAGCGGAATATCTTCTGGAATGATATCCGAACTTTCGGGAGACCGGCTGTCGAAAACGATGATCTTGTCCTGCGCTTTTACCTTGTAATTACTTTTTACCGGTTTATCGTTCACCAGCACCATTTCGTTATCAATACCCTGCTGAATCTTATTCCTGGTTGCCCCTTCAATGCGTGTCATTAAAAATTTATCAATACGCAGCGGCTCCTGTCCCTTAGAAATGGTAATGACCAACTTTTCGTATAGTTCATCCGTTTCCGGTTGTTCATCTTCCAGATCGTTTAATCCGTCGTTCATGGTGTTGTTTGCTTTTGTGTTTGGTTAAGTTAGCTGCGAGCCACGAGTTGCAAGCTGCGAGCCACGAACTGTTAGCTGTTGGCTGCTAGCTACCATCTACGAACTACAAGCTATGAGCTGCGAGCTAAGAGCTAAGAGCGACTAACTCTCGTCTCCCGACTCCCGACTCCCTCCCATCTCCCGACTCTTAACCCCAGTTCATTTATCTTTGCAAATTAAAACATTGCAGTGGATAAGCAGAAAGTGATATTTAAAGACCTCGGAATAATGGAGTATAAGGCAGCCTGGGATTACCAGGAAACCCTGTTACAGGAGAACGTAAAAATTAAATCGGCGATACGTAACGGGCTATCGGCAATTGATCCCGCAGCTCCCGACTCCAAACTCCCGACTCCCTACTCTGAACTCCCGGCTCCCGACTCCCGACTCGGAACTCCCGACTCCCGACCCGGAACAACAAACTATTTCCTCCTATGCGAGCACCCCCCGGTTTATACACTGGGAAAAAGTGGCAAAAAAGAACATGTGCTGATGAGTGATGATGAACTGTCTGCAAATGATATTGCATTTTATAATACCAACAGGGGAGGGGATATTACTTTTCACGGGCTGCAACAAATCGTAGGATATCCCATTCTTGACCTGGAAAAATTTGGTACCGATATCGGCAAATACCTGCGAAACCTGGAAGAAGTTATTATTTTAACCATAGCGGCTTATGGCATTAAAGGGGGTAGAAGTAAAGGGGAAACGGGCGTTTGGATCGATGAAGACCTGCCCGGGAAAGAAAGAAAAATATGCGCTATTGGCGTGCGTTGCAGCCGGTGGATCACCATGCATGGCTTTGCCTTAAATGTCAATACTGACCTGGGCTATTTCAATAACATTATACCCTGTGGCATAGAAAATAAACAGGTAACGTCCATGGAAAAAGAATTGGGTTACAAAGTCAATTACGGGGAAGTGAAGGAAAAACTAAAAAGAAATTTTGAAAAAGTATTTGAGTCAGAATTATTACATGGAGTTTAACGGTTTAGCTTTTCATCCCTTGCAATGAAAAATTTGTTCTCTTCAAACAATATTTCGTTTTTAAATATTTCAAACAGGTACCATCCCGAACTGCCAAAATTGACCTTTTCAATGATGTAGAAGTCGTCGGCCAAATGATTGAGCGTAAACAGGGGTTTATAACTTTCTGTATAAAATTTAATGCTGTACTTATTTGTTTTTGTATTCGGGAGTTTAACAACAATGTTATTGTCTTTGTCCGTAAAAACACGTTTGCTGGGATAAGTGATCACGTCGTTCAGGAGTGCTTCATCAACTGCTTTTTCAAGTGTGTTTGTTTTAGCTTTTGAATCAGCAGTACCTTTTTTAACCGTTGATTTAGCAGGCAGTTTAGCAGCGCGGGCAAGGGCTGCTTCTTTCTGTGCTTTTACTTTTTCTTCATATAGTTGAATATTTCTTTCATAAACTGCATTTATTTCAATGATCAACAGGGTATAATCTATATCCGTGTTTACATCCGGCCTTTTAGATTCGGATAAGATATATACACCCGTATCAAAACCAATGAATAACCGGTAATACATTTTATTGTAGGGCGGATTTAAATCAGTGAACCCGTTAATTGTATTTTGCGGATTGAATACAGAGGCAATACTGGTAAAGTTTTTTGTACTGTCATAAGATCGTTGAATACTGATACCATTTACCTGTTTTGGATATTGATTAAGCCACAAAACACTTATTTCTCCTTTATTGTTTTTTAACGTAAAATCGGGAAGCGTTGCCTGGCCATAAGCACTGTTCATAGTGAAACAAATAGCAGGTATCAATAAAAAATATAATCTACACATAAGGATGAATCAAAATAATAAAGTGTTTAAAGGTAAAGATTTATTTCCCTGTAAACCGCCGGTATGCAAACATAAAATTTTACTTTCTTTTTTGAATAAGTCTTTTTCAATACAATCTGTAATACCATAGAGCATCTTGCCTGTGTAAACAAAATCAAGGGGTAATTGGTACTTTAACCAGCATTGATTCATGAATTCCAATAAAATTTCGCTTTTTTTTGCATAACCCCCGAAATGATAAGTATCCATGATCCATAAATGATGAAGTTCGTGCTGTATACCAGTTAACTGTTTAATCCTTTTTTTATTGTCAGTTGATCCTTTTAAAACCGGGAAACCAATTACAGTTTGACCCGGTTTTGCAGCCAGGACCAGGCCTGCCAGTGTTGTTGCTGTGCCGGTAGCAGTGCAGATATGCGTAAAATCGTCTAAATTAACCAGGTCCAGGATCAATGCTGCTCCCTGTGTACCTAAAGGGTGAAATCCTCCTTCCGGAATCAGCGTACATGCGCCATATTTGGCTTTCATCCTGTTAAGCCACGTTGTTTCTTCTTTTTTTTCATATTCCTGCCTTGAAATAAATGTCAACTCCATGCCATCATGCACGCATTGCTGCAGGGTGGGGGAAAGTTGCCCGGGCCGCTCACCTCTTACAATTCCAATGCTTTTTAACTGCAAGGCTTTGCAAGCGAAAGCAGTTGCCGCCAGGTGATTGGAATAGGCTCCTCCAAAAGTTAACACCCTTTTGTGGTCCGATTTTAGAGCGTCCTCTAAAAAATATTGCAGCTTAAATATTTTATTCCCCGATACAAGCGGGTGAATTTTATCCAATCGCAATACAGAAACACGCACCTGCTTCCTTACAAACAATTCATCTTCTAATTTGTCAATATTTACTTTTGAGGTATCAAAAAGCATTTCGGGTAAAATGTAAAGGTTTGTGTTATTTTTGCTGTGCAAAAATCTATAAATATTTTTTTAATTGTCAATTTAAATTTAGATGCAACCAACATTATTAATATTAGCGGCGGGAATGGCAAGTCGTTATGGAAGTTTGAAGCAAACGGAGGGTTTTGGGCCCAGCGGCGAAACAATAATGGATTATTCGATCTATGACGCCATCAGGGCCGGTTTTGGAAAAGTGGTATTTATTATCCGTGAGGATTTTGCGGAAGAATTCAAGGCAAGCTTTGAACCCAAACTGAACGGGAAAATCAAAACCGGGTATGTGTACCAGGACATCGATACATACCTGGGAGATTTAAAAGCGCCCGCCGAAAGAACCAAACCCTGGGGAACAGGCCATGCGGTTTTATGTGCAAAGGAGGTTGTTGCCGAACCTTTTGCCGTTATCAATGCAGATGATTATTACGGGCAGGATGCATTTGAAAAAGCCGCTGATTTTTTAAAAAATGCCTGTACCGAAAAAAGATACGCCTTAATTGGCTACCAGTTGGAAAAAACGTTGAGTGAACATGGCACGGTAAGCAGAGGTGTTTGCCAGGTTGATGCCGGGCAAAATTTGATCAGCATTAAGGAGCGTACAAAAATTTATAAAGAAAATGATACGGTTGTTTATTTGGATGAGGAAGGAAAACATACGGTCTCAGCAGATTCCAGCGTGTCTATGAATTTTTGGTGTTTTCATCCACATTTATTTAAAGAAACAGAAAAATTATTTTTGCAGTTTGTTCGTGACAACACGGCCAATCTGAAAGCCGAATTTTTTATCCCCATCATGGCTGAAGATTTTATGGAAAATCATCATGGACAGATCAACGTAATACCCACCTCATCAAAATGGTTTGGGGTTACTTATAAAGAAGATGCTCCAGTGGTAAAAGCAAGTGTAGACAAGCTGGTGGCCGACGGGATATACCCTTCATCACTTTGGTCATAAAATAAAAAAAAAGCACTGTTGCATATGCAACAGCGCTTTTAACATTTTCGGGGGAATGGGACTTAGTTTCCAACAACCATATACACAAAATCTTCCATTTTCTTAACCTGGCGCACCCTATCCAGCCCTCTTAAACCTGTATTATTGGGTAATTTAATATTCAGGCTGTCTCCGGCTTTCTTAACTGTTTCGAGCAATTTATAAATATTTTTAGACTTGGCTGCATATACCACGCCATCTGCCATGGAATTTTTAGAAGTGATAATACCGATAATTTCTCCCTGCTTATTCAAAACCGGCCCTCCGCTGTTGCCCGGGTTAACCGAAACAGAAACCTGGTATGCAGTAGAATCACCTTCATTACCCGATTTGGCGCTAACATAGCCTTCGCCATATACGATTTCATTGCGGGGAAATCCCAGGGTAAATATCTGCTCGCCCAGATCAGAATTTGTTTTGTTAATTGAATAAGGCAGGTTATGAACTGTTTTATAAGCCGAATCAATAATTTTTAATATAGCCAGGTCGGTGTTGGGATCGGAGTAAATTGTTTGAGCAGAAAAATATTCGCCCTTGTTGTTTTCTACATAAATTTTCCGCATGCGGTTAACCACGTGTGCGCTGGTAATGATAAATCCTTTACCGTCAATTAAAAAACCGGTAGCCCTGAAATCCGGGTTTGGGCTTGTTGATTTGCTTTGATTGCTGGTTGCCTTTATGGTGTGGTCTAATTGGTCAACTTTTTTTTCTGTTTTCTTGATCTGGCCCATTAAATAAGTAATGCTGCTTTTGCCGACTTTATTATTATAAGAACTGATCAAAGCAGTTGTAACAATAGATACTATACCGGCAATGGATGCCGCTACCGTTATACTACGTTTGTATTTTTTCCAAAGGAAAATAACTTTTGCCCTGCCGGTTGACTGTGTTTTACTGATGATACCTTCCTCTGTTAATTTATTGCCAATCTCGTACAAACTGTGTTTATAGGCTTTCAGGTTAGCCTGTTTGTCCAGTTCATGATATAAAAACGTATGTTCAACCACCAGTTGGTCAACGGCCGGGTTGTTTTTACGAATCTCTTCGAAAAAAGCTCTTTCCTGCTGCGTCATTTCTCCTTTCAGGTAACGCTCAACCGCTTCAATTAATAATAATTCATCCATGTTATTGTCCATTTTTATATTGAGCAAAAAACAGCTTTTTCAGCCTCACCAGGCATTTGTACTTTTGGGTTTTTGCATTATCCGCATTCGTGTAACCAAAATCCAATGCTATTTCCTGCATATTTTTTTTCTGCATATAATACGCGTCTAATAAACTTTTACAAGGTTCTCCCAATTTGCCCATGGCTTCTTCCATCATTGCAAAATCGGCATTGTGCTTTTCATGTAAATACAGGTCTTCATCTACAACCACTGTTTCGTCCACTTGTTCATTCAAATCACCGCTATAGCGGTGCAACTGTTGCAATCTTTTTAGCCAGAGCCGCCTGCAAACCGAGTATAAATAAGTTTTCAACTGGCAATTCAGTTCAAAATTCCCCGAAACCGCTTTTTCATAAATAACAATCATGGCTTCCTGGAAAATATCCCTTGCTTCATCACTATTGCCGCTATTGTTTAGTATAAAAGCCTGTATAACAGGATAAATATCCCTGTAAATGCCTTCAATAACGATTCTGTCGTTTACCGCCAAAGCCTCTACCAACTGCCTTTCTTGTTCAAAATTGCTCACCCGCTAAAATTAATACGTTTATATATAAATGGTAACCCAACAAGCGAAAATAAACTTTTTAAAAAACTTGGGTTACCTTTTCTCTTTCCGGGTATAAATATCAAATTATAATTTTTAAAATTAAACAAATCAAAAAATGAAAAAAGTAATCTTAGCTCTTGCAATCGTATCTGTATCTTTTGTAGCTTGTAACAATGAAGGCGAATCAGAAGCTGCAAAGACTGATACTCCAGCAGTTGTAACTCCTCCGGTAATGGAAGCTCCAGTTGTAGATTCTCCAGCAGTAGCAGCTCCAGTTGTTGATTCTCCGGCAGTTGCTCATTAATCAGCATCCGGTTGTTTGATTGCTGAAAGTTTAGCCGGAACATAACATTGAATTCGATTTCGACAAGCAATCATAGTTACCCCTCTTACATAATTAAGAGGGGTATTTTTTTGTTATATAATATAGAAGCCCTACTTTTGAGCTATCAATGACAAACAAAAGCGCAAATACCTGGTTTTATTTTAGCTACTATTTTAGAAATAGACCGGGAGTCTTTGTTATAAACTGAATCTAAACAGACTAACATAAAAAAGTCCCCCGATAAAATTCGGGGGATTTTTATTTTTAAGTATATGAATAAAAAAATCTTCATACAGGGTGTTGAAGGCTGCTTTCACCAGGTGGCCGCGCAGCAGTATTTTGGAAAAGATACCGGTGTCATTTGCTGTTCAACGTTTAAGGAAGTGGTAAAGAACGCAGCGGCATCCAAATTTGCTGATGGCGGTATCCTGGCCATCGAAAATTCAATTGCCGGCAGCATTTTACCAAACTATAATTTGATCTTAAAGAATAACGTAAAAATTGTTGGTGAAGTTTACCTGCATATCAAACAGCATCTGCTGGTAAATCCGGGTGTAAAACTGGCCGATATCAAAGAAGTTCATTCCCATTATATGGCCATACAACAATGTTTTGGTTTTTTAGATCAATACCATTGGAAATTGGTTGAAACGGAAGATACCGCCCTGAGTGCCAAACATATTCATCAATATAAAAACAAACATGCTGCTGCTATCGCCGGCAACCTGGCAGCTGAAATATATGGCCTGGAAATTCTGGCTCCCAATATTCATACCCTAAAAAATAATTATACCCGGTTTTTAATATTACAGCATAAGGATAAAAAAGATGTACAGGTTGAAGCCGACAAAGCATCCGTAAATTTTATTGCCGCAAATGAAAAAGGCAGTTTGGCCAGGATACTTACAGTGATAGCTGCAGCAGATATTAATCTTTCCAAACTTCAGTCGATGCCGGTACCGGGCAGCAATTTTATCTATTCTTTTCATGCCGATATGGAGTTTAACCAGGTGGAACAGTTTCACCAGGTTATAATGAAACTAAAGGGTATAACAACGCAATTGACGGTACTGGGAATTTATAAAAACGGAAAAATACATTAGAATGGAAACTGCTAAACGACTGGAAGGCATTGGTGAATATTATTTTTCTCAAAAACTTAGGGAGATTGAAGAGCTGAATAAACAGGGTAAGCACATTATCAGCCTGGGTATTGGAAGCCCTGATCTGCCGCCACATCCCGATGTGACCGTTATCCTGATTGCGGAAGCTGTTAAGCCCGGTGTGCATGCCTATCAAAGTTATAAGGGCAGCCCCGTTTTGAGACAGGCGATAGCCTCCTGGTATAAAAAATGGTACCGCGTGGATTTGCAGGCAGACACGGAAATATTGCCCCTAATCGGCAGTAAGGAAGGCATCATGCATATCTGTATGACCTATATAGATGCCGGCGATGAGGTTTTAATTCCTGATCCGGGTTACCCAACTTACAGATCAGCAGCAACCATTGCCGGCGCAAACTGTATTACCTATACGCTAACACAGGAAAATAACTGGTACCCGGATTTTAATGAGTTGGAAAAAAGGGATCTGTCAAACGTGAAGCTGATGTTTGTTAACTATCCGCATATGCCAACAGGGCAAATGGCAACAACAGCATTGTTTGGCCAACTGGTTGCTTTTGCAAAAAAGCACCAGCTTTTACTGGTTCATGACAACCCGTATAGTTTTATTTTGAATGATGAACCGATGAGTTTGTTAAGTACCGATGGTGCTAAAGATTGTGTATTGGAGTTAAATTCATTGAGCAAATCACATAATATGGCGGGTTGGCGGATAGGGATGTTGTGTGGCGACAAAAAATTTATTGATGCCGTATTGCGTTTCAAAAGTAATATGGACAGCGGTATGTTCCTGCCTTTGCAACTGGCAGCAGCAAAGGCTTTGACCCTTGATAAAGCATGGTATCAGTCTGTGAATGAAGTTTACCATGCCAGGCGTGAAAAGGTTTTTGAGTTACTGGATTTGTTGAAATGTACCTATTCGAAAGAACAGGCCGGTATGTTTGTATGGGCAGCTGTTTGCGAAAATGTTAAAGATGGATATGAATTAAGCGACCGGGTTTTATACCAATCAAATGTTTTCATTACACCGGGTGGTATATTTGGCCATGCTGGTAATAACTATGTGCGTGTAAGTCTTTGCTGCACCACAGAAAATATTGAGGAAGCCATCAACAGAATTAAAAATAATTAAGATGATGACAGTTACCATAGTTGGTGTGGGTTTAATTGGTGGCTCAATGGCATTGGGCTTAAAAGAAAAGGGCATCGCTCAAAAACTCGTTGGTGTTGGTCTGCATGCCGGCAGCATGGAAAAAGCGATGGAGTTAAAATTAATTGATGAAGTACTGCCTTTGGAAGAGGCTGTCAGGATTTCAGATCTCATTTATGTAGCCATTCCGGTTGATGCCACCATGGATGTAGTTTTACAGGTACTGGATTTAATTACCGGCAAACAGATCGTTATGGATGCAGGGTCAACCAAGTATGCGCTTTGTGATGCGGTTAAAGATCACCCGATGCGTAAGCAGTTCGTGGCTTCTCATCCCATGTGGGGTACCGAGTTTAGCGGCCCGGAAGCCGCTGTTTCTGGTGCTTTTGCAGGCAAAGCCTGTGTTATTTGTGAAAAGGAAAAAACGGGTGGGGCCGCATTGGAAAAAGCAGAAAAAATTTACCGGGATCTGGGCATGCACATAATTTATATGAATGCCGTTGATCATGATATACATGCCGCTTATATCAGTCATATCTCTCACATTACTTCTTTTGCCCTGGCCAATACGGTTTTGGAAAAAGAGAAAGAAGAAGATGCGATCTTTGAAATGGCCGGAGGTGGTTTTGAAAGTACGGTGAGGCTGGCAAAGAGCAGTTCGGCCATGTGGGCTCCGATCTTTATGCAGAATAAAGAAAATGTTTTGGATGTATTGAATGAACATATTTCGCAACTGAAAAAATTTAAGGCCAGTTTAGAAAAAGAGAATATTAATTACTTAACGGAACTGATAGAAAATGCGAACAAGATCAAAAGAATATTAAAGTAAAGCACCCGGGTTTCCCAAGTTCGGCAATGGCCCGTTAAAAAGGGATTGGGAGATCCATAAAAAATAATTTCATGATTTACCGGCAGGCAGAAATAAGGGATATCGGTCAGATCCAATGGGTACGAAATGCTGTAAAAGAAAACCGCCTGTCGGATCCAGGCCTGGTTACGGATAAAGATGTAGTAGAATATATCACGAACAGGGGCAGGGGCTGGGTTTGTGAATCGGCAGGGAAAATAACAGGTTTTGCCATTGTTGATCTGATCGGGAATAATGTTTGGGCATTATTTATTTTACCCGAATTTGAAAACATGGGCATTGGTAAAAAACTGCACCGGATGATGATGGACTGGTATTTTATTCATACCAAAGAAAAAATATGGTTAGGCACAGAGCCCAACAGCCGGGCAGAAAAATTTTACCGCATGCAGGGTTGGACGCCGGTTGGTATTCACGGACAAGGAGAAATAAAATTTGAGATGGATCATCATAGTTGGAGCGCCAACCCGCCGGGATAATGCGGAGGCCGGATCCGGGCATGAAACGGGATCATGAAATATAAGTAAAGCTAAAAACAGAATTAAAGATTAAAACTAATTTTACATGAAAACAGAAATGCAAACAATGAAGGCATTAATGCAGGAAAAATGGAATAAGCGTCCTTTGATCATCAGTGGCCCTTGCAGTGCGGAAACAGAAGAACAGGTAGTAGAAACCGCTACACAACTGGCAAAAACAGGTAAAGTGGATCTGTTGCGTGCCGGTATTTGGAAACCACGTACTAAACCCGGTATGTTTGAAGGGAACGGAATTGTAGGTTTACCCTGGCTGGCCAAAGCCAAAAAAATTACCGGAATGCCGATCACCGTTGAAGTGGCAACAGCAAAACATGTTGATGATGCCTTGAAGTTTGATGTGGATATGCTATGGATCGGTGCACGTTCAACAGTTAATCCTTTCAGTGTGCAGGAAATTGCAGATGCACTACGCGGTGTTGATGTGCCGGTGTTGATAAAAAACCCAATTCATCCCGACCTGGAATTGTGGAGTGGCGCCATAGAGCGGTTGCAGAAAGTTGGCGTCATGCAGGTAGGCATGATCCATCGTGGATTTTCCTCCTATGGAAATACCGAATTCAGAAATGCACCCATGTGGCATTTGCCCATAGAAATGAAACGCCGGTACCAGGGCATGCCAATGATCTGCGATCCGTCGCATATTTGTGGAAACCGTTCCCTGTTACAGTCTATTGCACAAAAAAGTATTGACCTGGATTTTGACGGGCTGATGATCGAAAGTCATATTGATCCGGATAATGCCTGGAGTGATGCCAAACAACAGGTAACACCCGAAAGATTACTTGAACTGCTGAATGACCTGGTTTGGCGTCACGAGAGCACAACCGAACAGGAATTTATTTCGGCCTTAACTACTTTGCGTGAACAGATCAACCAGGTAGATGATGAGTTGATGACTTTGCTGGGGCAGCGTATGAAATTGTCTGATCAGATCGGCGAGTACAAGAAAAATAATGACATCACCATTTTACAAACCAACCGCTGGAATGAGATCCTGGAAAGAGCTTTTCATACAGGTGAAAAACTGGGACTTTCAAAAGAGTTTATCACCCGGTATTTTGATGCAGTGCACCTCGAAAGTATTCAGCATCAGAATAAAGTAATGAATGCTTAAATTAGCTTCACCAGAAATAAACAATATGAATAAATCAGCGTATTCATTTTCCGAAAAAACAGTAACCTGTTATTTCGATGCCGTTTTTTCAGAAATGAAAGAATTGGTAAAAAATACCGATATCATTATCATCACCGATGAACAGGTGTTTGAACATCATGCAGAAAAACTGTCTGTATTCCCGGTGATAAAAATTTCGGCCGGGGAAAAATTTAAGTGCCAGTCCACGGTTGATTATATTATTGGCGAATTAATTAACCTGGGCGCTCATAAAAATACTTTTATTGTGGGTGTGGGAGGCGGGGTAATAACGGATATTACAGGATTTGTGGCAGCTGTTTATATGCGAGGGGTAAAATTCGGCTTAGTGCCAACGTCTGTTTTAGCCATGGTTGATGCGGCCATTGGGGGTAAAAACGGCATTGATGTTGGTGTTTATAAAAATATAGTGGGTACCATACATCAGCCCGAATTTATTTTCTACGATTACAGTTTTTTGGATACGTTACCCGTTAAAGAATGGATCAATGGTTTTGCCGAAATTATTAAACATGCCTGTATAAAAGATGCACTTTTGTTTGCTGTTTTGGAACGGTATTCTTTGCACGATTATCAGGCTGACAGAACCCTGGTAGCCGATTTGATTGAAAAGAATGTAGCCATTAAAATGGCCATCGTTACCAATGATGAATTTGAAATAGGAGATAGAAAACTGTTGAATTTTGGTCATACGGTAGGGCATGCTATTGAAAATTTACACGCCCTGCCGCATGGTCATGCAGTGAGCATAGGTATTGTTGCGGCTTGTAATTTATCAGAGAAAATAAATGGATTTCACTTTGAAGAGGGAGTAAAAATTGTAAAGCTGCTAAGCCGGTATCACTTACCGGTTGATGTGGAAACCGATCATGCCAGGGTTTTTGAAGTATTAAAAATGGATAAGAAAAGAAGAGAAGACGGTGTTCAGTTTATTTTATTAAAAGGCATTGGCCATGCTGAAATAAAACAAATCAGTTTATTGGAAATTGAAAAATATTTTAAAGAGATCGTATAATGACCGTTACCATTCAGCCGTCTGAAATATCAGGTAGTGTAAAAGCACCGGCTTCCAAAAGCAGCATGCAAAGAGCCTGTGCACTTGCATTGCTGGCCAACGGCGAAACCACATTGGCTAATCCCGGAAAAAGTAATGATGACCTGGCAGCTCTGGAGATCATTCAAAAATTAGGAGCCGTCATTATACCCGATGAAAGCGGAAGTTTACGGATCAGCCACATCAAAATTCCTTTGTCAAAAATGGCAAACAGTCGGGAGATAAATTGCGGAGAAAGCGGTTTGGGTATCCGCATGTTTGCGCCTATTGCGGCAATATCACCGGCAGAAACTGTCATTAAAGGCGCTGGAAGTTTATTAGAACGTCCTATGCATTTTTTTGACGAAGTGTTTCCCCGGCTGGGCGTATCCATTTTGTCGTGCAAAGGGCATCTTCCCATAAAAATAAAGGGCCCCTTGCTGCCTGCCGACATTGCGATCGACGGATCATTGAGTTCCCAGTTCCTGACAGGTCTTTTGATGGCCTTTGGGAAAGCAGCTACAAAGCCGGTTACCATCACCGTACAAAATCTAAGAAGCAAACCATACATTGATCTTACGCTGCAGATGATGAAGCATTTTGGTTACCAGGTGGAGAATAACAACTACGAAAAATTTGAAGTGATTCCCGGAATTTTTAATGCGGAACCCCTGAACTATACCATTGAAGGCGACTGGAGCGGTTCAGCTTTCTTATTGGTTGGCGGTGCTATAGCCGGTGGTATTACCATAGAAGGATTGGACGTTTTTTCTACACAAGCGGATAAAGCGATATTAAAAGCACTGATGGATTGTGGTTCAAACATTTCAATCGAAGAAAAACGGATACGGATCAATGCTCCTTTAGGTGCCCATGGAAAGCCATTTCATTTCGATGCAACGGATTGTCCTGACCTGTTTCCGCCACTTGTTGCTTTGGCTTCTTATTGTAAAGGTACTACCGCTATAACCGGTGTGGGCAGGCTAAAACACAAAGAAAGTAACCGGGCACTCACGTTGCAATCAGAATTTGGAAAAATGGGTATACCCATAAAGCTACAGGGTGATTTGATGATGATCGAAGGAGGTAACGGCGTTACAGGCGCAGTAGTTCATTCACAGCACGATCATCGCATTGCCATGGCTTGTGCTATTGCTGCATTAAAAGCAACCGGAGAAACTGTAATGGAAGCAGCGGAAGCCGTAAATAAATCCTATCCTCATTTTTATGAAGATTTGAAATTGCTGAACGCTGCTGTATCTTTACAAACGATCAGTAAACCGGTAAACAAATAAAACCAATCAACATTGAATTCAATCGGCCGCATTTTCAGGGTACATATTTTTGGGGAATCGCATGGCGATTGTGTGGGCCTAACCATCGACGGCTGCCCGGCCGGATTGCTTTTATCTGTTGGGGATTTTGTTGAGGATATTGAAAGAAGAAAACCAGGTGCCAAAGGTACAACTCCACGTAAGGAAGATGATATCCCTCAGATAAAAACCGGTTTGTTTAACGGTAAAACAACCGGGGCACCCATCACCATTTTATTTGAAAATAATAATACACGCAGTACCGACTACGAAAAACTACGTGCTGTTCCCAGGCCCGGGCATGCCGATTTTGTAGCTTCAAAAAAATACGGGGGACATGAAGATTACCGCGGCAGCGGCCATTTTAGCGGACGGTTAACGGTTTGTTTGGTTGCCGCCGGTGTAGTGGCCAAAAAAATATGTACCGGAGTTAATATCCGGGCAACCATTTTAGAAATTGGAGGCGAAACGGACCTGGAAAAGGGATTACAAAAAGCGATAGATGCAAAGGACAGCATCGGTGGTATCGTAGAGTGCAGGGTTGATGGTTTGCCGGTTGGTTTGGGCGAACCTTTTTTCGATTCTGTTGAATCAAACATCAGTCATGCCGTATTTGCCATACCGGCTGTAAAAGGGATTGAATTTGGAGCCGGCTTTGCCGCCGCTAAAATGTTTGGCAGTAAACACAATGACGCCATGGAGAATAACACCGGGAAAACATTTACCAATCATGCGGGTGGTATTGTTGGTGGCATATCAAACGGCAATGACCTGGTTTTTAGAATTGCAATAAAACCCACATCCTCAACACCTCTCGAACAACAGACACTGAATATTGAAACAGATGTGGTAGAAAATTTTTCTGTAAAGGGCCGTCATGATCTGTGCATTGCCCTGCGGGTGCCGGTGGTTTTAGAGGCAGTTACCGCTTTTGTTTTAGCAGATCTATTAATGCTGGAACAAAGAATTCCCCGTGTACCCTTTTAATCAAGCAACCGCCGGTGGTAATTAATTTGCCCCAGGTGGTAGCTTAAATGGCCAAACAAATGCAACAGCATTTGTGTATTGGTTACCATCTTTCCGTGCTTTTCTATTGGAAATTCATTCTCCAGGTCAGCATCCCTTAGTTTTGAAAAGGTAGTGTTTACAACTCCGATGCAGGCGTCTATATTGCTGATCAAATCCTGCCTGGGTATATTTTTTAAACTGAATTCGTCATCCCTTTGTCGTGCATAACCCGTTGCTCCCAGGGTTGCGCCTATAAAATGATTCAGGTTGCCGAGCAGGTGCAGGCATAGGTTCCCGGCGCTGTTACTGATGGCTTCCCTGGTAACCCAAAGGTTTTTTTCATCCTTATACAAATTAATTTCTGCTTTCAGTTTCAGCAGATCTCTTTCAAATAGCTCATTTAAAGTTTTTGTTGCCATGATTTTTTTTATTTAATATTTTTAGTTGTTTAAAATCAAGATTTAGCAATACATATTCCCCGGCATTGGGTAGCGAATAATGCCACCATTCTGTATCTAAAACTTTAAAGCCGTGTTTCTCCATTATTTTTTTTAATTACAACCTGTTTTGCAAAATGGAAGGAGCTAAAGTTGTGAAATCATGATGTGCCGTGTCGCTGAAGTCATCAAAACCGGTACCCATATCCTGTTCCTCTTTGGTTGTTAGATCTATAACAGTAAGATCAACAGCTATACCCCGGTTATGCCCGCTGCTTTTTTTGGGATCAGCTGCATACCTGTCTTCCTGTAACGGCTCCCAAAGTTTTTCGGTAACAAAATAGGGGCGGTAGGCATCAAAGATCTTTAAACCCAAACCTGTTGGTTTTAATTCATTTTGAATTGCAGATAAGTCGCTGGCCGCAGTTTTACGCAGGTAGGTCGTTTTAAGGGTGGGATATAATTGTTGATTGGTGAAATGATGAATACCGGCATATCTTAAATCCAATGGAAGCGGGGGGATCAACTTTTTCAGGTCGATCATGGCTTTGGCCGGGTTATGCCGGATCGTTTTCCGCAGTGGTTCCATATGATCAATTACCCAAAGGCTGTATTTGTTCAAAACGGTGTCCTGCGCAACTGCACCAGGCATTATTAATATAAAAACTGCACCGTAAAATAATAACAAATGAAACCGATGTATTATCTTGTTCATAAGAATAGCCTCCTTCGATATCCGACTTGAAAATATTAAGTTCAAGTTACAAATATTTAACCCGAATTATGTTTTATTGTAGAAACCGGTTCAGGAACTATTTTGGTGGTTTTATTTTACTATTCATTGTATCATGCCATGATAATGAACAGGGTAAGCATATCATTTCGGATCCTGTTGCTATGGACATGAAGGTTTCAGAAAATATTGGCATGATACTGCAAAAGGCTTCAGGCAATTCGGGAATGATAGATGACAGTACCGGATTGGATCTGCCGCATATCCTGAAAGCATTTTACAGCCGTATTGATTTTAAACCAGTCTGGAGTTCCACAGAGAAATGGACGCCGCTGGCAGAAAAGCTATTCCGTTTTATTTTCCAGGCAGAAAATGAAGGACTTTTCCGCGAAGATTATCACTATAAAAATTTAAAGTTTTTAAAAGATACATTG
Organism: Chitinophagaceae bacterium; assembly: GCA_031402615.1. GTDB lineage: Bacteria > Bacteroidota > Bacteroidia > Chitinophagales > Chitinophagaceae > Ferruginibacter. The sequence continues at coordinate 38,523 of JANNSN010000009.1, forward strand.
GATGCAGATTCATTAACCCGCATGCATGCAGACTTTTGGACAAAGGCCGATCTCTTACTTACCGATGGGTTTATGCATATTATTAAGGACCTGAAACAGGGGCGACTGCAACCCGATAGCCTTTCACTAAACAAAGATCCGGTGCTCGTTGATCATTTATTTATTGCAACACTTAATGAATTACTTGAAAAAAAAGACTTTGACAGGTTACTGGAATCACTTCAGCCAAGACACAAAAATTACTGGGAGTTGAAAAACGGTATTAAACGTTTTGTTGACAGTATGGACCGGAGCGTGTATACCCATATCACCTATCCTTTTAAAAGAGGAAATTTAAAAGACTCACTTCATTTTATCAAAGTGCTGCAAAAAAGATTGTTGGAAAGTAATTGTATTGCTGCCATCAAAGGATTACCCGATTCTGCCGTATTATATATGGCTATTAAAAAGTACCAGCAATTACATGGATTAAAGGCCGACGGTGTATTTGGCAGGCAATTAATTGGATCCATGAATAATAATGATGTTGAAAAATTTAAACGAATTGCTATTACCCTCGACAGGTATAAACAACTGCCGGCAAAAATGCCTTCAAACTATATCTGGGTTAATATACCCGGTTTTTATTTAAGGTTGGTTAATAACGACAGCATCGTGTTGGAATCGAAGGTAATTGTGGGTAAACCCGAAACCAGAACGCCCTCGCTTACATCAGCAATATCTGATTTAATAACTTATCCCACCTGGACAGTGCCAAACAGTATCATTGTAAAGCAGTACCTCCCCAAACTAAAAAATAATCCCAATTATATATCGAAAATTGGTTTAGCGCTTTTGAATCATCAGGGAAAAGTAATTGATCCAAATACCGTTAACTGGCGTAAATATTCGAAAAGCATTCCGTATAATGTTGTGCAAGGCAGTGGCGATAATAATTCGTTGGGCGTCATTAAGTTCAATTTTAGTAATCCGTATTCAGTTTATTTACATGACACCAACCAGCGTTATCTTTTTAAAAAGGCATCACGTGCATTAAGTCATGGGTGTGTACGTGTTCAGGAATGGGAAAAACTGGCTTATTACATTGCCGGCAACGACAGCCTGTTAAGCAACCGGAAAGATTCACTTTGTTATACTACCGACTCGATCAGAAACTGGATGGAAAAAAAAGAAAGACACCGGATCGATGTTCAAAATCATATCCCGCTTTTTATTCGTTATTTTTCCTGTGAAGGAAAAAATGGTAACGTGAAATTTTATGAGGACATTTACGGAGAAGATGAGATGCTGATTGAAAAATATTTTGCAAAAAAGTGGAGTCAGGTAAAATGGTAATTTGTCTTATCTTTAATTATGTACTGCATATTTAAATCAATAAATTACAGATTAATGCGTCATGTAGTATATGTGACGGTGGTTGCATTATTTTTTATTTTTCCCCCAGCTGTTCATGCGCAAAGCGACACAACTGCAAATAAAATAAAGCCTAAAAAAGCAACCCGTGTGTTATACGGGCAGGCAAGTTATTATGCCAATAAATTTGATGGAAGACGAACTGCAAGCGGGGAGATCTTCAGCCAAAATAAAATGACCTGTGCCTGTAATGTACTACCGTTAGGTACCTGGGTCAAGGTCACAAATTTGCGGAACGGAAAATCAGTAGTTGTTAAAATAAACGATCGGATTCATCCCAAGATGAAACGAATTGTTGATCTGTCAAAGACCGCTGCTCAAAAGCTTGGATATGTCTCCGGGGGGCTTACCAGGGTAAAAGTAGAAATTGTGGATAAGAAAATGATACCTCACTAGCTTTATACTTTTATATTTAAATTCAACTATATCCTACCTGCTTATTTACATGGTATTTAATTGTTGGAACAATCTTTGTGAAATATTTTACGATATGGAGTTTTGCATCTATTTTTGCAGCTATTTAGAAAAATAACATTATGAAGAAATTATTATTTGTATGTATAGGCTTAGGCCTTTTTGTAACCTCTTTTGGACAAGGAGAGTACAAAAAAAGACCATCATTGGGAATTAGTTTTTTCTTAAATGATTTTAAGACTGCACAAAATCTACGGGCATCTGGTTTACCCAGCATCATCCGTTCAAAAGAATGGCATAAAACAAAAAATATGACCTCCGGACTTGCAGTAAGTTATTTACAGGGTTTAAATAATAACCTGGATTTTGTGAGTACTTTGTCCGGTTCATTTATTGACTACCCAATTTCAGGGAAGGCTTTGCGCAATAATTCGAGTTTTTTGCTGGAGGGAGTAGCCACAGTTAATTTAAAATTACTATCTGATAAATATTGTTTTAGCCCGTTTTTAACGGCTGGTATCGGTGGTTCAAAATACCGGGGATACTACGGGGCTTTCCTGCCCGTTGGTTTGGGTGCCCAGGTAAAGATCGTTGATGAGGTATTTTTACTGATGAATTCTCAATACCGTGTAGCGATAACCGAAAATACCGCCTATCATTTTTATCATAGTTTAGGTATTGCGACTAATTTGACTAAAAAGAAGGAAGAGTTAAAGGTTGTCCCCATTCCGGTTGTTGAGCCTCCAAAAGACAGGGATGGAGATGGCGTGTTGGATGCTGATGATAAATGTCCAGATGTTAAGGGCCTTGCATCTTTGGAAGGCTGCCCCGACAGAGACGGAGATGGTATTACAGATGCAGCAGACAAATGCCCTGATGTTGCTGGTTTAGCCCGCTATGCGGGTTGCCCCATACCCGATACGGATCTGGATGGCATTAACGACGAAATCGATAAGTGCCCTGCTGTTAAAGGGATTGCCCGTTACCAGGGATGCCCGATACCCGATACGGATGGTGATGGCGTAAATGACGAAGAAGATAAGTGTATCAACGAAGCAGGTCCTGCATCTAACTTCGGTTGCCCGGTAATCAGCGAAGAAATTATTAAGCGGGTTAACCTGGCAGCAAAAAATGTATTCTTTTCAACAGGTAGTGCCAAATTATTAACGAAGTCTTTCCCCAAGTTAAATGACTTGGTTACCATCTTAAAAGAGAATCCTACTTACAAAGTAACCATTGATGGACATACGGATTCCCAGGGCAATGATGCTTCCAACCAAACCTTATCAGAGAACAGGGCAGCTTCGGTAAAAACTTACTTAACCGGTAAAGGTATCGATGAAAGCCGTTTGAGTTCAGCGGGTTATGGTGAAACAAACCCGGTAGCAGATAATAAAACTGCAGCAGGTCGTGCAAAGAACAGGAGAGTGGAAATTACGTTAAGAAATTATTAATTGAACCTGGTTTAATAAACAGACCCTCTGCATTTGCAGGGGGTTTTTTTGTATTCCGAATTGATAAATTTTTGTTAGTATATAAAATATTCATTCTATAACCAATATTTTATATAATTTTATCCTTCAAAACTATAACCCTGTGCGAAAAACAAAATTCCATCTATTTTTCTGTTTATTTTTAACGGTATTTTCCAGTACCTATTTGCAGGCACAAACCATAGAGAACAGCATAAACCTATATGGTGCCAGCTACCCGCAGGAGAAAATACACATTCATTTTGATAAGGAATCGTACCTGCCCGGCGAAACTATTTGGTTCAAGGCTTATGTCTTTGAAGAAAATCTGCCTTCAGAGCGCAGCACCAATTTTTATGCAGCTTTGTATGATGAAAAGGGCAAACTGGTACAACAACAGATGAGTCCTGTATTCAGCGGTAGCAGTGATGGACATTTTACGATTCCAGACAGTTTGGGATCTGCCGGGTTAATATGCCGGGCGTACACAAACTGGATGTTGAATTTTGATACCGCAATGTTGTTTACCCGGGCAATAAAAATTATCAGCAATAAAACGGAACCCGAAACATCAAAGAAAACGGTAAGCCTTCAGTTTTTTCCGGAAGGGGGCCAAATCATTGGTGGTATCGTAAATACAATTGCGTTTAAAGCCAGCTATAATAACGGGATACCTTATTTTGTGAATGGCGTAATCAAAGACCAGGAGACCGGGGAAGTGATCATGCCGCTTGCTGTTTTGCATGATGGTATGGGTAAATTCGACCTGGATTTTCAGCCGGGTCATAAATATTATGCTGAGTGGGTTGACAACAATGGCGCAAAACAACAAACCTGGTTGCCGGATACAAAACCGAATGGTGTTTCATTAAAATTATCTGTACAAAAAGACAAGCTTTTTTATAACCTGGTAAACAGAACAGGCAATGATTCTTTACATGTACTGATGTATATGTATCAGAAAATTTTTTATAAATCAAATCTGGCTGTAACTGCATCAGTCCCCCATACCGGTTTAATACCCACTAATGAACTACCATCCGGAACCATGCAGGTAACTGTTTTTGACGCCAATTGGCAGCCGGTAGCGGAACGGGTGGCATTCCTTAACAATAACAATTATGGGATTAATGCCGCCGTGTTTACAAAAGAAGTGAGCACAAAAAAGAGGGGAAAAAATACACTTGAAATTTTTGTGGCGGATACCATACCTGCAAATATGTCGCTCAGCATTTCTGATGCGGATATGAATTTTGAAACAACAGCGCATTCCATTGTCAGTGATTTTTTATTGAAAGGAGATGTTAAAGGCTATATCCACAATCCGGCCTTCTATTTTACCAATAATGTGGATGCTGATGTAAGAAATAAACTGGACCTGGTTATGCTTACCCATGGCTGGCGCAGGTATAACTGGGCAGATATGATGGTACAGAAAACGCCGGCCGTCAAATTTCAGCCTGATGATTTTCTGGGTGTGTACGGACAAATAGGTGAGGAGGCCATGCGTAAAATGGAGGAAGATGAAAAGGTAACATTGATCGTTAAAACGGTAGACAGTACCAATAATTTTTATACGCTTATACCCGAAAAAAACGGCTTTATCAGGCAAAAAGGGCTGGTTTTTTATGATTCTGCCAGCGTTTATTTTACGTTCAACAAAAACAAACTGTTGAACAGGCAGATGGCTTTCAGCAATTCTAATTTTACACTTCAACAACCTGCGGCGATAAATAATTATAAAAATTATTTGGTGTTCGATACCGCAGGCATCGTGTATAACCCTGCCACATCGCTCTTTAAGTATTATAGTGAAAACGGCGGAATCCGTTCATTTAATAACGAAAAAACAATGGAGGCACTGGTCATAAAAAGTGGTGGTTGGCGTAACTGGAAAAATGATCCTGTAATTAAAATGAACGACAGATATACCAGTGGGATGTTTTCTGGTGGAGTTGGCGGTTATGCAATAGATGTATTACATGATGAAAAATCATGGACAAAACTGGATATATATACTTATATCCGAAATACGATTCCGGCATTGGTTATTGGGAATGTTAACGTCCTGGACGGTAGGAAATTATATTATAGTCAGCGTCTGGTAACCGTTTATATTGATGAACGACCGGTTGAAAACAGTGAGCTTGAAATTATGAGTCTTTCACAAGTTGCCTTTTTAAAGTTTATTCCCATGTTTTCGGGTATTAGTGCCGATGCCGGGGGATCGGTGATAGGGCCGATACTGGCTGTATACACCAAAAAGGGTAATGACCTGATTGACCGAAGTCCTACGGAAAAAGACCTGGGGATGGTAAAAGTCGCAGGTTATTCTGCCTTAAAAGAATTTTATTCACCAAACTATGCTGAGGGCAATGTTACTACCGGAACCGATGCCAGAACAACTTTATTGTGGATGCCTTATGTATTAACGGATAAAAACAACCGCAAAATACCCGTTACTTTTTACAATAATGATTTTACTAAAAAGATACGCCTGGTTTTAGAGGGTATTAATGATGAGGGGAAAATGATAAGAATAGAAAAAATAATAGAATAGATAATTTTTTCGGTGAGTCATCCTTTTGGGGTGATTCACCGAAAAATCTAATAGTCATTATCCAATTTTGCTTTTACTGTTTTTTTCGTTTTATTATCAACCGGAGTTTTGGCTGGCATAATGGCTTTTTTATCCTCGGTCTTTTTAGGTACAGTTTTTTTTGAGTTACCTGAATCAGGCTGAGCTTCAGGTTTACCACTTTTTATGTCAAAATTTTCTGCAGTTTTATCATCAGGAAGATCGGGCACCATGAAAAAATCATCTGCTGTACCATTACCTTCATCAATGGTTGTGCTATCGCCCTGCATAAAATATCTATTGAAATCGGCATCCGCATAAATCGGATCGTTGGTTAACTCAATTGGTTTTTCAAAGACTTTGATCTGGCCATAGCCCAGTTTTTTATTCGCATATACCTTACTCATAAAAATCCCCCATCTTGGTGCCGACATCTCTGCACCGCCAGAAGTGTTTTGGTAAATACGTAAAAACGGGTCATCGCAACCAACCCAGGTGCCGGCCAGTAATTCGGGGGTATAACCTATAAACCAGCCATCAGCATTATTATTGGTTGTACCTGTTTTACCCGCTTTTTCTACCGGAATATTATATTTGTTTAAGGACTTGCCTGTACCAAAAGCAATCACTCCCTGCATCAGTTTTGCCATGGTATAGGCATCAGACTCAGCAATCACCTGTTTGGAAGTGGAATTAAATTCCTGCAGCATATTACTGCTTTTATCTTCTATGCGGTTAATGATGATGGGTTCCGTGTTCAATCCTTTATTGGGGAACATAGTATAGCCTTGCAGCATTTCCATTAGCGGAATTTCCGCGGCTCCCAGCCCGATTGAATAATAAGGTGGAATTTTTGTGGTTATACCACAAGTTTGAATAAACTCAATGGTTCTTTTCACGCCTATCTGGCCAATTAAACGCCAGGCAGCAACGTTTTTCGAGTGCGCCAGGCAATAGGCCACCGTACCGGCACCTCCGGTAATCGTTTTTCCGCCCAGGGTTAGTGAGCCTCCGGGAATAACGGTTTCGGGAGTAAAGCCTGCTTCATCAATGGCCAGTGTGTATATGAATGGTTTAAAGGTAGATCCTACCTGTCTCATTTGCGTCACGTGGTCAAACTTAAACCACTTAAAATCAATACCACCAACCCAGCATTTTACTTCTCCCGAATGGGGATCCATAGCCACAAAGTTTGTTTGCAGGATCTCTTTATGGTATTTGATAGAATCAAAAGGTGTTAAAACAGTATCCTTTTCTCTTTTTTTATTCCAGGCAAAAACTTTCATTTTAACAGGAACGTAAAATGTTTTTTTAATGTCGGCTTCCGGAACCCCTGCTTCCTTCATGCTTTTCCACCTGTCGGTAAATTTAAATGCGCCTTCCACAATGTTTTCATGATCTTTCCATATTCTCTTGCCATTGTTTTTCATTAGCCAGTCTAACTTCTTTTGTATAACCGGCATATGTTCCTCAACTGCTTCTTCGGCATATTGTTGCATTTTGGAATCAATCGTGGTGTAAATCTTCAGGCCATCACGGTACAGGTTATACGGCTCGCCGGTTTTTGGATTTTCATGTATTTTACACCATGCTCTTAATTTATCGGCTAATGCAATTCGGAAATAAGGTGCAATACCCAGATCTTCATCTATTTTTTGATAATTGGTGACCAGGGGTTTGGCTTTTAATTTGACAGCTTCGGCATCGGTTAAAAAACGTTGCTGGCAAACAACCATCTGGTTAATAACCGTATTCCTTCTGTCAACCGACGCTTTTGGATACCCGATCGGATTATATATAAATCCTTTTAACATGCCAATTAACACGGCAGCTTCTTCAATTTTTAAATCTTTAGGCTCTTTTTGAAAATACGTACGTGCTCCATTACGAATGCCAAAAACATTTCCCCAGGGGGCTCTGTTGAGGTACAGGGTAATGATCTCTTCTTTCGTAAAATTCCGTTCCAGTTTAACAGCAACGATCCATTCTTTCATTTTTTGGAAGCCGCGCTTGACAATATTTCCACGTCCCTGGCCCAACATCATCTTAGCCACCTGCTGGGTAAGTGTACTGCCACCACCCTGTCTGCCCAAAGTAAAAACTGCCCGGGCAACAGCCTGTGCATCTATTCCGGAATGGTCATAAAACCGTTCGTCTTCTGTTGCCAGTAAAGCATTAATAACGTTGGGTGAAATCTCGTTGTATTTAACCTCACTCCTGTTCTCAGAATAGTATTTGCCCATCAGCAATCCATCGCTTGAATAAATTTCACTGGCCAGGTCTGCTTCGGGATTTTGTAACTGCTCCAGCGACGGCATTTTACCGAATAATCCAAAATTTGCCGCCGTAAACATCAAAATCAACAGTACAAAACCACCTATAAAAACACGCCATAAAATTTTAACTGAACGCTTCATGAAAGAAAAGTTGAAAGTATCTTTTTAAAATTACCAACATAAAAACCGCATAAAAGTACAGGGCGAATGATGAAAGCTTTACCGGGTTACCGTTAAAACCTGTTCAAAAACTGCTTATTTAACAGGGCCTTATAACCTGCCAGGTCCTTATTGGTTTTTAACAGTTGCAGATTTTCTTCTGTAATAATTATAAACGAATATTTATTTGCAGGAAGCCAGGATATTTCTGCTGGGGCATTTCTTTTTATTTTATCATAATACATCACTGCGGTCGCTGCATCTGGAAATGACGTGATCACCAAAAGGTTTCGGTTGGCATCCAGCACATCCGTGTTAATGTTAATGGGTTGGCCGTAATAGTTTTCCCTGTTGTACCTGGTGAAGGCATTCCTGGCTTCCGTTACATAAACGGGGTCTACCTTTTCCAGGATCATCAATACATGATGCGGAGCGGTAACCGTCATGGTAAATGCGCCCATGCTTAACGGTGGGGCAACTACAACTTTGGTTAATGTATCTTTTATTACCGGCGTTGCTTTTACCCGCGATTCCTTAACCACCGGGGTAACAACATTGTTGGCTACCTTTGGCTTATCTACAATTTTTACATAATCCTCTTCGACCCGGGTAATTTCCAGGCTATCCAAATACTTTTCAATTTCACCCCTCCGTCGTAATACATCGATCATGGTCTGTGCTTTTTCTTTAAGCGGAGAATTGGGATCGTTCGCAATGATAGCCTGCAATCCTTTAATGGCAGCACTGTCGTCTCTGTTTTTTACGTTTTGAAGTGCTTCTATATACAGCAATTGAGGAGTCCAGTAATTTACACCATATAAACTGTCGGCCTTTTTCTTTTCAGCAACGGCTTTTTCAAAGTCACCTTCTAAAAAGAGGTTGTAAATTTCTTCGTACAATTTTGTTGCTTCCGGATTTTTTGCTTTTGGGCTTAACGCAGAAGGGTTATTCAGTTTTTGCCCGGAAGGGCTGTCGGCAAAATTACCATTCAGTAAATTCTTATAATAACCGGCCTTCATTTTATCCCCAAGTTTTGTATAGCAAAAATACAGGTTAAGATAAACGTCTCCATCCAGCAGGCGGGTAGGGAAGCGTATTAAATAGGCTTCATAAGTTTCCGCTGCCAGTTGATACTCTTCCAGGTCATTTTGATAAGTTTTGCCCAGTATGATCATATTGTCGGCAATGATATCGTTACTGGCTTTTACTGTTTCTTCGGTCATCGGTAAATTATTCAACATGGCTTCAAAACTGATGTCCACCGTTTCCTGGCTGGTTTTGTCACCGCTCGTAGATTCGACCTTTACTGTTTTACCACCTCCATCGGGATTTGACGGAGGAGTATTAACGACCGCTTCTATGGCTGCTTTGCGGCGCCAGTTATCTGTATTTATTCGGTTACCCCATTTGCTTTTAAAACTGCTAAAGCCTTTCGATTTCAGCGTGTTATTATTGAAATACCATTCGCCTTTACTGCTATTTGATGCAAAAAGATCAACCTGTGGCTGGCTATTGAAATTGCCAGACGGCATATCTTCACCGATTGAATTGCCATCATCTTTATAGCCCTTTTCCTTACGCAGTTTACGTACCAGTTTTTTTACATAGTCAATTCTGGCTTCGGTTGGCATTAATGCAATCCGTTGCAAACTATCTTCTCTTTCAATAGCACTAATGGCATTTGCAATTTTAACCAATGCATCTTTTCTTTCCTGGATGGCAGCAATGCGTTTATCCAATATGGAGTCGCTGCCTGTTTGTAAACTATCATATAAGGAAGCTGCCAGGCGGTATTGTTTACGGCTGTAAGCGATATCACCCAAATCGAGGTAGGCCCTGTTCCTGAAATTGATATTGTTATCATTATACTTTAAACTCTTATAAAAAAATGCAACAGCAGCATTGGTATTCGGCTTTTGCATGGCCAGTTCACCTGCAGAATAATAAACAATATCGCGGTAAGCATCAAATTTATCCTGTCGCCCCATTTTTGAAAGATTGCTGATGGCCTTATCCAGTTCTTTGGGATTACCATTGCCTCTCAGCATTTTGGCATCGTTAAGCCTGGCATAAATATCCATTAAAGGATCAACAGTATGTTTTGAAGCTTTTGTATAGTACGAGGAAGCCTTATCAAACTTGCCGTTCTTTTCATAAAGTTGCGCCAGTAAAAATTCCCAACGGGCACGATCCTGCTTGGTTTCAGCAACACTTAAAGCATTTTCAAGATGAGCTGCCGAACTGTCGAAATTATCCTGTTTAAAAAACCAGTACGCATTAACTTCTGCGAGGTCATTGCGCAACCTTTTTGGCAAATTGGGGTCAACCTGCATGGTGTTGATCAATCCACCCGATTCGGCAAACTCACCCAACTCAATCAGGGTACGCGCCAGCCATAAAATAGCATCATTACGGCTTGGGGGCAGGGCAGTATATTTTTGTAAAATATTCCGTTTTTCTTTGTTAGCGATAGACGTGGAACTGGAACCTACGATCCTGTCATCATCATCATTTTTTCTTTTACGGGGAAAAAGGTTGTAATTGATGAACTGGAAAGTCATTAAAGCCGAGTCAAAATCCTTTCTAAAATAATAGGCTTTACCAATAAGCAAATACATATTGTCGATCCAGTCGTTTCTTAAATCGTGTAAAAGAATACCGGCTGTTGAAGAGTAAATCACCGAATCGAGTTCAACTTTTTGGGTAGAAGTGCCTTCAAATGAATAGGGATAAAAAGCAAGCAGGTTGGTATAATCATCTTTCTGTGAATTCTTAGCTCGGTCTACAACCATATTAACCCGGTTGTTTGCATTATAATAAAAATTATAGTGCGTAACCGTGTTTTGATAAAAATTGCGGCCAACAGTAAATTTTTTTTCTGCTGTTTTTTCCGAGCCCAATTTTCTGTTCTCAAATTTTTCCGGTTTTTTTTCTTTGCCAAAAGGATCAATGGTCCAGGTAGGTTGTGAAAATACCGGGATTGAAAATCCACTTAAAATCAAAAAAATAAATAACGGGTTCTTAGTTCTCTTCAGCATGAATCAAATTATTAAATAACAGGGATAAATATCGGATATTTTTTGGAAACGTTCAGATTATCAGCTTGATTTAATATAGATTTATGAATTTACAGGAATTATGTGTGCACCTTAATTCTAATGAAAGAGTATATAATTACCCCGATAAGCAGTTTTTAGCCTTTTTCAATTGCTTTTTCACCTGCATTTCTTAATTTTAGAGTTCAACAAAAAAATATGGCAAAACTCGGTGCCAACAGCACATTAAAACGGTTGCAAAACCGTTATAGGCTGGTGGTGATGAATGAGGATACTTACGAAGAGGTGGTTAAATTTAAACTTAGCCGCTTAAGTGTATATGTTTTTTTAAGTACGGTATTTGTTGTATTGGTTGGCTTGATCATTGCATTACTTGTCTTTACGCCGCTAAAATATTATTTACCGGGAACGGGTTATGGCAATGCCAAACAAATCAAGGAGTATAAAATACTTAAGTTAAGAACCGATTCAATGGAGCAGGCTTTACAGTATAAGCAGAAATATTACGATGACCTGCATAAATTATTAGAAGGAACGCTTCCAAAATTAGATACCAATCAATTGAAATTACCGAAAGTGGAAAATATTGTTGAATAAATGTTTATTAAATAAAAAAATATATTTTATGTTTAATTCAAAATCCAGGTCATCTGTTGGTTTAACTCCATCAAACTCGAGCACCATGATTGGCACCGGTACTATCATCACGGGCGATATTGAAAGTAATGGAGATATCCGAATCGATGGTACATTGAAAGGCAACCTCAGGGGAAAAGCGAAGATCATCATTGGCGCCGATGGAATTGTGGAGGGAAGTATTGAAGGTTTGCAGGCCGATATTATGGGGCACGTAACCGGAAACATTAAGATACAGGAACTTTTATTCCTGCATGGAAGCACAGAAGTGCATGGTGATATTTATGCCGGTAAATTACAGGTAGAGCCATCAGCCGTTTTTAATGGTAAATGCCATATGGGCGCAAATATTGTGGAACTTAAAAAGGATGTGGCCAACGCGGTAAATCAATAATTAAATTAATGAAACTTACTTATAAAGTATTAGCTCCATTACTGTACACCGTCTTGATTTTGATACTTGTCATCTTTTTAGCCAAATGGAACCTTACGGGTAACGGAATTAATTACGAGGTAATACAAGGCGCTAACCTGTTGTTTTTTTTGATCAGCCTGTATGTTTTTTACCTGCAGTACAAAGCGATGTTCAATAAAAATCCGCAGGTTTTTATTCGCAGTGTGATGGGAGGTATGCTGATAAAAGTTTTTGCCTGTGTAATTGCCGTTGTGGCCTATTATTTTATCAGCGGCACTGCCTTTAACAAGCCTGCCGTTTATGCTTCCATGGTTGTTTATATTGTTTACCTGGTAGTGGAAGTGAGCACCATTATGAAGTTGAACAAAACTAAAAATGCCTAAACAGGAAGCCCCGCTTGTACAATTACAATCTTATTTACCCGAAGCAGGTTTTGAAGACGTATTGTTTTACCTGCAGCAACATAAAGTACATCTCACCATCAGCCGCAAAAGGCAAAGTATATTGGGCGATTACCGCCACGCACATACCAATAAAAATCACCGCATCAGCGTTAATGGCAACCTGAATAAATATGCGTTCCTGATCACACTGTTGCATGAACTGGCTCATCTTTTTACTTTCGAAAAATTTGGCCACCGGGTGCAGGCACATGGCCGGGAGTGGAAAGATGAGTTTGGAAAAATACTGGCTAAGTTTTTATCACAGCAGGTATTTCCAGCAGATATTGAAAAAGCGTTGTTGCAAACGCTGCATAACCCCGCCGCCAGCAGTTGTGGCGATGAAAAGCTGCTAAGGGTATTACATCATTATGATGATAAAAAAGACGGTGTACATTTGGTAGAACAATTAGCGGAAGGCGCAGTGTTTGTTATTAAAGGCGGCCGTATTTTTAAAAAAGGCGAAAAAATACGAAAGCGTTTTAAGTGCGTTGAAGTAAAAACGGGCAAATTGTATTTGTTTAGCGGAATGTACGAAGTGCAGGTTTTATAATTCCAGGTTCTTGATCATCCATACGTCGCAACCGGTGTGACCACTGTTACCCTGTGGCCCGGTTAAATAAGTAAATCCCATTTTTTCATATATAGGGATAGCAATAGTAAGTTCAGGCATGGTTTCGAGGTATATTTTTTTATAACCCAAATCTTTGGCTGCAACCATACATTTTTCCATCAATATCTTACCAATGCCTTTTCCACGGGCTTTTGCAGAGAGATAGAGTTTTACCAGTTCACAGGTGCCTGCAGGCAGATTTGCCGTTGGGTATATACCGGCGCCACCCACCAGGTCGCCCTGCCATTCAGCAACAAAATAAATACTGCCTTCCGATTTAAAAACATCAGACAAATGATCGGTTGTATCATCATAAAAAACGGTGCCGGGCTTATTTGCTTTGAACTCGGTTAACGTATCCCTGATTATTTTTGCCAGCGCCCTGTTATCTCCCGGCTGTAAAATTTTTATCTGTATTTCCTGCATTATTTAAAATTAATAAGGTTGTTTGAAGACCGTAAAATTATTCAAAAGCATGAACACGCCGGTTGTTCATTTGTATTGCCCGCGAAAAGTAAAAAAAATCTGGCTAAACCAATAAGTTTCCCGGATTTAATAATAATCAATTATTTTTGAAGCCAACATTAACCCCCGAACCATTTGCCTGGTACTTTAAAATATAGTGAAGAGGAACTGGTGGTACTGCTGCAAAGCCAGGACCAACAGGCATTTTCTTACTTATATGATAATTATTCGGCCGCTTTGAACGGCGTTATTTTCCGCATGGTAGAAAATCGTGAACTTGCGGAAGATATTTTGCAGGAAGCTTTTGTAAAGATCTGGAACAATTTTTCCAGCTACGATAATGCCAAGGGGCGATTGTTTACCTGGATGCTGAATATTGCCCGAAATCTTACTATTGATACATTGAGAAGTAAAGGTTATAAAAAACAGGAAAAAATCTTTGCTGATGAAAATTCCGTAAGTAATTTGACCGATGATGGTCGTATAGCAGAACGTTTTGATGCGATGGGTATCCGAAACCAGTTAGCTAATTTAAAACCCGAACAAAGAAGTATTATTGATCTGGCTTATTTTAACGGCTACACCCAGGAAGAAATTTCAAAGGAAATGGGAATACCTTTGGGTACAGTTAAAACCAGGATGAGGGCTGCTATTATTGAATTAAGAAAAATGTTAGCATATCATTAAATTGAACGCACAGGAAATCATATCGTCAGGAATTTTGGAGCTTTACAGTATGGGGCTTACCTCGGCAACTGAAACTGCTGAAGTGGCAGCGTGGGCAAAGCAGTATCGCGAAGTGGCGGCCGAAATTGAAACCATTCAATCCGGATTGGAAAACTATGCACAAATGCATGTCGTTGAACCGGGTGCATCTGTAAAGGAAAAAGTATTGGCTGCAATCCATACAAATAAAACAGCGCCTGTTATTGATTTGAAAGCCGGCGATAAAGCGGCTGCTGCAGTTCACCAGATGAATTCGTTTTGGAAATATGCAGTGGCAGCCAGCATTTTATTATTGGCAGCCAGTATTTTTTTTAACTATAGTTTTTATACCAGGTATCGGGCAACAAATACTGAACTGGCATCCGTTAAAACCGAGTTGCTGCAACAAAAGGATCTGGCTGCAGATATGCATGATGCGATGGGTGTAATGGGTAATAAAAATGCCATGCCAGTTTCGTTGGCAGGCACGCCTGAAGAACCGGATGCTGCGGCCCGTATTTACTGGATGCAAAACACCAAAGAAGTATATATTGATCCTTCTAACCTGCCAAAAACACCTGCCGGCAAGCAATACCAGTTTTGGGCAATTGTTGATGGGAAGCCGGTAAATGGCGGTATTATAACCACCCAAATAAATGGTAAAATAGTTCATGTACAAAAAATGAAGAGCTTCGGAAAAGCACAGGCTTTTGCGGTTTCTCTCGAAGATGCCGGGCCGGAAAAGCCAGAACCTACAAAAGTGATCGTCGTTGGCAGCATGTAGCATACCCTGTTTATATTTTTTTTTGAATCAGGCTGTTTCCCACAGCCTGATTTTTTTTTGTAAAAAAATAATTGATAAAAATAAATCCAGTGTTTTTCATCCTGCGTACATGGTGGTGAAATCATTAATCAAAAGAAATTAAATCACAGTTAGGAAACAAATTAAAAATCTTTTTTGCCTGTAGCTGCGGTTGTGTTTGTGCAGGCTTCGTTTGTGCAAACGGACAAAACCGTGATGGCAGGTGGCGCAGCCATGTTTCCTTCAAAAAATATAGCAGAGAATGCAGTTAACAGTAAGGTTCACACGACCTTGGTTGCTGCAGTAAAAGCTGCTGACCTGGTTGCCACTTTGAAATCTGACGGACCTTTTACCATATTTGCACCAACCAACAGTGCATGTAACATGTTACCTGCCGGTACAGTTGATCATGTACTGATGGCTTCGGGTATACCAGCAGTAACAACGGTGCTGACCTATCATGTTGTTGCCGGAAAAATACAATGCCATTGATATTTGGAGGTTAATTAAGGCAGGTAATGGCACTGCAGGATTAAAAACCTTAGCCGGCAAAAATATCCGGATCATGATGAAAGGAAAAAAAAATAGCCATTCAGGACGAAAGTGATGGGGTAGCCTGTGTTATACCGATTATACCGGTATGTAGTCCAATGCCATTTGCTATCGGCATAATACCATATAAGATTTCATCGTAGTTCTTTTTTACTACTTATTAAATCAAGATGGTATTACCATTAAAGACGTGGATCAAAGCAATGACGTAATACATGTGATAGATCATGTGCTGCTGCATACCATGTATTACGCATAGTTCAACAAATCTGATTGGGGATTATTCTTACAGGAAACGGAATAAACCAATCATTAAAGATAGTACGTACAGGGGTTTCGGTTTAAAAAGTAATAATGAAAGTCCCGTTGTTTCTACAGCGGGTCTGTTTTTTAACACAACGCCGTTGGCCGCGTTTTTATTTTGCCAGTAATGAATAAATGGCCGTGTCAATAAATTTGCCCCTGAAATAAAAATCTTCTTTGAAATAAGCTTCCCGTTTATAGCCGCATTTTTCTAACAGCATGCCTGATGCTGTATTTTCAGGATTGATATGCCCTTCTATGCTATGCAGGTTCATCTCTGTAAATCCGAATTCATTTACGGCGATCAACGCCTCTTTCATCAGGCCTTTGCGCCAATAACCGGGATGCAGCATATAACCAACTTCTGCACGGTAATGCTGATTTTTAATGTTCCAGAAACAGATGGTACCAATCATCGTTTCAGGTTTATCAGCGAGGGCAATGGCCCATTGTATATTTTCGTTATTATCAATAGCTGTATTAATTCTTTGTATGAATGCAGTTGCCTCTTCCATTGATTTTGTCTTCTCGCGGTCAATATAGCGCATCATGGTTTCGTCCGACCTTAAAAAAAGCAGTTCGGGTGCATCGTCTTCGGTCATTTTTCTGAGTAACAACCTTTTGGTTTTTATTTGAGGAAAAGGAGAAAAGTTTAGTTCCAGCATGTTTAATCATTTGATTGAAAATAAATCATTTTTTAAAAGCAGGC
Organism: Chitinophagaceae bacterium; assembly: GCA_031402615.1. Classification (GTDB taxonomy): domain Bacteria; phylum Bacteroidota; class Bacteroidia; order Chitinophagales; family Chitinophagaceae; genus Ferruginibacter. The sequence continues at coordinate 55,531 of JANNSN010000009.1, forward strand.
ACAAGAACCTTTTACGGTAGTTTTACAAACATAGGATTCAACCTCATCCTTAGTCCTTTCCTTGATCTGAAGTTTTCCGGATAAAAAATCCCATCCGGTTAAACCGGATGGGATTAAATAGTATGTATGCTTTGCATTAGGCCACCGCTTTATTCACCAGTTCAGCCGCTTCACTTAACTGAATGGCACTCTGAACTTTCAATCCACTTTCGTCAATTAATTTTTTTGCCACATCTGCATTGGTACCCTGTAACCTTACGATGATCGGAATATGGATATTACCGATAGAGTTATAGGCATCTATCACGCCTTGTGCAACCCGGTCGCAACGAACAATACCCCCAAAAATATTGATGAGTATGGCTTTCACCTTTGGATCTTTTAATATGATACGGAAGCCAGCTTCAACTGTTTGTGCATTGGCTGTACCACCAACATCCAGAAAATTTGCAGGCTCGCCGCCACTGAGTTTGATCATGTCCATGGTTGCCATGGCAAGACCGGCACCGTTAACCATACAGCCTACATTGCCATCTAATTTTACAAAGTTTAAATTATACTGTCCTGCCTCCACTTCTGTGGGGTCTTCTTCGCTTATATCTCTTAAGGCTGCAATTTCTGAATGACGCATTAATGCGTTGTCGTCAATATTCATCTTGCAATCAACAGCAATTATTTTATCATCGCTTGTTTTAAATAAAGGGTTAATTTCCAGCATGCCACAATCAGAGCCTATATAGGCATTATATAAATTAGTTACAAACTTCACACAGTTTTTAAAAGCAACACCACCCAGGCCTAAATTAAAGGCAATCTTTCTTGCCTGGAATGGTTCCAAATTACCACCCGGGTATACCCATTCCTTAAATATTTTTTCAGGTGTATTATGTGCTACGTCTTCAATATTTACACCACCTTCGGTACTGTACATGATTACGTTTTGACTGGTGGCCCTGTCTAACAAAATAGATAAATAAAACTCTCTCACGGGGTTTGGTCCTTCATAATAAACATCCTGGGCAATCAAAACTTTACTCACCAGTTTTCCTGCTTCCCCGGTTTGAATGGTAACCAGGGTTCCTCCTAACATATTTTGTGCAATTTGTTTTACATCTTCGGCTGTTTTGCCAACAGCTACACCACGTTGCTCGGTACCCACAATTTTTCCCTTACCACGGCCACCGGCATGAATTTGTGCTTTAACGACCGCAAATTTGCTTTCGTAAAGTGTATGAATCTGTTTATAAGCCTGTTCGGCTTCCCCGGGAGTATTGCATGCAATTCCCTCCTGAACAGGAACATGGTACTTTTTTAAGATTTCTTTTGCCTGGTATTCGTGAAGATTCATACGTCAAAAATTTTTGCTAAGGTAATCAAAAACAGTTTATAGTTTGCGGATTGTAGTTTTACGTTTCGGGATACATAATTTATTACCTGCTCGGGTACAGTTTTATCCGTAAGTTTTCCGGACGGCCTTGTCTGTAGGATCATTGTTGGGCATTAAACCAGGCCAGCACATGGCAGGCGGATGTTTCAGGTATATCTCCCGGCTTCCGGTTCCGAACTCCCCGTTACCAGCGCCAGTCTCCCGACTCCCGATTGTGAACATTCCTTTAACAATATCTTATACCGATTATACCAGTATTTATTCCAAAGCCATTTGCTATCGGTATAGTACCATCTAAGATTACCACGTAGTGCTTTGGACTACCTATTAAATCAAGATGGTATTATCTTACCTTTGCCGCTTAAAACCTAAAACGTTATGATGATTAAAATTACTGAAGCAGTTAATTTTATTAAGAAGGTGTACAATGAAAAACCCGATGTAGGGATTGTTTTAGGGAGCGGCCTGAGCAGTTTTACCCATGAAATTAAAATGGAAAAAGAGATACCTTATGGCGATATACCGCATTTCCCGGTTAGTACCGTTGAAGGGCATGCCGGTAAACTTATTTTTGGTGAACTGGGTGGTAAAAAAGTGGTAGCCATGGCTGGCCGTTTTCATTTATACGAAGGATATTCTTCCGAACAAACCGTTTTTCCAATACGTGTTTTAAAGTTTTTAGGGATCGATACTTTATTGCTAAGCAATGCTGCGGGTGCTGTAAATCCTGCATACCAGGTTGGCGATTTGATGATCATTACAGATCACATCAGCCAATTGGTACCCAATCCTTTGATTGGCAGAAATGATAAAAGCCTGGGGACGAGATTTCCCGATATGAGCGAACCCTATAAAAAACACCTGGTTAATAAGATGAAGGATATTGCCGCCAGAAAAAATATCCGGGTTAGAGAAGGCGTTTATGTTGCGGTTACGGGCCCAACATTTGAAACCCGGGCAGAATACAAAATGATCCTGGCGCTGGGTGGCGATGTGGTGGGTATGAGTACCGTACAGGAGGTTATTGCTGCGGTTCATATGGGGCTACCGGTTTTTGCCATGAGTGTGATTACCGATGTTGGGATACGTGAAGACGAAAACGTAATCACGCATGAAGAGGTTTTAGAAGCTGCGAAAGGAGCCGAACCCAATTTCAAGACTTTGATTTGCGAACTAATTGCAGAATTATAATCACAACTTAGATGAAGCAAATTGTTGCGTTGATTTTACTGGTTTTTTATATCCAGGTTTCTTACGGACAGAATGAAGATGACATTAGAAAGATCGGTGGGCAGGTTGGATCAAAAATTACCGGTATAAAGTCATCATCCGGCAGCAGGGATACCATTGGGTTTGAACACCGCGATGATTCAAAGGATTCCATTGCCATTACCTATAAATACCTCGATTCGATCAGAAGCATACCTTTTGATTCTTCCATCAATAATTTTGATACCTATTTTTCTGTTCCTTCAACTTATATGTATTTGGGTAATAACGGTGCAGCCGCTTACCCGTTGATTTATGCGCCCAATACCAAAACCGGCTGGGATGCAGGTTTTCATGCTTTTGATATATATCGTTATACTTTAGAAGGGTCTAAATTTTATAAGACCAATAAACCGTTTACGCAGCTCAGTTACCAGCTGGCATCGGGGAAAGAGCAAATGATCAGGGCTTTTCATACACAAAGCCCAAAACCAAATCTGAGTTTTGGTTTTGACTACAGGCTCATTAGTGCCCCGGGTTTTTATGTTACGCAGAACGCCAATCATAAAAGTTACCGTTTGACGGGTAATTACCAGGGAAAGAGAAAAAGGTATGCCGCATTTTTCATCCTGTTAGGTAATACCATAAAAAATTCGGAAAATGGCGGCATCCGGGATGATTCCGTTTTGAGTGAACCTGCGTATAAAAAAAGATTTGCCGTTCCGGTAAACCTGGGTAATGTAGCTAATTTTGCTCCTAATCCTTTTCAATCCAGTGTGAGTACCGGAAATATCTATAAAGATTTTACTGTTTTTTTACGGCAGACCTATGATATTGGCAAAAAGGATTCTATCGCCGTTAATGATTCTACAACGGAATACCTGTTCTATCCTAAACTGCGGGCTCAGCATAGTTTTACCTACAGCACCTATAATTATTTATATAAGGATGACCAGGCAGATACGTCCATTTATAAACTTTGGTATGACACGCTGGTGAAAATTGGAAAAGATAGTTTTATGGTTGCGGAAAAATGGTCGGTGATGAGTAATGATATTACGTTATTGCAGTTTCCCGATACAAAAAATTCGGGCCAGTTTATTTCAGCAGGTGTAAAACTGGAGAACATAAAAGGCGAACTGAAATCCGGCACCAGGAATTTTTACAATTTTATTATTCATGGCGAATACCGGAATAAAACCCGTAACAAACTTTGGGATGTGCTGGCAAAAGGGGAGTTTTATATTAATGGGTTAAACAGCGGCGATTACAGTGCCTACGCAACCATTGCCCGGCATATCAATAATAAATTGGGTGATATAAGCCTGTTCTTTAAAAATGTGAACAGGTCACCTTCATTTATTTTTGACGAAGCCTCCCATTTTAATTTTAATAACCCCGGGATCACTAAAAAAGAAAACATCATTTCATTTGGCGCTGATATTAATAACCGTTTTGTAAAACTTTCTTTTAAAAATCATTTGATCACCAACCTGTCTTATTTTACAGATTATTATCACACCGAACAAAGCAGTAAGGTCATCAACCTGCTTCAACTGTCTGCATCAAAAAAAATAAGACTGGCAAAACGCTGGAACCTGTATGCCGATTTAACCCTGCAACAAACGGATGGCAGTGCCCCGGTAAAAGTACCGCTGCTGTTTACCAGGAACCGGATCGCATACGAGGGTATCTTTTTTAAGAATCTAAACCTGAGTACCGGTTTGGAATTCAGGTATTTTACCCCTTTTGAAGCCTATAATTATTCACCCCTGATGGGTCAGTTTGTACCGCAGGATACTTTCAAATTAAAGAACCTGCCCGATATCAGCGCTTTCTTTCATTTTAGAATTAAATCTTTTACGGCTTTTATTCGTGCCGAAAATTTAAATACGGTAAGCCTCTTGAACGGCTTTGGCTTTATCAACAATAATTTTGCGGCGCCGCATTACCCTACACAAGGACTTATGATACGATTTGGAGTGCGGTGGGGGTTTGTTAATTGATCGGCAGTAAGCAATAGGCAAATTGCAATGGACAGTGGGCAGTTTGCAATGGGCAATTGGCAATAAGCTATTAGTTTTTTGTTTACAGGAAGACTATTTGATGTTAAAATTTAGCAATTGTCATCTGTCGTACGTCATTTTGTTCAAACTGTTGTAGCTTTGTGGCGTTGATGAAAAAAATTTACACCGGCATATTAGCATTAGTTTATATGGCTGTTTCTTCGGGGATTGCCATAGAACTGCATTATTGCATGGGCGACAGGGCCGGTATGGAGCTGTATGGTTCTGCCAGCGATACTTGTGGCAAATGCGGTATGACGGAAAAAGATACCGGCTGTTGCCATGATGAGTTTCAATTTTATAAATTAAGTGACTCTCATAAAACGGTATCAAACGACATTATTTTTAATGCTCCTTTTTTTGCAGTAGTTAATGAGTACGCGGTATTCAACTGGCAAATGCCGGATTATACTGCTTTAATTGCTGTTAATAATCAAGCTCCACCTGGTTATCCGAAGCCTTCGGCCCGTATAATGAATTGTGTTTTCAGACTATAGAACTGATTTGAATAATTTACATCGATAATTGATTTATCGGTGCGTTATGCTATACGCATATTTTATTAATTCAACATCAAAATTTATATAAAATGAAAACATTATCATTTGTTGCTGCCATCATGTTCAGCCTGTTTACGATCACAACTTCCAATGCACAAACGTCAAAAACCGAAACCATTAAGGTATGGGGCAATTGCGGCATGTGCCAATCTAAAATTGAAAAAGCGGCTAAATCGGCAGGGGCTAAAACAGCCAGTTGGGATGCCGATACCAAAGAACTCAAAGTTACATTTAAAGCTAAAAGTACTTCATCCGCTAAAATTCAGGAAGCTATTGCTAATACCGGATACGATACCCAGGATTTCACAGCTGTAAAAACAGCTTATGATAATCTGCATGGTTGCTGCAAGTACGACAGGAAGGAAGCCGGTACTACCGCTAAAACCTTTGCATGTCCTATGCATAGTGATGTAACCAGTAATGAAGCAGGAAAATGCTCGAAATGTAGTATGGATTTAAAGGAAAAGCATTAAGTAAATCAAATATTTTAGTGATGAAAAATTTAATTATTATAATCCTTGTGTTCTTTTCACACACTGTACAGGCCCAGGTAAAAGCGGTAACCATCCAGGCAAGCGGACTAACATGCAGTATGTGCAGCAACTCCATTTTCAAGGCACTGCAAACTTTGGATTTTGTTGATAAAGTTGATGCCAACATTAAAACATCTTCTTTTGAAATTTCCTTTAGGCCCAATGCTGATATCAACTTTGATAAGCTGAAGGATAAAGTGGAAGACGCCGGTTTTTTTGTGGCCAACTTTACCGTAACCTGCAATTTTGACAAACTTGACGTTTCGAACGATAAGCATATTAATGTAGGTAACAGTGTTTTTCATTTCCTTAATGTGAACGACGTTGTTTTATCCGGCGAAAAGAAAATCCGTTTGCTGGACAAAGGTTTTGTTTCGGGAAAGGAATTTAAAAAGAACAGCAAACTGACAAAGATGGCCTGCTATAATTCAGGAAATGAGGACGAAAAAAGGATTTTTCATGTAACCATTTAGTTAATAATTCAGTACAGTATTTACTGCTGTACTGATTTTAATTTATTTTATGCAACGTTTAATCATGTTGCTGATTGCTTCTATCGGTCAATCAGCGATTGCGCAGGAGTTGTTCGTATTTACCGAACCGGCCAGTAATATGGCAGCTAAAAGTATCGGTATCAGGGCTAATAATTATATTATGAGAAACAAAACAACCAGAGAAACCAGTTTTCACCTGGTACCGGAGTTGATGTGGGGTGTTTCTAAAAAAATTATGATTCATGCCGAGGCTTTCTTAAGTAACAGAAATACCAGTTTTATCGCGGAGGGTGGAGGTGTGTATGTAAAATACCGCTTTTACAGCGTGGATGAAGTACACAGTCATTTTAGAATGGCATTTTATGGCAGGTATAGTTTTAACAATAGTGATGTTCATCAACAGGCAATTGATCTAAATGGCCATAATTCTGGTTATGAAGGAGGATTGGTAGCCACTCAGTTGATTAACAAAGTGGCTATTTCTGCTTCGGCATCTTATCTGACTGCGTCAGATAATTTCAAAGAAAAATTTATTTACGGAGATAAGAACAGGGATGCAATTGGATATACTTTATCTGTGGGTAAATTAATGTTACCTAAAGAATATACCAGTTATAAGCAAACCAATATGAATCTGATGGTTGAAATATTGGGACAGGCAAATTTGAACAATGGGTATTCATTTTTAGACGTGGCCCCTTCCGTTCAGTTCATAATTTTAAGTAAGATGAGAGTTGATGCGGCGTATAGAATACCCGTAGTAAAGGATCTCAGCAGAACAGCGCCGGGTGGTTTCTTTGTAAGACTGGAGTACAATATCTTTAATGCATACTAAAAGGTTATAAGGAGGTGGGGCCTGAAAAATTTCACCTCCTTTTGGTCATGTGATGAAAAAAATATTCCTTTTTAAATTGTCCTTATTTCAAAAAAGAAAATGTTGTAAATGAAAAAATTATTTTTAGTTGTTGTTATTTTATCGGGTACATTATTCAGTAAAGCGCAGCTTAGAATCGGTGACAGCGTACCTGAAATAGAATTGCCGTCAGCAAATGACAGTATCACAAAACTTTCATCGCTGAATGGCAAAGTGGTCCTGGTCGATTTTTGGGCGAGCTGGTGTGCTCCATGCCGGGCTGTCAATCCATATGTTCAGAAACTATATAAAAAGTATAAGGATAATGGTTTTGAAGTATTCGCCGTTTCATTGGATGTAAAAAAAGAATCCTGGCTCAAAGCCATTAAGCAGGATAAACTAACCTATACGCAGGTTATCGATTATACAGGCTGGAATTCGAAGGTTGCGGAACAGTTTTTTGTTGACGCACTGCCAACTAATTTTTTATTGGATAAGTCAGGTAAAATTGTCGCGATCAATATAGAAGGAAAGGAGTTATTTGATACCGTAAAAGAATTGGTTAAGTAACTGTACCATTTGTAATGCGCTACAGGTCAATCACCAACAGATTTTTGACCACATCCCTGCTTAATAGCTTCTGCTCTTTCCGGTTAATTTTTACCTGGAAGCTGCTATCGAATTCTTCAATCGATTCTACAAATAGTTCATCGCCAAGCTTAATTTTATTTTTGGTGAGGTATTGTAAAAAACTGTTAGAATGCTCTGCTACACCCACAAACCTGGTTTTATCGCCGGTTTTGTGATCCAATAAGGGTTTACTGCTGTTTTTTATGAACTGCCCGTTTACGTCAGGAATAAGATCTCCATGAGGATCGGTTTTTGGGAAGCCTAAATGATCATCCAGCTTTTCAATTAATTTTTTGCTGACCACGTGTTCCAACTGTTCTGCGATCTCGTGTATTTCATCCCATTTAAAATTGAGCTTGTTTACCAGCCAAACCTCCCAAAGCCTGTGTTTTCGGATTATGCTGAGGGCAATTTGCCTGCCTTGCTCCGAAAGTTTTACCCCTTTTGACTTTTGATAGCTGATCAGTTTTTTTACGGCCATCTTTTTAATGAAATCGGTAACCGAAGCTGCATTGATCTGCAGCGCGTCGGCCAGGGCAGAAGTACTGACCATGGCACCATTTTTTTCATGTAATTTATAAATCTCTTTTAGGTAATTCTCTTCTGCTAATGAAGTCATGCTGTTTTTTTTGTAAAAATGGACTTTTTTCTCAAAAAAATAAAATTAGGTAAGCCTAAATATGTATTTTTGGCAAAAGAATTAATTTTTGAGCGTTAATTGTGAAACATGAAAAAAGTATATAAAGTAACAGCGTTACTGTTTGCTGTAATCGTATTCATGCTGGCATGTTCAAAACTGGAACCGGCATTACCAGCCGATGATGAATTGCTGGACGGACCGCTTGAAGGGCTTAGTTATGAACAAAACAGGCTGTTTATAGCAGGAGACGTAGCTTTTAACGATGAAATATTTACCTCTGCAAAAGGCCTGGGTTCAATATTTGTGGCAACCAGTTGCGGATCTTGTCATGCGGGAGATGGTAAAGGGCATCCATTTACTACACTTACCAGGTTTGGACAAACAGACAGTACCGGAAACAAATTCCTGCATGCAGGCGGACCTCAATTGCAAAACAGGTCTATACCTGGTTTTCAGCCCGAGCAGGTTCCTGCGGGCGCAACTTTTTCAAAATTTATGCCACCTGCCAATACAGGTCTTGGTTTTTTGGAACTGGTATCAGATAACGATATCCTCGCCATGGCCGATCCAAATGATGCCGATGCTGATGGTATTTCAGGAGTGCCCAATTGGATTGCATTACCATCTTTTATCACGCCATTTGCCAATGCGCTTCCACAAAACGGCAGGTATATTCATCGTTTTGGAAAGAAAGCAGCTGCTTACAATTTGATGCATCAAACAGTAAATGCATATAACCAGGATATTGGGATCACTTCGGCTTTTGCACCAAAGGATGTGTATACCGGTCTGGATATTGACCCGGAGGTTTCTAATTTAACCGTCAACAATGTGGTATTTTATCTGCAAACTTTAAAAGCCCCCATTCAACGCAATCAACATGATGCGGAAGTGATATCGGGAAAAAATTTATTTCTCCAGGCCGGTTGCGAAAGTTGTCATAAGCAATCATTAAAAACAGCCTTTTCAAATATAGCGCCATTATCCAACAAAATATTTCATCCGTACACCGATTTGTTATTGCATGATATGGGGCCGGGACTGGATGATGGATATACCGAAGGCAATGCCAAAACATCTGAGTGGCGAACGCCGCCATTGTGGGGGCTTGGTTTATCACCTAACTCGCAGGGTGGCCGGTTTTTTTTAATGCATGATGGACGGGCAGGGTCTGTTGAAGAAGCCATTCAAATGCATGGCGGCGAAGCATCAGGAAGTAAAAACAGGTTCAACCAGATGACGAATCCGGAAAAAAATGCGGTTTTAAAATTTTTAAAATCATTGTAAATCATGGATAGAAAAGATTTTATCAAAACCTGTGGCTTTGCCTGTGTTGGCGGATTAGGTATGGCCGGCCTGTTACAAAGTTGCAGCGCAGCAAAACAATGGAGTGGTAAAATTGCGGGTGATGATATTATAGTGGCAGTCAGTGATTTTGAAACCAGAAAAGGCAAAAATACTTACTTCAAAAAATATATTATTATACAAAACGAGATTTTGCAATACCCGATCTGTGTGTACCGGTTTAATGAAAATGAATATACCGCTTTGTGGATGCGATGCACCCACCAGGGAACCGAGTTACAGGTTTTTGGCGATAAAATGCAATGCCCGGCACATGGCAGTGAATTTGATAACAGGGGAGGTACACAAAACGGGCCGGCCGATGAACAACTCAGGACATTTCGGGTAACCATTGAAAGGGATCAACTAAAAATTTCATTAAAAGCTATATGAAAAAAATATGGATCATCGGGATACCTGTTTGCCTGTTTTGTTTTGCAGCACAGGCACAGATAGATCCTGCTTTATTAAAAAGAATCTTAAAAGATACGGTAAAACCGGCCATGAATATGGATGCCGTGTACAACCGCCCGTTTATTGGCGTTGGCAAATTGCCGGTTTCATTGGGTGGATACATGGAAGCCAACTGGCAGCATTTGGGTACAGACGGCGTTTCCGAAGGCCACCAGTTTCAGTTTAGAAGGGTAACCTTATTTGTTTCATCTACCATTGGTAAGCGATTAAAATTTTTAAGTGAAATTGAATTTGAAGATGGCGGAAAGGAAATTGCCATTGAATTTGCGGCATTGGATATTGAAATGCATCCTTTATTGAACTTACGCGCCGGCATGATATTAAATCCGATTGGAGCTTTCAATCAAAACCATGATGGACCTAAATGGGAATTTATTGACCGTCCTATATCTGCAACGCAAATGTTACCTGCTACCTGGAGCAATGCAGGTTTTGGGTTATATGGAAAGCATTATCACAAAGACTGGATGTTTGGTTATGAAACCTACTTATCGGGCAGTTTTGACAATTCCATTATTGATAATGATGAAAACAAGACCTTTCTGCCGGCGGCAAAAAATAATGGGGAACGATTTGAAGAAATTAACAGCGGGCTCCCTTTGTTTACCGGAAAACTGGCTGTAAAGAATACTAAAATAGCTGAGTTGGGTTTTTCATATATGGGAGGTGTATATAATAAATTTGAGAACGATGGAATACGCATTGATGAAAAAAGAAGGGTAGATGTATTTGCCGTTGACGTCAACACAACCTTACCAAAACTTAATACTTTTATTACGGGAGAGTGGGCATGGATAAAAGTTAACGTGCCCAATACTTTTACGCAGCAGTATGGGAATAAGCAACGCGGAGGTTTTCTAGATATTGTTCAGCCTTTTTTAAAGAAAAAGATATTTGGTTGGGAAAAAGCAACGCTTAACCTGGCCTGTCGTTTGGAATTCGTTGATTGGAATGTTGGTAAGTTTACCGGCACAGGAGGAAATATTGCTGAAGAACTATGGAGTATCATGCCAGCCATTAGTTTCCGCCCTACCGCACAAACGGTGATACGGTTAAATTACCGCCAACAGCAACAAAAAGACATTTTGGGTAATCCGCCGGCAAAAAAGGGAGGATTCAGCCTGGGGGTTTCAACTTATTTCTAAAATTGGTTTATTTTTTAACTGTTGCTATGCCGGCCAGCATGGACTCCAGGTTTTTTTCCTTACAAAATGTTTTGGTAAGATCTTCGGCAGTGGTTAAAACCTGTTCTATGGTTATTTGTTTGGGGCCCGCAAGTTTATAGGCTTTTTCCAATGCCTCTTTTTCATCGGTTTTAGATGTTTGTAAGATGGCTTCCTTAATGATCTCCACCTGTAATCCATTGTCTTTAAGTTTGCCCAGTTCGGCGATTATCCAGCTTAATGCGTAAAACCGGTTTTGATCAAACATCAGAAAATAATGCAGATCGCCCGCATCAGGCATTATATTGTAGGGCGAACCCGTTATTTCTTTGGTCAGGTATTTGGTTAAAAAAATTGGTACAGCGGTGTTTGATTTGCTTAGTTGAATACAGCCCCTCAAAGCCTGTGGATAAATACTTAACCAACGGATCATCCTGCGGAGTTCATGTACATCAGTCTCTACATGCAAAAAATGAAAATCTTTTTGATGTACAAATTCCAGTATTTTGTTAATTGACTTTATATAAAACTGCCGGATGCTTTTAATATCGTCCTTTTCATTTTGCCAATCGGCTTTTTTTAATTTCTCCCTGGTCTTTTCCATGCGGGTTTTACCTTCACCCAGCCACTCTTTTTCTATTAGTATTTCATTCAGGCTTTGTATTTTCTCCCTGCTTTGTGCCTGCAGGTAATTTTTTATGGTTGCGGGTATTTTCTTGTTACTTAAAAATTCTTTGGCAAAAGAATCATAATAATCGATCTGGCCCAGGCCATCTTCAAGCAATTTAACCTGTGCCTTTAGTTTACCGAACTTTTTTTCGTTATGTATACCGCCATACAATTTTGCAAGCCCTTCGAGCATGAACAGCGGCGTACGGGCATTATTTTGATAAAGCCAGAGCGCCGGGTTTTTTTGTTTGGATGCTTTTTCAAGAAGCTCCTGAAATTGATTCAGGTAATAATCAAATCTTACATGGCCTGTATTCATTTGTATACATTTAATTGGTTTTTTTGGTCAAATTCCTGCTTTTTAAATAACCCGGTTTTTTCAGGAGCAGGTCAGGGGGCCTCAAAAAACGCTACATTGCTCCCCACCCATTCCCTGTCTTTGTTATAGCGTGTGCCGATCATTTTGCCTTTGCTCAACCTGGCCAGGTTATGAACGGCTTTTGGCCGGTCCCAGCCTTGTTTCCAGAAAAAGAATAAGCGTATCTCCGCTTTGGCAGGTATATCGGGCGTTTCAATTACATCGGCGTATCTTACTTTCTTTTGTAAGATCCAGTTTTCGGGATCTTTCACTGCGTCAATATCTTCTTTGGTAACATCAATGACCACACCCATACCGGCAAAGGAGAACAGGGGTTTTAAAACATAATTTTCCAGGTCGGCCGGCATTTGTTTTAACTCGTTCAAAAAATAGGTTTGAGGAACATAGGGGTTTTCAATAAACGGCAAAGTGAATTTACTGATGCGGTAAAACCAGTTTGGATGGGGTGTCCATTCCACCTCATAGGGTTTGGTCAGGTCAATTACTTCACCCAGGCCTTCCTGTTTTTGCAGGTCATCAAAAATAACCCGGTTATAAATTCTTGTTACTGGGGTTTTAATACCGTTGTTATCGTAATATAATTTATTGCCTTCGGCAATTAATTTGGTTAAACAAACCGTTTTAATTCCCAATAATTGTTCCGTACAATAAAAATCTATTCTCGTTTTTTGTTGCTCAGGAAAAATTTCGAGTAATATCACATTTGCAGGATCCAGGTCACCTATAATAATTTCCTTCATTAACCCTACATAGGTTTCATAGGTATATCCATTTAAATAAGGAGAAAAATTGTTGGGCATTTCTGCATAGGCGGCCGTTAGTTCAGAATGAAATGCCTGGAAAGCAAAAAGGGTAGGAAAACCCTGCATTTCGATCAACTGCGGTTCCAGTTCACCTGATTCATTTTCGCATATACCAAAATCAAAAACCAGGAATTCGGGGTGTTGGTTTTCATCGGGTACTCTTACATTTGAAGGTATGCCACGTTCAGTCAATTCCATAAATTTAGGATCAACAATTACATCAATGATATCTTCACAGGCATCGAGCATTTTTTTTGTAAAATAGGCCGGGATAAAGATCGGTGTTTCGGCATTTCTGAATTCGAGAGCACCCGGGTGCAGGTTCTCCAGTCTAACCTCGTAAGCATCATATTTCTCTTTGGTGAAGTTGGCATTGAATTTTTCCCTTAAAGCTTTTATCATTTGTATATATTCTTTAGATTATTGTTTTGGGTTTCAATAAAAGTAAAACTAAAAATCCATTTACCACCTGCTTTTAACAGGTAGAGGAATCAAGCATCGCTGCTTTAGTTGAGAATCAATGTTTATCCCCCGATGCTTTCCCTCAAAAATTCGGGACAGGCTGTGCCTCTGTACAACCGGTATTGAATCTGTTTCCGTTTGCAGTTACCAAAAAAAATGTAAAATCTGTTTAGTTGGGGTGCTGCCGTTTTTTCAGATTCCCCGTTCCCCGGAATGAAAGGAATCGGAATGATCGGGATATGTATTTCAGGATTGGTACATGGAATTTATATCAGAAAGTTGTACCAGTAAACTTATGCCGTTTTTGAATCACACTTCCACCGGTTGGAGGCTCTCCAACGCATTCAATAAAAAATTGGGGAGTATATGGGAATAGGTCCACAGGATCTTTTCAGGATCATTTAAATGCGTGATCATGGACTGCCATTTCTCTTCTCCATGGTTTTCAATCACCGTTTTTTTCTTGTCTTCGGTTTGTAAATGCAAACTCATTCCAATGGCATCCGCTTCGGGATGAAACTGTGTGCCGATCATATTTTCGTTAAAACGGATAGCCATAACCGCTCTTTCAAATGGAACATGCGGCCTGTTTTTTTCAATGGCTAAAATGGAAGCGCCCATGGCATGGAGTTTGTTATGGTTGGGTTCAATTACCTGGTAATCGCGGCTGTCAACAGAATAGAATGGGTCTTTTAAATCCTCAAAAATCACTTCATTCCTGCCGTCGGCCAAAAGATACATGGGGAAGATCCCGAAAGAGGTACTATTTCTTTTACTCACATTGGCAATCTGGTAGTGCCTGCAAATGAGTTGAAAAGAATGACAGATAAAGAAAACCTGTTTTTTTTGCGCAAAGGCCGGATTGTTATTCCATTGTTCAACCTGATCAAGCCAGGCGAAATATATTTTTTCCCATTCGCTGCCTTCACTTTCCAATGGACTTCCAGGTCCACCGCTGGAGATATAAATATCGTAACTGAGATCCGGAACTTCATTTTTCAGCCGTACATCAAATTCATCCCAACTAAGATCGAGGTGATTATTTTCGCCAAACTGATTTAGAATTTCCCGGATACAACGCATACCCTGATTGGCAAAACCTTCGTACATATCTAAAATAGCTACGCGGATGGATTTTTTTTCGGTCCAATTCATATACAAACATAACGTTTTTAAAAAAAAAATGTTTCACATACTGCCTACATTTTATTAACCAAATGTGAATTGTATATCATTATACAGCAATTAAAATAATAATAAGATGATGAAATTCTTTGTAAAATATGACGAATCTCATTTGTACCTGGCTTGTTTTTCTGCAATTTAGGGTCCTTCAAATGGGTTTTTTATGCACGTGAATGAACCTGGCGAAAAGCCTAGCCAAAGATTATATACCTTTTGCGCCGACAGTAAGCCCAAACCGGGTTCTGCTGCCGAGTTGGATGCTTTTGACGTGATACAGGATGGGTTTTCCAACCAGTTTGAATTATTTTTCCCGGATAACCTGGCTACTAAAACGATTGTGGTTATACCCAGTCTTTCACTTGATCAGGGGGTATTGGCCAAAGTGGATGCTGCCATACATTACGAAGAAAGGCTGTTGTGTTTGCTCATGCTTCTGCGTATGCCAAGGGCTAATGTGGTTTATGTAAGCAGTTTGCCCATTGACCCGGTTATTATTGATTATTATTTACACCTGCTTCCGGGTATTACCGGTTATCATGCCCGCGAAAGGCTTACACTGATCAGCTGTTACGATTCTTCGGCCATACCTCTTACCAACAAAATATTAGCCAGGCCGAGATTGATCGAAAGGATAAGGCAGGCCATCCCGGCAGGAAATGTGGCTCATATTGCCTGTTTTAATACTACAGCATTAGAAAGGACTTTGTCGGTTCATTTAAACATTCCCATTTATGGTTGCAATCCTTCATTAATTTACCTCGGTACCAAAAGTGGCAGTCGCAGGGTATTTATGAAAGCAGGTGTACCTATGCCGCCGGGCGCCGAAAATTTAAAGGGTTATGAAGATATTGTTCGTGCCGTAGTGGCATTAAAGGATATGCACCCGAATACTAAAAAAGCGGTGATCAAATTGAATGATGGGTTTTCGGGAGATGGAAATGCCATTTTAAAATACCCGGTTGATATTTCAGGTAAAGAACTGTTTGACTGGGTACATAAAAATCTTTCCAGGGAAATGAAACCGGTAGCAAAGGATCTGAGTATTGGCGATTTTTTGAAAAAATTTGTGTTGATGGAAGGTATTGTTGAGGCGTTTGTGGAGGGAGATATAAAAGTATCCCCATCGGTGCAGTGCAGGATAAACCCAAGGGGAGAAGTTGATATCATATCCACCCACGACCAGGTTTTAAGCGGCGAAAACGCGCAGATCTTTGTGGGCGCACATTTTCCGGCAGATGCTGCCTACCGTTCAGAAATTGGAGCCTTAAGTAAAACGGTGGCAGAAGTGTTGATGCAGGAAGGAGTGCTGGGGCGCTTTGCGATAGACTTTGTTTCGGTTAAAGAAAATGAAAACTGGAAGCACAATGCCATTGAAATAAATTTGCGCAAAGGCGGAACCACACACCCGTTTTTAATGTTGCAGTTTTTGACCAATGGCCATTACGATGAAACAACAGGTGTATTTGAAACACCTAACAAACTACAGCTTTATTATTTTGCATCAGACAATGTACAAAGCGATAATTATAAAGGTTTGTCTGCACAGGACCTGATTGACATTGCCATGTTTCATGGATTGCATTTTGACGGGGCTTCGCAAAAAGGTGTCATGTTTCACATGATCGGTGCATTATCCCAGTATGGAAAAATGGGTATTGTCTGTATCGGATCATCACCCGAAGAAGCGTATGCTTATTTTAAAAAAACCATTGAAGTGCTTGACTCCGAAACGCTACCCGGCTAAAAGATCAACATAATATCACTAATCCTTTTTTACAACAGTGTTGCCAAATTTATCTAAACCCTGTATAACCCAAACACAGGCCCCGGCGCCTGCCCGCTGCTTTTTTTGAAAACCATCCCGGCCTTTCATCCATTCATTGGTTTCAAAGATCAACTCACTATCGCGGTTAGAGATTCGGAAAAATGCCGGTAATAAGATTTCCCCGGTACGGGGCAGATAATATCCTTTAAAGCATTGTTGTTTGGCGAACTACATCCCATGCATGTATAAATGCGAAAAAGGTGTAAGGTATCTGAACCACCTTGTAATCATCGGTTGTTATAACATCCGGTATCCGCGCTTTTGAATGTAGAAAGGGCCATGAACAGGTAATGGTGGTATCGTTACCGGCTGCAACATAAAAACAGGATCGAGCTGGTATTTTTAATGTTGACACCAAAACCAGGAAAATCCCGGTCAATATAATTTTTTTCATCACTGGTTGGTATGGATTACCAATAATAATTCAGGGTAAATTAATTTGATTTATAGGATTACCCATTTAGATCGCATTGGCTTTGTAACTGTAGGGTTGACCTGTCATAAATCGCTCTATCAGCTTATGCCATATGCTTGTTAAAAAATTTCTTCTGTTAAAGCGGAAAAAAAATTCATTCAAATAACCATTG
>JANNSN010000010.1:0-33809 GCA_031402615.1 Chitinophagaceae bacterium
TACAACATTACAGCCACAAACTGGGATAATGCTGCGGAAGTTTTCTACAATGAAATACCCGGGCTTGAAAAAGAGAAAGTGCTTGCCGGTTTTATGAAACTGGTAGCTCTTTTCCACATCGGGCATACCCAAATAAATTCATTTGGACTTCATCACGGGAGTTCATCCCTCCAATTAAACAGGTTGCCTTATCAGCTTTATTGGTTCAGCGATGGAGTTTATATTTTAAGTGCCTCAAAAAAATATGAGCAGGCTGTAGGTGGCAAGGTTATAAAAATCGGAAAATTAAAAACAGAAGATGCATTGGCCGCAATAAGGCCATTGGTTTCATTTGAAAATGAACAGGGCTTTAAAGCAAACTGTATGTTTTTTATGAGTACGCCAGAATTTTTAAAAACGCAGGGTATAACAGAAACATCTTCGGGAGTAAACATTACTTATTTGAAAAACGGAAAGGAAGAAACTGTTTTGGTAAATGCAGAAACTGGCCTTAATAGTTTTAGTATGACTGGGCTTGAAACTCCGGCTGGATGGACCATGGCAAAAAAAGCCACAGAAGATATACCGCTCTGGCAAAAAGAACCATCATCATTCAGATACTTACAATATTTACCCGAACGTAAAATTTTGTATGTGCGGCACAGTGTTAATTTAAATGATGGCGAAAAAACCATTACTGCTTTTTTTAACAATATGGCCGGGTTTATTGAAAAAAACGATGTGCAAAAACTGATATTAGACATACGTACCAATGGTGGCGGTAATAACCAGCTTAATAAACCAATGATCACCAGCATCATCAGGTCGGCTAAAATAAACCAGAGGGGAAAATTCTTTTGTATTATTGGAAGACGCACTTTTTCTGCTGCTCAAAATTTAGTGAACGAACTGGAGAAATATACCGAAGTAACTTTTATAGGAGAGCCAACCAGTGAAAATGTAAACTTTTATGGCGATACCAGAACAGAAACCCTGAATAACAGTAAGCTGCAGGCAAACCTGAGCTGGCTTTGGTGGCAAAATCTTGATCCACGTGACAAGCGAAAAGCAACATCTCCTGAACTGGCTGTGGATATGAGTTTTAATGATTATTATAATAATGAAGACCCGGCACTAAAAGCCATATTTAATTATGAAATTGAAAAACCCATTGCACAAATATTGGCAGATAAGATTACAACGGGCGACAAAACCGGAGCATTAAATTTTGTGGTTGAATATAAAAATGACCCCAGGCGCCGCTATGTATCCGACAGGCTGGAAGCGGACATTAACCGGGAAGGATATAATAAAATGCAAAGTAAAAATTTGGATATAGCCAATGCGCTGTTTGAAATTAATATTAAAATTTTCCCGGAATCGGCAAATGCTTATGATAGCTATGCCGAATGCCAACTTAATATAGGGAATAAGGATGCGGCATTAAAGTATTATCAAATAGCCATTGAAAAAGATAAAGATGGGGCTACTGCTGAGAATGCCAGGAAAGCTATAGAAAAAATAAAGAGTCACTAAAAACAGTACAATATAAATTCATTTAGAGGCTGTCCCAAACATTTGAGACAGCCTCTTTTATTTTTTGAAAAAGCATTTTTATTTCTTCTTCTTGAATTTCCCAGCTATACATTATATTTCTTCCTTCCTATTGCCCGGATTATCAAGTGTAATAAATGAGTAATCAACCTTTCGCAGGCTTATTTTACCTCTTGTAATATGGGTATTGATTAAGGAAAACTGTTTTTGTAATATTCTATAATAATTTTATAGTTATGAAAAGAGTAATGATTGCTGCAGCATTGTTGTTTGTAATTGCTTTTACAAAAGCACAACAACCGGTTCTTGTTTCAGCACAATGGCTGAATGAAAGTATAAAAGATCCCAATCTCGTAATATTATACACCGGGTTTATAATAAAAGCCGATTATGACCGTGAGCATATTGAAGGCTCCCGCTTTCTTTGGCCTGAGTGGTTTGTCTTTAATACACCCGAAGCCAATATGGTTTATGCCGATTCGAAAACAGCCACCAAAGCACTCCAGCGTTTAGGCATCAATAAAAATTCAATCATTGTTATTTGCCATAAAGGTGCCGATGTAACGATAGCTGCAAGAATGTTTTTATCGCTGGAGCATTATGGATTAAAAGGAAAAGTCTCTTTCCTGAATGGAGGCATTGAGGCCTGGAAAAAAGCCGGCTTCCCCGTTACCAATAAACCTGCAGATTTTAAAAAGGGGAATTACGTGGCATCAGAAAACGGAATGTTGGTAAGTAAAGATTATGTACAAAATGCTTTGCAAACAAAATCATCAGAAGTGGTAGATGCAAGAATGAAACGCTGGTACGATGGCGACCCAACTGGTAATCCCAGGGATGGCCATATTACCGGAGCAAAAAATATTCCTTACCCCGATATGATTGACAGTACCAATACTTTAAAATCTGTTGAAGTGCTGGAAAAGAATTTTACATCTGTTGTTCCGGACAAACAAAAAGAAATAGTGGTGTATTGCTTTATAGGGCAAACCGCCAGTGTGGATTACCTGATTGGCCGGGCCCTTGGTTATAACATGAAACTGTATGATGGCAGCATGCAGGAATGGAGCCGTATACCGGAGTTGCCTATGGAAAAAACGAAGAAATAATAATTTCATATTAAAATAAAAAAACCTGATGCTGTTTCTGTTTTTTTTCGGGTAATATTTTTTTATTTAAAAGATTGTTCCATAAGCCTCATTTATTTTATGATGCCAGCATGATCTCTTTAATTTCCTTCACAAGTTCAAGATGGTGTGTTGTAAATTCATCCTGCCAGGCAAGCCCCATTTCCTTGAGATCAAAATGCTTTAGTATAGTGCCGGTTTGGCTAAGGGTGTTATCATTTTTTTTACTGTAACCTAAAATATAAATGGAATCGGCCAATTCAACAGCCAGTTCTATATCATGTGTACTGAAGATAATCGTATTTAGTTCGTGGCTGTCATTAATTAATTTAAAAGCATCTTTTACATTCTGTATGTTGCCCACATCAAGTCCGGAAAAAGGTTCGTCCAGTACCATGTAAAATCCAGAGCTGAGCAATTGCTCAAGTATGGCAGTTCTTTGTCTTTGGCCGCCAGATAATTCGTTGGGGTATTGGTTTTTGCAGTTGTTCAAACCCCAGTCGTGCAAATACTGATTTATTTTTTCATCTTTTTCTGCGGCAGATAATTTCGCATCACGATAGGCAAACTTCAAAGACTGAAAAATCGTTTTATGCCTGAACAATGAATATTTTTGATCTACAAAACCAACATCACCTTCTTTAACTTTTTTCGCAGGCTGCTGCCCGTTTACAATTTCTTTTTCATAATCCGGAATTAAAACCATGCCGGTTGTTGGTTCTTCCAGCCCGGTCAATATCCTGAATAAGGTTGACTTTCCTCTTCCCGAACGGCCAAGAAAAGCAATGGTCTGGCCCTGGTGTTTATCTGGCCGTACATTATCTTTTTCGCTAAAACCAATATTGGAAATGATAACCTTTTCCCCATAGGCAACACTCAGGTTTTCTACATGAAGTATCGTATCTTTTTGTTCGTATTTAGTTGCCATAATTTATTAGTAAGTTGAATAACGGAACAATCCTTTACGGGTTATTTGTAAAACCCAGTCTAACAGCAGGCCTATTAACAGGATGATAATCTGCAATGCAACAATACGGCCGTGATTGGCAAATTTGTCGCTGTTTTTTATGAGCACACCCAGCCCTCCGGCAGCTACCAAAATAGATTCAACGGTAACCAGCATCATCCAGATGATGGCCAGGTTCTGACGCAGCACATCCAGTACATAATCCAACCTTCCTTTAATAACTACTTCCCATAAAATTTCCCAGCGGCTGCATTTTAGTGAACGGGCATGGTTTATTTCATCTGCAGGAATATCTTTTAATACACCCAGCAAAGAAGTGATAAAATACAAACTCATAAAAACTACCAGCACCCAAACCTGCATAGAACGTGCATTGGTTACAAGAATGGTTAGGTAAAAAGTAATGCCGGTAAGTGGCAGGTAACGTAACCTGCTTAAAAAAAGTGCTATAGGCCTTATTGCCGGCAGCGGCGATAAATAAACAACCACCAATGAAATAATGATTGAAATGGCAGCAGCCTGTACAAAAAGACCCAGCGAACTGGCTATATGTACTATCAGCCCTTCGGCATATAAAGATTGCATACCCGCCCAAACCTGTGCTGGCGTAGGGAAAAGGTGTTTGGTACCCTGCGATGCAAAAATCCAGTAGCCGGCAACCAGTACTATCCATATAGCGCTGATCGTTAGCCGCTGTTTCCCATCAACTGTTTCAAAAGGCCTTAACCATTTTTTCAGCATTGTAAAAATCAGTTTAAAAGATTAATGGCCACCCTGCGGTTTTTAGCTTTGCCGGCATCTGTGCCATTTTCTCCAACCGGTTCATCCTGCCCAAGCCCTTCAATTTTTTGAAAACGTTTTGCAGGAATACCCTTTTGAATCAGGTAGCTTTTTACCGCTTCGGCTCTGGCTCTTGACAAAGAATAGTTACCGTCTTTAGTGCCGGTATTATCTGTATGGCCAAACAATTCAAGTTTGGAAGTTTCGGCCTGTATCAGAAGATTGTATATTTGATCCAGTACATCTTTTCCTTCGAGGCGTAAGGAAGCTCTGCCCGGATCAAAATTGATCTGCCACTCGCCGGAAGCTACCTGCTGTGTTGCCTTTTTGGTATAGTCGGCCACATCTGCCTTACCGGCATCAATATTTTCTATTTGCTTTAAAAAAGAAAGATTAACTGCTTCTTCGTAAGGAACGATCCTTTTTACATTCTGGTTAAAACCTGCAGGGTTTAACTCTGCCAGGTATTTGGAAACCTGATCGTACACTGCTTTGTAGCGGTTGGTGCCGTCGGTTACACCAAAATACTGGTTGGCATCTGCCAGGTTGAAAACCCTTGATCCGCCCATGTTGTAGGAGATGCCGTTCTTTTCTCCCTTCTGGCCTTTAAACATATTGTACCAGTAATCAGTATCTTCCTGCTTAAATGTTTTGGCCACTGTTTCAGCAGCTTTTCTCTTCCAGGTATCGTACTGTTTCATTTGGTTGCTGGCCTGGTAAGATGATTTAAGAACATTCAAAACCACATCTTTGTTTTTGTCGGCCCATTGTTTTACCATGATTACAGCAGTAGCCATCTGGTTATTAAATTCTTTGGTAGAGATAACATCGGTAAAACCGGTCAACTCATCAAAAACCATTTTGTCTCCGGGTGTCCAGGTGGCGCAGCCATCTACTTTTTTATTGATTGTTTTTCCGGTAAGCTTGCCTGCTTTTACTTCTTTAAGCGGAATGGTAAACCCTTCTTTTTGTGATTTGATCAGGTCTTTAGATGCTTCAATATAATCATCATTGGCACAGGCAATAAAGTTTACCGCTTCTGCATCATAGGTTGCAGGGTCGGGGTTTACTTTTATGTTATTGGCAAATGCATAGTTTACTGCAACCACCCAATCACCATCGCCAACAACCGTAGAAATTAATGCACCCTTCATGGATTGAGGATTCATTTTCCAACTTGGCGGGCCTATCAGCTTGTCTTCACCATAACTTAAGCCAACGGCGCCAACTACCTGCAGTGTGTATTTGCCTTTACCATATTTATCATCAATGCCCTGTTGTGCCGAGCTGATATAAAACGGAACACCATCACCCATGATCATGATACCGGCTGCACCTTCTTTCGGAAAATTATTTCCTTTGTCAAATTCATCAATAAATTTCATCTGCAGGTTGCGCAATTCGGTAAGCCAGTCCTGGCGTATCAGTTCGAGGTTAACCCCATTTTTCTCCATTAATGATCCGGCAGTTGTTTTTGGCCCGCCATTAGCAACAATAATACCCGACTGTGCATTCCAGGCATAACCGGCAATTTTTATGAGTGGTTTGGAAGAAGCTGTAGAAGAGACATCTGCAGTTGGCAGCGACATTTCTTCGGATGTAGTTACATTATTTACATCATCATCTTCTACCTGTAATTTTTCCAGTTTCTTCGACTCGGATGTTTTTAACCCCGGCGAAAGAAAATAAACAGCAGCACCAATACCGCCTGCCGCTAAAAGGGTTATAAGAGCCTTTGAAAAGAAAGTTAATTTAGACCATTTCATTTTTTATATTGTTTGAATTTTATGAATTAAATATATCGCCAAAGCCACCGCTTTCCATTTTATCCTCACCGGTAAGTTTATAATTAGGGTTGTTGTACCGTTGTGAATCAGGGGTATCGTAATTATTGGTTTTTATGTGGTCGGCCAGTTTATCCAGCCTTGAATACAGCTCATCACTATCCAGCGAATACTGGCTGGTAAGCGAATCCAGATCGAGCAGGTTTTCTTTTGTACTGGCTATATCCATGGATATGGTGGTGGTTACTACATCCAATGCATACTCTAATTCCCAGCTTTTGGTAAAAAGCATGGCCGATTTAGCCTGCTCTGTTGCTTCACGGGCGGCCTGTGCAAAGGCATATTCTTTCTTCAGCATGTCTATACTCACATCAAAATCAGCAATCTTGATTTCCATGGCAGTATCAACCATATTCAATTTGCGATCCAGTTTGCCAATAACATGTGCACGGCTTCCGTACTTACGCACCAGTCCTGTACTTTGATCAAGCATATGGCTAACTCTTTGTGCCTCACTTAAAGTACGCATAAGGTTTGTCTGCAACTCTACATATTCATCTGTTTCTTTTGCAGCAGCGCCTTTGGTAGTATCCAGTACAGTCATTTTATTTTTCAGGCTTTCTGCTTTGCTCTGCATGGTAATCACAGTTTCCTGGTATTCCTTCGCTTCTTTTTCTGCTTTCAGCGATTCAGATTCCATATTACTTTTAATAGCTTTTATCTTGGTTTTTGCCTGCTTAAACCTGTTACGGTTTTCCACCATTTTTTCTTTTTGTTCAGCCAGTTCACCAAAGGGATCATACCGTATCAGCATTTTATGCAGTGCACGGGCAAGTTTCTTAAATCCTTTAATGATTACAGGAAGTAAAATAAAAAAACCAATGACTAGTACAGCCACTGCTATGGCACCCAATGTTTTTCCTATCCAGGTAAATACGATTGGTAAAATAAACTGGTAAAGCGCCCATGCTATAGTTCCAAAAATAATGAGGCCGGCCACTGTAGCAATTCCTTTTTCGCCTTTGCGCCAGTTTTGCGGGTTAAGGGATATTTCGCCCTTGGAAAAGTGTTTTAGAATCGGTAATTCTAAAACCTTATTGCTTTCATGTACCATTTTTATGTTGTTTTAGTTATTTTATAAAGTTCTGAATTCCTTCTTTTACGCTGGTTAATTTCAGTATGCTTATTTGCTTGGCGTTATCGTTTGCCAGCAATTTTTGCCTGATGGTATTTTCCTGAGGCAGGTATTCGCCATCAACCGCAGTAAGTCTTGCTCTTTTTTGATTGATCTCTGTTTCCAAAGCCTGCATCTGGCTGCGTAATTGATTTACCTCCTGTGTGGCCTGGTTTATTTCGCTGGTAAGCTTGTTCTTTTCGTCATTTTTTTTAGCTTCCAGCGAGCTGATCTTTTGTTGCCCCTGCATGGAGTACTGGTTGTGTACTTCGTTTATCTTGCTGATATAAAATTCAGCATCTGATAAAAGCTTTAGGGAAGTAAGGCTGTTGTCCATGGATTTCGCCATTTGATAAGCCATGTGGTATGCCTGCTCGCCGGCATTGTGAATACTGCCAATGCCTTTATAAAATTCGTAAAAATCGTACCCGGGCATATTGATGGAGTCAATGCCTTTTTCATAAACAGTAAGTACATCGTTAATAACCGATTGCTCAACCACTCCTACCGCAGAGGTAACATTGCTTAACGGTTGTGTGCTTTTTACCGCGGCCGGAAAACTGAAACCATCTGTTGATTTTATAGGATTTTGCTCTTGCGTCCCATCGTCTTTTACGAACAGGGTTTTCCAACTTTTCATAATCAATTAAATGTTTATAAAATAAATAATAATAAAGATAATGATAAAAAAACATCAGCAAGTAAAACCTGGCCGGTTGCCAGGCTGAAATAACAGAAAATGGCTGCCAGTTCGCGGCTGGGCTACAAAATGTGGGATTATTGACGAATTGTTGAATACAAAACTCCTGAAAACTTTGGGTTTTTTTAAAAACTCAAACTGGGTTCTGAATTTTTTCGTATTTTGAACTCCTAAATAAAATGTTTGCAATCCACAGCAACAACGATAGATCAGTACATTGCCGAATTACCCGAAGAAAGACAAAAAGTGATTTCGCAATTAAGAAAATACAAAGAAAGAACCTGCCCAAAGGGTTTACAGCATGTATGGGTTATGGCATGATCGCTTATGTAATTCCGCATACCATGTATCCGGCGGGCTATCATGGTAACCCTAAAGATCCCGTCCCGCTGATGAACCTGGCATCGCAAAAGAATTTTGTAGCGGTATATAGTACAGGAGTTTGCGGCGATCCAAAATTATTAAAATGCTGTACCGAAGAATATGTAAAAGCAGGAGTAGGGAAACTGTATATGGAAAGAGCTGTATCCGGTTGAAGAACCTGGATAAAATACCCTGTGATTTGATTGGACAGCTTGCGTCGAAAATAACGTCAAAGCAATGGCTCGAATTTTATGAAAAGGAATTAAAAAATAAGTACCAGGTAAGCAGGGCATGCTTTCAAAGCTTGCCTGCCATGGCAACATCTTTAACAATAAAAAAAATAAATTATGAGTAGTGAAATCATCGACAAAGCCCTGCAAACTCAAATGGACAATGTTGAAAAGAATAGTGGCAAAAAACTAAAAGAGTGGATAGCTATTTTAAACAAAAGCGGATTTGAAAAACACGGGGAGTTGGTTAAATTCCTGAAAGATAAACATGGCTTTACCCATGGCAACGCAAACACTGTTGTGCATTTTGCCAAACAATCACACGCCGGGGCTGCCGAAAATGAAACCGACTGGATTGCCGAACAATACAAGGGCAAAGAAAACATGAAACCCTGGTTTGATAAGCTGATGGCAGCTATTTATAAGTTTGGGAAAGATGTAGAACTGTCTCCAAAAAAAGCCTATGTAAGTTTACGGCGCAAAAAACAGTTTGCCATCATTCAGCCATCTACAAAAACAAGATTGGATGTTGGGTTGAACATTAAGGGGGTTGCCCCGTCGGGAAAAGTAGAAGCTGCCGGAAGCTGGAATGCAATGTGTACGCATCGAATTAAAGTAGAGGACGAAAAAATGGTTGATAAAGATCTGATCGACTGGATAAAAAAGTCTTATGATCAGGCTGGATGAAATTATACCAATAGCAAATGGCATTGTACTACCTACTGGTATAATAGGTATAACGCCGCTTTTGACAGGCTGCAAGAAACCCGATAGCTATCACTAAGGGACAGGCAGGCTGGCATCTTTATCATTTGAAAGTCAGATCATTATTTTACTTGCCATTAGCAGTGTGTCGAAGCCAGTTTAACATTTGAACAATGCTCATTAATGTTTCAACAAGCTGCTAATGACATACTTTTGAAACAGCCGCTTTAAAATAATGTTTCTACATCATTATTTCTTCCTGGTCAGATTTATCTCCATTATTTTATATTCTTTTCCTGTTTTTGGATCCGGGCTGTACATCACCATATTTTGCGTATTGTCGTTAACAACGGTAGATACCTGTTTCATAAATGTCTCTTTTCCCGGTCTGGCAATATCCGGCATTGTTCCGGTTAAAGTAAGCGTTTTAGCAGCTTCATCCCATGTGCCGGCCATGGTCATGATACCGGTACTCCATGAATCAATCCAGGTTGATACAAATTGTTTGGTTGCATTATCATAACCCATGGTACTTAGGCCTTCAAAAGGCATTCCCATCATATTGCCGTTATGTTTGGAGCTTTGGTAACGGCCACCTAATATCATGGAATTAACTGCAGTTCCTGATGATTTTTGTGGGGAGGCACCTTCGTATTCCCAAATGGTGGTTTCTGCA
The DNA here is from genome assembly GCA_031402615.1 of Chitinophagaceae bacterium. Classification (GTDB taxonomy): domain Bacteria; phylum Bacteroidota; class Bacteroidia; order Chitinophagales; family Chitinophagaceae; genus Ferruginibacter. Next base: position 10,040 of record JANNSN010000010.1, read on the forward strand.
TTCCAGGTACCATTCCAGGATGCCATCATTTCATGCATCTTGCCCAGCGTTCCATAGTCCATCATGGCTTTCATCATGGTAGCAGAATCAATAGGTACCCAGACTTCTTCTTTTTTTACTTCTGGTGCAGCATCCGTGGTTGATTCAGTTTCTGTTTTGGCTTCGTTGTTGTTGCATGCCAGCAGCAGCAGCATGACTGAGCATGTCGTTAAAATAAATTTTTTCATATCGTTTTTGTTTTTGGAATTGTAAAGTACAAATTTTGTCGAAAAAAAGAAAGCTTATTCAACATTTCTTAGTACGGCATCTATTCTTTGTTGTACTTCTGCAAACGAGGTGTACCCACGGGCAATCATCACAAATTTTGTTTCGCCGGTCTGTATGAAAGCCGTTGGATAGCCTGTAACCTGCAGCTGTTTCATCAAGGCAAATTCGTAGTAAGCCATTTCTTTGTATTCCTCACTATTCAATTTGCTGTAAAACGCTTCCGGCTGTACATTGTATTTATCAAGCAGGTGGCGGTAGGCTTCATCATCATCTAAATCCCTGCCTTCAAAATTTAACGCATATTGCAGGTCCGATGCAAATTCAAGTTGCCGTTCCGGATAATATTCTTTTAGGATGCACAATGCTATGGCGGGCTTTTCAGAATTTAATACCCAGTCGCTTTTATCGGGATTGTTGATATGCCAGAGAAAATCATCGCCATATTTTACCCCGGCATATTCTTCCACCGTTTTATATTCGGTTTGTATAAAGGGAGCAATTTTTTCAATGGGCACTACCTGTTCACCGGTCATCATACCGCCACTGAGTACTTCTATATCAAGTATATCTTTATAATCGGCTGCAATTTTTTTGATGACCGGGCTAAAGCCATAGCACCATCCGCAATAAGCATCATAACAGTAAATAAGGGATGGTTTCATGGAGCAAAGATACTTGATGATCGTAATTGCCGATATCCGGGAATAGCATATAATACCGATTATACCGATATTTAGTCCAAAGTTATTTGCTATCGGTATAATACCATCTAAAATTTAAACGTAGTGCTTTGGACTATTTTTTAAATCAAGATGGTATTATTTCTTTTAAAAAGAAAACCGGATGTTCTAAAAAAGAAAATCCGGTCTAAAATAATATATGCTGTGCCGGTATAAGCACCGGTCATTAATGCGGTGTTTGCCCAGGTCATGCCGCCATCGGTAGATTTGATTACCCGGTTTATTTGTATGGCATAAACAACCGCTGGGGTTCCGGTACATACATCAATATCATTATAGATTTCATCGGGCATATTGGTATCCGTCAGGGTCCAGTTGGTACCACCGTCGGTAGTAACCCATAAACCTCCGGTTAAGAACCTGGCAAACATTTTATTGGTATTGGTAGGATCAAGCCGGTTTAGATAAACATAACCACCATGATTGCCGGAACCGGAGTATCCGTTAGTTGCACTGTTTACCGGTCCAATCATGGTCCAGCTGCCAACCGTTCGGGTTGTAGCGGTTATTCCATCAGGACTAAATTTTGTTTTATTGCCGGCAAAACGTGCATCATCAAATGCGGGTTCATCCTGTACTTTACCATTTTTATCGAGGTAGAATATTTTTGTTTTTATCCAGCTTTCGTCCAGCGACCGGGTTTTACTTTCTTCCCATTTATGATTTGCAAAATAGGTATCATAAGAATTTTTGACGAAGAAATAATCAGCACCAGGTTTGGTCATGCTTTTGAACCAGGCTTGATTTTTATGTTTTAATTCATAGGTAATATCATCCTTTTCAGATGACTCTTTTTCAATTTTTTCATATGGAATACTGTTGGTTGCTGCAACCGGATGTATTGCTTTATTTTTTTGTGCTGCAGTTGTAGTAGCAAAAAAAATAACAAAGCTCAGGAAAATCGGTAATCGCATATTGAATTGGTTTTTAAAAGGGCAGTTGTGATAATGAAACAGCGTGCGTAAGATCACGCTGCTATTTTTATAAATTCTTAATTCTTAAAGCCGGAGATTGGCCAATTTTTTTTGCATTTAATTCACACTTCTTCTAAGTTCAACCCAGTTGCTTCCATTCCACATTAATGAAAGAGTTTCATCAACGCCAAAAGGCATATTACCGGCTAACCTGCAGTTACCGCTATCCGGTATGTCTGCAACATTGGATGATCCTGTAAATAAAATAAACAGTAACTGGCCGTTAGCTAAACCGTTTGACAAAACGATTGTTCTACTGTTTGCAACATTACTATTGGAAGTAATGTTTATAGTTGAATTGTTGCCAACAGTAAGCGCAAAGTTATCAGAGGTAATGTTAATTGCAGCCGGGGGAGTAATAGTAACCCCACCATTAACCTGCAATAAAGTTTTAGGATCGCCGGTACCAATGCCTATTTGCCCGTTGTTTACAATAGTCATAGCCTGGATCACATCTAATGGCCAGTTATCGGCAAAAGCACCCCCTGCATTATTTTGAGTACCCCTGTGTACTAAAAAAGCCAATCCGCCTGAGTAGGCATTGTAATCGATAAACTGAATGGCAGCGCCAACACCTTGTGAAAATCCGCCACGGGAGAATCCGATATCGGGCCCGGAAGCGGCTACTGGTTGTAATGTTGTGCCCTGTAAAGTGTACCCCCCTGTTCCATCTCCATACAGATGAAAACTTGTTTTTGGTGCATAAGTAGTTGTGTTAATGGCAAGCATCGTACTTCCTATAGAATCCATTATCATACGTTCAATACCGGAGGTCGAAAATTTAAGGTTGCTTTTTGGATTGGTGCCGCTACCCGACAAGATACTCCTGATAGCGCTAAGGTATGTTCCGGTTCCGTTTACCTGGCCCCACCAGGAAATATTGCCCAACTCGCTTCCGTTTGATAGATTTAATGGGGAAGCCTTTGAACCGGCAGCTGTTTGAAAAATCAATTCAGGATTTAACGTACTGCCATAACTCTTAATCGCGATATTATCATCGGTTCCTGAAAGTCCGGCATTGTTTATTATTTCAAGGCGATTATCTGGTGTTGCAGTTCCAATTCCGATATAACCTCCATTGGGGTTTAATGCTAATTGTTGATTGGTAGCTAAATCTCCAACGGTTGTGGATTGTATCCAGCTTCCAAATGGAGCGGCTGAATATACACCCATATCAATAGCATTATTTTGTGCATCTAAACGCAATATGGCATTTGAATTTGATCCGGAGCTGTTAGGAGCTGCAGCTACAGCTCCGCGTACGTTAAGATTTGTAAACGGATTTGTAAGCCCCATTCCTACTTTACCATCGCCCAGTATGATCATTTTTTGAGTAAGCGCGTTATCTGATGTTCCGGACGCTCCTCCTGCAGCGGTTTCAAAACCAATAGTAGAAGACCCGGTACCAGTTGAAACACCTGAAACTAAAGACAAAGTTCCTCCGTTTCTGTCTGTTGCCCCGCTTGTTGCACCACCAGACCTCAATACCAATGTATTCCCGGCTGTATTGGCTATGGTATGGCGTTCCATGGCAATTCGTCTAAGGATGTTTCCATTTAAACTCAATGCTTCAGAAGGTGCCAAAACACCCAGCCCGATGTTTCCGCCGCTTGCGATTCTCATTCTTTCTAAATTATTGGCGACCATCACAAAATCTTTTGCATCTGTTGTTCCGATAAAGTTATTATTAACAGCGCTTCCAATGGCAGCAGTTGAGGCAGTTGTTCCGGTATTTCCTGTGACATGCCAATCCAGATCCGGCGATCCCACGGTGCTGCCACATAAACTTCTCCATGCTGTACCATTATACTGGCAAATGCACAAAGAATCGGTATTATAAACTGACATGCCCGATACCGGGGTGGCTATGGCATTCATCTGCGCTCCAGTCATCCTCGGAAATACAACGCCTTTATTAGTGGATTCTATTTCCAGAACCGAAGAGGCGCCAATAGTGGTTAGGTTATTACCCATTTTTACCTGGGCAAATACGTTTAACGACAAACATATGGATGCAACGCACATTGAAATGAAATGTTTTTTCATATTTATCTGGATTTTGGAATATTTCTTTCTTCTGATTTTATTTTCGGGTTATTCCCTGATTATTTTTTGAGGTTGAAATAGTGATTTATGATCAGCAGTTATCAAATGAATAAAATAGATACCTTTTGGTAAATGACTAACATCAATAATTATGTTATTATTGCCATTAGTTAAAGTTGTCTTTGTTTTTGTTACCTGTTGTCCCGCTTCATTAAACAATACAATTTGTGCAACGCCGGATATTTCTGAACCAAAACTCAGGAATACATTGCCATTATTGACCGGGTTCGGATATAGTTTAATAAACCTGGTATTGGGTTTACAATTGATTTTTACATATTTAACCGGGCTATAAGTTAAGCTGCCATCTTTATTAACCATTTTAAGGCGGTAATAAGATTCGGGTACATCTTGATTTATTGTATATGAATAATTGTTTTCGGTTTTATTTCCTTTTGCATTTACGGTGCTGATCTTTTGGAATGAAATGGCATTGCCACTGCGTTCAATCTCGAAATGATCAAAACTTTCTTCATCAGCGGTTGACCAGTTAAGTTCTGCTGAACAAGCTTTTTCCTGTGCAGTAAATGAAACCAGTTTAACAGGAAGTACCCACCAGGCTGAACCAATGGCAACGGCCGAAATCCCAGCCTGCATATAACCAAACAAAGTGCTGTTTTCTGTATTTCCTGTGGCAGTTGGCATACCACTAAGATCAATCCAGCTTGTACCATTCCAACCCACTAACCTTAAATTGGAAGCTAAGGAAAAAACTGTCATATCTGGTATGCTCACTGTAATTGTTAAATTAATACCATCGCCTGTTGTACCCATATCAACACCAGCCTGCCAGTCCCACTGACCAACCCGGCTTACAGCATAAACCGGAAAAGTAACCGAAGTAACATCATGGGGCCCACCATTAGGTCCGGTTGGATCAAGGTTTCCGCTTGGGTCACCAAGTATCCATGCTGTAGCATAAGAATCAGTTGCAGCTGTAGGAGCCGAGATTCTAAGCGTTCTGAGGTCAACACCATTACCTACAGGAAAAGTGTAAGCCTGGTTGCCATATTTTTTTACATATCCGTTGATATTGTAGGCGTCGGATGAATTTGAATAAGTTGCCCCGTTTGTAACGCTGAAATAGCCGGGGGTTGCCAAACGGTCGGTTAACCAGGATTGTCCTCCCGGTGTTGACAGGCTGATCGTACTAAAATTTACCATTTCAGCACCTGTAAAAACCTTGTTACCGGTTTGGGACTGAGTATATAAAAATACCTGTATCAATAAGATAGTTATGGAGATTTTTTTGTAGTAGAGATTTGACATTGTATACCTGTATCTGTCATGCAACCTGCATTAACGCTACAAGAACGGGGTTTTCCCTACAGATATTGCAGTTGTTATACTACAATTTAGCCAATCATGTAATTTGGTATAAAATAGGTTATTATGTTTATTTAATCGATCAAATAATTGGGTAAATGTTTAACAAATATGCCAAATTTTTCAGACCAGAAAACGTGCTTAATAAAGAAAAAATAAAATACGGAAAACTATTAATACGTTTCAGTTCAATTGTCTGCAGCAGATTTATTCAGCTATCTCCATTTTGAAGAAGGCGCCGACTACCTCAATGGGTCACCCAAAGTCACTGAAACAATTGAAGCAGACTTCTTTGTTCCTGGGTTTTGTTCAAAAGCATGAGTTTGTTTTCTTTTGATGGTGGCAATGTGATAGTTATAACATTTCAGATTTCAATGCAATGCTTTGGACTCCTATTAAATCAAGATGGTATTACTAGAAATTGTGTGTCGCTTAATACGCATTTTGAAAATAATATGTAAGGCTTTGTGTTTACTAAGAATTTAATGCGCTTCCAGCCAATTATCACCCATTCCCATCTCGGCGTCAGTTGGCACATCATTGGGTAATGCCAGCGCTGTCTGCATGCAGTTTAAAATGATGGGTTTTATTTTTTCTATTTCATTTTTGTGTGCATCAAAAACCAATTCATCGTGAACCTGCAACAGCATTTTCGATTTGAAATTGTGTTTGCTGAATTCCGCATGAATTTTTATCATCGCCAGTTTTATCATATCAGCAGCAGAGCCCTGTATGGGCGAGTTGATGGCATTGCGTTCGGCAAAGGCACGCACGGTGAAATTGGCGCTGTTGATGTCTTTGAGCCAGCGCTTGCGGCCCATCAGGGTTTGCACATATCCATGCTCCTGCGCAAAATGAATGGTTTCATCCATGTATTTCTGGATGTTGGGAAACTGTTTTTTGTAATTATCAATGATCTCTTTGGCTTCTGAACGGCTGATGCCCAGGTTTTCGGCGAGGCCAAAAGCACCCTGTCCGTAAATGATGCCAAAGTTTACACTCTTGGCCTTGTAACGCATTTCTTTGGTCACGTCTGCCTCAGCTACATTAAATACTTTGGCAGCAGTGGCATTATGAATATCCTTACCGGTCTTAAAGGCTTCGCACATATTTACATCGCCGCTGATAGCCGCAACGATACGTAATTCAATTTGTGAATAATCGGCAGAAATTAAAACATGATCTTTATCTCTTGGAATAAATGCTTTGCGTATTTCTCTTCCCCTCTCGGTACGGATGGGAATGTTTTGCAGGTTGGGGTTATTGCTGCTTAACCGGCCGGTTACTGCAACCGCCTGTGCGTAAGAAGTATGTACACGGCCTGTTTTTTTATTGATCATCAGCGGCAGTGCATCTACATAAGTTGATTTTAGTTTTGTAAACTCACGGAATACTAAAATGTCATCCACAATTTTATTTTTACTGGCCAGCTTCAACAACACATCTTCACCCGTTGCATACTGACCCGTCTTTGTTTTTTTTGCCTTGGGATCAATCTGCATTTTATCAAAAAGTACTTCGCCCAGTTGTTTTGGCGATGCCAGGTTAAAACGAACACCAGCCTGTTTGTAAACACTTTCCTCAGCAGCTTTGGCTTCTTTTTCCAGCTCCTTTGAATATTCATTTAAAAAGCTTTGATCAATGCGTATCCCTTCAAACTCCATGGCAGTAAGTACTTTCACCAACGGGTTCTCTACTTCATAAAAAACTTTTTCTACTTCTTTTTCCTGTAACAGCGGTAAGAGAACTGTTTTTAACTGTAGTGTGATATCTGCATCTTCGGCAGCGTATTCTTTTATTTTTTCAGGCTCTATGTTTCTCATACTTCCCTGCCCTTTGCCTTTTTTGCCAATCAGTTCTTCAATAGGTACCGGTTCATATCCCAGGAACTTCTCACTTAAAGCATCCATGCTGTTTTTTCCATCAGGTTCAACTACGTAATGAGCAAGCATGCTGTCAAAAGTATTGCCGCTTATTTCGATACCCTGCCATTTCAAAATAAGCAGGTCGTATTTAATATTGTGGCCAATCCATGTTTTGGATGCATCAGAGAAAAGCGGTTCAAAAAACTTAAGTCGTCTGGATGTTTCTTTTTGATCGGCAGGACAATTAACATAAAAACCTTCGCCGCGTTTTACCGAAAAACTCATTCCTACAATTTCAGCTTCATTGGCATCAATGCCGGTGGTTTCGGTATCCACGCAAATTTCAACATAGGAGGATAAGTACTTTATCAAATCTTTGATCTCGGCATCAGTTTCTACTAACGTGTAATCGTGAGCTGTGTTGTTGATGTTTTTTTTGGCCCCTCCTAAATCCTCCCCAAACGGGAGGACTTGTATAGACTCTGCAGGTTCATTGCTTTCTAAAATATTTCCAAAGAGATCCATCTGCACATTGTCTTTTGAGTTTTTAGATTTAGCAGACTGTTGTGTGCCCCCCTCTTCGGGGAGGTTTTGGGATGGGTTTTCATCTCCCAAAATCCTTCTTCCCAATGTTTTAAATTCCAGCTCTTCAAAAATTTCTGTTAAAGCCGGTTTATTCATCTCTTTGATCAAAAAATTCTCTTCATGAAACTCAACGGGCACATGCAGGATGATGGTGGCCAGTTTTTTACTGATCAATGCCATTTCTTTTCCTTCCTTTACCTTTTCGCCGAGCTTACCTTTTATATTATCCGCATTGTCTAAAATATTTTCAAGCGTACCGTATTCTTTCAATAGCTTGGCTGCAGTTTTTTCACCAACACCCCTGATACCGGGGATATTATCCACGGCATCGCCCATCAGTCCCAGCATATCGATCACCTGGTCCACCCGTTCAATATCCCATTTTTCACAAATCTCTTTGGGCCCCAGTATTTCAAACTTGCCACCCTGGTAAGGCGGTTTGTATATTTTTATATTTTCAGAAACCAACTGTCCGTAATCCTTATCAGGCGTAACCATATACACTTCATAACCTTCCTTTTCTGCCATCTTGGCCAACGCGCCAATTACGTCGTCGGCCTCATAACCGTCAATGGCGATAACCGGAATATTGAGGCCTTCAATAATTCTTTTAATATCCGGTACAGCCGATAAAATATCTTCCGGCGTTTCCTGTCGGTTGGCTTTGTAGTCGGCAAAATCGGTATGTCGTTCGGTTGCCGCATGGGTATCAAAACACACGGCCATATGCGTGGGATTTTGATTTTTAATCAGCTCAATAATGGTATTGGTAAATCCAAACTGGGCATTGGTGTTTCTTCCTTTACTGGTTATACGTGGATTACGAATGAGCGCATAATAAGCACGGAAGACCAGTGCAAATGCATCTAGTAAAAATAATTTTTTTGGCATGCCATAAAAGTAAAACAATTGTTGCTGCCAATCAATAAGTTATTATTCCATCTGTATAATTTGTCGTCCCTTAAAAAGTGATTAAATGCAGTATGGATCATGGTTTGTAGCATATTTGTTGCTGTTATAATCTGCAAGGAAACTGACTACTTTATTCAAAATCCTGCAAATATTTATGCTTTCAAAACAACAATCCACCGCACAACCCGGGTTTTACTGCACTTTTTTGGTGGCTGTGTCGGTAATAATAACCTGCCTTTGCCGGCCGGCAACTCCTTAACCATCAGACGCCGTCGTCCGGTGTTATCACCGACGACTGAAATTTGAGCTGTTGCGAATTTGTTTTTATAGTAAGCTTACTGTTTTCCGGTGCTGCGCCGCTGGTCATCAATACAAACCGGCTGCGTCTGCGAATGCGCCGGTTGGACTTGCGTGTAAATGATTAATACCAATTTTTTACATCTTCTTTTGGTTCAGGCAATGATTTAAAACTTAAAAGCCGTCCCTTTTCAGGGACAGCTTTTTAAGATCATGTAAACTCAAATAAACAAAAACAACTTTCTTTATGATCATAGACTGGTTATCTGCAGCCAGCCGCTTGATGGATTTTCAGCGTTTTGAAAACTTAACCCGGTGTTTGAGATTTTGGAAACATTCCAATAATCATTCAATTTTCCCAATGCCGGATCTTTTGTGTCGAGATTTATGGTAATTCTTTTTAAAATGTCATCTTCGGCCCAGTTGCCGGTTATTTCATTTCCATTATTATGGATGATCATTTTTCCGGAGGGTTGAAAGGTTAACGTATAACCTTTAAAAACTTCAGTTTTATCGTTTTGTGATTCTATAAATAAATTTATTTTCCATTCTCCCTGTGTTATACTTGGAGTGGCCGAAACGGCAGAGGCAAATTCATTAATACCGGTGCAGGCAGCAAAATAAAGTATGATGGAGCATTTTATAGCGAAAAGTAGAACCGGCTTTTTCATATAAATAGAGATATTGGTCTCTACATAACTCAAAAGTCATTATAATATTGTGTACATCAGGAAGAAAATTAGAAACGGGTGTCAAAATATACCGGTAACATGGCTCTCCAGGTTGGCCAGTCATGCTTCCATTCTTCGCCCCAAACATCAAGTTCGTAATTAATTCCCTTGCCGTATAGTACGCTTGCGAAAGATTTTGATGCATTGGGATCCTCATAGGCGCCGCTGCCGGTTAAAATATGAACATTCTTGCTTCTACGGATCTGTTCCAGAATAGTATGGTCTTCGAGTCTTTGTATGTAGTGCATCGGGCTGTTGAAATATACCTGCTCATCAAAATACCCGTCTGTATATTCAGAAAGGTCATAAACTCCACTCATGGCAATTACCCCGTTTATCAGATCCGGGCGTTTTAAAAACAGGTTCATACTGTGCAAAGCACCAAAAGAGGCACCACAAACGATAATCTCTGTTTCGTATGAAGTGCTGTTTTTAATAAAAGGAACAACCTCATTAAAAACATATTCGTTAAATTGGTTTTGACGGATGGCTTTATGAGCGCTTTCCATTTCTTTGTTTAGCCAGCTTTCGTTATTGATACTGTTAATTGAAAATACTTTTATTTTACCGCCAATAATAAACGGGGCAAGGGTTTCCATCATTTGAAACCTTTCGTACTCCAGGTAATCTGCCGCTGCAGTCGGTACAAATAAAATGGCCTTACCATAATCGCCATAAGTAACAATGGGCATCTCTTTTTGCAGTGCCGGACTGAACCAGCCGTTTAAATCTCTTTTCATAAGCGATAAAAATAATCAATTATTTTATAAATGAAATTACTCCAGTACCCCTTCTTTGATCTCCATCCATAATTCCCGGTAGCAACTGGCGGCATAACTGCTGTTTGCAAACTCCATAATGGGTGCTTTGTGTACGCCCATTTTTTCAACATCGCTTAAATAAGGAATATAATTCTGGAAGAAACGTTTGTCTTTGTAGAGTTCTTCCATGATCTCGTTGTGCATATTCTTGCGCAGGTCGGTCATGGTGAAAAAGCACATCATCTTGTTCATGTCTAATGATTTTTCTTTGAAATAATCTTTAACCATATTGTAGGTACGGATAGACAGTGTAGAAGGTATAACCGGCATCAACACGATATCTGCGGCATTAAAAATATTTTCGCTTAAAGCACTGAACCCGGGGTGGCAATCAATAAAAACAAAATCATATTCTTTGTCCAGTTGCTTTAAAACCGTTTTTAAACGGTTTTTATTGCCTTTCATTTCTTCGAGCATGATGTCAAAACTCCTGGTATCGTTATCGGCCGGTATTATATCCAACAATTCAAAATCGGTGCTCAGTATGGCGGTTTCCAGGTCGGCGTCTTTGGTAACCAGTTTTTTGATACCCGGGTGTGTCTTGGGCTTGGCTTTGTAATAAAATGAAGAAGAGCCCTGGGGGTCAATATCCCATAAAAGCGTTTTATAACCGTCTGCCGCAGCCAGGTAGGCAAAATTTACACAACTGGCCGTTTTTCCAACGCCACCTTTTAAATTATAAAGAGCAATTGTAGTCATAACAGGTTGATTTTATTATTAAGGGAGGTTAAGATAGCAAATTATTTTAAAGAATTGAGTAACTTTTACCCCGAGCCCATACCTGAAGAATCGGGTTATATCAAATATAGCCATCCGGGCAATTATTCAATTAATATTAAGCGTATGAAAATTCCTCCGCAATACAACCGTCTAATGCCTTATTTGATTATCCCCAATGCAGTGGACTTTATTGAATTTATGAAGTCGGTTTTTGAGGCAACCGAGCAGATCATTGTTCCCCGCAGCGAGGGGGTAATCCTGCATGGCGAGCTGCGCATTGGCGATGCGGTGATCATGTTTGCCGATACCACGGCCGAATTTGCGGCCAGGCCTTCCGGTATTTTTATTTATGTAAACAGTGTAACGGATACTTATAAAAAAGCGATAGCTGCCGGTGCAACGTCGGTTATGGAACCGGTAAAACAGCAATATGGCTTTACCTGCGGCTTTAAAGATGCTTTTGGAAATGACTGGTGGCCAACGGAAACCGGTTAATTATTTTTGAAATTAATCATGATTTACTCCTTTTTAGACACCTGACTATAGGCTTTAAACCGGGCTATCTGACAAAACCAGGTTGCTGGGATCAAATACTTATCTATTTAAAAAATTAATATCAATATTTACTTGCATTTATAACTTTTAGTTTTTACTATTGTATTACAGTTTTGTTATTCAACCTCCATGGCTAAACCACCCCCTTTCCTTTTTACCGGCGAGTAGTATTTAACCTTTTCAATTTTTTCTATGAACGAAAATGCCTTGCCTGCATTGCTGGCTAAGTTATGCGGCGACATCACTTTGTCTAACAATAAGGATACCGACGCAGTTATTCAATTACAACAGGCAATTGCTGCTGCGATCATTAATGAACCTGATTTGCATGCTTTCAGTTCTTTTCAGTTTGAACAGGTTGAAAATTTTAATACGCATCACCTGGATACGGCAGATCTTGAACATTTAAATCATGTAATTCAAGCTGTAAAGAAAGATGAACAGCAAATAGACAATTCCATCAGGGTATTTAGACGGGAAGTGCCATTTGTCAGCAGCCAGGTAAAAGGCAGTGTACCAGATTGGGGCCGTGGAGCCAGGGTTACCAAATCCATCGGGCCATTGATAAACAGGGATGGGCGTAAGTTTTGGTTCGACCTTTATCGCACAATACCCGTAGTACAACTTTGGTTGCAGGGTGCAGCACAGCCTTTTATGCTATTGCCTCTTGAAGTAAGGAATGTACTAATTGTCCGGGGCCCAAAAAGTTTTAAGATCCCAAAAGGCAGTGTTTGGATTCATGCAGATGTATTTGCAACTGCGGCGCCGGATAATTTATATTGCGGACTAACGGTTGCAGGTGGTACGTTGGGTTTTAACGGCCAGATATCAATAAGCGAAGGAAATAAACTGGTAATACCAAGTGGTATGGAAGCCAGCCTAAAACTAAACCTGCAACAGAAAATGGTAACAGATGTTTCACCCGATAATAACGGGATTGACGTAAAAGAAGCTGTTATCAATTTGCCAGCGACAATAAACATGAGTATTAATCATACCGGTAAATCTTTTGAAGCGGGTACTGCCAACTGGAATCTTTACGGACAGGAGATAAATTTTGACTTTGATAACACAAAACCTATACAGTGGAACGCAGCTATAAACCGTATCCTGGTCCCTTATAAAGCAGATGTTGCTTCTTTAGAAGTGATGCAATCTAATAGCCCGGTTTGCGTGGTACATGGAAAAGCCGACATTGCATTAACTGCCTGGGCATTACCCGCAGCCGTCATTAATATCAACGCGCCTTTACAGGCAGATGGAACAGGGGCCATGGCAGTTGGTGTGGTACAGGGATTAGACGTAAGCTGGCTGGGATTGAAAGACGCTAACCTCTTTGAAAAAAGTAACGCACCATTAAAAAATGCTTTGGTGATGGTGATGCCCGGCCGGATCAATATAGCCACTTTATTTGCTTCTAATCCTACCGGCAGGCAACGTTATAACCTCTGGCAGGAAACAGTGAACGGCATTGAAAAACCTGTTCAGTATGTTGATCTGTACTATACAAAACAGTTCTTCTTTTTTTATGACAGCCTGCAGGCCGGAACAGAAACGGTATCGGTGCAAACCAACTGTAAAAACTATACGGATAAACCGGTACAGGTAAGCGGGCTACCTTTTAGGGTAGAGAGTCAGCAAACGGTTTTTACCTTAAGCATCAGCAAAGACCACCAGATAGTGATGCTGTATGATGATGATATTATTAAAGACAATTTTTTAAAAAATAGTCAACCCATACCCGGCACCCCGGTTCCACCCATAACATTTGAAACTACGGCTATTGCGTTAAACAATGCCTTATTTACAGTAAGCCCGGTTTATGGCATGTTGTTGTATGGTGACCTGAAGACGGAAGATAGTTTTGATAATTGCCTGCTTGTTTATTCATTTGGTTTGCTGTATTACCTGCCAACATTACCCGACCCCTATGCCGCCAACATTTCACTATTAAAGAGGGGTTTAAACAGGAATAGTATCGCAAACAATAATATTGCAGGCCAGGTAAATAAATACAGCATAACCGATATTAATGCGTTGCTGATTTGTTTGATGAATTGGAAAGATATGGATGCTCCTGTTGTATCCTTCTTTTTAGGAGATAAGCCTGCAAATGTTGCGCAGGCAAATACATTTACAAGTACCCGTGTGATCAGAAAGGAGGGTTTTCGCATGGGTACATTGCAAAACCAGGAATTGATCAATAGAGAAATTCGGGGCAATCTTGAAGCAACATTTAATATCCAAAATAAAAACTGGCAGTCAGCTACAGAAAATAACAATGCAGCTTCCATGATGCTGAATAATGACAGACAGGCAATGATGCGGGCGACTGAAGGAATTTCACAGGGCAATATTTCACCCATCAGAAATGCATTTACCCTATTAGATGTTAGCACCAATGCGGATTTGATGGGTGTGAGCCTTGGCTTTTCAAACGACAGGTTTATTTTTAAAAAAACGCATACGGTTCAGGATAATGTGGCAGCAAACCCGATAAGCATCATGGGTATGGATGTACACGCCACCAGCAGGCTGGTTCAAATGTATGCACTGCCGCAAATAAGCTGGGAGCCGGTTATTAATATCACCACGGAGATCACCAATGTGGCTACTGATCCTTTCCCCGGTTTATTATATTTTTTAAATGATGGTGTACCGGCACAGATTGCCAATATAGGTAACAAACCCGTGCCCATCGCCCCGATACCACTCAGTAAAAAACTTACAGCATGGTATAAATCTGAACCGGATTTTGCTGCCTGGAGTTTTTTCACGTTACCCTATGGTATGCTGGCACTGGCCATATATCAAAAGCAATTAAATGGTAACAGTCCTCAATTAAAATTGATAGAAAAAAAATTTCCCGGTGACCTGCATACCGGCTTGCAAATAAAAACAGTTGGCCTCGATGATCCAATCAACAGGAATAAAAAATTTTTTGGCAGCGCTCACCAGTTGTCCAATACCTACAATTTATTTTTTCCTGCAACAGGGGCAAGAAGTATACTATCGGGTAGTGTAACCGAGATTTTTAATGATGAATTTGGAACCATCTCAGGATTTGATACAAGCAAATATGTGCCGCTTGAACGCTATGACTTCAGTGGCTATGGCGCCAATGTGTTCAGCCACTGGGTGAACGGGAATGCAGCACTGGCACAAACATCGCAGGCCATGTTCGATGTGTGGCGCGGACGCACAGCGCATGAAGTGATACAGGTAAAAAGCGTTTTATATCCCTGGGGTATACGTGTAGTGCGTACCATAACCATATACCGGGGCAGCAATGGTTTTCCATGGCGTGTCGACAGTGGATGGAAAGCAGAAAGTGACGGGATCTATGATTTCAGGTCGCCAATAAAAGATACCGGCGGACTGGCAGCAGCGATTGCACAGGAGAACAGTCATACGTACCAATTTCACCCGGGTGTAGTGGATGGTGTATTTAATGTTCGCAATATAAAAGAAGATACTACGCTTGCACCATTTGCTAAGCCATGGAATAAAAATTACGGTGTTTATATCGATAACCAGGGCCATCCTGCAGCAGTCGTTGGCAGCCAACCATTGAATATAAAATTAACGCCGGTATATTTTGATGCCGACGTACAAATTGACGATGTAACACAGGGGGCAAACAACGGCAGGGTAGTGAGCCAAAGAATGCTGGGATATTTACAATTAAGCCCCCGGGGCGTTTTTATCGACGAAGAAAGTTTTGCCGAATTACTAACCCTGATGAATGGCCTCGGTGGCCCGGTTGATTGCCTGGTTAAAATTAATCAGACCAAACAGCAAATGCGTATCACCCGGGTTGAGGTAAACCCATCGAGAGATGTTGCCAATAAGCGTGTTTTTGTGGCGGCGGCTAAAGGTACACCGGTACTTCCCAAAGATGGCAGCTGGAGCGTTGTGCAGCATGACCTCGCCAGTAAAGAGGTAAGGCCGCTGAGTAATAACGATGTTATTCCTTTGATCAGAAGGGGCTTCCGTGATTTTCAGCCGGGCACATTAAATTATACCCAGGATAAACTTACCCATGCTTTAAACATTGCAGAATCTACCGAACTGTTTAAGGACCTGGAAGCCCGGGCAAAGCAGTTTGGATTTTTACAAAGCACCGGGGAGAATAAAGTGTTGTTCAGGAACCCGCTGTTTGAAAAAGGTAAGAACATCTTACAGGGAAGCGTACCCGACCTGGCAGATGCCTACCGCCTGATGAACAGCAAAGGCATTTTCCCCAAGATAGAAAACCTGCCTAAACTGGATGAAGTAGGTAAACTGGCCACACAATTTGGGATGACGATCATTGACGAAGGATATAAATTGGTGAACAATACATTGGCGGATGCAGAGAAGAAACTGGTACAGTTACTGCCACCCGGCCCCTGGTATCTGGTAAATACAACTGACGTAAAAGTTTATATCGAATACAAACCAACAAAACCCAATCCGGCTGATAATCCACCCGGGGGGCAGGCCAAATTGGATTTTGATATTAACAGTAAAGCCAATGAGTGGGTAAATAAAATGAATGATATCACGATGGTGGTCGACCTGGTATCCTTCAAACGGCTGTTGCTGATACGCGGTAAGTTTGATACTAAAAAGGGGCAATCACCATCTTTTGTTGGGCCCGAACTGGAATTTGGCCCAGATCTGAAACCGGTGGTTGATATTTTGGTATTATTGAGCATGATCGCAACCGATGCAAGCTATACTGATATTTTGAAAAAGGGACTGAAGATAGCCATGAGCAACAGCCCCAATAATTGGGAATATAAATTCCAGGCCGACAAGGAAATCCCGGTACTCAAATTTCCACCTCCTTTGCTGGATACTGCAGCAGCACCGCTGAGGCTGGAAGCTGGATTAAAAGTAGGAGTCTATTTTAATGTGGCCATTCCCCTGCCTCCTGTTGATGGAATTCCTATGCCGGGTGCCGGCGCATTTGTAGAATTTTATGGCAAGCTAAGTGTGATGTGTGTAAGCGTTGGCGTGGGTACCATTTATGCCGTGGGCCAGGTCACCGTTCGTATTAGTGCTGATACCATCAAAGGCCCTGCACTGTATATGAAGTTTGGTTTTGGCGTGGAGGCTGTTGTGGCACTACCCGTTATCGGTAGTGTAAGTGTGTATTTTGCGGTTGGTGTGGAAATGAGTCTGGACAGTACACAAATAACCATCGGTGCATTTGTACTTTTCAAAGGACGTGCAGAGATCTTAGGCGGTATTGTTACCGTTACCATTCAAATAGAAGCAAGCGGAAAAGTGCAGAAGCGGATTGGAGGACCTGCAGCCGGGGAAACCAATATGATTGCACAGGTAACTTTTAGTTTAGACATCAGTATATGTTTTATCATCAACATCAGTTTTAGCGAATCCTGGCAGGAACAAAAACAGATCGCCTGACGAAAGAACAACGCAGGTAAACAATAATAACCATTATCAACATATTATCATGGCAGCTACATTATCCATCTTAACATTTCCGCAGCGTTGGCAAAATAATAAACTGACTGTCCGGGTACTCATCATTCCAAGAAATATTAACCCTACGGTGCCAGGGGCACTGTCACCCGGTACCGATGCCTGGTGCGATGCAACAATGGCGCTGCGGGCAAGGCTGATCCCGGACCCGGAAAAATACCCCGCTACAACAGAAGCTGACCAGGTATTTCCATTGCCGGGTATTGCCATGCCGGCCAATACCGCCGATATTTTTAATGAAATGGCAACACAACTTGGAGGTATAAAAACCAATGCAACACTTGAAAAAGCCGAACCGGTTCACCGCACCAGGAAATATTTAACAGAAAGCTATCGTAACAGCTTCAACTTCACCACACCCCGTACCCGGGATGCGGTAATCGATGATACTTACCATTGTGCCATTAAAGATAAAACAGAAGCCGACCCAAATTTTATAACAACGGAAAACAGCTTAAGCTGGGGTAAAGTGTTTGCTTATTGCCTGCGGCAGCCAGCACTGGCAGAGCGCGTAGGCTTTGTGTATGAAGCCGTCCTGGAGGTTGATCCTGATTTGGTAAAACAGGGTGGCTGGTTATACATCGACCTTGATGATGGCTGCAGTTATAAAGCAGCCATGGATGCTGATCCCAAAATGGTAAAAAGATTTGCTGCAAGGATTCCCAAATTAAAAGTGGATGATAACAGGCCTTTGTTTGCTGCTATACAGTTTCCGGTTTTATTGGATACCGTTGTTGTACCTCCTAACCCGCTCGATGAAGATGTTCCGGTACCGCCCAATAACATGGACGAACTGTTGATAGAGGCGCTGGAATACGATGATGGCTTTTGCAACATTGTTCATGCCAGTCAGCCTGTAAGTAGTGACCTGCTGAGAGAAAAAGAAGATAAGGAACTGCCGGTAATAACCGATGCAGGCATCAGGCTGGGATGGGATGATGAACAGTTGTTGATATGGATGAACAGGCAGCTAAAAAAAGATCCGGCTCTTTCAACAAATGGCGGAAGAAATATTGCGCCCATGGGTGTTATGCAATACCGGGTGGATGTGCGCCTGTACAGCGATGTTATACCGAACCCCAATCCATGGATCCCGTTATGCAAAGTAAAAAACAAAGCCAATTTAATGATTGGCCAAAATACGATTGATAACATCAACGAAGAAAGGGAACTGGGTGTGGAAGTGTATCCTGCCCAAATTGATCACCGGAAAGATGAACCATTCTGGCTGCCGCAATATTTTGCCAACTGGATCGGGAAAAGCCTGGTACTGGCAGATGTTGATGCCATCACCATTTTTCAGAAAGAACAAAACACGGTGGTTAACAGGCAGGCCAGTAAATTTGACCAGTACAGTGCAGCAGGTTTAGAAGAATTTCAGTTACTGTATGGTACCAAATACGATTTTCGTGTACGGCTCGCAGATATTAGCGGCGGAGGCCCGGCCATAACCGATAACAGGGTGTACGCAGCAGCCTCGCCGGAGGGCTTTTGCGATTTCAGGAGATCCGTGCAGCCACAAACAGTCCGCCTGCAGGAAGTATTGCCCGAGAAAGATGATGCATTTTTTACGGGGAATCAATTAAATATGCTGCGGCCGTTGCTGGGATATCCTTCGGTGCTATTCACCGGTAAATACCCGAATGGGGTAAGTGATCTTACCCTGGATGCGGTAAATGCAACGGGCAAAAGAGAAGTGGGCCTGGCCGATCCGGATGTGGAATCCGTAGAAGTGCTGGTGGAAGTAAAGGCGTTGGAAATGGATATGCTGTTGCGACATGATACCGACAGCCACGAGAGCTATGCAAAATTATACAGCACGAAGAGAAAATTTCCTGTGCCGTTAGATGGCAATTTAAATATACCCATCAATTTTGTTGATGCACCGGTTTTAAATTTTACCGATTCGCAGGACCTGGGTATACTCGGCCTGGTTGTGGGTGGTGATGATATTGATACCCACACGGATATCGTTTTACCAACATCCCGGAATGTACGGATAACAATTCGACCCGTAGTTGAAAATAAGCCTGAGTACTATGCTAAAAATTCCAGCCTGCCCAGGAAGGGTAAACCTGTTGTTATTATTACCCGTAAAGCAAGTGAAGATGAAACTGCTTTGTTTAAACCAACAGCCGATGTAGACAGGATCCGGGGCATTTGGTTGCAACCTGATACGGATACTTACCTGCGTGCAAGCCTTGGCGAAATATTTGTAGAAAATTATCAGCCCACCAATACCAGCAGTTTGATGGAGCGGCTTACCGGCGCTATTGATAAAAGCATTGATGTAGAGGCCAAGGGACTAAGCCTTTTGGGTAAGCCCGGTATCCGTGTGCAATTTGGTGCCAGCAGGTATATCCGGCATAACATGGGTCCCGACAGTACTAATATGACCATCTCAACAAAAAGTGATCTGCTCAATCACTGGGTGATACCGATTACGCTTTTATTAAACCGTGACTGGACATGGGATGGTGCCATGCCGGTAAGTTTTGATGTTTACCGCAAAAAGAAAATGGTAGGCGCCGGTTTAACAGATGAACAGCGGGAAGCCATTGCCTGGGAGGAAGAAGCGTTGGTGGGCGATATTGAAATGAAACAGGCCATCAATATCCTGGCCCTGTATAATCCCGACAGGAGCCAGACACAGATTTGTTTTTTGGATGCGGTTGAGCCTAAAACCGAGCCTGTAAATGCCTTACCCGGGGAGATGATGGTACAGTACCGGGTAAAAGCTAATTTCAAATCGCTGCCGGATGCAGCTGTGGTTACGTCCGATCCAGATACCATCCTGGAATTGCATTTACCCATGACCACAAAGCCTGCCCAGGTACCGAAAATTATGAGTGCTGGAATTGCGCAAAGCAAGTATGTTAATGATGAAGGTTACACCAGTACGGAGCCGCGCAAACGTTATTTGTGGCTTGAGTTTGCAGAACCACTGCAGAATAAAAAAGATGCTTACTTTTTACGTATGCTCGCTTATAGTCCTGATCCTTTGCTGGCGCATTGGGAGTCGGATATGTTTAAAGCCCCCGAAGAACCTGCATTACCCATCAACCCCGAACCGATCAGGATCATCAGCCCGGACCATACAGATGATAAGAGCGGGTTATCGGCCATGCAGGAATTAACAAAAGCCGATGACAGCAATGTGCACTACCTGGTGCCGCTCCCTCCCGGCCTGCACGCCGTTTCAGCGGAACTGTTTGGCTTTTTCACGTATGAATTAAGGGTAGGACATAAAATTGGCTGGAGCACGGCCCAGGGTCGTTTTGGCAGCGCGCTGAGAACTACCGGTGTGCAGCATCCGCCGCCACAACTGTTCTGTGTGGTGAACAGGAATGAAAAACATGTTATGGTTACAGCGCCATTTGCACAAACTGTTTTCAATGGCGCCGATGTTACCAGCAAGCCCCCACGAACCCAACTATGGGCTTTGCTGTATGCCCAGGTAAAACGTGCCGATGACCTGGTGTTCAGAAATATTTTACTGGATGACCAACTGTTCGTACGCCGGCGGGTAAATGTTGATCCGGTAACCGGTAAACAAATAATTGAAATAAATACCGATGCGGTACAATATGGAATTACAGGCTGGAAGAATAAGGATATAGCTATCATGCTACAGCAATATGGTTTGCCGGTTGACAGTAGCCTGAGCGTATTGGTGGTGGAGATGTTGCCTACCTACGATAAGTTCAGCAGCCCGTTCCCCAGGGGAAATACAGCTGCCGTAGATATGACACACAGCGGATTAGGCAATGCTACCCTGGTAAACCTGGAGGAAGGCATGGAAATTCATCATTTTAAAAAAAGATTGGATGTTACTTCTGCAGCGGCAAACAGCAAGCAACTGCAATTAGAGCGGAATTTGCATGCAAATATGGAGGAGGAATATATTAACCAGGCGCAAAAAGAAGAGTTCATCCGCCCGCTGACGGACCAGCTGGGCAGCGAAAGGATTTTACGTACCAGCACACTGGTGGCTGTGCCGCCGGTATGTTGTACGGATTGTTGATATGGTTGTTTTTTGAAAGGTACGTGCAGCCGCAGATTAAGTTCGTGTATTTGAACAGGTCAATATTATTTAATAACTCATAAAACATTTTACTATGGCACTTAATGCATACCTTAAACTAAAAGGTCAAAAACAGGGCGACATAAATGGCAGTGTAACCCAAAAAGGCCGTGAAGGAAAAATAATGGTTATTGCGGTAAGTCACGAAGTTGTATCACCCAGGGATGCAGCCAGCGGACAGGCTACGGGTAAAAGGCAGCATAAACCTTTTGTTATTACCAAGGAATTGGACAAGAGTACACCGCTGCTGTTTAATGCATTGGTTAATAATGAAAACATAACCAATTGGGAATTGCAGTTTTTTACCGCAAAAAAAGCGGGCGCCGGTGCAGGTACAGAATCTAACCATTATACTGTTAAGTTAACCAATGCCCAGGTAACGGAGATTAGGAGCATCATGCTCAACAATAAAAACCCGGAACTGGCACATTATGCCGAGTATGAGGAGATTGCTTTTACCTATCAGAAAATTGAATGGATATGGGTGGATGGCGGTATTACAGCCACCGACGATACGAAATCGAGGTAGTCTTGAAGTTGAGATTTTCGTACATCGCTAACAGTCAGCCAGTTTTTCCGCGTCTTCTACGAAATCAGCGGGTAGAAAACTCTTTTCCTTAGAAATCGGTGATTGATTCTACGCGTGCAGTTATGCAAGGCTATCAATAAGCGATGGCATATCGGTGCCTGCAATCAAATACCCTTACCTATAAACACTATCCCTTCATTTCTTCCAATTCCCTTTGCAACCTGAACATCTCATCCCTTAACCGGGCAGCTTCCATAAAGTCCAGGTCTTTGGCTGCTTTATTCATTTCTTTTTTGGTTTTTACAATGGCTTTTTCCAGTTGAGGGATGGTTGCATATACCGCCTGTTCCTCGGCAGCCACGGTAACCAGCTCTTCATCAGGAGCAATGGAATAGGGGTTCGCCGGGTCATAACCTTTAACGTCCAGCACAGAACCCTGCGCAAAGATCTGTTCGGTGCTTTTTATGATCGTGGTGGGTGTAATATTGTGTTCAACGTTAAATGCCATTTGTTTTTCACGACGCCGGTTGGTTTCATCAATGGTGCGTTGCATACTGGCGGTCATCTTGTCTGCATAAAAAATAACCAGCCCGTCAACATTACGGGCAGCCCGGCCGGCAGTTTGGGTAAGACTTTTCTCATTTCTTAAAAATCCTTCTTTGTCTGCATCTAAAATAGCGACCAGCGAAACTTCCGGCAGGTCCAGGCCCTCTCTTAAAAGGTTAACGCCAACCAGCACATCAATGATGCCCAGCCGCAGTTCACGGAGTATTTCAATTCTTTCCAGCGTGTCAACATCGCTGTGAATGTATTTGCTTTTGATATCAATGCGGTGCAGGTACTTGTCCATTTCTTCGGCCATGCGTTTGGTAAGTGTGGTTACCAATACCCGGTCACCTTTTTTCACCCGTTTGTCAATTTCATCCAGTAAATCATCAATTTGATTAACAGATGGACGCACTTCAATAGGTGGGTCCAGTAATCCTGTGGGCCGTACCACCTGTTCTGTCACTACACCTTCACATTTTTCCAACTCGTATTTACTTGGTGTAGCCGAAACAAAAATGGTTTGGTTCAGCAAGGATTCAAATTCATTAAAATTTAAGGGGCGGTTGTCCAATGCTGATGGCAAACGAAAACCATAATCAACCAAGTTTACTTTGCGCGATCGGTCACCACCCCACATCGCACGAACCTGCGGAACGGTTACGTGACTCTCATCAATCACCAATAAATAATCATCCGGAAAATAATCCATCAAACAGAATGGTCGCGCTCCAGGGGCTCTTCGGTCAAAATAACGCGAGTAGTTTTCAATACCCGAACAATAACCGAGTTCGCGCATCATCTCCAAATCAAATTCAGTCCGATCTTTTAATCGCTTTGCTTCCAGGTGACGAAGCTCCGACTCAAACATTCCCACTTGCGCTACCATGTCATCCTGAATTTCCTTCATGGCCTGATACAATGAATCTTTCGCTGTTACGAAAAGGTTAGCTGGGAA
The DNA here is from genome assembly GCA_031402615.1 of Chitinophagaceae bacterium. Lineage (GTDB taxonomy): Bacteria > Bacteroidota > Bacteroidia > Chitinophagales > Chitinophagaceae > Ferruginibacter. Next base: position 33,549 of record JANNSN010000010.1, read on the forward strand.
AATAGTAACAACCGTTTCATCTGAAATCTTCTTGCCACTAATCGGATCGATTCGCTGCATGGATTCAATCTCATCGCCCCAAAAATAAATACGCACGGCATAGTCGGCATACGAAAGATAAACATCCACAGTATCACCCTTCACTCTAAAAGTGCTGCGCTTAAATTCAACTTCAGTCCGGTTGTATAAAATGTCGACCAGACCAAATAGCAATTTATTTCGCGCGATGGTCTCTCCTACTTTGAGCTTAATAACGTTCTT
>JANNSN010000011.1:0-55394 GCA_031402615.1 Chitinophagaceae bacterium
GATAAAAATTTACAACAGTATTTTCATAGGCAACTTCAGAGGTTTGCTTGTTGATGCAGCGACACTTGCCATTAATTTACTGGAATTCAAGAATAACATCATTGCTATGGATCTGACCACACCGTTTTTAGCTCCTTATACCGGTGTGGCTTTAGCCGGTGCAGATGCAGGTACAACAGCTTTTTTAACTGCAGCCGCAAACACCAATACGATATTAACCACCCCATGCGATTTGTTGGTAAATGCCTGGAGTTTCACCAATCCCGATTACCGTCCAAATTCGGCGGGTAGTGGCGGAGCTTTAGCCGGTACAGATTTATCAGCAGGCTGGCAAGTAGAAAATCCGTTATTTGATCCTTTGGCATGTTCAGATCTTTTGCTTGATGTGGTAGAGAATAATGTAGGCACCAGCAATGGCACTATTACCATTACTATCCAAACCGGAGGTTTAGGTTGGGATGTTAAATTACCAGGTGGAGCAGCGATTCCTGCCACACCCACATTGGGCAGTGATGGTACCAACAACCTCGGAAGTTATACCAACAGCAACTGGTTTTTCAGCATAAATACAGGAACCGGTGTTATTAGCATTACCTCAAAACCAGGTTATATAGTACTGCAAAACGATTTTGCACAGATTGGTTTACAGGCATGCCGTAAAGGAACAACATCAGGTGGAACCATCAATAACCTGGGCGCAACTTTAAGTGGCGGTAGTGATGTTAATAATGCCAATGATGGAACAACAACTTCGTTTAGTGCAAACTAAATTAGAATACCTCTAATATAAATTGTAAAAGTTAAAGCATAAGTTAACAAAGAAACAGGAGACAATAAATTAACATTGAAAAATGGTAAATACGGATAAATATTTTAATCATAAAACAACACACAAAGTTCACGATAACTTCATTTTACCCGGTATGTAAATGCAGTAATTTGCATGCATGTAATTGTATAAAAATATAGCCTAAAAAATAATTTTATGAAAAAAGTTTTACGTTTTGGATACGTTTTAATTGCTGCAATTTGTTTATCGGCTATGGTAAAAGCACAGTCTAATAAGCAACTGGCTTACACAGTAACTGATTCTGTCCGTAATGGTGCCAAGTGGAATTATTTGCGCAGGATAGATTTGCGGACAGGGACTTTCAGCGGAATTCTTTTGCGCCTGCTTAACAGAAATGATACGCTCGCCAATTCAGCCCTGTTCAATGGAGTTGCTGCAATTGCCCTTGATGAAAAAAATAAGCGCTTGTATTACACAGCCATGCTGACTGACCGGCTCAGTTATGTTGACCTCAGAACAATGCGTACCCACCTTGTAACGAATAATTTTACCGGGCTGGTTCCGAAAGCAGCTGACCAGAGTAATATTTTTACAAGAATGGTTATTGGGGACGATGATAATGGCTATGCGTTAACAAACGATGGTAAACACCTTGTAAAATTCAATACAAAAAATAACCGGATAAAAGATATGGGTCCGTTGATTGACGCAGCGTATAACAGCGTTTCTGTGCATGAGGCATGTAGCAGTTACGGTGGTGATATCATAGCGGCCGATGATGATTTACTTTACCTGGTAACTTCCCGCAATCATGTTTTCAAAATAAGAATTGAAACCAAAGTGGCTAAATATATGGGTACTATAACAGGACTTTCCCAGGTATTTACAACAAGCGGAGCTGCAGTTGATTACCGTAATAACCGTGTAGTAATAGGAAGTTCAACAGATGCATCGGATATTTACTCTGTTGATTTTAAAACGCTGGTTGCATATCGTTTACATGCTGCCAATACCTGGCATACATCCGATATGGCAAACAGTAATGTCCTTAAACTGAAAAAAGATGATGGGGACGATGATGACAGGAGCATGCTTGTTAATACCGATCTTTCCAAAGAGGAAGTCATTCAGATATTCCCAAATCCTGTTACTTCCGGGGAATTCAAAATTCAATTTGCCAATACAGAAGCAGGCAGTTATGCGATCAGTGTAGTGAACTTTACCGGGCAAACGGTAATAACGCATACTGAAAATTTATCCGGGAAAAATAATATGGTAACTGTTAAACTGCCTGCTTTAACAGGCAAGGGTATTTATATCGTGAAGATTACAGACAGGTATAATAAAACTGTATTCAGCGAAAAACTCATTTTGCTTTAAGCCCCGTGTTTGCAGTTATTCATTGCTGTTTTTATTACAACCTTCACCTTTTTTCACCTGTTTTTTTTGAGGCTGTCAACTTTTTTTTTTGGTGCTGGAAATGTGGCAGCAAATAGTTAATAATTTGGTTATGATTTGTTAACAAGGTTAGCAGCACCAATTCCTATTTTTGTTATAAATCTGATAATCCTGTTATCAGGTTTCTTTTTCAATATCCCGGTCAAAGCCAGCAAAAAATTCCAATCTAAGTGCTTTAATATGCAAAGATGCAATGCTGCTTTTTTTTCAGGTTATCAGCCCAGGGTAAAGACTGTTTCTTATACCTGGTTAAGTTTTTTTCTGTCAGTATCCCCCAAATATTTTATTTACAGGCTTCCGGATTTTCAGAAAAGCCAGGTTGGGTTCATATTAAACTTATTATTTCAAAATGCAGGGGATTTTAAAAAGTAAACATCAGAAATTATGTGAATGCCTGCAGGATGTAAAAGAAATGGAGCCTTTTGCAGACGGTAAATTACGTGAGCTGGACGCGGAATTGCAGGCAGTATTTTTAAGTTATCAGGAAAAGATGCAGGAGTTAAAACGTCTGATTCATATGTATGAGGAAAGAGAAAGATCAATCAGGAATGAAATAAAAAGGATCAGAAAAAATAATATTGTTGAGTTGAAGAAAAATATTAAATTTTCGTTGCACAAAGCGACAGCTTAAATAGCCTTATCCATATGGTGTCCTTTTATTAGTATAGGGACAGATACCGGTTCGTTCCATTTTCTTATCCAAAATGTCCGCTTACATAATTCCTTGTCAATTCCTGTTTGGGGTTTTTAAAAATATTTACGGCCGTATCAAATTCAATCAATTCTCCCAGGTACATAAAGCCAACCTTATCGGATATGCGTTGCGCCTGCTGCATATTGTGTGTAACAATTACAATAGTGAAATTTTCTTTCAGTTGCATGATCAATTCTTCAATTTTGTGCGTGCTGATGGGGTCTAAGGCAGAGCAGGGTTCATCCATTAAAATTACTTCGGGGCGAAGCACCACTGTTCTGGCTATGCACAGTCTTTGTTGTTGGCCACCGGATAATTTAACTGCAGGTTTTTTTAATTCATCTTTAACCTCCTCCCACAGGTAACTTTCTTTGAGCGCCTTTTCAATTAACTCCGGAATTTCCTTTTTTGAAAATTTATGGATGTTTAAAGCATAAGAAAGGTTTTCATAGATGCTTTTGGGTAATGGATTTGGTTTTTGAAAAACCATCCCGATCCTTTTGCGCATTTCTGTTACCGAATTTTTCTTATCATAAATATCCAGGTCGTCTAATTTTATATCCCCTTCTATTTTTGCATCAGGCGAGAGATCGTGCATACGGTTGAAAGAACGCAACAGGGTTGACTTTCCACAACCTGAAGGGCCAATTAAAGAGGTTACCTTATTTTTTGGAAAATCAATATTGATATTTTTCAGGATCTGCTTCTTTCCGAAAAACATATTCATGTGGTGTGCCGATAATTTGATCTCTTCCATATTAGTCCTGTGTTCTGTGTTTAAAACGTATATAAAAAGCAATGATGTTAAGTATAAATACCAGTAAAATCAATACAGTGGCTGTGCCATATGCCAATGGTCTTACCTGTTCTATTGCCTGGTGTTGTGTACTTAGCATATACAAATGATAAGGCAATGCCATAAACTCCTGGTTAAGTGAGGCGGAGATTCCATTGATATAAAATGCAACACCTGTAAATAAAATGGGTGCTGTTTCACCTGCAGCTCTCGACATGGTAAGTATCACACCGGTTAAAATACCCGGCAAGGCTTTTGGCAACACTACATCTTTTATGGTTTCAAACTGTGTAGCGCCCAAAGCAAGTGTTGCTTCCCTCATGCTGTTTGGTATCCTTTTCAATGCTTCTTCGGTGGTGGTAATGATGTACGGCAAAGAAAGTAAACCTAAAGTTAAACCTGCTGATAAAATGGAAGTACCTAAATGTAAAGCCTGAACAAACAAGGCAAGTCCAAACAGGCCATAAATAATGGATGGTATTCCGGCAAGGTTTCTTATAGAAGCACGGATGATATTGGTAAGCGTGGAGGGCCTGGCATATTCATTTAGATAGATGGCACAGGCCACACCAAAGGGCACAGCAAAAACGGTAGTGATAAAAGTAAGTAAAATGGTACCCACAATGGCCGGAAGAATTCCCCCTTTTGTCATGCCATCTGCAGGAAAACTGCTGATGAATTTCCAGGAAACAGATGACATACCTTTTGAAAAAATATCCCACAAAATAATCCCCAGTATCAGGCATACGAGCAGTGTACTTCCCAGCAATAATATCCAGTTAAAAAAGTATTTTATTTTCTTGATCATGCATGAAATTTTCTAAGCCTGTTGGCAAAATATTCTCCCAGTAAATTGATTATTAAGGTAATCAGGAATAAGATTACGGCAATGGCAAACAAAGCAAAGTAATGGGTGGTTTGATAAGGCACTTCACCCATTTCAATGGCGATGGTAGCTGTAATTGTTCTCACGGCATCTAAAAAACCTTTGGGCATTACAGCAGCATTTCCGGTGGCCATCAATACCGTCATGGTTTCTCCCAAAGCCCTTCCCAGTCCAAGCATTACGGCAGCAATCAACCCGGGTAATGCGGCAGGCAGCGTTACTTTAAAAATGGTTTGCCATCTATTGGCGCCTATTGCCAGCGAAGCTTCCCGGTGGCTGAGCGGTACGGCATTAATGGCATCTTCGCTGATGGTGATGATGGTAGGTAATGCCATTACCGCCAGTAAAACAGAACCGTTAAATGCATTTAACCCATTTGCTATACCAAATATTTTTGCTATACCAGGCCCAACCAATACAATGCCCAAAAAACCAATAGCCACCGAGGGTATCGCAGCCAGCATTTCAATCAGCGGTTTTAAAATTGCCTTTACTTTGGGATGTGCCAGTTCGGATAAATAAGCAGCGGTAAATATTCCCAATGGTATGGCAATCAGCATGGCGCCTAATGTTACCAGTCCTGTACTTACCAATAAAGGAGCTATACCATATTTACCATTACCACTTTCCGGGTCCCATTGCGAACCTGTAAAAAAATCAATTGGTTTTATATCGGCAAAAAAGGCAATACTGTTGTACAACAACATTAAAAATATACCCGCAAGCAATGCAATGGTAATAAAGCCCGTGGCTTTAAATGTTTTTTTTAACAGCCAGTCTATATGCTCCCTTTTTTTAATGCTCAAGTTTTTTAATTTACAGGATAATACCCCGATGCATGAATAATTTTTTTGCCTTTTTCACTTTTTTCAAATTCCAGGAATGGTTTTATTTTATGGTAAGAACCTGCTTTATAATATTGAAATAATGGCCTTTGAAAAAAATATTTGCCGGCGGCAATCATGGAGGAGTCTAAAGGCGAAACTGCTTTTTCGTTTTTTGTTATATAAACGGGAAGCACTTTTATTCCCTTGCTGCCTCCCTGCGAAACGTAACCGGCGCCTACATATCCAATACCTGAATGATCTGCCCTGATGGCTTCCAGTATCTGTGCATTGCCGCTCATTTGTTTGGCATAAGGTGTAAACGCAATGCCTAACCTGGTTTTTACAAAATCGTGTGTTCCGGAATTGCTCTGCCTGCCGTAAATATTTACAGGCATATTTTTGCCGGTAAGCGATGACCAGTTTTTATAATTACCATTTAACAGGTTTGCAAGTTCTGTAATGCTGATAGAATCAATGGGTAGATCATCTGCCACAACAAATGCAATGGCATCCTGTGCAAAAATAAAAGAGTCGATCGGTGCGTTCTGCTTTTTAAACAGCTCAATTTCACCTTCCTTTATACTTCGGGAAGAATTGGCAATATCAGCAGTACCATTCAGTAAAGAGGCAAGGCCTAATCCCGAGCCACCCCCGGATATGGAAACAAAAATCCCTGAATTAACCTTGTGAAAGGATTCTGCAAGCTCTACAGCAAGGTTTACTTCTGTATCTGATCCTTTTATTTTAATGGTGCCGTTATCCCCGGAACAGGAGGCTAGAAGGACTATTAAACAGCTGAAATAGTACCTCATAAAAATTAGCATGTTTTTACCGAAATGAACAAAATCTGAGAGAAATTCCAAATAATTGATATTATCTTATGATTAAGAAATCCGGACAATTATATCGAAAGCAACATTCATTAAACTATTATAGTTAACATCATACTCCATAATGACCTTCATCAGCATCTGTGAAAATAGCCTACGCTAAATTGCTCTTATAAAAATTTGATATATACCTGCAATGAAACCTGACCAGCTTAAACATATTCAGCAACCATTAATTGTACTTGAAAAAAAGATGCTGCTGGAAATTAAAAAAAGAGAGTCGCAGCTTAAAAACATTCACCCGCTGCAACTGCCTGCAGCAAAAAACCTGGTTCATTATTTAGTATTGCGAAATGAGGATATCCGCGACTTACAGGATAACCTGCATATTCATGGCCTGTCATCCCTGGCCAGTTCAGAAAGTCATATTCACAGCCAGTTGCAATCTATCCTGCAACGATTGGGTAAAAAGTACTTTCCCGGCGAATTGGAAGATTGCACATACGATTATAACCGTAAGCAGACCGCTGAAAAAAGTAATATTCTTTTTGGTGAGAAAAGAGATGCGGTTACACCGTATATCATGGTAACATTCGACACTTCCTTTGCCGATAATTATGCTTTAATAAAAAACCTGCTGCAAAACGGAATGAATGTAGCCCGTATCAATTGCGCCCATGATGATGAAGCTATCTGGGCAAGAATGATACATCACCTCAAAAGGGCCTGCAGGTATACGGGCCTTAGCTGTAAAATTTATATGGACCTTGCCGGGCCAAAGATCAGAACAAGATTATTGAACAAGGGGAAGGATAAAGGAAAAGTGAAAGTGAGGGAAGGTGAAATAGTTTGGCTGGCAGATGATATGAAGGGTTTTGCAGAGGATGAGATTGTGATAAGTCCCAATGAACCGGGCATTATTCAGATGTTGAAAAAAGGAGAAAGAGTATATATAGATGACGGTATGATCAAGGGATTTATTGAAACAACGAAGAAAAACAAAGCAGCCATGCGTATTGTACGTATTTCTTCTGTAAAGCAACAGATCAAAGAAGGTAAGGGTATTAATTTTCCTGATTCAGCAATCTCCATTTCTTCCCTTACAGAATTTGATAAAGCCTGTCTGCCTTTTATTTGTGAACATGCAGATATGGTGGGTTATTCCTTTGTTCGATATCCTTCCGATCTGGCAGGTCTTCAGGAAGTATTAAAAAAGATATCCCCGCAACCACCGCATATCATCATTAAAATTGAAACCCATGAAGCGGTGGAAAATCTTCCGGGACTTTTACTTTGCGGCATGCAGCAAAAAGCCTTTGGTGTAATGATAGCCCGTGGAGACCTGGCCGTTGAAATTGGATTTGAAAGAATGGGAGAAATCCAGGAAGAAATTCTTTGGATATGTGAGGCCGCTCATGTGCCGGTAGTTTGGGCAACACAGGTATTAGAATCATTAAATAAATCCGGTATGGCTACCCGTTCAGAAATTACTGATGCAACGCATGCTGCCATGGCCGAATGTGTAATGATCAACAAAGGCGATCATACCATTGAGGTAATAGAAACACTCCGGGATATTTTACACCGTACCGGAGGTCATCATATTAAAAAAAGGTTCACTTTCCGGCCGCTGCGCATTGCACAAAAGTATATAAACGAACAACCGAAATAATTGGCTGCCTTTATTTTTTCAGAGCAGGATTTGCTGCTTTTTTCTTTGCAGGGATTGCCTTCATAGATTTTGTGACAGCCTTTTTCGGAGATTTTTTTTTTGACACCCTCAACCAACTTCTTTGCTGCCTTTTTAATTTTTTTCTTAAATTTCTTTTCACCAAGCCGTACTTTCAATGAAGTAAGAGAAGTGTTTAGCTGCTGTTTTACTGTTTTCAGCATATTTTCAACTGGAGGAGTAATTGTTTTTGCTGCTTTTGTTACTGTTGCCGGTTTAATTTTTATTAAGTAGTACCATAAATAAACAAGGGTAAACGAATTATTTATTCATAACATTGCATGACAACTGCTGCTATGCAAAAAAAGCCTGACCAAACTAAAAACGATTGCTAATGAACTCACTGGTTACTGCCGATTATCTTGTATTTATTTTTTATTTTCTGTTGGTATCCTCGTATGGTATCTGGATATACAAAAAGAAAAAAAAAGGTACAACCGATACAAAAGACTTTTTCCTGGCTGAAGGTTCCCTCACCTGGTGGGCTATTGGCGCATCACTGATAGCTTCCAATATTTCTGCCGAGCAGTTTATTGGTATGAGTGGCGCCGGATTTTCCATGGGGGTGGCCATTGCTGCCTATGAGTGGATAGCGGCTATAGCCTTGGTTATTGTCGCTATCTGGTTCATGCCCATTTATCTGAAAAATAAAATATTTACCATGCCGCAGTTTTTAAAACAGCGGTACAATGAATCCGTAAGCCTGGTGATGGCCGTGTTCTGGTTATTCCTTTATATTTTTGTAAACCTCACTTCTATTTTATACCTCGGTGCATTGGCCATTAATAATCTATCCGGCGGCGAAAATTTTCATGTTATTATGATTGCCCTGGCAGCATTTGCATTAATTATTACTTTGGGCGGCATGAAAGTTATTGGGTATACCGATGTAATACAGGTAGTGGTTTTGCTGGTTGGTGGTTTAGTTACCAGTTATATCGCGCTTGGTTTAGTAAGCGAACATTTTGGATATGGAAAAAATATTCTTGCCGGGTTTAAAAAAATTATGACGGAAGCACCCGAACATTTTAAAATGATTTTTGCCAAACCGGATGATAATTCAACACAAAGCGAGGTAAATAATTATTTGGCGTTGCCTGGCATCGCCATGTATGCAGCCGGGCAATGGATTGCCAACCTCAATTATTGGGGATGTAACCAGTACATAACACAAAGGGCATTGGGGGCAGATCTAAAAACAGCCCGTACAGGAATTTTCTTTGCAAGTTTTTTAAAAATATTAATGCCGGTAATTGTGATGTTGCCCGGTATAGCAGCTTTCGTTTTACATAAAAACGGAGCATTACAGACTGAAATGCTTACCAATGGTAAAGTAAGTGCCGACAATGCTTACCCGGCCATCCTGGCCTATCTTCCCAATGGAGTAAAAGGTTTATCTATTGCTGCATTAACCGCTGCAATTGTAGCTTCATTGGCGGGCAAAGCAAACAGCATTTCCACTATTTTTACGTTAGATATTTATAAAAGATACATCAATAAAGAAGCATCGGAAAAGAAAATGGTTTGGCTGGGCAGGTTGGCCATTGCCGTCGCCATGCTGATAGCGATCGCTTTTACGTGGAAAGATCTGTTGGGTATAGGCAGCGAAGGGGGGTTTGTTTTTATCCAAAAATACAGCGGGCTGATCAGCCCCGGTGTTTTCGCTATGTTTATACTGGGATTTTTCTGGAAAAGAACTACCGGTGCCGCCGCCATTGCAGGCCTGCTTTCAGGCTTCCTCATTTCATTATTTATGATGAACTATGCGCCATTGGTTTTTGGTAACGAAACCTGGTTATATACGGCGTTTAAAAATAATGCCGGGTTGTATGAAATTCCTTTCCTGATCAATATGGGCTGGAGTTTCTTTTTCGCGGTGTTAATTATGATAGCGATTAGTTTAATGGGACCAAAAATTAATCCCAAAGGATTGGAGATTGATAAGAGTATGTTTAAGATAAGCCCAATGCATACGATGCTTGTTGTGGTGATCCTATTAATGATCACATTTATTTACGCTAAATTCTGGTAAAAGGAGTATAGCATAACTCGATAATAAAAAGAGATTGCCTGTGCATTACGGCAATAAGTTACCGTTAAATTGAATCAAAGAAGAGATAATACCATCTTGATTTAATAAGTAGTACAAAGCACTACGTTGAAATCTTAGATGGTACTATACCGATAGCAAATGGCTTTGGACTAAATACCGGTATAATCGGTATAATTTATTACTAATGGTTGAAAAAATAAAAAAGATATTTGTTACACGGTTTGGTACAAACCCTTTAGTCGTGCGTTCTCCGGGTAGGGTTAACATAATCGGTGAGCATACCGATTATAATGATGGCTTTGTACTTCCGGCTGCCATTGATAAGGCAGCTTATGCGGCTGTAACATTAAGGGATGACAAAGAGATACATTTATTTGCGCAGGATTTAAATGAGGCCTTTACTATACGGATTGATGAGCTAAAACCCATTGCTGATGTCAGCTGGCCCAATTTTATTTTGGGGGCCGCTGCGCAGTTTCAAAAAAGGGGAATAGAATGGAAAGGATTCAATTTGGTATTGGCAAGCGATATACCCATCGGCGCAGGATTATCTTCTTCTGCTGCCATCGAATGTGCTACTGTATTCGCTTTAAATGATCTGCTGCAAACAAATCTTGGCAGGGTGGAGATGGTAAAAATGGCCCAAAAAGCCGAGCATGAATATGCCGGTGTGCTGTGTGGTATTATGGACCAGTTTGCATCCATGATGGGTAAAAAGGATCATGTAATAAAATTAGATTGCCGTTCATTGGCTTTTGAATATGTTCCCTTTAAACTTGACGGAATAAAAATTTTATTACTGAATACGAACGTAAAACATTCACTGGCATCCTCAGAATATAACAACCGGAGAAAAGAATGTGAGCAGGCTGTTACCTGGGTAAAAGCTTATGAACCAACTGTACATTCCCTGCGGGATGCCACAGAAGACATGCTGGATAAATATGTACTTCCAAAAGATGAACAGATGGATAGAAGAGCAAGATTTGTGGTACAGGAAATAGATCGCCTGCAAAAAGGATGTGGGGATCTGCAACAGGGTAATATTGCTGCTTTAGGCAAAAAGATGTTTGCAACTCATGATGGCCTGAGCAACATGTATGCAGTAAGCTGTAGGGAATTGGATTGGCTGGTTGATGCCGTAAGAAATAATGATGCAGTAATTGGAAGCCGTATGATGGGAGGTGGATTTGGCGGTTGCACCATTAATCTGGTTAAAGAAGAAGCCGTTGAAGCTTTAGTGGCATCAATTAAACCTGCTTATGAAGCAGCAATGGACCTGCCATTTACCCATTACGTAGCATCCATAGAAAACGGGACTGAAATAATTAACTAGCTAAGTTTGATTTAAAAGAAAACATTTACATACAAGATTAAATATCTTAACGGGCGATTGGATATTGGAATCTCCCCATCGAATAAAACGCCCCGGGCAGGGTAAATTGTAAGATTTGCCAAAAGATAACCAGGGGAATTTTTTGCAGGGTAAATATGATCTGAAAGCTGGAATAAAATATAAATGGAGAATGTTTTTTTGTTTATAAACACAGCATTTTCCTGATTCGCCTGCTCAAACATTATTTCTATCAACTGCGTTGGCGCCTGGTGATACCATCTTGATTTAATAAGTAGTCTAAAGGACTACGTTGAAATCTTTTACCATCTTGATTTAATAGGTAGTCCAAAGGACTACGTTGAAATCTTAGATGGTATTATGCCGATAGCAAATGGCTTTGGACTACATACTGGTATAATCGGTATTATATGGTATTATGCCGATAGCAAATGGCATTGGACTGCATACTGGCATAATAGGTATAAAATATATAAATCAACAACGGTATACAGGTTCATTGTGACCATTCGCTATGTCCAGTTATACCAAACTGCATTTTTTTTATTTATGGAAGTATCTGTACGTTCGTAACAAGATTCAGAAGATCAAAAATTTTTCAGAAAATACAATTCCCACCAAAGCCTTGCCATTAACACGGATAATAATCCGGTAAGTTACATTTTTCCAACTGTTGAAACCCCTTACTATAAAGAGTTTTAGCGCAGTATCAATACTACCCTAAAAACTCCGGAGGAGCAAATATAACGGGCAAACAATTCCGCCGACCGCAGGATATCCTCCCCATTTTATTAAAACGCAATTTAAAAAATAAATCCCCGGCTGCATTTCTTTAGCCGGGGATTTATTAATGCTGAAAGTTGCCAAATAAAAAAAATGATCTTTTTAATAACAGGTTTTTCCATGTATGCCTGTTGCCTGTCAGGCAAAGATTTTAACCGAAACTTTATTTTTTTTGCATCAATACATAGTTATGTATGATAGCCAGTTCTTCCAAAGGATACTTGGCAAATCTTTCATCTATATTCGGCAGGCTTAAAATTTGTTTTTTACTGTCTTCTGTAATATTTTCATAGTTCTCGATAATTTTTAAATCACAATCGTTGAATATCTTTATAAATTCCTGTTTAACAAACCTGTTATGATATTCGAAGGATTCAAATAACTTTTTGTACTGCTTATCAGAATACCTGTAAAAGTTAAATTGGTTGGCTTTTTTATCATGAAATGACCAATGATCGTCGTGCCCTATCAGGTGATACATGTAGCCATCCGCTTTCAACATCTTGTGTAATGACTTCAATTCCGGAACTAAAATATTTAAAGGAATATGACTTAACACACAACAACTTAGCATAAAATCAATACTGTTTTCCTGCAGAAATGGCTTGTCGGTTTTAGTGGTGTAGCTGGGAATAAAATTACAGATTTCGTAGACTTCCTCCTTTGTAGTACAATCAAGAAGCGGGGTCAGCTTTTTTTTGATCAACTCGTGGCTGATATTGAGCTCCGTGGAGATCAAGTCGATATTTGTAAGTAAATGATTTATATAATTTTTGATATATTGAATGGAAGATTTATTCACGACATCAAACAGGTAAATTTTATAATCACCAACCAGGTATAATAAAAAAGCATCATGGTGATACCAGCCGGTTCCAATATCTAATATTGTACCTCCTGGAGGAGTTAATTCTTTGGCTTTTCTTGTTATTCTAAAAGAGGATGTAAAATTACTACCGGTACCCCTTGAATTTTTATTTACAATATTACCAACTTTATTGTAGAAATTTTCTCCTCCGGGGATAAACGAAAGTACTTTTTCAGCAAAGGCCCACAAATAATATTTTACCATAATTTTTTTTTTAAAGATAATATTAAAAGCGAATTAATGTTAAGAATTAAAAAATATATTTGTTGAGCATTTTTGATATATTTGTTTGAATTTCTCCATGATTAAAGCTGGCTTGGCAGGTGTTTGTTTGAATTATTTTCTCTTCACCCTGGAATCAGGTTCAGAGCAGACGGTACCTCTCACTGCAAAGGGTACATCCCAAAAGACCAATTGTTTACTTTGCCTGGAAGCTGTTGTGGTAATTATAATATTTTTAAGCCCGTTTGGCGTGGTAAACCTGTTGCCATTCAATTCCCGGCAGAGCATCATATACAAAAAGGATATGCTAAAATAAATCTTTGGTTGAATTAGTTGAAACATGTACCTTCGCCAACTCAAAAAAGAGATAACCAATAGTTCGGGATGTAGCGTAGCCCGGTTATCGCGCCTGGTTTGGGACCAGGAGGTCGCAAGTTCGAATCTTGCCATCCCGACAATTATAATTAAAACCAGTTGACTTTCAGCTGGTTTTTTCTTTTTAAAGGACTTTTTAGGCAATTTATTGGCAACTATTATAAAAGTTGATATAAGACTATATTTACTTCATGGATTCTTCATATTCCAGATTCCGTTAATGCCATGAAGCGGTGTTAATTGTTATGTAATTGATGATATTCTTATTGATCAATTCAGGCATTAGAAGCTTAGGCAACAAAATTTTAAAAGCAATTAAAAATTGTGCAATAACCAGGCATGTGCTTACTCATGCTCATGCCGGCCATCAAGGTAACAGCGATTTTTTATGCAACACTTTAAATATTCCTCTTTGGACATCTGAACTTGAAAAGGAAAATGCAGAATCAGGAAATGTTACTTATGAATACCCGAATAGCAATGGTTTTATAGCTAGGTTTCAACAGAAATATTGGGCAGGTAAAGGGCATAAAGTATCGCAAGTACTAAAAGAGGGTGACGCTGTTGGAAGTTTCAATGTTATTGATACACCCGGGCATTTTAAAGGCCATATTTCTTTTTTCAGAGAAACCGATAGGGTTATGATAGTTAGGGATGTTCTGGTAAATATGAATTTGATTACTACTATGGTTAGACTTCATCAACCTCCAAATCTATTTACAACAGACAAGAAAAAGAACATGGAATCTATCAAAAAAATAGCCGCTTTAAAACCAAAAATTCTTTGTTTTGGGCATGGACCTGTGTTATTTGATATTGGGGAGTTGGAGCAATTCATGAGTAAAATGAGGGTATGAAAAATGTTATTGACCTAATACTTAAAAACAAATGCCGGTTGAAACAAACATCAAGTTGAATTGAAATAATGTAAAGGCGGTAAACTAAAAGGTAAAGCACCTTTACTAAGCGTAAAAGATATTGCCATGTTCTCTGGTTTGCAACAGGATTTCGATATATCGAAAGCAAGAATGAGTTGGGATTTAATCCAAAAAATTTTGATATAGCTGTAAAAGAAGCAATGATTTATTTACAAGCGAAGTAAGAACGTTTAGTAGATAAAAAATAAGCAGCAGAATATTTATTTAAAGCAGGAAAAGGAAATATGAGCCAATATTTTCTTGACCGCTTTATATTAGCTACTTTTAATTTATCAAAATTTAAAAGATAAAATAATGTCGGATGAGCAATCGTATCTAACCTAACTTCAACCAATGATACCACTTCAACTTTTTTTAATTCAATTTCTTCGCTTAAAGCCGAAACCTGGGATAAAATATTGACCTTGTTTCAGGAGGATATACTGGCGGCAGGTGAATAGTTTGTAAGGGAATATGAAGTGGCAAGAAAATTTGCCTTTCTTGAATCGGGTGTGGTAAGGGCATATTTTATTGATCAAAAAGGGCAGGATAATATACAATGCAGCAGGTAGCAGGGCAGATGATGTGTTTTTTTACCGACCTTGGTTTTATTTTCCCCCCATTTAGTTTTTTGGGCTGGAGCCGTGGCTGGACAGCCGAAGACATGGACAAAAACGTGATGCAATTTAAAAAGAGCGAATACATAAAACGTACTTCCATGGAAATGGTTGATAATTGTGTCGAAATGTTGAAACAAATTAAAAATGTAAACAGCGCTAATATTCATGCCCCCTTGCCAAAAAGAAGTGATTCGCTGAGTGCCGGAATGGAGAACAAGGATATGAATATCTAAAATTTCAGTGAAACCATTTATGTTTCACTTCGCCCAACAGCTTTTTATTTTTTTGATTAATACAAATTAACGGATGGGTTCGATTTAGATAACAGCAAGCAACGAAATTTTTAAACTACACATTCTACAAATAAAAAAAGCAAAATATGTACATAGCAAAAAAAATGTCGATTCAACTGATGTGGTTATTTGCAAGGAAAAACATCATCAGAACATTTATTCTTAGCAGTATAGTGGTGGTGCTATATCATTTTCTCAAAATTGATTTTATTGCTATTCCCTTTTTACCGGTAGCCACCATTGGTACAGCGGTAGCATTTTATGTGGGCTTTAAAAATAACCAGGCTTATGACAGGCTTTGGGAAGCCCGCCGCCTGTGGGGAGGAATTACCAATACCAGCCGTACTTTGGCGGCTTCATTTATTTCACTTGTTGAAGATAAAGAAAAACAAAGGTCTTTTCTTTTACGGCATATTGCATACATTAATATACTTCGTTTACAACTTCGTAAAACCATTCCCTGGGCAACCAATAAAGAAGATTATCATAAAAAAACAGTAGCCGACTCTTCAGAAGTTAAAGAATTTGATAAAGCCATTGCTGCACTCTTTGAGCATCTTGATAAAAAAGAAATCTTTGAAAAAGTAAAACATAAAGGCAATATTGCCAACTATAACCTGAAATATCAATTTGAAGTATTGACCAAATTAAAACGGGAAAAGCTGCTGGACGAATACGAACACAGTGACCTTACCAAATTATTGGGCGAATTATACAATTTGCAGGGAGGCTGCGAACGTATTAAAACAACACCATTATTCAGGCAGTACAGCCTTTTCAGCCGTGTATTTGTTGAGCTGTTTATTTTAATGCTGCCATTTGCTTTGGTAAATGAAATGAGCAAATTTGGAAACTATGGCTTTTGGTTAACCATTCCTTTTACAGTACTTATTTCCTGGGTATTTATGACGATGGAGCAAATTGGCGAAGCAAGTGAAAATCCTTTTGATAATGGCTTAAATGATATACCTATTTCAACCATTTGCCGCAATATTGAAATAGACATTCTGGAAATGTTGGACGAAACCAACCTGCCCGAAAAATTAGAGCCGGTTAATAATGTTTTATTGTAAAAATAAACTGATTTAATATGAAAAAAAGAGAGAAGCTGGAAATTATCAGGAATCATTATCCCAATGCTATCACTACCATTGACAGTGTTAACCGTTTAATAGATTTTGTAGAAGAGAAACTTGACCTCGAACCAACACAGGTAATGCTTGCAGACAGTATATGCAGTGATGATGTAAACAGTATTCAATATCCTGCAAGGGCACAGGAATTTTTAGGACCATTTAAAATGGGTGGCCTTGATGGGTTTCCCTTTACAGGCTTAACAGGTATGGGCGCATTTGCAAGCCATGTTCCGGATGAAGGGGCAGTGTTTATATATTATGGGCCTCATATTGGCATTACCAAAACAGGAACCATTGGCGAAATACACCGTTTTGGTCAAAGCAAAAATTCAGGTTGTTGTGGTGCTGCAAAAGGGGCCTTACATAAATTGCTCAATAATCAAATTGAAAAGGAATATGTTACTGACATGGATTACCAGATGAATACCATTGAGCAAATCCTTCTGGCAAAAAAAGAAAGAATTACTGCATCTGCAGTTCCTTTAAAAGAAGCTACCGAAGTAATTTATGAGGCGATTGACAAAAGAATCAATGAATTGGTAGCCGCTACAAAATACAATTGTAAATTTGTAATCTTAATGGGCGCAATCTTAATCAACAGCGATAGCGACATGGGTTCTTATACATCTACAAAAAGATTTGATGTGATAGACCTGTCAACAAATGAAAGAATAAGTCATTTAAATAGATAGGCTTTAGTAAAACCTGATACATATTTGAGTTCATAAAAAATGATTACTGATAAAAAGCAAACTGCAACAGGACATAGCATACCAATTGAAACAATTAACGTGAAAGTTAAAAGCAATGAAATATAAAGAATTAAAAAAACAGATCCTCTCTGTTGCACAGTTTACCGATAATGAATTGCTTAAAATTTGCAGTTTTTTTAAACCCAATTACTATTTGCAAAAAGACTTTATTGTAACTACTGGTAAAATATCAAAAGAAATTCATTTTATTATCAATGGGCTGATAAGAGTATATTATTTAAAAGCCGGAAAGGAGGTGACTTCTTATTTAGCTACTGATAATGATTTTGTTTCTTCCTACTCCAGTTTTATAAACCAAAAAAGCTCATTTGAAAATATACAATGCATAGAGGAATGTGAAACACTTGCTATAGACTATGAAAATATGCAGGAATTATATGCCATAATAAGCAACCACATCTTATCGAAATTCAACCAATGATACCGCTTCAACTTTTTTTTAATGCTATTTCTCCGCTTAAAGCCGAAACCTGGGAAAAAATATTGCCCTTGTTTCAGGAAGGTAAACTGGCGGCAGGAGAATATTTTGTAAGGGAGAATGAAGTGGCTAGAAAATTTGCCTTTCTTGAATCGGGTGTGGTGAGGGCTTATTTTATTGATCAAAAAGGGCAGGATTACAATAAACAGTTTTTTGTTGGGTACAGCAGCATTGGAGCTTACACTTCCTTACTTACCGGCAAACCAAATTTAATTGCTCAGCAGGCATTAACGGATTGCGTTATCTGGTCTTGCGATTTTCATTCACTTGCATCCATATATGACACTTGCCCCGACCTGGAAAGACAGGCAAGAAAGATAGCCGAATATTATTTTTTGGAAAAGGAGAAAAAAGAATTGGAAATAGTTTTACTGGATGCTTCGCAACGCTATAAAATATTTCAACAGGAGTTTCCTACACTGGAGCAATTGATACCCCAATATCATATCGCATCTTACCTGGGTATTTCTGCCACACAATTAAGCCGTATCAGGCACCAGATGGCCCTTAAATAAATTCCCTCTCTGCATTCCTTTACATATGTAAACGAATGCGCCAGTTCAGCAGCATTTCTTTGTGTTTCAAAATTAAAAACACAAAAGATGAAAAAAATTACAAAAGCAGCAGCACTTATTTTGGCAGCTGCACTTATTATTCCAATGGTATTTAATTCATGTGCCATACAGCCACTTGCCTGGAAGCCATTGCCTAAACCTGCATTTACCGGTACTACAGCGCTCAATGAAAAATTAACTACTGCACAAAAAATAGAACTCAATGGCTGGTACGGTCCGGAAGACATTGTTTTTGACAAAGCAGGAAACCTGTATTGTGGAGTGCATAGTAAAGCAACTGATTTTAGTGATGGAAAAATTTTAAGAATGGATACTTCCGGTAAAATTGAAATATACTACAATGCCGGTTCATGGGTGGCGGGTTTGCATTTTGATGCCAACGAAAACCTGGTTGCCCTCAGCCATAAAGAAGGATTGATCAGTATCAGCCCGGAAATGAAAGTAACGGTACTGGCAACTAAAGATGAAAACGGAAAAGCATTTTCAATTCCAAACGGTTTGGATATTGCTTCGGATGGAAAAATATATTTTTCCAACACGTCAGAAAAATCAGCCTACAATATAAAGTATGGCCGCAAAATAATTTTAGAAATGAAGCCATTGGGCGGGCTTTATTGTTACGACCCGGCACAAAAGAAAGTAGCCACATTAATTGATGGCACTTATTTCGGAAATGCTGTGGTGCTTTCAAAAAACGAAGATTTTGTACTGCTGGTTGAAACTACCAAATACCGGGTGTTGCGATATTGGTTAAAAGGAAGCAAGGCCGGGCAAACAGATACATTCATTGACAATCTCCCCGGTTTCCCTAATGGAATCTCCATCAGGGAAGATGGAAGTTACTGGTTGGGATTTACCACTAAACGAAGTGACGCCTTAGACAAGATTCATCCCAAGCCGGGAATGAAAAAATTTGTGCACGGATTACCCGGTTTTCTTCAGCCAAAAGCAGATAAGTTTGGTATGGTTTTGAATATTTCCAACGAAGGAAAAATCCTTCAATCACTTTTTGATACCAAAGGAATCGTTATGCCCGAAGCCGGTGCAGTAAAGGAGCACATGGGGTATTTATATCTTGGTGGTGATGTGGTACCTCATATTGGGAAATATAAATTATAAGACAATTTGTAAAAGCAATCATCCATTTTAGTTTAACAAAAACAGATTAAGAATATGATAAAGCAAGGAGAAATGATTGAAAATCAACGAACCGGTCAACGAATCATATTTTTAAAAACATGGGCCGAAACCAATGGCACACAATTACAAATTGAATGTTTTAGCCCGGTTACTACGGCCAAAGACCCGGAGCATATGCATCCCTACCAGGAGAACAGGTTCCGGCTCATCTCGGGAGAATTGTATTTTTATATTAATGGAAAAGAACAAAGGGCAGTTGCCGGCGACGTAGTATCTGTTCCTAAAAATACACCCCATTACTTTTTAAACCCGGGCCCTGTGGAAGCCCATTATATGCAGGAGTTTTTTCCTGCTTTAAAAGTTGATGGCTTATTTGAAACATTTTTTGCGCTGGCCCGTGATGGCAAACTGAATAAAGACGGGGCTCCAAATATTTTCCGTACATCATTGATAATGCTGGCGCATGAAAAAGAATTCCGGCTCACCAAGCCTAACTGGGTTATTCAAAAGACAGCGTTCAAATTAATAGCCCCAATTGCAAAATTGTTTGGATTTAAGGAAGCATACTATTGAATAAAAATGAAAAGGCTAAAGAACGGAATTCCGCAATTAAATCTGACTTTAAGAATTTAAAAGTAACAGTAATTATAGAATAGGAAGCAAATTCCAAACGGATTATTGTTATTTTGTTCCATGGTAAAATAACAAAAGAACAAATTGATTACTTTGTGTTACAAACAGCTCCTGTAGTTTTGCAAAACACTTAAAATAAAAAAATGATAGCCAAACACGATTTTTTTCGCTTTAGAATATGGTTTACGGCCATTATCTCCATAATATTATCAAGCCTGTTATTATGGCAGTATTTTCATGCTGGTATACCCAGGCATCATTTTTTAGCCGACAAAACTTTGCCATTGATATCCAATGCCTGGGGAGCATTGGTTATTCCAATTACGACCTGGTTCTTGCTTTTTAGAGTAGAAAAGCGGTTATTTATTCAATCAGATGCAATCTCTTTTCCAAGACATACTTTATTTGGTTTTTTAAGTGCCTTGCTATTTGGTCTTGTTTTGGGAATAGCTATTATGTATGGGTTTGAAACATTTTTAAACTACATTCCTCTTATTATTTTTAGTCTTGCCTTATTCTTTCCAACCTATAAAGCTGAATATTTTTTGGGTTTTATCCTTGGACTAACCTATTTTATTGGGGGCGTACTGCCTGTGGTGGTTGGTAGCGTATTTTTATTAATTTCTGCTGTAATTTATTTACTCATCAGACAATTAATTCTTAAACTCGTAAAATTGATAAAAAAAAATAACAACAGCAAACATATCATTTCTTTACCTATGTAAACAGATTTAGAAAAACGAGTTCGTTCCTTTGCAAAACACTTTAAAACAAAGACAATAAAAAAGGAATGAAAAAATTTGTTTATGCCTTGCCCAATTTCTTACAACCCAAACAAGATAAATTTGGTATGGTGATGTACATTTCTGAAAATGGAATAATATGGAATACCTATTTTGAAACAAAAGTAATAGCAATAACTACAGTTAGTTCTGTAAAAGAATAAAACGGATTTTTATAAATGGGAGGAGATAATTTGCCTTATATTGGAAAGTAAAAATTAAAACCCTAATCAAAAATTGTATGAATTTTATTTTCAACAACACAATAAAGATATTTTTGGGGTTACTGCTTGCAATAATCCTTTTCCATCTTAGTATTATAACCAAAATTGTTCCTTACGATATAACTTGGGGTGGAAGGCTTACCAACGATACTGAAATGTACGTTTTTGAAACCGTTTCAATTCTAATAAATTTGCTCTTATCTTGGGTGTTATTAATGAAAGGCAATTTTGTTAAGTACAAATTTCCGAACCAGGTAGTAAATATCATACTGTGGATTTTCTTTGCCATTTTTATAATCAATACAATTGGAAATGTTTTTGCAAAGACTCTTTTTGAAAAACAGTTTGCATTCTTGACAGGACTTTTTTCCATATTATTATGGATTATTTTAAAACGAAACAGAAAATGATAAAAACTTACAAACTTGCTATGTTTTGCATAAAAATCTTTATTCTTTTTCTTTCATTGGCTACCCAAACATTTGTAAATGGACAAACTAAAATTGACAGTAAAGATTCAACTCTAAAAACCACAATTTCTGAGGAAAAATTTATTTTAATAAACGGAATTGAGCAATGGGTTACCATAAAAGGGGAAAGTTCAAAACCTGTAATACTGTTTATTCATGGTGGGCCGGGTAGCCCTATAAGCCCCTATTCAGACAAACTTTACAAAGACTGGGAAAAGGATTTTATTATTGTTCAATGGGACCAGCGTGGAACGGCAAGAACTTATGGACGCAATGCTCCCGAAGAATTAACCCCGGAATATCTGCAATCCAATCCCTTAAGACTTGATCAGATGACCAATGATGGAATTGAGTTATCTGCATATCTTTTAAAGCATTTGGGCAAACAAAAGCTCATATTGTTTGGAACCTCCTGGGGTTCAGCGCTTGCTGTAAAGATGGCAACAAAGCAGCCAGATCTTTTTTATGCTTATGTTGGACATTCTCAAATTGTTAATCCTGCTATTGATATTGAATTATACACAACAATTTATAAGATGGCGGAGGGCAAGAATGATACAGCAGCATTAGCAATATTAAATACAATTGGTAAACCTCCTTACGAAAGGGCAAAGTATGTGGGCCAGTTATTCAGAATTATAAAAAAATATGAGCGTGCAAATTCAATACCAGCGCCGGAATCCTGGTTTATTGTTTCACCGGCTTATGACAATGAAAAAGATAACCAAAACAGAAGTGATGGCGATGACTATTCATTTGTAAATTATACCGGAGACAAAAAATTGGGCGTTCAGGCAATGAGCGTGGGCATTGATCTGATGCAAGACAATGTAAATTTTAAGATTCCTGTTTATTTGATACAAGGCAATGAAGATATTTTAACGCCAAAAGAAAAAACAGAAAAATATTTTAATAAAATTAAAGCGCCTTCAAAGAAATATTATTTGTTACCAAAAACTGCCCATGGTTTTAATTTAGCTGTTTTAGAAACTCAATATAAAATATTTAAGGGGATAAACATTTTATGACTGGGTTACAATTAAAGGTATCTTAAAACGCAGGTAAATTCACTACTTAAAAATGTCATTTGGAACAACTACTCTCCCATTTCTCAGGTAAGGGCATTCCTGAAAGCGAACTTTTGCAAATAACGGCCGCATTTAAATGTAAGAAAATATTAAAAGGTGATTTCTTTGCAGAAGAAGGCAAGACCAGTAAGTACCTGGCATTTATTACCAAAGGACTGTTTCAATATTTCTATTTAAAAGATGGTAAAGAAATCACCACCTATATCACCGGGGAGAATACCTTCCTGCTATCACTCCGCAGTTTCTTTAAACAACAACCCGGCAAAGAAAATATAAGGGCATTGGCAGATGCAGAACTCTGGCAGATTCATTATACCGACCTGGTAAAACTTAAAACGGAAAGTGAAGCCTTTAAAGCATTCTATATTGGAGCGCTGGAAAACCTGGTGATGGGTATGGATGAAACAAGAGCCAACCTGATGATATTAACGGCTGAAGAACGTTATGCTTTGCTGCTAAAAGAAGAACCTAAGCTGCTGCAACAAATTCCCCTGCAATACCTTGCTTCCATATTGGGCGTTACCCCAAGGCATTTAAGCCGCATCCGTAATAATATTTCCTGAATTTTATTTATAGACATTTGTCCGGTACCAGCCCCTGCTGCTGTTTCATCTTTGTGCTGTTAAAAAATTTAATAACACTAAACAAAAAAAATGAAACAATTAATCGTTGCAGCAACCTTATTATTATCTGGCGCTGCTTTCTCTCAAAGCAAATTTTCAACAAATGAACTCAGTATTAATGGCTTTCGCAATCCATCCATAGGATTAGAATACCGCCACTACCATGTATCGGTACATGCAGGGTATTATACCACGGCGTTTAAATCCGGTGAGTACACCAACTTTGTAAAAACAGGGCTTACTTATTGGTTTCTTCCTGTTGATAAAAAAGAAATCCCTTCTTCATTCTATGCAGGCGCTTCTTATATGCGTGGGCTTACCCGCTCTTATAAAGACAAAAATGCAGTAGCTATGGAAGCTGGTTTTCGCTGGATGATCTGGAAAGGTTTGAATGTAAGGATTGGCGCTATTGCAGTTGCCACCAAAGGACAGAATATAAAAATTAACCCAACACCAGGTATCAGTTATTCATTTAAATTTTAAAATTGCGAATCATGAAAAATGAAAAAACAATCGGATGGTTATTAATTGTAGCTGCAGCAGGTGTGCTTATTCCTTACACCATACTTACCATAATATTTGAATATCCAACTATTTTAAGACAAGACACTTCTATGATTCTTACTAAGTTTCATGAAGGCGGCAGTAAATTAATCTGGACATGGTTTGCCTTCGCCATCACCGGTATTCCATTAATACCTGCTTATAGCATGATTGGGCAAAAATTTGAAAACAAAGCGCCATTGGTACGCATGGCTACAACCATTGGTATAATTAGTTTGATTGTTCAGCTAATTGGTTTATTAAGATGGACATTTGTTGTGCCTATACTTGCAGATACATTTGTACATGCAACAGACGAAGCAACAAAAGCTGCCGCCATTGTTTCTTTTAAAACCATTCACCAGTTTGCCGGTGTGATACTGGGTGAATACCTGGGCCAGCTATTCACCATTGCATGGACAGTAATGCTCAGCATTTCATTTGCTAAATTAAAACTGATGCCAAAATGGGTGAACGGACTGGGTATTGGCAGTGCTGCTATTTACCTGCTTGCACAGGCAGAATTATTTGCAACAGTAATAAAGGGTTTTCCGGTTTGGGAACTGGCAGGTTTTGCTGGAAGTACATTGTGGTTGGTTTGGCTAATAATTATTGGAATCCAATTTCTTCGTTTTAAATAAATTTTACAGCAATAATAAAAGAATAGATAGAATTAGGATATAGTTGTTACCTTCAAATTAACATGCTCTTTTTAAATATTCTTATAAATTGCACAACAAACGCATACAATATTTTTCGAGGATCATGCCGCTATCCAATGAGGAGATTGAAGCCTTTGCAGAAACGATGACTGTTCTTCATTTCAAAAAAGGATCTGTATTGCTCAAAGAAGGACAAATTTCAACAGAAGTATATTTTGTATTGGATGAATGTGTACGCTAATATTTTTTAGTAGATGGCGAAGAAAAAACCAATAACTTTTTTACCGGGGAGCAATGAGTGATTTCTATGAATAGTTTTAGCCTGCAAATTCCTTCCATCCATTTTATGGCCTGTTGTATAGATACCACGCTTGTAGTTGGGAACAGAGAAAGAGAAGAAGATCTGTATAAGAAGTTTCCGAACCTGGAATCTGTTTCCAGAAAAATAATGGAAAAAGTATTTGCAGAACAACACGGAATAATGGCATCTTACACTACGGACACTCCGGAACAACGGTACCTGAAATTGTTACATTCAAGACCCAGTCTATTTCAAAAAATACCTCAATACCAAATTGCCAGTTTTATTGGTGTAAAGCCGGAATCGTTGAGTAGAATCAGGAAAAGGTTAATGCAGTAGCCCGGTAGTTTATTTGCATAATATTTTCTAAACAGTAATAACAATATTCCCTTTTTTGTGCCCTGTCTCTACGTACACATGCGCTTCGGCCATTTGACTTAAAGCATATTTTTTATCAATAACTGTTTTAATTTCCCCGGTTCTTAAAAGCTCCTTGATCTTCCCAAAATAGATTAAACGTGTTTTTACAGGAAGTAACCCTGTAGAAGAAGATTTTACTTTTTTACCACCAAATATCGAAGACTTAATCATTTGAATAATAATTTTTAAGCCACAAACAGTAGGCAGATAAATACCATTTTCAACAATAGAATTTTTACATTTTGAAAAAGAACTTTTATTTACGGTGTCAAAAATTATGTCATACTGCTCCCCATTTTCTGTAAAATCGGTTTTTGCATAATCGATTACATAATCAGCACCTAAAGTTTTTACAAAATTTACATTGCCTGTACTGCAAACACCAGTAACCATTGCTCCAAAATGCTTTGCAATTTGAATAGCATATGTGCCTAACCCTCCCGATGCACCAATAATTAAAATCTTTTGGCCCTTCTTAATATTTGCCAATCTAACCAGAAAATTAAATACGGTTATCGCACTTCCACTAACAGGGGCAGCCTCTTCATAACTAATATTTTCGGGCATTGTTGTTATCACATCATGCTCACTTACACAGGTATATTCAGAATAGCAACCCAGGGTAGTAGTACCGCCAAAAACTTTATCTCCTGTCTTAAATAGGGTAACATCATTACCTATTTCAACAACCTCCCCTGCAAATTCAAAACCCAGAATGGTTCTTTTAGGTTTATTTAAACCAAGGTATAATCTGCCAATTACCGGCTTGCCCGCTCTCATCATAATATCTGCCGCTGTTACAGTACTTGAATAAACTTTAATTAACACTTCATTGGATGCAGGTTTTGGCTTTTTGACCTGGTTAAACTCAAAAACATCAGCTGTTCCATATTTTTTGTATTCTATTGCATTCATAACTATTTATTTAATTGACAGTACAAAACTACTTCTTTGATTGACCAACCCTATTGACTTGGGTTAAGAAATGAAACCGGTACCTTTGGATGGATATATTAGTAACTATACTTGAACAATATGGCATATTAAACAATGATGAAAAACAAATTAATAAATTACTTTTCCAGTATATCACCGCTTTCCGAAGAAGAGTCAAAAGCTATTTTGGATAGTATGTGCATAAAGACTTTTGAGAAAGGTGCATTTTTACTGAAAGAAGGTAAGATATCAAGTGATACTTACTTTATTCTGGAAGGTTGTGTGAGAGAATTTATAGTAATTGATGGCGAAGAAAAAACGACCAATTTTTTTAAAGAAGAACAATGGGTGATTTCATTGAATAACTTTGGGCCTCAAAATGTTGCTACACATAACCTGGTTTGTATTGAAGATACCACCGTGAGTGTGGGAAATGAGCAGCAGGCACAGGAGATGTTTAAGAAATTTCCAAGATTTGAAACAATATCAAGAGCCATCGTGGAAGCTGATTTTACCAATCAAAAAAAATTATTAACCAGCTATCTTACCGACTCACCGGAGCAACGATACTTAAAATTATTAGCATCAAGACCGGATATATTTCAAAGAGTTCCCCAATACCAAATAGCCAGTTATATTGGTGTAAAGCCAGAATCGTTGAGTAGAATAAGAAAAAGAATTTCCCTAAATGGTAATATTTAAAGCTTGTGGTATTTTAACTTCTGAAGGATACTTTAAATAAAGTAAAACAGTCATCAATATTACAAAACACAATCCTCCAATACTTGCTTCTATTCCAAAATCGCCGCCGCTAAGCCAGATGGGTACATGATGACTGACATTCGGTGCCCTAATTATAGTGAAAGTGTAGTACCACCTGCCAGGTTGAAGGATTTCAATTCTTTATCACTCATTAGTTCTTTAATCAGAACCAATGTCCCGGCCTCAACAGTTTGCGTGTATAACATAATAATTCCTACTTGCGTAGCGGAAAATAAGCGCATACTTCTTCAATGGCATAGTCAGCAAGAAATTTAATTTCCATTTTGAGCGCATGAATAACTTTGGCTTCACCGTAAAACCGGATCATTTCAGCCCATTCTTCCGGTTACCCCATTTCAATAACTCGTGCCATTACAGTAAGGTATTAGGCTCTCCATTCTATGTCATCATACCTGAACTCCCAAAATAAACTTCTTGGCAAATCAGGTTTATCCAGTATGGTTGCTTTTCTTCCTATTTTTTAAAGTTACAAAATCTATTTTTAGGTCTATAATTTGAATTGCTTCTTTTTTATAATCGATGGTTTATCTCAATATCATTAGTAGTTGATATTAAGCAACAATATTTGCCAATCGCTGTAAATCCATAATAAATAAGTTCGAAAATTGTACAGGCAGGACGACGCATTTTGCCTTCCTGTTTATGCAGGAAGGCATTTTTGTATTTTCAAAAGAGTTTTTGTTTTCACAGGAGTTTTATCTTGGCAGTAGCGCAGTCCGGCAGCGTCCAACGTTCGGGACCATGGGTGCATCCCGATTTGTATCGGAATCTGCCCGGTTTTTGTAAAAAAAGTCAGTTATTTGAGTAACTTCAAATCAGGCTGTGCATATTTATACACTTTGAAATAAATGGTGGTTTTGGTTTGATGAACGCCTTCTATTTTACTGATCCCATTTACGAAATCAACCAGGTGGTTGTTGTCCCGGCACATCACATCTACTTCCAGGTCGTAATCACCCGATGTCATGGCCAGGAAACTAACTTCCGGCAATACTGAAATTTTTTGCGCTACCTGTTCTTTTAATGTTGCAGGCCTTACATAAACAGCGATATGTGCATAGCATCTGAATCCAACTTTATCCGGATCAACCCGGCCAATGATATTTACGGTTCCTTCTTCAATGAGTTTATTCAACCTGGTACGTGCAGTGCCAACTGATATATGTAACTTGTCTGCAATGACTGTAAAAGACATCCTGCCGTCTTCCTGGAGCATGGATAAAATTTCAAAATCAAGCTTATCTAATATATGTGAACCATTATTTGCCATAAAGAGTAAAACAAAGCCTAAAAAATGAAATTAATATGATAATAGTAGTTAAAAATACAGTATTTTTATTTTTCAGCTCAATAAATAAAATAAATTTAGTTATTCATATCATGAAATACGCAGCCATTCAAAATTTTATTGGCGGAAAATTTGTAGATCCGCAAACAGAAAAGACGGTGAACGTTGTATCTCCTGTAGATGGAGCATTGCTTTCGAAAGTTCCCATGTCTTCGTCAAAAGACCTCGATGCTGCAGTAAATGCAGCTAAAGCCGCATTCCCGGGCTGGAGTAAAACGCCCATCAAAGAACGGGTACAGGTTTTCTTCCGTTACAAGACTTTATTAGAAAAACACCTGGAAGAACTGGCAGCATTATGCAGTGAAGAAAATGGAAAGACCCATAGCGAATCTGTTGCAGAAATTGAAAAATCTATTGAACTCACAGAGTTTGCCTGTTCCCTGCCACAACTGGTTACAGGCGAAGTGCTGGAAGTAAGCAGGGGAGTAGAATGCCGTACAGAGCATGTGCCACTTGGTGTGGTTGCATCCATTGTACCCTTTAACTTCCCGTCCATGGTGCCCAACTGGACATTACCCAATGCCATTGTTTTGGGCAATTGTATGATCATGAAACCATCTGAAAAAGTACCTTTGAGTTGCGGACGACTGGCAACATTACTGAAAGAAGCCGGACTACCTGATGGTGTTTTTAACATCGTTCATGGTGATGTTGAAATTGTGGAAGCCATTTGCGATCATCCTCAAATTGAAGCCGTATCATTTGTTGGATCAACCAAAGTAGCTAAAATTGTTTACCAGCGGGCAACGTCAAATTATAAAAGATGTTTGGCATTGGGCGGTGCAAAAAACCACCTGATGGTGTTACCAGATGCGATACCGGGTATGACCGCTCAAAACGTTGCAGCAAGTATGAGTGGCTGTGCCGGACAACGTTGTATGGCTGCCAGCGCTATGATTGGCGTGGGTAACGTGGATGCTATCATTGATAAGATCTGTGAAGAAGCCAGAAAAATTGTACCCGGAGAAAACCTGGGTGCTGTTATCAATAAAGAAAGCAAAGAAAGAATTGAACGTTACATCGGCGAAGCTGAAAAAGACGGAGCTAAAGTTTTGGTGGATGGCCGAAATACAAAAGTTGCAGGCAAAGAAAACGGAACCTATGTGGGTCCCACCGTCATCGATTTTGTAACGCCCGAAATGAGTGTTGCCAGAGAAGAGATCTTTGGTCCAGTTATTTCCATCATGCGAACCAATACGGTTGAGGAAGCCTTGGCGATTGAAAATGCAAATCCTTATGGTAACGCAGCGTCGGTATTTACCCAAAATGGTGCCATGGCCCGATATATTATTGAGCGTGCCAGTGCCGGTATGATTGGTATAAATGTAGGGGTGCCAGTGCCGCGTGAACCTTTTTCTTTTGGCGGATGGAATGAAAGTAAGTTTGGCGTGGGGGATATCACCGGTAAAAGTTCAATCGAATTCTGGACGAAATTGAAGAAGAGTACCATAAAGTGGAATGCTGAGGCAGGTGTTAACTGGATGAGCTAGGAACACGAATTGAACTGGTTGGACGGATGAAAACGGATTTTTTTTCTGCAAAGCAGAAAATTGTTTTATTAAACATGACCAGATAACTGAGAAAATTATTCAGGCGTTTTATAAGGTATATAATACGCTGGGATATGGTTTCCTTGAAAAAGTGTACGAGAATGCCATGTTCATAGAATGGACAGCATTGGGTTTTAAAGTTGAGAGGTAAAACAAGATAATTGTCTATTATTATGGAAATATTGTTGGTGATTATAATGCCAACCTGATAGTTGATGATATTGTTACCGTTGAATTAAAAGCTAATGAAGTTCTTATTGCAGAAAACGAAAATCAACTCATAAATTATTTGAAAGCTACGAATATTGAAGTAGGATTACTTTTAAATTTTGGTAGAAAGCCGCAGGTTAAAAGAAAGATTTTTGATAATGATAAAAAACCAATGTTGAAATAAAAAAATAGAACACGGATGAAAATCAGAAACACGGATAAAATTGATTAAACGGATCTACCCGGATTTTTTCAAGAAAAAAATCGATCTTAATTCTACGAAGTAGAATCAATCCATTTTCATACGTCCAACCCGTTCAATCCGTGTTCCAAAAAAAATACCATGAGCGCAAAAATAATTTCAGAATCCAGCCCACTCGATCCCCCAAGGGGGAAGTTTTGGAGTTTGATAAGGCCCGGTTCGTTAAAATCAACCCCAGTAAAATAATATTTATTTATAACAAAACCGGTAAAATAAAATTTGTTTATGTCTACTGAAACAAAAAGAAGCAATGAATTTAATGTCTCTTCAAATCCCCCCTTGGGGGGTGGGGGGGCTGTTATTCAAGATAACCAGGACTATACGCTATTTAGCTGGAGCAAACAAAAAGGTACATCACCCATTGCAATAAAGTATGGCGAGGGTGTTTACCTGTATGACTACAACGATAAAAAGATAATCGATTTTTCTTCCGGTTTGATGAATGTAAACATTGGCCACGGCGATCAACGGATTACAGAAGCCGTAGTAAAGCAGATGCAGGAAGTGGCATATGTTACGCCAAGTTGCGTTACCAAAGTTCGAGGTGAGTTGGGAAAAAAACTGGCATCAATATGTCCGGGAGATTTGAACAAGTCATTCTTTACTTTATGCGGTGCCACATCCATTGAAAATGCGATCAAACTGGCAAGGCTTTATACCGGCCGTCATAAAATATTGAGCCGTTACCAATCATATCACGGGGCATCTATCGGTGCCATGTCGGCCAGTGGAGATCCACGCAGACTTGCTGTTGATGCACAGCAAGCACCCAACTTTATACATTTTGATCTTCCATATTTATACAGGTGGAAATATGGCGAAGAAAATTTATTGAAAGAGTCGGTTGCACAATTGGAGAGAATGATCGCCTATGAAAGCCCGAATAATATAGCTGCCATAATTTTGGAAGGAGAGTCGGGTTCGTCCGGTTGCCTCCAATATCCAACAGGTTATTTAAAAGCGGTCAGGGGAATTTGTGATGAACACGGCATCTTATTGATCATGGATGAAGTGATGAGTGGCTTTGGCCGAACCGGCAAATGGTTTGGTTTTCAAAATCATGATATGGTGCCGGATATGATATGCATGGCCAAGGGATTAACCTGTGGGTACCTGCCGTTTGGTTGTTTGATGGTCTCTGATAAGATCGCTGCCAGGTATGATGATAATGTGTTGGCTATTGGCCTTACTTATTCCGCACATCCGGTTTGTTGTGCTGCTGCGTTGGCCACCATAAAAATTTATGAGGACGACAATCTTATCGAAAATGCAGTTGTCATGGGAAAATACATCGAAGAACAGGTGGAGAAACTAAAACATAAACATCCAAGTATCGGCGATTTCAGAAATACCGGTTTGTTGGGTTGTATTGAACTGGTGAAGAACAGGGAAACAAAAGAACCCATGGCACCTTTCAATGCAAAACCAGGTGAAATGATCATCATGAATAAGGTAGCGGCTAAATTAAAAGAGCTGGGGCTTTATACATTTGTAAGATGGAGTTATATTTTTATTGCACCGCCACTTTGCATTACCAAAGAACAAATTGATGAAGGGTTGGCGATAATCAGTGAAGCGATTAAGATAGCGGATGAGCACATAAGCCAGGCCCCCTAGATCCCCCAAGGGGGACTTTGGAACAATAATATTTATATTCTATAATGATCAGCAAAGACTCAGAATATTCCGACTCTTTAAATCCCCCTTTGGGGGGTGGGGGGGCTTTGATTAACGAAGACCTTGCACCCATTCCCCAAAACAAACGCACCTGGGGAACCTGGAACTATGCTGCTTTATGGATAAGCATGAGTTTATGCATTCCTACCTACATGCTGGCCAGTTCATTAATAGAAGGCGGTATGAACTGGTGGCAATCTATTCTAACTATTTTCATTGGCAATACGGTTGTTCTGATTCCCATGATATTGAATGGGCACGCCGGAGCAAAATACGGAATACCTTTTCCTGTTTTTGCCAGGGCAAGTTTTGGAACAAAAGGAGCCAATATTCCGGCAATGCTCAGAGCTATAGTTGCTTGTGGTTGGTTTGGTATACAGACCTGGATCGGGGGTTTCGCTATATACCAGATGATGAAAATGTGGATACCTGCATTGGCAACACTGCCACAAATCTTTCCAGAGTCATTTGGATTACAAACAGGTCCGGCCATTTGCTTTTTTGTTTTCTGGTTGGTGAATATGTGGGTGGTTTACCTGGGTGTAGAAAGCATCAGAAAATTATTGGTGTTTAAAGCCATTTTTTTACCGCTGGCCGCACTGGCTTTATTGTTCTGGGCAATTAATGCCGGCCATGGCCTGGGGCCGATATTATCTCAACCTTCAAAATTATCCGGCCCTGCATTCTGGGCATATTTCTTTCCTGCATTAACAGGTATGGTTGGTTTTTGGGCAACGCTCTCTTTAAATATTCCTGACTTTACCCGCTATGCAAAAAGTCAGAATGCTCAGATCAAAGGACAAATAATCGGCCTGCCACCATCCATGACTTTGTTTGCTTTTATTGGTGTGGTGGTTACTTCTGCCACATTTATTATTTATGGTGAAAGCATCTGGGATCCGGTTGTACTGGCTGGTAAATTTGAAAATAAATTATTGGTAAGCGTAGCGATGATAGCCGTTGCTATATCAACTTTGGCAACAAATATTGCAGCCAATATCGTGAGTCCCGCAAATGATTTTGCAAACCTTTCTCCTAAAAGAATAAACTTCAGAACAGGTGGATACATCACGGGCGTTATTGGTATTTTAATCTTTCCCTGGAAATTAATTGCAGACCCCAATGGATATATTTTTACCTGGCTCATTGCATACTCAAGTTTGCTTGGCCCGGTTGGAGGCATCATGATTGCTGATTATTATTTTATAAGAAAACAACAATTGAATGTTGATGAATTGTACCAACACAATGGGAGATATGGTTTTGGAAATGGATTTAATTCAGCAGCCATCATTGCATTGCTGGTTGGTATCGTTCCAAATATTCCTGGTTTTTTGTTGCAGATAAAATTAGTTTCAGCAACTATGTTTCCGGTTTGGATATCTGACCTGTATCATTATGCCTGGTTTGTTGGGTTTATTGTAAGTGGTTTTGTATATTTATTGTTGATGAAGAAAAGGGGATAACATGAAAATTGACATTATTCAAAATACGATTTATGAAATACGAGGTGAGAAAGTTATGCTTGATTTTGATATAGCTCACCTGTATGAAGTTGAGACCAGGGTATTCAACCAGGCAATAAAAAGAAATATCGAAAGTTTTCCAAAGGATTTCATGTTCAGGCTTACTGCAAAAGAATGGAAAGAAATTTCATCATCACAAATTGTGATGATGAATAATTTACCTAAAAACAGAACAGATAGGTATTTGCCCTATGTTTTTACCGAGCACGGAGTTACGATGGCAGCCAGTGTACTAAAAAGCCCCAAAGCAAGGAAGATGAATATTGCAATTGTTCGGGTATTTATTGCTTTAAAAAAACTGGCACATTCCGGTTTGTCTGCAATAAGTTTAGTAAAAGAATTGCGGGATAGAATTGATGAACACGATGTTCAGTTAAAAAGCATTTACGATGCATTGGAAAATATGCTTGACGAAAAGGAGGAAGAAAAACTGCAAAAATTAAGGTGGGAAAAAAGAGAAAGGATTGGTTTTAAAAAATAATCGACATGTCTATCTTAATTAAGAACGCAAATATTATTGGTGCTGCCGAAAATTTCACCGGCGATATTTTTATCCGGGGCGAAACTATTGCGGCCATTGGAAAAAATCTGGATATCCAGGCAGAAAAAATAATTGATGCAACCGGTTTATTGGCTTTCCCCGGCTGTATTGATCCGCATGTGCATCTGGAAATGCCATTCATGGGCACATTCAGCAGCGATAATTACGAAACCGGAACCCGTGCAGCTTTGCATGGTGGAACTACAACCGTAATTGATTTCATATTGCAAAAGCAAGGAAATTCTTTATACGATGCATACAACGAATGGAGCAGCCGGGCCAATGGAAATGCTGTGGGTGATTACAGTTTTCACATGGCAGTAACAGACTTTAATGAAAACACCTGTAAAGAAATTGTTGACCTGGTAGAAAAAGAAGGCATCACTTCTTTTAAAATATTTATGGCTTACAAAGGTGCTTTAATGATCGATGATAAGCAGATGGTTGGATTGATGAATGAAGTGAAAGAACGTGGCGGTATGGTTACCGTGCATGCTACCAATGGCGATATGATCGATTTTTTAATTGCAAAGAATAGGGCTGAAGGAAAACTTGCACCAATTTACCATTATTTATCTCAACCCGAAATAACCGAAGCTGAAGCCTCAGAACGATTTGCATCCATTGCAGGATACACCGGTTGCCCCGGCTACATTGTACACATGACTTGTGAAGGCGCATTGAATGCAGTGCGTAATAATAACAGTCACAATCAAAAAGTATTTGCCGAAACCTGTATCCAATATTTATTATTAGATGCCTCATTATATGAACAGGATTTTGAAGGTGCCAAGTGGGTGATGAGTCCGCCATTGAGACAAAAGAAAGACCAGGAGGCTTTGTGGGCCGGTATTAACCAGGGATTGATACAGGTTGTTGCAACAGATCATTGCCCTTTTACATGGGAACAGAAACGGTTGGGGAAAGATGATTTCTCCAAAATTCCTAACGGCCACCCGGCAATAGAACACCGTGTTGAATTGTTATACAGCGAAGGAGTAAGCAAAGGAAGAATTACGATGAATAAATTTGTGGAACTTTTATCAACCAATCCCGCAAAAATATTCGGCCTGTTCCCGCAGAAGGGTTGCTTATCGCCAGGTTCGGATGCTGATATCGTTTTGTTCGACCCAAACATGGAACATACAATCAGCGCATCAACACATCATATGAATACCGATTATTCCGGTTATGAAGGCTGGAAACTGACCGGTAAATGCAAAACTGTTTTGTTACGCGGACAAGTGGTAATTGATGATGGAAAATGTTTGGTGGAGAAGGGATATGGGAAATATATAAAAAGAAGTAAAGTAGCAGATAAAATATAAGGCCCCCCCTATCCCCCAAAAGGGAGAGGAAAAGGAGAAGATGGTCTGGTAGATCATCACGAGTGAAAAAAGTCGGGATGAAATAAAAATGACGAATAATAAAAAACAAATGTTCAATAATCGATAACAGCCGGGCCTCCCTCTCTTTTGGAGAGGGATAGAGGGTGAGGCCAAAATTAAAACTATGCCAAGAATAATAAAGTCGGGTCTCATACAGATGAGTCTTCCTAAAACCGAAGGTGAAGGCACCATACCGGAAATTGTTAATGCCATGGTACAAAAACACATTCCGTTTATTGAAGCCGCCGGAAAGCAGGGCGTGCAGATACTTTGCCTGCAGGAAATTTTCAATACACCTTATTTCTGCCCCGGACAGGATAGAAAATGGTACGAAAGTGCCGAATCAGTTCCTGGTCCAACAACCGAACTGATGGCAACCTATGCCAAAAAATACAATATGGTCATCATCGTTCCTATTTATGAAAAAGAACAGCCGGGTGTTTTATACAATACCGCTGCGGTGATCGATGCAGACGGCACTTACCTGGGCAAGTACAGGAAAAATCATATTCCACATACCAGCGGTTTTTGGGAAAAGTTTTTCTTTAAGCCCGGAAACCTTGGCTACCCGGTGTTTCAGACAAAGTACGCCAAAGTGGGTGTATACATCTGTTACGATCGCCACTTTCCGGATGGTGCAAGATGCCTGGGATTGAACGGTGCAGAGATCGTGTATAATCCTTCAGCAACTGTAGCCGGTTTGTCTCAATATTTATGGAAGCTGGAGCAGCCGGCACATGCAGCTGCCAATGGATATTTTATGGGATGTATCAACCGTGTTGGTGAGGAGAAGCCCTGGAACTTAGGCAAGTTTTATGGAAGCAGTTATTTTGTAGATCCACGCGGACAAATTTTTGCACAGGCCAGTGAGGATAAAGATGAATTGTTGGTGGCAGAATTTGACCTGGATATGATTGAAGAAGTAAGGAGTGTTTGGCAGTTTTTCAGGGACAGGAGACCGGAGACTTACGGGAAGTTGACGGAATTGTAAGGCCTCACCCCAACCCCTCTCCAAAAGAGAGGGAACTGGAAGATTGATGCAAAGATTGTGCTGTTTTTTTTTATGTACTAAGCTTAAGAATTACTATTTAGCTTCATTGGCGTCGCACTCTTGTACTATGGTAACTATATTGAACTTTTATCTATGCATAAATTAATTTGTGTTTCATGTCAATTTTAAATAACAGATTATCACAGGAACAATACGCCGAAAACTTCAGCGATATTCATCCGCCGTTTGAAACAACCGATGCAGCATTGGTAGAAGCCAACCGCTGTTTGTTTTGTTATGATGCGCCTTGTATGAAGAGTTGTCCAACCGGCATTGATGTACCCAAATTCATCAAACAGATCGCAACAGAAAATATCAAGGGTTCGGCACACACCATTTTTGTAAGTAATATCATGGGCGCAGGATGTAGTAAGGTTTGCCCGGTTGAAAAATTATGTGAGGGTGCCTGTGTTTATAATTTTATGGAAGAAACGCCAATCTCCATTGCCAGGCTGCAGCGCTATTCTACCGGTATTGCAATGAAAAATAATTGGCAATTGTTTGAAAGGAAGAATGCTTCAAACTCCCCTTTAGGGGTTGGTGGTAAAAAAGTTGCCATTGTTGGTGCAGGGCCGGCAGGGTTGAGTTGCGCTCATGTTTTATCAAGAGATGGAATAGATGTTACCATTTTTGAAAAAGAAGCAAAAGGTGGAGGGTTGATGACCTACGGCATTGCGGCTTATAAAGTAACACCACAGTTTTGTGAAGATGAAGTCAATTATATTTTAGGTATTGGTGGAATCGAAATAAAATACAACGAGGAATTGGGGAAAGATATTTCCCTGGCTGATCTGCAAAAAGATTTTGATGCCGTTTACCTGGGAATTGGCGTGGGACTTGCCAGGCAACTGCAAATTCCCGGAGAAGATCTGGAGGGCGTTGAAGATGCTATTAAATTTATTTATGAGATCCGTGATCAGGGATATGATCAAGTGGCTGTTGGCGATCACGTAGCTGTAATTGGAATGGGTATGACAGCCATTGATGCCGCTACGCAGGCAAAGCGATTGGGTGCCGAAAAAGTTACCATGATTTACCGCCGT
Source organism: Chitinophagaceae bacterium (assembly GCA_031402615.1). Classification (GTDB taxonomy): domain Bacteria; phylum Bacteroidota; class Bacteroidia; order Chitinophagales; family Chitinophagaceae; genus Ferruginibacter. Next base: position 37,659 of record JANNSN010000011.1, read on the forward strand.
ACAGAAAATGAAAAACCATGCACACAGGTAGAGCTGGACATTGCCAAACTGGATGGTTGTGAAATTATCTGGTTGGCTACACCAAAAGAAATAATCGGAGAAAACAATAAAGTAAAAAAACTCATTTGCAGTAAAATGAAATTGGGAGATGAAGATGCCAGCGGTCGTCGTTCGCCTGTTGACACCGGGGAAACATTTACGTTGGATGTAGATATGGTGATCAAGGCTGCCGGTCAAATGCCATTTGAAGAGTTGGTGAATCAATACCAATTAGATCATAAGTACGGAAAGATTAAAATTGAAAATGAGTTAACAAATATAAAGGGTGTTTTCGCCGGAGGCGACTGTGTGAATGGTGGCAAAGAAGTGGTGGATGCAGTGCAGGCGGGGAAAGATGGAGCGGCTTCGATAATAAAGTACTTAAACTTAGCATAATTTTCAAGCAAAGACGCTAAATTGGAAAGACGCAAAGAATAAGTTATGCTGACTGAAAATGAAATTTCAAAAATAGTAGTAGATAGCAGTTTTAAAATTCATCAACAGTATGGGCCGGGTTTATTTGAAAGTGTTTACGAAGAGATATTCTGTTATGAATTGGGTAAAACAGGAATTCCTTTTACAAGACAAATGGGCGTCCCTTTGGTTCATGAACAAATTAAAATGGATATTGGTTTTAGAGCAGATATTATCATTGATCAAAAGGTTATACTGGAATTGAAATCTATTGAAGCATTGGCTCCTGTAAATTTTAAACAAGTATTGACTTATTTAAAATTGACAGATTTTAAACTTGGATTACTTATAAATTTCAATGTAAATCTTATTAAAGATGGCATTCATCGAATTGTAAATAAACTTTAAAATTATAGCGTCTTTGTCCCTTTGCGGCTTTGCGTGAAAATAATTATGGCAGACATCTCATCAAACTTCCTCGGTATTAAATCACCCAACCCTTTTTGGTTGGCCAGTGCACCGCCTACCGATAAAAAAATAAATGTGCTCCGTGCTTTTGAAGCAGGCTGGGGTGGTGTGGTATGGAAAACATTGGGAAGCCAGGTAAAAAATGTATCCTCACGTTATTCCGCAGTAAACTTTGGGGGGCATAAAATGATGGGCTTTAATAATATTGAACTTATCAGTGACCGGCCTTTGGACTTAAACCTGAAAGAAATTGCCGAATGTTTGAAATTGTTTCCCGACAGGGCAATGATTGTTTCGCTGATGGCCGATAATGACAGAAATAGCTGGCACGAATTAATTAAGAAAGTTGAAGATACCGGTGCGCATGGACTGGAATTGAATTTTGGTTGCCCGCACGGGATGACGGAAAGAGGCATGGGTGCTGCTGTTGGGCAGGATCCTGAAATAGCAAGAATGGTAGTAGAATGGGTTATGGAAGCCGCTCATATTCCGGTTATCACAAAACTTACACCCAATGTGCATTCGCCTGTACCAACCGGTAAGGCCTGTGTAGAAGCAGGTACCAATGCACTGTCATTGATCAATACCATTCAATCAGTAACGGGTATCGACCTGGATACGTTGGTCCCTAATCCTTATGTTGCCGGGAAGTCGGTATTTGGCGGTTATTGCGGCCCGGCCGTAAAACCGATCGCGTTAAAAATGCTGACCACCATTGCGCAGGATGCCACTACATCAAAAGTACCGGTATCAGGTATAGGAGGCGTAAGCACCTGGAAAGATGCTGTAGAATTTTTGCTATTGGGTGCCAGCAATGTACAGGTTTGTACAGCGGCCATGAACCATGGTTTTAGGATCGTGGAAGATCTGTGCGAAGGCATGAACAACTGGATGGATGAAAAAGGTTTTAAAACATTGGACGAATTTATTGGCAAGTCGGTTGAGAAAATAACACATTGGGAAGATCTTGATATTAACTATCATCATGTAGCTAAAATTAACCAGGATAAATGTATTCATTGCGGGCTTTGTTATATCGCCTGTGAAGATGCATCGCATCAATCTATTCATTTAGCATACGGTAAACCTTACAATAATTATACAATTAAGGAAGAAGCATGTGTGGGCTGCAATTTATGCCAACTCGTATGCCCTGTTGATACATGTATTACTATGGAAGAACAGCGTGTTGCCCCTGAATACCTGAACTGGATTGAGTTTCAGAAAAAGGGATTACCGTTGAACGATCATTGATGCCCATGGGCTGGTTATTTGATTCATCCGCTTTTACAATCGGCATATGAATACCTAAGATTTACCCATAGTCCCTGTCCACTTGGCCAGGCGGGTTTTGGACTATTTATTAGATCAAGATGCTATTATGTGCATAAAAATGTGCTAAACAGGTGCAAAACATCAGCTTCAATTATTTGCAAAAAGTATACCTGGAGACTTATTTTCATTGTCCAATTGAGCGGAAGAAGTTTTTAAAAAGATAGAAATCCTTAAAAAGAAAGAAGTCTAAAGAAAATGGAAACCGATTATGCGGAAGCATCGGGTTTAGTAAGTATACGAATTAAGCAATTATGAAGTAAACAACAAACTTGGTGCTTTTTTTATGCCTTGTCGTTTATACAACTCCCGCCAGTTCCAGGCTACGTTTACTGATCTTTCTATATTCCACTGTTTCGATAATAGCTTCCGCACAAAGAATTAAGGATATTCCTTCCTGTTTCCACCAATCGGTAGTAAATAGTTTTTCGGCATGAATTACCGCGATAAGCCAGTTGTGTTTAAAGTCATTGTGCCATTCTTCAATCCATTCAAAATCATTTTTATTTATTTTACTAAAATCATCCGAACTGATAAAAACTTTTAAATAATAATCATTGCTGAGCACCGTATCCGTTTGATGCCAGATCTTTTTATACTCGTATTTGTAGTTATAACCAAGTGCTGAAATATCGCTCAATACAGCAGACGCTGTTGGAAAAGCACCCGCACCCTTCCCCTTGAAAAAATGTTCGTCGGCAAATGCACTTTCAGTGGTCAGCGCATTAAATTCATTATGCACATGATAGAGGTTGTCTGTTTGCGTTACAAACTGGGGCAATACAAATGCAGCCAATTTACCGTGCTCCAGTTTTTTTGCATGAGCAACAAGTTTAATGCTGAGGTTTTTTTCTTTGGCTACAACAGCGTCAGGTAAAGAGATGTTTTCAATGCCATTAAAAATAAAGTCTGTTGGTTTTGCAATTACCCCAAATGAATGCGCCAGTAAAATACTCAGTTTATTGGCCGCATCAAATCCGCCGATATCCAGTTTGGGGTTACTTTCTGCAAAACCAAGCTGCTGCGCCAGTATTAAAGCGGCTTTAAACTCCAGTTGCTCTTCCTGGATCTTGGTAAGGATAAAATTGGTAGATCCATTGATGATTCCCCGTATGGATCTTAAAAGGTCATTGTCATAATATTCTTCCAGGTTGCGAACAATGGGTATACTGGCGCAGCAGGCGGCTTCATATAAAAGCGCTGTTTTATATTCCTGTTGCAGTTGCAACAGTTCTTCAAAATGTTCTGCGATCATTTTTTTGTTGGCACTTACTACAGACTTGCCTTTTTGCAACGCTGTTTTTACAATTTCAAATGCGGCATCTGCATCGTCAATCAGTTCAACAACTACATTAATGCTTTCATCATTCAGTATAACAGATGCATCCGTTGAAAAATTTTCAGGAGCAATGCTTCTTATTTTATCTGCATTTTTTATAACTATTTTTTGTATAGAGGCCTGCAGGGTTGGGGTAGTATGCAGTACATCATAAAGGCCTTTGCCTACTACACCAAAACCAAAGAGACCAATATTGAGTTTTTTATTTGACATGATTCTTGATTTATAAAAGCTGTCAGCCTGAGCTTGTCTAAGGCGGGTTACCTTTAATCCCATTACGCTTTCGACAAGCTCAGGCTAACATACTTTAGTTTTCAGATATTGTTTTATGCACTGATGCCGGGAACAAAATTTTCCTTTTCTGTTTTTAGTTTTAAAAATGCCTGTTCCAGGTCAGCGATCAGGTCTTCAGCTTCTTCCAGTCCAACACTCAGGCGGATAAGACTGTCAGCGACACCTGCAGCCCTTCGGTTTTCGACAGGGATACTTTTATGCGTCATTTGTGCAGGGTGGCAAAGCAAACTTTTTACGCCGCCTAAACTTTCGGCAAGTTTAAAATATTGAGTGCCGGTTACAAATGCAGTTGCAGCTTCTTCGGTATCATTTTTTAATGTGAAAGAAACAATGCCGCCAAAACCTTTGCTTTGCCTTTTTGCAATGTCGTGATTGAGATGTGTTGTTAACCCGGGATAAAATACCTTATCAACCGAAGGATTTGTTTCCAGCCATTCAGCAACGGCCTGTGCGTTGCGGCAATGCTGCTGTACACGCAGGTGCAGGGTCTCGATGCCGCGTATCACCAGCCAGCTATCGAAAGGTGCCAGTATTGCGCCGCTTGCATTCTGTATGAATTTTATTTTTTCGCCCAGATCTTTTTCTTTGGCAACAACCAGCCCGGCAATGAGATCACTGTGACCACCCAAATATTTTGTTGCACTATGAATTACAAGATCAGCTCCCAGCGAAAGAGGCTGTTGTAAGGCTGGTGAAGCAAAAGTATTATCTACGCAAAGTAAACAGGCATTGGCCTTAGCGATTTTTGCAATAGCTACAATGTCGCTCACTTTTAAAGTTGGATTGGTTGGTGTTTCCAGCCAGATGAGTTTTGTTTTAGGTGTTATGGCGTTAAAAACATTTACCGAATCTGTTGTGTCGACATAGTTTACCGTGATGCCAAACTTTTCATAGATGTGTGTAAACAGACGGAATGCACCTCCGTAAATATCATCAACCGCTATTATTTCATCACCGGATTTCAATAGTTTAACAATGGCATCAATGGCTGCGAGTCCGCTGCCGAAAGCAATGCCCATGTTGCCCCGTTCCAGATTTGCAATAACGGTTTCCAATGTTCCCCTGGTGGGGTTATTGCTTCGGGCATAATCATAACCTTTGTTTACACCGGGTGCTTCCTGTACATAGGTACTTGTTTGATAAATCGGAACACTGATCGCTCCGGTTAAAGGGTCTACAGGAATACTGTGAATCAGTTCTGTTGCGTTACTCATCTTTGTTAAGTTTTTGAGGCCTTCTCCATCTCCCCCAAAGGGGAGGGAAAAAACATTGATTAAATCATTAATTTCTGTTTAATCACTTAGCAAGTGAGCAACCTATCGGAGGAAATCTTTTGTTAACCGCTGACAGGGTAAAAAACAAAAAAGCTCATCCGATAAATCAGATGAGCTTTTACTATGTTGAAGTATTTTTTAAGCTTTGAATCTGACTTATCTGTCCCGTTTTAAACGAGATGGAATTGGCACCTTTTCCCGATAAAATCGGGATAGGTTGTCAAGGCTTCATCGGGCCATTACCCTCTGCCTTTCTTGATAAGTGTCCCGATAGCTATCGGGATGAAAAGAACTGGTACAAAGATATAGGCGGAAATTTGAAACCACCAAATAAAATTTTCAAAAGTTGAATAATAAAAAAGGAAAGCCTTGCTGGCAATGGGTTTAAATCCAAAAACTATTTTACATTTTTCTTCATCCATTCTGCCTGGGAGATGGCTGAATGCTCAAAATCGACAAGCGCTGCAATTTTTTCCTGGCCTTTAATGATGGATTTGGTAACCATACCATGCTCAATAACTTCATCGTCTTTCATGCCCAACATTTTCATCAGGGGGATGAATTTTTCGCTGCCAAAATGTTTAAACAGGGGTTCATCCAGTGCACTGTAAACAATTATTTTACCCGGAGCCCGGTCCTTTATCAACTCTAATTTCTTTGCATGCAATGGATAATGCTTTACAAATACCGGTGTTTTGGTTTGAAGTAACTGTTTATCCAGTTATCGGGCAATGCTGATCCGGCTTTCGTCAATATCCTGTAGCCTCAAAAATCTTTATATTTTTCCAGGGTTTCATCGAACCCCGCGATGAATAAAAGATCAGGCTTTTTTTTTGGCCAGTCCGGCACAGGCATTCATTTTGGTTGCGGTGGTAACATAGGCACGGTCAACAAAAACCTGGTCTTCTGCAGTTTCATCCTTCCTGTCAAATAAATTAAACGACATACATAAAATTGAAAGGTAAATTTACTGAACAAACTGCCAGGTAACAAATCAGCCTGTATTTGTTTGTATCTTTAGCGCCGGTAATAACGGCAGTAAAATTGTCGGATCATTTTTAAAATATAGTCGGAATAATTGCAAATGGCGAAAATAAAAAAAGCTCCTGCTCAGGAGATGGTTGATAAAGATTTTATTGAAGTATTTGGTGCCCGGGAGCACAACCTCAAAAATATTGACATTAAAATTCCCAAGAATAAACTGGTCGTTTTTACCGGGGTGAGTGGCAGCGGTAAATCCTCTTTGGCATTTGATACCATTTATAACGAAGGGCAGCGGCGATACATGGAGAGCTTTAGCGCCTATGCCCGCCAGTTTGTTGGTGATATGGAACGTCCGGATGTAGATAAGATCAACGGTTTATCTCCTGTAATTTCCATTGAACAAAAAACGACCAATAAAAATCCACGCAGCACGGTGGGTACGGTTACTGAAATATATGATTTCCTTCGGTTGCTGTATGCCAGGGTGGGAGAGGCTTATAGCTACAACACCGGTAAAAAGATGGTGAAGTTCAGCGAGGAAGAAATTGTACATGACATTTTCGTAAAATTTGAAAATAATAACATAGCACTGCTGGCACCTTTGGTGAGAGGACGAAAAGGACATTACCGGGAGTTGTTTGAAGACATCCGCAAAAAGGGCTATTTAAAAGTGCGGGTTGATGGTGAAGTGATGGATCTTAAACCGAGAATGCAGATCGACCGTTACAAAATTCATGATATTGAAGTGGTGGTTGACAGGCTGGCCGTTACTGACGATATGAAATTCCGGTTGAGCCAGAGTGTGCAAAGAGCTTTGCAGTTGGGGAAGGACCTGATGTTTGTAGCCCCCCAGCCCCCCAAGGGGGGAGAAGGGCAAGATTTCAATAAAAAAAATAGTGTTACAAATTCAGCAGGTGCTGAAAATCCCCCCTTGGGGGGTGGGGGGGCTGGGTTTGGCGAAGTCATGTACAGCAAACAATTGATGTGTGCAGAAACCGGCATCAGCTATGAAGAGCCTTCGCCCAATGCATTTTCTTTTAACTCGCCCTATGGAGCATGCCCAACCTGCAGGGGTTTAGGTGATGTATATACCATCGATATGGAAGAAGTGCTGCCCGATACCTCCGTAAGTGTTGCAGAAGGAGGTATTGTTCCTTTGGGAGAAGAAAGAGATGCCAGTGTTTTTCAACAGGTGGTGGCCTTTGCAAAAAAGAATAAGATCAATCTTGTCAAACCCATACAGGTTTTAACCAAGGAACAGCTTGACCTGCTTTTATATGGAGATAAAAGTATCAGTCCCGATTTGGAACTTGATATGAGTGATGAAACGATTCCCGAAGTGTATACAGGCAGTTACGAAGGTATTATCCCGATGCTTAAGCGTTGGTTCAATTCTGCAAACAGTTCGGAAATGTTAAGGGGTTGGGTTGAAAAATTTATGATCCTGGCACCCTGCTCAAGCTGTAATGGAGCAAGACTAAAAAAAGAAAGCCTTTGGTTTAAAATAGATAACCGGAATATTACCGAACTGAGTAATTTGAATTTAGACAACCTGGCTGCCTGGTTTGACGGATTGGAATTGCGAATCAATGATAAACAAAATGCAATTGCCAAGGATGTTTTGAAAGAGATCAGGGAACGTTTGCAATTTTTACTGGATGTTGGTCTCACTTATCTTTCTTTAAACCGTCCTTCTAAAAGCCTTAGTGGCGGCGAATCGCAGCGTATCAGGCTGGCAACACAAATAGGTTCGCAATTGCAGGGCATTACCTATATCCTGGATGAGCCCAGTATTGGCTTGCACCAACGGGACAATCAACGGTTGATAGGGGCATTGCGAAACTTACGGGATATCGGCAACAGTATTTTAGTTGTTGAACACGATAAGGATATCATGCTGGCATCAGATTACCTGGTTGATATTGGCCCCAGAGCCGGCAAACATGGCGGCGAAATTGTTGCCATCGGAACACCGCAAACTATTTTGGATTCCAATTCTGAAACGGCTCAATATTTATTGGGAACGAAAAGTATAGCAGTACCAAAAGAGCGGAGAAAGGGAAATGGAAAATTTATTGAATTAAGGGGAGTAAGTGGAAATAATTTACAGAAAGTGGATGTAAAATTCCCATTGGGTAAATTAATATTGGTCACCGGCGTAAGTGGAAGCGGTAAATCTACTTTGGTAAATGAAACACTGTATCCTTTACTCAGTAAGTTTTGTTACAATTCAAAAGTAAACCCGCTTCCTTATAAATCAATAAAAGGCCTGGAACATATCGACAAAGTGATTGAAATTGATCAAAGCCCGATTGGTCGTACGCCAAGAAGCAACCCGGCAACTTATTGCGGCTTTTTTACCGATATCAGGACATTATTTGCTGCTGTGCCCGAAGCAAAAATCAGGGGTTACAAAGCCGGGCGTTTTTCCTTCAACGTGAAAAGCGGAAGATGTGATGTTTGTGAGGGCGGGGGCATGCGTGTAATAGAAATGAATTTTTTACCCGACGTATATGTGCATTGCGAAAAATGCAATGGCAGGAGGTATAACCGGGAAACTTTGGAAATTCGCTACAAGGGAAAATCGATCAGCGATGTGCTGGATATGACCGTTGATGAAGCAGTAGATTTTTTTCAGTTGGTACCTTATATCTACCGTAAGATCAAAGTTTTGCAGGACGTAGGCCTGGGCTATATAACCCTGGGCCAGAGTGCGGTAACGCTGAGTGGTGGTGAAGCACAACGGGTAAAGCTATCCACAGAGTTGGGAAAAAAAGATACCGGCAAAACATTTTACATACTTGATGAACCTACTACCGGGCTTCATTTTCAGGATATCAGTCATTTGCTTGAGGTTATCAACAAACTGGTAAACAGGGGGAATACCGTTTTGGTTATTGAACATAATATGGATGTGATCAAAGTGGCGGATCATATTATCGACATTGGGCCCGAAGGAGGGGATGGCGGTGGATTGGTTTTATTTGAAGGACTGCCCGAAGACCTGGTCAACGTAAAAGAAAGTTTTACCGGAAAATATTTACAGGCCGAGTTAAAATAAAAAAAATCCATGTTGAGGTAACATGGATTTTAAATGTAAGAAAGTGTAGAAGATGTCAACGAAATTTAAATATTGTGGTTTCAGGGGTAAGCTTTATATTAAAATAATATTGGCCATCCTTTGGGGTCAAACTTCTATTGTATCATCATACACTTAAAAATATTAATTATTTGAACATTTGTATGATCAGTATAAGGCAGGCTGAAAATATCAACAATGCTTTAAATGATCCGGGTGTTAACTGCATATGGTTACTCATCTTTTTAAATTTTAATAAACGGATGGACATCTTGTTTGCCTGGCTGCCCTTCTTGCGAAAGAGCTCTCATAAATTTCACCTAAACGTACTCCCACTTTCATTACTATTGAAAAATACGTATCACCATTTTTGGTATCGCCCCGCTGTGTTCCGGCCGGGTACCTCGTCATGCCGGGATAAATGATCCCGATTGACTTATCGGATAGTTTGTAAGCTAAAGAGGCATTTTGTGCCGATAAGTATTTCGTGTAATTATTGGGGTCAATATATTTGGCACTTACGTCATCAATATAGTCCGTAAATGTTTTTCTGTACAGTACTTCCGCACTTAAATTAATCCGGTCAGAAACATAATATTTTAAACCTGCACCGATTGGGATATTTATCTGTGTTAACTTATAAGGGCTACTATATGGATATTCAGGCATTCCCTGGCCTTCCAAACGAAGAGGGTGTAAATAATACCAGTTTTTATTTCCGGCAGCATCTGTTATTGATCCTTTTGGGTTAAAATGGAAAACGCCTATACCGGCTAAACCGTAAGGCCTTAGCTTAGCTTCAAATCCTGATTCTCTGCTGAATAACATAGTCGGAAAGAATTCCAAAGCTATATATCCTTCCAAAATGGTTGTTTTAAAATCAAGGTTGCGTTGTTTCCGCCATAGCTCATCCAAACCGGTTGTATTGATAATATCATCGCTTCCTTCCAGGTAAGTAACATCTGCGGCTAACCTTAAACCAAACCAATTTTTTGGATACATGGTGACAAAAACTCCCTTCATCATTTTGGTAAATTCCAAGTTCATGTCTTTAACATCGTTGGTGCCTTTACCGGAGTTACCTCCTAAGTCGCCTAAAAAGAAGCTGGGACCAAAATTCAGTCCTACCTCCCATTTAATTTTTTCACCGAAAAGAAATGCCTGGGAATATGTATTGGAGAAGATGGTGAAGCAAATCAGCAGCAGTAGCATTCGTTTTCCCGCAAACAGGTGTAAAAATGGCTTCATTAGAGGTCTGGTTTGGTCTTTCAATTATAATTGGATAATTGGTATGGATTATTTTTCACCCTGATATGTAATACGGATAAAAGTGAAAACCACCATTTAAAAACGGCAATCGGGAAAACTTATTGCCTGTGTGAAATAAAATTATTTTGTAAGTATCATTGCTATATGTGGGATACCGTCTTCCAAATATTCATCACTGCATTGTATAAAACCCAATGAAGTATAAAAATGATTCAGATATAACTGGGCACCAATCTTTATTTCGGTACAATCGAATTCTTTGAAAGTATGGTTAATGCTGTGTTTCATCAGTTGCGATCCTGTTCCTGTACCACGGAAAGCAGGTGAGGTTACCACCCGCCCAATACTGGCTTCGGCATAGGAAATTCCCTTAGGGATTATACGTGCATAAGCGGCAAGTTTGTGTTGGTGCCAGCCGCAGAAATGCATGGATTGCTGATCCTTATCATCTGCATCCTGGTATACACAGTTTTGCTCAACAACAAAAACTTCATTTCTTAATTGCATGATGGCATATAATTCTGAAACAGATAATTCACTAAATTTTTTTAATACCCAGTTTAATTGCATGGTTTATTTTTTATGGCATCGTTGTGTCGGTTATTATAGCTGCATTCCAATTGTATTGGTTAAAGTCCTTTACTGGTATTACTCATTTTAAAAAACATCACATTGGCAATTTATTTTACCATGGTTTTGGCCAGGTCAGTAATTTTTCACTCAAAGCATTCACCTGCGGCTTTATTAAATAAATGTAGCCAGCTTTTAAAATTTTCTTCGCGCACTGGTATTTGTTTATGGATATCATCATATACTTCCATGGCATTTTTTTTGTAGTCAGGGTTATCCAATAACAGGATTTCCCAAAAATCAACAATCAGGAAATGTGTTTTTTCCAATTCATTTTAATGACTTCCGTAAAAATAAAGTCAATCGTGTCAGCTGCCATAACATCTTCGTAAAAACGCATCATAAATTTTTCGATATCAGCCCTGCTGCTTATGCCGGGTTTCAATTTATTATTTTTTCAGGTAAGGTAAAATTTCATGAAGACTGACAGGTTCCTGCCGGTCATCCATTTCAATCACTATACAATAACCGTCGGGGCCGCCAGCCGCTTTAACTGCGTTAACTAATTTTTGTTGATCACTTACTGTTCTTTTTCCATCTACAGCACCCCAGGCTTCCCGGGTACTTAAACATCCCTGTGTAGGAGTAAGCGGATAGTAAGGTTGATGTATATAATAGGCCGGGTTTACCGCGGTACCATGAGCAATAATCTCGGTTCTGCCCGACTTCCCGGCGAGGTAAGATTCATAAATGGGTTGATAATTCTTTAATGCTTCGGGTACCAGTTTAGCATAATACGCGGGCGTAAGTATTGTATCAGTTACCGAACTGTCTTTCATAAAATGTGCAGGCGTATATTCATTTGGCATAGTTAACTGAATATTTTCGGTTGGACCTATAAAAGCAGATTTACTGATGGCAAAGCCATCCACCCGAAAAATACCCTGGGGTGTATTCCCATTAGTCAGATAACCGGGTAAATTACTAATGCTCCTCGCTAACTGTGGTACCGAAAAAACAGCGCCTGTTTCATCAGCAAAAAATTCTCCGTTCTTGTTTCTAACTATGGATATACCCGGGTAATTCCTGTTCTTTCTTTGTATACTGTATATAATGATATTACCTTTTAGATAATCAGGTTCAAAAAATGGCATTAAATCAAGCTTTGCAAACAGGGGTTTTTGTTTTTCTTTTAATCGGTTTCCTAAGCCGGATATAATGGCGAAACTGCTTTCATCCATACTGCTTTCATCCATACTGTTGTTCACCAGGTTGGCGGCACGTTTTGAAATTTTGGCTATAACAGATGGGTTGCTGTTGCACAGTAATAAATATTCGGCACACATGGCAAATACCTTACTGTTACCTGTTTGTAACATCAGCCGTTGCACTGCAGTTTCAAAGGATTTGTTCTGCATGGTATAGGCCAATTCTATGGCAGCCCGTTGAAATCCTTCCCTTCTTTTTTCAATAGAATCAAAAGCAAGCCGAATTCTGTCATCTGTCCATGCTGTTCTGTATAGTAATAATTCCATGGCAGCAAAAGCAGATTCCCAATCTTCTTCGGTACTTGCTGTTAACTTAAGCGACAGGTTTTTGGTGATACTGTTATTAACGAGGTTGCGGTATTCTTTTACTCTTTTTTCAGCAATAGTATGTAATGCAACGGGTATTGAATCAGTCTGCGCCACCAGGTTCAGGCTGCAAAGAAAAAAAACGGGAAGTATGAAGTAGATTGTTTTACGCATCATCACAATGTAAAATAAAAAAAGCATCCACCAAAAGGTGCATGCCGGGAAGAAGGTAATAAAATTTGCTATTGAACATTGGCGGCTAAAAAGGCCTGAATTTTATTTAAAGCATCTGTATTAGTTGCAGCATCCCATCCACCATGCCCGGCAAGCGGGTAAAAACTGTATTCGTTTATTACTGCAGCGGTTGTCAATTTATTTTTTAATGCCAATGATTGTGTTGTTGGATTAACCAGGGGATCAATACCACCTTGTAAAATTATAGTAGGACAGGCAGTTGCGGTGGCATAAGTAATTGGACTGGATTGCTGGTACAGCGCAGGATTTGAAGTGGGTGTACCGCTTAAAAGTAATGCAATACTTGATTGCGGGAAAGCTCCCGGGTTGTTATGCATATCAACCATATCTGTTGGCCCAAAAAAATCAACAACTGCTTTTATTCTAAACAAACTTCGGTATTTATAAGCATGCAATAAGGCCAGGTGTCCGCCGGCACTTGCTCCCAGCAAAACAAATTTGTCACTGATGATATACGTAGACCTGTTACCATAAATAAATTCAATGGCAGCTTTAACATCCATTTCCTGTGTAGGAAAAGGATTAGAGGCGGGCAGGGCAGCTAACCGATAATTGATATTAATGATGGCATAATCCGGAATCCGTCTTTTTAATGTATCCAGTTGAGAAGTGAAATCGCTTTTGTCGCCACTTACCCAGGCGCCTCCATGTATCAAAATGATTACTTTGGTACTGGCAGTACTTCTGTTTGCGGGTAAATAAATGTCCATTTTCTGCAGGGGGTCAGTTCCATAAGCCACATCGGTCATGGTTTTTGCAGCAATGGTATTACCGGTTGGAACTCCCGAATCGCTCTTACTGCAGGATGCAAAAAAGATAATAAAGACCAGGGAAACGGGTATCAGTAATTTCATTTTCATAATTGCGATTTGTAATTAAAAATACAATAAATAATTTTATAAATACTTAATTGTGTAATAAGGATGGTACAGGTTGTATTTCAACGCCGGAAGTTTTTAATAACCGTATTTGTCTTTCCAAAGTAATTTTAAAAATTTCCTGAGTTCTTCTTCCCTTGGATTTTGACCTGGCTTATAAAATGTTGTACCTGACAGGTCGCCTGGTAAATATTCCTGTGGCGAAAAATTGTTCTCATAATTATGTGAATACTGGTAATCCTTACCATAGCCTTCTTTTTTCATGAGTTTGGTTGGTGCATTTCTGATGTGCAGAGGCACAGATAAATCGCCATGTTCATTTACTGCGTTCCTGGCAGCCCCAATGGCAACAGTGGCAGCATTGCTTTTGGCACTGGTGGCTAAATAAATGGCACATTGCGATAAAATCAGCTGCGATTCCGGATAGCCAATTTTATTGACCGCATCAAATGTTGCATTGGCAAGTAATAACGCATTGGGATTGGCATTGCCGATATCTTCACTGGCAAGTATCAGCATTCTTCGGGCTATAAATTTTACATCTTCGCCGGCTTCCAGCATCCTGGCTAACCAGTACACGGCGGCATTGGGGTCGCTGCCCCGTATGGATTTGATGAATGCGGATATGATATCATAATGTTGTTCACCCTTTTTATCATAGAGCGCAATGCGTTGTTGGGCAACATGCATAATCAGCTCATCTGTAATTAGAATTGTGTTATCAGACACAGATAACTCTTCTCCTTCGGAAAGCTTGACCCGATCAATCGGGAGGCCGGGCGAAGCTGCCAGTTCCAACAGGTTTAGTAATTTCCTGGCATCGCCACCGGAAATGTTCAGGATGGCTTCCGTTTCTTTCAGCTCTATGTTTTTTGTTTGCAGAACGGCATCATTTTTTATGGCATACTGCAATAATTCAACAAGATCTTTTTTATCCAATGCTTTTAAAATGTAAACCTGTGTCCTGCTCAACAACGCGCTGTTTACTTCGAAAGAGGGATTTTCGGTGGTGGCACCAATCAAAGTGATGATGCCTTTCTCCACGGCACCCAGTAAAGCATCCTGCTGGCCTTTATTAAACCGGTGTATCTCGTCAATAAATAAAATAACATTGCTTTGTTTTTTGGCCAGGTCAATCACTTCCCTTATTTCTTTTACACCCGATGAAATGGCACTGAGCTGGTAGAATGGTAGCTTTAATGATTGTGCAATGATGTTGGCAATGGTGGTTTTGCCAACGCCCGGCGGCCCCCATAAGATCATGCTGGGTATTTTACCATTTTCTATCGCTGTACGCAAAATACTCCCTTTGCCGGTAAGGTGTTGCTGACCCACCAATTCATCAAGTGTTGTGGGGCGAAGTCGTTCGGCGAGTGGCGGGAGATTGGTCACAATTCAAAATTGGTTAAAATAAATAAGTTAGCGGTTATAAAATATACCAGGGAAATTTTCCGGCCGCTATGTTTTTTATTCGGTCATCAAATCAAGCTTTCTGACTTTTTACTAACAGTACGATTGAGATCAGTATCAATTTATTTCTTGAATAATAAGAAGTTCAAATACTTGTTAAGTTGCCTGCGAAATCAATGAATATCCGGGATAAATCAGCGGTATGTCCATGAAAATACCAATTTATTCCGGATGATATTATTTCGTTCCATGTTAACTCTTTAAGTTTGCCAAAAAATGATCTTGGTATTATCCGTCATTATCAAAAATCAGGCTATTCTTTGACAGCAAAAAATAAATCAAAATTAAAACGGTTAAACCAATCAATACGGGCAATGAATCAATATCCTTTATTTTTCCTGTATCATTCAGGTAAAGTAAAATAAAAATAAAAACTGCTGCCGTGAAATATAGCGGCCATTTTCTGATTGTAAATTCCTGCCTTTCTATTATTAGCATCTTATTTCAGATCCAGTTTAATTTGCAACTCCTCAAACTGCTTTTCATCAATGGTTGCAGGTGCATCCAGCATCACATCCCTGCCGGAATTATTTTTAGGAAAAGCAATAAAGTCACGAATACTTTCGCTGCCGCCGATAATTGCACAAAGGCGATCAAAACCAAAGGCAATACCACCATGGGGGGGTGCGCCATATTCAAAAGCACCGAGTAAGAAACCAAATTTATGCTGCTGTTCTTCGGCATCCATACCCAGGGCTGCAAACATCTTTTCCTGTAATTCCCGTTGATAAATACGGATAGAACCACCGCCGATTTCATTGCCATTCAACACCATATCATAGGCATTGGCTTTAATGCCGGCATATGGATGTGCTAAATATTTTGCTGCATCGTCAATAGCAGGGTGGTTGTTGATCATCATATCAATATGATCAGGTTTAGGCGATGTAAACGGATGATGACGGGCAACCCAGCGATTACCTTCTTCATCATATTCAAACAGTGGAAAATCTATTACCCATAATAAGTTGAACTCATCCGGCTTACGTAAACCGAGGCGTTCTGCCATATACATCCGCAAATCGCTGATGGCTTTACGTGTCCTTTCTTCGGCACCGGCTAAAATTAAAATTAAGTCTCCTGCCTTTGCATTAGCTGCTTCGGCAATGGCTTTTACTTGTTCTTCTGCGTAAAATTTATCTACACTGCTTTTATAGGTTCCGTCGGTATTTACTTTTATAAATACCAATCCCTTCATGCCTATTTGCGGCCGCTTTACCCACTCAATCAATTCATCGGTTTGTTTGCGGCTGTATTCGCTGCATCCCGGAACCGATAACCCGATCACACTTTCGGCATCATTAAATACAGCGAATTCACCCGCTATCAACGAAGAAATATTTTCTTTTGCCGGAAAACTATGTGCCGGAAATTTCAAGTTGCATAGCTTCATTTCAAAACGAATATCGGGCTTATCGTTTCCAAAGGTCCACATGACGTCTTCCCAGGTCATGCGTTCAACAGATTTGGTATAATCAATGCCCTTCACATCTTTAAATATCCTTTTTACCAGGCCTTCAAACATTTGTACAATATCTTCCTGTTCAACAAAAGCCATTTCGCAATCTATTTGTGTAAATTCGGGCTGACGATCTGCTCTTAAATCTTCATCCCGGAAACATTTTACGACCTGGTAGTAACGGTCATAACCACTCACCATTAATAATTGTTTAAAAGTCTGCGGTGATTGCGGTAAAGCATAAAACTGCCCGGGGTTCATCCGGCTTGGTACCACAAAATCTCTTGCACCTTCGGGCGTACTCTTTATCAGGAAAGGTGTTTCAATATCCATGAAATTATTTTCATGTAAATAATTTCTGGCGCTGCGGTTCACCTGGTAACGTAATTCTAAATTTTTCTTCACTGCATTTCTTCGCAGGTCAAGAAAACGGTATTTCATTCTTATATCATCTCCGCCATCGGTATCATCCTGGATGGTGAATGGAGGAACGGCTGATTTATTAAGTATCTTAAATGCTGTTACTGTTATTTCTATTTCCCCGGTGGAAATATTTGCATTTTTATTGCTTCTTTCATTCACCTGCCCTTTTACCTGCAACACAAATTCCCTGCCCAGCGGATTTGCATCCAATGTGTCATTTAAACTCTCGGAAAATAATAATTGGGTAATGCCATAACGATCGCGCAGATCAACAAAAGTGATACTGCCGAATTTACGAACGGTTTGTACCCATCCCGCCAGGGATACTTCTTTGTTGACATGTGAAAGCCTTAATTCGCCGCAGGTGTGAGTTCTGTACATATTTATCTGGAATTGAGCGGCAAAGATAATGATAAACGTGTCGTCCCCCAAAGCCCCTGCTCCCAGGCCCCTCCTCCCAACCTTCTCCCCCTTCGGTAGAAGAGGATGTGTAGCGTTAAAACTATCCAAACATTTTCTTCCAAATCAGGAGTATTACTTAATTGGGCAAGTAAGTGTAAATGTTCTTTTTTGCAAAACATATTCTTCGCTGCAATCTTTGAGTTCCCTCTGCTT
>JANNSN010000012.1:0-38147 GCA_031402615.1 Chitinophagaceae bacterium
ATAGATTTCTCCTATCGTCGAAATGACAAAAACCATATGTTCAGTTTCAAACTGATACACTACTTGATTTTTGGTGGTGTCTCAGTTTGAAACTTATTTCTAAACGATCTGTCATGTCGACGATAGGAGACATCTGATTTAGTAAACATATAGATTTCTCCTATCGTCGAAATGACAAAAACCATATGTTCAGTTTCAAACTGATACACTTCTTGATTTTTTTCGCTTTTGATCTTTCTGATTCTGCCAGTACAGGTATACGGAGAGGCTTTGTTTCGTAAGGGTAACTCCGGTTGAAGCCTGGCGTGTGGACACAAAAATATTTAAAACCCAGGCCTGGAAGATAATACGGCTGATCCAGTTCTGCGAAGCAGAAAATCCGTAAAAAAATCTACTTTGGACAAACAAATGGTCATCAATATTTATTTCAGCTGCAGTATTATCGAAGTATTTAAATAACCATTTCTAAAACAGATCTGGTATTATCCGTCAAATCCGGTTCATCCGTGTTTATTTTTTGAAAAATAAATAGGTCCATACGATAGGTTAGTTATTTGTAAAACACTGTAAAACATGGATAACGTTCCTTTGACATCAACAAACGGCATGCCATTGAATGCGGAACATCCCCGGCTACGAGATCCTCAGCGGCGAAGGGTATTTATAGACAAAGGAAGCCTTATCCCGGCTGTTAGTGTAGTTTATCTTTAAAAAAATCAACTGTACGTTGCCAGGCCAGTACCGCGGCATCTTTGTCGTACCGCGGCGTAGTATCGTTATGAAAGCCATGGTTTACATTGGGATAAGTGTAGGCCGTATAGGCTTTACCATTAGCTTTCAGGGCGGCTTCGTATGCCGGCCAGCCGCCTGTGATGCGGGTATCCATTTCGGCATATTGTAACAGGAGCGGTGCCTGAATGGCCGGTACATCTTCAGCTGAGGGCTGACTGCCGTAAAATGGAACGGCAGCAGAAAGGCCGGGAATGCGCACGGCCATCATGTTTGCAATCCAGCCACCAAAACAAAAACCCACCACGCCCACTTTGCCATTACAGTCTTTGTGATTTTTGAGGTAATCGTAAGCTGCCATAAAATCCTCCAGCATCTCGTTCCGGTTCCGTTTGCTCTGCATTTCACGCCCTGCGTCGTCATTACCCGGGTATCCACCCAATGGTGTTAGAGCATCCGGCGCGAGGGAAATAAACCCCGCCAGGGCAGCCCTGCGGGCCACGTCTTCTATGTGCGGATTTAAGCCCCGGTTTTCATGTACCACGATGATGCCGCCCAGTTTGTCCTTTGCACCGGCAGGCTTACACAACAGGGCTTTGATGTTGCCGCCCCCTTTTGGAGAAGGGTAATGAATATACTCCGAATCTATACGGGGATCATCGACTCTTACCTGTACAGCGCCCTTATAATCCGGCATCAGGAAACTCAGCAAAGCCGGCACGGTAATTCCGCCTACGGCATAGAGCGATAACTTTTGTACAAAATCGCGCCTGGTAACGCGGTCGTGCGCATAGTCGTCATACAGATCAAACACTTCCTGCCCGATGTCTTCTTTTTTGATATCTTTCATAACAGCCTGTTTTTTTAATTATTAAATATACCCATTTGAAAATTAATTAACGTCATGGGACTTCTGATCTTCACTGGTGCCTGACAGGGAATTTAAATGATGGGCGGTTAATTGTTCCTGAACCCAATTAATGATTTGTTCATCCTTAAATGTATACCAATCTTCCAGCACTTCTGGATAATCATATAGGCGGTTCTTAAAATTTTGGAAGGGTTTTCTCAAATGAATTGCTTCCTCCAGATCGAGGCTTATTTTTTTATCCTTGATATGGGCAATAAATGATTCCATCATTTGGAAAGACTCGCTGCTTTCCATTCCTTCAAAACGAATGTACTCACCGTAATTACTTTCAACCTTATCAATAATATCCTGCCAAAGTTCTTCGTCAAATCCACTGTGGCCCTTTAATTCATCGGGATAGCTTTCAATCTCACCTGTTACAATATGATAAAAGCATAACATCCCGGTATCAAGTTCCCCAGCTATTTCTTTTATTTTTTCAGATGTGATGATCACTGCCATTTTAGCGTTTTTTTAGCGATCGTTATTGCCTCTAATTTAATAATTTTATTGCAATCTTCATTTATATACTTAATCAAACAGTTCTCAACAGGCAGCACTCGCCAACAGCATATTTGGAGAATCGTAATGAATTATAATATGTTATTGAAAAAAAATCGACAGATGATAATTACCCGGCAAACAATAAATTCGATGCTGGCATCGATACGCCCGAAGATTGTATTCAGGCTATTGAAATGCCCTGACATGATATGCAGTATTTCTTTGTAATTTTAAACCATGAGTAATTTTCCCGTAGAACATATCCGTATTAAAAAAATAAATACAGTTGGGATAACCGAGGCAGATGATTTGGTTGCTGTGGAAGAGCCGTTGGAAATTCAACTTACGTATAGTACTACGACAGGGTTGATGCACAAGCATATTGCCGTTACTATGCGTACGCCGGGTAACGATAGGGAATTGGCAGCCGGTTTTCTTTTTACAGAAGGGGTTATCAGGAACGCTGCAGATATACTGGAAATAAAACAACCATCAACCGATGAAAACCGGGTAACGGTAATTTTGCGGGAAAACGTTGTGCCTGTTTTGGGTAATGCCACGCGGAATTTTTACAGTACGTCCAGCTGTGGTATCTGTGGCAAGGCTAGTATTGATGCCATCAGAACTGTTTCGCAATTTGGAGATAATAAAGATGAACTTCAAATAAATGCATCTACATTTTATACTTTACAAACTGAATTAGCGAAACAACAAAAGGTTTTTAAAGATACCGGTGGTATTCATGCCTGTGCCTTATTTAACTTTGAAGGCCATTTTTTATTGCTTAGGGAAGATGTGGGAAGGCATAATGCTTTGGATAAGATAGTTGGCGCAGCATTACTGAATAATGAATTGCCAATAAGCAATTGTATTTTACTATTAAGCGGAAGGGCAAGTTTTGAATTATTGCAAAAAGCTGTTATGGCCGGTGTAAAAATTGTAGCGGCTGTTGGAGCGCCATCAAGTCTTGCGGTGGAAATGGCCAAAGAGCATGGCGTTACTTTAATTGGATTTTTAAAAGAAAATCGTTTTAATATTTATTCAGGAGCACAAAGAATTACCGTTTAATTTATTTGCCGGTGCACAGCACACCGGGTATTTGGCGGAAAGACGTTTTTTGTAAGCAATTTCCACTCCCGTCTTACCGACTTACCGGCAATTTTTTTAAATTACAATAACATGAAAATACGCATCAAATCAAACTCGATAAGATTCCGGCTAACTAAATCTGAAGTAAGCAAACTCGCAACTACAGGATACCTGGAGGAAGAAACCCTGTTCCCCAACAATAAATTTATTTATGCACTACAGGGTACAGATCAGGCAAATGGGTTGACAGCCAGTTTTGCCAATAATAAAATAACCCTGTTCATTCCCCGTTCTTTCATTACCGAATGGCCAAATAATAGTGAAGTAGGGATAGAAAATAATATGTTGTTACCGGAAAATAATACCCTGTATCTTTTAATTGAAAAAGACTTCGTTTGTTTGGATGAAACCGCTGAAGACCAAAGCGATAATTATGAGAACCCGGACAAAACCTGTTAAACGGATGCATTTTTATATTTCCCTTTACTCTTCCTGATATTTACGGCTACTACTTTATACTCGGGACACATGGCTTCCGAATCAGCAATATCTGATGTTATATTGTTTAGCATAATATCCGGAAAGTGAAAAGTAGAGCTGAGTATACCCGGTTTAACCTCGTCTGTTATCTTTGCCCTTACATCTGCTTTCCCTCTCGGCGATTCTATACAAACCATATCGCCCTCACTGATCAGGTGTTTGCAGGCATCTTCAGGATTGATGAGTAAGAAATCTTCTTTCAATAATTTACCATTACCCGTACGCCTGGTCATGGTACCGCAATTATAATGCTCCAGTTCGCGGTTGGTGGTGATGATGTACGGATATTCCTTACCATGTTGAACAATTTCTTCTGTTTCTTTAAAATGATGGTGAACAAATTTTCCGAGCCCCCGTTTAAAAGTTTCAACATGCAACATATCCGAATCCGATCCGTCTTTCGCCACAGGCCATTGTTTACCATTTTCGCCCAGTTCATTCCATTTTACGCCGGCGAAAAAAGGAACAATTTGTGCGATCTCATCCAACAGGGTATCCGGATCATAATCGGGTTGGGCATAACCCATCCTGTTCATCATATCCACGATGATCTGTCCGTCAGGCCTGGTTCCTTCAATGGGTTCTACCACTTTATTTACCCGCTGTATTCTTCTTTCCCCATTGGTAAAAGTGCCGCTTTTTTCCAGGAACGAAGCGCCGGGAAGAATGACTGTTGCCAGTTTTGCGGTCTCCGTCATGAACAATTCCTGCACAACAAACAGTTCCAGGTTTTTTAAGGCTGCCACTACCCTTTGCGTATTGGGGTCAGTCTGTGCCATGTCTTCGCCAATGACCCACACGGCTTTCAACTTATTATTCAGCGAAGCCTCATACATTTCAGGGATCTTATAACCGATATGCATGGGCAGTTTTGCACGATAAAACGATTCATATTTTGCATGATTTTCCGGGTTTGTTATATCCAGGTAACCGGCTCCCTGGTATGGCTGGCAACCCATATCAGCTGCACCCTGTACATTATTTTGTCCGCGCAGCGGATTTACGCCAACACCCCTGCGGCCAATGTTACCCGTTATCATGGCCAGGTCGGCAATAAGCATAACGGTGAAGGTACCCTGGGTATGTTCCGTTACACCCAATCCATGAAAAGACATGGCATTACCGGCTGAGGCGTATGCAATGGCAGCCTTTCTTACCAGGTCTCTGTCAACGCCGGTTATTTTTTCCAGCTCATCCATATGGAGGGAAAGTATCTGTTGTTTGAAATCTTCATACCCTTCTGTGCGTTTACTGATAAAGTCTTTATCTTCCAACTGCTCGTTAATGATATAATACAACATCATATTCAAAAGTGCCACATTGGTTCCGGGACGCAATTGCAAATGATAATCGGCGTACCTGGCCAATTCAATCCTGCGTGGATCAATCACGATCAGTGTTTTTCCCTGTATGGCCTGCTGCTTGATCTTAGCGCCTGTTACAGGGTGCGCATCGGTTGGATTGGCACCAATCACCAGCATACAATCGGTGAACTGCAAATCTTTAACAGAGTTTGTTGCGGCGCCTGTTCCAAATGTGCGTTGCATACCCAGGGCTGTGGGCGAATGGCAAACCCTGGCACAACTATCAATATTATTGGTACCGATCACTGCACGAATAAATTTTTGCATCAGGTAATTCTCTTCATTGGTACAACGTGCACTTGAAATACCTGCTATGTAATCGGGCCCAAAATCATTTTTTATCTCCGTTAATTTGTTGGCAATAAAATCATATGCTTCATCCCAGGTAGCCTCAACAAATTCTCCGTTCTTTTTTATCAACGGTGTTCTGATCCTGTCTTCATGATTATAAAATGAAAAAGCGAAACGGCCTTTCAGGCAGGTATGTCCCTGGTTTGATTCGGCATTGTATGGTGCCTGTATGGAATGAATTTTATTTTCTTTAACGGCAACATCCAGGTTGCAACCCACGCCACAATAGGTACATATTGTACGCACCTTTTTATCAACTGCAGTTGATTTGGATTCAAAAACATCTGAAATAGCTGAAGTGGGACAGGCCTGGGCACAGGCGCCACAGCTCACACAATCTGAATTTTCAAAGTCTGTTCCCATGCTTTTGATGATATGGCTGTCGAAACCCCTGCCAGCCATACTCAGCACAAACTCGCCCTGTACCTCATCGCAGGCACGTACGCAGCGATAACAATTGATGCATTTACTAAAGTCCGATGTCATGTATGGGTGACCCAGGTCCTTTTCTTTATCGAGATGGTTCTTTCCTTCGGGATAACGCACATCCCGTATGCCTACTTTTGCTGCTACGGACTGTAATTCACAATTGTTATTGACCTCGCAGGTGAGGCAATCCAGGGGATGATCGGTGAGCACCAGTTCGATGATATTTTTTCTGAGTTTCGCTATTCGCCCGGAATGCGGATAAATGTAGGTATTTTCCATCACCGGAGTATGGCAGGAAGCCTGTACTTTTGCTCTTCCATTTTCAAACAGTGCTACATCCACGCTGCAAACCCGGCAGGATCCAAATGGATCAAGATTTGGCGCATCACACAACGTAGGTACATAATCTGCTCCAAAGTTTCTTCTGATGAAACTGAGTATTGTTTCCCCTGCCTGTATTTCAAAAGCGACGTTATCAATGAAAGCGATACCTGTTTTTGGCTTACCGTTGGTAGAACCATAAGTAACGGTAGTGCCTTTAGCGACCTGCGCATGCTTATCTTCTTTTCTGTAAATGGTGCCCATAATCAGGATTTAATAATATTAAAAAGCTGTGAGCCAGGGCCTGTTTAACAGGCAGGCATATACTTAATCTACACGTGTTTAAAATAAGGTTTCAATTCGTCATCAAAATACTGCAATGCATTTTTAATGGGTAACGGCAAGCCACCTCCCAATGCACAAAGTGAACCAATCTCCAGTGTTTCAACCAGGTCATCCAGGAGGTTCCTGTCAATTTTATAATCAGTCTCCTGTGCTTTCCGCAGCATTTCATAACCTCTGGTACTTCCGATACGACAGGGAAAACATTTTCCGCAACTTTCATGCGCCGTAAATTCGAACAGGTGTTCCAGGTATTTGATGATGGGAAAATTCTCTGGTATACAAACAACCGAAGCATGTCCCAGTAAAAATCCATGGGTATCAAAAGATTCGAAATCAACAGACAGGCCGGGTATTTTTTCAACGGGTACCAATCCTCCAAGCGGGCCGCCAATATGCATGGCTTTTATTTTTTCTCTGAATCCACCTCCCAAATCATCGATCACCGTACTGAGTGGTGTACCCATATCCACTTCGTAAATTCCGGGCTTATTGAAGAAGCCATCGAGCGAAACCAATTTGGTTCCAGTTGACTTACCCTTTCCTATAGTCGCAAAATTTTCCCCTCCATTTTTAATGATATAGGGAATGCAGGCCAGGGTTTCCACGTTGTTTACAACCGTAGGCTTGTTGAACAATCCCTGCTGTGTTGGATAGGGCGGGCGAATGCGTACTTCGGGTCGCTGTCCTTCAATGGAAGAAAGCAATGCGGTTTCTTCGCCGCAGATATAAGCGCCCATTGCCTTTATCACTTTAAAACTAAAATTGAACGGGGTACCTAATATTTTTTCTCCCAACAATTTTTGATGTACCAGGTCATCAATGGCTCTTTGCATGATCTCCTGTGATTCGGGGTATTCGGCACGTATGTATAACACACCGGTATCAGCCCCAACAATATACCCGGCAATCATCATACCCAGTAAAACTGAATGCGGTTGCTGCTCCATCAAATAACGATCGGAGTAAGCACCCGGGTCGCCTTCATCTGCATTACACACAATAAATTTTTGTTTACCGTCCGTATTTTTACAGGACTCCAGTTTAAATGAAATGGGAAACCCTGCACCTCCCCTGCCCCTCAGGCCGGACACATTAAGTTTGGCTAATAATTCAACAGGTGTTTTTGCCAACGCAATTGAAAGGGTTTTATAATATTCCACAATTCCATTGAATGCAGAAGTCAACACGGGAGTACCAACTGATCCAACGTGGTATGTATCAACGATGCTGGCCTTACCGGTTTTGATATCCTCTAACTCTCCGGCGGCTGAACCGGAATAATTTTTTCCGTTATAATTAAACGCATGGTTTTCAAAACACCTGCCCAGGCAACACATGTGGCCTATTACTTCATCAGCGAAATGATGACCCAGTTTTTCCCGGAGGCCTGCCTGGGTTCCCGCAGTCATGCACGCCGTTCCGTTGCAGATAAATACTTTCTTGCCCTTATTCTCCGGCCGCAAAAAATCATAAAAACTTGCGGCACCCAATACATTGGCCTTGCCTATTAAAAATTCACCAGCCAGCTTTTCCATGTCGGCTGTTGAAGGCGTACCGGTTTTTTCTGCAGCGATACCCAACGTCTCAAAGAGGTTTGTTTTTAATCCTTTCCTGCCTGATAATTCGCTCAGATTAGATGACATGGGTTTTGTTTACAGCAATTTAATTGTTAAATGTCAATAAACCGTTGATTTTGCCGCCAAATACAGAAAGACAAATGTGTTTGCAGAGTTAAGAGCATTTTTTGTGAACAAGGCTTTATTTGACAACAAACAACTGAAACAGCGGGTAAATAAATCTTAGTCAAAAAAAAATTACCCGTTTTGTCAAACATGTAAAATCACCAGCTCGTGAACTTTTTAAAAAAATCCGGTTATCCGGTTGCTTCGGTATTTAAAAAAACCCTCTTTACAGAAGGTTTTTCATATTGGATCAGAGATAAGATATTGACCTCTTAACAGGCTACTGATTTTCACAGGATAAGACTGATTTCGGACGTATTGGATATTTGGATTTATTAACGATGTAAAGATGCATACAATAAAAAACTAAATTTGTAATTAACCACGTAAATTATTTGTAGTTTTTATTCTCGCCTCTATCTCTAAAAATCGATTATAGTACCACAAAAAACTTACACCGCGCCCGAATAACTATCTAATATTACTATTCTTATTCTTAACTCCCGGGAATTTGAACCAAAAATTATCCATTTTTGTTGAAAAAGCACTTATAATTACCGGTTCTCTTTATTATTTTGTTTCCTAAACCAAAATTTATTGTATGAAAAAAACAATCATTGCTGTCATCGTTGGTGGCCTGATGCTTTTTGCCTGGCAATTTTTATCCTGGAGTATGCTAAATCTGCATGAAGCACAGCAACAGTAAACCCCAAAGCAGGAAAGCGTTCTGGCTTATCTCAACAGCCAGTTTACTGAAGATGCTGCGTACCTGTTACCAACATTTGCACCGGGTACATCAAGAGATGATATAGAGAAAAAAATGAAGGAGCTGGAAGGGAAACCATGGGCCCAGGTTGTGTACCATAAAAGTATGCCCGGTATGAACAAGATGTTTATGAATATGGGGCGCAGCTTATTGGTTAATGTTTTTATCATTTGGCTGCTTTGCTGGTTACTCGGAAAAATAAACAGCCCTTCTTTTGGAACGGTGTTTATGGGTACATTGGGTACCGGTATCATCATATTCCTTCATGCACCTTATACCATGCATATCTGGTATGGCAGCTTCGACCTGGTAGCACATTTTATTGATGCTACACTTGCGTGGGGAGTAACGGGCTTATGGTTGGGATGGTTGCTTACGCGGGGCAAAAAATAAGAATGTGACCCGTTATAAATATCAATTAGCTTTTTTATACCTTATCTTTTTTTAAACAGGTAACTAAATATGTTTTCAGTTTTGAAGAAGGAGGCTTTTAAATAAGGCCTCCTTCTTTTATAATAATAAAATCAAAATTAAATGAACTGATCATATTTTTTTTTGTTCGGAACTATATTACGTTTAGGTAAACATTTTTGCCGCTGCTGAGTTTTCTTCATCTTTAAACGGTTTTATTCATGTATAAAACTGTTGCCGAAATAGTGAAGAATTACACGGCAGAAAGGCTTGCGCCAATAGGAAGGAGCAAATTTTTTTTATAAATAATTGTTAAAGTTGAAATTTAGTTGTTATTTTAATGGTGAAAATTATAACCCTCTATAATGTGAAGGGAGGTGTAGGTAAAACCACCACTACGGTAAACGTGGCATGTCTGCTGGCCAAACAAGGTTTAAGTGTATTGCTTTGGGACCTGGATCCGCAGGGTGGCAGCAGTTATTTTTTTAAGCTGGAGAACAACAACGATAACACCCACGAAAGGTTATTTGACCGCTACATAACGATTTACGATGTTATACAGCATACGGATACTTACCAGATCGATGTCATCAGTAATGATTCTACGTTTTCAGATCAGTTCATGAATAAAGCATCCAAGATCACTGCACTTAATTTTATTAATAAAAATTTAATCAGTACAACGCTCGATGAAGTAAGTGATGATTATGATGTTTGCGTTATTGATTGCTCACCCGGAAGATTTCAGCTGCACCAGAATATTTTTCATGCCGCCGATCTAATATTGATACCCAATATCCCTGCGCCGCTATCTGTTTATTGCGTTAATATGCTGGTAAGCGAACTGGAGGGTAAGCTGCCGGCTAAAACTAAGATCCTGAGTTTTTACAATATGGTACAGGCTCATAAAAACCTGCATAAATTTTATCTGAATAACAGGGACGAAAGTATGCACTACATTCTCGCTAATTATGTTCCTTTTTATGCAGAAATTGAAGCCATCACACTTAACAAGGAATCAATTTTTCATCAGCTTAAAGAATTTAAAACCAATATTTTTTACGAAAAACTCTGGCTGGAGATCTGTGAACAAATGAACTGGCGAAACTTTAACAACACTAAAGCCCAGGTGATAGATATCAAAGATGAGCCTTTACCTGTATCAACTAAATCAAATCTCCCGCCTTATACCGATATTCATACAAAAGCGTCAAACGGTTAATACGTGTACTGGCTTTAGATGGCGGAACAATGAGCCAGATAGAGGAGTTTTAATCAATCTTTTTTTCTGAAATAGTTAAAGGCTTTTCCGGTCCCGGCAGCTTTATCCTGGCGGGGATCATACCGGCAGGCACCGCCCAGGGTTCCAAACCAGATATTTCTTTCCCTGTCTGCCGCAATACCAAAGATTTGGCCGTTTTTTTTTTAACCCCGTGATATTTGGATTTGTGCCAGCTATTGGACTGATCTCCCCGGTATATCAATACAATTGCATATCACCGCTTCTATCTCCGCTTCCGGCACTAAACCAAATATCACCCTTTTTTTCCTCGAATAAGTTATGCCGATCATACCAGTATAAAGACCAAAGCCATTTGCTGTCGGTATAATACCATTTAAGATTACCACGTAGTGCTTTGGACTGCTTA
Source organism: Chitinophagaceae bacterium (assembly GCA_031402615.1). Lineage (GTDB taxonomy): Bacteria > Bacteroidota > Bacteroidia > Chitinophagales > Chitinophagaceae > Ferruginibacter. Next base: position 11,091 of record JANNSN010000012.1, read on the forward strand.
TTAAATCAGGATGGTATTATTATTAAGTACAAAAACAGCAACCGACCGAAAGGTATCTTTTGTAAACTAATGCTGTGAAACTTTGCAGGCTTCATGAGTTTATAAAGTTTCCCTTTTAATGCCGGAATTCATACATGCCCGGGCGAAACTCCATTTTACAATTTTTTATTATTGAGCTACCGCCGCCCGGGTTTTTCACAGTGCCCTAACTGGAACTAGTGGCGATTCAAAGTTTGGGATGGCTGCCATTTTATTTTAAAAGTCCGAGGCCCGTCGGTCACGCTTACCCAATCCTGTTAGACCTGTCTGCCGGCAGGCAAATATCGGAACAAAGGGTTCCCTGCCTATTGCCGCGAAAACAGTCAATTCATTCGCAGCCCCAGGTTGGCAGGACTGTTGCGCCAGATGGGCTTGCATAAGCTTTAAGCCAAGACAACAAGGTCGAAAATTGTCTGAGCCTGAAAAACCGGCATGGTAGCTCTTGTACATTCGGGGGACTCAAAATGAAAGCGTACAGGCAGGCCCAATCCATCGGCACTCCCTGTTACAGCAGTTGGCGGCGCATACTTTATTTAGTCTTGAAGCCCGACATATTCATGAAAGCGTACATCATCGTTACCACCAGCACAGCACCGAAGAAAATCACAACAGGCTCTTCCATTGAGCCAAGGAAGATCTGTATACTAAAGAAGAATAACGCCCCGAAAGTTCCTGCCGCAACACTGTAATAAATGTATCGCTTACGTTCCCTTGCAACCAAACCAACAATATTCAATAATACAAGTACACTCGCTGCGATTGCGATGAAAGGAATGCCTGATTGTGCTTTACTGATAAAGGGTATAGTTGATGAAGTTGTTTTATCGCTCCAAAACTGCCAAAGACTGCATAACATGGCATCATTTTTTGACTGGCAGATTCTGCCCAGTTCATTCCAGACAACCATTGATGCAGCATAAACAAGGGAGGTACAAAGCATTACTGAAATCCCAAGATTGGACCAGTAAAGTGTTCTTTCGTTGGCAGAGGGGATATCAAAAGAGATGATCTTTCCAAGATTTAACACGTCGGCATGCCAGTTCCTGTCGGAGATTTTGATGGCATTGTATTTCAGAATCGGCGCTAACTTTTCGGGCAACTCCTGGATACGTGGTAAGGGCGTGTCTTCTATCAAAACAAGAAAAAGTGGGATACCCTTCTCAATCGCAACTACTATTTCCTTTGATACCCAATCATCAGTTTCATCAATTCGCCTTTTACCATTATCGCTGGTGATCGTTAACCAGTCGGGGCCAATCAACACAATAACAGCATCTGCAGTATGCAGGTTGTTATGAATCACCTGGCCAAATTCGGCTCCTCCTGAAATATCCTCCATGTCCCGGAAAACCCGGTTACTGCCAAAGTATTCTTCCAGTGTATCTGAAAGCCTTCCGGCATAACCCCTGGCATCGGTGCGCCGGTAACTGATAAAAATTCTGCCGTCCTTTTTTTTCCGGAACATAAAATGAGCATTTTGCAGGTGAAAAAAAATGGCCTGTGGTTGGTACTTCAAATATAGTTTAATGGCAACAGTTAATAAATATGAATTCAGGTAATGAACCTTTATTTTTTTTGTAAAGCATGTTGCGGTTTTTTAACGTTGGCCGGGCAACTTCCAAATCGGGGTAGCTATCGGGGCGGGATTAGGAAGAGAATCCAGCAAGTTTACGGCACACCAACATTGGTCAGGAGATAAAAATATAGTAGCTTACTAAATAAATCAATACGATGCAAAAATTTAAGCTGTTAATAATATCCGTTATTCTTTTGTCTTTTGGCACTGGTACAGAAGATCAAAAAAACAAATGGATTTCATTGTTCGATGGTGTGTCTTTGCAAGGCTGGAAAGTGGGTACCAATGCCCCCAGTTTTTATGTGGAAAACGGGAGCATTGTGGTGAACGGGGAAATGGCCCATTTATACTATAACGGTGAGGTGCAGTTGCATACATTTAAAAACTTTGAATTCAGGTGCGATGTGATGACCACAGCAGGATCAAACTCGGGTATTTATTTTCATACACAATACCAGGAGGCCGGATGGCCAAAAAAAGGCTACGAGGTGCAGGTAAATAATTCGCATACCGACTGGCGGCGAACCGGCAGCCTCTGGGCCATACAGGATATTAAAGAAACCTATGTAAAAGACAATGAATGGTTCACGATGCTTATCAAAGTAAACGGCAAAAGGGTGACGGTAACCATCAATGATACACAGGTGCTTGATTACACCGAACCTGAAAAGGTACACCGAGAAGAGGGGATGAAAGAAAGAGTACTTTCATCCGGCACTTTTGCCCTGCAGGGCCACGACCCCAAAAGCAAAGTTTATTTTAAGAACATCTGGGTTAGGGCTCTGTAATGCTCCCTGGATTTAAATATCCAAATGATGGCAATTTCTTAAACTTTTTTAAATGAAAAGTAAAATTTATAATAAATGAAGTGACCGTGACGCGCAATTCGATTTATGCGTTGATCCGGATGGTATTGCTTTTATCCATGATTTGCTGTATTATCGTTGGTATAAAATCTCAATTGTTACTGAACTTAACCGGGTATATTTTTATTATTAATCCTTTCGTCTGGAGTATACGCAACCTGATGGGGGATATCATAAAAGATATTCATTGCCTCTTCATAAAATAGAAGTTCATGGGGCGGGAAACAACAAACCCCATTCGTTGATAAAGGGCGATGGCCCTCAGGTTGTCCTCACGTACATGCAAAAAAGGCGTTTTTTCTTGTTGAAGAATGAGTTGTATTTGCTGTTGCATTAAAGCATAGGCATATCCTTTGCCCGTATAGTCCGGATGAGTACAAACGGCACTTATTTCGGTATAGTTTTTTATATGCAAACGCTGGCCGGTCATGGCTACCAACTTTTTCTGGTCAAATATTCCATAGTATTGACCAAAATCAATTGTTCTTTGCCCGAATGGGCCTGGTTTTGTTAGCATAGCAAGCTCAATCATCTGGTTAATATGCACATCGCTTAAAGAAACCAGGTTGTCAAACACTTTACTGATCCCACCGCGGGCTTTGTGTATAAATTGCAGTCCTTTAATTTCGTGGTTCAATTGCCAGCCCGGCGGTTGAAGAATTTTTTCCGGATTTGCATATAAAATTTTTCGCCCATGGGGCAGCAATTCATAGAGGTCGGCAAAGCCGGTTTTATATTGATCTTCAAACCCAACAAAAGGAGAAACTTCTTCGTTAAAATATTTCACCTGATCTGTGCCAAAACTGAGCGGTTGATCGCCAGTGCACAAAGCATGATAAACGGGGTTATGCAATATGTGTTTCACCACACAAAAGTATCTGTTTTACCGCTCTTTGGTTTTGCCGCTGTTGACTTTTCCTTATTTATCCCGAAACCACTCCTAAACCTGTAGACGCCGCCGCCGGTCCCCATGGCCGGCGATCGTGTGGACACGAAAATATTTTAAACCCCACACCTAATTGATAATACGTTTAATCTAACTCTGCGAAACAGAAAATCCGTAAAAATTGGTTTGAATGAACAAATGGTCATCCGTATTTATTTCAGCTACAGTATTAACTAAGTACTTAAAAAACCATTTCTAAAACAGACCTGATATTATCCGCAAATACGCTTTATCCGTGTTTTTTTATGAAAATTAAATATGTTGATAGTATGGCTGGGCGATTGCGCCAGTTGGGGTACCAAACAAAACTTCGCAGCCCCTGGACGTCTAATCCGGAGAAAAAGTTATTATAATCGCAGCATGGTTCATAAAACCAGATCTAAGTCTTACTTCCTGTCTTTTTGAACCACTCTCTACAATCATCAACGCTGTATTTGGCGGTATACTACCCAGGTTTTCGGCCTGCATCAATATTTCTGTAGGCTGGTTGGGTTTGTCAATTTTAATGCTGAAAATAAGTGGCTTTGAACTAATACGTTGCCTTAACAAAACAATTTTTTTGTTTACAAAGACAGAAACTGTATCGTCATCTATTATAGCGTTATCATATAAAGTTACCTTAACCGTGCTATCGGGCACCTGCTGGATCATTTGTATATCTATTGAGCGGTTTACCAGGCTGCTGTCTTCCACAACAGGTATATTATCAACAGCGTTGTAAAGCGAAAAAAGTAAAGAATCTGTGGTGGTCGTACTTATTTTATCAGGATATTTTTGCCTGGTATAATAATTTACAATTTTCTGTGCAACAAAATTCCCAATCGGATAATCCGGTTTTGGAATCTTTTGCAACACAACCAATAATTCTTCGTTTGGAAAACAGGTAGTATCATCATAAGTACCTTTTCCGCCCCAGGTACCGCTCAGGTACTGTGTTTTGCCAATTTTGAAATAATTGAGCCGGTAATTTTTTTCGCAGGGATAAAAATAATCCGGAAGCTGGAAAGTCGGTTTGCCAAATTCGTCAATTGAAATTGATTTCTGTTTGCGAGTTAATTTTCCTTTTATACGATATAACACATAACGGCTGGTGTCTTTAAATGCAAATGAATTTCCCCAAAGTGCATTACCAATTTGTGATACCTGCATTTCAAGACTTTCAACGGTAACTTTAGCTCCGGGCGATCTTCTACTTATTTTACCACTCCATATGCCGGCCAGTTGTTGTGCATACATGGTAGCCGTTGCAAAAATCAGAATCGACAATAAGATTGAAAATCGTAAACAGCGTGTCAAACATGGTATTTTTAAATATTTTCAAAATACTTAAAATTTGGCAAATAAGAGAAGACTGTTTAACATAAAACCTAACCGCAATTGTAGTTCCTGCATGAGCCGGGCAGTTCTATACGCCTCGTTTGATCAATACCCATTTTATACAATTGCCATCCAGGGTTTTTGTTGCACAACTGTGAAAGTATGCATGATGAACTTTAAAAACGAAATCAACTTCCTTTGTGGCCGCAGGATTATGCCGATGCACAAGATGTGCGAATATTGTTTTAGTCAAACACCAAATATAAACCTGCAAATACCAATATCACCGCTATAGATGTTAAACCATAAAGTACAAACCCGGTAGACTGGGGAAACACATTTGCGACGGTAAGCACACAACTTAAAAACCCCAGGAAAGCACCAATGGCCATATAAATAAACCCGCTTGACTGTCTTTTCGCAATTCGTTTCTTTTTTAACTCCTTCATGTATTCAACGATAGTATCAGCACTAAACCCTTTATCACGCAATTCCTTCTCCATTTCCATTGGAGAAAGATTTGAATTCATCAACTGCTGAAAAATCAGTTGATTAAAAGAAACTTTATCAGGCATTTTATTGAATTAACGTATTGAAAGGCCTTGCGGTCATCAAATTAATAATTAACCCGGAACTATTAAATTAAAAATATTAAATAAAGTCAGTAAATGGCTTTGATATGATAATTGGTGTCGCCAAGAATAAAACTGCCTTTTACTTTTTTACCCGCTATGGCTTTAAATGCAGGACTATCCAATGATATGCATTTGATATCTATATCACCCGGGTCATAACCACCCAGGGATATGCCGGCAAGAAACCAATGCTTATCTGTTTGTATCAACGCCCCCGCCTCAACCTGATCAAAATTTTCACCGGCAAAACGTTCCAATATTTCCAGATCCTGCTGGGCCCTGGCTAATTGCTGTTTCAGTCTCATTTGCGACTCCTTTGCCAACACTTGTTGCGACTGGTCCTCGGGATCAATTGTATCATCCCCATCCCGGTCGGCATCGTCTTTATAATCGCCCATCGATCTTTTTAATTCTTCAATAGCTACCTGTTGCTGATCGATCAGGAACTGCATCTTTTCTTTTTTGTGCACGTTTAATTATTTTATTAACCAAATTTAGCCCCTCATCATTTATTTTTTCATGATTAAAATCATTTGCAAAACAGATATTGGTTTGCCTGGCAATAGAAACAGGTTCTCTCTTTTTAAATTTAAACCATCTGATTAGAAACTTACTTTTAAACGGGCAGGCGTACTCTTGCATTTGATGGCTTACCGGTGATTTACACAACTACAACTTTGTTGCAGTTCAATTTATGATATCTGTCAAAATACACCATATTCATATTGTCAATTGCCGGGTCTTAACAGATTACCTTACCTCTTGCCTTTTAAACCCTTACATGCTGATGTCTTTTGCTTTTCTGCAAGCGCAAGTTTTGGGACTGCTGCTGTTACCGGTACTGTTGGCCTTTTTGGCATTACGTAAGTGAGATGCCGTAACAGGTTCTTTTCGCATGCATTCCGCTATTGTTTGCTGTAAAACAAATGGCCGAAGGTTTTGTATGGCTTTCCCTCACCCATATTGATTATGCTTCATTGAAAAAGCCGGCTGCCGGTATTTTCCTGTTTTTTGCACAGAACGCCCGGTCATTTGTGGTTTTGCTTTCGATATACCTTATTGAAAAAAAATGCCCGGAGAAAAAAAATACTGGCCTTATAACATCTAAGATTACCATGTAGTGCTTTGGATACTACTTATTAAATCACGTTGGTATTACTTGCTTTAGTGGTAGCATTGGCTGCAACTTATTCCATACAAAGTACTTTTCAATAGAAACTTAACGATTAATTAATCAATTGGTAATATTTTCATAACAGCCAAAAGTGAAATAAAGCTTCACAGTTCTTCTATTTTCACATCGATTAGTGATCATTCATTAAGCAGAAATTTTTATCATCAAATTTTACCGAAATGAATCTTTCTTCACGTGGTTTAACCCACCGGGTAACTGCTGCATTACTGAATCAAAAAACAATTGCCATAAAAGCAGCCCTGCCCTACGCAAAATTATTAATGATCTTCTTTTTGATGCTTGCTTTGCTGGGTCTTCATCAAAACCTGCAGGCGCAGTTAAACACGGCTATCGATCTTTCTACCTATGTGCGGATAGGAAGATATGATCTGCCTGAACCTACCAGAACAGCGGCTCCACCTAACAGTTTGCTGGCACAGGAAGTTTCTGGTGTTGCTTACAATTGGGATACTCATACCTTGTTTGTAGTGGGTGATGGCGGTACCTCGGTTGTGCAGGTATCCAAAACAGGACAGCTCATCAACTCCATGACACTTGCTCCAGGCGGCAGTCCGCAAGGCACAGCGTTCTATGACCCGGAGGGTATCACTTATGTAGGTAATGGCCAGTTCGTACTCTCAGAGGAACGTGACAGGCAAGCAGTTTTATTTACTTACGTGGCAGGGGCCGTGCTTACCCGGGCGGCCGCACAAACGGTGAAGCTTGGAACATTTGTTCCCAATATAGGTATAGAAGGTATTTGTTACGACCCACTTACCAGTGGATTTATTTGTGTAAAAGAAATTCAACCCGCAGGTATTTTTCAAACAGGTATCGATTTCGTAAACGGTACTGCTACCAACGGCTCACCTACAACGGTAAACTCCATTAACCTTTTCGACCCGGCTTTAACCGGTCTGTCCGACTTTGCGGATGTTTTTGCTCTATCAAATATTCCTGGATTGGTAGGATTACCAAACTATGGAAACCTGATTGTACTCAGCCAGCAGGATGGCAAGATTGTAAACATCGACCGCTCAGGAAATATCTCGAGTTCACTTACCATCGTATCTGATCCAGGCAATCCATTATCTGTTCCTGATCAGCAACATGAAGGACTTACTATGGACGGAGACGGTATTTTATACGTGGTAAGTGAAAATGGCGGCGGCGATTTCGATCATCCCCAGCTTTGGGTTTATGCACGATCTATCGTTCAAAATCAGCCACCAACAGCGATAACCCTTCAAAATGCTGTAACCAGCATCCTGGAAAACACGTCCACCCTTTCTCGTATTAAAGTGGCTGATATCGTCGTTACAGACGATGGGCTGGGTGTAAACATACTCAGCATTTCAGGCCCAGACGCTGTTTACTTTGAAATTTCAGGCAGCGAATTATTCATAAAAGCAGGTACTGTTCTCGACTTTGAAACAAAACCAGTTTATAATATTACCGTTAATGTTGACGATGCTACCGTCGGCGGCACACCAGATGCCAGCACTAACTATACTCTAACCCTGATAGACGTTGTTATTGAAAATCTGCCTGTGGCCAGTGTTGCCATTACGGAAGTAGCACCATGGTCAAGCGGAAACAGCCCTGTTCGTGGAGATTGGTTTGAAGTAACCAATAACAGCAACATGACGCTGAATATTACCGGCTGGAAAATGGATGATGGTTCAAATTCCTTCGGGTCTTCTGTTGCCTTGAATGGTATAACAAGCATAGCTCCGGGTGAGTCTGTTATCTTTATTGAAACTGCAACGCCTGCAACAACTATTCCTTTGTTTCGGAGCACCTGGTTTGGCGTAAACACGCCTGCAGGTCTGCAGTTGGGATCTTATAGTGGATCCGGCGTTGGCCTAAGTACCGGCGGCGACGGTGTGAGCCTCTTTAATGCCTCAGGTATTTTACAGGCCAAAATAAGTTTTGGCGCATCTCCCGCAGGCCCTTTCCCTACATTTGATAATGGCAGTGGACAGGATAATATAACGATAACACAACTCAGTGTCATAGGTGTAAACGGCGCTTTTGCTGCTGTAAATGATGCTTTGGAGATCGGTTCGCCCGGTTCTATCGGTAAATTATTTATTTCGGAAGTTGCACCATGGTCAAGTGGTAACAGTCCTGTTGCTGCGGATTGGTTTGAAGTAACGAATTTGCGTGCAGCCCCAATCGATATTACCGGCTGGAGAATGGATGATAATTCTGCCACATTCGGTTCATCCGTATCGCTAAATGGAATAACAACCATTGCACCTGGTGAATCGGTAATCTTTATAGAAACAGCTACCCCAAACACCAAAATCCCCGTTTTTTTAAGTACCTGGTTTGGAACTAACCCTCCGGCAGGGTTGCAAATCGGAAGCTATACCGGTATGGGCGTGGGCCTGAGCACCGGAGGTGATGGTGTAACGCTTTTTGATGCAGGCGGAAGACTTCAGGCTAAGGTTACATTCGGAGCTTCTCCGGCTGGTCCGTACCCTACATTTGACAATAAAGCAGGTTTAAATAACACTTCCATTTCGCAACTTAGTGCGATTGGGATAAATGGTGCATTTGCTGCTGTAAATGATGCCGCAGAGATCGGTTCTCCGGGCGTGCTGGGTAACCTGTTTATTTCTGAAGTGGCCCCATGGTCAAGTGGTAACAGTCCTGTTGGCGCAGATTGGTTTGAAGTAACAAACACTAAAGCTACCGCAGTTACTATTACCGGCTGGAAGATGGATGACAATTCAGGTTCGCCTGCGGCTGCTGTTGCGCTGAACGGCATTAATAGTATTGCGCCGGGTGAGTCAGTCATCTTTATCGAGTCTGGTAACCCAGCCGCCACCGTTCCACTTTTCCTGAGTACCTGGTTTGGATCAAATCCACCTCCAGGTTTGCAGGTGGGGACTTATACCGGCAGCGGCATAGGATTAAGTACTGGTGGTGATGAAGTAAACCTGTATAACAGTTTCAACCGATTACAGGCGAGGGTTGCATTTGGCACATCCTCTCCCACAGCCCCATTCAAGACTTTTGATAATAAGGCTGGACTGAATAATACCAGCATTTCGCAGCTGAGTATAGCAGGTATCAACGGGGCATTCATTGCTTACGGTGATGTAAATGAAATAGGTTCCCCTGGAACTACCGTTAATCTCCCATGCAATGAAATAACCTGCCCTGGTAATATTCAAACGACCAGTTCGCCAGGCATTTGCGGAAGAGCAGTAACCTATAGCCCTCCAACCATAACGGGCGGATGTGTTCTATGTGCGGCCCCATCCAACATAGCTAATTACACGCTACTTGGTGTATTTAACGGGCATACTTATTTCCGTTCCAATTTCACCAGGAGATGGTCCGAAGCTAAAGAGGCAGCAACAGGTTTAGGCGCCCACCTGGTTACCATTACCAGCGAAGCGGAGAATAGCTTCCTGTCTGGTGTTCCGGCCTGGATCGGATTAACGGATGAGGCATCGGAAGGTAACTTTACCTGGGTTACCGGCGAGCCATTTGTTTACAACAATTGGTGGCCTGGAGAACCCAATAATTCAGGAGGCGATGAAGATTATGTGTATATGAATTTCTATGGTTCAACAAAATGGGTGGATTTTGGCACCAATTACTTCTATCCGTTTATCATCGAATTCGATTGTTCTGGTGCGCCTGTTCAAACTGCCGGATTACCCAGCGGATCTGTTTTCCCTGTTGGAGTCACCACTAACAGTTTCTCCTATACGTACGGAAACGGCAATACAGCAACCTGCAGCTTTACGGTAACCGTAAGGGATAATGAACCACCGGTATTGACCTGTCCGGCTAATATCGTTACCCCTGCAACAACTGCTACAGGAGCCGTAGTTAGCTACCATTCGCCGGTGATAACAGATAATTGCTATAACTGCTTTATACCAACCAGTTTACCCAATTATACCTACCTGGGTGAAATGAACGGGCATAAATATTTCCGTTCCAACTTCGGCAAAACCTGGAACCAGGCCAAGGCCATGGCAACCGGTTTAGGTGGTCACCTGGTTACCATAACCAGTGCAGCTGAAAACAATTTGTTGTCCGGAGTACCTGCCTGGATCGGTTTAACCGATGAGGCCGTTGAAGGAACCTTTGCATGGGTAACCGGTGAACCGTTATCCTACGCCAACTGGTTCCCGGGCGAACCCAATAATCAGCATGGAGATGAAGATTATGTATTTATGAATTTCTATGGTACAACCAAGTGGGTGGATTTTGGTACCAATTATTTCTATCCGTTTATTGTAGAATTTGAGTGCAATCCTACGCTTACGCAAACGGCAGGTTTAGCAAGCGGCGCTGTGTTCCCCATTGGAGTAACCACTAACAGTTTCTCGTACACCGATGGAGGTGGAAATACAGCTACCTGTTCGTTTACTTTAGAGGTAACCGGTATTGCTCCTCCGGCAGCACAGTTACAAAACCTGATCACTGTAAAAGAGACTGAAAAAGCCATACGGGTAAATACCTACCCCAACCCATCTGCCGGTGATTTTAATTTGATGGTTACCAGTAATAGCGATGAACCAATCACGTTACGGATACTGGATATAGCGGGAACAGTTAAACAGGTACACATCATCAGCAACAAAACCAAAACCCTTAAAGTGGGTGCTGATCTGCCGAAAGGCATGTATATGGCCGAAATAACACAAGGCGCGGATAAAAAGATCGTGAAACTGGTGAAGATAAATTAGGATTTGTTTGCGTATTTATTAAGAGGCTGTTACAAAAGGGCAGCCTCTTTTTTTTGTCATAAAGCTGGTTAGTTTTTTCGCCGTTGTTGTTCTTTCACATTTTACCAGGCCTATTATACCGATTATACCGGTAGGTAGTCCAAAGACATTTGCAATCGGTATAATACCACCAAGGAATACCACGTAGTGCTTTGGACTGCATTTAGTGTGTACAAAGGCGAAGTACCAATATCACCAAATACAATTCCCACAGCAATTAATGAACCTGCAAGTGTAACCCGTTTATGAAATTCGGAGTGGTTTTGCATAACTGTCTTTTAGCTGCAAGTTGCTCATTTCAGTTTAATTATTTGCAACTTGTGGTGCATTATATTATCCTGCTAAAAAGAAACAGCTAATGAAGTGATTAAAAAGAAATTGTTTTTTGATGGGGTTCCTTCTTTTTCAAAAGTAGCATCTTTTCCTGAAAAGCCACGGCCTTCAATACGCCACATAACATTATCACGAATAAGGTAATCGTAATTTACAGAGTACCCCCATGTTATAAAACCATTTGGTGTGCCCGTACTTATGATAACACCATTGGCATCGCTGTAATATTCTGCCCGCATGGCAATATTATTTCTTGCATTGGGGTTGATTTTTAGAATTACAATAGGAGAATACCATGTATTGCAATTACTGCTGCCTTTTGCTTTTTGCTCTGCACCAATATCAAAACCTGCTGTTAATGCCAATTTGTTGTTTAACTGAAAAATCCCATACAAGTTATGGAAGTAACGCATTTGCTTTATGCTATCCGGTTTATCATTGCCAATAAATGAACTGCTGTTTAAAGTAATTTTTGAATTGGGTTTAAAAGTAAGTTGATGCCCGAACGCAGGTGTGTTGTTTCCATCTGCTCTCTGTATTCTTTGCCAGCCATTCAGTAATAAACCACTGATAAACCACTTGCCGTTATCACTGGTATAAGATATTTTCGCTCCAGTTTCAAAGTAGGGTGAATTGTCTGCCAATATACTTCTTGTAAGGTTCCCGCAATCTTTTCCAACAGCACTTTCAAAACCAATATGCGATCCAAAAATACCTGCATCAACCCATAAGTTTTTTTTCTTTGAAATTTTTACTCCTGCATTGGCTTCAAAAATATTTTTTAATACCCCTGGTTTTGCTGCAAGGTTTGCGTTAGAGTATGTACCTGCCATTAAAGCAAGGTTTGCTCTTACATTTTCTTTTTGATAAGCTGCTTTTATAAATCCTATATTCAGGTTTACTTCATTATGCCTGTTGTGAGAGTAAACAAAAGCTGAACGGTTATGGTTTGATGGTTTTCCAAAATCATACGTGTAGTATATTTCAATATAACCGCTAAAGGTTAAAGATGATAATGTGCTGTCTGTTTGAGCTAATCCTTTTGCCGCTATTATTACCAGAGCTATAGTAAATAACTTATTCATTTTTTATTTTAGATAATCCAAAGATATATTCAATTTCAGTACATTAATTTTTTCTGTTCCTAATAAACCCATTACAGGTTTTTCTGTGTCTGAAATGATCAATTGCTGTAAGTTTCCTTCGACAAAGTCTCTGATTTTTGCAATTCATTTTACCTGTATGTTAGCAGCCTGTACTAAAATATGTGGGTCTAAGCCACCACCACCTGCAGTTACTATATCAGATGGGATTTCTGATTTCTAACACCTGGATTGTGTATTAAAAAAGTATCCATCCTTGCCTGTATTTCTGTAAGGTAATCGGGATTGGATGGGCCTTTGTTGCTGCCACCTGCAACTGCTGCATTGTAACCCACAGCAAATGGAATGGAATAGAAATACTTATCATCTGTAAATTTTTGCCCGATATAGCTATAATAGGTTTTGCCATTTGCTGCAACAATTTCACCCTTTCCCTTATTAGTTGCTAATTGAAATTCATAATACCTTACCGATGAATAATAATAACTTATATCCTATTTACTGAATTGCGATTTGCCTTTTACAGGATTGAGATGTATATAATCAAGTTTTTGCTTTGCTACTGCCCTGCTGTATATTTCAACGCTCAATGACTCCCACTGCCATATCCCGTATTTTTTATTTATTGCATTTACGTCATACAACTGTGATTTAGGTTATACTTTAAGTTGTTGTAGAAAAACATGGGCAGTATATTTTAATAAACTGCCTTGGGGTGTTTCTTGACCGTTTAATTTATTTTGCTTCCAGATAAAGTGCATGTGGTTAGGTATCATCACAAAGGCATAAACTGTAATCACCTTATCATCAGAAAGTTTTTTTAAAAAATCAACTATTATTTGTTTATTAATATCTGCTGCTAACAGGGGCAGCCGGTTATGAACTGTTACTGTCTAAAAATATATCTTACCTAAAGATGTGTAAGATTTTCTTTGAGAAACTTCTATAACCTAAGTTAATAATTTATTGGAAAATTGGTAATATTGGTTAATGAGGCACGAACCAAGGGGGAGGTACGCGGCGATACTGCCTGAATAGCCTAAAAGTACCAAAGGCAAAGGACGTTACAATAAAATAAAGAAAAAAAATGCCGGCTAATTATTGAGTTTTGAGTTTACAGGAGTGGCCAAACGAACCGGAGTGGCCTGAACATTAAACGTTTTACCTGCGCAAGTCTGCCGGTCAGCAGATTGAAGGGCATTCGTCACAAAATGCGCCTGGTGGATAATTACTTTATCACCTCATCAATCTCAATATCTCCCTTGTCATCTCTCGGTTTTTTGTAATCATTTTTGATCTTGTCCTCAAATTCTTTTTCGTCTTTTACATTTCGGGAAACCAGGAAGACGATCAGTACAATGGCAGCGATCCCAAACAAAATCAATACGGGCCAGTTCATAGATGTCATGTTTTAGTAAATTTAATAAATGAACCTGGAATGTTATGTTAAGTTTAGGTTTCGGGTTTTGCTACCGCTGGCGCAGGTTGCAGGGACAATTGCACCAGTTTTTTTCGGGGTGCATTTTGCTGCACTTTGCATGTATCCCTTCTGCCATCTTTTTTACCGGCGCAGATATGCAGCTTTCACCTTTGGTAAACGTATCTCCAGCCAGCAGCAGCGACGCCAAACACCTGCGCCGGTTGCGGTGAACGGTTACGCCAGGCAGGGACAAAAAAAGAAGCCCGCTTCTCAGTGAACTTCTTTGGTCTTTAAAACAACTGCTCAGTTTTTAATGACTCTTGAAATCTGGATATTTCCCTGCCCATCATCATATCTTACAAAATATAAACCGTTTTGCAGGTTACGTATATTAATCTGAGTTTGAAATGTACCAGGTACAGCAACGACCTGTTGCAGAACTTTACCATCAGTGCTGATTAAACTGATCGTCGTTTTGCCTGATGTTTTCCGGTGTTGTATTGTAACCAGTTCATTTGCCGGTACCGGATAAATCTGTATTTGTGAATCGGTTTGACTTTTTGCATAGACTTTTATAATGGGCGTATATTTACTCCTGCCATCAAAGTCAACATTCCTAACCCTGAAGTAAGTAGTTTGCAACAGTTTACCTGTGTAATCTAAATCATAAATTGATTTTCCTGAAGCAGTAACATAACCGGCATTTATGAAGTCAACACCATTGGTACTGCTCTCTACATAATACCCTTTTACATTTACTTCTGCTCCCACATTCCATAAAAGCTTAATAGTTCCATCATTATTCTTTCTGGCAACAAATCCCATAAATGTCACAGGCAATGGTCCTCCTGCCACTGTTAGTGAAAGGTCATCAAAATAAAAATTTCCACGGTGATTCGTGTTATAGGTAAATTCTAAACGGATCGGAGTACCCACGGCCAGGTCTGCATCAGTTAACAATAAGCAAATATTTCCCGAATTAGCAGGAAAGTCGGTATAGACAGGGCCATTTGCTGTTGTGGCAAGTATTTCAATTGGCCCCCCTATCGCTCCTGAAATAACCCTTATCCTGTAGCTGGAATTATTAGGTGCTACGTATTTAAAGCCAACAGTCAGGCGTCCCTGTTCAGTTTGAATATAAACAGGCGAAATAAGGCTTCCGCTTCTTTTTTTCAATCCACTGGTCTCAATTTCCTTACCGGCTCCTGCATTCCAGTAAAACGAAACATCATTTGCACTGGAATAAATACTTGGAGAACTAAATCCTTCATCTGAATTATTGAAATTGCGGAAAACACTACAATTGGTAGCAATTGTGACAGTGGTAGGAGATTGTGCCCATGCGGAAAATCCGGTGGCGATCATGATTGCAAGGAGTAGAGGCTTTTTCATAATTTTGCTTTGTGTTTGAGAAAAAATGATCAACGGTCAATTAATAAATTGACAAAAGTCTTTGCGAAGGGATATTGAAAAATAGTTAAACGTGAATTTATCTTTTAAAGCAATTTCTCTTTAAGCGGAGTCGTTGCTTTTAGATGGTAAAGGTGAAAGCTTTAAGGCTTATGGTTGTTACACAACTTCGGGAATAAATTACATCATTCACAGGTTTTGGCATGATACGCAATCACAGGTGCTTTGTAAACAGGCCCGGATTTCTCAAATAACCGGGAATCCTTATCGGGAAGTGATCCCATCACCATTACTTTTTTAATTTTGGCATGGAAGAAGGGCATCCCTTAAGTTTACGGAACGCCAAACACAGCGCCAGGTGAGGTAACGGCAGGTATTCCATTTCCCCGAAAATAAAATATTGCATTGTAATTATCGAAACATACTGCTACTTTGATTTGTATATTCCAGCTGTGGATGATGAAAGATGTATTATTTTTTGTGCGGGTATACTTTCCCATTTTGGTACGCCGGGAAATTTGAAAAGAATGTTGTACATTGATATAGGTTTCTATGAATCGTGTTGCAAGTCTCCGGGGCTTGTACCTGTTTAGATTGGGTTACCTGTATTTTAATCATTTAATAAAATAATTATGGCAAATGTTTTTATTGTTCGTGCCTTTGGAAACAAAAGGCCCGTTATTAAAAAGAATAAAGAGGGTAATCCCGAAATTGTTTTTTTTGATTTTGATAAGGTAGAGTCTGATTTAATTAAACCTGCCATGAAAGAACTGGGATTATCGGGCGGCACTACCGGTGAAGTATTTGAAGCCGGTGATATCCGGGAAGATATGTTTTCCGAATTATTGCTTGCCGACATAGTAATAGCGGATATTACCATTTACAATGCAAATGTATTTTATGAATTGGGAATACGGCATGCCCTTCGGGATAAAAGAACAATCCTGATCAAATGCGCGGGCTATGATGAAACTCCATTTGATATTATCGGTTACAGGTATGTTTCTTATGACCAGGCGAATCCCGCCGGCGCGTTGCCGGCTTTGATTCAAACTTTTGAAGAAACGATGAAGGCAGACAGAAAGGATAGCCCTGTGTTTAATGTACTGCCTCAGCTCGAATCACAGGATCCGGAAAAATACCTGGCCCTGCCAAAAGATTTCATAGAAGAGGTTCAAATAGTGGAAAGCACCAAATCAGCCGGAAGGCTTGCATTACTTGCTTATGAGGCCGGAAGTTTTTCCTGGCAAATTCCTGCGCTCCGGCACATAGGGGAAGCTTTATATAAATTGAAAGTATTTGAAACTGCTAAGTTCGTGTGGGAAAAGATCAGGAATAATAAGCCCCGCGATATCCAGGCAAATGACCGGTTGGCAACCATCTACCAGCGGTTGGCTGAAAATGAAATGAAATTGAATCCGGATGAGGCAAATGCCCTGTTTGCAAAATCAGACATGGCAATTGAAACTTTAATCAGCAATGATAAACTAAGTGCTTACCAGATGGCAGAAGCATATTCCCTGAAAGCTAGGAATGCCAAAACACAATGGTTAAATTCATGGAAAGATTTATCAGGTAATGAACTCCGGTTAGCAGCCTTGCAATCATTATACCTTGAAAGTGCTATCAACAATTATGAAAAAGGATTTTTTGAAAACCTGAATCATTTTTATTCCGGCATTAATGCATTGGGGCTGATTACAACCCTTGTTACGCTTGCAGAAAAGAATCCCGAAACCTGGGAACTTGCTTTTGACACAAAGGAAGAAGCTGACCAGAAATTAACCGCATTAAAAAATAAATACACAAAGCTTTCCACGGTAGTTCAGATTTCGATAGAAGCGGCTAAAATTAAGCAGGACGAAAAAGGTAAACCCGATATCTGGCTGAGTATTACTGAAGCAGATTTTTTATGTCTCACTTCTTCAAACCCGGCGAGGGTGGGTAATATGTATACGAAAGTGCTGCAGGCGGCGGGAGGATTAAGTATGGAAGCCACAATCCGGCAATTGAAAATCTATGAAAGGCTGGAGGTAAAACCTGAAAATGTTACATCCGCTTTACTTGCAATTCCCCCGGCAGAAATACAACAAAAACAAACGAATTATTTTTTATTGTTTACCGGCCACATGATCGATAAACCGGATAGGACGGAAACCCGTTTTCCCGCTTCAAAAGAAGCAGTAGTGAGGCAACAGGTAAAAGAAAAAATAATGGAGGTGCAGCGTAAAATGAAGGAGGGTTATGTGTTGACCGGTATTGCTGGTGGGGCCTGTGGCGGCGATATACTTTTTCATGAAATATGCGGGGAATTAGGTATTGCTACCCAAATGTACCTTGCCTTGCCCCGTGAACAATTCCTGGTGGAATCTGTGGCATTTGCCGGTCCGGAATGGATTGAAAGATTTGACAATTTGTACAACAAGCTTCCTCACCCGGTTTTATCCGATAATGCAGCGTTGCCTAAATGGCTGCAAAAGAAAGCTGACTATAATATCTGGGTTCGGAACAATCTCTGGGAACTGAACGGCGCTCTTGTAAATGGAGGTATGAATATGACCCTAATTGCTTTGTGGGATGGAAAGGGAGCAGATGGCCCGGGTGGCACGGAACACATGGTGAAGGAAGCAAACAGCAGGGGTTCTAAAGTTTTG
Source organism: Chitinophagaceae bacterium (assembly GCA_031402615.1). Classification (GTDB taxonomy): domain Bacteria; phylum Bacteroidota; class Bacteroidia; order Chitinophagales; family Chitinophagaceae; genus Ferruginibacter. The sequence goes on from JANNSN010000012.1 coordinate 29,321, forward strand.
CGTATTGATACGGCCACCATATGATGGTATTGCATGTTATTAGGAGACCAATTCCATGCAGATCATCCGGAAACGGTTGTTTATTTTTCTGTTGAAATAGGTTGCTATCATTGTTGACTTTTGGTTTTCCATATCGACGATGTTATTTTTTGCCGGTAAAAGCTGGCAGGCCGCCAACATGTATATGCATGTAGCCGCCGGTTGTTTCATCAGGGCAACTGTTTTACAGGCGGGCAGTTATTTTTCCGCTGCACCAGTTGGTCTACGTGCGTTTTACACAATGCCAATATCGGCAGCCGATAAAATGAATAATCATATAGTACCGATTATACCAGTATGTAGTCCAAATCCATTTGCTATCGGTATAACATGCACGGCGGCGAAAAAATTGATTGATAATACATGCTCCCACTCTAAAGCTCTTTAGGTGCCGTCGTCGGGTAGCCGATCAGCGGCGTTTTGATCTGTGAGCTGTCTCTATTTCTCATTTCGGAGATTTACAGCGGCTTTGATTAGCAGTTTAACTGTATGTTGCGGCTTTTCGCCGTTGGTGACCATACGCCGGCAAGGAACAACCAACGGGGTGAAATCCCGTTAAGCAATATCTTTGTCAGAGAGCCATCCAACAACAGCTTCATCTTTTTTTCCCGTTGCAGTTATAAAAATATCGAGACACCTGTCTCTTGACTGCATAGCTTCTTTGGCTTCAGCCAGGGTGGTATTTTCGGAAACAACAACAAAAGAGTTTTCAAACAAATGCCTGAATTCATCATCCTCCAATATATCCCTTAATGTGAGTTCGTTAGCTGATACACCTGCAGATAATTTTTTTACAATAAAATTATTGATCTCACTACGGTGTATCATACAAATAATACTATAGTTAAATGAAGTTGGATAGCCTTTTATTTTCGTTGTCGGCAAAGTCAACAGGCAATGCCAGGTAAATTCGTTTTAAATTCCGGTTGCAAACCGGTAGAACTGAAGAGGCATAACAGCTTGTGCCGGTTTTTACCGGAAAGTAATCCAGTGATCATTGCGGTTTTAATCTTTGAGGTGCAGAAGGGATCCCTTGCGCAAATTGGAGGCAAACACTTATTACAGTTGCAGAGAATAATCAGTATATTAGTACTTGCATATACAGGTTAAAAGCCATTTTAAATGACGAATACAGATCACATACCACTGCAACAGTTATAATAGTTAAGCCTGGTGGTGATGTAACCTGTGTTAAATAAGTATCATGAAATCAAATGATCGTAAATGAATATTTTAGTAATTGGGTCAATAGACACTTCCAATGAAGACTGCAGGAAATTCCTTGGCTATTTTGCAAAAGAAATTGTTGACAACGGTCACGTGCTGTTGAACGGCTGCAGAAATGAGATGGATAAGATCATTGCAAAAAATGTATATGATGCCCTGGTTGAAAAAGGTGAAGAACCCAGAAACCGGATGATCAGTTATTGCGATCCGAATAAAACACCGGTACACAATTACGGCACTATTTTAATTTCGCACTGCACAAACTGGGCCAGCCTGGCTTCACCTGATCTGCTAATACCTGAAACTATCGAAAAAGCGGATGTGGTATTTGCTATCGGCGGAGAGGATGGTACCAACTGTGCCGCCAACTGGGCAAGGATCAAGAACAAACCCCTGCTGCCGATCGCTAATTTTAAGGGCTCTGCCGCTGTCATGTTCAAAGAAGAACAGGAACGCTTTGACAAGAATTTTGCTCACCGTATCGACAGTTCAGCATACGATATGTTAAACCAGTTTTCATTTGATATGGCAAGAATTGCCAAAGACGTTCTTGCATTAGCGGCCAGGGTAATGATCAGTAACCAGGTTTTTGTGATCATGTCTTTTTCGGGCGAAAGTAAACTGGAAGATGCGTTTGATTCCATTCAAACTGTGTGCAGTGAATTTAATTACGAATGTATACGAATAAACGAAACCAGCCAAATGGACCGTATACTTCCCGAGATCTTTGCGGCGATCAGTAACTGTGCTTTTGTAATTGCAGATATCAGCGACCCACGGCCAAATGTTTATTATGAATTGGGCTATGCCCAGGGCTTACAAAAACAGGTGATCATTGTAGCCTATAAAGACACCCAACTGCCATTTGATATTGTTGATTATCCTACCATTTTTTGGGAAGGCCAGAAACAGCTTAAAGAAGGGATCAGGAATAAGATTGCAGTTTTGTCAAAAAAATTTGGAAGATAAAATAAATGTTGATCCTTCAACAACTCACCGGCGAAAGCTTGTGCCAGCAGGGAAAATAACTTAATACACATCCAGGATGGTATAATTTGTTTCATTGAATTTGAACCCATCTCCTTTCTTTTTTCCCTGCATCACTGGAAAACTTGACAGAAATACCCATGAAGCTTACTGAGTTAATTTCAATTTTATCGGTAGGGAAGATATATAAAGGATTAACTGGTCAGTTATCACGATAGCACCCTGCTCCACTAAGGAATTGCCAGCTGCAGGGTTTAAACATTAAAACCGGTTCATGTCCATTCAGGAGAATGCACGTTCCTTCCCGAAGTTCTTCAATAATACCAGCTTGATTTACTAATTAGTCCAAATCACTACGTTGAACTTATTAAATCAAGATGGTGTTACCTGCGGCGGGAAAGATAATTATGTTAATTGGCGTTTAATTCACTGCAGCAAGGAAGATTTCAAAACTTTCATTACTTTTTTGTGAAGTAGCCCATTCCCTGATCACAGCACTGTTAATTTCTTCGTAGATATCCATCTTTGAGCGGTTTGTTGATAAATTCCTGATAGGAACCAGCATGATATAATGCGGTTCAACATACTCTAAATGATGATCCAAAGTAAAACCCTGTACCTGCAAATATTTGTAACCTTTATCCTGCAGATTATTTAGCGCTTCAATTGTTAGCGGCCTGTGGTTATTGAAATTATTTTTAATCTCGTTTGTCATAAAATGTTTTCATTATAACAAAATTCAGCTTTCAAAGTTTTAACTATCTGATAATAATTAAATCTTTACCCGTTTATACATGTAATAATGCCCCGGAATAATTAAACCCGGGGTCATTGCCTGCTGCCTTACTATCGAAGGTATGCAGGCTTTATTTTTGAAATATGCCATTTTCCCAAATACCATTTTTCAAAGGCTTACCGGCCTTATCGTATTTGATACCCCTGCCATGTAGATTATCCTGTTTAAACTCTCCTTTATACCATTCGCCATTGTTCCAAACAAACACGCCGTTACCTTCTTTTGATCCCTGTTTCCATTCCCCGTCGTATTTTCCTTTTTCTGCACTATAATAATAACCCTTGCCATTGAACAATCCGTCCTTCCATTCTCCTTCATAATAATTACCATCGGAATACACTAAAATACCAAAGCCATTGGGCACGCCATTAAACATCCCTTCATGAATAGGTCCGTCTTTAAACCGGTAAACACCCCACCCATTCATTTGGCCGTTTTTCCATTCACCTTCCACCTCGCCACCATTTTTAAGTTTGGTTTTACCATAGCCATTAGGCTTATCATTTACTACCTGGCCGGTATAAACACCCTCATCAAATTGAACTTGCTTTTCATTTCCGTAAAAAATCATCTTTTCCGAAACAGTAAATATTCCTTTAACCCAGGTACCCTCCTGTAATACCTTACCATCTTTATCATACTTGATACCCCTCCCCACACGCAGGCCGTTTTTCCATTGTCCAATATACTTATCTCCATTGGCCCATACATAAGTTCCGGTTCCATGGCGAAGGCTGTCTTGCCATTCACCTGTATAGGTACTGCCATCGGCATAAATTTTTGACGAAACGTTTTTCCCGGGCTCAGGCTTAGATTTTACTGTTTTGCCGGTCTCTAAATAGAAAGTATAAATATCATCAACGTTTGCAAATAATTTTCCTTTACCCTCAGGCAATAACTTTCCGTTTTTTAAAAAGTTACCGGCGATTCTGTTATCTTCACCTATCATGCCGGTATAGGTTCTGCCATCTGCAAATTTAATTTTGATAGCACCCGGTCCAGGTTGTGTATTTTTGGAAATACACGCAACTGTATATTCTGTCATTTTTCCTTTTTTGTAGATAATTAATGTTTTACCATGTAAAACATTTTTTGTCCACGATCCCTCAATACTCATACTATCTGTATCGTTAAGGCCAAATACCGCAATTCCAACTCCGGTAAAAAAGCCCATGTCAAAATTGCCTGTAAACCTCAGTCTTTTTGCAGGCTCCCTGAAATTCCCATACCCGGCAGGCAGTGCATTTTTAAACGACCCTTCAAAAATGCTGCCATCCGTAAAAGTGCATTTACCTTTTACTATCGCGCTGTTTTTAAAATCCCCTTCATACCTTATTTTTTCGGAAGTTACCATTATCCCTTTACCATTTTTACAATCTCCCTGCAAACAATCACCTGTTTGTGCATAAGCATTTACAAATAACAATATTAAGCAGGTTGCTGTAAGTATAAATTTTTTTAGCATGGCCTTCTGTTGCCTGGTTTTTATTTTTTCTGTTGGCGATTTAAAATTAGCAAAAAATTACTGCAAATACTGCCCGTGTTGGCGGGTATGTTCAATCCCTGTCTACACCCTGGCGTATGTGTATCATTAACTATTGCTTTGCCCGTGCAGGTATTGATCAATTTTTTTTCGCAGCAGCGTTTTCTATGACCTAAAAAACCTTACTGGCAGATATGCAGCTTATTTTTTTTATGAAAGGGTATCTGTGACATTAAAAATAGCTTTTAAGAAAAAATAGTTAGAACAAATAATTTTAAGAATAAGATTTGGCACAGATACGCTACGCTACCTTTCCTTTGCTGCATATCTGCCAGGTGTGGATTACGCACCAAAAGTTAGATTATACCATCTTGATTTAAACGTAGTCCTTCGGACTACGTTTAAATTTTGTATGGTATTATGCCAGCCTGTACCGATATATTCGGTAATAGCAAATGGCATTGTACTACATACCGGTATAATCGGTATTATTCAGCACATGCGAGGCACAGATACGCCACCCTCTTTGGCCTTTGCTGCACCTCTGCGCCAGTGGGGGAAATTTAATTTCGATTCCTTTTAAACAGTTATAGGTTCATCATCTGCATGGGTGTATTGAATCAGGAGCAATGATTAACAAATGTGAAAATAAATTCCGGCAGGTTTTATAGGGCATCATACCTTGCCCACAAACAGGTTGAAAAAAAGTGCACAGCTATACTGCCCTGTTTCTGGCTTTGCTACAACATACAGTTAACAGATCAAGCTGCAATCCTTTGCAGGATGACTTTACAGGGCGTTGAAGAAGTGACTTGCAGTATATGTTCCCTATGCAGGGGTATAGCAAAATAATCACCCGGGCCAAGTTTATTCACTTGGTCTTCTACCATTATATTACAGGTGCCTTCCACAATAAGGAACCTTTCATACTCATTATCATGTACTTCATGCGGGGCATAATCCTTTAGCCACACTATAGCTGTAAGGGCCTCCGCAGTATACCCTATTATTTTTGCAAAAATATCTTCTGTTTCCGGCGCAATCATATCATCCCTTTTTAGCCATGCTGCATAATCTGTAATAGCTGATTTGTTATGAAGCAAAGGTGGCTCAGAAACCGGTTCCCCGTTCTTTAACCGCACCGTATAATCGATCATGGCCATTAAGAAAGGTTTAATTACCGGGTTGGGCTGTATTGCATTTGCTATAGCATAAGTTTGCAATGCCATGGAAATAGCATCTATCTCTTCCTGTATGGCAGGATCTGAGGCTGCCATTTCTTCTACTTTTTTGCTTTCCTGGGCCGTTGCAATACCTGTAACGTATTGTTCCAGTATACCCGAATCAATATATTCTTTGCTGCTCATCATATTGTTTCTTTAATTTTCAGGTTTTTTATTGCCGCCCGCATATCGGCTTTTACTTCTTCAACAGTAATATTTAATGCAGCCGCAGCCCCGCTGCAATTTAACCCCTGATAATACAGCAATTCGAAAACTGTTTTATAATCTTCTCCATATACGGGTTTAATATACAATGGGTTTGTTTGCTGCTGCAATCTTATTTCATTAAAGGCTGTTTGCCGCGACAGGGTGATCAACCATGTAAAAAAAGAAGTTTTGGAGGCATTGAAATCGGCTGCCTGGCTCCAGGCCGTTACAAAGACCTTATTTAAGATTTCTTCTCCCGTTTTCTCATCATTTACAATGCGGCTGATAATACCGAATAATGAAGGTGCATACTTATCGTACAATTTACCAAAGGCCTGCTGATCGCCCTGTTTTATGGATGCTACCAAACCCCGATCATCATTCTCGCCAGCATAATTGGACATAGGAGCGTATTTTAAATTTCTTTTATGTATAGTAACGAAATTATAGAATACTTGCTATTCAGCAAAGTAATTAAATGACGGAAACAAATTATTTGCCAGCCATATAGGGCTAATTATTAACACGCTTTACCTAACCCGTTTCAGCCCCGTTGGCCCACTCGCCACCGCAAATGTTCCCTGGGGAATATTTTTGCCGCCGTTGGTTTATTTGATTTATGTAGAGGCCCACTCCAAAACCGGCAATCGCCGTCGTCCGGTGCCTGTGCCGATTGTTTCGGGATTATCACCGATGACTGAAATTTGAGCTGTTGCGAATTTGTTTTTTTTTGTAAACTGCCTGTTTTCCGGAGCTGTGCCGTTGGTCATAAGATCAGAAACCGGCAGCGACTGCGAATGCACCAGTTGAACTTGCGTGTGCATGAGGAACAACAACATCGGCGCAAAAAATTGCGGGGCTTTTTGTATTTAAACCCCCGCCTAAACCATCGTGTCATTACAAACCGCTTTTAATTTATCATTCCTGTTGGTGATGAAATGAACCCGGGCGAAGGATATGAATACAGTTCGCTTATCGGTACAGCAGGATAAAAAAATATTACGCTGAGGCCGGTATTACCCTTCACTTTGTACATGGCGTTTTATACACAGTTTGCAAAATCGCTTCACAGGCCATAAAATCATTAATTTTATATTTTATGATATATTAATATTCCTATAATTTTTTTAAGCTAATTTGTTTCAAATTTTTGAATATGATGAATTTTATATCCACTAATACAAGTCATAAACATAGATGACATACTTCAATACAAAATAATAAGTTAGCATGTACATTTGTTTTTTTAATTAAATAATAGCATAAAACAAAAAAGATGATACAACAAATAAATAGCTACATTTTAGAAAATACACCAGTAAAAGATGAAGTAGTAAAATGGGTAAATGAAGTTGCTGCACTATGTCAGCCTACATCAATTCACTGGGTAGATGGATCACAAAAAGAATATGATGGCTTCTGTCAATATTTAGTAAAGAAGGGAACTTTTATTGCCCTGAATCCTGAAAAAAGGCCCAATAGTTTTGCCTGCTTCAGCGATCCCAGTGATGTGGCAAGGGTGGAAGATAAAACCTTCATCTGCAGCCGGCGTAAAGAAGATGCGGGCCCCACTAATAACTGGATGGAACCTGCAGCAATGAAAAAGGAACTGAACAGGCACCTGGAAGGCAGTATGACTGGAAGAACCATGTTTGTGATCCCTTTTTGTATGGGCCCATTGGGATCACCCTATGCAAGATATGGTGTGGAAATCACCGATTCAGAATACGTAGTGGTCAATATGCGTATCATGACCAGGATGGGCGAAAACGTATTACCCTATATTCCTAAAAAGGAATTTGTAAAATGTTTGCACACTGTTGGCGATCCTGTAAAATCGGGTAAACCGGAAAGTAAATGGCCCTGCAATCCGGATATAAAATATATTTCGCATTTCCCCGAAGAAAGAATGATCATCTCTTATGGAAGCGGCTATGGCGGGAATGCATTGATGGGTAAAAAATGTTTTGCCTTACGTATCGGTTCTGTCATGGGCCTTGAGGAAGGCTGGCTGGCAGAGCATATGCTCATTATGGGGATAGAATCACCGGATAAACAAAAAAACTATATTGCATCAGCGTTTCCAAGTGCCTGTGGTAAAACAAATTTTGCCATGCTGATACCGCCCAAAGAATTTAATGGATGGAAAATTACTACAGTAGGTGATGATATTGCCTGGATACACAAAGCGGGTGATGGCCATTTATTTGCCATCAATCCGGAAGCTGGTTATTTTGGAGTAGCTCCGGGAACCAATTACAAAACAAATCCCAATGCGATGGAAACCATTAAAGCAAATACCATTTTCACCAATGTGGCCATCACAAAAGATAAAGATGTTTGGTGGGAAGGCATGACACCCGAAATTCCGGAAGAATTAACTGACTGGCACGGACAACCCTGGGATCCCTCCAGTGGCAAACCTGCCGCACATGCCAATTCGAGATTTACTGCACCGGCTATTCAAAATCCGGCAGTAGATGATAAATGGGATGATCCAAAAGGCGTACAGATCGATGGATTTATTTTTGGTGGCAGAAGAAGCACCGGTGTGCCTTTAGTACATCAATCTTTTAACTGGAACTTTGGGGTGTACCTGGCAGCTACTATGGGCAGCGAAACAACTGCTGCCGCCTTTGGTGAAATAGGTAAAGTAAGAAGAGATCCCTTTGCCATGCTTCCATTTATGGGTTATCACATTGGTGATTATGTGAACCATTGGCTGCAATTTGGCCGCAACCTGCCCAATGCACCAAGGATATTTGGTGTAAACTGGTTCAGAAAAGATGCGAACGAACAATTTTTATGGCCTGGTTTTGGCGAAAATATGCGTGTATTGATCTGGATCGTACAGCGGTTAAGAGG
>JANNSN010000013.1:0-94445 GCA_031402615.1 Chitinophagaceae bacterium
GGCAGTGCCGCTGTAAGGCTATAACTGCCGCTTGTTGCAGCCGGGAAACCTGCAAACGGAATAATTACAGGACCATTGACTCCCGGGGCCGCCGCATGAATATGTCCTGCACTGGCATTAACCGTGAGGTTGTTGAAGATCACATTAATATTGACCTGGTTGGTAACATCATTATATGTTCCGGCAAAATTGCCGGTTGCTGTAGAGGCGTTTGGCGGTACTTCCATGCTGCCGTTCATGGGACCGGCTATAGTATAACCATTGGTCACCAGGTTAACAACCTGCCCCCTGATCTCTCCACCGGGGAAGGTGGTATTGTGAATATTGATGTAGGTATTGCCGGCCAGGAAATTGGCAACCTGGGCTGGCGGCATTGCAAATACATTGCTATAACTGCCACTGGTTGCAGCAGGGAAACCGGGAAAACCTATTATTACGGGTCCGGCAACTCCGGGAGCAGCATTGTGTAAATGCGCTGCGCTGGCATTACCGCCGGTTAAACCGTTAAACACCACGTTCAGCGTTAACTGGTTGGTGGTTCCGTTATAGGTTCCGTAAAATAAGCCCCTTGCCGTAGATGCATTGGCAGGTGCTTCCTGTGTACCGGTAAGCAATCCCGAGAATGCAAAATTGTTACAGGTTCCAGATGCTGTAAGGGTAACACTACTGCCTGAACATATGTTTAGCGGGCCGGCCGGTATTATAGTAACATTGGGCGGCAATGGCGCCGCATTAATCACAACCGGGTTGCTACCATAAGTCGACTCACAAGTTGGATTTGCCTGTTCCCGAACTTTAATATTATAATTGCCAGGGTTCAGACCACTGAAAGTTGCACTTGCCTGCCAACTGGCTCCGTTATTTACGCTGTATTCTAAAGTGCCGCCACCCGTTGCATTTACCACGATGGTACCCGTTGGGGTTGCACAGGTGGGTTGGGTTACTGTTGGGGCAGTTATGGTTGGTGGGGTGCATGTAATGACACAAGCTGAAATTGAAAAATTTGCAACCCGTGTAGCCCATTGTGTTGTTGGGTTATAATTGGCAGTCATCCAGAAAGACCCATTAACAGGATCAACGGTTATCGAATTATAATCTCCATATCGGAAACTGGCATTGGGAGCGCTGCCTGCAATTACCGTTTGTTCCGGCTCTGTCATAACGCCTAATGGATCACATGCCTTTCGCCCGGTAAATCTGATGGAGGGATAAGAGGTTGGGCCTGCTACATTATAACCCAGGGCAATTGAATTATCAGCATTAATTCCTATACTGGACATCCACCTGTGCAGCGGATCTGTCGGTGCGCCATAGGTACCCTGCTGATAAATAATCCAATTGGTTGCCGGGGCTGTTTTTCTTAACTCGTACCAGCGTACCCCTGCATGAGAATTACCGTCAAGTTCGTCTACATGCGTACACACGATAGATTCATAAGTGCCAAAATTCCTGTACAAAATCTTATTCATCAAGACTTCCCGTAAGGGGTCTAATTTAACAGTTGAACCCAACTGTGGTATACATGAAAAAGTCGTATAACCGCAAAAATTTGTACTAAAGGGCAAGGTGGGCAATAAGGCCGGACCTGTAAGCGTAGTATTGGCAGGTGTTACCCAGTCAACAGCTAAACTGAATATTTCCAGGCGGTCAGAAATACCTGTTGTCCATGCATCATCAGCCATGCGCATAAATAAAGCAGGGGAACCCGGCGGTGCTCCGGCATTACCAACCACATCTACCGGTGTTGCTGCCTGGAAGGCGATAGTTGGATATCTGGGTATGGTAAACCGTTGTGCCAAAGTAGTAGCTGTTCCGGCCAACATTTTGGTTCTGTCCAATGCATAAATGGCAGGGCTGTTTTCGTTAGATGTCACAATATAAGAGTTTCCCCAGGTGGCCAATTTAAAATAGTCGGGGAAATTTGGTGTGGTGTAGTTATAAACATAGTAGGCACCGGTAGGGTCGTTCGTTTGCGATACCGCGATCAGAATGCGATTTCCTACATTGCCAAATTCGCTGATCAGGTACCTGTCGGCAAGTTGATCATATAAAACAACCGGGTCGCCCAAGCCGCTTACTCCGGTTATTGTGCTTAAAATGATTGAGTTTACCAGGATATTACCGGCTTTGTCCCATATCCTGATCAACGAGCTGGAACTATTATTGATCATTTGAACAATATGGTTGGGGCCAGATGCCAAATTATTATCCGAAGGATTAACATTTGTATAGCCCTGTCCTGCAAACTGAAGGTTCAGTGTTGCCAGGTTAGCTGAATTTTGCGGGTAATTATATTTCAGTTGAACAGCCGGGCTGATACCTTTTGGCAATGCATCCGGGTTAACCGCCTGGTGCAGTTTTATCTGCCCTTCTTCTTTATCTTTATCAATACCTTTAAATTCGTCGCGGTAGTTAGGCCCCATAGGAGCGTTTGCATTGGATAAAGTACTTATCGGAGGCGAAACCCGGATGAGGTCGCAACTGATAAGTTCAGGATTTGATAATCGGAATGATTCATTCTGTGCATGAACAAAAGGAGATAGCACAATTGTAACCAGCAGTAAAAAGATGATCTTTTTCATAAACAGTTTGTTGTTTTAAAGTTAAATTAGAAATCAGTACCTAAAGCCAGAAAAAATCTGGCAGTTATTAAATCGGTATCATGCTTATTGGGGATAAGCGGTTTTTTCCTGAATTTCAAGGCTGCTTCGGCCCGATGTTGCAGGACCAACTAAAGCAGATTAAGAGGTAAAAGCAGTACAAGATAGAAGTAATTCGTAAAAAAACAATTCATTTTACCACAATTATTTTTTATAACCACATCCTCAATATTTTTTTTACGGAAACAGGTTAGTTAGAAAATGCTGGCCTGCTTTCAGCGTTGTTAACTTAGATGAATAAAATTTTTGGATCAGGTGTATTTACAAACAGCAAGTATTTAGGAACTTTAAAACCTGCCCACCATTTTAAAATTGACCAACCGCGGCGTGAGCCGGTTGGGAATGCTGTACACGTTATTGGCAAAGTCTTTGATAAGCTGGAAAGAGATGGTATTGCGGCGGTCAATTAAATTAAACACTTCAAAACTGGCCCAGATATTTTCAAAACTTTTAAAGGGACTATGGCTGCGACGCTTACTTTTTTCGCTGAGCAGTTGTGCGCTGAAACCCACGTCCACCCGTATATACGGCTCAATGATGAGGGCATTGCGGTAACGGGTACTGTTGGGGATATTGTAACTCATGTTACTGCCATACAACAGGTTTAAATGAAATTTAAAATTTTTGTTGGTGGCGAGGTAATCTTCGAGGTATAAACCGGCTGTAATTAACCGGTCGCTGGGGCGGCGCACATAACCCACATTATTCTTGATACTGTCAACCGCCACCTGGTCAGTGCTTTTTGAGGTGATGATCTCCCCGGCAGCATTTTTATATTGATAATAGAAATCGTTATCCAGGTCTTCGCGGGTACGCATAATGCCAATGCTAAACCAACTTTCTGCATCTTTGGTGAGCTCGCCAAAAAGCCGGGCTTCTATACCGGTAGCATAGGCTTTGGCGTTATTGTTACCTGCGTAGCGGATCTTTACATTATCAATATCATATACATCCACACTGGTCATCGTTTTGTAGTAGGCTTCTGTTGACAAACGGAAGGGACGACCTTCCAGCCCTTTAAAATTATAATCCATCCCTGCAACAAACTGGTAACTTTTCTGTGCCTGTACATCCGTATTCAAACTGCCATCGTACCTGCGCAGTTCGCGGTAAAAAGGAGGTTGGTGATAGGCGCCTGCCGCCAATTTAAAGATGACATCTCTTTTCCAGTTCGTTTTCCAGCTAAACTGCACGCGCGGGCTTACCAAAAATTCTTTGTTGAGCGAATTGTAATGGTAACGAATACCTGCCTGCAGGCTGATATCACGGCTACTGCTTCCTACATGAATATTATCCTGTACATAGCCGCTGTATTTTTGAATAGACAGGTCGGCCGTTGAGTTAATCGATTTAAATAAATGGAGTTGGGCCGGGTTGTAAGGAAGCGAATAGCCGGCACTGTCCTGGTACTCCCATTCTTTTAACCGGTCTTCAATATTGGTTTGCTCAAAACTGTTGCCAAACAGGATAACATGCCTGCCGGTATTGTAGGTTCCTTTTAAACTTGCATTGTACACATTGATGTTTAATTCATTGCGGCCATAATTTTGATAATAGCCGGCCCCGAGCGGATTAACGATCTGCCCGTAGGTGCTGCTGGTATTGTCAAAATCGCGGTCGCCAAATAAATAAGCCCCGGCGATATCGAAGTTTTCATTTTCTTTATTCTGAAAACGGCTCACCATCCATTTTAATTTTAATTTTTTGTTGGGTGTGTGTACCATACTCAACCCAAACAGGTTTGTTTTGTAACCATCTCTTTCCTGTCCCTCAAAGTAAATATCCAAACCCAGGTTGGCGGTAAACAGCGGTGAGAAAACAGAAGTTGTTTTTTGGGCAGACTCGGGGAACAAAGTGAATTTGGTAACCGAGTAAGTACCCAAAAACTCCAATTGAATTTTTTCACTCAGCTTATACGAAATAAAGGCCTGCATATCGGATGAAGCAGGAATATAGGAACCAAGCGTTTCCTGGCTCTTCAGTAAATTTTTATTGCTGCGGTTGCGCACACCAAGCAGGTAAGCGATCTTCCCTTTTTTTGCGGCGCCTTCTATATGTAAACCCTGTTCTAATAAACTGATATAGGCAGTGCCGGCAAAGCTTGTGGGATTTTTATATTGAATATCCAACACACTGCTCATCTTATCTCCATACCTGGCCTGGAATCCTCCGGTATAAAAATTTACATTCCTGGCCAACTCAGGATTTATAAAACTTAAACCTTCCTGCTGGCCGCTGCGCACCAGGTACGGACGAAAAATTTCAAAATCATTGATGTAAATTAAATTCTCATCATAGTTACCACCCCTGACATTGTATTGGGAAGTGAGTTCATTGTTGCTGCCCACCAGGATCTTGATCAATCCTTCTACACCGCCGGTTGTACTGGGAAGGGTAATTGCAGTTTTGGGATTTATTTTGATCAGTCCCGTTTCTCTGCGTTCCTTTTCCGTACCCACCACAACTGTTTGCAGGGTCTTGCTGCCTCTTTCCATTTGCACGGTTATCTTTTCTTCTTCGTCTTCGCTCAGGTAAAAATTCCTTTGGGTTTCATCAAAACCGGTAAAAGAAAATACCAGGGCAAAGGATTTTCCTGCCGGTACCTGTATACGGAAAAAGCCGCTGTCGTTGGTATTTACGCCAGTTGACCTTCCTAAAATTAATATGGATACTTTGGAAATGGGACTGTCGTTCTCATCAATTACCTTACCGCTGACCGTGGCAGATTTAGCCTGGGAGAATGAAGACAGGGAGCCGAGCAGTAAAAGGAAGCTGATGATGGTTCTCATGATATGAAGATATATATTTTATACCGACTATAAATATCAGCATGCCAACTGTTTTTCTGTAGCCGGGATACGATTCCCGGTTCCTTCATGATCCATCATACCGGTTTGTAAATAAAGGTGGTTTAACATGTTCTGCAATATCTTAAATTTGTCACTTAAATTAAGAAAAGTGATCAAACAAATTTTTTCAATATTGATTGTTACCGTGTTTATGATCTCCTGCAGTGAAAATGCCGCTGATCAAAAAACGAATAAGACAGATGAAACCAAACCCGGGAACCAGGGGGGAGCGGACGCCAGGCTGGTTTACCTGGATACGGCTGAAAATATGTACAATATTTTATGCCAGGGCTGGGTATTGGAAGACGATGCCGAAGGGTTGGAAGGGATGACCGAAAGTTCGAAATTTGAAATACCTTACCGGAGCTTTTATTTGTCAACGGAAGGCTCGTTCATTAAAAACCCGAGAAATACTTTTGATCATGGCAATTGGACTTATGATGAGGCCGGTAAGGCGATCACCCTCAATAATACCATCGACAGGACCAAAGATGTGTATAAGATCGCAAAAATTGCTTCAGATGAATTAACATTGGTGAATGTTGGCGTAAACAGCAGCACCAATTTAAAATTCATTGCGCCGGGTAAACGTTTTAAAAATGCGAATGAAGAGCCTTTTTTCCTGGAAAACAACCGCTGGCGTATGAAGCCAAAAGCGAAGGAAACTGATTCGGCTGTACACCAGCGCCTCAAAGAGAATATTTATTTTTTTATAACCTTTTATAAAGCAGTGCTTGCCAAAGATGAAAAGATCGTCTCCTTCTGGGGATTGCCTTCCTGTTTTAAATGGTACGGTGGTGGTATCTTTATAAAAAAGGAAAATGAATTGCAGGAGAACTGGATTGCCTGCTTTTATAATAAGGACCAGGCCATGCAGGCATACCGGCTGGCCGAAAAATTACTGGAGCAAAAATATACCTGGCCAAAAGAAGAACAAAACTGGCTGAAACTTAACCTGGCGGTGCTGGAGCAGATGTATGTAAAGATTGATGTGATAAGATAACTCAGTATGATGAAATCAAGATGAAACAGCTCCTTCAATATTTCGGGCAATTCAATACGCTTTCACGGGAGGCAGAAAAGGCAATTACTGAGATCAGCAGTATGATTACCGTTGATAAAAATAAGGATCTGCAACCCATCGGGCATACCTGCAAAACCATCTACTTTATCAATACCGGTGTGGCCCGCATTTATTATTATAAAGACGGAATAGATATCACTGAAAGTTTTTCTTTTGAAAATAACATCATTGCCCGGGTAGAAAGTTTATTCACCGGCAAGCCTAGCCGAAAAGCCATACAGGTACTGGAAGACGCAGAATTTGTTGCTATTAACGCCAATGAATTATTCAAGCGCTATGACAGCTTCCCTGACTTGGAAAGACTGTTTCGCAGGATATTTGAAGCCGCCTATGTAGAAACCGTAAACCGTATTGAAAGCATCCAGTTTCATTCGGCAGAAGAACGATACAGGGCCTTACTCCACGAAACTCCGAATATAGTAATGAGGGTTCCACTTAAATATATTGCCTCCTACTTAGGCATTACCCAGGTAAGTCTCAGCCGTATTCGCGGCCAACGGTGATTATTTATCTTATGTTAAAGGATTAGCCATTAATTGTTGCCAGCTTTGTGCAACATGAATGATCAAACTCAATTGGGGTTGAAAGAAAACTGGAAACAGTTTACCTTGCTCGTTATCATCAATGCTTTTGTTGGCGGCATGGTAGGGTTGGAGCGGAGTATTCTGCCACAAATAGCCGAACAGGAATTTGCCATTGCAGCCAAAACAGCCATCCTTTCATTCATCATTGTTTTTGGGATCGTTAAGGCCATCACTAATTATTATACCGGTGCATTGGCCAATAAATTCGGAAGGAAGAACCTCCTGGTAGCGGGATGGATCATTGCCATTCCAATTCCGTTTATATTGATGTTTGCACCATCATGGAGCTGGATCATAGCCGCCAATGTATTGCTGGGGATCAACCAGGGTTTAACCTGGAGCAGTACCGTGGTGATGAAGATAGATATTGTTGGTGAAAAGCAAAGAGGCTTTGCCATGGGATTGAATGAATTTGCCGGTTACATAGCCGTCGCCGTCGTTGCCTTTTTAACCGGATGGATAGCCGGCGAATACGGTATCAGGCCTTATCCGTTTTATTTGGGAATTGGTTTGGTTTTTTTGGGATTGGTGGGATCCATCTTTTTTATTAAAGACACCAAACATCATGTTGCAAAAGAAACGATCAGCAATACCATTCCCAGGTTAAAAAATATATTTTGGGACACAACCTGGAAAAATAAAAACCTGGGTTCGGTAACACAGGCCGGATTGATCAATAACCTGAACGATGGGATGGTCTGGGGAATTTTTCCCATCCTGCTGGCCTCCAAAGGTTTTACCATTGCAGAGATCGGTATAGTCACAGCTATATATCCCGCCGTGTGGGGCCTTGGACAGTTGTTTACCGGAAAAATGGCTGACAAATTCTGCAAAAAGGATATGCTTTATGTTGGCATGTTTGTACAGGCTGTTGCTTTAATAATTTTAGTTTGGGCAAATACCATGACTCATTTTGTGATACTCTCCTCCATTTTAGGATGGGGTACGGCCATGGTTTATCCAACTTTTTTAGCAACGGTTGCCGAAAACACGAACCCGCAGGACAGGGCAAAGAGTATTGGCATTTTCAGGTTATGGAGAGATCTGGGTTATGCGATTGGTGCCATACTGACCGGGATCATTGCAGATATGATCAGCATTCATGCAGCGATCGTTTTCATTGGCTTGTTAACTTTTATTTCTGCTATTATCATTTTTTACAGAATGACATGCAAAACAGATGGTTCTTTAAAAATTCGGGATTGAATAACCAATATTAATAAATAATCTGCAGGGGCAGATACAACAACAATGCCGTGCATTAGAAGATCTTCAACAGGTTCTTGATAAATCACCCTAACAACTTACCATCATCGATGTAACAAGCCGGTCTTTATTCAGTTGCCGGGAATACATTTACTTTTGCTGTTATGGTAACAGTTAAATCAATAGCTCAATTTATCTGGAAAATTGTAAGGGCCATTTTTATCAGAAAAAAAGATTATTGCAAATGATGGTTCAGTTATTATCAACGATTACCTGCCCGGTTTGCCTGCATCAACAGGAAGAAACGATGCCCACAAACGCCTGCCAGTTTTTTTATGAATGTATAAACTGTAAAACAAGACTGAAGCCAAAAGCAGGCGATTGCTGTGTGTTTTGCAGTTACGGTTCTGTAAAATGCCCGCCTATACAGCAAAATACAGATTGTTGCGGGTAGTCTTTTTAAAGTATTTACCCTTTTTGTTAAAGCAACCGATATACCATTCTTTGCAACCAGGTGGCAAGGTTCATTGATAAAAATATAGTTATTATATTTGCATTCCATGAAATTTTTATTCACTTTTCTTGGTTTCTTCATGATGTACTTATCCTGTCTGCCTTGCGGCGACGGTGTGGAGTGCAATACAAATGCCGTAGCAAAAATTTCAGCTGCCATCGATCATCATGAACATGAACATTCGAAGGAAGTATGTACACCTTTTTGTACCTGCACCTGTTGTGCTGTTACCGTTTTTTATTCGGCTGGTTCACCTATAAAGGCAGCTCAAACGGAATGCTCATCCGGGAAATATCCTCTTTTCAACATGGCCATTTATACCGAAGTGTATGATAAAATCTGGCAGCCTCCCAAAATAGCGTAGTTACAGCTTCTATTTAAATTGCTGTGTATTCAATGTGTTGACTTGCATTGCACCTGTCATTCATTTAAAATAGCAGCGGAAAAAAGCGAACAGGCAAAACCGCCTTTGGCATTCCGGTGAATTAAGATCATTGTTATTGTACGGTGTATTGCCGGGGTTTTAAAGCAATTTCAGAAGTACCAATTCACTACTACGGCAGCTAACCAAACAGATTAAACATGTTGCATAAGATCATTCATTTTAGTATAAAAAACAAGCTCATCATTGGCGTAATGACCATCGCGCTGGTGATCTGGGGCTTTTGGAGTGCATCAAAATTACCACTTGATGCATTGCCCGACGTTACCAATAACCAGGTACAGGTGATTACCCGTGCCCCAACATTGGCCGCCCAGGAAGTGGAGCAGTTTATTACCTACCCGGTAGAGCGGGCACTGTCGAATATCCAGGGTATTGAAGAAATGCGTTCTTTTTCCCGTTTTGGACTAAGCGTAATTACGGTGGTATTTAAAGAGAACATGGATATTTATTTTGCCCGCCAACTCATTGCCGAAAAATTAAAAACTGCCGAATCGGAAATTCCACCGGAAATGGGCAAACCGGAGATGGGCCCTGTTACAACCGGGCTCGGCGAAATTTACCAGTATGTTATTCATGCTAAAAAAGGCAGCGAACAAAAATATTCTGCCATGGAATTGCGTACCATGCAGGACTGGATCGTGGCCAGGCAATTAACAGGTATTGCCGGGGTGGCAGAGGTAACCGGTTTTGGAGGCATCAACAAACAGTATGAAGTGGCGATTAACCCCGACAGGTTGAAAGCGATGAACGTTACCATCCCCGAAATTTTTGAGGCGCTGCAAAAAAATAATGAAAATACCGGCGGCGCTTATATCGACCGGAAACCCCATGCTTATTTCATACGTGGTGTTGGCCTGGTAAAAACATTTGCAGATATAGAAAACATAGTTGTGAAACGGCAAAGTGGTATCCCGGTTTTGATCAGGGATGTGGCCACCGTACAATTTGGTTCACCTCCGCGCTATGGTGCCATGACGTACAATGGCGAAAAAGAAGTGGTTGGTGGTATTGTGTTGATGATGAAAGGAGCCAACAGTGCCTCGGTAGTTACACTCGTGAAAGAGCGGATGAAAACCGTGCAAAAATCGCTGCCTGCTGATGTGGAGGTTGAAGCTTTCCTGGACCGTACCAACCTGATCGACCGGGCGATCAATACGGTAAAAACAAACCTGATCGAGGGTGCATTGATCGTGATCCTGATATTGGTTTTATTTTTAGGAAATTTCAGGGCCGGCTTAATTGTCGCCTCGGCCATTCCATTATCCCTCTTATTTGCTTTGGGACTCATGAATCTTTTTGGTGTAAGCGCCAACCTGATGAGCCTGGGCGCAATTGATTTTGGATTGATCGTTGATGGCGCTGTAATTATTGTTGAAGCTACCCTGCATTTTTTATCAACCGAAAAACTAAAAGGCCGGCTTACACAAAAACAAATGGACAATGCTGTTGGAGGAAGTGCCCGGCGTATGATGAGTTCTGCTGCTTTTGGACAAATCATCATACTCATTGTTTATTTACCCATTCTTTCTTTGCAGGGTGTTGAGGGAAAAATGTTCCGCCCCATGGCAGAAACAGTATCCTTTGCCATACTGGGTGCATTGATCCTGTCGCTCACCTATATCCCCATGATGAGTGCCTTATTCCTGTCTAAAAATATCAGCCATAAAAGAACTTTTTCCGACAGGATGATGGAATTCTTTCAGCGGCTATATGATCCCGTTATTAGAGCAGCAGTAAAAATAAAATACCTGGTAACGGGGATCGCAGTCGGGTTACTGGTAGTTACCATTATCATTTTTGAAAATATGGGCGGAGAGTTTATTCCCACACTGGAAGAAGGTGATTATGCCATTGAATTTGTATTGCCACAGGGGTCGTCTTTAACGCAAACCGTAGAAACCATGATGATGGCCGAACGAATGCTTTTGACCTATCCGGAAGTGAAAATGGTAGTAGGTAAATCAGGTGCTGCTGATATTGCCACCGATCCCATGCCCCCCGAAGCATCTGATCTGATGGTGATACTGAAGCCAAAAAAGGAGTGGACAACCACTAAAGACTTCTATGAACTGTCCGATTTAATGCGAGATAAGTTATCGACCATACCGGGCGTAATTGCAGAGCCCAGCCAGCCCATACAAATGCGGTTTAATGAATTGATGACCGGTATACGACAGGATGTGGCCATCAAAATATTTGGAGAAAACCTGGATACGTTGGTTGCTTATGCCGACCAGGTGGCGAATTTAATTGGCCCCATAAAAGGCATTACACAACCCCAGGTGGAACGGGTTGATGGCCTGCCGCAAATAACCATTGATTACGACAGGGCACGACTGGCTGGCTATGGTTTGAATATCGAAGACGTAAACCATGTTATCAGTACCGCATTTGCCGGTGAAGTGGCCGGTGCTGTGTACGAAAATGAGCGGAAATTTGATTTGGTTTTAAAACTCGACAGCAGCTACAGGAGTTCCCTGGATGATGTAAGTAATTTGTATGTGCCGATGAAGGACGGTAACCAGATCCCGTTATCACAGGTGGCAACTGTGGCGTTTAAAACCGGCCCGGCGCAAATCAGCCGGGAGGCCGGCAAGCGGCGGATATACGTAAGTTTTAATGTTAGCAGCAGGGATGTTTCCAGTGTTGTTAAAGAAGCACAGGAAAAGCTGAACGAAAAAATAAAACTGCCCCCGGGGTATTATTATACCTATGGCGGCACATTTGAAAATCTGCAGAAAGCTTCGGCCAGGCTGATGATTGTTGTGCCGCTGGCCTTGCTGCTCATCTTTTTTATGCTGTATCTCACGTTCCGTTCGTTTAAAGAAGCGGCACTGATCTTTACGGCAATCCCCATGAGTGCCATTGGTGGTGTTTTTGCTTTGTTGTTAAGAGGAATGCCTTTCAGTATTTCGGCGGGGGTTGGTTTCATTGCACTTTTTGGTGTAGCGGTACTCAACGGTATTGTATTGGTCAATACTTTTAACCAGTTACAACAAGACGGCATGGATGATGTATTGCAAAGGGTTTGGGAGGGAACCAGGATGCGGTTGCGGCCGGTACTCATGACAGCATTGGTTGCATCATTTGGATTTTTACCCATGGCACTTTCTTCGGGTGCCGGTGCAGAAGTGCAACGGCCGTTGGCAACAGTTGTTATTGGCGGGTTGATAACAGCCACTTTTTTAACCCTGATCGTTTTGCCCTGTTTATATATTATTTTTTCAACACGAAATAAGAAGATCATGAAACCGGCAATTACAGGCTTGATACTTTTATTCTTTTCATTTCCTGTGCAATCACAACAGGTGGAAAAAAGAATGCCTATTGAAGAAGTCATCACGGCTGCGAAAAATAACCTGCAATACGGCATCAATGCCCAACAGGTAGTTAAGGGAAACGCGCAGGTGAAAACAGCAACAGCTTTACCCAAAACGGGTGTCTTTGCCGAGAATGAAGATGGGAGGCCAGGCGATAGTAAAGGCATATTAAAAGTTGGCGTATCGCAAAGTATTGACTGGCCTGGTTTGTATACAGCAAAGAAAGGCCTGTATGCTCAGCAGATGAAATATTATCAGGTTAACGAATTGGCAATTGATATCCTTTTGAAAAGGGATGTTAGGGAAGTGTATTACCAGCTTTGGTATTTGCAGGACAAACAAGCATTGTTTAATCGCCTTGACAGTATTTACAGGTCACTAAGCGCCGCAGCAGTTTTAAAAGTAAAGACAGGTGATAGCAGGGGCCTGGACAGTATTGCAGCCCATGTAAAGATGGTTGAGTTACAGGCGATGCTTCAGCAGATCGGAAACGATATCGCCATTCAGCAGCAATCGTTATCGCAGTTGTTGAATAGTAATGCTGCTATTTTGCCGTTAATGCAGCCACTGGAGAAAATACCCACACCGCTTTTACCGGGCGATTCTTTACACCCGCTCCTGGCCTTACAAAATCAAAACATAAATATTGCCAACGCAGGAGTTTCGGTTATTAAAAATGAAAACAAACCCGATTTCTCAGGCAGGTTTTTCAGTCAGCGCCTGTGGGGAGCAAAGGATCCGTTTAGTGGTTTTTCAGTTTCCGCATCATTTCCTTTGTTAAGCGCATCGGCTTATCGTAACAAAGTAAAAACAGCAGAGGCAGAAGTGGTGCTGCAACAGAAACAGTTTGAATATGGAAAGCAGTTATTCAATACACATCAAATGCAAATGGGGAGCGAAGTGCAGCGTAATAACAATCTATTATCGTTTTACGAAAAAAGCGGATTAAAACAGGCTGAAGAAATCATCAAAGCTTCATCACTGGCATACCGGGCAGGGGAGATCAGTTTTGCAGAGATGTCGCTGTTCTTAACACAGGCTATCGATATTCAAAAAAATTACCTGGAAGTGCTGAATACCTTTAACCAGTCAGTTATTCAATACCATTACTTTATCAATCAGTAAATAATCAGCAAATGAAAAATAAATCAATTATCATGGTCGCCACTTTTACGGCCGCAGTTTTCTTTGCTTCCTGCGGTGGAAAAGATAAAACAGAAACGGTTGTAACCGAAACAGAAGCACAGGTTGACGAACATCAGGTGAAATCTGATGAAGCCGTACTTACAGCCGACCAGGTAAAAACAATTGGTATTGAATTTGGATCCATTGAACAAAAGCAGTTAACAACATCGTTAAAAACAAATGGTGTGCTTAGGGTTCCCAATCACAACAAAGCCGGTATCCATTCTTTGTACAGCGGTGTGATCAAATCATTGCTGGTGGAGCCGGGCAACACGGTTGCCAAAGGACAAACCATGGCAACCATTTCCAATCCTGAGTTTATACAGGTACAAAGCGAATACCTGGGTATCCATGCAGGAATCGTAATGGCTGAACAGGAATATAACCGCCAAAAAGAGCTGAATGCAGGCAATGCCGGAGCATTAAAAAACCTGCAGGCAGCGGATGCAACATTAAAATCTTTACGCACCAGACGGTCTTCATTGCAACAACAGATTCAGTTGATGGGTATCAATCCTTCCTCACTGGCTAATGGAAGATTGATCTCTGTTTTATCCGTGCGCAGTCCCATCAGCGGCGTGGTTAGTAATGTACACGTAAAGATGGGTAGTTATGTGGATCTGAGCACGGTTGTTGCCGAAGTGGTTGATAACAGGCAACTTCATCTGGATCTGTTCGTTTATGAAAAAGACCTGCCCAAATTAAAAAATAAGCAAACCATTCATTTTACCGTAACCAATAACCCGGGTAAGGAGTATGACGCTGAAATTTTTTCCCTGGGTTCGTCTTTTGAAAATGAAAGTAAAGCAGTTTCGGTTCATGCCATGGTAAAGGGTGATAAAACAGGTTTAATTGATGGGATGAGCATCACTGCAAACATTAGCCTGGATAAAGCCAGCTTGCCGGCAATACCAACGGAGGCCATTGTAAACTACCAGGGGCAGGACTATATTTTTATTGTGGACTCCGTGGATACAAAAAAGAGTGAAACCCATTTTAAAAGAATACCGGTAGTAAAAGGTACAAGTGATGTGGGTTACAGCGAAATCACTTTGTTAAACAACATTCCGGCAGATGCTAAAGTGGTGATAAAAGGTTCGTTTTTTATTTTAGCAAAACAAACAAATACAGAAGGGCATTCGGATTAAATTGAACCTGTGAAAATGAATATATTCATGCCGGGAGCTTTAAAACCTTTTTACTGGGAAGAACTTGCACGGGCAAAAACAGAATTTGATAAAAAGAACTGCCTACAAAGCTGGAGGCACCTGGAACGTGCTCATATTGCGGGCCAGCCCTGTCCGGTAGAACATACTGCGGTACATTGGAACATGTTGATTTTCGATATTAAATTAAAAATCCCGAAAGAAGTTTTGGGGCAGATCCCAGGCCAATGGTTGGAGGGGTAAAATCTTTTGTTGATAAAATTCAAACAGGAAATACAGGCGGGGCAAGTGTGCCGGTATTAAAGCCGATGGAAATTCCTGAGGATCTGGCGGCCATAATAAAAAAAAGTCGATACTGACTAACATTGATTTTTTTTAATGACTAAGTTTGTACCATATTGTACAGTTAAAATAAAATGATCATCATGTTTATAAAATACGTATTCGCCTTGATTGTTTTTACAGCTATTGGCAAAAACTCTTTTGCCGGTGGTTACCTGCGGGCATTCGATTCTACCATTACCATAAAAGTAAAAGGTGTTACCTGCAGCAACGATCTGAAAACCCTTGCAGCCAATGTTATGGAATTAAAGGGGGTAAGTAACTGCACACCTGGCAAGGCAGGTCCCACATCGGTTTTTAAAATTACCTATAACCCTTCATTGGTAGGCAATAAAGAAATATTTAAAGCTATTGAAGATACAGGCGGTTGCAGCGATCCTAATGACAGGCCTTATAAAGTAAAAAGTAATTAATGTTTAGGTATATCATTTTTTTGGTTTTGTTGTTTCCATTAAGCAGTTTTTCGCAAACTGTTACCGGACGTATTACAAACAAAAGCAAAGAGCCATTGCCCGGTGCCTCCATTGACTGGTTAAACAAAAAGGGAACTGCAATTGCAAAAGAAGATGGCAGCTTTAGTATTGATATTCCTGCAGATGCGCACAAACTTATTATCAGTTTTGCCGGGTACATAACAGATACCGTTGAAGTTAATAAAACTGGTCACGTAGTTTTTGTAATGAGATCGAAAACTGACCTGCAGGAAGTTGTTGTAAGTACAGAAAAAGCCGGTATAATATTATCCAATCAAAGCCTTATTAAAACAGAAATACTTACTTCGGTTGAATTAAAAAAGGCAGCCTGCTGCGACCTGGCGGGATGTTTTGAAACCCAGTCTTCTGTTCAGCCGCAAACCACCAATATCATCACCAATGCCAAAGAACTTAGGATATTGGGTTTATCCGGTGTGTACACCCAGGTTTTGATTGACGGATTTCCAATGATACAGGGACTAAGTTTTACCTATGGCATTAGTGGTATTCCCGGAACATTGGTGGATAATATTTACATCTCCAAAGGGGCCAATAGTGTGTTACAGGGTCATGAGAGTATTAGCGGACAGATAAATGTAGAAACGAAAAAGCCTAACGCTTCCGAAAAACTATTTGCCAATATATACATGAATAGTTTTTTGGAAAAACACCTGAACCTGGTCACCAATCTTAAAGCCGGTAAATGGCACAGCATGCTTGCTTTTCATATGGTGCAGCCGGCCAATAAAACAGACAGGGATAACGATTATTTTCTCGATCTGCCGTTGTTAACCCGCTATATGCTGATGAATAAATGGAAGGTTGGAAAAGAAACCGACTGGGGCTGGAGCAGCGAGATAGCCCTGCGTTTTTTGAATGAAAAACGTACAGGGGGCCAAACGTTTTTTGATGAGCGTACGCATAAGGGCAGCAGCACAATTTATGGGAATACGATATCGCTTAACCAGCCCGAAATATGGGCCAAAACAAGTTACCGGTTTAATGACATACATCGTGCAACTTTGTACGCATCAGGATTTTACCAGGATCAACGTTCCTGGTTTGGATCGCTTTCTTACCAGGCAAAACAAACCAATGTATTTGTAAACGGGCAATACGAGCTTACCAAAACTGCAAACCATTCCCTTAAAGCCGGTATTAGTTTTAAGAGTCTGGATCTTACAGAAGATATTGTTTTTGCCGATAACATCCTCAGCCGGAATTATGATGGAAATTATCATCGTGCAGAAAACATACTTGGACTCTTTACGGAGAATAACATGCTTTTTTTTAAAGGCAAACTTACCTGGATTACGGGCATTAGGATAGATAATCATAACCGTTTTGGATGGTATGTAACTCCCCGAACTTTATTGAAATATGATCCTTCAAAAAAACTCACGATCCGCGCAAACATAGGCACCGGATGGCGAACGGTAAATTTCTTCAGCGAAAATATTGGTTTACTTGCCAGTTCCAGGGATATCGTTTTTGTTGAAACTTTAAAGCCCGAACGTGCATTAAACATGGGTATTAACATTACGCAAAAATTTGAAACAGGAAATTTGTCGGGTTATATCAGTGCCGATTTTTACCGAACCAATTTTCAGAACCAGGTATTCCCTGATTATGATACGGATCCTACCAGGGCATTTATAAAGAACTTTACCGGTAAAAGTGTAAGCAATGGGTTTCAGTCAGACTTTTTCCTAAAGTTCTACAAACGATTTGAATGTAAGGCCGGTTATAATTTTTTAGATGTGTACAGAGTAAACAATGGCAACCGGGAAATTCTGCCCTTTAATTCGCAGCATAAAATACTTACTACATTCAGTTACAAGCCGGTTACCAATAAACTTCATGCCGATGTGAATATTCACTGGTTTGGTAAACAGCGCCTGCCCGATACAAAATCGAGTCCGGCTGCTTATCAGCGACCCGATTATTCGGAAGATTACAGCACGGTAAATGCGCAGTTCACCTATGTCTATAAAAATTTTGAGCTATACACGGGTTGCGAAAATATTTTCAACTATCGGCAAAACCAACCCATAATAAGTTGGCAAAACCCATTTGGCCCATATTTTGATATTTCATCAGTTTGGGGGCCAACAAGGGGAAGGGAGTTTTATGCCGGGCTTCGATGGAAACTAAAATAAAACCCGGTCAATTTAAATGCTTACAAGTTCTTCAGTGCCGCTATCATCGCCATAGGATCCTCAGCCTTAAAAACAGTGCTTCCCGCCACCAACACATCAGCACCGGCATCAATAATTGATCTGGCATTTTCTAAAGTAACGCCTCCGTCAATTTCAATTTTTACATGCAATGAATGCTCATCGATCATCTCTCGTAGTTGCTTGATCTTATGCAGCGTGTGTGGTATAAATGATTGTCCTCCAAAACCCGGGTTAACACCCATTAAACACACCAGGTCAATATCCTGGATGATGTCTCTTAAAGCATCAACAGGCGTATGTGGATTTACAGCAACACCGGCCTGCATACCCAAACTTTTTATCTGTTGCATGTTCCGGTGCAGGTGGGGACATGCTTCGATGTGAACAGTGAGCATATCTGCGCCCGCTTTTTTAAAAGCTTCGGCATAGTTGCCCGGGTCTTCGATCATTAAATGCACATCACAAACCTTGGTAGTTGCCTTCCTGAAAAATTCAACAAGCATCGGCCCAAAACTGATATTGGGAACAAAACGGCCATCCATTACATCCAGGTGGTACCAGTCGGCCTGGCTTTTATTCAACATCATACATTCAGACGCTAAGTTTAAAAAATCAGATGCTAATAGGGAAGGTGCGATGATGGCCATTTTTATTTTTTAGTTCTTGGTTTTTAGTTCTTAGTTCTTAGTTCTTAGTTCTTAGTTCTTAGTTCTTAGTTCTTAGTTCTTAGTTCTTAGTTCATAGTACTGAGGTCGTAAAGGTAGTTCATAATTAACGCTGGTCAAAGTCCCCCTTGGGGGATTTGGGGGGCTTTCAGCTTCTCCAGTGCTTCTTTGGCTTCAATATAATCCGGTGCATACATTAATGCCGTTTTATATTCTTCCATGGCATCTTTTGGTTTATTCAGTTTTTCCAGGCAGCGGCCAAGCCAGTAATAGCCTTCATCAAAATTATTTTGGAGTGTTACCGCTTTATCGAGCACTGTAATGGCATCGTTATATTTTCCCATGTCATAAAGCGCAATCCCTTTTTCACGGTACGCCAGCATATAGCTGCGATCGAGGTTCAGGCACTGATCAAAAAAATCGATGGCTTTATTTTTATCAGCGGTAAAACTGTAATACAGTCCTTTGATAAAGAATGCTTCTTTTTCAATACCGGGTATTTTATTTTGCAATAGAATATCGGCCATAACCAACGCTTTCGCATTTTTTGTTTGGGCATACAATGAGCCCAGCGTAATGATATATCGTGGTTGTGGATTTAAGCCGGCAGCGGTTTCGTAAGCGCGTATGGCACTTAGTGTGTCATCATTTTCAAAATATAATGTTCCTGTAATATCCCATAAACGGTCGTTTAAACTGTCCTTTCGAAGCGCTTCATTGGCAGCCGCAATGGCTTTTTCAAGATCTGCCTGATCGCGGTAATATTGAATCAGTTGTTCCTTTAATAAAAGTGAATCCGGAAATTTTAAGATCGAGTCCCTCAATACCTGTTCACGGCCCGGTGCATGTAGAGCAGCAGGTTCAGTGTTTTCCCGGTCATTACAGGATATGATCGTTATCAGCACAACGATATTTATGACTATTATTTTCATCGTTTTGCAAAAATAAGCGCTCCGGTGGTTAAGCACATGACAAATTCCTGACAATCTGAAATTTAACATCTTTTACCTTTACACAGTAAAAAGTAAATGGATGAAAAAAATATGTATCGCAAGTGTATTCAGTGTGGCCGTGATTTGCCTGGTTTCTTTTAAAGAGAAAGCAACCTGGGTCAATAACCGGGTCACTACAAATGACACGATCGTTTTTGAAGGTGAAAAACATTTTGCCAACGTGCAGCAGCTGACTTTTGGAGGCGATAATGCCGAAGCCTATTTCAGTTTCGACGGCAAGTTTATTGTATTTCAGAAATCAAATCCCAAAGAAGGGATCAAGTGCGACCAGATATGGTTGGGTAAAATTCCTGCTGCCGGTGAAAAATTTGAACCCAAATTAGTGAGTACAGGAACAGGCAGAACGACCTGTGCCTATTTTTATCCCGATGGCAAACATATCATTTATGGTTCAACACATTTAGGCAGTTCGGATTGCCCGCCTGTACCGGATCGCAGCAAACATGGCAATAAATATATCTGGCCCATTTATGAGAGTTTCGATATTTTTAAAGCCGACCTGAACGGAAAGATCGTTAAACGGTTGACTAAAACAAAGGGCTATGATGCGGAAGCAACAATATCTCCCAAAGGCGACAAGATCCTGTTTACATCCATGAGAGATGGTGACCTGGAATTGTATACGATGGATCTGAATGGTAAACATGTTAAGCGCATTACCCGTTCCCTGGGTTATGATGGTGGCGGATGGTTCAGCCCCGACGGAACAAAAATTTTATGGAGGGCATCCAGACCGCAAACTCCGGAACAAATTAAGGAGTATAAAGACCTGCTTAAAGAAAATTTAGTTGCACCAACCCATATGGAAGTCTGGATTGCCAATGCCGATGGCAGCAATGCGCATCAAATTACTTTTTTGGAACAGGCGAACTGGGCACCCAATTTTACACCGGATGGAAAACACATGATCTTTTGCAGTAATCATGAATATAAACGAGGCTTTCCGTTCAATATGTACTTAACCGACCTGGAGGGAAAGCATATGGAGAAGATCAGCAGGGACAAGGGTTTTGATGCATTCCCGATGTTTAGTCCCGACGGTAAGAAGTTTATTTTTTGCAGTAACCGCAACAACGGCGGCACCAGGGATACTAATATTTTTATAGCGGATTGGGTGGAGTGAGGTTCGGAGACGGAAGTCGGGAGTCGGGAGTTCATGGTCGGAGCAAACACTGAACTGCGGAGAACTGACTCACGTTAACTTCAAAGTTCAATCACTTCTGCGTTTTTCATTTCGGCACCATCGATTACAAACCTGATGACGGTTCTTACTTTGTGCCAGCCCTGTTTACCGGCAGCACCGGGGTTCATATGCAGGCAATGCAACTTATCATCGTACATGATCTTTAAGATATGGGAATGCCCGCTGATAAAAAGCTGGGGTTTATGAAGGAGTAATTCTTTTTTTGTTTCGGGATTATATTTGGGAGGATAACCGCCAATATGCCGCATCAATACTTTTACTTCTTCGCACATAAAGACCAGTTGCTGCGGGAATTCTTTTCTGATGTCCTGCCCATCTATGTTTCCGTAAACTCCTCTTAAGCTCTTTTTCTCTTGTAGCCACTTAGACAATTCTTCGCTGCCAAAATCCCCTGCATGCCAGATCTCGTCACAGTTCTTAAAATGTTCTAGGATATTTTCATCCTGGTAATGATGCGTGTCAGCTATTAATCCTATTCTCGTCACGATTATTATGATTATAAGGTGTAAATTTACGGCAACAAAATCAGCGAATGCCTTTTCACCGAAACTTTACATATGATATGGATAAGCGAAACTGGAAATATTATTTCCTGCTTGCGTCTCTTGCGCTTTGTGTCAATGTTTGATATCGTCATTCGAAGGAATTATCAATTATCCATTTTAAAATTATCCATTAATCATGTCACACTATCATACTTTAGGAAGCATTCCCCATAAACGGCATACCCAGTTTCGTAAGCCGGATGGTACCTTATATTCCGAGCAGCTTTTCTCTACCGAAGGATTTTCGGATGATTATGCTTTGCTGTATCACTGTTATCCGCCAACGATGATCATCAAAACTGATGAACCTGTTGATGTTTCGCCGCAGGTAGCAGAAGAAAAAATGCTTAAACACCGAAGCTTTGAAGGATTTAACATTAAACCGGAAAAGGATTACCTGCAAAGCCGTAAAGCAGTTTTGGTAAATAGCGATTGCCATATTGTACTGGCAGCACCGCAACAAAGCATGACGGATTATTTTTATAAAAATGCCGATGCGGATGAAATGATCTTTGTGCACGAAGGAAGCGGGAAGGTGAAGACCCAATATGGCGAGTTGCCGTTTGGCTATGGCGATTATATTATTTTACCCAGGGGAACCATTTACCAGGTTGAATTTACTGATGAAAAAAACCGGCTGTTCATTGTGGAATCGTTTACACCACTGCGTTTTCCAAAACGGTATATGAGCCATTATGGCCAATTGATGGAACATGCTCCATTTTGTGAAAGAGATATACGTACACCACAGGATCTGAAAACAATGGATGAAAAAGGCGATTTTTTGATCAAAACAAAAAAGAAAGGTATTCTTTATGGGCTTCATTATGGCACGCATCCTTTTGATGTGATTGGTTGGGATGGCTGTTGCTATCCTTATATTTTTTCAATTCACGATTTTGAGCCAATCACCGGTAGGGTGCACCAGCCACCACCGGTACATCAGACTTTTGAAACCAGCACTTTTGTTGTGTGCTCTTTTGTACCGAGGTTGTTTGATTACCACCCCCATGCAATTCCGGCTCCCTATAACCACAGTAATATTGACAGCGACGAATTATTATATTATGTTGATGGTGAGTTTATGAGCCGCAAACATGTAACCCGGGGAATGATTACGCTTCATCCGGCAGGAATACCACACGGCCCGCAACCCGGAGCTGTTGAAAAAAGTATAGGCATGAAAGAAACCGGCGAACTGGCTGTTATGGTTGATACTTTTCGCCCTTTGCAGTTGACCAAAATGGCTTTGGAGATAGAGAATGAAGGGTATGTAATGAGTTGGGCAGAGTAGGAATTCGCCTGTAGGCGAGTTCTTTGGAGATATGGAATGAAGGGTATGTCAAAAGTTGTGCAGAGCAGGAATTCGCCTTAAGGCGGGTTCCATGGGAATCCTGTTTTCTGAAACATCATTTCACAAATATTACTATATTAGAGTTCTAAAAAACAACTACAATGATAAAATACAATGAAATTAAGGTAGGCGATTATTTGATAGCCGATAACGACGGTGATAAAAAACAGGGTGAAGTAACCAACCTTAACGGTAACGAAAAACAGGTTTGTGTAAATACCGGAACGCAGGATTTTTGGTATGAAACAGAGCAATTGAGTGCGATCGCCCTGGATGATGAACAACTGTTGAAATTGAAATTTCACAAACAGGAAAATGAAGATGGCACTGTAAAATATATGAAGGGTGCATTCAGGATGATGTTACCTGCCAAAGATGATTTTTCAAAGTTTGAAATATGGTACCGTGATGAACATCGCCATATCTTACATCCTATCCAGGTACACCAATTGCAAAATCATTTTTATCAAATGACCAAGGTTCATTTAAATGATGAATCTTTTGATTGATAAAAACATGAAATTGTTTATCAAAAAGCTGCTTTTCGAAAGCGGCTTTTTTTATCGCGTTAATACATGTGCCGGCAGGAAATTGGCAGCCAACTTTTTTTCGTAAAAATACGAATCCATATCAGGTAAAAACACTTGTACGGTAAATAGGTAAGGTGTTTTTTTCACAGGCTGGTATTTAATGGCAGGTATAAAAACAGCTTTTTTTAATGAAAAACTACTATTTAAGTTTTTTGCGCAATAAGATATATTCTGCGACGTTCAAAATGATAATCCAATCCTACCCACTATGATTAAATTTTACAAAACGGGTATCAAATTTTTTGCAATTGTTGTTTCAATTTGTTTACCGTGGTCAAAAGCCGGCGCACAGGCCTGTAATAACATTACGGCTTCATATATCATAGCCGAATCCCGATGTGCGGCAACAGGTACTGTGCAGATAAACGCTACAGGTGGTTCCGGTAACTATCAATATAAGCTAACGGGGCCCGTAAACACGAATTATACATCCTCCAGTCTGATCACCGGGTTATCTGCCGGTAGTTACCTGGTTACCATCAGGGATATGGTGGCAAACTGTTCTTACGAAAGAGACAGTGTATCTGTTCCGGGAAATTATTTGGCACCCACATTTACCATGGTTTCAACAAATGTAACCTGTTTAAATGGATACGACGGAACCATATCGGTTACCAGTCAGAATTTTGGGCGTGCGCCGTTTACCTATACCATTGTAAGCCCGTCTACCTATGGCGTGGGTACCACCAGCAACATCGGTGTGTTTACGGGCCTGCCGGGTGGCAGTTATTATATACAGTTGAGGGATTCTTGCGGCGCTATTCAAACAAGAGGTACTACGGTACTCAATTATGACTGGTTTATCGATAACTACCAGGTAACTAAAATTGATTGCGACCGCATAGCAGTTACCATCAATCTAATTGACGTATATAATAACCAGACTCCAAACCCGGTTTTTAATGGTTTCCTCTACGGGGCTTCAGTAAATGCCGGCGATACCAGCTGGTTTAACAGCAATTCGTTTCAATATTTTATCGGCAATAAACATGCTGTAAAACTATTTGCAAAAGACAGGTGTGGAAATATTAAATGGGTACAATGGGTTGATCCTTCCATTCCGAATGTAAATGCAACTGTAGCTGTTTCCGATAAAACCTGCACAAATTTTACCGCTACCGTTACCGGGCAGGTGAATTTAATAAACCCATCCTATTGTATTTATGATAATGGGAACGTATTGCTCTCCTGTAATCCCAGTGGGCAGTTTACAAAATTGCCTTACGGCAGTTATTGCATTAAGATCACCAACAACTGTTATGATACGGTCATCACCAGGTGCTTTATAGTCAACAAACCGGTACCCGCAGTTGATGCACAGGTAAGCATCAACGCAAACTGTACCGGTTTTTCAGCAACGGTTACCGGGCACGTAAATCTTACCGATCCCAAGTTTTGCCTTTTTGATGCCGGTAATAATATATTGGCTTGTAATACCACTGGTGTTTTTACCAATTTGGTATTCGGGAGTTACTGCATAGAGATTATTAATGAAGCATCCTGTTATGATACGACCATCAGGCGATGTTTTACAGTAAACAGGCCGGTGCCTTCCGTTGGGCCTAATGTTACCATTACAAACAAGAGCTGTTCAACATTTACGGCCATCATTACAGATACATTAAATTTAACACTCCCCCAGTATTGTATTTATAATGTAGTTCGTGTACTGATTGCCTGTAACAGCACCGGCGTATTTAATAATTTGCCTTATGGAACCTATTGCATTGATGTGATCAATTCTCCAACATGTTATGACACAACCATTACCAGGTGTTTTACGGTTACCCGCCCTGTACCTTCGGTAAATCCTAATATCAGCGCCAGTGGCCAGAACTGTACAAGTTTTGAAGCCTATGTAACCGGGCAGGTAAATCTTACCAATCCCCAATTTTGTCTTTATGACAGTGCCAATGTGCTGATACGATGTAATACCAACGGCATATTCTTAAATCTTCTTTTAGGCAGTTATTGCATTCGTATATTTAATGACCCTGCCTGCTATGATACGGTTATCGTGCGGTGTTTTACCACTTTACCGATACCGGTGGTTTTTAGCCTGGCAGCCACTAAATCCTGTTCCATGATTGGCACAACCAATGTACAGGTTACCATTGGCCGCGGTACAATTCCTTTTACCCTTTCGTTGTATGAGCCCACGGGTAATTTGTTACAATCGGTTACGATATCCAGTTTCAATTATACGTTTCAGAATTTGCCCAATTTGCCCGGTACCCAAAAATATAAAGTAGTGGTAACCGATCAATGCGGAATAAAAGATTCTGTTCAAATAACGCCGGATATCAGCATTGTGAACAGGGCAATAACCACAACGCGCAAATGTCCTACAGGTATCTGGCCTTTTGGATCTGCGGATGTGGATATTAATATCACGAACAATAATATTGGTGGTGATATCAGACCAAAAATTATTAAGAAGGATGGACTGGTGGTTTCTATTTTCCCTAGCACCAGTAATAATTATGAATATAGTTTCTTAAATCTCGGGCCGGCAACCTATATTTTCGATACTTATGTTACCAATTGTAATAAACACATTTATGATACCGTAACGGTGCCCGTTTATCTGTACCCGTTACTTACGGGTTCAAAGGCCTATCAATGTAATAATAACAGCTTTGTTGTAAATGTAGATGTTGTGGGAGGTCTTAATCCGTATATGTATGAGATCATTGGCAGTGTGCCCACATTTCCAAGCATTGTAACAGCGCCCCAGTCTAACCCGGTATTTACCATAAATAATGGTACCATTTATTCTTTAATAAGGGTTAGGGCTGTTGATGGCTGCGGAAATGCGGGTTTGCATGATTTAAGTGTTCTTCCACTGGCAAATTTCCTGGTCAGCAATGATTCCCTGGAGTGTTTTGGTCACAGCCTTACTTTACGGGTAGATTCTATTGCCAATGCCCAATACACCTGGTACAAGCGAATCATTCCCAATGATAGTATCGTGGTGGGCACCGGGCCAAGCTATACCATTCCATTTTTAACATTGAATGATACCGGCCGGTATTTTTGTAAAATAGTGATCAATAATGGGTGCCTTACTAAATTTGCAAACTATATAATTACCGGTACCTGTGGTTTGATATTGCCTTCGCATACAACCTTATCCGCAACAAAAGGAAGAGACGGAAACAACCTGTCGTGGAATGCCCGTTCTTCGGGTGTTGTTACCTATGAAGTTCAGCAGCGTATTCCTAACGGATCTTCTTTTGAAACCATTGGCAGCGTGCCGGGTAATGGAGCTTTACGGTACAGTTACCTTGACAGTGACCCGCCATCGGGCAATAATTATTACCGGTTAAAACTTAATTTAAATGACCATAGTTTTTTATACAGTAATACAGTTAAGATAGCCAATTGGAATATTAATGTAAGTACCTATCCAAACCCGGTAGATACAAAATTGTTTATATCGATAAAAGGTAAAACGCCCAAAAATTACCTGGTTGAATTAAATACCATGAGCGGGCAAAAAATAATGTCGAATGTATATACGAATGTGCAAAACCAGGTTTTAGCATATCCAAGAAACCCGGGTATTCAGAAAGGAGTATACATGTTAATGGTTACTGATTTGGAAAAAAGTGAAAAACAAACGTTTAAGATAATTTATCGTTAGGGCGAACCGGCGTTTTTTTAAAGGCATTTATTCACCTGTAGAAAAAGCCGGGCCCAATTCCCTGGAGGATTTTTTTTAACTTACTCTAAACAACGAAGAAATGCCGGTACTTCATTTCTAATATTTTGCTTTTTTTTTTGACAAAGTCCCGAATTTGCCCGTCCCAAACCTGAAACTTCCCCGGTTTTTTGATTTTTTGTGGAAAAATCATCTAATTGTTGGTAATTATAACTGTTTATTGCCATTAATTAAATTATTCCTCCTATCTTTGCGCTCCCAAAATTATGGCTAAACAGGCACTTATAAAACAGGATGGAGTAATAGTTGAAGCGTTAAGTAATGCTATGTTTAAGGTTAAATTGGAGAATGATCATGAGATCTTAGCCACTATTTCGGGTAAAATGCGCATGCATTACATACGTATTTTGCCGGGCGATAAAGTTGGTGTGGAAATGAGTCCGTACGATTTAAGCAGGGGCAGGATTATATTCCGCTACAAATAGGGGAGAGGTTGACGGGTTTAAAAGTTGAAAAGTTATTAAGTAATACAATAAAACCAAGCAAAATGAAGGTTAGAGCTTCAATTAAAAAGCGCAGCACAGATTGCAAGATCGTAAGAAGAAAAGGCACACTGTATGTGATCAACAAAAAAAATCCCCGTTTTAAACAGAAACAAGGGTAAAGACAATGGTAGATTGAAGTTGGTAGATTTCGGATTTGGGAGACTGCTACAACAACAATCTAAAATCGCAAATCTAAAATTTTAAATTTAAAATAAAATATGGCTCGTATTGCCGGTATCGATTTACCAAAAAACAAAAGAGGCGAAGTTGGCCTTACTTACATTTACGGAATTGGCCGTTCCACTGCCCAGTACATTTTAGACAAGGCGGGTATCGACCACAGCAAAAAAGTAAATGAGTGGAACGATGATGAGCAAACAGCCATCAGGAACGTTATCAATAACGAATTTAAAACCGAAGGTGCATTACGTAGTGAAACCCAGATGAACATTAAGCGTTTACTGGATATCGCCTGCTACCGTGGTCTGCGTCATCGTAAAGGTTTACCGGTTCGGGGACAGCGTACACGTACGAACAGCCGTCAGCGGAAAGGTAAGCGTAAGACAGTTGCAGGTAAGAAAAAAGTAACCAAGTAAACAATTGGCCATTAGCTCCCGATAACTACCGGAAGCTAATGTACAAATCAATACAGACTTCAATTATTTGAAACAATACCAGATCGCTAAGAAGTCGGCAGGAGGGTTGGTTCAGTTTCGTCTGGCACAGGGCACGACGGGATCTATTTTTAAAGATTACCTATTTAGAATTAATTATGGCAAAAGCACAGGGCGGTAAAGCGGCCTCAAAAAAAAGAGTAGTAAAAGTTGACAGCTACGGCGACGCACACATTACTGCAAGTTTCAACAACATCATTATCAGTTTAACCAACAAGCAGGGCCAGGTAATCAGCTGGAGCAGTGCCGGTAAAATGGGCTTCAGGGGTTCTAAAAAGAATACGCCTTATGCCGCTCAAATGGCAGCAGCCGATGCAGCAAAAACTGCGCTGGATGCTGGTTTAAAGAGAGTTGATGTATTTGTGAAAGGACCGGGTTCTGGTCGCGAAGGTGCCATCCGTTCTCTATCTCAAAATGGGATAGAGATCAACATGATCAAAGACGTTACACCGTTACCACATAATGGTTGTCGTCCTCCAAAGAAAAGAAGAGTTTAATAATTGATAATGAAATAATGGATAATTAATAATGAAAAAATTATCCATTAACAATTATACAATTATCCATTTATAACCGGGTGTATCATTCATTTTAAAAGGTCTTTATAATGATGCATCGTCACTAAAAGACCACGATATCAATTATGGCACGTTACACAGGCCCCAAAACAAAAATCTCGAGGATCTTTGGAGAGCCCATTACCGGAAATGGAAAATGGTTAACAAAAAACAGCAACCCCCCGGGTATGCATGGTGCTAACCGCAAGCGTAAAACTTTAGGCGAATATGCTTTACAGTTAAGAGAAAAGCAAAAAGCCAAGTACACGTACGGTTTGCTGGAAAAACAATTCCGCAAAACATTTGATGAAGCTGCCCGCCGTAAAGGGGTTACCGGCGAAAACCTGATCAAATTATTAGAAGCCCGTTTAGACAATGTCGTTTTCCGTTTGGGGATCTCTCCAAGCCGGCAGGGTGCACGCCAGTTGGTATCCCATAAACACATTACTATTAATGGCGAAGTACTCAACATTCCATCTTATAGCTGTAAAGCCGGGGATGTTATTGGCCTAAAAAATAAAAGTGCAGCAAATGCTTCTATTTCCGGTAACCTGCGTGGCAAAAATGCCAAGTTTAACTGGTTAGAGTGGAATGAAACGACTGCAGTAGGCACTTTCATTACTTATCCGGAAAGGGAAAGTGTTCCTGAAAATATTAAGGAGCAACTGATCGTGGAATTGTACTCTAAGTAATAACACCACATCCGCCAGCTGGCTAAGGAACCGGCGGAGATTTTGAAATAAATAATTACAAAACATCCTTGTCCCCTTCGGGAGATAGGGGCAAAAAACAAAATACAAATGGGAATTTTAAATTTTGTTAAACCAGATAAGATCGTTCTTCAGAAAGCAACCGAATTTGAAGCCACTTTCGAATTTCGCCCGCTTGAGCCAGGTTATGGCGTAACTATCGGTAACTCGCTTCGCAGGGTGTTATTGAACTCTTTGGAGGGTTATGCAATCATTGGTATTAACATCGCAGGTGCCGACCATGAGTTTGCAACC
Source organism: Chitinophagaceae bacterium (assembly GCA_031402615.1). Classification (GTDB taxonomy): domain Bacteria; phylum Bacteroidota; class Bacteroidia; order Chitinophagales; family Chitinophagaceae; genus Ferruginibacter. The sequence continues at coordinate 29,824 of JANNSN010000013.1, forward strand.
CTGAAAGGTATTACCGAAGACGTTACGGAAATAATTTTAAACCTGAAGCAGGTTCGTATTAAAAACAAACTGGACCAGGATGTGAGTGTTGAAAAAGTAACCCTTTCTATCAAAAATAAAACTGAGTTCACTGCAGGAATGATTGGTGAGGCTTCTCCTACTTTTGAAGTCATGAATCCGGAACTGTTGATCTGTACCATGGATAGCAGTGCCAAACTCGATATCGAGATCACCATCGGAAAAGGCCGGGGTTATGTTCCGGCAGAAGAGAATAAAGAAAAGAGCTCGCATTTCGGTTATATTGCTGTAGATGCTATTTACACGCCGATCAAGAATGTAAAGTATGCAATTGAAAATACCCGTGTTGAACAGCGTACCGATTTTGAAAAGCTAATCATGGATGTGGTTACAGACGGAACGATACACCCCGAAGATGCCGTAAAACAGGCCAGCCGTATTTTAATACAGCACCTGATGATCATCACCGATGAAAATATCACCTTTGATACCAAAGAAGATAAGAAAGAAGACCTGGTAGACGAACAGACTTTGCAATTGCGTAAAGTATTAAAAACACCATTAGAAGATCTTGATCTTTCTGTACGTGCTTTCAATTGCTTAAAAGCGGCTAAAATCAATTCGTTAAGTGAGCTGGTTCAGTACGAGCAGGAAGATCTGATGAAATTTAGAAACTTTGGCCAGAAATCCCTGAGTGAGATTGAGCAGGTGTTACACGAAAGGGGATTGAGCTTTGGAATGGACCTGAGCAAGTTGAAACTGGATGACGAATAACACCCCCTCCGCCGCCCCCTAAATGGGGAATCCGGAGCCTTTATAAAAAAAGTAGTCTGTAATTCCTGACACGGTACAGACGAATTAACCCTTCGACTTCGCTCAGGATTAAGCGGACGAGAAATAAAAAAAATGTCATGCGTCACGGAAAAAAAGGTAACAAATTAAGCAGAACGGCTTCTCACAGAAGAGCGCTCTTGATGAACTTAGGCTGCCAGTTGATCACGTACAAAAAAATTACGACAACATTGGCCAAAGCAAAAGCTTTACGTACATACATAGAGCCATTAATCACCAAAACAAAAAGTAACGAGTCTAAGGAAGCCATCATGCACAATCACCGTATTGTGTTTAGCTACCTCAACGATAAAGCTGCAGTTAAGGAATTATTTACTGTTGTTGCACCAAAAGTTGCGAGCCGCCCCGGTGGTTATACCCGTATTATTAAGCTTGGTGCAAGAACCGGCGATAATGCTGAAATTGCAATGATTGAATTGGTAGATTTTAACGAGATCTACGGTAAGGGTATAGGAACAGATGCCGAACCGGCCAAGAAAACACGTCGTAGAGGTGGTGGAGCCAGGAAAAAAGCTGCTGATACAGAAACTGACGCTGCAGCGACTACTGAAGAAGTTGTTGCTGAAGCGGCCGATACAACGGCCGATGATAAAAAAGAAGCATAAGTATAAAGCCAACTGTTTATATAAGCCCTGAAAATTTCGGGGCTTTTTTATACTAAGTTTTACCAGTCTTTAGGAAGATTTGAATAGATTGATTAACATTGTGAAAAATTTTATTTGTTTAACAAGCATTTCTGTACTTTTCTTTGCAAAACCTTTATAACAAATGCCCGATACAAAAACACTTCCTGCCGTTTTAATTTTAGAAGACGGAACAATTTTTAATGGTACTGCGTTTGGTAAAACCGGTACCGCAACCGGCGAAATATGTTTTAATACCGGCATGACCGGTTACCAGGAAGTTTTTACCGATCCCAGTTATTTTGGCCAGGTACTGATCATGAATAATGTACATATCGGTAATTATGGTGTTAAAGCTGCGGATGTGGAGAGCGACAGTGTAAAAGTAAAGGCCATCATTGGCCGCAACCTGGAAAATAGATACAGCCGTTTTTTGGCAGATACTTCTTTACAGGATTATTTAGAAGCCCAGGGTGTTGTTGCTATTGATGGTATTGATACGAGGGCACTTGTTGCACATATACGCACCCAGGGAGCTATGAACTGCATTGTTTCTTCTGAAACATCAGATCTTGATCAGCTCGGTAAACAGTTAAAGGAAGTGCCGTCTATGGACGGGCTTGAACTGGCTTCTTCTGTAAGCACCACTGAACCCTATTTTCTGGGCGATGAAAATAGTGACCTGAGAATTGCGGTGCTTGATTTTGGGATCAAGAAAAATATATTGAATTGCCTGGTGGAGCGTGGTGCGTATGTAAAAGTACATAACGCAAAAGCAGGATTTGAAGAAACAGAACAATTTAAACCGCATGGGTATTTTATCAGTAATGGTCCCGGCGACCCGGCACCAATGGATTATGCCATTAAAACAGTAAAGCAAATAATGGCAGCAGGTAAACCGCTTTTCGGAATTTGCCTGGGTCATCAATTACTGGCGCTGGCCAATGATATTCCAACTTTTAAAATGCATCACGGGCACAGGGGATTAAATCACCCGGTAAAAAATATCATCAGCGGTAAATCTGAGATCACTACACAAAACCATGGTTTTGGTGTTGATCCCAAGGCGGTAAGGGCGAACGCCAATATTGAAATAACCCATATTAATTTAAATGATGACAGTATTGAAGGCATTCGTATAAAAGATAAAAAAGCGTTCTCGGTTCAATATCATCCCGAAGCTACACCGGGTCCCCACGACAGCAGGTATTTGTTTGATGAGTTTATAAGTATGATACAAACCTCCTCCACCCCCTCCCCGAAATAATCGGGCTGTTCCAAAAGTGGGGAACTTTGGAGTACAATAGTAAAAAGTCTTTGCTATTTTGCAGGTTATTATTTAAAACTTTAAAAGCCCCTGTAGGGGATTGGGGTATGAAAATCGCAATCATCAACGGACCTAATTTAAATCTGCTTGGCAAGCGTGAAGTGGATATTTACGGAGGTGAATCTTTCGAAACTTATCTCCAGGCACTCCGGGGCAGATATGCCAATATCGAAATTTCCTATTTTCAAAGTAATGTAGAAGGGGAATTGATCAACGAAATTCAGCGGGTTGGTTTTAGCGTTGATGGTATCATTTTTAATCCGGGGGGTTATACGCACACGTCGGTTGCTATTGGTGATGCCGTTGCCGCCATAACAGCATCCCTGGTAGAAGTACATATCTCCAATATTTTCGGTAGAGAAGATTTTCGTAAACTGTCGCATGTTTCCGGAAAGGCCAAAGGCGTTATTAGTGGCCTGGGACTGAAAGGTTATGAACTGGCACTTGAATATCTTATAAAATAAACCCGGTACTAAAAGACAGCAGTAAGATTATTTTTTGATTTTATTTGCCATCGGTATTTTGTTCTCATTAGATGGTTTATTCCAAAAAGCTGCTGGTACTATAATTTCCCGTAAGTCTTTTTGAATGATATCCTTTGTTGCGTAAATGGTAATCGTCTACCGACGCGTACATGTAATCACTTCAGTTTTTTGATAAAGGATTTCACCTGTTTCTTCATTAACTCCAGGTCTGCAAATTGTTGCTGAATAAAACCATTGTCTTCCAGTTTGCCCAAAACCTTGTTCATTTCCTGGTTGGTATCATAAACCATTTTTCGAAATGGATTGCTATAATCCTTGGCACGGGAATCGTAAATACCCTTACTCATCCATTCCCTGGTCTTGAGGGCTTTATGCAATAGTTCTTTCAGCAGTTCTGCTGTAAATTGTTTGGGCGTGATTTGCAGTATTTCAAGCAATGAAGTGTAACCATGGTTTAACCGGTCGGTAGTATATGCTAATCCCTGTTTCCGGTAAAAATTGTGTATTTCATCCCAGCCATTTATTTTACCCGATCGGATATTTTTTTTAAGGGTTTCTATTGCTGATCTTTGAATCAACTGGCCTCCAATGTTAAGCCATTCACTGCGTTGCACTTTAGCCGAAAGCGATTTTTTCAGGGCGGCAAAATCGGTAAAATTATTTGTCTGGATATGATCCAGGATCTCCTTTGTTCCGTAATATTGAATCAATTCTTTAAATAAGGTTATTGACCGGGGAACTTTGAGCAATTCAGTTTTACGGCTCGAATTTTCCCAACCGGTAACTTCGGCAGCACCGTTTGCATTAATGTCTAATTTTTCCAACATGCGTATCGAATCGAATAATTCATTGATGGTATCCGGTGCCAGGAAATTGAATTCAAACGTTTGAATTTTTTCGGTACGCCTGTCACGGGTAATATATTTCCATTCATTACGTGCCAGCGCAAACATGTTGTACATGAACCAATAGCCGGGTATCACCACTAATTTGTTGTTTGCTATATCGTTACTTACCAGGCTAAAGGGTACAGGTATATTTAATTCAGCCGGGAAATCGCCCTTGGCGATGATGGAAAAAGATGCAAATTTAGAATTGTGTTTTAAGCTTACACACAGTCCCGGCCAAAATCCCCGGCCTGCAATGATCTCGCCATCAGCGGCCCGGCTGTTGTGGTTACTGCCAATGGTTGCCCCGGCAGCCATATTGCTTTGTCCCATAACCAGCGCTGCACATAAAAAAGAATTGTTGTGATGCTGTTCGTGTGCCGGAAAGATCAAAGAATTCAATACTTCACAGCAGGAAATAGTAGAGTTATTGCCCAGGAATGAATTGATCAACCGGGCACCATATTTTAATTGCGAATGAGACGACATCACAAAACGAACTGCTTTTGCGCCGTAAAAAATTCTGCAGCCATAGCCAACAATACCATTTACAATTTCGCAGCCCTCGCCAATTTGCGAGGTGCGTTTTTCATCACTGTTTACCGTTAAATTTTTTAATTTATTGGCGCCTTTAAAATAGGCATCTGTGCCTACCCAAACATCTTTAATGATCTTACAGCTTTTAATTACTGTTCTGTCTCCAATTTTTCCGTAGTACCCACGCTGCCTGTCAAATCGCTTTTCGGTAAATTCTTTAAACTTGTTCAATAAGGCATCATCTTCCCTGTATTTACTCCAAAGCCAGGCATCACCGGCCAGCATGCCGTTGAACGGAATGACGCTTCTGCCGCCTGCCTCGTTGCATAATTCCATCCATACCCTTGTTTTTTCTTCTTCGCCATCTTTTAAAATACCGTTACCAAATTTTGCAATATCCGTAGTGGCGAGTTCGTTTACATTGGCGATCATGACTTCATTGCCAATAATATAATGGCTGAGATAATTTACATGATCAATACAAACATTATTACCAATGTCACAGCTGATGATGGTGCTGTTGTATAAACCCACCGGCATTCTTAGGTTATGAAATTCCAGGTAAAATGATTCCAGTTTACCGATGCGTACCAGACCATGAAACTTACAGTTTCTGACCAGTTCGGGATTGAACTGTCTGGAAACAAAAATTTTATTCCAGTCATCAGATGTATTCCTGTTACGGATCAGCGCTTCAATATCCTGCGCCGTTAGCTTACGGTAATCAATACCGTTTTTATTATGCATATTCCGCAGGTGGTATTCATCTTTACCCTTTGGAATATATTTTCTATCTACAAAGTTGTAACCGAGATTGTTAACAGGATGTTTTGTTATGATATTCATGAATGAATGGATAATTGTTTAATTGACAATGCAATAATGGATAATTTGGTAATTGATAATGGATAATTTGGTAATTGATAATGGATAATTTGGTAATTGATAATGGATAATTTGGTAATTGATAATGGATGATTTGGTAATTGATAATGGATAATTTGGTAATTGATAATGGATAATTTGGTAATTGATAATGGATAATTGTTTAATGGATAATTTTTTCAATTTATTACACCACATTTTTATGTTTGAACAAAATTTTCCGGATGATAAGTGTAATGCCTCAAAACAAAAAGATCGACGCATTTTAAGACATTATCCATTATCCATTATTGCATTATCCATTATTGCATTTTCCATTATTGCATTATCCATTGTTTACTCCACTGTTACACTCTTGGCCAGGTTCCTTGGTTTGTCTACATCAACACCCTTGGCAATGCCAACATAATAACTTAATAGCTGAATGGGTATGGTACTCAGCATGGGCGCTATTATTTCGTCGGCAACAGGTACATAAAATACATCATCGGCCATGCCTGGTATCAGGTCATCTCCTTCGGTGATGATAGCGATCACTTTTCCTTTACGGGCTTTTATTTCCTGGATATTACTCACAATTTTTTCGTGGTATGAATCTTTGGTCGCAATAAATACGACCGGTAAATTTTCATCAACCAGCGCAATTGGGCCATGTTTCATTTCTGCCGCCGGGTAACCCTCGGCATGAATGTAAGAGATCTCTTTTAATTTCAGTGCTCCTTCCAACGCGATCGGAAAATTATATCCACGGCCTAAAAATAAAGCATCGGAAGCTCGCATATATTTTAATGCAATCGATTTAAGCGCTTCAGCATTCTTTAATATGGCACTAACTTTTTCCGGTACGGCTTCCAGTTCAAACAATAAGTTTTTATAACGTTCCTCACTGATCGTTTCTTTTTCTTTAGCGATCTTCAGGGCCATCATGGTTATAACCGCCAGCTGACCCGTAAATGCTTTGGTGGAGGCCACTCCTATTTCCGGTCCTGCATGTGTGTAAGCACCGCCGTTACTGATCCTGGCAATAGATGATCCCACTACATTTACAATGCCAAAGATGATGGCACCGTTTTCCTTTGCCCGTTCAATGGCAACTAAAGTATCGGCTGTTTCTCCGCTTTGTGAAATGGCAATAATGATATCCCCTTTATTAACGATCGGGTTGCGATACCTGAACTCGGATGCATATTCAACTTCAACCGGGATCCGGCAAAGTTCTTCAATAATATATTCGGCCAGTAAAGCCGCATGCCAACTGGTACCACAGGCCACCATAATGATACGCTTTGCATTTTTAAAATGCTCTATATTATTTTGAATACCACTCATGGTAATGGTTCCGGCTGCAGCGTCCAGTCTTCCCCTTAAACAATCATGAATGGTACTCGGCTGTTCAAAAATTTCTTTGAGCATGAAATGGTCGTAGCCACCTTTTTCAATGGCAGCCAGTTCCATATCCAGTTTGGTCACAAAAGGCGTGATCTTTTCGTTACCCAGGTTCTTCAGGATCAACTCATCGGGCCGCACTATAGCCAGTTCATAGTCGTTTACATACACCACTTCTTTGGTATATTCCAACATCGGGGAAGCGTCGGAACCTAAAAAATGTTCACCTTTGCCAACACCAATCACCAATGGACTACCTTTTCTGGCGGCAATGATGGTGTCGGGGTTTTCAGCATCCAGCAAAAGAATCACATAAGCACCGGTAACTCTTTTTAATGCAACCCTAACCGCTTCTTCCAGATCACATTTGTTATTCTCCCTGATATCTTCAATAAAATTCAGTAAAACTTCGGTATCGGTTTCGCTGGTAAAAACATAACCTTTATTGGTAAGTTCTTTTTTAAGTTGGGAGTAGTTTTCGATAATGCCGTTATGGATCATCGCCAATTTACCACTGGCCGAGGTATGCGGATGTGCATTCTTATCACTGGGTTCTCCATGCGTGGCCCAGCGGGTGTGTCCAATACCCGTATGTGCATGCAGATCTTTGCCAATGATGCTGTCTTCCAGTTCAGCAACACGGCCTTTCTTTTTATAAACCTTTAATCCATCATTCAGCAAGGCCACACCGGTGCTGTCGTATCCACGATATTCCAGTCTTTTTAAACCTGTTATTACGATCGGGTAAGCTTCTTTAGGGCCGGTGTAACCTACAATTCCACACATATGTTTACGAGTTTTATTTATTTAATGCCATCGGATAATGATAATAAAAAGAATTTGAAACACGTCATTTTATTGCATGCATTCCAATTAGCCAAAAACCGGGTTAAATATCCGTGCAATTTAATAAAAATGTGTCCATATATACTATTTAATGGCCAATCTTATATGGTTTTACCTGTTATTGGGTTAATTTGGGGAGTAAAATTTTGTGAAATGAAATTAATAATATTAATTAGTGCGTTTTTTAGTTTTCAAAATCGCGCAGTTGCACAGGAAGGGGCGGCTGTTACAAAAATTTATATTGTACGTCATGCCGAAAAGCAGGACGGTAAGGATCCATTGTTAACCCCTGCCGGGAATGCCCGTTCCGGCGATTTGATGCGTTTTTTGAAAGATGAAATGATCCGGAAAATTTATGTAAGCCAATACCGCCGCACGCAAAATACCGGTGATAGTTTAAGGATACAGTTAAATATAGATACGGTTCATTATACGGCCGATACTTTATGCGGTAACCTAATAAACACCATCATGGGGCATAGCGATTTTGGAAAAACGATTTTGGTCATTGGTCACAGTAATACCATCCCGCAGGTCATCAGAAAATTTGGCGTGCATGATTATCCATATGGTGATTTGGCCGACAATGATTATGATCGTTTGTTTTTGATCACCTATAAAAACGGGAAAGCAAAAGTTAAGGTGATGAAATATGGTGCAGCGCCCGGTACTTCAGCAACGATGCAGTAAAATCATGCTGATTTGCAGGATAATACCATCTTGATGTATGGAGTACTTTATCGGACTGCAAGGAAATCTCAGATGGTATTATGCCGATGGGAAAAGGGTTGGACTATTTATGATGTCACATCGGTGTAATTAAAAAAAATGGGTGGAAATCTGAACAGCGGTTTACCCGTGACGGTGTTCCAAATTCGTCTGCAAGCCAACACGTACCCACGTGAGCCGACTTGTCTCCAGACAAGCGGCGAAAAATTGATTATATTCATTATAATCCGGTGAATACAGGTTTATGCATTAATCCCGAAGACTATTATTCTTCTGCAAAGTTTTACTTTGATGGAACAGGTAATGTTGGAATGTTGATGCATTATTCCGGTAATTAGCAGTGGCCTGGTGCAGCCCGCTTGTCGGAGACAAGGGGCGTTGGGATTGTAATGCGCATTAATTTGTAAGAGGTATCACCCACCGAGGCGAATAGTTTTAATAACCGGCAAATTTTTGATTATTCTTTTTTGGGTAGATAATGCAAGGATATTAAAAACAATGGCAGTACGGTGTATGGAAAGATGCGAAATTATCTGGCAATCGTAATCTTCATTTTCGTAGATCAACCCGGCCACATCACTGATGTTCTGATCGTTCAGAAAATTCTGAATCGACAGTTTATCTTCAGAAGCGATCATTTCTTCAAACCGCTCCTGTATCGATATTTCATCCAACTCCAACGGCATCGGTACTTTGTTAATAAATTGCAGTAAAATTGTGATGCCATTTAAACCATTTATTACAAACCGGATATGATGTTAAAGCCTTATTTAATTGTGGAACATACCAATGGAAAAGGAAGGGGTGTATTTACCCGTGAACGCATTCCTGCCAATAGCGTCATAGAAATTGCGCCGGTCATTGTGATGGAGAAATCCGAAAGGGATTACCTGGATAAAACCTTATTGCATGATTATATTTTTGAATGGGGAAAGGAAAAAGATAAATGCTGCATGGCACTAGGTTTGGTACCCATGTATAACCACAGTTACAAAAGCAACTGCGAATATTTTATGGATTTTGAAGATGATTCCATCATGATCAAAACGGTAAGGGTAATTGAGCATGGTGAAGAACTTACCATCAATTACAACGGCGACTGGAATGATGGCAAAAAAGTGTGGTTTGATGTAACCTCATCATAATTCACCGGTTATTTACGCGGATTTGTTATTAAACTCCGCTTTTATTGTGCCGAATGAAAATGAATTGGCGAAATGAAATCTATAGCAGGTATAAAATAAAAAACTGCCGCAATATTGCGGCAGCTTTTTATTTGGGCAGATTGAGAATCAATCAACAAAGCGATGGCCCGCTGCGATCCAGTCTAATATTTTTTGCCTGTCAGCTGCAGATAATGGGGCATTAGGCGCTGGTGGCATTACTGAGGGGTTAGCGTCAACCGCCCTCGCCTTAATTCGGTCCCAACTGCCAACGATGGTGCAGTCCAGGCTAAAGTTTAACCCACTTTGCGGCGAAGAGCCCAAATGGCAACCACTAATGGCACAATTAAGTTGTAAGACAGCCTTAACAGCTGCAAAAGTTAACCCGGCAGGAGCTAAACTGACCGTGGCAGTTCCGCTTACAACACATCCATCAACATCTTTTGCAGCTGTATTATAGGTATTTGCGGCGAGCCCGGTAAATATATTTGACGCCTGGAAAGGACCTCCGTTGAGGCTATAAGTAAAGCCCGTACCTCCACCAGCCGCTATGGTGATTGAACCTGTAGGCGGTGTAGCACATTTATCATTTGCCGAAGTTGTGGCACCAATGGTCAGCGTTTTTCCCCTGCAAGGGTCCAGCGTAACGGTGAATGCCTGGGATTTGGTACATCCGTCTACATCTTTTGCTGTAACGTTATAATTAGCGGCACCTAATGCGGTGAATGCGCCCGAAGCCTGGAATAAACCGCCGTTTATCTGGTAGGTAAACCCGGTACTACCACTTGCTGATACCGTTATTGAACCATTGGTTGCACCAGGTGCAGGGCCTGCGTTAACAACAGTTCCCGTGACCGTAATGGTCCTGGCCGAACAAATGTCAACCACATTAAAAGTTTGTGTTTTTAAGCAGCCATCAAGATCTTTAGCCGTTACGGTAAATGTTCCGATGGCTAAACCTGTGAAGGTGCCGGAAGCCTGGAAAGCACCGCCATTAAGGCTGTAGGTAAAGCCTGTACTGCCGCCAGCGGTAGCTGCAATCGAACCGTTTGATGTACCAGCAGTGGTGTTGGTAACTGTACCGGTAACCGTTATATTTTTTATTGTACATGGATCATTCACCGTAAAAGTGTTGGTACCCGTACAGCCATCGGCATCTTTTGCGATAATGGTATACGTACCCGCAGCTAACCCGGTAAAATTACCCGAGGCCTGGAAAGCAGCACCATTGATATTAAATGTGAAACTGCTGCTGCCGCTGGCAGATGCATTGATGGCACCAACAGATTGACCGGTTGTTGTATTGGTAACGGTGGCAGTAACCAGGATCGTTTTACCAGCGCAGGGATTTGCCGGTGGAGGCGTTATAGTTCCGCCACCTTTACTACAACTGTTTATGACCGATAAGCCAATAAATAGCAAGCAGGTTATTAAAATGCCTGTTAATTTGTAAACTTTCATATAAACTTTATTTTTGACTAGTTACTAAAGAAATTGAATAATGAATATAAAATATAAGTACGTGTATCTTAACGCATAATTAATGGAGTAGGTTGCCTCCATGGTATAATTGTTCAGAAGTTTAGCTGAAACGAAAATAAAAGACGGTTTTAGTGAATTCTTTTTAAAGCTTCTCTTTTACTGAGTGGCGCCAGTTTGTTTTGCGTAACAAATTGTATTACCCATGTTGGATTGGTTTTACTGTATTCCCTCAACGCCAATCCAATGGCTTTTTGAATAAAGAATTCATTCGATTGGGCGTGGTGAAGTATGTATTGGCTTAGTAAATTTGTGTTGGTGTCCTGTTTGTATTTTTTTTGAAACAGGATGCTGCTGCGCTGTAACCAAAAATTGGGTGATTGGTTCCAGCGGCCTGTTATTTTGTTTACCTGGCCCGGAAATAATTTAAAATAGGGGCCGGTTAAACTACTGGCTGCATGGTCAACTGTGTCCCACCAGCTTTTGTTGATGAGTACAAATTCAAATAATTCTATAATATCTATGGTCCAGTATTTTTTCATGGAGGCCATTAGATCGATGGCGAAATACTGATATTCCCTTTCAGGCCTATTCCATAATTCCTGAACAATTTTTTTCAGTTGATGATATTCCGGAAGATTTTCTTTCAGGTACGCTTTGGTCAGGCTTTGCCGGGTAGCAGCCAACAAACCCCAAAAGTCAAACTGGTTACGCATATACGCTTTGGCACCTGCAGCTTTTTCTGCATTTGCATGCCGGTTGAATAATTTTACAATGGGGGAAACATAGGGATGCATCAGCGAATATAATCAATAATGCCGATTGGATTTTATCGTTAGTACAACCGGCATATACCAAAAACCACCAGCACAAGGCCTTTGCCTGGGTTTCAGCGTGTACACATTTGCGGAAAATGAAAGTCAGGTTGTAATGAAAAAGCGAAACCCGGTGGGTTTCGCTGGTTCAATAACATAGCCGGGATCAGGCTTGTTCTATCAACTGTATTTCTGCGGCTAATTTTACTTCTTCACTAACAAGCATACCACCTGCTTCAGTAACTGCATTCCAGGTAAGGCCAAAATCTTTCCGGTTAATTTTACCATGGATGGTGAACCCGGCCTTGGTATTACCATAGGGGTCTTTTACAACACCTCCGAACTCAACAGATAGTTTTATATTTTTGGTAACATCACGTATGGTTAGATCGCCAAACAGGTCGTAAGAACCATCCTGATCCACATCTTCGGCCTTTGTTGCCGTAAAAACAATTTGGGGAAATTTTTCCGCTTCAAAAAAATCAGCGCTCTTCAGGTGGGTGTCTCTTTGTTCGTTATTGGTGGAGATGGAATTTACTTCGGCTGTAAAACTGATCTTAGCTTTTGTAAAATCTTCATCTTCGGTTTGCGCCGATACGTTGAACAAGTCGAAACTGCCTGTTACATTGGTGATCATCAGGTGTTTGATCTTAAATTGTATTTCACTATGCGTGGGGTCTAGTGCCCAGGTTTTGGTTGCCATAATTTTAGTTTTGCATGCAAATTACATATTAATGTTTAAACATTGAAAATTTAAAATAAAATATTTGTTAATAAAAAATCCCGCCGTGGGGTGGGATTTTTATTATTACATCAGCAGGATCTTTTTTTATTTACCAGCTTCAAACGCTCTTCTGATAATATTCAATGCAGCACCTGCCTTAAACCATTCGATCTGCTGTTCGTTGTAAGTATGGTTCACATAGATGGTATCAATTGTTCCATCAGCGTGATTGAATACCATTTGCAAAGGTTTGCCGGGGGTAAAGCTGGTTAAACCATTGATATCGATACTATCATCTTCCTGGATCTTATTATAATCTTCCTTATCAGCAAAAGTTAAACCCAGCATACCCTGCTTTTTCAGATTGGTTTCATGAATACGGGCAAAAGATTTAACCAATACGGCACGCACACCCAGGAACCTGGGCTCCATTGCTGCATGTTCCCGGGAAGAACCCTCTCCATAGTTTTCATCACCTACAACAACAGTACCAATGCCCGCGGCTTTGTATGCCCTTTGTGTTCCGGGTACGGTTCCGTATTCGCCGGTCAGTTGATTTTTTACGGTATCCACTTTTTCATTGAAGAAGTTCAAAGCACCGATCAGCATATTGTTACTGATATTATCTAAATGGCCACGGAACTTTAACCAGGGGCCCGCCATGGAAATATGATCCGTCGTGCATTTTCCTTTCGCCTTGATCAATAATTTTAATCCCTTCAAATCAGTGCCTTCCCAGGCAGCAAAAGGTTCCAGCAGTTGCAAACGATCAGAGGTTGGCGAAACGATGACCTGTACGCCACTTCCATCGGCAGCCGGTGCCTGGAAACCTGCGTCTTCCACAGCAAAACCTTTTTGAGGCATTTCAATTCCCAGCGGTTCTTCCAGTTTAAATTGCTCACCTTTATCATTGGTTAAATAATCGGTAAGCGGGTTAAAGGAAAGTGAACCGGCAATCGCCAGGGCGGTTGTTATTTCGGGTGAAGCCACAAATGCATGCGTATTTGGATTACCGTCATTTCTTTTTGAGAAATTACGGTTATAAGAAGTTACAATGGAATTTTTTCTGTTCGGGTCGGTTGTATGTCTTGCCCATTGCCCGATACATGGCCCGCAGGCATTGGCTAAAACAACTCCGCCCATTTTTTCAAAAGTATCTAAGTAACCATCCCTGGCTACTGTGTACCGCACCTGTTCAGAGCCCGGGGTAATGGTAAATTCTGCTTTTGCTTTAAAACCTTGATCTGTTGCCTGTGCCGCAATGGAAGCTGCCCGGGTAATATCTTCGTAAGAGGAGTTGGTACATGAACCAATCAGACCAACTTCCAGTTTATCGGGCCAGCCATTGACTTTAACGGCATCGGCAAACTTAGAAATGGGCCAGGCCAGGTCGGGCGTAAAAGGTCCATTGATATGCGGTTCCAGTTCCGATAAATTGATCTCAATAACCTGGTCGAAATAGGTTGCCGGATCGGCATATACCTTATCGTCGCCGGTCAAATGTTCAGCGATCGCATCCGCTGCATCGGCAACATCGGCTCTATCGGTTCCTCTTAAATACTCCGCCATTTTTGCATCGTAACCAAAAATAGAAGTGGTTGCACCTATCTCCGCGCCCATATTACAAATGGTTCCTTTGCCGGTACAAGACAGAGATTTGGCACCTTCACCAAAATATTCAAGAATTGCACCGGTACCCCCTTTAACAGTAAGTATTCCGGCTACTTTCAGAATAATATCTTTTGAAGCGGTCCAGCCACTTAATTTACCAGTCAGCTTAACACCGATCAGTTTAGGAAATTTAAGCTCCCAGGGTAAACCTGCCATTACATCACAGGCATCGGCACCACCAACACCTATTGCAACGATACCCAAACCACCGGCATTTACGGTATGACTGTCCGTTCCGATCATCATTCCACCCGGGAAAGCATATTGTTCTAAAACAACCTGGTGTATGATACCTGCGCCCGGCTTCCAGAAACCAATACCATATTTGTCAGAAACAGAAGCCAGGAAATCATAGACCTCTTTATTCTGTGTTTTTGCTTTGATAAGATCCGCATCGGCGCCCACTTCGGCCTGTATCAGGTGGTCGCAATGCACAGTTGAAGGTACAGCAACCTGTGTTCTGCCGGCTTGCATAAATTGCAATAAAGCCATTTGGGCCGTTGCATCCTGCATAGCCACACGGTCCGGTGCAAATTCCACGTAATCTTTTCCCCTTTCATAAGCGGTAGTAGCTGCTCCCTGCCAAAGATGGGCATACAATATTTTTTCGGTTAAACTGAGGGGTTTACCGGTTGCTTTCCGGGCAGCGTCAATACGGCTGCTGAAGTTGCTGTACAATTTTTTGATCATTTCGATGTCGAAGGCCATGGTAGTATTTTGTTGATTTGGAAATTTTTTATTCGGGAATGAGTGCTTTTTATCGCATTTTTAATGCTTCAATCGGCAAATTTTCATTAGCTCCAAATAGGATAGCAAATTTAAGAAAAATGAAGCATTTTATAAAGCCTTTGTTTTTAGGATAAAAACAGTTTAAATTTGCTGTATGAATCGCTTCAAACAATTTATTGAATGGCATGTGTTTGATGTATGCTCAGCCATTGGCGCAAGAATGGGCATTGCAACATCTACGATCCGTAAGTATTTTATTTACATGTCGTTCATGACATTTGGCTCACCGGTTATTATTTACCTGTTTTTGGCTTTCTGGATGAATATAAAACGGTACATACTTAATGGGAAAAGGAACCCCTTGAAGTATTTGTAAAACCCGCTCCCAAAGACTCTCTCCCGTTCCTCGTCACTAAAGAAAAGAGGCGGCACAGCAAACCAATCCAAACAGTATATCTTCCACTTCATCTTTATTTCTTTGTTTGTCAATAAAGCAAAAATTTTTTTAACATAATAAAAAAGCAAAGATCAATTTGAGATGTATTGAAATATTGAAGTGCCCAATTCGAGTTCCCTCTCTGTTGGAAAGGGGTTGGGGTGAGGCCCCTATATCGCTTTTCTTATCCTCACCAGTTTCTCTAATAATCCTTCCAGCAGATCCAGTTTCAACATATTGGCACCATCGCTTTTTGCAACAGCAGGGTTGGGGTGCGTTTCAATAAATAATCCATCGGCGCCGGTGGCAATGGCAGCTTTGGCAATGGTTTCAATCAGTTCGGGATTGCCACCGGTGATGCCGCCAGGCTGGTTAGGCTGTTGCAGCGAGTGGGTACAATCCATAATAACGGGTACTTTTATTTCTTTCATCCAGGTAATGTTGCGGTAATCTACCACCAGGTCGGTATAGCCAAAGCTGTTCCCCCTTTCTATCAATCCAACGTGATCATTGCCTGCCGCATTAATTTTTTCCACGGCGAACTTCATGGATGGGCCGCTTAAGAACTGGCCTTTTTTTACATTCACCATTTTACCGGTTTTTGCTGCAGCAATCAACAAGTCGGTCTGCCGGCAAAGAAAAGCGGGTATTTGTAAGATGTCCACATATTCAGCAGCCATGGCAGCTTCTTCAGCTGTATGTATATCCGTTGTGGTTGGTATCGCAAATTGTTCTCCAACTTTTTTTATCAGCTTCAGTGCTTTTTGATCTCCAATTCCGGTGAATGAATTGGCAGATGTGCGGTTGGCCTTACGATAGGATGCTTTAAAGATGTATGGAATTTCCATTTTAGCACAAATGGCAAAAACTTTTTCAGCAATGCCCATCACAATTTCTTCGTCCTCAACTACGCATGGGCCGGCAATCAGGAAGAAATTATTTTTATCGTATTGTTGGCGACCAAAAAGGTCTTCTAAATATTTTTCCATACGCAAATATAAGCCCCTTTAGGGGTTTGGGGTCAATAGCCAATGGCTTTAAGAAACTCTTCTTTTTTCCTGCGTGATACATCTACATAATTGCCATTTTGGAGTTCTATCTGCCCACCATCCCCTTTAATATATCTTTTTATATAATTGAGGTTGATAAGGTGGGAATGATGGGTGCGGAAGAAAATGTTTTCCGGCAATATCTCCTCAAATTCTTTCAGGGTTTTGGAAGCTGTTATTTTTGGTTTGCCCGAAAAATGAATGAAAGTATAATTGCTGTTTGCTTCCAGGTGAATGATGTCGTTTATGTCGAAAAATAGAAGTCCCTCTAAAGTAGGAATGGCCAATTTATTCAATTGTTTTTTGGGATTCTGCATGTTTTGCTGCAAAAGTTCGGCCTGTTTTTTTGTTTGATTGGTTTGTTTTAGGTCGATCTTTTCAACTGCAGTTTTCAACTCCTCAATATCTATGGGCTTTAGCAGGTAATCAAAAGCTGCGTATTTAATGGCTTTGATGGCGTATTGGTCGTAAGCTGTGGTAAAGATGACATGAAAATTTTTTTCGGTCAGTGCATTCAGCATTTCAAAACCATTCATCCTCGGCATTTCAATATCTAAAAAAATCAATTGCGGTTTATGAAGCTGTATCAGCAACAGTGCTTCCTGCCCATTGGAGGCTTCGGCAATTACATGTACCTTCGTACAATAGGCTGAAAGCTTTTCCCGCAATGCCATCCTGCCTTTTGCTTCATCATCTATTATTAATGCTGTAATCATTTTAAATTATGTTCAACCTTACTTTTACTTCAGTGCCTGTTGCTTTTTCATCAAAGTACAAATCATTTATCTGTACAGATGGTATTTCTTCTTTGTTAAATAATTTGACCCGGTCGTTACTCATCTGCATTCCATAAGATGCTTCTTTGTTTTGTGCAATCATAGCAGCTGCTTTTCTGCCAATGCCATTATCTTTAATTGTGTATTCAATTTTGCCGGCTACTTTCTTAATTTCTATCTGCAATAAACCGGCATTGTCTTCCCTGTTTTTTAGTCCGTGCAAGATAGCATTTTCTACAAAGGGCTGAATGACCAACGGCGGAACTTTATAATCATTGCTTAATAATTCTTCTTCAATATTAATAATTGTTTTGAATTTATTTTCATGCCTCAGTTCTTCCAGTTCCACATATAATTTTAAAGTTTCTACATCTTTTGTAAAAGCTACTGTATTTTGTTTGCTACTGTCTAAAATATTACGCAGGAGTTTGGCAAATTTATTAAGGTATAAAGTGGCGTTGTATTTATCGTTGCTGTGGATGAATGCATCAATGCTGTTGATGCAGTTGAAGATGAAGTGTGGGTTCATCTGGGCCTTGAGTGCGGCTATTTCGGTTTCGGTAATTTGTTGTTGTAGTGCTGCGGCAGCTTTAACTGACTTTATTCTCCATCTAATAAATAAATAAACAGCTATTGCCAAAGCCAGCAGGCATATTATTTTAAAAGCCAGTGACTGGTGCCAATATGGTTTAATATATATCAGCAAAATATCTTCATTGATAGAAAAGTTCCCAAGTTTGTCAGCGCCTTTTACTTTCAGGATATAATTACCCGGAGACAGGTCATTAAATATCAGGTGATTGTTTTTATTTTCCTGGAATTCTTTCATAGAAGGCTCCAGTTTATAATAGTATTTTATCCCATTAGGCTGGTCGTAATTTAATACTGCAAAATCAACGCTAAAGGAATTTTCGCCCGGATTTATTTCTATCTCTTTTTTTGAATTTTCAATAAAATGTACTTCTTTGCCACTAATACTCACTTCTGTAATAAAAACCGGCACACTTGCATGATTTTCCTGTTCCCAAAAATCAGGGTAAAAGCGTATAGCTTTTTCACCAAGGGTGGTTAAAATACTTCCATCAGGTAATTCAATCAGCGCATTGAATCCGCAAACTTCAGCAGGCAATCCATCAAGGCTATTCAGGCTAACCCATTTTTGCTTTTTTTGTACAAAACACCAGATACTGGAACGGGTGTTGCACCACACATTCTGTTTGGCATCAATTAAAATATTACTTACAGAACCTATCAATTTGTTTTCAGCAAAAGTTTTAATTATTTTTTTTGTTTCGGGGTTCAGAATAAATACGCCGGCATAAGTACTTACCCACAAATCACCATTCCTGTCTTCTGCCATTTTGTTTAGAAATAAATTGTAAGAGGGGTTGTTTGAAAATGGAGAAAAATAATTAAAGCCATTTTTACCGGGAATAAATTCTGCCATCACAGCTTCATGTGCACTACAAAAAATACGTCCGTCTTTCTTTTTTATTATGCCCATAAGGTGGTAACTGTTGTTTCCAAAAATCTCGCCAACTGTATATTTCTTTATAAACTTTACATTCTTTATATCAAATACGTAGATGCCGCTATCTGATTGTATCCAGAAAGTATCAGAAGATATTTCAATAATTGATTCCAGTGGCGTTTCTTTGCCTACAGGAGATTTGATGAGTTTAGAAATTTTAGTTTTTCTGTTAAACAGAATCAACCCATCAATGGTTGTTAAATAGATGATTGCAACTTTTGTTTTAATATCATAAATAGCAGTGTTGTTATTTATAAGAATTTTACTTAACGGGTAAAAGCTCCTGTAATAGTCAATTAAATTCCAGCTTTTATCATAATGGTAAGTGCCTCTTTTACCCCACCATTTATTTACCCAGTAACCGGATGAATCAGAATATAAAATATTTGCAACACCATATTCAGGCTCCTGGTAAGGGATATCGCCGGGCGACGTTAAAGGAATTATTTCTGTTTTTTGCAAATGCAGCTGCAATACATTTATCCCTCTTTCGTACCCCATCCACAACCGGTTATCTTTATCTATAAAAATATTTGCCCAATAAGTGCCCTGGTATCCTCTTTTATTATAAATATTTGCCTCAAATGCTTTAGCCTGTAATGTTTTTGTATTAATTAAAACAAGTGAAAATCCGGGAACTATTAACCAGGAACCACGCTCATTTTTCCATTCATGAAAGTAATATATACAGGTTTCGCCGGTTGGTAACAGGTAATTTGAAAAACTTCCAGTGCTCCTGTTAAAAATAAATAATCCTTTATCGGTTGTACTTACCCAGTATCTTTTTTCACTGTCCTGGTAAATCCCGGTGGTACGTGAAGAAGGCAAATGAAATGCCTGTACCGGCTGTTTTGTTTCTTTGTTAAGTAAGTATAAATTTTTGTCAGTAAAGATCCATTCGTCATCCTGCTTATCCCTGTATAGCCGCCTGATATCTTTTATTGAATCTGTAAAACCCGGTTCTTTCCAGACAGGTATTGTTTGTTTTTGTAAATTATACTTATTATCTACTGTATAAAATCCTGAATGGCTCGAAATCCAGACCTGTTTTTTTTTATCAATGCTTAAATGGTTTTCGCCCCTGCTCATCGGCAATTTATTGCCATCAGCAATCTTTGAGTAATTCGTAAATACATCGGTGATCTGATTGTAACAACATACTCCTTGTTCAGTAGTGATCCATATTCTGTTGTTGTCATCAGTAACCAATTCAAGTATTACATTATTTGGAATGGAATTATTATTTTGGGGATCATGAAAAAATTGTTTGAACCGGTTGCCATCATACCTGTTAAGGCCATTGCTTGTACCCATCCATATAAATCCATTTTTATCCTGAGTAAAGCAGGTTACATAATCATCGGACAACCCTTCTTTCATTGTGAGGTAACGGAATTTAAAATCCGGGAAATCCTGTGAATAGATTTCCTGTACTGGTATACAGTAATAAAGCACTAATAAAAATGCTATTTTCTTCATGCTTTAAGTTATAATTAATTTACCTGTAAAAACGTAACATTCGCTGCTATTTTTTATACCCGGTTTGTTCCAGGATGAATGCCCACTTTTTGGCTTCATTTTTGTAGCATCAAATTTATCTGCACTTGCACCGTGGCCTGCCTGATAATCTACCTGCAATAAAATTGGCTTACCGGAGATATTTGCTTTTTGCGCAGCCGCAGCAAATTTTGCCGGCTGCCAGCTTATAACCCTGGGGTCGTTCCAACCTGTAGTAATGAGCATTGCCGGATATTTTGTACTATCCTTTACATGCAGTGTGGCATCCATTTCCATTAAAGCAAAAAACTCGTTTATGTTGTAAATACTGCCATGTTCCGGTGCGTTGATGGGGCCATTAGGAGTAAACTCCTGCCGCATGATAGATAATACGCCAACCTTTGGCACAGCACATGCCCACAGGTTGGGCCGTTCGGTAATGGCACGGCCTATTAAAATACCGCCTGCACTTCCTCCTTCACAAGCCAGGTGTTTTGCAGAAGTGTAGCCTTTCTTTATTAAATATTCTGCTGCGCTGTTAAAATCTTTCCAACTATTGGGTTTGCTTTGTTTGTTGCCTGCCAAATGCCAGCTTTTTCCTTTTTCGCCACCGCCACGTACATGAGCAATGGCTATTACCATTCCCTTATTTGCCATCAACAAATACCCTGGATTAAAATTAGCAAATGAAGAAATACCGTAAGCACCATATCCATAAACATAAGCCGGATTTTTTCCATCAAGTTTAATATCTTTTTTATGAATGATAGAAACAGGTATTAATACGCCATCATGCCCCGGTATTTC
This sequence comes from Chitinophagaceae bacterium, assembly GCA_031402615.1. GTDB lineage: Bacteria > Bacteroidota > Bacteroidia > Chitinophagales > Chitinophagaceae > Ferruginibacter. Next base: position 51,076 of record JANNSN010000013.1, read on the forward strand.
AATTTCTTCAACTATCATTTCAGTAGTGTAGGGATTAATAATGTCTTTTCTGAACGATAATGTCTTTTCTTTGAGCAGTGGTTTGTCAATACTTGCACTGCTGAATTTTAATGGCGTAACCCATCCATATCTTGTAATAAATACATCATCATTGCTTAAATTGAATGGAGTTATAGTAATCATGTTTGTATTTTCTGCAAAAGGGCTTTTAGATACTTTGTTGGTTCGTTTGTCTACTATATCAATGTGTATATGAACCCCGTTTCTTTGATAAGGTAAAATCAGAAAGTTTTTAGTTTGTGGAAATCCAACGCCACTCACAAGAGGCACATCTTTTTCTTTTGCAATTGTAATTGCTTTGGTTATATCTGCATTGGCCATATCTATCAGCATCAGTTTACCATTAGCTGCATTTTTTTTGCTTACAAAAAATAATTTATTACCGCTACCGGTTACTGCTGCTGTTACCTCATCAGTAAAACTGATAATTTTTTTCCATCCGCCGTTGCTGTTAATTTTTCGATAGTATATTTCCCGGTAAGGCGATACGCTTCCGTATTGGATAAGTTCGTAACCAAAATCATTACCCGGCCATACCGGGAATAACCTTGCTTTATTATCTGTTGAATACAATTCGGGATTTGTCTGGTACGAAAAATGGATTTTATCCTGCGAAGTATCGGTGCCAATTTTATGTATTTTAAACAGCCTGTCTTTTTCCTGTACTTTCTGATGAACATCATAACTTGGCAGTTGCTCATAATATACATTGCCATTGCCGGGTGCAAAACCTGCATATAAACCTGGCATGCTATCGGTCAAAAATTTATTTTGTGTAAGGCTGTAAAACTTAACTATACTTCTTTCGTTGCCTGCTTTTGTAGCAATTAATGCCAGGTAATGCTGATAAGGGTCAATATCATAGCTGTTTAATTGAAAATCCTTTCCCCACATTTCGCTGGTTGCAAATACTTCATCCTTTACATTTTCACCAATACGTTTGTATAGTATTTTTTTTGTATCTCCCGGCTTCAGGTTAAAATAAAAATAGGTATTGCCCACTTGCCTTACCCTGGTTACCATGTCGGTTTGAATGCTATCGAATTTTAAAAATTCATTGTACAGTTCATTCACTAATGGCAATTTGTCCAGTACTGTATTTGTGTAATCGTTTTGTGCTTTAAACCAGTTTTTTGTTTCCTCACTTTTTAAATCTTCCATCCAGCGGTACGGGTCTTTGATAGTAATATTGTGCCAGGTATCGCTGCTGTCTACAGTTTTGGTGAAAGGGTATTGCTGGCCAAAGCTGTTGCTGCAGATAAATGCAGTAATTACAATAAATGATAATTGTTTCATATAACTGTGTTTTTTCTAAATTTAATAAAAAAAAGAAACTATTCATTAGCCAGTGCCCACAAAACACCCAATGCCAGTTTGGTCCGTTGTGCCAGCAGTTTATAATTTATCTTATCGGGGGTATCGGTTGGCTGGTGATAATCAGGATGAAAGCCGCTGAAGAACCAGATATAAGGTATACCCTTTGCTGAAAAGGCGGCCTGGTCACTTCTTCCTAAAAGGTTATTTCGGGCTGTTTTGTCAGTTAGGTAATGGTCGTCTAAAGTTAGATTGCTGTAACTGTTGTTGATATTATTCAGTACTTCTTTAAATCCTTTAGCTGTGTCTTCAAACAATGCATATACATAAGGTTGATCAGGATTCTTTTTACTGTAGAAAGAATCCACCCTGCCCAGCATATCAATATTGATTTCATATTTTATTTCGTTGATGGGTATAGTTGGATTATCTGCAAAAAATTTTGCCCCAAGCAATCCATGCTCTTCTGCAGCCGTGCTGATAAAAAGTATTGATTTTTTAGGACGGATGCCTTCTTTGGTAAGCGCTGAAATAGCTTTAGCGCACTCCATCATAGCTGCGGTGCCGCTTGCATTATCATCTGCACCAAACCATGTTTTGCCAAATGCCATTCCTTCATGATCCCGGTGGGCAGTAAATACTACATAGCCCGCCGCTGGGTCTGTACCTTTTATTAAGCCAATGATGTTTGGTGATGTAATGCTGGTATCTTCATGATAATCCAATTTAAAACTCAGGGTATTATTTGTTTCAAAAGCAAGTGGTGTTTTTGAACTATCGAAATGATTTACCAATGAATCTAATGCTGCAGCCCGGCTACCCAAAATTGATTTTAATAATGAGGGAGAAATTATAAACTGCGGAAACATACTGGGAAAAGGGAGATCTGCATTACGGGGTTTATATAATTTAAAAGCGTTTGCTGTATCCATATTTTTTTCTCTAACCGGAACATCAACATCAAAATTCAGTAGTGGAAAATAAACCAACCCTGCAACCGCACCTTTTTTTGCAAGTGTTTCTGCTTTAACCGGACGATTACTGAGCCCCTTGCCTTGTAACTTTTTTTGAAGGCTTGCCGGTGTGCCGCCTACCCACACTACAGCTTTGTCTTTTACATCAATATTCATATAGTCGTTATAAACATCAGTATCAATTGCATAATTAATAAAAACAAGGGGTACATTTTTCAGATCAACCGACCTTGAATTAGCCTGGGCATACCTGAAATTATAAGGTACCCAATCTTTAACTTTTTTTTGCTCTTGGCCGCTAATACGGATATTGCTGTAATTATTATTTATATTGGTTTCTTTAAGCAGTACCTGCTGCCTGTAGCTGTTATAAGCGCCGGGTTTTAATTTGTGTTTTTTCATCCAGGCTTCTACAAAACCGGTTGCCACTGAATCGCCGTGGCTGGCGGCCATTCGTCCCTGGCATTCATCTCCTGCCAGGAAAAATAAATTTTTCTTCAAAGATTTTTCTGAAACCTGGTTTAAAAGCATGGTTACAGTATCTGTTTCAAAAAAAGGGAACAAACCGGAGCCGGGAGTGACATAATTAAAATCCGGAAATGTCATTCCACCATAAAAGAGAAAATTATTTGCTGTTCTTTGGTTATTTGCCAGGTTATTTGCTGTTTGGCAAAAAGAATTTGCAAAACAAAGGACTATGCATCCGCACAAAAGATATTTCATGATAGAGCTTTTAGAAAGTTAAAAAATTACTTAAAAAGACAAAATACTTTTCAACTACCAACCTTCCATTGAGCCATTCCCATACTCCACTTATCCGGCGGCGGAAATAACAGAACTCCTTACATTTGTACAATAAACAAAACCTATGGTAAAAGAAAAAATTTTAGTCATCGGCGCCTCCGGCCAAATTGGTGTAGAGCTTACGTTGGCTTTGCGCAAAATGTATGGCAATGCCAATGTGATTGCTTCCGATCTGCGTGAGGAAAATGAGCTGCTTAAAGGAACCGGCCCTTATGTTAGTCTGGATGTGATGAATAAGGAAATGCTGCACGTGCAGGTCATCCGACAGGGTATAACACAGATTTATTTACTGGCAGCCATCCTTTCTGCCACCGGTGAAAAAAATCCCAACCTGGCCTGGAGCCTGAATATGCAGAGCCTGCTTAATGTTTTGGATATTGCCCGTGAAGAAAATCTACATAAGGTTTACTGGCCATCTTCTATTGCTGTTTTCGGGCCAACATCACCCAGGCAAAACTGTCCGCAGCAAACCGTTATTGAACCGGTAACGGTGTATGGTATTAGCAAATTTGCAGGTGAGTTCTGGTGTAATTATTATAACAGACGTTACGGAGTTGATGTAAGGAGTTTACGTTATCCCGGTCTGATCAGTTATAAAAGTGCACCAGGCGGTGGTACCACCGATTATGCCGTGGAAATTTTTCATGAAGCACTGGAAGAAAAAAAATACGAATGTTTTTTAAGGGAAGATACTTACCTGCCCATGATGTATATGCCCGATGCCATACGTGCAACTATTGAACTGATGGAAGCGGATGCTTCAAAAATTTCTATCAGAACATCTTACAATATTTCGGGCATGAGTTTTTCGCCAAAAGAAATAGCAGCTGAAATAAAAAAGCACATACCCGATTTTTCGATCAGCTATAAACCAGACTATCGCCAACCTATAGCCGACAGCTGGCCACAAAGCATTGATGATGCAGTTGCCAGAAAGGAATGGGGATGGAATGAAGCGTATGATATGCCCGGTATGGTGAAGGACATGTTTGAGAATCTGTAGAGGCTATGTTCATAATTTTTTAAGCGTTGCGTGTTGAATATTCGAAATCACCATTTGTACGTCAAAATTATTTTTAAGATGAAAAAAAGTATACTCTCCGTATTCCTGTCAGCATTCGCCGGATATGCTTTCGCCCAGGATGATACAGATAAAAAAATGCATTTTAGTGTTGGACCGGAGTTTGGATTCGCTGCCTCTGATTTCAGCAAGACCCATTCGGTAGGAATCGGCGCTACTGCTCAGTTAGATGGACGAATATCCCAGTATACTCATATAACGCTAACAACAGGTTATATTTCCTATGCAGGTAAATCGGCCGGCGCCGGCGTAAAATTCAAGGCTGCCGGAATTATTCCGCTTAAGGGCGGAATCAAATATTTTTTTACAGATGCATTTTACGCAGCTTCTCAAATTGGCGTTGGCTTCTTCTCCAACAATCTGGGATCAGCGTTCGCATACACGCCTATGTTGGGATATGAGTTTGCAATCAAATCCGAAAAAGCAATGGATGTGAGCCTGAAGTATGATGGATATTCAAAAAACGGGTCAAGTTTAGGATCCATCGGGTTAAGACTTGCTTTTAGATTCTAACTACAAAGTTTATGCTGATAAATCGGCCTGTTGCAGGCAATGGTACCAGTCCAGTTTTTGTATGCAAATGTTACCGGCCCGGTTTCACTTAAGACAGGCCCAGGATGTCCTTCATACTGAAAATCCCTTTTTTGTTGTAGATAAATTCGGCTGATAAAACCGCTCCCAATGCAAACCCCTGCCGGTTATGGGCGGTGTGCATAATTTCAATATCATCAATGGCAGAGCTGTATTTGATGCTGTGTGTACCCGGTGCAGGGTCTTCCCGTTTGCTGATGATTACCAAATCTTCGGCATGGTCAGAAGCCTTGTTTACCCATTTTTTTTTAAAAGGGTTTTCCTGCAGGATCTGTTCTGCTAATGTAATCGCTGTGCCGCTTGGCGCATCTTTCTTCTGCGTGTGATGAATTTCTTCCATACGGATGGAATAATCCTGGTGATCTTTCATCAACTGCGCCAGTTTCTTATTCAGCTCAAAAAAAATATTCACACCCACACTAAAATTACTGGCATATAAAAAACTGCCATTTTTTTCTTTACAGGTTCTTTCAATCTCTTCCCGGGCTTCCAGCCAGCCGGTACTGCCGCTAACTACAGGTATGCCTGCCTGTAAACAGGTAAGTATATTTTGCCTGGCACTGTGAGGGCCGGTAAACTCCATGGCCACTTGGCAAGTTTGCAAATGCGCTTTGTCCAAACTGGCCATATTGTCTATGTCAATTTTTAAACCAATGGTATGTCCTCTTTGAAGCGCAATTTCTTCAATAATTTTCCCCATTTTTCCATAGCCAACCAATGCCATATTAATACCCCCCGGTAAACGCCTGGTGGTATGCCCGGTATTATCCATGTAAAGAATTTAATTTATTGTTTACAAAAATGAAGGTAATTTATTTTGCCCGGTTTTTTCCCATGTTGAGTACAATACTAATGCCGTTCGTGTTGGCGATCTGACTATATCCCGCCTTTATCTGCAAGCTCAGATCATCACTTACATCAAAGGTCTTCAGGTGGGCATCTACGGTAGCTTCAACAACATTAAGGCCCCAGAAGAAAATGAAGAATAAAACCGAATAGTCCACATTCTGCCTCACTTCGTTTCTGAAACTCTGTATTCGGTTGGGCTGATCTTTTACAGTAAAGTAGGGTTGGGGTATTAAATAATCATTTGAAGTATCACCATCAATGGCATTTTTATAGGCATTGTTGGCCTCCCTGAATTGTTTCAGGTTACGGATGAATATATACGTGGTTACACCCAAAGCGGTGTACACGACAGGAATCTTCCAGTATTTTTTATTGGTAGCTTGTCCCCAACCGGGTAAAATGGCCGACCGTATGGTGGCAATCCCCGGATTGTAGGCTTTGCCGGGATCGGGGCTCGAAAATATATTGGTGTTTTTCTTTTTGGTGCTGTCGACCGGAATTTTTGTGCTGGTTTTTTGTGCCGTTGCATCCATACCGGTAAACAGGAAGAACAGGAAAATAATAATTGGAAATACTTTCAACATTAAGTTACATTGATATTAAATTTATCCAGCAAGGCATTGAGCTCTTCCATTGAATAATACTCAAACAAAATACTGCCATTGCCCTTATTACCGTGTTTCATCTTAACCCGGGTGTTAAAACGCGTAGCTAAATTATCTTCAATTTTTTTAAAATTAGCCGGCAGCCCGGGTTTTACAGCAACTTTAACAGGCGATGTATATATTTTTCTTACCAATGCTTCGGTCTGGCGAACGGAAAGCCCGTTCTTCTTAATTTCACTGAAGATGTACAACTGTTTATCGATTTCATCAACATTAATTAAAGCCCGGGCATGGCCCATGCTGATCACATCTTTACGAACCGCAATTTGAATATCTGGAGGTAATTTTAAGAGCCGGATATAATTGGCAACCGTACTTCTTTCTTTACCCATCCTTTCGGATACCTGTTCCTGGGTATATTCCAGTTCATCCATCAGGCGCTTATAACTGATAGCGATCTCCATGGCATTCAGGTCTTTTCTTTGCAGGTTCTCTAAAAGTGATAATTCTAAAAGTTGCGTATCATTGGCCTGGCGAACATAAACCGGTACATCTTTAATACCTGCTAACCTGGATGCCCTGAAACGTCGTTCACCCGCAATCAGCCTGTATTTGCCATTGGGTAATTTAGTGACGGTTAGCGGTTGAATGATGTCGTGCATTTTTATGGATGCAGCCAGTTCAACCAGTGTTTCTTCATCAAAATCACGACGGGGCTGTTTGGGATTAACTTCAATCTGGTCCAGGGCAATTCGCATGGACACAGAAGCCTGTTCCGCTATTTCAGATTTTAAATTTCCGGCGGTGTTCTTTAAATCAGCATCTATGTTTTGCAATAAACTTCTGATTCCTTTACCTAATGCGTCTTTTTTATTTGCAGTACTCATTTTTTTTCATTTGGCGGTTAGCTTGCAGCGGTTAGCAGCAACCTCCGGCCACAAGCTAAACGCCAACGGCTAACAGCTTTTTTATTGTATGATCCGGTCCTCTTCTTTTATCTTTGTCATATTGTTTTTTTGTAAAATTTCTTTGGCAAGATTTAGATAATTTATGGATCCCTTGCTGTCGGCATCGTATAAAATAACCGGCTTGCCAAAACTTGGCGCTTCACTTAACCGGGTATTCCGGTGAATAATACTGTCGAATACGATGTCTTCGAAGTGGCGTCTCACTTCGCTTACCACCTGGTTACACAGGCGTAAGCGGCCATCATACATGGTCATTAATATACCTTCTATTTTTAATTCGGTATTCAACCTGTTTTGTACGATCTTAATGGTGTTTAATAATTTACCCAGTCCTTCCAGGGCAAAAAATTCGGTTTGCACGGGCACCACAACACTGTCGGATGCTGTTAACGCATTAACCGTTATCAAACCCAGCGATGGGGAACAATCAATGATGATAAAATCGTACTCTTCCCGGATGGGTTCCAGTATCTTTTTAAGAACCATTTCCCGGTTGGGATAGTTGATCATTTCAATTTCGGCACCTACCAGGTCAATATGCGATGGTAAAACATCCAAAAAGGGGATATCCGATTTTAAAATCATGTCTTTTGCAGCAGCATCATTCACCATGCAATCGTACAAACTTTGTGTGATATTGTGTAAATCGAAACCTGTACCGGTGGTGCTGTTGGCCTGTGGGTCCGCATCAACCAGCAATGTTTTAAATTCGAGCACAGCGAGACTTGCTGCCAGGTTAATGGCTGTTGTTGTTTTACCTACGCCGCCTTTTTGATTCGCTACTCCTATTATTTTCGCCATAATGTTGTTAAACGGCCAAAGCCTTAAATTTCTATCGTTTCTCCTATGGCCGGAAGCATTAATTCCAGCTCATTTCTTTTAAACAGCGCCATTGCTTTTTGATGATCAATTTTAATAAAGCCAAAGGTATCATAATGTACTCCAATAACCATTTTAGTTTGAACCATTTTTGCTGCCTGAACCGCATCTTCCATACCCATGGTAAAATTATCGCCAATGGGCAAAATCGCCAGGTCAATATTGGCAAACATCGGAATTAACTGCATATCCAGCGTCAGCGCCGTATCGCCGGCGTAATATACATTGCATTCATCATTCATAATAATAAAACCCATGGGGTGGCCGCCGTTACTTCCGTCGGGCATAGTAGAGGAGTGCACGGCATGTACACATTTAACTGTGCCAAAATCAAATTTCCATTTGCCACCTGTATTCATGGGCTGGTACTTTTCAATACCCTTTGCCGCAAACCACATGGCTACTTCATAGGATGCAATGATCGTAGCACCGGTTCTTTTGGCAATGGCTTCGGCGTCGGCAACATGATCGCTGTGCCCGTGGCTTAATAACACGTAATCAGCTTCAATGCTATCCATATTGATGTTGTTGGCCAGTTCATTTTCGGTGATAAAAGGATCAAACAACAATTTTTTGCCGTTTACAGTAATGCGGAAACAGGAGTGACCGTAGTAGGTTAAAAACATTTATTGTAGAATTTGTTTTGTATAGCCGGTTTTTCTATTTCAGCTGTCAAGTTTGTTAGTGTTGCATTTAAAGAAACCACGGTTATAGCCAATAATTCGTTTGCTTCAATGAATAAAACCCACCATGTTTGCTGAAATGGTTGATTGAACTCAGCTAATAATTCATAAAAATGCATCGTTTCATCCGGTTCTTACGCTACTAATCTGAACTGGTTAAAAAAACAGGCTTTTATTTACCTATGCAGCCCGGTAATTAGCTAAAGCAGAACCGGAACGCCTTACCATTTTACTGATATAAGTTTTATTTGTAATGTTGTAATGCAATCTAAGGCACAGCTTTCCGGTGTTTATTGCCAATGTTTTCATTCATCTTTTAACATCCGGTTTCGTGTTTTTCATTTTGTTGTCAACATAAAATTCTACATCTTGCTATAGTTACATCTAAAATCGACAATCTACAATCGGCCAACTTGGCAAATTTAGCCATTCGGCATAAAATTGGACAACAAAGAAGCATCTTAATTGTATTATAGTAGAAATTATTTTTTAAACATCAATCTAAATACATGATAACGATTATATCGGCCACAAACAGAAAAGGGAGTAATACTTTAAAAATTTCGAACGTATATCAGCATATTTTGCAGAGTAAAGGAATACATGCCCATTTATACTCATTGGAAGATATGGAGATGGAAAATATGGCTGATTTTGAAAAAATGGAAGATGAGATCCTGATACCAACTTCACATTTTATTATTGTATCTCCTGAATATAATGGCAGTTTCCCCGGAGTATTAAAAATGATGATTGACAAAAGCCGTGTTCAATTAGCCTGGTATAATAAAAAGGTAATGCTTACGGGAGTATCCAGCGGCCGGGCGGGTAACCTGCGCGGACTGGATGACCTCAGCAATATCATGAACCATTTAAAAGTAACTGTATTCCCTGTTAAGCTGCCCATTTCAACCATAAATAATGTGTTGGGTAGTGATGGGGAAATAACCGATGCCAATACCAGTAAAGTGATTAACCAGCATCTTGACGATTTTATTATTTGGGCCGCATTAAATCCCAGACCTGAAACGATAAAGATCTAAACTCATATATTATGCAATCCATCCGCACGCCATTTGGAGCCTTTATCATAATTGCCATTGCAATGTTGATGGATACTTATATTTTCCAGGCTGTAAAAATGGTAACCCAGTCTGTTTCGCCAAAAGCCAGGACGGTGATCTATATCGTTTACTGGTCTTTATCTGTTATTGCAGCTGCCAGTTTTTTACTTTTCATATTTACAGACCAGCATTTTTTAGGTAAAAAATTCAGAACCTATTTGTTTGCAACAGCCATTGGCTTGTTTTTGGCAAAATTAGTTGCCATCGTTTTCTTTTTGGTCGACGATGTGAGAAGAGGTATTCAATGGATTGCCGGGAAAGCATTTTTCAATAATCCGGAATTGAGTGATATGACCAGTGATGGCATCTCCCGTTCTGCTTTCATGAGCTGGCTTGGGTTAGCCGCCGGGGGAACGCTGTTTGGAAGTTTTGTTTACGGTTTCAGCAATAAATATAATTACCAGGTAAAGCGCATAACACTGTTGTACGATAATTTGCCTGCAGCATTCAAGGGATTAAAGATTGTTCATATCAGCGATATACACAGCGGGAGTTTTACCGATAAGCAAGCAGTACTGCGCGGCGTGGAAAAAATAATGAAGGAAGAAGCCGACCTTATTTTATTTACCGGTGATATGGTAAATGACCGGGCAGATGAAATGGATGTATATAAAGATGTGTTTAACCTGTTGAAAGCACCCATGGGCGTTTACAGTACTTTGGGTAATCATGATTATGGCGACTATGTAAGGTGGCCGTTCAACGGCATCTCCAAGGAACAGAATTTAGAAAACCTGAAAAAGGTGCATGCCGATATAGGCTGGAAGTTGCTGATGAACGAACATGTGGTTTTGGAAAAGGGTGGAGCAGAGATTGCCCTGCTTGGCATTGAGAATTGGAGCAACAAGGCCCGGTTTCCAAAGCATGGACGCATGGACCTGGCGCATCCCGGCACTGAAAAATATCCTTTTAAAATTTTGATGAGCCACGATCCCAGCCATTGGGATGCAGAGGTAAAAACCAAATACCCGGATGTAGATTTAATGCTGAGTGGCCACACACATGGTATGCAGTTTGGCGCAGAAATACCAGGCTTTAAATGGAGCCCCATACAATATATGTACAAGCAATGGGCTGGTTTATACGAAGACGAAAAGCAAAAACTGCATGTTAACCCGGGCTTTGGATTTATTGGTTACCCGGGCAGGGTAGGGATACTACCGGAGATAACGGTAATTGAATTGGCATAAAAAATGCCGGTAAGTCGGAAAGACGGGATCGTTTGAAATCCAAAACGTCTTACCGTTTTACCGGCATAAATAATAACCTATATCTTATCTAAAACTTTTTCCCTCTTTGGAAGCATAAATTCTTTTTCTTCCTTCCGTTGCCCTGTCGCTTCTTCCGCCTTCATCATTGGGTCTTTTAAAACCACCGTCAGCTTCATTCATACGCACGGTGCGGTTGTTGTAACGCTTACCATCAATTGCTTTGATCATTGTTCCGGCATTGGCCTGGTCAATTTCTATCCAACTGTTCATATCCCGCATATCGATCTTGCCCAATACTTCCTTTTTAAGATTACTTTCGTCCAAAATGAATTGTAAAAAACTGGCTTTATAAAAACCATCTTTGGTACCCAGGTTAATAAATAAACGGGTATAGCCACTGTCACGACGGTTAAAGCTGGTGCGTTCCTTGCGACTTCCGTTCACCTCACTGCTTCCCATGTCTGTTTGCCTTCTGTCGGTTCCCCGGGTATCTACCCTGTTCAGGTCATCAGCATTTTCGTAATACTTTAAAAAATGACTGAATTCCAAAGCCGCAACTCTTTGTAAAACTTCTTCTTTACTCACGTCTGCGAATTTTTTGATCAGGTCGGGCATGTAGGTTTCGTAATCACCATGACTTACATCTGCTTCCATTAATTTTTCCATGAAATGAAAAAACTGCTTACGGCAAACATCCTTACCCGATGGTACATCTACTTTATGAAACCGGGCGTTGATCATTCGTTCCAAAGATTTGATCTTGTAAGATTCCCGGCTATGACAGATACTTAAACAGATTCCGGTTTTACCCGCCCGGCCCGTACGTCCGCTGCGGTGCGTATATACTTCCATATCATCCGGTAATTCAAAATTGATTACATGGGTAATACCATCCACATCAATACCTCTTGCCGCAACGTCGGTTGCTATTAATAATTGTAAATCTTTGCTGCGGAAACGGCCCATCACTTTATCACGTTGCTGTTGAGACAGGTCGCCATGCAAGGCTTCAATTTCATAACCCGATTTCGATAAACGCTCAGAAACTTCATGTGCATCGGCCTTGGTGCGGGTGAAAATAATGCCATACATACCGGGGTTAAAATCTATTAAGCGCTTTAAGGCTTCATAACGCTGGCTTGCAGGTACAACAAAATACTGGTGGTCAATATTAACATTACCGCTGTTCTTTTTGCCTACAGTAACTTCTTTTGGGTTGTCCATGTAATTTCTGGAAATGGCCCTCACTTCAGGCGGCATGGTAGCACTGAATAACCAGGTGCTTTCCCGGTTAACGGTATTTTTCAAAACGAAATCAATATCATCCCTGAAGCCCATGTTCAACATTTCGTCGGCTTCGTCCAAAACCACATATTTTACTTTTTGCAGGTCTATTGCTTTTCTTTCAATCAAATCGATCAACCGGCCTGGTGTTGCAACAACAATGTGCACACCTCTTTTAAGGTTACGGATCTGCATCATGATCGATGCTCCGCCATAAACGGCTTCTGTGTAAATACTACGGCTGTGTTTTTTATAAGTTTCCAGGTCGTTGGTGATTTGCAGACACAATTCACGTGTTGGACAAACGATCAATGCCTGCGGATGGCGCTGGGCACTGTCAATTAACTGCAACAGGGGTAAGCCAAATGCGGCTGTTTTACCGGTTCCTGTTTGGGCCAATCCAATAAAATCGGTTGTGCCGGATAATAGAACAGGTATTGCTTTATCCTGTATTTCTGTGGGTGTTTCAAATCCTAAATCGGTAACAGATTGTACCAATTGTTCGTTCAAGCCTAAGGCTTCAAATGCATTCATGTAAATTTGTTTTGCGATAGCCACATGTATATCCGGAGGTCTATTAACCGGGGTGTCATGCTTTTGGCCGTTGGTAAACTACAGGAACATCAAATTATCCCGGGGAAAATCCATTTGCAACAGCAACTGAGCATGTCATGTAATTCTCAGTTTCTAATCCCGATATTTACCGGAACGGGCGCGAAGGTAGACTTTTTATTTTTAATTTCAGATAGATGCCGCCTTTATTATTCAAATGACATCAAAGTAATATGTAAAACAGGGTATTTTTTAACGGCTATTAAACTAATTTTGATTTTTAGCATCAAACAATGGCTCGACTTACCGCTATGAATAAATTGTTACTTCTGCTTTTATTTTCATGTACTACTGTGTTCACCTACGGGCAAACAGATTCGCTGTCGCAGGAAGAAATGCGGTTACTGGATTCGATGTTCCGGAACGACGAGTTTATTAAATTGATGATGACAGGGAAGGAATATAGTTATGTTGATTTGAGTATGGGTATAGGCAATGGTATTTTCAGTGTAAATAATAATGCGCTAAATGCCGGGCAGGCGCGAACCAGTAAGGTCTATTATACGCCAGCTGCCGGGTACCACCATAAAACAGGTTTAGGGATTACGGTTGGCGGCTTTATTGCCCTGGACAAAGGAAGTTTTAAAATGTACCAGTATGCCATAAGTCCTTCCTACACTTACAGCAATAAAAATTTCGTGGCCGCCTTATCTTATACCAGGTTTGTCGAAGGTTCCGAGCCGGGTTTTGAAGTGAGTCCGTTTAAGAATGATTTCTACGCAAGTGCCCGGTATAAAAAATCATGGGTGCAACCCGGTATTGCTTTCGGCTATTTTTTTGGAAAACAAACTGAATATTACGATACTTCTTTTTGGTTATTGAACAGAATAGTACACATCCGGGATACCATAACTACCAGGCTGAGTGGCTTGTCTGTAACACTATCAGCAACGCATGTATGGGATTTTGATAAGGTGCTGAACAAAAAAGACTACATGCAAATACAACCGGCAATCATGCTCAATGCCGGATCTCAAAAATGGGATATAGCTCATTCCAGCAGTTTATCGAATCGCAGGCCGGTGATTCAGGATTATTTAAAGAGCAGGTTTGGCGATGGTACTGCTTCTTCAAAATTCAACCTGCAATCTTTGGGTATTTCGGCTGCACTGAGTTATTACTACGGCAGTTTTTACCTGCAGCCACAAATTTATTTCGATTATTATTTACCAACAACCACCGAAAAAAGGTTAACATCTCTGTTTGCCGTGGTTGCAGGCTTCACATTTTATTAATTATTGGCTAGCTTTAACAAACCATTTTATACTTACATGCTCTTAACAAAAGTTTGTAAAAATAATTTGACCGTTGGCATATTACTTGAAGCATTATCGCTAACTAAAAAATCTTTTATGAAGACAAAACTCCTGATCCTTGCAATTTTCAGTATCATGGGAAATGCAGCCATTTCTCAAAAACTACATCTCGGTTTTAAAGCCGGTGCCAACATCAACAAAATTACCGGTAAATCATTCAGCGATGAATTCTCTTATGGTTATCATATGGGCGGATTCTTCAACGTTGGTCTGGGTAAAAAATTTGCTATTCAACCCGAGGTTTTATTTAACCAGATCAACGTAGATACCTCGAGTCGTTTTAGTGAAGTGTATAAATTTAACCAGGTAGATAAAGTGCAACTCAGGTACCTGAGTATACCGGTCCTGCTTAATTATAAACCTGTAAAATTTATCACGTTACAGGCGGGCCCGCAGTTTGGTATATTGATGAACAAAAGCAGAACGCTGCTGGAAAATGGACGGGAAGCATTTAAGGGTGGTGATTTAAGTATGCTGGGTGGTGCACAGGTTAATATCGGGCATTTAAATATCTACGGGCGTTATGCAGTTGGTTTAAGTAATCTTAACGATGTCGATAACCGGGAGAAATGGAAAAGCCAGGGTTTTCAACTCGGTGTAGCACTTACTTTATAATTTCAGTTTAACTTTTCTAAAGGTTTAAACTTTAGAAAAGCTTAGTGGCGTATGATGGTGAGCGTACCATTAGCTTCCAATTTAATGATAGATGAAGGAATGGCTTCAGATGAATCATCCCGGCGGTGTTGTACTATATAGTCAACACCGTTTTTTATGTCCACATCAATATCTTCAAAAAAAGCCGGTGCAGGGTATCCCGAAATATTGGCTGAGGTTGATACGATGGGTTTACCAAAACGACTGACGAGCCGCTTACAAAACGGGTCACTGGTAATACGGATGGCAATGGAGCCGTCGTCCTGTATCATATTTTTGGCCAGGTTGATACCTCCCTCATAAATAAATGTCGTAGGCTTGTGGACACCTTTTATGTAGTCAAAAATTTTAGGATCCGGTTGGCTAACATATTTTGCAATATCCTTTTCATCATCCAGTAAAATGATCATCGATTTCCCGTCAACCCTTTTCTTTAGGGCATATATTTTGGCTATAGCCGCAGCATTCGTTGCATCACAGCCAATACCCCAAACCGTATCTGTAGGGTAGAGGATAAGGCCTCCTTTATCCAATTCGGCCAGGCAGCGGTCAATATCGTTTTTAAAATCGGTCAAGGTGCAACGGTTTTTGAAGTGTTTGGATAAGGCGGTCTGTTTCTATGGTGAGCGCACATTTAAAATGTTTTTCCGGACAGGCCTTGCGGCCGTGCAGCCCACAGGGACGGCAGTATAAATTTTCGGGTGTCTCCAGGATGTATGTTATATCGGCTAGTGGCGTAAACCCAAATGCCGGTAAAGTAGAACAAAAAACAGCCGTTACCGGTGCATTTACGGCCGAAGCAAAATGAAGCGGTGCAGAATCATTTACATAATTCATGGCTGCATTTTTCATGAGGGCCGCCGATTGTAAAAAAGATAATTCTCCTGCCAATACCTGCACTTTATTATTTCCTGCCCTGTTTTTAATATGATCACTTGCAGCAGTATTTTCCTTTCCACCCAATAAATAGACCTGGTAGCCTGCCGGAAATTTTGCAATGAGTTCGATCCATTTTTCAACCGGGTATTGTTTGGTGAACCATACGCTGCCGGGAGTCATCGTAACATAAGGGTTGATTCCATATGACTGCACCACATTAAAATCTTTTGCAGATGGATATAATTTTGGCCGGTTAAAGATGTCATCTGTAAAAGCACTGACCAGGTCATTATTACGTTCCACTTCATGCTTAATACCACCCGTCTTGCTGATGATATGTTTCACCTTTACCGAGAATAAAAAACTCAGGGGGTTCTTATCAAATCCAATACTTTCTTTTGCGCCCGAAAATGCGGTTAATATGCCTGTGGCAAAAAACCTTTGCAGGTTTATTACTTTGTCGTACCTGCGGGATCTGATCGTTTGAACCAGCGAAAAAAGGTTCTTTAATTTATTTTCTTTTTTGTTCCAAACCAATACCTCCCGGATATTCGGGTTATTCTGCAAAAGGCTTTCATTTCCTTTACGAACCAGGAAATCTATACCGGCAGCAGGAAAATGTGCCGCCAGTTTTTCAACCAATGCGGTTGCCAGCACCACATCACCAATAAAAGCTGTTTGTATAACAAGAAACTTTTGCATATGGCCGCAAAGTTATTGATTAATACCGATTGAAGCAGTGTATCGCAGCTGTTTCGTTTTCATAAACAGTTAACCTGCTGAGATCATGGTTAGGCTAACTATGCGGAGATAAAATACGGATCGTGATAATTGCTTTTTTCTTTCTAGGTTCAACCATGTAAGTTTGCAAAAAAGAATCATGGAATTAAAAGAACAAATATCTACTGCCTGGGCAAACCGGGAGTTGTTGAAAGAAACTGTGTACGCAGATGCCGTACGTGCGGTAGTTGAAGAGGTTGATAAGGGAAGATTAAGAACGGCATCGCCAACAGAAAAGGGCTGGCAGGTTAATGAGTGGGTAAAACAGGCCATACTCATGTATTTTGCCATTCAGCAAATGGAAACCTATAGTTTACCGCCGTTTGAGTTTTATGATAAAATGAAATTGAAATCGGATTATGCGTCGATGGGCGTTAGGGCCGTGCCACATGCAGTGGCCAGGTATGGCGCTTTTCTTGGCCGTAATGTAGTGCTGATGCCCAGTTATGTAAATATCGGTGCTTATGTAGATGAGGGTACCATGGTGGATACCTGGGCTACGGTTGGCAGTTGTGCCCAAATAGGTAAGGGTGTACACCTGAGTGGTGGTGTGGGTATTGGAGGCGTGTTGGAGCCTTTGCAGGCCAGCCCGGTTATTATTGAAGATGGTTGTTTTATCGGAAGCCGTTGTATTGTGGTGGAAGGCGTAAGGGTAGAAAAGGAAGCTGTGCTTGGCGCTAATGTAGTATTAACCCAATCCACAAAAATCATAGATGTTAGCGGAGCCGAACCTATAGAGATGAAAGGCATTGTACCTGCCAGGTCGGTAGTGATACCGGGCAGTTATACCAAAAAATTTCCCGCAGGTGAATTTGGTGTGGGCTGCGCATTGATCATTGGGCAACGCAAACACTCAACCGATCTCAAAACAAGTTTGAATGATGCGTTGAGGGATTTTAATGTATCCGCATAATAAGCTAATTAATTTATTTTAATGAATGTCGCCAATAAGAAAAATTACAACACGGGTTTTGTAATTTCTTTTATTGGTGCTGTTTTGTTCAGCACCAAAGCCATTTTTGTAAAACTGGCTTTTGCCGAAACGGAAACAGATGCCATTACCTTACTGGCCCTGAGAATGGTTTTTGCATTGCCCATTTACCTGGCGGTGGCGTTCCTGTACAGCAACCGCTCCTCCAATATTAAATTTACAAACAAGCAATGGTTGTTGGTAATCGCCATGGGACTTACCGGTTATTACCTCAGCAGTCTTTTTGATTTTATTGGACTGCAGTATATTTCGGCAGGACTGGAGCGGCTGATACTTTTCCTGTACCCTACTTTTGCCGTAATGCTGAATGCGGTTTTTTTTAAACAAAAGATCAATAAAATACAGCGCATAGCTCTGGCACTAACTTATGTTGGTATCGGTATAGCATTCTTTGGTGAATTGAGGCTGGACAATACCAATCCAAATTTTTTACTGGGTTCCTTCTTTATATTTTTATGTGCCATTACTTTTTCCATTTACCTGGTTGGCAGCGGTAAATTAATACCGATGGTGGGCGCCACCAAGTTTACCGCTTACGCCATGACGGCTGCCGCAGTTGGTGTGCTCAGTCATTATTTTGCTGTGGGTAATACGGTAAATCATTTCAGCACTACTTTAATTTGGTATGGTATTTTACTGGCCATTTTTGCCACGGTTATTCCAACATTTTTAATATCCAACGCTTTAAAAAAGATCGGCTCCAATAATGTGGCCATCATATCCAGTATTGGCCCGGTATCAACCATATTGCAGGCGCATTTCATACTGGGCGAGCCTTTAACCCTGTCTCAAATTGCCGGAACACTGTTGGTTATTGCCGGTGTTTTATTAACTGGCTGGCGAAACCGGGATATTTAGTTTTTTTAGTTAGCAATTACATTTTACATTTGCTGTCCTGAAACGTTTAAGAAGTTCAAGAGGTTCAAGAAGTTTAAGGTTGGCATGATTTAGCTGGTGATGTATAATCGGGAAATGGACTAACAACCTTTTAAACTTTAAACCTTTTCAACCTGTTAAACCTTCCACCGCCCAGATGGCGAAATTGGTAGACGCACTGCCTTCAGGTGGCAGCGTTCGCAAGGATGTGCAAGTTCGAATCTTGTTCTGGGCACGAGCCCCTTTGTTAATGCAGAGGGGCTTTTTGTTAGTTTAGTTTGGCAGCATTGCGCGTATGATGTTCTATACTTATCCAATAAAAAGTCTTACTGAAAAAGCCCGGTGGTTTGTACCGTTTTACACTTAATTTGTGTAAGTCCGGATCGTGGATACGAATCGGGTCGATGTAAAACCGTTCTTATACCGATTATACCATTATGTAATCCAATGCCATTTGCTATCGGTATAATACCATCTAAGATTTCAACGTAGTGTTTTGGACTTATTAAATCAAGATGGTATTAATTAATTCAAGAAGATCTCATCCACAAAAACCCAGCCCCGCTGTCCCTTACCGGGATGCCATTTGGGTAGTTTATTAACGGGCCTGGCAACAATTTTAAGAATAGTTATTGGAGTGGGATCAAATTCGCAAACAATTCCTGTCAGGTAAGCAGGAGCCAACTTGCCTGGCTGTTGCGGATTAATTTTCCTCAATAACTTCAGTTTGGATATACCGGTACCGCCCCAAACCTCTATTTGTGAAGCTGGCATGATATAACTTCCTATATCCACGATGGTGCTGATCGAAACGCTCGATAAAGCCTGTGGTTTATTAAAATATAGATAAGCCTGTAATTCCCTGTCTTTATACCCTACCCATTTTGCCCGAAAATTCAAATCTCCTTTTTCTCCGTCTGTCAACGTTTTGGCTCCCGATGCCGTGTATTGTGGATCAGGTATGGTTACCAGGTGAACTGAGTCGGTTTTAATACCTGATCTGTAAAAATTCTTTTCTGCCACGTCACTGCTTATCCAACCTGGTAAAAAAGCTTTTACTTTTATAACTACGGATCTGTTGATCAGGATATCGTCTGTAAATACCGGCGATCGTACGCTGTCGGGATCGGTACCGTCGAGGGTATAATGCATGACCGTACCTTTGATAAAAGTCTTTATGGCAACACGTGTTGAGTCCGAAAATATCTGTTCTTCACCCCCAATAACAGGCGTATTTAATTTTACGATAACCGTGTCGGCCCTGAAGCCTGTTTCAATAAGCGTATTTGGAAACAGTTTCTTGAGATGTGCCAGGTCTTTTTCCCCGATACCCGTATTCCATACATAAACGGCAGACAAATTTTCCAGTCCTTTCAATACTTCCAGGTCAACTGCCCTGACCGTAGTACCCGAAACGGAAAGTTGCCGCAGATCGGCCAGGTTTTTTAATTGTGATAATGATGCACCGGTAATTTTAGTAAACGAAAGGTTCAGCCTGCGTAAATTTTTAAAAGCGGCGATCTGTTTAAGGTCTGTATCTATGACGGGCATTTTGTTAAGGCTGAGGCTTACAATATTATTTTTTACTTTGTCCAATTCGCTCAATTGTTCCCGCGTAAAAAAAGTGGCTCCAAAAAATTCAACGCTCAATGCGGGAGAGTTTTTGGCTATTGCATTTACTACCCTGTAATCATTATTTAATTTTTTCACAACCACTTCACCGGCTGCCGCAAAATCATATTTGTCGTTTTCCATAGTCTTAAAAAACCCGGAGGCTATAACCCTTAATGAGTCAGTTTCAGGAAGGTCTGTGACTTTTTTGGTAAAATCAGAACCGCCTTTTATCCAGTAATACAATACCTTCATTTCGTCTGCTGTCAGTTGTGGTTTTCCGGTTGGCGGCATGTGTTTTTTTTCTTCTGCCGGTAAGTGAAGCCGGCGCAGCATCAGTCCAAAGTCTGCAGCGGTGCTGTCCCACAGGATCCCGTCCTTACCGCCTTTTAACAGCGATGCTTCTGTTTCCATTACCAATTCTCCTTTTGCTTTTCTGCTGTTGTGGCAACCCATACATTTTGTTTCCAGAATGGGTCTTATAACATGTGCATAGGTAATAGCATCTTCAAATAATACAGCCGGATTTTTTTTCTCAGGCATTACGGGTGCCAGTAAAAAATTTTCTCCATGTGTTATGAGCGACCCCTGGTGGCCCGCCAGCAAAACAGCGATCATCGCCAAAGCACCGGTAAAGAAAGTTGCCGTTTTTTTCTTTCTCAACTGTTCCCGAAAACCAAACCAAAGTGTACTTATTAAAGCTATTGAAACGCCTGACCATTGATGAAGGGCCATTGCCTCTGCATCATATCCTTCCTCTTTGGAAAGAAATAAACCCATCAGCGCGGTTAACGCTGCAGTTAATGCGGTCGCTATTAATAGCCAATCACCGGTTTTTGTTACAAGATTATGATCATTTTTTGGGACAAACATTTCCCAAACAAAGGCGACTACCAGTAATACAATGGGGAAGTGTAACAGCATAGGATGCATGCGGCCCATCACTTGCAATAATAAAGGGAGCCGCATCGCATTGCCAAAGAGCAATAAAAAGACCAACAGGCAGTTTAATGCAATACAGGTATTAAACATGATATATTGCCAGCGTTTTGCCATTGCTCAATATAGTTTTACTTCGTCAATAAATATCCAACCGGGCTGTCCTTTGCCCGGGTGCCAGTCGGGAATTTTCTTCAACAAATAAAGGTTTAGTTTTATTGTGCCTGTTTTTATTTTCTTTTTGAAACGCACCACCACCGGCCTGCAAACACTTACATCCATATTTTCTGCAGGTATAAAAAACAGTTCACCCTGTTTTTTCATAACGGTATTACGCGCATCTATACTAAAAACTTCTGCCTGGAATGGGAAAAAGATCCAGCCTCCCTGGTCCTGCAATACATTAAACAATACCGTCCTTATTTTTCTTTTCTTATCCAGCGTAATGGTTATCGTTACCGAATCCTGTCTAAAACCCAACCAGGTGCTGTTTCTAAAATCTGCAATCCCGCCTTTGTTATCCATCAATGTATTAGGCCCCTGGCCCGCATACTTTTCATGCGGTGGGGGGAAGTCCACTTTTTTCAAGGGCAAGCCATCTTTTACAAACGTTGCCTGCACGGTTTCAGAAGGCATAAAATTTTTACCAAACACTTTTGCCTGCAGCGTGGTAAAATTATTTTTAATGATAACGGGCGCTGTATATGCAGTACTATTCACGTCCGGCTCTTTACCATCGGTTGTATAACGGATAACGGTGCCGGGTTGAGCAAAGGTTAAGATTATTTTGGCTTCCCGGGTAAAAAAAACCGAAAGGTATTTCATGACCGGTGGTGCCAACTGAAATTTTTCCTGTGCAATAACCGTAAATCCATACAGCATCAAATATATTAAGCAAGTGATTCTTTTCATCATACCACGGGCTCTAGTTTATAGGGATAAGACTTGCCCGAGTTCCACTGCGCCACGTACATATTTTCTTCGTCATCAATGCATACATCATGCGGGTATTGAAATGCTTTAATGGTCTGGTACATTTCATCCGGGGTATCACCTGTATAATTGGGTTCGCTTCCGGCCAGGTTACTTATTACTTTGTTGTTGTTATCCAAGATGGTTACAAATCCCGACTGTTTCCCCTGCCTGCTGTTGGTTTGTAAAACGGCAGCGTATAGGTACCCGCCATGTATCACGGGGCGGCATACCCAGGCACCGGGCAGATCAATGGTACTTAAATATTTTCCGTTCAGGCTAAATCGTTTAAATGAATTTTGCTGTCTGGATGTAACGATCAAACAGGGATTATTTTTATCCCGAAAATCCATGCACAGGCCATGTGCATTCAGTACATGCTTTTCGGCTGTACCCCTGCCGCAAAAATGCCTGATGTATTTTCCAAGTCCGTCATACTGGATCACAAAATCTTTTCCATATCCATCGGCTACATAAATATCGCCATTGGGTGCAATCGCTGTTTCCGTTGGTATATATTCTTCCGCCTTGCTGTATTCACCGGTTTCTTTTGGGTAATCAAGCACCATCAGCACTTTACCGGTTAAGGTAGTTTTAATTACCTGGTGGCGTTGGTTATCGCAGATGAATAACACGTCTTCACCGTTCTCATTAAACAGGGTAAGGCCGTGTGCACCGGGGTATTCACTGCCCCAGGTATCCAGCAGTTTACCGTTCTTGTCATAGATCAGTACATTGTTTTTTGTTTCGTTGGTCAAAAGTAAAATTCGGCCCTTGCTGTCCTGTATCATTTCATGGCAATCATTTACCGGGTTTCTACCCACATCTGCATGGCTCCAACGGGTATTCATTCTGTACCGTTTATTATGATGGCCCAGGATGATGTCATTTTTATGCATAAACCCGGGAACATACAAAGCGCCCATTAAACTGAGAGAACTGTTTACGATAAAATCTTTTCTGTCCATCGCCTTTTATTTAGTTATCGTGTGCATCAAAATTTCTGCAAAAAATTACGCAATTATTCCATTCACCACTTTTCCTGCTACATCCGTTAACCGATATCTTCTTCCCAAATGTTTATACACTAATTTTTCATGATCAAGCCCCATCAGGTTCAGCGCTGTTGCATGAAAGTCATTTACATGTACGGGGTTGGAAACAATATTGTATCCAAACTCATCTGTTTCACCATAAACGCCGGGCCTAACACCTCCTCCAGCCATCCAGATCGTGAAACACCTGGGATGATGATCACGGCCGTAATTTTCTTTTGACAAGGGCCCCTGGCAATAATTTGTTCTGCCAAATTCACCTCCCCATATCACCAGGGTTTCGTCTAGCAGCCCTCTTTGTTTAAGATCAGTGATCAATGCGGCCGAGGCCTGGTCGGTGTCTATACATTGCCCTTTTAATTCTGACGGGAGGTTATTATGTCCATCCCAGCCCTGGTGATACAACTGCACGAAACGTACACCATTCTCAGAAAGTTTCCTGGCCAACAAACAATTAGCAGCGTATGTGCCGGGCACCAGGCAATCTGCGCCATAAAGTTTAATAATGCTTTCCGGTTCTTTGCTGATGTCGGTAACTTCCGGCACGGCTGTTTGCATTCGATAAGCCATTTCGTACTGCTTAATTTTTGCTTTTATTTCGGGATCACCAAATTCAGCATAACTTTCTTCGTTTAAGGCTGACAGTTTATCCAGCATATTTCTTCGGTCTGCTTTATCAATACCTTCCGGATTATTTAAATACAATACCGGGTTTTCTCCGCTGCTGAACTGCACACCCTGGTGTACAGAATCCAAAAATCCATTGGTCCATAGTTTTGAATAAACACCCTGACCGTTTCCTTTTCCTTTAGAAAGCAAAACACAAAAAGCGGGCAGGTTTTTATTCTCACTTCCCAAACCATAACTTAACCACGATCCCATACTTGGCCTGTTTCCCACCTGTGCCCCTGTTTGAAAAAAAGTAAGGGCCGGATCATGATTAATAGCTTCGGTATGCATGGATCTGATTATACAAAGGTCATCAACCACTTTGGCGGTATGCGGCAGCAGGTCACTGATCCATGCCCTGTGTTGCCCGTGCCGGTTAAAATTGAACATGGAACCTGCTAATGGGAATTTGGCCTGGTCTGCCGTCATGCCGGTTAAACGCTGACCCATACGAATAGAAGCAGGAAGTTCTTTTCCGTGCATTTTTTGTAACATCGGTTTATAATCAAAAAGATCCAGTTGTGAGGGTGCTCCATTTTGAAACAGATAAATAACACGTTTTGCTTTGGGTGCAAAATGCGGGAGCCCGGCCATGATCATTTCTTCATCTGTGGTGCTGCTGAAGAGGTCGGGTATCAGTAACGACCCTAATGCAGCCCCGCCAATACCCATCCCCAGCCGGCTTAGAAAACGACGGCGGTTCAAATTTAACCCATGTTCAAAAACTTCTTTTTCCATTTTAACTATGTTTTTACTATGGCTTCTTCCATGTTATAAATGGTGGTGATCACTTTCATCAGCGCTGCTAACCTGTTTTTATCTGCCTGGTCATCCTGCGGATATTCACCTGCTTCCAGTGTTTTGGCCGCATTTAATTTTTTATTGTTAAACAATGCCAGTTGTTCGTTATAGTAACCGGTCAATATTTTCAATTCCTGCTGATTTGCTTTTCGGCATATAATACGGCGAAAAGCAAGGGCAATATTTTCGACGTCTGATCTTTTGCTGTTGATCAAATGCTGTGCAAATACCCGGGATGCTTCCAATACAAGCGGATCATTCATCATGGCCAAAGCCTGCAAGGGGGTATTTGTATTTACCCTTCTCACTTCACATTGGTCACGGTTACTCGCGTCAAACATGATCATGGATGGCGGGGGCACGGTCAATTTAATAAATGTGTACATGCCTCTTCTGTAAAGATCATTGCCATGGTCCTGCACATAAGTTGCCAGCACGCCCCTTCCCGAGCTGGCGGCTTCCCACATGCCTTTGGGCTGATAAGGCTTTACACTCGGCCCCCCAATTTCGTTATTTAATAAACCACTGCTGCCTAAAACAATATCACGGATAAATTCTGCCTTTACCCGTATGCGTGGGGAACGTGATAAATACGTATTTTCAGGGTCTTCCTGCAATTGTTTTTCAGAAACTACTGATGATTGCCGATAGGTAGCCGACATCATGATCTTCTTCATCAACCTTTTTATGTTCCAGCCATTTTCCATAAAGTCCACAGCCAGCCAATCAAGTAATTCGGGATGAGAGGGGAGATTTCCCTGCATACCAAAATCTCCCGGGGTGGTTACAATTCCCCTGCCAAAAATTTCCTGCCACATGCTGTTTACAAACACCCGGGCCGTGAGGGGGTTGTCCCTGCTAACTGTCCATTTTGCAAGGCCCATCCTGTTGCGGGGCAATTGTGTTGTATCAAAATTCATTACTGCTTTGAATGCAGCAGGTTTTACTTCGCCGGCATGCTGATCATAAACGCCCCGTTTTAGGATATAAGTTGGTCTGATGGTATCTTTTTCGCCCATCACAGATACCGTTATTGCCGACGTATCTTTTTTATTAATGAAATTCAGCAATTGCTTAAAGTCATCCTGTGTAAGTAACAGTGAAGGGTTTTTTGCAGGTTTTGAAGCAGTTACGTCACCTTCGTATCCAATTTCTTTAGTACTGTTGAAAAAGGCGAATAACTGGTAGTAATCCTTTTGTGAAATGGGATCGTACTTATGATCGTGACATTGAGCACATTCAGCTGTTAGTGCCAATATTCCTTTACTAAAAGTTTTTACCTTATCTACTATATACTCGACCCGGTATTCTTCAGGAATCACGCCCCCTTCTTCGGTGTATTTATGGTTTCGTAAAAATGCTGTTGCCAAAACCTGTTCTTTGTTGGCATTGGGCAGCATATCGCCGGCCAGTTGTTTAATAATAAACTGATCGTAAGCAGTATTTTTATTAAACTGATTAATCACCCAATCCCGGTAGGGCCATTGTGTGCGGATATTGTCATCCTGGTAACCGTAACTGTCGGAGTACCGCGCAATATCAAGCCAGTGAACAGCCATTTTTTCGCCATACCGGGGACTGTTTAATAGCTGGTCAACAAATGTTTCATAATCTTCGCTGCTTTTTTTTGTACTGTAATCCTCCATCATTTTAAGCGTTGGCAGCTCACCGGTAAGGTCAAGGCTGGCCCTTTTAAGGAGGAGTTCCCTATCCGCTTCCCTGTTAGGAACCAGTCCCTGTTCATCCATTTTAGCCAGCGTAAAAAAATCAATTTCATTTTTGGGCCATGCCTGATCACTTATTTTTGGCATGTTGGCTTTTTCGGGTTTTACAAAAGCCCAGTGCGTTTCATATTTGGCACCCTGCTTTATCCATTTTGTCAGCAATGTAATTTCCCTTTTGGTTAATAAACCTAAGTGCGACTCAGGTGTAGGCATTTGATAATCAGGGTCAGTGGAGGAGATTCTTTTGATGAGTTCAGATTTTTCGGGTTCGCCGGGTACAATCGCAAACGCACCTTTGGTTTCTTTGAGCGGGGCATATGCACTGTCCATCATGTCAAGCCTGAAGCCTGCTTTTCTTTTGTTTGCATCAGGGCCATGGCATGCATAACATTTGTCTGAAAGTATTGGCCTTACCTGGAAGTTATAACTTATGATATCAGGAATTGCATCCGGATTATTTTTATTATTTGTACAGCTTATCCAGGTTGTAAAAACAGCTGTAACTACGATGATGTATATCAAAACCCTGAATTTCATATCGACAATCTTAAGTCATCGTAAATATACAGATATTAGCGTTTGCATGTTTTTTTTGTACCTGGTAAATAGTAAAAGCCTTTACAGTATTGCATTTCAACCTATATTCATGTGCCAGTCCCGGGCACAAAGCCCCCCATTAATACCGTCGCTGTTTTTGTTCTGTTATGCAGGCAACGCTGCTTATTTCAAAAATAATAGTCAGCTTCTCTTTACATTTGTACTATGCCAAAACCAGTTATTTGCATTGGTGCTTCTTTTGTAGACGAGCTTTTTCATGCTAAAGAAGACCTGCTGCCGGCCACTACCAACGACGCGGTAGTTACCAAAACTGCCGGCGGCGTTAGTCGCAATATCGCCCATCAATTATCTTTATTAGGTGTTCCGGTACAATTAATAAGTGTTTTTGGAAATGACAGTGATGGCAATTGGCTTAAACAGGTTTGTACCCAGGCAGGTGTTCAATTAGATGCTTCGATAACCAAAGAAGGGTTGTCGGGTAAATACACCGGAATTTTAAACGCGGATGGATCTTTGTTTTCGGCGTTTTTAACCAATGCTGCCAATCATTTAATTACACCAGAACACGTATCTGCACATGCCGGTTTATTGGAGACCGCTTCCTATTTACTGGCCGACGCCAATATTAATATAGATACGGCCCAATGGTTACTTGCTTTCAGCCGGAAAACAGGCATACCATTTGTAATTGAACCGGTATCGGTGCCACCGGCAAAAAAGTTCAGGGGGGTGGATCTGAGTGGCCTGTATTTGATCACACCTAATGAAGACGAATTGCCCGTTCTTTGCAATGAAAAAGCTTTTTTCACGCAACAGCAAATTGAAGAGTTGTTGAACAGGGGCATTCAACATATCTGGCTGCATAGTGGCAAGCATGGCTCGGCGTTGTACAGCAGGGATAGTTCAATTACCCTGGATGCGCCAACGATTGAAGTAGTAGACAGCACAGGTGCAGGTGATGGTGCCTTATCCGGTTATATTTTAGGGAAATACCTGGGTAAGAAAGACACCGATTGCCTGAAACTGGCGCATACTTTATCTGCAGAAATATTACAGGTAAACGGAGCCATTGCCACCCATCTCACCAGGGAAAAACTATTGCAACTTGTTACTAAATATTATCCCGACTAATGAATTCATTTTTAGAAATTCACCACGAAGTAAAAGAAGCATTTGCCAATGGCAAAGCTGTTGTGGCATTGGAGTCTACCATTATTTCGCATGGCATGCCCTACCCAAAAAATGTTGAAACGGCATTGGCGGTTGAGGATATTGTTCGGGCCAATGGGGCTATTCCCGCAACCATTGCTATCCTTAACGGCAAATGCCATGTGGGATTAACAAAAGATCAGCTGGAACATTTTGGTAACGCGAAAGGAGTTTGGAAAGTGAGTTTACGGGATATGCCTTTTGTCATCAATAAACATTTATCAGGTGCCACCACGGTTGCAGCAACCATGCGTATTGCTTCCATGGCAGGTATAAAAATATTTGTTACGGGAGGTATCGGTGGAGTACACCGTGGTGCCGAAACCAGTATGGATATTTCGGCCGACTTAACCGAGATGGCCCAAACATCTGTTGCTGTGGTATCTGCCGGCGTAAAATCTATTTTGGATATTGGGTTGACTTTAGAATACCTGGAAACAAAAGGAATACCTGTTGTTACTTATGGCCAGGATGAATTCCCCAGTTTTTATTCGCGCAAGAGCGGGTATAAATCGCCATTGCAGTTGGATACCGCACAGGAAATCGCCGAATTGTTGCATACCAAATGGAAACTGGGTTTAACAGGTTCGGTGCTCATCGCCAATCCCATTCTTGAGGCATACGAAATAGCCGTTGATGAGATGGAGATGCATATCAAACATGCACTAAAGGCGGCAACCGCAAACAATATTTCGGGTAAAGAAGTAACACCTTTTATTTTGCAATACATTGCTGATAACAGCCATGGTGAAAGCCTGGAAGCCAACATGGCTTTAATTAAAAACAATGCCAAAGTTGGAGCAGCGTTGGCTGTGGAGTTTATGAACTTAGGGTAGCTTTAATGCGGTCAATTATTAATCCAAATTCATAAAAGGATGAAGTTTATTAAAATCATAACGGCGGCTTTGTGTTTGTTGTTTTATACAAAAACTCTGTTTGCCCGGGATGACAGCAGTGGTAAAAAGGATCATTCCTAACAGGCAACCTTTTTAGCGACTACAGTAAAAAATGATTGTTGTCGAAGAACAGCTATGGCTGTTCCTGTAAAGAAAACGGAATTGAAGGCCCGGGATTTAAAAGGTTTGATAAAAAAGTCGATTGGCCGGGTATTCAAAAAAAAACGAACTTTGTCCGGTAATGAAAATCACCGGTAAAATAATCAGAAAAATAAACAACATGAGAATCAGACAATTATTACTGCTGCTTTTAGTATTCATTTCATCGCAGGTGAATGCGCAAACCTACAAGATTGACACGACCGAAATTACTTTCGAAAAAAAATTGCGGCCCTGCCTTGCAGTAAAATATGATGCACCGCCAAAAACTGTAAAAAAAGCCTGGGATGATTTTTTCAGGAAGTATTACCAGGTGAAAATAGCAGGCATCAGTTTGGTAGCAAACAAAGAAATCATTACCGGAACCGATGTAACCATTGCGGCTGTTTCGGATAAGCGTATGGATTTGCATGCGAGCATCATTGACGTGGCAGGGGGATCCGGGTTAACCTATTTTATGAGTTTTGGGTATGATTTTTTTATTGGTCCAAAAGACTATCCAACTGAGTTTGCCGCTATGAAAAAAATACTAAATGATTTTAGCATGGAGTTTTTAAATGATTATTATGGGTCGAAAGCGTCGGACATAATAAAAAAAATAAAAGGCCTGGAGAAAGACATTACGAAAAATGACAAAACGGTAAAAAAGAATATCAGTAAATCGAATAAAAGTTCGGCTGCCGTTGCCAGTGGTTTAGAGGCGAAGAATACATCTTTGAATATGGAAAATGATCAATGGAGAAACAAGATCACGGAGTTAACTGAGCAGATCGCAGACATCAAATTAAAGCAAGCCGGGATTACCCGGAATTAAGCGATTTTGATGGATACCGTTTTCTGCCAATGATATTAAAATTGTTGCAACGGAAGCAGGGGTTTCTAAAAAAGAAGTGATCAACCGGTACGCTGTTGATGCTGACCTAACCAGTATTGGTTTCCATACCAGACTGTTAGCCAGTAAGGGAGCAGCTACATTTGCGTGTTTCGATGATATGGGTACGATCCTTTTTTAATGTACACCCGAAAAAAAGAATATTTTGTAACACACTTATTTTACCGGAATATTATCCGTAATAAATACGATAATAAAATAGTAACGTATTTTTCTCTAAAAAAAATGTGCCATCCTCATTTAAAAAAATATCCCGGAGCAATCCTGTAAACAATACCTGAAGAACTTCTTTGAAAAAAATTAATAGTTGCCGATTGAATCCAGTAAATTTAATCTGAATAACAAAAAAAGTTTTCTATCATGGGCGAGCTACAAATAAAAAAACAGCCAAAACAATACGATGCGGTTATTGTGGGCTCGGGTGCCGGCGGCGGTATGGCGGCTTATACCCTGGCCAAAGCGGGCTTAAAAGTTTGTATACTGGAAGCGGGTTTTATGTACGACCCCCAAAAAAACGTTACACAGTTAAAGAATCCCTGGGACAGTCCTCGCCGTGGAGCATCAACCAGGCTACGGCCGTTTGGCGATTTTGACGCCAGTTATTATGGGTGGGAAATAGATGGAGAACCCTTCACCAAGGCAAATGGCACGGATTGGATGTGGTGGCGGTCGAGAATGCTTGGTGGAAGAACCAATCACTGGGGCAGGATATCGTTGCGCTTTGGCCCCAAAGATTTTAAAAGAAGGAGTATTGACGGATTGGGCGAAGACTGGCCGATCAGTTATGAGGATATCAAACCATATTACGATAAAATTGATAAACTCATTGGTGTATTTGGTACCAACGAAGGATTGGAAAATGATCCCGACGGTGAGTTTTTACCTCCTCCTAAACCCAGGTTACATGAGCTAATCATAAAAAATGCAGCCATGCAGGCTAAGGTCAATGTAATTCCTTCCCGCTTGTCAATCCTTACAAAGAAAATTGAAAGTACTACCGACAGGGGCGCTTGTTTTTTTTGTGCACAATGTAACCGAAACTGTAGTATAGCTAAAGCAGATTTTTCTTCTCCCAATGTGTTGATTTATCCTGCCATGCAAACAGGTAATGTGGATATTGTGGCTAATGCAATGGTAAGAGAAGTGATGACCAATAAAGAAGGGCTGGCGACAGGTGTGTCTTATATCAATAAGGCGGACATGACGGAATATCAGGTGATGGGACGTGTAGTCATAATTGCTGCGGGAGCCTGCGAATCTTCCAGATTATTGTTGAATTCAAAATCAACCAGGCATGAAAATGGACTGGCAAATTCTTCAAACGTTGTTGGTAAATACCTGCACGATTCTACCGGCGCAGCTCTCGGGGGTTATCTTCCCCAGCTTTTCGACCGCAAAAGATATAATGAAGATGGAGTAGGCGGCCTGCACGTTTATTCGCCCTGGTGGCTGGATAATAAAAAGCTTGATTTCCCACGTGGATACCATATTGAATACTGGGGTGGCATGAGCCAGCCCGCTTATGGCTTTATGGGCGGTATTGAAGGTATGAATGGCAAACACCCGGTACATGGAAAACAAAAAGAAGCCGGAGGTTATGGTAAATCGTTAAAAGAAGATTACCGTTTTTTTTATGGCGCCGGGGTAGGCATGGCGGGCAGGGGAGAAGCCATACCCAGGGCAGATAATTATTGTGATATTGATCCGAATGTAGTTGATCATTTTGGCATACCGGTTTTGCGGTTTAATGTTAAATGGAGCGACTATGAGATCAAACAGGCCAAACATATGAAAGAAACCTTCAAGGAGATCATGTTCAATATGGGTGCTGTGATTACCTGGGGCGGCAGCGACGATGAATCAAACGATTGGGGTATTTCAAAACCCGGTGAGATCATTCACGAGGGAGGCACTGCACGTATGGGAAATAATCCAAAATCTTCATCGCTCAACAGTTGGAACCAGGCACACGATTGTAAAAACCTGTTTGTGGTGGATGGGGCTGCATTCACCTCGCAGGCCGATAAAAATATTACCTGGACCATCCTGGCTTTAAGTATGCGGGCGAGCGAATATATTATTGATCAACTGAAAAAAAATAATTTATAAAACCGGGAATGATTTCCTGAAAATTTTTTTAGTTATGGACAGAAGAAAATCGTTAAAACTGCTGGCAACCGGATCACTGGCCGTACCGGCTGTATTGGCTGGCTGCAGTACCAATCCTAAAAAAGAAGTAGCAGCAGCCGAACCAACATTTGAATTGGACCGTAACCCGGCAGAAATAGAAAATGAAAAGCGTTTGTTGGCGATGGATAAATTTTTCACGGCCGGTGAAATGGCCACGATCGCTGTCCTGGCAAACATCATTATCCCGGCTGATGATGTGAGCGGCAGTGCCACCGATGCCAAAGTTCCGGAGTTTATCGAATTTATTGTAAAGGATATGCCCGAACATCAAACACCGCTGCGTGGCGGGTTGCGGTGGCTGGATATGCAATGCCTGAACCGGTATGGGAAAGCATTTAAGGATTGTTCAGGCAGTCAGCAGATGGAGATGGTTGACCGGATCGCTTATCCAAATAAAGCAAAACCAGGCATGGCGCCCGGTGTAGCTTTTTTTAATAAAATGCGCGACCTGGTGGCTTCCGGTTTTTATACCTCAGCAATAGGAGTAAAGGATATTGGATATGCCGGCAATATACCCAATCAATGGAATGGTGTTCCGGATGAGGTTCTTAAACAATATAAGTTGAGTTATACCGAAAAGGAATTGAAAGAATGCATCAGTTTTGATTTAAAATAAAATGTCAAGATCATGAGTAAAAACGCTTCACGCCGTAAGTTTATCCGCAACACTACTATTGCAGCAGCCGGATTTTTCATTGTTCCCCGTCATGTGTTGGGCCGTGGATATGTTGCCCCCAGCGATAAGTTGAGAATTGCCGGTATTGGTGCGGGTGGTAAAGGGGCAAGCGACCTTAGTGAATTTGCCAAAAGTCCGTATGTGAGTATTGTATCCTTATGTGATGTAGATGACCGGCAGGCCGTAAAATCCAGGGAAAAATTTCCCAAAGCAACCTATTACCGTGACTACCGGGAATTGCTGGATAAAGAAAAAAGTAATATCGATGCTGTTTCTGTTTCAACGCCCGATAATACACATGCTGTAGCCACTTTGGCTGCCATGCAACTGGGTAAACATGTATATACCCAAAAGCCCTTAACCCATGATATTTATGAGGCCCGGCTGCTTACCGAAGCGGCAAAAAAATATAAAGTAGTTACGCAAATGGGCAACCAGGGAGGTTCTGGTGAAGGCGTAAGAAAAGCGAAGGAAATTTTTGATGCAGGCCTGATCGGCGATGTACATACCGCTTATGCATGGACTAACAGGCCGGTTTGGCCGCAGGGCATTCCAACGCCTGCCGGTACGCATGAAATACCAAAAGAAATGGATTGGGACCTGTGGTTGGGCCCCGCAAAAAAAATAGATTTTAATCCGGCTTACCATCCTTTCAACTGGCGGGGCTGGTGGGCATTTGGAACCGGTGCACTGGGCGATATGGCCTGCCATATCATGGACCCGATCTACCGTATCCTGCCCATCCTTTACCCCGATTCGGTAGAATGCAGTATGGCAACCATGTGGAGAGAAATGTGGAATGATACGCAGAATACAGATGCCTGCCCGCCATCCTCCATCATTCATTTAAATTATCCGAGAACAGATGGCAAGGGAAGCATTAAGGTATCCTGGTACGACGGAGGTTTATTACCTCAAAGGCCGGATGAACTTTTGCCTGAAGAAGCATTTGGCGATTGGGATGGCGGCGTGCTGTTTGCCGGTACCCGGGGAAAATTATTGCTGGACTGTTATGGCGCAAATCCAAGACTGTTGCCGACAAAACTGATGAAAGAGCAAAACATGCCTGCCGAAAAGATTGCCCGTGTAACCGAAGGTCACTACCTGCAGTGGGTAAATGCCTGCATCGCCGGATATGGAAATGCAACAACCAGCTCTCCCTTTGAATATGCAGGCCCCTTTACCGAAAGCATCCTGATCGGTAACCTGGCATTGCGGAGTTTTATTTTAAAGAACCCCGCCCTCAAAGGATGGGAGGACAAATGGCTTGGCCGTAAAAAATTGTTATGGGACGCAAAAAATATGCAGGTCACCAATTTTGACGAAGCCAACCAGTTTGTAAAAAGAGATTACCGTGATGGCTGGAAATTGAGTTTGTGATTGTTATCAGTTGCCGGTCGTAGCCTGGCACAATTAGTCCATCACTTCATATAATACAATGGATGCAGTTTTGTTTTTTAACGTGACTTCATCAACTTTTTTACAGTTAAAAGATTCTTTAACTTTTTCGTAAGCAATTTCGCTGATGATGATTTGTCCTGGCGCAGCAGCAGATTGCAGGCGCTGGGCGGTGTTCACGGTATCACCGATGACCGTATAATCCAACCTCCGCAATTTTCCCGAACCAATATTTCCTGAGATCATCTCGCCGCTGTTAATGCCGATCGATACTTTTGGTGAAAAAGCAACATGTTCTGATAATGAAGGTAATTTTTCGATTTGTTTTCTTACAGAGAGGCAGGCGTCTATGGCCCTGTCTAAATGGTAATCTCCGCGAAAAACGGCCATGATGGCATCACCAATGAATTTATCGACATGACCTTTTTGGGCTAAAATTTCCTTCACCATCACGTCAAAATAATTATTCAGCAGTTTAACCACATTATCGGCCGATTCATTTTCGCTGATGGAGGTAAAACTGCAAATATCAATAAACACAACCGTGGCTTCCACGGTTTCATTAACCATCAGCGACGATTCAAATTCACGGCTTCCCATAAAATTAAGCACCGTTTCGTCTACATACATTTTAAGAATGTTATTTTCCTTGATGGCTGTCAGGGTATCCTTCATCTGCTGTACATGCCTGATGGTTTTTTCCATCGTCAATTCAAGATCTTCAAAATTTACGGGCTTGGTTACAAAATCGAAAGCACCCCGGTTCATAGCTATTCGTATATTTCCCATATCGCCATAAGCAGAAACAATAACAGATTTTAATAAGCTATGCTGTTCATTTAGTTTTGAAAGCAGGGTAAGCCCGTCCATTTCGGGCATATTAATATCACTCAGTACAATATCCACATCAGCATGCTGCTCCAATTGTTCCAGGGCATGTTTACCATTTATGGCAAATACAAATTCATATTTGTGATCGCGTATTTTCTGCCTGAATTTTTGTTTGATGAGTACTTCCAGGTCTGTTTCGTCATCAACAACTAATATTTTCGACATCAGCTCCTTATTTTAAGTTTTTCTTTTAACAAAGTAAAGTCAAGCGGCTTGGTTAAAAAGTCATCGGCACCAAGTTCTTTGGCTATTTTAAAATTCTCCGCATCACCATAAGCCGTTATCATCATAACAATAGGTGGTGGTTCCTTATATTCCTGTTTAATATTCTTGAGCAGATCAAGGCCACTCATACCCGGCATGTTGATATCCGAAAGTATCAATACGGCTTCATGATTAAGGCGGCCAAGGTAGGAAAGGGCCTCTTCGCCCGAAAAAGCAAAAACGAAATCTACAAGATTTTCGCGGATCTCTTTTCTGAAACGCTGTTCGAAAAGGATCTTTACGTCTGTTTCGTCGTCAACAACTAAAATTTTCATTCGTTTAATTTAAGGTTTATATCACTAAAATAACAATAAATTCTTAACACGCCTGTTCGGTACTGGTAAAACCTGAATTGATCAGTAAGGATAGTAATGTGATTTTAAGCAAAGATATCATACATGCAAGGTTAGCAGATAATGTGACAAAAAAGGCCGCTAAAAAGATACGCTGAATAAAATGGTATGCAGTATTTCTTTTTCTAATGCCAATCACGAAAGGGCTTTTTATACCATCTTGATTTAATAAGCAGTCTAAAACACTTCGTTGAAATATTTGATGGTATTATACCGATAGCAAATGGCTTTGGACTACATACTGGTATAACCGGTATTAAAAGACAGCAAACCGTTCAGAGAATCATTTTGTTTTTTTGAAGGAATAATAGAAAATAGTACTATGGATTAAAACAGACTGTATAACAGTATTAGTAAACAAAAAAAGCTAAGTCACTCCATATAAAAGTCAGTTGTCTTCTCCTGTGATGATCAGGATACCTCGTCTGCCAGGGTCAGTATTATAATTATTGTGACCGCGCATTCTGGATGAAATCAGCATGCACTTTTTTGTCGTTGTTTATGGTGGCATAAAATTCGTCGAGGTAGTTGATTATTTCTTTTTTACTACCGGATTTTAATGGCTCACAATTATTGACCAAGGCATAGATGCTTTCTTTTTGTTGATTAAATAATTGTATAACGGTTTTCAGTTCGTCCATTGTACGGGCGAAGCCACGGTACAGGCGTTGTTTTACACTTTCTATTGGCAGTATTTCAGCAGGAGCGGCATAGTCTGCATTCACCAGCCCAGCGTAGTCGAAATCATAGGGTACAACAAAAGGTTGCCCGTTGGTTTTATCTTTTGGGAGAATCAGCTTAATGTTTTGATTGTTGGGTACCGACCAATCGGTATTGCCGACCATGTATTGAAAAATAGCAATCAGTGTCATTTGTTCCCTGTCTGTGGCGGAGGAGTTTAATGTCCGGTTATTCAGTTCCAGGCAATTATTTCTTTTGGCCATAGCGTCCACATCTTCTACAAAAAAAGCATATTGGGAATTCGTTTTTTTTCTGCCCGCACTATCTTCATAGGTCATGTACAATAACCGCGCCCTGAAACTTTTGTCAGTTAGTAAATTGAACATCTTATAAATCAGGTATTCTTTCAACAATAGCTGCTCATCATTACTGCCGCCGTGGCAACAGTTTACAAGCTTCAGGCTTTTAAGTGACTTAAGCCTGGTAGATGCCGGATTATTAAAGTTGAGTTTTAATGGTGGGAGGTTGCATATTTTTCTTCTCATTACACCTCTCGGACGAACACGGATCTCTTCTGTAAACGTTGTGCCACCGGGAAGAGAAACCGTGAACATGGCTTTCTGTTCTTCGGTCTTTATTTTTCCGCTCGTCAGGTTTCTGATATTGGTAGATAGGGTAACCTGTAAAACGGTGTCATTTGTGAAAAAAGTTTTTGCGTCAAATACCTGCTGTCCCTTTGCAGGTTGAATGCCCGCAATACCTAACAGAAACACTAATCCGTATATATTTTGCTTGCAGCGCATTTTTGGAATTAAGATTGTGGCTATAAAATACATCAGTTTAGCCAGAATACGTAACATTATATTTTAACCACTTGGCTTTATCCCCGGTTTGATCTTACTATTTTATTATTTCGGCAATTGGTTTTCCAATATTCCCGCTGGGCATTTGTACCTGCAGCAAGTGGGCCAGGGTAGGAGCAATATCGGTCATTTGTATTTCCCGGTATGATTTGCCTGGCCCGATATGCCAGCCATACCAGATCAACGGGATATGGGAATCATAGGGATTCCAGACACCGTGTGTAGTACCACCACTTTCAAAATCTTCGAGCCATTGCGGAAAATAAATTAACTGGATATCACCGTTGCGCGCCGGAAAGTAGCCATTGACAAACCTGGTTTTAACGGGTTCGATTAACGTTATTTTTTCCAAAGCATCCAACGCAAATGCTGTAGCTATGCCTGGTAGTTTTAAAACAAGATCAATGCTCCATGCAATAACCTCTTCTTTGTTCAATTTTAAATTGATCATCAGTTGGTGATCGAGGACGACCTGGCCGTTAGTGATATTGATGATCAGATCAGCCGTACCAAATTTTGCCTTTAATGACAAGCTTAATGTATCAAACATTTTTTGGGTATTTACATGACCGGCCGGTACGTTATGTTCTTTCAGGAAGCGGGGAACCTGTGCGGCGCCGTGATCTGCAGTCAGGAACAAAAGATATTGTCCCTTGCCGGTTTTTTCGTCAAGAAAATCTAAAAATTCGCCGAGTTCTTTATCCAGTCTTAAAAAACCATCCTCGGCTTCTATGGAGTTGGGCCCAAAGGAATGGCCAATATAATCGGGTGACGAAAAACTGATGGCGAGCAGATCGGTGATGCTGTCTTGTCCTAATTGCTCAGCAACCAGGGCCGCTTTGGACATTTCCAGTGTAAAACTATTTCCGTGCGGAGTTACCGAAATATGATTGTAACTAACGCCGATATATTTTTTGAGATCGTAGGGGAAATGCGACCCTGCGCCCAAACTATTGCTCTTGTAGGGTTTTGGTTCGTCAGTACTTTGTACATAGGTATCCAGCGGGTACATCGTATTCCAACCCTGTTTATAATAATGATCGGCTAATTTTTTTTTGTTGAATGTTTTCATCCATTTTGGCAGTTCTTTCAAATAATAGCCGGAACTTATCCAGTCACCGGTTTTATTATCATACCAATATGCGGCGTCGGCACTATGTCCCGCCGGTAAAATGGCTCCCCTGTCTTTTAATGCAATTCCAATTACTTTACTTTTAAAATTATTAGCTAGTTTTAGCTCGTCGCCAATGGTGGTGCTAAGCAAATTTTTTGGACTCATTTGCCCGAGTTTGGTTTTACTGCCAATCGTTTTTACAGACGCATCCTGTGTACAATATATGGATTGATGAAGTTGCCGGTCCCACCAGCCATTACCCGTGATCCCATGGATGGCAGGAACAGACCCGGTATAAATGCTGGCATGTCCACAGGCAGTAACGGTGGGTGTATAAGGGATCACTGTATTATCGCAGGCAAAGCCCTGGTTCAATAGCCTTTTAAAGCCGCCGTTTTCGGCATATCGGTCGTAATAACGATATAGATAATCCCAACGCATTTGGTCAACAACTATACCAACCACAAGTTTAGGCCGTTGAACTGTTGTTTGACCGTGCAGGGAAACAAATGAAAACATCCAGACAAATAAAGTGACGGGTTTTTGCATTCCGCATGCTTTTTTTTTAAATATTTTTATTTACTATTGTCCGACTAAACTAATAAGATCTGCTGCTGGCTTGTGTTTTGACCTCACCCCCTCCCCCCTCTCCAAAGGAGAGGGGAAATGCAGCAGCAACAATGGTTTTAACAGATTTTATAAATATTTACCCGGACAATAGTGATTTTTAATTAAAAACCCGGTGAGGATCCTGAAAACAGGAAAAACTGGTTGCCTGCTCAATTATTCCTGTAATCCTTTGATCACTACATTTCCCGTACCATTTTTATCGCAGGGATAGCTGAAAGCCTTTTGCCAGTCTTTTGGGTTATTCATGGTGCTGTAAAATTCATCCAGGTATTTCACGGTCCTTTTTTTATAGCGGTCATCCAGCAATGCACATTGATTATACAGGTTGTATATGTCGGTCTTTATCCGGTTGAACAGGTCAATCACCGGTTCAAACTTTTTGAGGTCCGTGATACAGTATCCCCTGTACCTGCGTTCAGTGATCGATCGCATCCTGAGCGCTTCAAATGGCTGTGCGTATGGAGCACGCACAATTCCTGCATGATCAAAATCGTATGGTACGGCTACCGGAAGCGCATTGGAATCAACAGCCAGCAGTTTAATGTTTTGCAGGTATTGTACACTCCAGTCGGTGTTGGCTACCAGGTATTCAAAGACCGACATGATTAAAAATGCTTCTGTATTCGTTTGTTGGGGTTGTAGTTTACGTTCAATTGAAATTAAATGATTTCTGAGGGCCATTTGGTCTTCATCTTCCAAAAGGAATGCGTAAAATGGCTTTTGGATCTGCCTGCTGTTTTCATCGAATAATGTTACCCGTAATAGCCTGGTATTAAAACTTCGTGAAGTAACCAGGTTATAAATCTTATAAACCAGCCACTCATTAATAATATATTCATCTCCCTGGCAGGGCATGACCAACTTTAATTTATGTTGCCCTTTAAAAATGGTTTTGTTTTGCAGTTCATTCGTCGAGAATTTTATTGTTAAAGGCGGGTATGCACAATTTTCTTTTAATCTTCTGAAATGGCCCCTTGTTTTTGCGTTTGCAAAAATAACCTCCTCCCGGTTTTCGGCATTGTTGTATGATATTGATACCGGATGATATGCTGCATCATTTGATCTGTCTTTTAAAAGGGCATTGATATTGCCAAGCAGGTTAATGGAAAGGATTTCATCCGATTCGAAGAGGTTAGTTTTCAGGGATTTCTTCTGCTGATCCATTTTTATGGAATCATTAAATTGACCGTTTCCCGAACTGGGTATACCGATGCAAAGCAGTAATAGGCATATACTCATCAACATCCCATAATTCATCATAAGCCTGCTCATGTAGTTGATATGTTTAAACTGATAATAAATTCAGTGCCTTCCTGCTCTTTAGTTTCCACCTTCAGTTGTCCGCCATGTGCTTTTACAATATCATAACTTAAACTTAAACCCAATCCTGTTCCCTGCCCCGCAGGTTTGGTGGTAAAAAAGGGTTGAAATATTTTGTCCCGTACTTTTTGGGGAATGCCGTTCCCGTTGTCTTTTATGCTTATTTTGACCTCACGCCCAGCCCTGCTCCCCTGGAAAGGGGATTGGCTAGTGCTAACGGTAATAGTTGGTTCATAATCGGCTCCGGCTTCTTTTTTCTTTTCGTTAACCGCATAGAAAGCGTTGGTGATGAGATTCAGAATCACCCTGCCTATTTCCTGGGGTACAATATCGATCAAACCGATGCTGCTGTCGAAATTGGTTTTCATATTGGCATTAAATGTTTTGTCTTTGGCCTTTAGCCCATGATAAGCCAGCCTGAGGTATTCATCTGCCAGTGCATTTATAGCTGTTGGTTCTTTTACACCGCTGTTGCTGCGGCTATGTTGTAACATGCCTTTTACAATGGATTCGGCTCTTTTACCATGCCGATTTATTTTTTGCTCATTCTCTTTAATGT
Source organism: Chitinophagaceae bacterium (assembly GCA_031402615.1). GTDB lineage: Bacteria > Bacteroidota > Bacteroidia > Chitinophagales > Chitinophagaceae > Ferruginibacter. The sequence goes on from JANNSN010000013.1 coordinate 92,035, forward strand.
CGTTGGCTATGGCCTTTATTTCATCAAAATTCCCTTTATCCAGTTCCTGCTGCAGTTCATCAATCAATTCAGTATTTACTTCTGAAAAATTATTGACAAAGTTTAAGGGGTTTTGAATTTCATGAGCGATACCGGCTGTCAGTTCACCCAGGGAAGCCATTTTTTCTGACTGGATAAGTTGTGCCTGGGTGGCATGCAGTTCTTTCAGTGTTTTTTCGAGGTTGTTTTTTTGTTTTGCTATTTCTTCATTTTGTTGGATAAGCAGCAGGTTGGCTTTCTTTTGTTTCTGCCTGCCTCTGTGCACGATCCATACCACTACCAGCGACGAAAAGAATGCCGTTAATGCAGAAAAAATTAACCAGCGCTGTTGTGCTGTGCGCCTCTTAAATTCCAGTACTTTCTTTTCCTGTTCTGCTTTTAAAGCTATTTCTTTTTTTGAATAGGCATATTCTGCAGCCAGGTTGGCAGCTCTTTTTTCAGTTTGCTGGTTGTTGATACTGTCTGCATAGAGCTTGAACAAACGCTGATGAACCAAGGCTTTCATACCCATTTCCTTTGCTTCATAAATTTTACTCAGGATCTCATTGCCATCTCTGAGGAGTTCAATAAACCTGATCTGTGTGGCAATGTCAACGCCCTTCTGCGTATACTGTAAGGCCAGGTCATATTTTTTTGTTGCCAGGTAAATTTCTCCCAATCCCAAAGCACTCCGGCAGGCGTATTCCTGGCTGCCCAGTTGTACAGCCAGTTCGTTTATTTGGTCATAAGCAGCCATGGCCTCTTCAAATTTTCCCTGTTTAAAATAGATAGAAGCCATGGTGGCTGAAATAAATGCCTTCGCTTCTTTGTTGCCCGTTAAACTATCCATGCTTAATGATTTGGATAAGGTTTCTTTGGCTTTTATTAAGTTGCCCTGCCTGAAATAGACTTCCCCAATATTGGCATAAGCATTTTGAATACCGTTGCTGGAATTTATGGCCAGGTTAAGATTAAGTCCTTTCTGATAATTGGCAAGGGCTTCGTCATACTTTCCCTGAACAAAATAAACGGCACCGATGCCCATTAAACTGGAAGCCATGCCGCTTTTATCTTTAAGTTCTTCCCTGATCTTAAGTGCTTTAAAATAACGCTCCAGTGCTTCGGGATATCTGCCGCGGTTGTGGTAAACGATTCCGATGTTTTGGTAAAGTTTTCCGGTACCGGCAATATAGCCGGTACGATCGGCCAGGTTCAGTGCTTCTTCAAAAATAGCAAGCGACCGGTCGTATGATCCCTGGACAAGCAAGGCTAACCCCTTATTTTTTAACGCTTCTACTTTGGTTTTTGCGTAGTTGCTCTTATTGCTCAGGTCAATAACCTGTTCGGCCATGATAATCGTGGAGTCGGGATTTATAGACTGGTATTTAAATCCCAGTTCGTTCATGGTATTGAGGTAGTTGGTATCTGTTTTAAAATTTGATACGGATGCATATTTTTTTAGAACAAACAGCAGGCTGTCTGTTTCATTTTGTTGCGCAACGAGAAGAATCGGTGAAAAAAAATTGATCAGTAAAATAAGCGGGCTTTTATACAGCAAGTGCTTCAATTCTATCATTTATATCGTTTTTTAAAATTCCTTCATTGTAAGATAAATAATAAACTCAGTTCCTGCTGTATTTTTCGGTAGTGTTACTGATTTTAATGGATTTAAATCTACTGCCCCGGGGCAGGATCGTAGGTTGGGTTGTTGTTTCCTCAACTTTTTCCTCAAAAATTATGATGCCATCTACATGTAAGCTGTGCGCCCGGATATATTCAGTAACGCCAGGTTAAAACGCGGCGCTGGAAAAATGAAAAAATATTAAATGCCATCGGCAGGTCCGATTATTAAACTTTTAAACGGGCAGGGATATGATAAATTCAGTACCCGGGTTGCCGCCGGGCTGGCCTTCATTTTCTTTTCCTGCCTGCGTTGACGTTTCCGACTTTACTAAGCTATGGTTTAACAGGCCGGCAGTCCGGGTCACTACTTTTATTTCCCCGCCATGCGCTTTTACAATATCATAACTCAATGATAAACCCAGTCCTGTTCCCTGGCCGGTGGGTTTGGTAGTAAAGAAGGGTTGAAATACCTTATCCAGTAATTTTTGAGGTATGCCGTTACCGTTGTCTTTAACACTTAGGCTGACCTCACCCCGGCCCTCTCCAAAGGAGAGGGGGTAGTGCTTCGTAGAAACAGTTACTGTAGGCTCATAATTTTCAATTCCAGATTTCTTTTTTTCATCTACTACATAAAACGCATTCGTAATTAAATTCAAAATCACTCTTCCGATATCCTGCGGAATGATATTGATGTTGCCAATACTTTCATCAAAATCAGTTTTCATGGTAGCGTTGAAGGTTTTGTCTTTTGCTCTTAACCCATGATAAGC
>JANNSN010000014.1:0-234176 GCA_031402615.1 Chitinophagaceae bacterium
CCAAACCTTTTACTTCGGTACCTTCATCACTTAATGCCGTTAAAAATATGATCAACGTTTCTTTAAAGGCAGGTTGCATCCTGAGCAGGTTACAAACTTCAATGCCGTTTTTTCCGGGCATCATTATATCTAAAATGATCAGGTCGGGATTAAAGCGCTTGGCCTGGTCAACAGCATCATTACCATTTTTTGCAGTTGCCACCTCATAACCTTCGTTTTGCAAATTGTATTGAATGATCTCCAGGATATCCGGTTCATCATCAGCAATTAGTATTTTTTTAACAGGATTGGCTACACTCATACTTCACAAAAATAGTCTTTACCTTTAAGCGGAATGATATTTGATGGTAGTTTTGTATTATCAAATTGTTAAGTACATCGTGCTCATTAACAATAAATTGCATCTTTAAAACGATACCTTTGTATGCGCTGCCAATTTTTTTACCAGCGATTTTGAATAAACTATGAAAAAATATTTACTTCTTTGTTTTTTAATAATTACAATAACCCCGGTTTTTGCTGTACAGGATTCTGTTATCGTGCCCATTTACAGGCAACTTTTTCATGATAAAATAAATGATGAACAAATTCAGCTGGACAAGCTGGATGGGAAACTCGATGGACAGGTAAGGGCTACACATAAACCTGATATAAACCTGGTGATCACTGATGCCATAACCCGGAAGATTGATCAACTGGAGAATTTAATTGAACTGGATAGCAGTTTAGCCACCAACAACCAAAAAATAAGGTACCTCTCCTATATAGAAAGCCTGCTAAAAGCGATCAAATACGGCTGGCGTTCAAAAGAGTTTAACCCGGTTTATTCTCCCATGTTGATAGAAACTTTTGAAAAAATAATGATCGCCAATTTGGACAGTATCAGCATGGTACCTGAAATTGAAAAATTGCCTTTTGAAATTGGCAAAATACTCACGGACATCTTTACCGATAATAAAGGGTATACCGAAAGTAAAAAACTGCTGTATTTAAAATATTGTAACCTTTATCCTGATAAAATATTACAAACCATAGAACCTTATGTAAACGAGCCTTTTGCCGATGAGTTGGTGATCAAAAGTTGCCGGTATAATCCGACAGCCATTTATAATATGGCCCAGGCTGCTAAAACAAAAGTAGGCAGGCTAATCCATCGCAATAACGATACACTGGTTAAAACGATTGTGGCATTAAGTAAAACACCCAATGCCCTGTTGTATTTTCCTTTCTTAGATGATATTATTACCGGCAACAAAACGATTGAAACCATTAAAAAATATGTTGGGGAAGATGGGATAGGATATGATAGTGTTGGATATTTTAAGCTTTTGGTGCAAACGGATATCGCCTATTTTAAACGCATCACGTCTCCTGCAAAAGACACGCCCATTGCCATGTTTGGTGCAAACGGACTTCGCGAAAAATTACAGGAAAAAGCCATTCGGCATTTCATTAAGCCCATTAACGAACTGCATGATGTGAGTAACTTAAACGTACGCTTGCGTGCCATTGATTCTTTATCGGCTGTTGACCTGTATTTTATGATGGTACTGGGCGAAAATGATATCTATACATCCAGTTATAAACACAGTTATTTGCGATTGATACAACGTTTGGGTAAGGAACCCAGGACCGATTCCATGTTACTGGCAGTACATTTTGACTACTTTAAGAAGTTTATAAAAATGGCAGCTAACTATAACAAACTGGATAATTTTTTAAGCTATATGCCTGCAAATAATTCAGAAGTCTTAATGCGCGGCTTTATTTCCAATCTGGATAAAACCGGCAACCTGGAAGATGCCATTGATGTGGCAGATTCATACAGCAGTATTACCGATAAAAAACTACAAAGCACCATATTGGGTTATGTGATCAAAAATGAAAACGATTGTATTCAAAAGAATAATCCCAGGGGAAAAACAATTTATGGTTTATTAAAAACAATTTTTTTATCTGCCGACAGCGCCAATCATGTTAATCTTACCAGCGTGTTGGGTATTCCTTCCATTTATGAAATTGAAAACAAGGATTTACAGGATGATAGCGGCAGGATAATACAACAGGTATATTGGTATGGCGACAAAGACGGAAAAACATTTTTCCCGTCATTTATCAATTCATTTGCTCCAAAAGAATGGGTCGTTTCTTCCAACAGCGAGTGGTACGAAATAAAATCAAAAAAAGGTAATGTTTGGGTTTATGCAAACCGGCCGCTTGATAACGATGCCAACCTGGATGACAGTGCGCAAATTCATTTAAACAATTACCTGGATGCAACTGGTTTACATCCTGCTATAGTTGTTCATCGTGGCCACAGTTACTGGTTGCCACGTACCATTAAACGTATGTCGGGCAATGCAAAAATTGTCATGTTGGGATCCTGTGGTGGGTATAAAAATTTAAATGATATCATTGATGTGAATCCCCAGGCCCATATCATATCTACCAAGGAAATTGGCGCCGGCGACATAAACAGGCCAATACTGAATTATTTGAATCAAACTTTTGAATCGGGGAATACGTTGGTTTGGAAAAATATGTGGGCCTCCCTGTCAAAATTATTCGCAGCAGACCCCAGCGCCTCAATCAGAGAAAGCTGGGATGATTATATACCTCCATACAAAAACCTGGGTGCCATCTTTTTGAAAGGTTATAATAATTTGGTAGAGGAATGAGGAGCTGGGAGACGGGAGTCGGGAGCTGGGAGACTGGAGTTGGCAGTTTTCAGTTTAGACAGGCTCAGATTAATCTGAAATCGGCAATCTGAAATTATCAATATGTAAACGGCAGTCACAAATCTGCAAACGCCACTTACCTTTGCTGTATGGATGGTAACGCTAAAAAAACAATTTTTAATTTTTCATTGCTACGCAGGATATTTCGTTTTGCAGCACCTTATAAAAATAAATTTTACGGTTCATTGGCACTGGCTATATTGCTGGCAGCCATGGCCCCGGTAAGGCCATTCCTGATTCAGCTCACCATCAATGAAGGTATTAAAAATGATACGGCCTCCTATTTCTTCAACGGACCCGGCGGCTTTATCATGGAGATCACGATATGTCAAATTGTATTATTACTATTGGAAACCGGCCTCCGGTTTTTTTTTACTTTCCTGACGGCTTCATTGGGACAAAACGTGGTAAAGGATATGCGGATCAGCACCTACAACAAAATTCTGCACCTGAATTTATCCCAGTACGATAAAACACCCATCGGCACGCTCACTACCAGGACCATTACCGATATTGAATCCATCAATGAAATTTTCAGCGACGGGTTAATACCCATCATTGCAGACCTGCTGGCTATATTTTCGGTACTGGGTTATATGTTTTACGTTGACTGGCAGCTAACCTTGATCTGCCTGGTTCCCTTTCCGGTTTTAATTGTAGCTACTTATTATTTTAAAGAAAGTGTAAACAAATCTTTTATCAGGGTAAGAAATGCCGTATCAAATCTCAATGCTTTTGTACAGGAACATATTACAGGTATGGCAGTAATTCAGGCCTTCGCTGCAGAAAAAAGGGAGTTTAATAAATTCAACCTCATCAACAAGGAACACCGCAACGCCAATATCAGGGCCATATTTGCTTATTCTGTTTTTTTTCCGGTTGTGGAACTGGTGATGGCATTATCCATTGGATTACTGGTTTGGTGGGCTGCAAAAGATGTGGTTAGTGCTGCACAGGCAGAAAAAGTTGCTGGTGTCATAACTGCCTTTATTCTTTGTTTGAATTTATTGTTCAGGCCTTTACGTGTCATTGCCGATAAATTCAATATCCTGCAAATGGGTATGATTGCCAGTGAGCGGGTTTTTAAAGTTATGGATAACGCCGACAGTACACCCCAAATCCGCCGGGGCGGAACTTCCGGGAATAATAACACAATGTCTGTTATACTTGGTAAAGTTGAATTTGATAAAGTCTGGTTTGCCTATGTAAATGAGCAGTACGTTTTAAAAGATATCAGCTTTACGCTTCCGGCAGGCGGCATGCTGGCTATAGTTGGTCACACCGGAAGCGGCAAAACCTCCATCATTAGTTTATTAAACAGGCTGTATCCAATTAATAAAGGCAGCATTAAAGTTGACGATATCGATATTGAAGATTTTAAACTGGATGATCTGAGGTCTAAAATTGCAGTCGTTTTACAAGATGTATTTCTATTCAGTGGCTCGGTAAAAGATAATGTTACACTTCGCAATCCTGCAATAAAAAATGAAGACCTGGTCAGGGCTGCGAAAATGATCGGCATGCATGATTTTATTATGCAGCTACCCGGTAATTACGATTATCATGTAATGGAAAGGGGAGCAACGCTCTCTTTAGGCCAGCGCCAATTGCTTTCTTTTGTAAGAGCTTTGTTGTACAATCCTGCTATTCTAATCCTGGATGAAGCCACTTCTTCCGTTGATACCGAAAGTGAAGCCTTGATACAGCACGCCATTGAAAAACTGATCGCAAACCGTACTTCCATCGTAATCGCCCATCGTTTATCCACCATCCGCAAGGCCAATAAAATAATTGTACTCGATAAAGGTGAAATAAAGGAAATGGGCAGCCATGATGAATTATTGGAAAAACGTGGATTTTACTTCCGGCTACACCAGATGCAGTTTGAAAAGAATGAAAAAATGGTGTAAATGCAATACCATCTTAATTTAATAAGAGTCCAAAGCACTACGTTGAAATCTGATATGGTATTATACTTATAGCAAATGGCTTTGGACTATATACTGGTATAATCGGTACAAGAACAAGTAACTGGTGATTATTCCCTATCGAAATCATAGATTTCATTCCCGGATGGACTGATTTTTAGCTAAATATGGGTTTAAATTAGATATTATGCTTTTGGTGAAAGGTTTAAAGAAAATTGGATTTGATGAATGTTTTAAATAAGCAGTTGTTGCAGAAATGGAACCTGTTATGGTCAGATTTTTACATGATAACCACCTGAACACATGCAAAAAAGCATCCGGAAGTTCCCGGGACCTGGCGGATATTGAAGAATTTGAAAAAATCAGAAAGGCCGGCAAAAAAGAAATAATCCCAAATTCTTAATACCCAATTTTTAATTTCACCCCTCCACCCTTATCTTTGCGCCAAATTAGAGGTATATTATGGCAGCAAAGAGCATAAAATCATTACTGGTAGGGGTTTTTAGCATAAGTCTCCTGTTTTTTTCTAATATGACTTTTGCGCAACATGAACCTACTGAAGTGCCTGCCAAAAAAGAAAAGATATTTGATGCCAATGAGGTTATTTTCGGTCATATTATGGATGCCCACGAATTTCACTTTTTAACCTACAAGGGGTCAGATGGCCACGATCACCATGTAAGCATTCCGCTTCCGGTTATTGTGTACTCAAAAGGAAAAGGAGTTTCCGTTTTCATGTCGTCTAAATTTGAACACGGACATCATGACGTACATGGATATACGCTGTTAACCAACGAAAAAATTGATCATATAGGTTTAGACCGTAATAAATTTTCGGCCGGACATATTGTAGCTGTAGATGCAACTGGTAGCATTGACCAGGCTGTAACCGTACTGGACCTGTCGCCAACACGTAATGTGGTTCAAATGATACTGGCATTGGCTTTACTGGTTTTCCTGTTACTTAAAATTGCCGGGCGTTATAAAAAAGGCGAAGGTATTAAAACAGCACCAACCGGCTGGCAAAACACCATGGAAACGGTTATCAATTTTGTTGACGACGAAATTTGCAGGCCAAACCTGGGTGCTAAAAGTAAAAAATACCTACCCTATATCTTAACCGTTTTCTTGTTTATATTGATCAATAATATTTTTGGATTGATCCCGGGCTCGGCAAATGTTTCTGGTAATATTGCCTTTACATTTATCCTGTCGGTCATTTCCTTTGTCATTATCATGTTCAGCAGTAACAGTCATTATTGGGGGCATATCTTCAATCCGCCGGGTGTTCCGGGCTGGGTTAAAGTAATTTTGGTACCGGTGGAAATACTGGGCATATTCACCAAGCCCTTTGCATTAATGATCAGGTTGTTTGCCAATATGGTTGCGGGGCATATCCTTATTATTTGTTTAATCTCCCTGATCTTCATCATGGCGTCCTTAAACCAATATGTAGGTTGGGGTTTTGCTCCGTTCTCGATTGCCTTTACCGTTTTCATTTATTTTATTGAGATACTGGTTGCTTTTTTACAGGCTTTTATCTTTACGATATTAACAGCAGTGTTCATTGGCCAGGCGTTTGAAGACGGCCACGAAGAACATGCACATAAAAGTGATGAATTATATCACGTTCAATAAGTCTTTTTTAACCAACATAAATTCACAATTATGAATTTTTTCTTATTAGAAGCTGTGGCTAATGCAGGTGGTGCAATCGGCGCCGGCCTGGGAGCTATTGGTGCCGGTATCGGTATCGGTCAAATTGGTAAAGGTGCTTTGGAATCCATTGCACGACAGCCCGAAGCAATCAATGATATACGTAGTAACATGATCCTGACTGCCGCGTTGGTAGAGGGAGCAGCATTATTTGCGATCATTATTGGTTTCTTAGCCATGGTACTTTAAAACCTTTACTGCATCCGAAGTACAGGACGGAGGATGCAGTAATTTTTAAATACCTCCTAACCCCCTGAAGCGGGAATTGGAATAGATTATTTTGGTATGGGTATTTTTTTCAAGGCACAATCGTTTTTTCACTCACTTCTACCGCAAACCAAAAAATGAACATTTCAGAACTTTTTATTTTATAAATATTTTAGAATGCAATTATTAACACCGGCTTTTGGCCTTATCATCTGGACACTTCTGGCTTTCCTGATCGTATATTTTCTTTTGAAGAAATATGCCTGGCCCATGATATTGGGCGGACTGGCAGAAAGAGAAAAAAATATTTCTGACTCTTTGGCTACAGCCGAAAAGATCAAGCTGGAAATGGCACAAATGAAGAATGACAACGAAGCCATTCTAGTACAGGCACGTGAAGAAAGAGCCACCATGATCAAAGAAGCCAAACAAACCAAGGACAAAATGATCAACGACGCCAGAGAAGAAGCCAAAATACAGGCTGCCAAAATTATTGCTGATGCGCAGGTTACGATCAATAACCAGAAAATGGCTGCTATTACCGAAATGAAAAACCAGGTGGGTAGTTTGGTAATGGAAGTAAGTGAAAAAGTATTACGTAAAGAATTGAGCAATAAAGCAGCTCAGGAGAATTATATTAAGACCCTGGCTGAAGAAGTTAAATTAAATTAAGTCGCCCCTATCCCCATCCCGAAATAATCGGGATGTTCTAAAAGGGGGAAAAGGAGGAGATCGAAAATAAATTTTAACCATTGGTATTTTTTAGCAAATAATACTGATACAAATCAAGTTCCCCATTAGGGGCAGGGGTATGAACAATCCACGTTTAGCAGGCCGTTACGCAAAAAGTTTACTGGACCTGGCGACAGAACAAAACCAGGTAGATGCCGTATATGCAGATATGAAATGGATCCACAAGATCTGTGTAAGCAATCCCGATTTTGTGAATATGCTGCGTAGCCCGATTATTAAACCAACTGCAAAAGGAAATATAATTGAATCAGTTACCAAAGAAAGAGTAAGCGTACTCACCGGTGCATTTATTCAGTTGTTGGTTAGAAAAAACAGGGAAACCAATTTACCCGAAATAGCTACAACTTATATCGATCAGTTTAATAAACTGCGTAATATTCATAAAGTAAAAATCACCACCGCTGATCCTATCAGCGATGAAATGCTGAATACCATCATGGCCAATGTAAAAGCCACAGCAACACCGGGTCAAACTTTTGAAATTGAAACCAGGGTGGAAAACGGATTGATCGGAGGTTTTTTACTGGAAACAGGCGGCACCCTCGTTGATGCCAGTATTTTAAGAGACCTGAAAGATATTCAAACACAGTTTAAGAATAATGACTACCTGCACAGGTTGAGGTAATTTAAAATAACAGTAAAAAAGGGCTGTTACTAACGCAACGGCTCTTTTTTAATTTATGTCCAACACTCCAACAATTCAAATTTATTTAAACGTTAAATTAATCAAACCTGTTTTTTGGGTAGTAACTATTAGCACATTTGATAGTTTACTGGACATGATCTCGTCTAATAATTTTATAGTTTTACCGCTATAGTCCAATGTGATAGTAGAAATACCATTGTCCAGATTTGGTTCTATGTTTTTTATATTAGAATTTGTTTTTAGCATTTCCGTAAACTCTTTGGCTTTATTATAATCTGAGTTGTTTATCGTGATCACAATGCTTTCCATACCCCCTGAAACTGATCCGTTAACTTCCGGTACGATCATAATATTCTTTCTGCCGGCCAGCCATTCCGATGCTTCAATGATCCCCTTCTCTAAAGCATTAGCAACGGCTGGTGTGTATTTGTTACCACCCGAAAAATCCAGCCGTTGATTACCCAGAGGTGAAGGCACCCCAATACCTACACTTAGTTTTTTTGAAGATTTACCCTCAACATTAAATGACCTGGAATCCAGTACCTCCCTGGTTTCGGGTACAGAGATAGTAACAACAAAACCTAATCGAATAGTCTGACTGGAGGTTTTTAACAACAGGATCGTTTGCCCCGAAGACTGGTTGTTGAATTCTGTTATTTCGCCGGTTACTACAACCTGAGCCGACTGCATTTTTCCTGGCTTGACGGCTGTTTCCTTATTGGCATCTTCCGTTTTGCCAAATTCAATTTCCCTATCCAGATCCTGCTTATTATCTAAATTAAGCAGTATATTGAAGCAATTGGTTTGCTGAAGAGCGGTCTGCAACATAGTCGCCATATTTGCTCCCAATTCGTTCATACTGGCTTCCGGATTGGTTTGGCTGTTAGCATTATTAAAGTACCAGTTAGTATTATAATTTTCATTGCCGGTTGCCTTACTTTTTGCACTGCCATTGGTAGTGATGTTAAACCTGGAAACAGACATCCTGATTCTGTCCTTTAAGAGAGTTACATCACAAATCGATTTTACTTCTTCGTTAGATACTTTTACTTTTTTTTGGGACACTGCGTTTATGCAAAAACATAGTGTTAAGGTTCCAAAAATGAAAAGACATTTTTTCATAAGTCCAGATTTATTATTGCCTACTCTAAATCAGTTTTCAGCTACCCTGTATTTCTAAATACAATGTAAATAAAATATATGAAATGTACAATATCTCACGTATTTTATTTATGACTAATTTAGGTTTAGGCATAAGTAGGGAGAATGGTAGAAATGCCACTTCGTAATGGACCCTTTTTATTGATGTACAATTGGTTTTGGAATACAGTAAAAAGTACTGGAAACAATTTAAAACCCAAATACCGGGGTTTTGATATCATGGTAAAATAAAAAGGTCCATTTTTCTTCCTCGCCCTGTTGCCACCACTGCTGGCGCAGCTCCATACTTTTTCTGCCTTCAAAATCGTACTTGGCAATAAACTTATTTTTCATTTGTTGTAATTGCGGTGCCACATCGCCGCCAAAGAAAATTTTTTGCCCTTCTTCTTCAATCCAAAATACCTGGTGACATGGGCTATGTGCACCGGTTACCTGGTAAGTGATATACCCATCTATTTTACCATCTCCTTCTAAATGAAATACCTGGTCGCTGTTTAGCAGGCCATCAAAATCTGAAACCTGGTACGATGGTGCACCTTTTTTTATTGCAAAATCTATTTCATCCTTGTGCACATAATACGTGGCATTGGGAAAACTGAGAAATTTCTGTTTTAGCATTTCCTCTGTTTTATAAATGCCTCCAGCATGGTCTTTATGCAAATGACTCAGCAGTACTTTGGTTACTTCCATGGGGCCAATACCGTTATTCAATAAATTCTGATGAATTTGTAAAGTCCCATCGGGCATATTAAAACCAAGCCCGGTATCAATTACAATGATATCATTTGAAGTAATAACCGCAAAGGGCTGTATCTCTACCAATAAACTGCCAACAGGTCGTTGTTGTATATCATCCGTTGTTGAATCAAAGGGAACTAATTTCTTAGTGGCGTCTATGGTAAATGCGCCTTCACTGAGTGGAATTATTTTCATACCCCGTTGCCCCCTCTTGGGAAATTTAGACTCTGACCATGTCGGGAGTCTTTAGTTTATTAAAGCTTGAAAAAATGATTAAGCATCTATTAATAGTCGCCTAAGGTTTCGGGTAATTGTGCCAGTGCTTTTTGCAGTTGTTCGTCATTAGGAGCTATACCATGCCACTCGTGGCTTCCTTCCATAAAGTCAATGCCCTTGCCCATTTCTGTTTTCATCAAAATAACAATGGGTTTTCCTTTACCAATAAATGTTTTGGCATTGTTTAAACCGGCAACAACCGCATCCATATCATTTCCATCCATCTCCAGTACCAGCCATTTGAAGGCCTCAAATTTCGCTGAAAGGCTGTTCAGGCCCATTACATCTTTTGTAGGGCCATCAATTTGCTGGCCGTTAAAGTCGATGGTAGCGATCAGGTTATCTACTTTTTTATGAGCCGCAAACATAATAGCTTCCCAGTTTTGTCCTTCATCCAGTTCACCATCGCCGTGTAGCGAGTAAACAATATTATTGTCGTTATTTAGCTTTTTTGCAAGCGCTGCGCCAATGGCAACACTCATACCCTGCCCTAACGAACCACTGGCAATCCTTACCCCCGGTAAATGCTCATGGGTGGTAGGGTGCCCCTGTAAACGGCTGTTAATTTTCCTGAATGTATTGAGTTCTTCAACAGGAAAATAACCACTTCTGGCTAATGAACTGTAAAAAACCGGTGAAATATGACCGTTGCTCAGGAAAAACAGATCTTCTCCCACCCCATCCATATTAAAGTTTGGATTGTGTTTCAAAATTTTAAAATAAAGTGCCGTAAAATACTCTGTACACCCTAAAGACCCGCCGGGATGACCACTTTGAACTGCATGCACCATCCGGACAATATCTCTGCGTATTTGGGTGGCTATATCTTTTAAATCACTCATTTTTACTAGATTTTTGAACTATTTGCAGGATAATTGCTGAATTAAATAAATTTTTTATACTTTGTTACGATCATGGAAGTTACAAACCTACTTTAAAATCAGTTTACAATCAAAGTAAAATCGCTGTAGAATATTGAAATTTGATAATAATTAGGAAAGATTGTCGTTATTTAAAAGATATATCTTTGATAAAAATTATATTATTTTAAATAAATCACGATCAGGCATCTATTTTGATTAAAATAGACTCTGATAGTTGATTTTAAGTTTTTATCCTCGAAACATATTTGATACTTTTGCATTAATTAGATACTTACACAATTTACCCGAATGGACAATATTTTATTAAGTGCCGGATTGGCTTTTTTGATTACTTTTTTTGCTATCCCGGTTGTGATACAGGTTGCCAAAGATAAAAAACTGTTTGATGAGCCTGATGAACGTAAAGTTCACAAAAACGTTATCCCTACTTTAGGCGGTTTGGGCATTTTTGCAGGATTTATTATAGCTACTTTAATGGGTGTACCCGCTGCTATTTCTTCTGAACTTCAATATTTTGCTGCTGCTGCCACTGTTATTTTTTTCCTGGGTATTAAAGATGATATATTGGTCTTATCGGCCAGTAAAAAATTTATTGGACAATTAATAGCTGCAGGAATTATCATAAAATTTGGAGGCATCCAGATCACCAATATGCACGGGTTTTTAGGTATCAATGAAATACCACATATTGCCAGTATTATCATTTCTCTTTTTACCATTATTGTGATAACCAATTCCTTTAATCTTATTGACGGTGTAGACGGTTTGGCCGGAAGCCTTGGTTTATTGACAACACTTGTTTTTGGAATTTATTTTTATTATGCAGGCCAGTTAACTTATGCAGTTATGGCTTTATCTTTAGCCGGCAGCATCATCGGATTTTTAATTTATAATTATTCGCCTGCCAAAATATTTATGGGCGATACAGGGTCACTTTTATTGGGCTTGATCAACTCCATTTTAGTTATCAAATTTATTAACGTTGCCGGTAACCCGGCATCAAATTTTCCTATAGAAGCTGCACCGGCAATAGGTTTTTCAATATTAATGATCCCTCTTTTTGACACGCTTCGTGTTTTTGCTTTAAGAATTCTTGACAGGCGTTCGCCTTTCAGCCCGGACAGAACACATGTACATCATTTTTTACTGGACCTTGGTTTGAGCCATCGTATGGTTACCATTACCTGTGTATCGGTAAATATCTCCTTTATCGTTATTGCATTCCTTCTGCGTAATTTAGGTACAACAACAGTTTTATGTATCTTGCTGATCTCTGCTTTTATTTTTATTGGTATCATTTATTACGGGCGTCCTAAAAAAGCACCATCTAAAAAATTACAAAAATCTGCTTTATTAAAACCACACAAGATCTTTAAACTGGCCGGCGAGGCAGTGGAAGCCGAATAGGCACAATTCAATCTACCGGTTGCAAATATCCTTGGTTAAAATTTAACTGTTTCACCTATATTCGTTTTACGACAATAAGGATAGTACAGCTATTATTTTATAATTTTACATCCAATTAATAACAATAAATATGTCAGAAGAAACAACTAAGATCATACATGATACAGAAGGATTGATGGTAAAAGCCTTAGACCACCTGGAAGCAGAGTTGGTTAAGATACGTGCCGGTAAAGCAAACCCAAACATGCTGGATGGTATTATGGCTGATTATTATGGTAACCCCACAGCTATTAACCAGGTTGCCAATATTTCGGTTTTAGATGCCCGGACCATTTCCGTGCAACCCTGGGAAAAAAATATGCTGCAGGCTATAGAGAGAGCCATAACCATCGCTAATATTGGCATTAATCCGCAAAATGACGGCAATATTATCCGTTTATTTTTACCGCCTTTAACCGAAGAAAGAAGAAAAGAACTTGTAAAAAGATGTAATGCGGAAGGTGAACAGGCAAAAATTGCTATCAGGAATATACGGAGAGACAGCATTGAAGGAATTAAAAAACTACAGAAAGACGGCTTAAGTGAAGACATCAGTAAAGATGCTGAAATAGAAGCCCAGGATTTAACCGATAAATACATTTCACTCATAGAAAAGCATTTGCAAGCAAAAGAGAAAGAAATAATGGCCGTTTAATTTTATATTTCAAACAGGCTATATCCATTAAAGCATTTATCCTTCGTAATGCAGTCAGGCAAAGAATCTTGGTTTTTGTTACTCTCGATTCCCTTTTATACTATTTTAATTGGGGCCGAAATTATTATCAGTAACTGGAAACATAAAAAGATTTATTCGGTAAAAGACTCTATCCAGAATATTTACTTAACCTTATTAAATGCGGGTCTTGATGGTTTAATGCGTTGGCTTTTTTACATAAGTGTACTCGCCTGGTGTTACCAGCATCATTTTTCCAGCATCGAAAACCGGTATGCATATTGGTTTGTATTGTTTATACTGATTGATTTTGCTTTTTATGTTGAACACCGGGTTGATCATTATTGCCGGCTGTTTTGGGCTGTGCATGTAACACATCACTCGTCCGGGGATTTTAATCTCACTACAGGGTTTCGCTCATCCGTTTTTCAGCCTGTATACAGGTTTGTTTACCTGGCACCCATTGGCTTGCTGGGTTTTACTGCATTGGATATTGTTTTTATGTATTCGGCAACCCAAACTTATGGAATACTGGTACACACCCAATACATTAATAAAATGCCCCGCTGGTTTGAATCCGTTTTTGTGAGCCCCAGTCACCACCGGGTACACCATGCCAGCAATATTATTTATTTGGATAAGAATATGGGTATGTGTTTAATCATCTGGGATAAAATGTTTGGAAGTTTCCAGGAAGAAATAAACGAAGAACCTGTTACTTACGACTTACAAAACCAGTTGAAAATGCGACGAATCCCATAAACATCATTTTTCATGAATGGCGAAATATGATACGTGACGTAAAAAAAAATAATTCGTTCGTCATAAAACTCAAATATATCTTCATGCCTCCCGGCTGGAGTCACGACGGCAGTACAAAAACCGCCAGGCAAATCCGGTTGGAAAGAAAAAGGAATTTTACCAGGAAGAAAAAAAATGAGATGCTTGGTTCCCCAGCATAATAGTAATACGATTTTGCTAAATATAGAATCGTATTTTCTGAATTGCCACCAACGAATTTTTAATACCAAAAAGATTTATACAGATAATACCAGTATTTAGTCCAAAGCCATTTGCGATCGGTATAATACCATCTAAGATTACCACGTAGTGCTTTGGACTACATATTAAATCAAGATGGTATTAATTACTTTTTTTGCCGCCTGCATGATCATGCCGGGAGAATAGCCTGTACCGTTTATTGCGGGAAAGCATCTCACCCGGCCAGCCAGATAATGTAACAGGAATACTATTGGAGAATCCCTTTTATTATTTTAAACGCCCTCAGGTTTTGTTCTTAACTTTATCGATCAATAACATCCACATTTATGTTTCAACAGGCGATAGAAAACGTTTTACAATTTACGCGTCCGCTACATACCATTTCCAGGACCTATGGCGGCATGGTATTGCCCGGCAGTTCCACCTTCTTTTTTGTAAATGGCAACGGTGTGGCCATTACCTGCAAACACGTAATGGATCTCATTCCTGCAGCAGAAAATATCAATCAAAACTATTTACGTTATAAAGCAGAAAGAGACAGTATCCCCAATGATGGAAAATACAAACGGAATATACAGGGGCTGCAATTAAAATATAAGTACCTGCCGGAAACAACCGTACAATTGAAAAATAATTTTTTGAATTGCTTTGATACGATCCGGGAAATAACCTGTCATGCTCATCCAACACTTGATCTGGCCATTTTGGAGTTTAAAGGATTCAATAAAAATTTTTACAATGGGCATGCCCGTTTTATTAAGGACAGCGGTAAATTAAAACAAGGTAAAACACTGGGCCGTATTGGTTTTCCATTTCCCGAGTTTAATAATTTCAGGCATAACCCTGATACAGATGATATAGAATGGACCAACACCGGTAATCCCAATTCTCCGTCTTTTCCAATTGATGGTATTGTTACCCGTTTTGTTGCCACACAGCCCGATAGTGGCATAACCGGCATAGAAATGAGTACACCGGGTTTACGCGGACAAAGCGGCGGCCCTCTGTTTGATACGGAAGGAACAATTTATGGAATGCAGTTTGCTACCAACCATTTACACCTTGGTTTCGATATGAAAGATTTTGAGATCATAAATAGCGGCAAAAAAAATAAAATATCAAACAACCCGTTCCTGCATGTAGGCATTTGCGTGCATGTTGACCGAATAAAGGACTTTCTCAGGGAAAAAAATATTGCTTTTACAGAAACCGATTGATTTTCTATTTATCAGATATTTTTCTATTGGCAAGATAGACGCCGGCTAAAATAAGAAACAGGCAACTAAATTGTTTGAGGCCAACTTCTTCACCATAGATTAAGCCCCAAAAATTAGCAATAATGGGAATGCCATAAGTTACCGTGGATGCAAAAACCGCACCCGCACTTTTTACCAGCTTATAAAATATAACAGAAGCGATCGCTGTTGCCAATATACCCAATAAAGCAGCATGGCCTGTTGAATATAAAAGATCAGTATCACTTAAGGGTAAACTAAAATAACCCGTTAAATATAGAACAAGTAAAGCAGGAACTGCATTTAAAGTAAGGGCTACGGAAGCGATCTGTAATGACCCGATTTGTTGTAAATGTTTGTACACCATATTTACATTCAGGCCGTAACAAATAGTAGCCAAAACCACAAAAGAAACATAAACCAGGTTTTGGCTATCCTGCATATTACCTTTACTAATCAATAACAAAACACTCCCGGTAAAGGCGACAAATATTCCCAACATCTTCTTGCCTTCAGCCTTCGTGTTAAAAAATAAAGCCCCTGCAACGATCACAAAAATGGGCGTTAATGAATTTAATGTTCCGGCCAATGCACTGTCAATACCTAATTCTGCAACGCAAAATAAATAAGCCGGCAATAGACTTCCTAAAACGCCCGATAAGCATACGATCACCAGCTTGTTTTTCGGAATTTTATTAAAGTGTTTAATGGCAGAGGGCAGCAGCACCATTCCTGAAAAAACCATACGTAATGAGGCAACCTGGAATGCAGATAAATGAAGCAACCCTTCCTTCATCATGATAAAACTGCTGCCCCATATTAAAGAGAGCAGCATAAAAATAAACCAGTTTACAAATCCTTTATTCGCCATATTGACTGTTGTCGCAAAGTTGCTCTTTTTATTGATAAGAAAATAATCTTGTTTAAATCACCTTTGCATAAAAATAAATTTGAAACTTATTTATCAACGTGATATTTTTACAATATCCTCCCCTCAATTTTTTAACCAACAATTTAAACCTTTAAACAAAAAATTATGGGATTTATCAAAGAATTCAAAGAGTTTGCCATGAACGGCAGTCTTGTTGACATTGCTGTTGCGTTTGTAATAGGTAGTGCATTTGGAAAAGTTATTACATCTTTTACGGAAGGAATAGTTTCTCCGATCATTGGTATGATTGGTGGATCCGATCTCAGTAAAAATATGTATGTACTCAAAGAAGCTGTCCGGAATGCTTCGGGAGCTGTAACAACAGAAGCCGTTGCTGTAAAATGGGGCGATTTTTTAACCGCCATCATCAATTTTATTATTGTTGCCTTTGTAATGTTTTTGGTAATTAAAGCCATCAACAATATGAAGAAAAAACAGGAAGAAGCACCAACTGGTCCCTCATCAACTGATGCCCTGTTAATGGAAATTAGAGATTCCTTAAAGAAATAAACTGTTTCTTTACAACCCTTTCAAAAAAAATGCAATCTATACGATTGCATTTTTTAACTAAAACACAATCATGAAAAAGATTCTATTTCTACCTATCTCATTGCTGGTAAGCATCAGTTTTTTATCCGCACAGGATCCTTCTGTAAAAGATTTAAAGGATGCTGCTTCCAAAACCATTGCTAAAGATATTAAAGACACGGTGCATAAAACCTGGAAACTGGGTGGGCTTTTCAATCTGAACATCAACCAGGGATCTTTAAGCAACTGGTCGTCTGGGGGAGACAAATTTTCTTTCTCCTTAAATTCTTACCTAAACGTTTTTGCATTTTACAAAAAAGATAAACACGCCTGGGATAATTGTCTGGACCTGGCTTTTGGTATTGTAAATACAACCAGTTTGGGATCCCGCAAAGCAAGTGACCGTATAGACTTACTTTCCAAATATGGTTATGCTATTTCACCAAAATGGAATACCTCTGTATTATTTAACGCACGGACGCAATTTGCAGAAGGATTTGCCTATTCAAAAACTGCAGCGGGGCTTGATACATCTGCGGTGATTTCAAAAGCATTTTCTCCGGCTTTTGTATTATTATCAGTAGGATTTGATTACAAACCCAATGATCATTTTTCCCTGTTTTTATCGCCTTTAACAGAGCGCTGGGTAATTGTAACGGATGCTGCACTGGCTGCTAATTTTGGCGTACTGCCCGGCAAAAAATCAAAAAATGAACTGGGTGCATTCGTATCGGCCAACTACATGGCCAACCTGGGTGCCAATATTGTTTACAAATCAAAAATGGACCTGTTTTCAAATTATAAAAACAATCCACAGAACATCGATATCTTCTGGACTAACGTACTCACGGCTAAACTAACAAAATTTATTAACTTTTCATTTAACGTAGATATGATCTATGATAATGATACCAAAAATATTAATGCCACCAAGGGGCCCGCACCGCAGTGGTTGCAGTTAATGGGCGTGGGTTTTGCTTATAATTTCAATAAGAAATAATTTTTTTAATTTCCGAAACTAAATATCTGTAGTTAAATACTGCAGGTCTTTTTTATTTTCTTATTCTGTTAACATTTAATAACTTCCGTTTTTTTACTTTTGCGTCATGGTAAAACCCTTAATAGCTCTATTACTAGGTTTAGTGATATGCAAACAATCAATAACCCAGTATCTTAATGCAAAGGATATTCAAAAAGTAACATTCAGGGAATTTAAGTCTCTGGAAAAAGACGGCTGGGAAAAAAACGGCACTTTTATTATCAATGTAAACCAGGGCGCGTTAAGAAACTGGGCCGGCGGAGGTGAGTTAAATACCCTGGGCTTAACCACTTTATTCAATTACAAAATCAATCACCGTAAAGGAAGAATTACCTGGAACAATTACCTGGACCTGGGGGTTGGTTTTCAGCATGCCAGCAGTTTTGGTAAATTCCGAAAAGTGGATGACCGCATTGATATCACCAGTAAATATGCTTACCAGTTTGCACAAAAATGGTATTCGGCGATCTTAGCAAATGTGAACACGCAATCATTAATTGGTTATAGTTACACCGATTCAACAGATACTAAAATTTCAAATTTTTTAACGCCCGGTAAAATTTTATTGTCTGTTGGCATTGATTTCAGGCCCGATAAAACATTTACCCTTTTTGTTTCACCAATTACCACACGTTTTATTTTAAAGAACGACAAGGATTTTTATACTATTGATAAATTTGGGGTTACCGCAAACAACCAAATTCAAACCGAGCTGGGCTCGCTGGCAACAGCCAAATACACTAAAAAAATATCGACCTGGGCTTTTTATTCCGGCCGACTTGACCTGTTCAGCAACTACAATCAACAGCCGGAGAATGTGGATGTCTTCTTCACCAACCTGTTAACGATGAAGTTTAATAAGTGGCTGGCAACCAATGTAAGTTTTGACCTTGTTTATGATGATGACATATTAAAGAAAACGCAGATTAAGGAAGTTTTGGGATTAGGTTTAACCGTTAAATTGTAGAAAACGCATCCGCTTATCATGGTTTTTTCCACATTCCCCATAAGTGGCTTGTATTTTATTAAACTCTCTTAAGTTATCAATACATTTGCCCCTGCTTTACAGGCATTTTTTCATTTCAATCGTAATACAGGTGAATACAGCATCGTACCAGATTAAGTTAGATCAGTTTGAAGGTCCTTTTGATCTGCTTTTATTCTTTATCGAAAGAGATGAACTGGATATTTACAATATACCCATCACCAGGATCACCAACGATTTCCTTGATTTTATCCATAGCACTGAAAAACTGAACATTGAATTGAGCAGTGAGTTTATTTTATTCATCAGTACACTAATGCGGATAAAAGCCAAAATGCTTTTACCCCGTAAAGAGCTTGATGCGGAAGGAAATGAAATTGATCCAAGGCAGGAACTTATCAATAAAATCCTGGAGTACAAGCGCTTTAAAGAAGCGGCCACCACGATGGCCGAAATGGAAGCCATGCGGATGTTGATGGTAAAACGCGGAAACCTCCAGAAAGAAATATCACAAATAGGCGAAGAAGCCGGGGAGGGAACCGAAATACAGGCTGTTACACTTTTTAAGCTGATGAAAGCTTTTGAAAAAGTTATTTTAAAATTACAGGAGCGTAATTTTAAGCCGGTACACACGGTTGTACGTTATAATTATACCATGGAAAAAAGCCGTGAGTATATGTTGAATATCTGCAAAGCCGAAAAAAATGTTTCATTCGAAAAGGTATTTGAAATTTGCGAAGACCGTATTCACGCCATTTTCCTGTTTCTTTCTTTACTTGAACTGGTTCAGTTGCGTTATATGAGTTTACTTACCGGCGAAGGCCGCAATAATTTTATTGTAGAATGGAATGAAAACAGGGAGGAAGAAATAGTGGGACTATTGCCCGGCGAAGAAGCAGCAACACTTAATTAATTTAATATCCCCGATAAAGAATATTTTTTTTGGCTTTTTGGTGAGTCACCCCGGGAGGGTAATTCACTGAAAAAAGCCAATTTGTCAGTTTATTATACAGGCATGTTATTTGATGTTTAAACATTGAATTTTAAAACAACAATCATGAAAACATTATTATTTAAGGCTACCGACAGGGGCTCGGCAGATTATGGCTGGTTAAAACCTAATTATTACTTCAGTTTTGGTCAATACCATGATCCTGCCAAAGTCCATTTTGGATTATTACGGGTATTGAATGATGATTTTATTGCCGGTGGCGGTTCTTTTCCTACACATCCTCATGATAACATGGAAATTGTAACCATTCCATTTACCGGGGGGCTTCAGCATAAAGACAGCACTGGTGGCGAAGGCGTTATTCAGGCAGGCGATATACAAATTATGAGTGCCGGTACGGGTGTGCAACATTCAGAAGCCAATGCTTCTGCTACCGAGCCGGTTACCTTATTCCAGGTTTGGGTATTTCCCAAGGAAAAAAATATAAAGCCAAGATATGATCAAAAGACGTTCAACATCGAAGAAAGAACAAATAATTGGCAAACTGTAGTTTCTCCAGTTGATGACGACAATGCCTTATGGATCAACCAGGATGCAAGATTTTCCTTAGCTAACCTGGAAGCTGGTAAAGCAATTGACTATTCAACAGGCTTTACCGGCAATGGTGTATTCCTTGTTGTTATCGATGGAACGGTAATAGTAAATGACCAGCAGTTAAATAGAAGAGATGCTTTGGGCATTTCGGAAACTGAAAGTTTTACAATCTCCGCTTCGGAAAATACACAACTGCTGGCTATAGAAATACCGATGAACTAATTTACATGCAATAATCAATAATAGATCCATAATAATATAGGACCGGTTGATCCATCTATATATGTTTTAAGCCTGGCTATAAATGCAGGAGATACTGTAAGGCAACCCAGGCTTAAACATATCGGAAAAGGTAACACGTCATGATCAGGAACACATCCGTATCCATGTAATACAATGAAACGTTCAAATGCCCTGCTGTTTGAATTATCCAATCCGTATAATTTATAGGCAAGCCCAAAATTACCAAAGTAGGATTTGCCGATTTTATATTTTCCCAAAGAGGTACAGTTGCTGTTTGGCGTATTTGAAAAGAATAATTCACCGGGTCCGTTTTCGGAGCCACTGCCATGCGTAACCAGGCCACCCATTTCAACAGAATCTTTTTCAAGATTATAAACAAAAAAACGTCTTTTGCCTGAAGGAATCCGCATATCCAGTAAAAAGCAATGCCCGGCATCAAACCCGCTAACTTTAATATAATCCTTTGCCAGCAAAGCTTTTTGTTTTATCCTGAATAATATTTCAGACCTGCTTTTGTTAACACTTTCAGTACTATTAAATGTATTGGCTTTAGCATCGGATTCAAATGTTGGCTTATGCCAGATAAAATAACCAAAGGCTGAAATGGTTATTAATAAACCAGCGGTGAATACAAACCCTGCACGGGCTATTGTGATGCATGTTTTAATAAGCATAGGTTTTTAACGCACCGCTTTCCATAAAATTTTTATGGGCCTGTTAAATAAAATAAAAAACCCGGTTTAAAAACCGGGTTCCTGTTATCCATAAAAATTTTTGCTTAGGTTAACAACGACACTTTTACTTCAGCCATGGTTCTCAGTGTTGTAGCAATACCATTGGCATCAATTCCAATTTCATCGTACAATTGTTTGGGGCTGCCATGCTCTACCAACCTGTCGGGTATACCCATAATTCTAACATCGGCTTTATAACCGTGCTCATTCATAAACTCCAGTATGGCCGATCCAAATCCACCAACAACAGTACCGTCTTCAATGGTAATTACTTTATTGAATTTGCCGAAAATCTCATGCAGCATGGCTTCATCCAATGGTTTTGCAAAGCGCATATCGTAATGCGCCGGGTTAATACCTTCGGATTTTACATCTCTTATAGCAGATGCAGCAAAATTACCTACATGTCCTAATGATAAAATGGCTATATCGCTTCCATCTTTCAACTTTCTTCCTGTACCCACTTTGATTTTCTTCATTTCGGTTTTCCACTCAGGCATAACGCCTTCCCCTCTCGGATATCGTATTACGAAAGGCAATTCATTCGAATCCAGCTGGGCAGTGTACATCAGGTTACGTAACTCAGATTCATTCATGGGCGCACTCACGATCATGTTAGGTATGCAACGCATGTAAGCGATATCGTAACAACCGTGGTGTGTGGGCCCGTCTTCCCCTACCAGCCCTGCCCTGTCTAAACAAAATATAACCGGCAGTTTCTGAATAGCTACATCATGTATTACCATATCGTAGGCGCGCTGCATAAAGGAAGAATAAATATTACAAAACACCTTCATTCCCTGGGTGGCCATACCGGCACTAACTGTAACCGCATGCTGTTCACAAATACCCACATCAAACGCCCGGTCAGGCATTTTGTCCATCATGAATTTTAATGAAGACCCGCTGGGCATAGCCGGCGTGATCCCGAATATTTTTTTATTTTTTTCAGCCAGTTCAATAATGGTATGTCCAAATACATCCTGGTATTTTGGAGGCTGGGGAATGTCGAATTTTTTCTTTTGTATTTCGCCGGTTACTTTATCAAACAGGCCCGGCGCATGCCATTTGGTTTGATCTTTTTCTGCCAGGTCATATCCCTTTCCCTTTATCGTTTTAATGTGCAGGATTTTGGGTCCAGGAATATCCTTCAGGTCTTTTAAAGTATCCACAAGTTTAGTAATGTTGTGGCCATCAATCGGGCCAAAATAACGGAGATTAAGTGCTTCAAATAAATTGGCACTTTTACTGATCATGCCTTTTAAACTGGCTTCCAATTTGCTGGCCGTTTCCCTGGAGAATTTTTTTCCAACAGGTAATTTGCCCAAAGCTTTCCAAACATTGTCCCGCAGATCATTGTAGGTATGAGATGTGGTTATGTCTGTTAAATATTCTTTTAATGCACCCACGTTCGGGTCAATGCTCATGCAATTATCATTCAAAATGATCAGCACATTGCTTTTTTCAATCCCGGCATGATTCATAGCTTCAAAGGCAAGTCCGGCTGTCATGGCACCATCACCAATGATGGCCACATGTTGCCTGTCGCTTTCGCCTTTGTAATGCGAAGCCATGGCCATGCCCAAGGCAGCTGAAATAGAAGTAGAGGAGTGCCCAACACCAAAAGTATCATAGTCACTTTCGCTTCGTTTTGGAAAGCCGCTCAGCCCGTTATACTTTCTGTTGGTAGGAAAATTTTCTTTGCGGCCGGTGAGTATCTTATGGCCGTAAGCCTGGTGGCCCACATCCCATACCAATTGATCGTATGGTGTTTTGAAAACATAATGCAGGGCAACACTTAATTCAACCACACCCAGGCTGGCACCAAAATGTCCACCATACACGCTAACCACATCAATAATATATTGACGCAATTCATCACATACCTGGTGTAATTGCTCCCTGCTAAGCCTTTTTAAGTCGTCGGGGCTGTTGATTTCGTTCAGTAAAATTCCAGCTTTAATTTCCATTTTTTTGATTTCCGTGATAAAGTTACTCCATTTAACCTTTTTTAGCAGATATAAACAAATTTGCCAGCTTAATGTTTATTATCGATAAAGTTAGCTCAAATAATTCATCATATTTAATATCAAGTCCGCATCCGGACAATTTGAAGTGTAAACCGCCGTTTCAGACTGTTTACAAACGCCCGGATAATCTCCTTTATTTTCTCCCATATCATAAATAATCTGAAAATGCACATGTGGTGGCCAGTTTCCATTATCTGCCGGTGTTCCAAAATGCGCAAACGGTTCTCCTTTTGAGATAAGATCGCCTTCTTGTACACCGTTGATATCGGCCAGGCTTAAATGCCCATACAGGGTAAGAAAACCAACTGATTCTAACCGGTGCGATAAAATTATCGTTGCTCCATAGTCACCAAAATTGTCATTATTTGCGAAACTGTGGATTTTTCCGTCCCAGGGTGCATAAATAACTGTTCCGGCCGGGCCCCAAATATCTACGCCGAGGTGTATGGAACGGACTTCTTCACCGGCAAACATGTCACTTCTTCTGTATAATTTTCGATTTTCCTTATAGCCGCCAATGCCAAATCTGGCACCTGCCTTTTGCAAGGTTCGAATTACATAGCCTGAAAACAAAGCAGTATCTGCGATCTCAGCAGCACTCAGTTCTGTATTGGAATCCGTAAAATTAAAACGAAATAATTTTTCTGTGACCGGATCAAAATCTACAACCGGGTGAAAATTTGACCTGTTTTTTATTAGTGCGTTTTCGAGTATTGTTGTCATATATATTTAGCCTAACCCCAACCCCTCTCCGGGAGGAGCGGGAACTGGAAGATATAAGCGAAGATTGATATTAGATTTTATATCACCACGTTTATCATTTTATTTTTTACAAAGATGATCTTCTTTGGAGGTTTATCATCAAGCCATTTTTGCACAATTTCGTTTTGAAGCACAATGGCTTCAACTTCTGTTTGCTCCAGGCCTAAAGCCAGTTCAATATTTGTTCTTAGTTTACCATTGATGGAAACAGGATACTCCTTTGTACTTTCAACAAGCAGTGCCGGATCGAAAACAGGATAGCTTGCATCTAGAACAGTGCCATCGCTACCCAATTGATTCCACAGCTCTGCTGTAATATGCGGAGCATAGGGTGTAAGTAAGATCAGGAGCTTTTCTAAAATTTCTTTTTTATGGCATTTGAGTTCGGCCAGTTCATTTACGCAGATCATAAATGTACTTACAGCTGTATTGAAACTAAAACGTTCGGTATCTTCTTCTATTTTTTTGATGGTGCGGTGCAACACTTTGAGCTCCGCATTTGAAGCTTTATCCTTGTTCCAAATTTTGCCTTTTACATCTTCATTAAACAATCTCCAAAGCTTTCTTAAAAAACGATGTACGCCTTCAATACCCTTGGTATCCCATGGTTTGCTGGCTTCTACCGGGCCAAGGAACATTTCATACATGCGGAAGGTATCGGCGCCGTATTTTTCGCACAACTCATCAGGGTTAACGGTGTTGTATTTTGATTTGGACATTTTTTCTGTTTCAACTCCGCAGATGTATTTACCATCTTCTAAAATAAATTCTGCATTTAAGTACTCTCCTTTTTTCCATCTTCTGAATTCACTTATTTTTAATTCAATCCCATCAACAATATTAACATCAACATGTAACTGCGAAATCATTAATCCTGCACGATCGTAATCAACTTTTGAAATATAATCGGAGCTAACTTGATTTATTTTGTTAAATATGATTTCCTTAGTTATTTCTCCCAGCTTCCATTTATTATACAAATTATAAGAAATAAGAAATGGGCCACTATCATCAACAGCTGCATTTAATATTTCTATCCTATACACAAACCTGCTGCTCCCCTGAATCATCCCCTGGTTCAGCAATTTCTTAAACGGTTCATCAAAACCAATCAATCCCAAATCGAATAACACTTTCGTCCACATGCGGCTGTAGAGTAAATGGCCCACAGCATGCTCTGTACCTCCAATATACAGATCAACCTGGTTCCAGTAATTACTGGCATTGCGGTCGCAAAAGGTTAGGGTGTTGTGTGGGTCCATGTAGCGCAGGAAATACCACGAAGAGCCGGCATAACCCGGCATAGTGGAGGTTTCACGTTTGACCTCACCCCCGGCCCCTCTCCAAAGGAGAGGGGGGGTGGAGTCTGCTTCTTTTAAAACAGTTTTATTATTTAAGAGTGCCTGTTCAATTTCTTTTAATACTGTTTTTAAGGCATTGTTTACCTCATCGTTTGTAAACCTTACCGTAGTAAAGCCTTCTCCTTTAAGCCAGTTTTC
Organism: Chitinophagaceae bacterium; assembly: GCA_031402615.1. Classification (GTDB taxonomy): domain Bacteria; phylum Bacteroidota; class Bacteroidia; order Chitinophagales; family Chitinophagaceae; genus Ferruginibacter. Next base: position 25,701 of record JANNSN010000014.1, read on the forward strand.
TCTTCCTGTGTCAAAAAGTTTCTGTTCTTCATTATCGTGATATTCGCCATCAATTTCCACAATTAATTTTTTTTCCAGGCAAACAAAATCTGGTATATAACCGGCAATGGGATGCTGCCTCCTGAATCTACAACCAGCAACCTGCCTGTCTCTTAACGCTTGCCAGACAATGTCTTCTTCTACAGTCGCTTCTTTTCTGTTTTGCTTCGCAAAGGCAATAGTCTTTTTCCATTCTTCTGTGGTACTGTTTAAGTATCCGGTAGCTTTAGTCCCCCTCTCCTTTGGAGAGGGGTTAGGGGTGAGGTCAACCCAGGTGGTCAAATTTGCCAACGGCCCTTCGCCTTCACGCCCCGGTCCGTAAGTATCAACATGTGGTAATTCCAAAGGCAGTTCTTCTGCATCAAGCGGTAAAGCAATACCATCACTCCAAATAATCGGGAAAGGCTCTCCCCAATATCGCTGGCGGCTGAAACCTGCATCCCGCATGCGGTAATTGGTCTTCTTTTTACCAATGCCCAGTTCTTCAATTTTATTTAATGCAACAACAATGGCATCTTTCATCAACAACCCATTTAAAAAATCCGAGTTCTCCAGGATCGCATCCTTGGTTGCATTAGCTTCCTCGCCATTATATTGTGTACCAATAATATTGGTGATGGGAATATTAAAATGTTTGGCAAATAAAAAGTCACGTTGATCACCACAAGGCACCGCCATGATGGCACCGGTTCCATATCCTGCCAGAACATATTCAGCGATCCAGATGGGTATCTCTCTTCCATCAAAAGGATTAATAGTGTAAGCCCCTGTAAAACAACCGGTAATTTGTTTTACTTCGGCCAAACGTTCCCTTTCGCTTCGGCTTTTTACATAACTGAGATATTCTTCAATAGCAGTTTTTTGTTCTGTGGAAGTTATCTGTGCAACCAACTCATGTTCCGGAGCAACTACCATAAAATCAACACCGAAGATGGTATCGGGCCTTGTGGTGTATACGGTGAGTCGGGTGTCGGGAGTTGGGCCTGCTGTATGCACCTTTGACGCCTCACGAATCACGATTCTAAAACTTATTTCTGCCCCTTCACTTTTTCCTATCCAGTTGCGTTGCATTTCTTTCATGCTGTCGCTGAATTCCACCGTATCCAAACCTTTCAATAACCTGTCGGCATAGGCAGTTATCCTTAAATACCACTGCCGCATTTTCTTTTTTTCAACAGGGTGGCCACCCCTTTCGCTTACACCATTCACCACTTCATCATTAGCCAAAACCGTACCCAGGGCCTCGCACCAATTCACTTCGCCATATTTGCTGAAAGCCAGCCTTCGGTTCATCAATACCTCTTCCTGCTCTTTTTTTGAGAAGCCATTCCATTGTTCGGCAGTAAAATTTTTACTGCCCTTTGTTTCATATTTTTTTACCAGCTCATGGATAGGCTTTGTTTTCTGTTGCGTATTGCAGAAATAGCTGCTAAATAACTGAAGAAAAATCCATTGTGTCCATTTATAATACCCGGGGTCGCTGGTTCTTATTTCCCGGTCCCAATCATAACAAAAACCTATTTTATCCAACTGCGATTTAAAAGTCGAGATATTCTTTTCGGTGGTTGTTGCAGGATGCTGGCCTGTTTCCAAAGCGTATTGTTCGGCCGGCAAACCAAAGCTGTCAAATCCCATCGGGTGCAGTACATTAAAACCTTTTAATCTTTTGTAACGACTGTAAATATCACTGGCTATATACCCAAGCGGGTGTCCTACGTGTAAACCGGAACCACTTGGATAAGGGAACATATCCAGCACATAATATTTGGGCCTGGTGGATTCATTACTCACTTTGTAAACACCGGTATTCTTCCATTCGGCCTGCCATTTCTGCTCAATTTTTCTAAAATCGTATTCCATACACCTATCCCCAAAAGGGGATTTGTTTTATTTTGATTAAAAATATTTTTCCCTTTTTTCCTTCATCAAAAATGTGAAAGAAAAGTTATTTAACCACCAACCGGTTGCCATCCTCTGCATTTATAAAAATAAATCGGGTAGGCAACCGTTTTGAAGAGGGCAAAAATACGGCAAAGCAGCTAAAAACCTTTATTTTTGCCCGTCTTGAAAAATGAAAACATGCAAACTCCCTAACAAAAATAATTTATGGCTCAATTTGGAAAAGCAAGCAGTAAACGAGGTAAACCAACTTATGCCTATGCAATTATCGGCGTGGCACTGGTTTTGTTTTTATTCGGAATCGTAGGCTGGTTCTTTCTGAATCTTCGTAAAACCGGCGATTATGTAAAGGAAAATATCCAGGTCCATGCCTGGCTTAATCCGCTTGCACAAAAGAAAAAAATAGACAGCCTGCAAAACTATATAACATCTATTCCATATGCCAAAGACGTGGAATATGTTACCAAAGAAAAGGCCATTCAGCAATGGAATAAAGACAATGATACTACCTGGAAAAAATTCCTGGATGAAAACCCATTACCGGAAAGTATTGATTTTTATATAAAAGCGGAGTACGTTCAAAAAGACAGCCTGGATGCGCTTTCCATTGACCTGCTTACCAGGTTTCCGGGACTTATCAAAGAGTTTCAATTCCCTACTGAAACCATCACCCAGGTCAGTAAGTTTGTTAAAACAGCGGCGTATATCTTTTTAATTGCCGCCATTATCTTAACTGTTTTGGTCGTCTTTTCAATAGATAATACGATCAGGTTAGCTATGTACAGTAACCGGTTTTTGATAAAAACCATGCAAATGGTAGGTGCAACAAGATGGTTTATAGCCAGGCCCATCAACCTGAGGGCAATTATTAATGGATTAATAGCGTCTGGTATAGCCATTGTGGCCGTATGGTTCACCGTTTTACTGATAGAATCCCTGGCACCCAGTTTTAAAGTGCTGCATGATACAAAAAGTATGATCCTGCTGTTTTTACTGATCATTGTTTTAGGTATAGGCATTACACTGATCAGCACGCACCGGTCAGTAATTAAATACCTGCGCATGAAATTGGATGATTTATATTAATTTGCAGCTTCAAAGAAAAAAAATGAGCAAAGAAAAAAAACAAATATCAACCGGCAGTTCTAATCCTTTATTTGGAAAAGAAAATTATATGTGGATGCTGATTGGCCTGGGAGTATTGGCATTGGGCTTTTTTTTGATGGCCGGCGGTAAAAGTACCGACCCCAATGTTTTTAATGAAAATGAAGTGTACAGTACCACCAGGATTACCATTGCCCCCATGTTGATCATTGCCGGATTCATTATCGAGATCTTTGCCATCATGAAAAAATCGAAAAGCAATTAGGTTTTATATATTTTGCTATAAGTATGTACAGCGGAGATAAGAGCTTCGCTTTTTTTATTTTAAAAAAATTTACATGGATACTGTACAGAGCATCATTATCGGCATTGTTGAAGGATTGACAGAGTTCCTGCCGGTTTCCTCTACCGGGCACATGATCATTACAGAAAAATTATTGAATATTTCAGAAGACGACTTCAGTAAAGTTTTTACTATCGCCATACAGTTGGGCGCCATCTTAGCAGTGGTGGTATTATATTGGAAGAAATTTTTTGATTTTAAGAACTGGCAGTTTTATGCAAAAATAACTGCCGGTGTGGTTCCTGCCCTGATCCTTGGCTTTTTGTTTTCGAAAAAGATAGATGCTTTACTGGAGAGTTCTACAACCGTTGCAGTTTCGCTTCTGGTTGGCGGTGTTATTTTATTATTTGTTGATAAACTTTTTAAAAATCCTGTAATAAATAAAGAAAAAGACATCACTTTTTTTAATGCCGTAATGATTGGCACCTGGCAGTGTATTGCGATGATACCGGGTGTAAGCCGCAGTGCAGCTTCCATTATTGGTGGTATGCAACAAAAACTAACCCGCAGTGAGGCTGCAGAGTTTTCATTCTTTTTAGCAGTACCTACCATGCTGGCAGCCACCGGTTATAAATTATTGAAGTATTACCAGGATTATGGTGGCTTCTCACCAAACGATATAAAACAACTGGCTATCGGTAACCTGGTTGCCTTTGTTGTTGCAATACTGGCTATTAAGTTTTTTATTGGCTTTCTGAAAAAACATGGCTTCAAAATTTGGGGTTATTATAGAATTATTGTTGGTATTACCCTGCTGATTTTGATATACACGGGGTATATTAATAAATAAAACCAGGGTAATACACAGCGCAGCCAATATGAAACGAAAGACCGGTACAATCCAACCTGCGCAGGGTATACTGTAAGTAATATTATTGTGTAGTTTTACATTTAACGATCAACAAATACGGTGTGTATTACAAAGGGGAAGCTGTTGATGAATCGTTGGCTAAAAACCTGGGTTATGCAAAACCCATCAGTGACGTAACAAATACTGCTGAATAAAATTTAAAATATTTACATGTTTTAATCCCTGCTTCATCTGTATGAGCGGTTTTTTTACAGTTAATAGGCTGATATTTACTATTTTCATTCCTCTTTAAAAAAAAACCATGCAAACTGCTTCAAAAAAAGTGATTAACGGGTGGGCCATGTACGACTGGGCAAACTCTGTGTACAACCTGGTAATTACAACTACATTTTTTCCTGCTTATTATGCATTTGTAACCAGTACTTCCAATTTCCCGGAAGGCATTAAATTTCTGGGCAGGCGATTTGTAAATACCGAACTTAAAGATTACGTGCTGGCATTTGGATTCTTGATAATAGCAATACTATCCCCAATTTTATCTTCGATTGCCGATTATAAAGGCAATAAGAAAAATTTCATGCGTTTTTTCTGTTATATGGGAGCTTTAAGTTGCAGTCTATTGTATTTTTTTGATAAAGACCATGTAACATTGGGCCTACTGTGTTTTATGTTAGCAGGAATTGGCTTTTATGGCAGCCAGGTATTTTATAACTCGTACCTGCCCGAAATAGCGGCGGAAAACGACCAGGACCGTATTAGTGCCCGTGGTTACAGCTTTGGCTATATTGGCAGTGTGATCATGCAAATGATAGGTTTTGGATTGGTGACGATGATGCCCGATAGTCAGATGCCCTTAAAAATTACTTTTTTACTGGTAGGCGTATGGTGGGTTGCTTTTGCACAAATAACTTTTAACAGGTTACCCATAAGTCCTAAAACAGAACGCAAGTCGAAAAAACATGCTTTAGTAAATGGTTTTCATGAATTACAAATTGTTTGGAACCAGGTTAAGCACATGCCCCGGTTAAAACGTTTTTTACCGGCTTTCTTTTTTTATAGCATGGGTGTACAAACCGTGATGTTGGTTGCAATCGATTTTGGAATTAAAGAACTAAAATTAGAGAACAAGAAATTGATCATTACGGCAGTGATCATCCAGGTTGTAGCTATTGCTGGAGCCTTCGGGATGAGTCGTTTATCGGCTTTATACGGCAACATAAAAGTTTTATCATTAACAGTTTGCTTATGGATCGCTGTTTGTTTTGCAGGATATTTTATGCAAACAGAAATGCATTTTTATATTATTGCATCGCTTGTGGGTTTGGTTATGGGCGGCATTCAATCACTAAGCCGGTCAACATACAGTAAGCTGATGCCCAAAACAAAAGATACAGCTTCCTTTTTTAGTTTTTACGATGTAACCGAAAAATTAGCTATTGTAATTGGCCTGTTCAGCTTTGGTTTTATTGAAGGGCTTACCAACAACATGCGTAATTCAATTTTAGTATTGATCGTATTTTTTGTATTGGGTCTGATCTTTTTATTATTAACTGCCCGGGCACAAAAAAAACAAGCCGTAACTTTATAGGATGAAATTATATACCATCAATACCGGGTATTTTAAACTGGATGGAGGAGCCATGTTTGGCGTAGTACCTAAAAGCATCTGGAATAAATTAAACCCCGCCGACGAAAACAACATGTGCAGCTGGGCTCTGCGTTGTTTATTAATGGAAGATGCCGGCAAATTAATTTTGATTGATAATGGAATGGGCAATAAACAGGATGCCAGATTTTTTGGGCATTATTATTTACACGGGGATGATACGTTAGATAAATCCCTGGCGCAACATGGTTTTACCAAGGCTGATATTACCGATGTTTTTTTAACACACCTGCATTTTGATCATTGTGGCGGAAGTATTGAAAAGGACGGCGACAAGTTGGTGCCGGCATTTAAAAATGCTATTTACTGGAGTAATCAAGATCACTGGAGTTGGGCAACAATACCCAATGCAAGAGAGAAAGCCAGTTTTTTAGAGGAAAATATTTTGCCGATCCGGGAAAGCGGACAGTTGAAATTTTTAACCGTAAGCCGTCAGTTGCCGGCCAACAGTACCGGTACAAACGAAGGTTCACCACTTACTACGCACCCCTCACCAATCACGCCAAACTTATCCTTTTACTCCGTTTCGGGCCATACCGAATCCATGATGTTACCCAAAATAAAATATAAAGGAAGAACGATTGTATTTATGGCCGACCTGTTACCTTCGGCTGCCCATATCCCGCTGCCTTATGTGATGGCTTATGATATGTTTCCGCTAACTACATTAAACGAAAAGAAATTATTTCTTAGCGAAGCACAACTAAACAACTATGTTTTATTTTTTGAGCATGACCTGAAGATTGAATGCTGTGATCTGCAAATGACAGAGAAAGGAGTAAGGATAAAAGAAACATGTATGTTGAATGATCTGTGATACCGGGCCACCAATAAGGCTCTATGAATTCAAATACCGGCTACATGGTTAACCTGTTAATATCAACCATGAAGTTACCGTGGCAAGACATCTATACCGGTAACGTTAAAGGTATATATCTTCTGATCTCCGCACAGAAATTCCATAATTGCAAATCCTGCATACCAGGTTAACTTCTTGAATTCCCAAAAGTGTTTAACATGGCCACACAGTATATCTAAAATTACCGCTTACTGATTAATGAACTCAGTGGATGCCTTAAATTTTTATAGCTCATCATATCCACTTTTATACTTCCAACAGCAATCGGGCTTTCTACACGCAATAATAAATGATTGGGATCATCACTCAGCCAGGCCGTCATTTTTTCACCACCTTCAAAAATGGTTCCTTTAACCAGGAGTGGTTTAATTTTTATTGCATTAAATTTTCCATAACGGGTTCTAATGGTTTCCTTTCCCAAATATCGGATGTACAAATGAAATATCTCGTCATCCAAAAACATATCAAAAGGGATCTTGTCATTCACTTTATATTTATCAAAATTGATATTACGGGAATAGTATACCGAGCTTACCACATCCTGGATACAATCGGTAACTTTAAAAACACCATTGGTGCTTACTGCCGAATTGGCTTCCTGGTTAAACGTTACATTGTTATATTTTTTATATCCGCCTTCATCTATATTCCGGATAAATTTTAAAGGCAGCAGGTTTGTTGTATCCACATAACTTTCATATCGGTCACGCACTTTAAAAAAATTATCAAAAAAGGAGTAAGTAGAACCGGTTCCCACAAAATGGTAGGCCGGCTTACCCATATAGCGTTCAAGCGAAGATGAAAAAACAGCTTCACCCGCGCCTACATACATTCCCAGTGTACTGTAATAAACTTTCATCTTTACTTCTTCATCAGCCCTAAATGCATTGTTTCTGATTTGGCAGGTATCCTTAAATTTTGATGTGAAGGCCAAACTGCAAAAACCCATTACCATTAAAATCAATCTAAAATTCCTGATCATTTTTCTTTATTTATTTTAATTCCCAAAATTAATAAACTCCCGATAAATGCGGGTATAAAAAGGTTTACAAACCAAATTCCCAGTGTTGCGGTAAGTATTCCAATCGTATTACTGCTGTAGACAAATAGTGTTTTAGCAACTGTACCTCTTATCCCCAGTTCTGCAATAGCAAACGACGGAATGATTGCCAAAATCCAGAACATAACAGTGATGATCCAAAAACCAATCCAAATATTTTGCTCAACCTGCAGCAACTGTAGCATAAAGATGTATTGAAAACCGAAAACGATGTATCTAAAGAAGGAGATAGACAATAACCTTAACAAAATTTTTGCATCAAATGTTTCTAAAACGTTAATGTATTTCGAAAAACGGTCTGCATAAGGCAATTTTTCCATCAGCCTGAGCAACCAACGCAACCGGAAAAAGAAAAAGATAAATACGATTGTGCCGATAGAACTGCCGTATAAAAATACATTTAACCATAAAACCGAGATACCCATTATATTACTGTTCGCATCCATCGTAAATAAAAAATAGGTTAAACCAAAGCATCCCATTAACATGGTAATGATTAACTGGGCCATACCTCCTGCCATGGAGAGTGTAATGGCTTTTATACGGTTGCCTTCATTTACAAAAAGAATACGGCCGCCATATTCACCTATCCTGTTGGGTGTATGAAGTGAAAGGGTAACCCCGCATAAAACAGATTTAAAAGCCGTAATAAAACCTATGGGTTGAACGGCTTTCATCAGCAGTTGCCATTTACGGGCCTCTAATCCCCAGTTAACAAAAACAAAGACAATGACGAGCCAGAATTTCCAGGCATCCATACCAAATGGTAGTGCTTTGATCAGTGCAACAGAGCTGTCAATATCAGGTTGTGCACGTATCTGTTGGTATAGGGAATACAATAACCAGGCAGCCAAAATTGGCCCCACAAACCACTTGAGTAATATTTTGATACTTTTGTTCAATACACAATGATAGTTTAATTATTACTAAGTACTACCTGGCTCATAGAAGCTACGTAGACAGGTTTAAAAATAAAAGGACATTTGCAAAAAAAATCAAGCATTATTCTAGGTATTGACCCGGGTACCATCATCATGGGTTACGGGTTAATAAAAGTAGAAGCCAATAAAATTTCTTTACTTGAACTGGGCGTTTTACAACCGGGTAAAGTAAAAGACAGTTATAAAAAGCTTCAACTTATTTTTAATACTGTCAGCGGACTGATAACAAAATATCAACCCGATACATTTGCCATTGAAGCCCCTTTTTTTGGCAAGAATGTGCAAAGCATGTTAAAACTCGGCAGGGCTCAGGGCGTTGCTATTGCCGCAGCCATGCGGCACGGACTGGAGGTGACAGAGTATTTGCCCAAAAAAGTAAAACAATCGGTAACCGGCAATGGCAATGCCTCAAAAGAGCAGGTACTGAAAATGCTGCAACAGATCCTCGGTTTTAAAGAAACCCCAAAACATTACGATGCTACGGATGCTTTGGCGGTTGCCGTTTGCCATTACTTTCAACAAAAAACGGCTTTGCCCGGTACCGGCGAAAAAACGAACGGATGGAAAGATTTCATTGCAAAGAATCCCGGTAAAGTAAAAATTCAGAAATAGCAGGAATTAACTTAACCGGCCATTAACAAAACTTAAGTATGTGCTGGTTAATTTCATATAGAATTATCCGGAATTTTAAATAAAATGGTTATTCGTTCAAAAACATTGAGGTTGGTAATTTTGACCAGTACGGTACTGATTACCATTATTGTGGCGGTTCAACTGGTCTGGTTACAAAAGGTATATTTGTACGAAGAGAAACAGTTCAATATCAATGTTTCAAAAAGTATACGCAGTTTATATACTGACATGGAACTGGTGAATGACGCTACCGACAATGTTCAAAAAGTAATTGAGAATATTAATCCCGATGTGTACTTATTAAAGATTGATTGTAGTCCCAACCTGGAACAGCTTTGGGTTAATTTGAAAGGAGAGCTCACCGATTTTGATGTGTACACAGATTGTCGCGCAGCCATTTACGATTCGGCTTTTAAAAAATATTCTGCCGTTCAGTATATCAACCTGCCCGATTCTTATTTTCCTTCCGAAAACGAAAAAGACCTGCCTGTTTATGAGCGGGATTATTCCTATATCGCCTTATATTTTCCGCATCGTGGTCAATACATCATCAAGCAGATGATGTTTTGGATAGCTTCCAGCGGCTTGTTGTTACTGGTTTTGATAGGATTTGGTTTCAGTATTTTTTATCTGTACCGGCAAAAGTTCTTTAATGAAACACAAAAAGATTTTGTCAATAATTTTACGCATGAATTTAAAACCCCGCTTGCCGTAATAAAAATCGCAGCTGATGTATTGCAACAAAAAAATATTATTGAAAAGCCCGACAAGCTTAAAAACTATGCGGGCATTATTAATGAACAAACATTGCACCTGCAATCGCAGGTACAGCGTCTTTTAGAAATAGCTTATACCGACAGAAGCAGGCTTCCGCTGGAAAAAGAGAAATTTGATGTCAATGCTTTAATTAAAGAATCCATCAATGATCTTCAACCTTTAATTGAGCAGAAAAACGCCATCGTAAAAACAAATTTTTCAACAGGAGAAGCCATCATCCATGCTGATAAATCCTACCTGAGACTTTGCTTAATTAACCTGATTGAGAATGCCATTAAATACGCAGATGCACCGGTTATTGAAATCCGAACCAACACGGAGGCTAATCATTTGAATATTGCTATTACTGATAATGGCATAGGTATTGCAGCGGTACATCAGAAAAAAATATTTGAACGCTTTTACAGAATCAAGGACGGCGAACTGCATACCCATAAGGGGTTTGGCCTGGGATTGAGTTTTGTAAAAAAAGTTGTTGACACCCACAAAGGTAAAATTGAAGTATCGAGTGAACCGGGGCTTGGAAGCATATTCACCATAAAACTGCCCAATAACTAAATTACAATTATGTCAAAAGGAAGAGTATTATTGGCCGAAGATGACCTGTCGCTTGGATTTGTTATTAAAGACTCGCTGCAGGATATTGGTTTCGAGGTATTACATTGCCCGGATGGTGAAGTAGCCTGGCAGCAGTTTCAAAAAAAAGAATTTGACATTTGCCTGCTGGACATTAATATGCCGGTAAGGGATGGATTTTCGCTGGCAAAAAAAATACGGCAGTTAAGTGACGTGGTACCCATTATATTTTTAACTGCCAAAAGTTTACAGGAAGACAAGGTAAAAGGCTTTCAATCGGGTGCCGATGACTATATCACCAAACCATTCAGTATTGAAGAATTGATTTTGAGAATGGAAGTTTTTTTAAGGCGTACCAAAAAATTACAAGCCGATACAGAAGAAGTTTATCAATTGGGCAAATTAAAATTTGTGGTAAATGAGTTAAAAATATATTGCGGTAACCAAGAAATCACCCTCACACAAAAAGAATCGGATCTGCTGCGTTTCTTTGCACAACACGAAAACAAGGTTTTAAAAAGAGAGGAAGTACTATTGAAAGTATGGGGCAAGGATGATTATTTCCTGGGGCGCAGTATGGATGTGTTCATTACAAAACTCCGCAAACATTTTAGAGCCGATCCCAATATTTTTTTGGAAACCATACATGGAGTAGGTTTCAGACTAACCGTGAATTGAATGACAAAGCTCCCATTATTTTTTCCTGTACGGCTTTGAGCTCGTCTTGAGAAGGATTGATTTTTGGCCGGTTAAAATTAAGATCATTTGCAGAATTGATCGGAATCAAATGCATATGTGCATGAGGTACTTCCAGTCCAACAACACTGATACCACACCGGTTACAGGCAAATGCCTTTTCAATGGCATGTGCAATGGGTTTGGCAAAAACCAGCATCCCGGACAGGTAATCATCAGGCAGATCAAAAATTTTGTCGGTCTCCAGTTTAGGCACTACCAGTACATGACCAGTCACCAGCGGTTCAATATCTAAAAAAGCGATAAACTTTTCGCTCTCGGCAATCTTATGTGATGGAATGTCACCCCGGATGATTTTGGTAAATAGGGTCATGGTCAAAAATTTATATAAAGATACGGTACAAAAAAATCATCCCTCAGTTGACGGATGGGTTGACCATATTTTTAATCATAGCTCTATTTTCTCAACCCTGAAATTTAATATCCCCGCAGGTACTGTTACTTCTACCAGATCGCCGATTACTTTTCCTAACAGGCTATGGCCAATTGGAGAGGTTACCGAAATTTTTCCAAGTTTCAGATCAGCTTCATTTTCGGAAACTATTTTATAAGTAACCTGCTTGTTAGTTTTCATGTTTGTTAAAGTAACTTTAGTTAGAATGGAAACTTTACTGGTATCAATGTTACTTTCATCTAATATGCGGGCATTGGCAATTACGCCTTCTAATTGCTTAATTTTGGCTTCCAGCATACCTTGTGCTTCCTTGGCAGCGTCATATTCTGCATTCTCTTTCAAGTCACCCTTTTCCCTTGCTTCGCCAATGGCATGACTTGCCGCCGGCCTTTCAACGCCTTTCATATGCTGCAGCTCCTCTTTTAACCTCTCAAACGTTTCGGCCGTTACATAATTAGTATTGTTCATAAAATTCAGTTTAGTCAAACAAAAAAAATACAACGCCTCAGATAAATTAAGGCGTTGCATGTATTACAAAAATAGTAAAAAATTTATATTTCGAGCTTTTGTAAAATTACCAAACTCATTTTATAAAAAGCTTCTTTTGAATAGCCGGCGATATGCGGCGTAAGTAATACATTAGATTGTTTCGTAAGATAGCCCATTTCCTCTTTTTCTAAAGCTGAAAAACTGTTAATTTGTTCGTTTTCCAATACATCAAGGGCTGCTCCTGATATCAGATTAAGTTTTAACGCTTCTATTAATGCTGAAGTCTTGATTACAGAACCCCGTGATGTATTAACAATAATCGGCTTTTGTTTCAGCGAATTAAAAAAAGGCGTGTCCGCCATATGTAATGTATCGGCAGAAAGTGGAACATGAAAACTGATGACGTCGGCATACCTGCAAACCTGGTCCAGATTAGCTTCTTTTATATAATCATGACCGAATCCATATTTATTGATATCATATACCAGCACTGTAACACCAAAAGACGACAACAGGTTAGCGAATGTACTCCCCGTATTTCCAAAACCAATAATACCAACCGTTTTTCCTGCCAACTCGATGCCGCGGTTTTCTTCACGTATCCATTTACCCTGTTTAATTTCATCAAAACCAACACTGATCTTATTATACAAATTCAACAACATACCCAATACATGCTCGGCCACTGCATTTCTATTTCCTTCAGGACTGCTTACACATTTGATACTTTTACTTTCGGCAAAATCCAGGTCAATCAATTCCATACCGCTGCCCAGTCTGCCTATCCATTGCAACTGCACGGCTTTTTCTAAAATTGCCCGGTCAATTTTTATTCTTGTCGTTACAATTATCCCGGTCGCTTTGCCTATGTTTTCGGCTAACCCAGCATAGGTGATCTCTGGAAGATACATCACGGTAAACCCCTTTTGCTGTAAAGTTTCAATTAAAACATCATGAACTTTAGCAGTAACTATTACTATTTTGCCGTTACTCATTTTGAAGCTATCATGCTGATCTCTATATTTGCATTTTTAGGAAGCCCTTTTACTGCTACCGTTTCCCTGGCCGGGTATCCTGCCTCTCCGGCAGACAAGCCAACGGTAAAATAACTGCCGTAGATTTCATTAACTTCTGCAAACAGGGCCATATCACTTAAAAAAATAGTTGTTTTTATCACTTGATCAAAACCCATTCCGGCTTCTGTCAATATGGCTTCCAGGTTTTTCATTACCTGTTTTGCTTCGGCTGCAATATCTGTATTCATTAGATCTGTCGTTCCCGGAATCAGCGCAATCTGCCCGGAAATATAAAGCATATCACCACTCATTACAGCCTGGTTATAAGGTCCGATCGGGGCCGGCGCATGGACCGTGTTAATTATTTTTTTCATACGTGCAAAAAGATTATTTGATGAATTGCAAATATATCTTTTCTCAACCACCTATTTTTGCAAAAAAATATAATGCAGATTGTTGTCTCAGCTACAGATGAACAGTGGATGGAATTAACCGAACCGAGACCCGAAATTGACTGGCTAAGGGCAGATGATGCCGCATCTTTTTATCAATATAACCAGGCTGGTGCTTTTTTCAGTTTAAAAAACGAAAAAGTATTACCGGGTTTTGAATCATTACTTAAACCGGTTTTTATTAATTCAGTTGTGCAAACATTAACCGATTTACAGGCTGCAGCCCATTTATACCGTATTAATGGCTGGGCAACATTTTTAGACCGGCCCGTTTGGGAAATTGCCGGCCAGGCAGATGAAAGTATTATTTCCCTGTTTACAACCTTAAACATCAGGGCTTATACAGTAAAAGATGAACCCGGTTTTATTTCGGCAAGAGTTATTGCCATGATCATCAATGAAGCTTTTTTTGCAGTAGAAGATCAGGTTAGCAGTAAATCGGAAATTGATACGGCCATGAAACTTGGCACCAACTATCCTTACGGGCCTTTTGAATGGGCTGAACGGATCGGGTGCGATCAAATTTTAGCGCTGCTTCAAAAACTACAGGTAACCGACGATCGCTATAAACCTGCTGATCTGCTGATTAAAGAAGTAACAGAAATTAAAACATGAGTCTCATCTTAAATATTGATACAGCTTTAGAAAAAGCACATGTAAGTTTTGCAAAGAACGGGGAAATTTTAGGTTTGCTGAAAAACGAATCACCAAAGGAGCATGCTTCATTTCTGCAATCGGCCATTAGGCAATTAATTAAAACCACCGGTATCCATTTACAAGAAATAGACGCTGTTGCCGTTACATCGGGCCCCGGTTCGTATACCGGTTTAAGGGTTGGGATGGCGAGTGCAAAAGGTTTATGCTATGCCTTAAAAAAACCTTTGATCAGCATTAGCAGCCTGGAAGTTTTAACGGATTCGGCTGTTCAGCTTTTTCCGGAATTACATGAATCTGTGATATTTTGTCCCATGATTGATGCCCGGCGTATGGAAGTTTTTACCGCCATTTACCGTAAAGATCTATCAATAATCCTCCCCCCCTGTGCATTAATTTTGGATAAATTTTCATTTGAGAAGGTCCTGAAAAATGATAAAATAATCTTCTTCGGCACTGGTTCGGCCAAATGGCGTTTAATAAGTAATCACCCAAATGCCTTATTTGAAGAGGTATCCATTTTACCCAAAACCTTGAGCAAGCAAACAAATTTGCGTTTTTTACAAAATAAGTTCGCCGATTTAGCTTACAGTGAACCTTTCTATTTAAAAGAATTTCAAATAGTTATCAAAGGATAAAATAATAATCTTAAAAAAAACGTTATACTTCCACAAATATATACAGTTGCATAAGCAATTAATGGTATATTTGTGTTGTTCAAACATTGTTCAAGCATAATTAAAATTTAATCTTTATGATGGTTGCATCTCAAACTCGAGAGCAGGACACATCTGGTTCTGCAAAGAATTCACCAATTAATGTTGATTACCATGCGCTGAAAAAAGCGGCATTAGTTCTACGTGCTTTAAATCATAAGCTACGTCAGCAATTATTGAAATTAATTGAGGAAGAAAAAAAGATTACAGTTACAGAAATTTATGTACGTTTACGATTAGAACAATCGGTTGCTTCGCAACATCTTGCTATTTTACGTAAAGCAGGTATCGTGAATACCGAACGTGATGGAAAATTTATTTTCTATACTGTTAACTACAAACGTATTGACGAAATCAGCCAATTTGTAAAAGACCTGGTTGGTTAAAATTTCTGCAAATTTATTTTTAGCGTTTGGGCAAAATGCCTGAACGCTTTTTTATTTTTACCTTTGCCCGGTAAATTTACCTGATAAAAATTGACCATGATCATCAATCAATTATATACCGGTTGCCTGAGTGAAGCAGCTTATTATATAGAAAGTGAGGGAGAGGTAGCTATTATTGACCCTTTGAGAGATACCGAAGCCTATATTAATATGGCCAAAGAAAATAATGCCGGTATCAAATATATTTTTGAAACTCATTTTCATGCCGATTTTGTTAGCGGGCATATCGATTTAAGTAAATTAACGGGTGCCCCTATTATTTATGGCCCCAATGCAAAAACCAATTACGGTATCTATAATGGAAAAGACAATGAAATTTTTAAACTCGGTAAAGTAAGTATCCAGGTATTGCATACGCCTGGTCATACCCTGGAAAGCTGTTGTTATTTATTAAGAGATGAAAATGACAGGCCCCATGCAATTTTTACTGGCGATACGTTGTTTGTAGGAGATGTTGGCCGCCCCGATTTAAGTAGCGGCAGTATGAGCAGTTCAGCGCTTGCATCCATTATGTATGATACTATTCAAAATAAAATATTGCCGTTGTCAGATGAGGTGATCGTATACCCGGCACATGGCGCAGGCAGCAATTGCGGAAAAACCATGGGACCCGAAACCTTCAGCACCATCGGTGAACAAAAGAGAACAAATTACGCATTACAACCACAAAGCAGGGAAGCATTTGTTGCTGCAGTTACCAAAGGCCTTGCTGTTGCACCAAAATATTTTGCCATTAATGCTAAAATTAACATGCAGGGATACGAAAGCCTGGATAGTATTAAACTAAAAGGATTAACGCCATTACGCATTACTGAATTTAAAAAATTGATAAATACCGATGTATTGGTTTTAGATACAAGGCCAGCTATTGTATTTTCAAAAGGTTTTATACCGGGCAGTATATTTATCGGCCTTGAAGGCCGCTTTGCGGAATGGGCAGGCAGCTTATTATCTTTTTCAAAACCGATGATTTTGGTTACTGAACCGGGTAAAGAAGAAGAAACAGTTATTCGTTTGTCAAGAGTAGGATTTGATAAAATACGGGGATTTTTAAATGGCGGATTTGAGAGCTGGCAACAAGCCGGCGAAACAGTTGATATGATCATTGACATTGAAGCCGATGAACTGGCCATGGATATGCCCTTTGATCCAAACCTGGTAGTGCTTGATGTGAGAAGAGAAACAGAATTTGCCGACGGGCATATTGTTGATGCACAAAACCTGCCGTTGAATGAAATGAATGATATACATAATCTTACTCATTTTGAAGACACCCAGAATTTATACATTCACTGTGCCGGCGGATACAGGAGTGTTATTGCCGCTTCGCTGTTAAAGCGTGAAGGCAAACATAACCTGAGGAATGTTTTAGGCGGATGGGGAAAAATTAAAGAGCAGGAAAACATTAAAATTCAAAAAGAAGCCAGTGTATTAAATTGATAGGTTAACGGGTTCCGTATCAATCCATAAACGCCGGAATTCTTCTTTCCATTCTATTTTAAAACGCTTGTGGCTCCACAAATACATTTCGGGCTGCGCCCTGATCGCAGCTTCTATAAAATCGCGGTAGATGATCGTAAGTTCTCCAGGCTTCAACAAGGATGCATCGGAAGTTGCCAGATTCATGGTTACAAAATAACTGCCCCTTCCCTTTTTAGTTGATTTTGCAAAAACTACGGGACATTTTTTCAGTGCGGCATTTTTTTCAGGCCCGGTAACAAAGGGGGTTGGACGGCCAAAAAAATTCAACCAGTAGCTTTGATCGGGTTTACCCGGCTTTTGATCTGCAACTAATATAAGTGAATGAGGCTTATCTTTCCAATCCACAAATTCATTTTTCATATTGGTAGCCGGCAGCATGATGGTACCGGTCCGTGATCTCAGTTTGTAAAAAAACCTGTCTAACGGCTTACTCGTAATTGGCATATAAATAGCCAGCATCGGCTGTTTACACACAATGGACCATGCTAAATTTACCAACTCCCAGTTAAACTGGTGACAGGCATGCATCTGAAAGCTTATTCCCTGCCGGGCAAATTCGTTTTCCAGGGTTAAATCAATCGTGCAGTGTTTTCCATAAAATTTTTTGGACACCGAAAGGCATTTGATGGTTTCAATAAAGGTGTCTGTGAAATTGCGATGAAATTTATTGGCTATTTGTTTTCTTTCAGCTATTGTTTTTTCGGGAAAAGCAATGGCCAGGTTGCCCTCAATAACTTTTCTTCTGTAACCAAAAACCCTGAACAGGAGAAAAGAGATGATATCACTTAAAACATACAGTATTTTTAACGGAATAAGAGAAAGCGAATATAGAAACCAGTAAATGATGTAGTACATACTATTGAATTAAAGCCTTTGATTTCTGCACAAAGGTATGCCGTTGAACCGGATGAAGCAACCCCGCATACCGGAGTGCTACACTTGAGGAAACCTGCAAGCGGTATCCGGCTTTTACAAAATAATATTTTGAACCATTTCCAGCTTATTGGGATAATCTGTATTAAAATGTAATCCCCTGCTTTCATGCCTGAATTCAGCACTTTTTACGATTAAATAAGCAATAGTTATCATGTTTCTGAGTTCACAAAGTTGGGGTGAAACTATGGTTTTTTGATACAGCACTTCTGTTTCGGTAAATAACAGATCGAGCCGCTTCATGGCCCTGTGCAACCGTTCATTGTTTCTAACAATTCCCACATAATCGCTCATTAACAGTTTTAATTCCTTTACACTTTGGGTAATGAGGATCATTTCTTTGGGCGCATTGGTGCCGTCGGTTTTCCAATCAGGAACAGCCCTGGCAACATCCAGCGTGGAATTTGCTTGAAGATCAATATTCAAAACAGAATCTTTGAATGCACGGTGTGCAAAAACCATGGCTTCTAACAATGAATTACTAGCCAGGCGGTTTGCCCCGTGCAGGCCGGTACTGGCACACTCGCCGGCGGCATATAAATTGTTAATGGATGTTTTACCTTGTTCATCAGTTTTTATGCCACCACAACTATAATGCGCAGCCGGTGTTACCGGAACCAGGCTTTTACTGATATCAATTCCAATGCTTAAACATTTTTTATAAATATTTGGAAAGTGTTCAACAAATTTCTCTTTGCTGAAATGTCTGCAATCCAAAAAAACATGTTCAGTACCTGCAATTTTCATCTCGTTATCAATAGCCCTGGCTACAATATCACGGGGTGCCAGGTCTTTGCGTTCGTCGTAACGTTCCATAAAAGCTTCACCGGTATGATTTCTTAAAATTCCCCCGTCGCCACGAACCGCTTCTGTAATTAAAAAATTGTGTCCTCTTATCCCCGTTTCATATAATGCCGTTGGATGAAATTGCATGAATTCCATATTTTCAATCCGGCCCTTGGCCCGGTACACCATGGCCACACCATCACCGGTTGCGATGGCCGGATTGGTGGTAGACCGATATACCTGCCCATTGCCACCAGTAGCCAGCATGGTAATTCGCGAAATGATCTTTTCTGTTTTATTTGTTGAAAGATTTAATATATATACACCATAGCACGCTACATCGGTTGTTGCTTTGGTGATGAGGTAGCCCAGGTGATGTTGCGTAATAATATCCAATACAAAACAGTGATTGATTAAGGTGATATTTGGTTTCCTGCCGATGGCTTCCAGTAACGCCCGTTCCATTTCCTTGCCAGTTACATCTTTGTGGTGCAGTATCCTGGATTCACTGTGTCCGCCCTCCTTACCCAATTTATAATCGCCATCCGATTCCTTGTCAAAGTTCGCGCCCCATTCAATAATTTCTCCAATTCTTTCTACACCTTCCCGCACCACTATTTCTACAATATCGCGGTTGCACAAACCGTCGCCTGCAACCAATGTATCTTCAATATGTTTTGCAAAACTATCGTTGTCAAAATCCATAACACCCGCTATGCCCCCCTGGGCATACTTTGTATTGGTTTCGTCGCTTTGGGTTTTGGTAAGAATGGTTACCGTTTTATCGGGGCATGCTTCTGCAACTTTTAGCGCATAAGTCAAACCTGCAATCCCACTGCCTATTACCAGAAAATCTGTTTGCATATTATTAAACCCCCATTATTATATCTTTTTTAAAAAATATTTTTTTGTCCAAATGTTATCAAAATTAACAGATAAACCACTAATAAGTTTTCAAACACCAAATAAAAAAATAACCGGTTTGGGGTATTGCAAAAACCAGAATTGATTGCCAGTTTTGCATTATTAATCAAGGCGTATTTTGTAACCCCTAATTATCAAAAAGCCAGCCTGATCTTTAATCTTAAGAAGAACTTCTATATTTTTCATTTGCTTTTTTCAAAATCGAAACAATTTTTTGACTGGCATGGCTATGCAGTAAATTGAAACAGGATTAAATCAAATTTAACCGCTATACTTTTTATTACGGAAGACAGACACGGAGCAGCCATTTGGCCCGAAGTAAGTTTTCTGTATATCGGTAAACCCGCCTTAACGGCCAGTAAGATTATCAGCGGCAGAAAATATTGTCTTTCCGCACCCGGCGACGTACAGTTAGTTGAACAGCGGGATGCACCGTCCACTAATGTCTGTGCCTGTATTACAAAAGCTGGAGTAATCAAGCAATATCAACCCATGCGTCACTCTCCTTTAACAAATTGACCAATTCGTCAACGGCAATATTGCTATCGATATTTCTTTTCACCACTTCTTTTCCTTTATACAACGTTATTTTCCCTACCCCGCTGCCCACATAACCAAAATCAGCATCGGCCATTTCGCCGGGTCCGTTTACGATGCAACCCATAATGGCAATCTTAACACCTTTTAAATGATTGGTAACTGCCCGAATTTTAGCAGTCGTTTCCTGCAGGTCAAACAAGGTTCTGCCACAGCTCGGACAACTGATATATTCTGTTTTTGAAATGCGAGTACGGGTAGCCTGTAATATCCCAAATGCTATCGAATTCAATAGACTGGTTTGAGGAGCCATTGTATTATTTCCAAAATGGTGCCCAAAACAAACGCCATCACAAAAACCATCCAGTAACAATCCTCCGGCTTCTATGGCGTAATGGATCAAACTTTCGTCTGTTGTTTCGTCGGTACTGTCGCAAATGATTATGGCAGGATTTTTTATTTTATTGTTCATCAGTTCAACAAACATCCTGCGTATACTTTGCATGGCATTTTTGTTTGTACTGCTGAGACAAATAACGGCCGTACGGTCTTCCCTGAGTTTCGCAAATAATTTATCCAATGATTGACCGGTATATCCTTCGGAATAACAATCCAGCATCACAAAATTCAACAAGGCTGACTTTTCAATATCATTATCCAGATATTGATCGGCTTCTACAATGGGAACATACTTGGTTTTATCCAACGCCGCTAACCAGGCTGGCTGATATAAAATTACTTTTAATGTTCCCGGCAAATCAAAGCCCATCGGCCGGTTACAAAAAATATAATCTGCCGCGGCGTCTCCAATATTCCACTTATCGGTAGTGCTGTCATAGGTGTACCCGATTGACACCAGGTTGCCCGGGATAATTTTTTCAAACTTACTGAAATCGGCCACCACAACCGGAACATGTTTGGCACCAATATTACTCACTTCAAAAGTTTCCCTTCTGTTATACGCAAACGGCGAATAAGGAATATTAAGAACAGCAGGCTCCTCCAAATCCCCTTCCGGGGAAGTGGGGGAGCCGTATCTCTTCACGATATCTTTACACACCGGTATCTCCAGTTCAGGATCTTCGGTTAAAGAAACACGGATGGTATCCCCAATGCCATCTTCGAGCAATGCACCAATACCGATGGCTGATTTTATTCGGCCATCTTCACCATCACCGGCTTCTGTAACACCCAGGTGCAACGGATAAGCTTCACCAAATTCTTCGATCATATGATTCACGAGTAAACGATAAGCCTGTACCATTACCTGGGGATTGCTGCTCTTCATACTCAGCATAATATTGTGATAATCTTCAGCCCGGGCAATACGCAAAAATTCCATGGCACTTTCAACCATACCCATGGCCGTATCGCCATAGCGGCTCATGATCCTGTCGCTTAAACTGCCATGATTGGTACCAATGCGCATAGCCGTTCCGCACTCCTTACAGATTTTCACGAGTGGGGTAAAACGATCTCTAATCCTTTCGATCTCTTCGGCATACTCAGCATCCGTATACTCGATCTGTTCAAATTTTTTCTTGTCAACATAATTGCCAGGGTTCACCCTTACTTTCTCAACGATCCTGGCAGCAATTTCTGCGGCATTGGGTGTAAAATGAATATCAGCAACCAACGGTGTATCGTACCCTCTTTTTCTTAATTCATTTTTTATGTTTCTCAGATTTTCGGCCTCGTTTTTTGACGGTGCAGTAATGCGCACCAACTCAGCTCCCGCCTCAATGCACCTTATGGACTGCTCTACAGTAGCCATCGTGTCCATCGTATCGGTGGTGGTCATGGTTTGTATACGGATCGGATGATGATTACCCAGTAAAAGGTTTCCGATCTTAACTTCCCTGGTTTTGAGACGTTTATATGTTGTAAGGGATTCGCAATAATACTGCATATTAAATGTATGGCTTTAAAAATAGCGATAAAAGCGGGTTTAACTGCCCGTTTCATGTTGCTTAAGAAAATCAATAATCAACTTTATAAGATAATTTTCCAGGATGATCAACCATTTCGGAAAAAGTACTGCTAAACATCACTGTTTTTTTATCTGCAGATAGTGTTGCTCCACTACCCTGGTAATTTTTGATCTCATTTGCTGTAGTAATGGAAGTTTTATAGGTCATTTCACCCATCACCGCCATCATCTGCTGCATCATGATCATGGTTGAATCTGAAGACAACATTTTTCTAAAACCCAACGTATCAGTGATACTATATTCAATCCTGCCAGGCACCGCCCGAAAATTATAATAAGCTGAACCGGGAGTAAAAGCTTTCTCTGAACCCTCTCCCTCCATATTTGAACCAGCTGATCCGCTTTCCTTACCCGCGAGTTTATCAAGTGCCTTCAATTTGTTAAGTACAGTATAAAAATTATTTTTCAATTCGGGTAACTGGCTTATACCACTGAACGGACAAGTTAATGTTAATTTCATTTCTTCATTGGTTTTGTCCAGCTTAATGCTAATACTTGCATTTGTATACAATTTCTTTTCTTCTTCACTTAAATTGTCTGCAGCAAGTACCTGGTCTTTAAGATACATGGTGGTATCCAATTTATCCTGCTTCTGTTCTCCATTCATTTCTTCGCCTCCCATT
The DNA here is from genome assembly GCA_031402615.1 of Chitinophagaceae bacterium. Taxonomy (GTDB): domain Bacteria; phylum Bacteroidota; class Bacteroidia; order Chitinophagales; family Chitinophagaceae; genus Ferruginibacter. Next base: position 48,607 of record JANNSN010000014.1, read on the forward strand.
TGACCTGCCAGGCCAATTATTTTGCTCATATCCAGTACCATTGTGTATACGCCGCTATTATCTGCATGGATAATAATATATTCTTCCGTGTCTACGCAAGACGATAAAAAGGATAGAAAGAAAAAGACAATTAGTAGTTTTACTGTTTTCATTTTTATTAATTTAACAGAACAAAGATGTAGAATTTTTACCAGTCTTTCTCTGGTTTTGCCGAAGTAGCTGTATTAACCTTTCTTAACCGGTCCTGCAGGTTTTTTTCCTGCTGCAGTAATGCTTTGAGTTTTTCTTCTGCATCCTGTTTCGTTAACCTCGATGGCTGAGGTTTTGGCTGCTGATTTTTTTCGTCTTGTTTTTGTTTGTCATTCTCCTTTTTCTTTTTATCTTCTTTGGGTTTCTTGTCTTCCTTTTTGTCTGGATTCTCTTTTTTTTGCTCCTGCTTTTGTTGTTGCAACGCTTTCTGAAGATTTTGACGGGCGTCTTCGTCCTGTGGATTTAAGGTCAATGCTTTTTTATAAGCATCAATACATTCAGGCAATTTTTTATTATTTTGTAACACAACTCCTTTGTTATAATAAGACCTGGACTTCTCCGCATTAGTGCCGGGATGGACCAGAGCATTTTCGTAAGCCTGGATGGCCTCATCAATTTTATTGTTCCGATACAAAGCATTTCCTAAATTGAATTGTGCAATTGAGTTACCCGGGGTTTTACCGGTTACCAATTGATAGTTTGAAATGGCATTGCCGTAGTCCTTTTTTTCATAGGCTTCATTTCCTTTTTTTATTAAAGCCCTTTCATTTTGAGCCCGGGTAGCAACAGGCAATAAGCAACAGGCAATAAGCAATACGGAGATTAAACCTGATTTTCCGGCAGTATTTAATTCGCTGAGCTGTTGTCTTTTTCGTTCTGAAATAAATAATTCGATAACCAGTAACAGCAGTGCCCCGGCTAAAAAAAACGGAAAATAATTTTTATAATACACTAATGAGTCTTCGGTTACTGTACGCTGGTCCATACTTCCCAACTGGGCGTCCAGTTTGGTGACCAGGTCATCGGTATTGGTAAACAACTGGTAGGTTCCATTCCCTTTCTCCGCAATGCTTTTTAATGCTTCTTCATTTAACCGGGTAATAACCGTATTACCGTTTATATCCTGCTTTTCCTGGTTGGTTAATTCATCCATAATGGTAGCACCCTGCGCAGAACCGATTCCTACCGTATTAACTACAATTCCTTCTTCGGCCATTTCTCCGGCAATTTTTTCAGCACCCGCGTCATGGTCTTCTCCGTCACTGATTAAAACAACAGCTTTATATTTTTTTTCTAAGGAATTGAACGACGTGTAACACATTTTTAAAGCATCGGCAATTACCGTACCCTGTGTGGGCACTATTTCGGTAGAGGCAGATGCCAGGTACATTTTCGCCGCACCATGATCACCGGTTAACGGCATTTGCAAATAAGCCCGGCCTGCAAATACAACAATACCAACGCGATCATTGCTGAGTTTGTCAATTAATTTACTCAGTGCCTGTTTTGACCGTTCCAGCCTGTTGGGTTTTATATCCTGTGCCAGCATACTTTTACTTACATCGATGGCAATCATGATATCTATGCCGTTGCGATTTACCTGTTCAACAGCTTTTGGTGAACGCAGGTTTGCCAGGGCCAAAACCCCCATGGCAAATGCAAACAATATCAACACAAACTTCAAAGCAAACCTGTGTGGTGAATAATTTTTTATCATCTCCATCACCAGGTTTTCATCTCCTATTTTTTTTATTGTTCTTTTCTTCCAGTTCAAGACAAAAAAATACAAGATGAGCAGCAAAGGAATTGCCGCAAACACGGTAAAATATTCTATATATTGAAAACTAAAATTCATGTGGCATGCAAAATAACAAAACTGCAAAAAAGGGTAATGTTAAAAAAAATACAACCGGTTTATTATGAATCGGGGTGCGGGAAGCATCCCGGCTAAATATCCTAAGATGATTCAGGCCGCGGGAATCGTCCCGACTCAATGATTATTTCTTGCCTTCGAAAAACCCATATTGTTTAAGAATGGCTTTTGTAATATTTATCCTTACCGTATTGATATTGGTGTCTTTGTCAGGTGCTTTAACAAAAGTTACAAAAAAGTAAACGTGTTTATTTTCTTCAATCCACCCAACAACCCAGCCCATGGCGTTTCCGTCTTCGGTAAAACCCCAACCGGTTTTATAACTTAATTGATAGGCTGTATTATTTTCCTGCAGCATCATATCGCGTACCATTTGATGAACCGTTTTACGAAAAGGCAGTTGGTCGAAATACAGTTTCTTAACAAAGCCCAGTTGTTCGTCGGGAGAAATTTTTAAAGTATTATTCAACCAAAAAGAATCAACCGGACCACTGATATTTTGGTTACCATAACCTACACTGTCGATCCATAGTTGCAGGGTATCTTTTCCCAACCGCCTGGCCACTTCCTGGTAATAAGGCACGCTGCTCACTTTAAAAGCTTCGGTCATATCCATATCCCTGTTCCAGGCCTGTATCGGCCTTTCTATTCCATCCCATTTGATCTGCATTTTTTCATCCGGGATCACACCGGTTTGCAACCCAACCAAAGAATTAAAAATTTTGAAGGTAGATGCGGGTGAAAAGCGCATGGTATCGTACTTCATATTGTAAACCGTTACTTTGCCATCAGCATTATTGAACATGGTAAAGCAGCCATCAACATGATTTTCGTCAAAATATTTTTTTAAACTTTCGTCGTTATTTGCTTTGTTAACAGAGCAGGAGGTAATGAGCAATAAACAATAAGCAACAGGAAATGAGCAACAGGCAATGCACAAAAGGCTTTTACTAAGATATTTCATTATGGGTATTTTAAAATTATTTTTTATTAAGATGTCCGGCTGTAGCCTCCAGGGCTTTGTAGAATTTTTTCCCAAATTTCCTAGTCAATGCCTCTTTTAAAAAAACATAAACAGGCACTTTCAATTTTTTACCAAGCGCACAGGCCGCTTTACAACTGTCTTCACGCGGTTCATAATTCACATAAACATTATCGCTGTGTTTGCTATTTTTAGTAATTATGGGAAACAGGTGACAGCTGATCGGTTTTTTCCATTTTATCTTACCATCTATATAAGCCTGTTCAATACCACATTTTACGATTCCATCTTTACCGGTAATCCCATACACACAAACTTTACTATTGATCGTGGGGGTTACCCAGCCATACTCCCTGTCGTACACATACCTGCCCTGCCGTTCCAGTTCTTTTTTGCTTTCGTCATTTAAATAGGGCAATACTGCTTCATAAACTTTGTTTATTTTGTCCAGTTCATCATTTTCAAGCGGGGCCCCGGCATCTCCATCCACGCAACAGGCTCCCTTGCATTTAGACAAATCGCAAACAAATTGATCTGACACAACCGCATCGGCAACTAAAATATTATCTATGGCTATCATTTGGCTGCAAAAGTAACAAAAACAAAGGTTTAACCGGTTGAAAATTGTTTTATAACAGTAATGCATTTATTAAACCGATATACCGGAAATATAGTTCAATACATTTATGCTGTTGGTACCAGCCGGCCGGCAGTTTTACCAAAGACTTACTCACAAAGCCTGGCATGAACAGGAGTTTAAACATCCCGATAACCATCGGGAGCCAATCATGACATTCAGTTTGGTTTTACTTATTTGTCCACTTAAAAGTATTGATCAGATGATCAATATCTTTTTGTAAAAAATCCTGAACCGGTTTAAGCGAATCTGCATTGGGTGTTACATCAAAATATAGAGCTCCCCTGAAAAAATTCCTGGTGGTATCACTCATAAAAAACTGCTTGGCGGTTGCTGCATTACCACCCACCCGGAAGAAGACTCCGGTGATACCGTTTTTTGTATAAAAAAGGCTGTCCTCAATAGACGAAGCCACCGATTCGTTTTTGTTTGTTAGCTTAAACGCATCATTCACCATGTAGTCAAAAACATTAACACCTAGTGAATCTTTATAGCTGCCATCAGCCTGTTTAACTTTATAGGTTGATTTACCGCCAATTGCTTTATAACTTAAAAATATTTTGCCGCCAAATTTCGGAAAATCGATATTAACCCAATAGGGATTTTGCAGATCCTGATCAAAATAAGTACTGTCTTTCACAACATTTGCGTAAACCGGGTATTCAAATGAATAGGGAAACCCCTCCTTTTGAAAACTCAAATAGGCTCTTTCGGGAAAATCAATTTTAAAATAGCCGGTTTTTTTTGATGTATAGGTAGCATTGCAGGCAGTGAGCAACAGGCAAAAGGCAATTGCCAATTGGCAGCTAACTACATACCATCCATTCGTTTTACCTGGTTTATTCATGTGCTTTTTTTGTACGGAATTAAGCAGGGTCCGTCATCTTAATGGTTATTTTAACTTTATCCAACCTGTTCTTATTGATTTCCAACGGGATAAAAATAAAATCCCCGCTGATCACCTCTTCATTTACCTTCGGAAATTCTCCGGCAATTTCCAATACCAAACCAGCCAGGGAATCACTCTCCCCGCGTACCGTATCAAAGGTATCGGCCGGTAACCCAATGGATTTGCAAACATCATTGATCATTGTTTTCCCTTCAAAAATATAATTATAGTCGTCTATTTTTTTATTGTTGCTTACTTCCTCATCAAATTCATCTTTTATTTCGCCGATTATTTCTTCCATCACATCTTCCAAAGTAACAATGCCTGAAGTACCGCCAAATTCATCAACTACGATGGCAAAATGAATATGCCTGTTACGGAATTCCTGTAACAGGTCCTCGATCAGTTTTTGTTCGTGTACAAAATAGGGTTGCCGTAATAATGTATGCCAGTCAAAATCGGCAGTTTCATATAAGTATGGTAAAATATCTTTTGTGTGCAACATCCCCACTACTTCATCTAAATTATTCTTATAAACCGGCAAACGCGAATAGTGCAACTCCTCCACTTTTTTCACCATATCTGCAAAACCGGAATTTATATCGATCCCGTTTACATCAAGCCGGGTAAGCATGATCTGTTTAACCATGGTATCACCAAACTTTCTGATACCTTTCAAAATGGATTTTTCTTCGGTTGTGGCTTCATGTTCCGGCAACAGGTCAATGGCATAATCCAGGTGGCTCCTGTCCATGGTTGAAGAATTTTCGGACGAAAATTTCTTTTCCACATTGTCGCTGAATCGTACCATACGTTTACTGAAACGATAAAATACACTTCTGAAAATTTCCACGATCAGGGAAGCCGTGGCTGCAAACCATATTTTGTGATGAGTTGCCCAAACCTTTGGCAACACTTCGCCAAACAACAATAATAAAAAAGTAACCAATCCCACTTTAAATAAAAAGACAGGCCAGAATGTCCATGTTAATCCTACAATCCAGCTATCGATTAAAATATTGGAGATAAGTATGATACCGATGTTTACAAAGCTGTTACTGATAAGCATCGACGCCAATAAAGTATTGGGTTCATCCAGCAAACTTACAATACGGCGGTAAGCAGGTTGCTTTTTTGTTCTAAGCATATGAATGTCCTTAAAGGTGAGCGAGAAAAAGGCTATCTCGGAACCCGCCAGTAAAAACGACAACATGAAAAGAATGATAACCAAAAATACAAGTACGGTTGTTGCGGCAGGTGTTATTGCCAAAAGATTAATAATAAAAAAATCATGAACCGAATGGTAATCCAAAACAGTGAGTTTAATTGAAAAATGCTAAGCTGTTTATCAGTTCTTATTTAACAAAACAGCATAGGTTTACTTCAGCGTATGTAAAATTAGTCCGCAAATTAAATCAAAAAGGCAGAAGTTCGGTTCCATCTTCTTCACCCGGCAAATCCGGGTCATTATCCTGCCCTTCAAAACTTTCCAATCCATGCGAAACGGGTGTGCCGTCATTCCTTTTATCCAGCATGATCAGGTTATCGCCAACAACTTCCGTGGCAAATTTTTTATTTCCATCCTTATCTTCCCAACTTCGGGTTTTTAAACGCCCCTCAATATATACCAAACTACCTTTGTGTAAATATTTTTGGGCCAGGTCTGCCAGGCCACGCCAAAGCACAACCGTGTGCCATTCCGTTTGAGAGATCAGTTTGCCGCTTCTGTCCTTATATGTTTCAGTAGTGGCCAGCGAAAATTTAGCCACACCAATATTCCCCTCCAGAAACTGCATATCCGGATCTTTCCCAAGGTTACCGATAAGCATTACCTTGTTTACACCTCTCATAAAATTGATTTATTCTGTTAATTGCCGCTCCATTTTAAGTAACCATTTGATTAAAGTTACTTCTGAATGGCATCATCCAATTTAAAGATACATTTTTATCTTTCAAATGCCTGCAGCTCATTTTCTGCTAAATAGCCGCTTATCAATTTTGGAAAAGGCAGTTTGCCTAATCCTTTATAAGTTACAGTTTTATAGTCCTTTAAAGATGGGCTGTTTTTTACACGCAGATGAAAAAACCGGCCATGAATGGTTTGATGTGTTAGCTGCTGAATGTACAATGCAGAAACCTGCGCCATCCCGGGATTATCCTTTCCCGTAATTGCATTAAAAAAGGAAGTTGTTTTAATCTGCTCAACAGTCAATAATTTTTCTGTTTCCAGTAAAATAAATTCGTAGAGGTTTTCCCAAATATCCTTTGCTCCTCTTTTTCTAACATAGATTTTTCCCTGCCATTCAACTATGAAATAATACAGCCACCTTGATCTTTTTTTCGGCATAGCTGCTTTAACCGGGAATGCCGCAATTTTATTTTGCAAACGGGCTACACATTTGTTTTTTAACAGGCATTCGCCACATAGGGGATTTTTAGGTTTGCATATAACGGCTCCAAAATCCATGATCGCCTGGTTGTAAATACCCGGCTTTTTTTTGTGCAAAAGTGCTGTAGCCAATTCTGTAAACAGTTTTTTTCCGGGAGTACTGTCAATGGGCGTTTCAATTCCAAAAAAACGCGACAACGCCCTGAACACATTTCCATCAACAACAGCATGAGGCAAATTGAAAGCAAAGGAAGCAATTGCAGCAGCAGTATAAGGCCCAATTCCCTTTAATCGCAGTAGTTCATCATAGGTATCCGGAAACTTGCCCTGCTTTTCTTTTACAATAAATTTCGCAGTTGCAATGAGGTTTTTGCACCGGGTATAATATCCCAGTCCTTCCCAAAGCTTAAATATTTTTTCCCTGGGAGCCCCGGCTAATTTTTCAATATTGGGAAAGGTTTTTACAAACCTGTTATAGTAATGCAAACCCTGTTCAACCTTTGTTTGCTGTAAGATAATTTCACTCAACCATATTTTATAGGGATCTTTTTCATCTTTCCAGGGCAAAAGCCTGGTATTTTTGTTTGTATTCCAAAGCAAAAGATGGTTTGTAAAGTATCTTTTATGTGTATCTATTTTCAATTTTAATTAATTGTATTTGTTATTAGGTAACCACAAAATTTATAACGTTATGATTATCATCATATTACAGCAAATTCAGTAATTTGTCAGTTATTTTTACTTTATATAAAGCACCTGATAATCACCAACTTATTTGGAAATTTCGGATTTTTTGTTGTATTTTTCTAACAAGATAATTTTTAAACAAAAATATATGAGAAAAGCAGACCTTATTAATCAAATTTCTGATAAAACCGGAATTCCAAAAGTGGATGTATTGGTTACTTTAGAAACCATGTTTAAATCTGTTAAAAACTCTTTGGCAGCTGGCGAAAACATTTATATACGTGGATTTGGCAGCTTTATAACCAAAAAACGGGCAGCTAAAATCGGGCGTAATATCAAAAAAAATATAGCAGTAGAAATTCCCGAACACTTTATACCTGCCTTTAAACCGGCGAAGGAATTTATGTTGGAAATAAAATCATCTCCTAATATTAAAGAAAACAACGAAAAAGAGGAAGACAACATGGACTGATGTACCTTTACTGTCCTGTAAAAAAAACAGCAGGTTGTAATTCATGTTGAAGAAACAATACATATATTCGGTTGTTGGATTGGGCCTGGTCATCGCTGCTTTTATTTTTGGTAAAACGGTTGCTCCCAAAGATAAGTCTGCTTTACCTGTAGCTTCGGCAATAAAATCTTTTGATATCCATCAATTTATTGAAGCAGAGAAGAAACATTTATCTCCCTCCCAGGTAGTTAATCTTGGTAAATTAGAAAATAGTGTAACACGTGGTGACGTTAGCAGCCAGATGATTATAGCAAATACTGCGCTGGCCAATTTTTGGAAAGACAGTACGCATGCATTTGAACCTTATTTATATTATTTGTCGGAGGCTGCTAAATTGGATAAGTCGGAAAAAAACCTCACCTTTGCAGCCCAATTAATTTTACAAAGCTTGAGAACTGAGCAGGATGAGGCAAAATTGAACTGGAAATCAGAACAGGCAATCGCCTTATTTGAAAAAGCAATAACGCTTTACCCCGATAATGACGATTTGAAAGTTGGTTTGGGAAGTTGCTATGTATTTGGAAAAGGAAGGGTGGGCGGACCGGAAGAGACCATGAAGGGTATTCAACAGTTGTTAAGTGTTGTTAGAAAAGATTCGGGCAATATGAAAGCGCAGATGATGCTTGGTGTAGGTGGTTATGTATCAGGGCAATATGACAAGGCTATTGAGCGTTTAGTGAAGGTAGTTATTGCTCAGCCGGATAACATTGAAGCCATTGCTTTTTTAGCCGATACCTATGCTGCGAAGGGTGATAAAAAAGAAGCTGTTAAGTGGTACCTGATCAGTAAAAGGCTGGTAAATGATCCAACCTACAGCAAGGAAGTAGATGAAAGGATAAAATTAATACGGTAGCCGATTGAATAAGCATTCAAATGATACCGTCAAGAATATTAAGGTTCGACAGGTTATTGTCGGCATAATACCACCTGAACTTTACTATTGGTCTTAAGGACTACATGTTAAACCAGGTTGGTAATACAAATTTTAAGAAATTATTTTAAACACAAAAAAGACTAGTTATGCCTTGTGGTAAAAAGAGAAAACGTCATAAAATTGCAACACACAAGCGTAAAAAACGTTTAAGAAAGAACCGTCATAAGAAGAAGTAATTTTCTTTTTATCGTTGCCCGGTATCCCAATCCGGGCACATGTATCGGCATTCATTACAACTAATGGCTGGTTGATAATGGGTGCGCATATGTTTTAATTTTAACGATATTCTGGTCTTACCAAAAAATTACGCTTGACCAAAGAACTTATTATTAATTCGGCTCCCCAGGGAGTTGAAATTGCCCTATTGGAGGATAAAAAACTGGTAGAGTTGCACAGCGAAAAAGCTGATGCCAGCTTTGGCGTAGGAGATCTGTACCTTGGAAAAGTTAAAAAACTGATCCCGGGATTAAATGCCGCATTCATTGATGTAGGATTTGAGAAGGACGCTTTTCTGCACTATACCGATCTAAGTCCTTATGTTCGCTCTATTTTAAAGTTTACGCACGAATCTATTCATGATAAATCTGATAATGGATTTGATTTTGGTAAGTTTAAAGTTGAACCGGAGATTGTAAAAACCGGTAAAATTGCAGAAGTACTTAATGGCAAACCCCATATTTTAGTTCAGATATTAAAAGAGCCCATCGCTGCTAAAGGTCCACGCCTTAGTTGCGAACTTTCTTTACCCGGCCGCTTTGTTGTAGTTACCCCTTTCAATGATATTATTGCCATCTCCCGTAAAATTCACTCATCAGACGAGCGGAAAAGATTGCACAAGATCATTGAAGCCATTAAGCCTAAAAACCTGGGCGTAATTGTTAGGACTGCTGCCGAAGGAAAACAAACTGCTGAATTACACGAAGACCTGTTAAGCCTGATGGCTACCTGGAAAACCATCCAGACCAATTTAAAGGGTGCCGTACCGCCGGCAAAGATCTTAAGTGAGCAGGGTAAAACCACAAGTATTTTAAGGGATCTGCTAAGCGAGGACTTTAATAAGATCGTTGTAAATGATAAAAATATTTACAGTGATACCAAAACTTATATTCAACGCATTGCACCGGATAAGGCGGATATTGTTTCGCATTATAACAATGGATCACCCATTTTCGACAGTTTCGGCATTACCAAGCAGGTTAAAGCTGCATTTGGCAAAACGGTAAACCTGCCAAGCGGTGCTTATTTAATAGTAGAACATACCGAAGCCTTACATGTGATTGATGTAAACAGCGGCTATAAAAGTGTTAGTAATAACCAGGAGCAAAATGCACTGGAAACAAACCTGGAAGCGGCTGAAGAGATTGCCCGTCAAATGCGTTTAAGAGATCTGGGTGGTATTATTGTTGTAGATTTCATTGACATGAAGTTGATGGAAAATAAAAAAAAGCTCGCTGATGCGATGGACGGTTTTATGCGTCCCGACAGAGCCAAACATGCCGTACTGGCTATCAGCAAATTTGGTTTAATGCAGATAACCCGGCAGCGTATGAAGCCGGAGATGAACATCAACACGTCGGAAGTTTGTCCAAGTTGCAGCGGTACCGGTAAAATTTCATCTACACTTATTTTAGAAGATGAAATTGAAAAGAACCTGAGTTACCTTATCATGCAAAAGCATAAAGGCTTAACTGTGGAAATTCATCCCATATTACACGCATACATGACCAAGGGATTTTTATTTTCAAAATTGAGTAAATGGCGCCGCAAATACAAACAGCGTATTAAACTTAAAGCCAACTCAAACTATCACTTAACCGAGTTTCATTTTTTTGATGACAGTGATGAAGAGATTAAGTTGTAAAATATCGCACTATTATTATTTTTTATATACCTTACCCGGTTAATTAGTCAGGCACATTTCCAGCAGTAAAAATCCGTTTATCAAACATATCCCGTTCTGATTAAGACTTCTGGTTACTGCTTATTAAAATTCATATATTCAAGTGCCTGCGTTATTTCCAAGACAGGTGAAATATTTCACAGCAGTATAAGCGGTATTCGGAATTAGAAGTTATTTTATTAATGCTGATGATCATGCTGCATAGCACCCAACTCTTCGGCTGTTACTATTTTTTCTTTTGCATTTGCCTGTCCTTCAATCCAGCCAAACAATTTATCGGTAATTAAACGACGATAATTGCTGTCCACTTGCTTTTCATCTTTCATCATACGGTCAATATAGCTTTCAATCCAGCCGGTATCTTCACCGAGGTTCATGGTGCCAAAATAACGCATAATTTCTACTTTCATATATTCCCTCAATTCTTCATTACCAACTTCCAGCTTGTTTTCCTTGATCAATTTGTCGCTGATCAAAGTCCATTTTAACTGGTTGCTGAAAGCCGGGAATTCTGTTTCCACCTGTTCGGCAGTTTTCGCTGTTTCGCCGCCGGTTTGTAACCAGCGTTTTAAAAACTCAACCGGGAATTCCATCCTGGTTTTATCAAGCAGGTAATGATATAATTGATCCTGCAACTGGTTGCGGCTTTGTCCTTCCCAGTACTTTTCAATCTCTTCTTTGATTGAAGCCCTTAATTCAGCTTCGGTTTTAACTTCCTTATTAGGATATATCTCTTTGAAGAAATCTTCGTTAAGCTCACGTTTTTCCACCAATCCTATCTTAACGATATCCAGGTTAAAATATTTTTTTGCGGCTTCCCGGTCATCCTTTTCAAAACCCAGGTCCTGTAAAAACATATCCAGTTTACCGTCTTCAAAAGCCTTACTCAACTGCACCGTAACTGAATCCCCCACTTTTTTACCCATGAATTTCTTCTGAACAGCCGGCGTTAAGTATTTCAGAATTACAGAGTTTTCTTTGCTTACTCCGCCTTCCACAACAGTACCATCCTTATCCGCTTCTGTAAACAGGATATTCAAAACGTTCTCGTCATTATCAATAGATTCAGGCTCGGTCATATTGCCGCCTTTGATTTGCATACGGTTGATTTCTTCATCAACCATCGCGTCAGTAGCCGCTACTTTATGCAGGGTAACTTTAGCCGTGGCAATATCTGCCATCGTATAATCCGGCTTTAAACCCATTTCAAACGCAAAATCATAATCGGCCGGGTTGTTCATATCCATATTACGCAGATCATTGGTCAACGGTAATGGCTGTCCAAAAATTTCGGGCTTTTCGGTATTTAACCAGTTGTACAATTCTTTTTCTACCGACCTTAAAATTTCATCTGTAAAAATGGACGCCCCATACATTTTCCTGATCATACCGGCAGGTACCATTCCTTTTCTAAAACCCGGAATATTTGCCGTTTTGCTATATTCCTTAAGCTTTTTATTAAATGCCTGTAAATAATCGTCTTTCCCCACTTTCACAGTTAATTTATCATGTAAAAGACCAATTTTTTCCCTTGTTACTGTTGCCATTTGAAATGTTTAAAAGTTTAAAAAGGTTTAAAGGTTTAAAGGTTATTATTCAAATGTGTTACACTTTTAAACCTTTAAACCTTTAAACCTTTAAACTTATGTTTGTGCGGATGATAGGGGTCGAACCTACATGGATTACTCCGCTAGATCCTAAGTCTAGTGCGTCTGCCAATTTCGCCACATCCGCTTTGTGCAGTTGCTCCCGGCCAAGTCGGGGCCACTTCCGCCAAAGGGCTGCAAAAGTAAGGGATTTTGATAAAATAGAAAACAGATTTGTTTACGTAAATTCGTATTTAACTTATGGAAGCTATTATAGACATACCAAAATACAATCTCAATGAAGAAGAAGAAAAGAAGGAAATTCTGCGGCACTACCGTGGGCTTTTGCGTGTTTTAAAGTTAAAACTTAAGCCTGGAGACAAGCAATTACTAAGAAGAGCGTTTGAAATGGCTGCCAAAGCACACGAAACCATGCGCCGGAAAAGTGGCGAACCCTATGTACTTCATCCCATTGCAGTAGCCAAAATATGTGTAGAAGAAATCGGTTTGGGTATTCGCAGTACGATCTGCGCTTTATTGCACGATACGGTTGAAGATACTGATATAACATTAGACGATATACAACGTGAATTTGGCATTGAAGTAACCAAAATTGTTGACGGACTTACCAAGATCAGCACGGTCATGGACACCAACAGCACCCAACAGGCCGAAAATTTTAAAAAGATCTTATTGACCCTTACCGACGATCCGAGGGTGATATTAATAAAACTTGCAGACCGGCTTCATAATATGCGTACCCTGGAAAGCATGAAACGGGAAAAACAAATGAAAATTTCGAGCGAAACTATTTTTGTTTATGCGCCACTTGCCCATCGCATGGGTTTATACAATATTAAAACAGAGATGGAAGACCTGGCCATGAAATACATGGAGCCGGACACTTATAAATACATAGCCCAGAAATTAAGTGATACCAAAAGGGAGCGTACTAAATATATCAATGATTTTATCAGGCCTCTTAAAGACAAATTGGATAAAGCTGATTTTGATTTTGAAATTTACGGCCGTCCTAAAAGCATCCATTCCATCTGGAATAAGATGAAAAAAAAGGGTGTCAGTTTTGAAGAAGTGTATGATCTGTTTGCCATCCGCATTCTTGTAAATTCATCCATTGAAAAAGAAAAAGAGGATTGCTGGAAAGTGTACAGCATCATCACGGATGAATACAATCCCTCCCCGGAAAGATTAAGAGACTGGCTGAGCAACCCAAAAAGTAATGGTTACGAAGCTTTGCACACAACAGTAATGGGCCCCCATGGTAAATGGGTGGAAGTACAGATACGAACCAGCCGGATGAATGAAATTGCTGAAAAAGGGCTGGCCGCTCACTGGAAATATAAAGAAGGCAAAGAAGACGAAAGCCGCTTTGACAAGTGGTTTCAGCAAATCAGGGAAGCCTTAAGCAACCCTGATGATAACTCCATAGATTTTTTACAGGATTTTAAAACCTCTTTTCTTGCTGAAGAAATTTATGTGTATACCCCCAAGGGAGAAGTGAAGATGTTACCGGTTGGGGCTTCTGCGCTGGATTTTGCATTTGGTGTACACACGGCCATTGGCAGCAGGTGCATTGGTGCCAAGGTAAATCATAAACTGGTTCCTATCAGTCATAAATTACGTAGTGGCGACCAGATAGAAATTATTACCAGTGCCAAACAAAAGCCAAATATTGAGTGGCTTAATTTTGTGGTTACCAGTAAAGCAAAAGCAAAAATTAAAGATACCCTTAAAGAAGATAAACGAAATATAGCGGAGGATGGTAAGTACACGCTGCAAAGAAAACTGGAAGGCATGGGTGCTTCTATGAATCAAACCAACCTCGAAGAATTGTCCAATTTTTATAAATCGGGTTCGTCATTGGACCTGTTGTATGATATTGCCGTTAAGAAAATCGACCTGAAAGAATTAAAGGAGTTTACTGTTCATGGTGACAAACTGGTGGCGCCAAAACCTGCAAAGCCGGTTGTTGAAGAAAAGACAGAAAAAGATTTCCACCCAAAAACTTATGATAAAAAAGATGCAGAACTGATCATCTTTGGCGAAAGCAGCGATAAGATTCAGTACAGCCTGGCGAACTGTTGCAAACCCATACCCGGTGATGATGTGTTTGGTTTTGTAACGACCGGCGAAGGGTTGAAAATACACCGTACCAACTGCCCCAATGCTACCAGGCTGATGGCCAATTATGGCCACCGCGTTGTAAAAACCAAGTGGGCTAAAAACAAAGAGATCTCTTTTCTTACCGGTTTAAAGATCATCGGTTTAGACGATGTAGGAGTTATACACAAGATCACGAACCTCATCAGCGGCGAATTAAAATTTAATATTTCGGCCATGACTATTGAAGCAAAAGATGGTATATTTGAAGGAAACGTAAAGATATTTGTGCACGATAAAGAAGAGCTTGACGAACTGGTTGACCGGTTGGTTTCTATGGCAGGTATTGAAAGGGTGGACAGGTATGATACGGAGTAGGCGGGAGTCGGAAGTCGTGAGTTGGGAAATACAGCTATGTTTTTAAATAAAACGTCTTATTATTCATATTAAAATTTAAACTAAAAATCATGCAGGAATTAATTTCACGCCTTATTGAAAAAACAGGCATCAGCGCTGACCAGGCAACAAAATCAATTGAAACCATTAAAGAATTTGTAAAAGAGAAATTCCCGATGTTGGGAGGTGCAGTAGATAACATGTTTGCAGGCACTACGGACAATGCTGCTGCGGCTTCTGCTGCTGAAGCTCCTATAGCTGAAGAACATAGCATGCTGGATAAGATCAGTGATGTAATACCGGGCCAGGCAGGAGAAAAAGTAGAGGAATTTGCCAAAAATGTTGCCGATAAAGCAGAGGATGTTTTTGACAGTGTTAAAGACAAACTTGGCAATATGTTTGGCGGGGGTAAAAAATAATTTTTTCATGTTTACATGAAAAATGCCATCCCGTTAAAAACGGGATGGCATTTTATTGTTTTTAAGTCAACCCTATTTCAACACTTCCCTGCTGATCACCAGTTTCTGAATTTCGCTGGTACCCTCACCAATTGTACAAAGTTTGCTGTCTCTGTAAAATTTTTCGACCGGAAAATCTTTTGTATATCCATAGCCACCAAATATCTGTACGGCATCGGTGCTTACCCTTACCGCTACTTCACTGCTGTAATATTTTGCCATGGCTGCCTCTTTGGTCACAGGTAATCCCCTCATTTTTAAATCGCAGGCTTGTTTTATCAACAGATCCGCAGCTTCAATTTCGGTAGCCATATCGGCCAATTTGAAACTGATACCCTGGAAACTGGCAATGGGCTTATCAAACTGGTGACGTTCCTTAGCATACTGCAAAGATGCCTCGTAGGCCCCCCTGGCGATACCCAGGCCCAGTGCGGCGATGGATATACGGCCACCATCTAAAACTTTCATGCTTTGTTTAAAACCCTGCCCTATATCACCCATGCGATTGGCATCTGGTATACGGCAGCCGTCAAAGATCATTTCGGCTGTTTCGCTGGCACGCATACCCAGTTTATTCTCTTTTTTACCCGCATTAAATCCTGCTGTACCTCTTTCTATAATAAATGCTGTAGAATTGTCTTTTACCCTGGGTTCACCTGTTCTGCAGATAACAACTGCCACATCGCCACTTTTACCGTGCGTGATCCATGATTTTGTGCCGTTAATGATCCAGTCGGTACCATCTTTAACCGCAGTCGTTTTCATATTACCGGCATCGCTGCCGGTATTGGGCTCCGTTAATCCCCATGCCCCGATAAACTCGGCCGAAGCCAGTTTTTGCAAATATTTTTTCTTTTGTTCTTCGCTGCCAAAAGCCAGAATATGACCGGTACACAGTGAATTATGTGCAGCCAGTGACAATCCTATTGAACCGCAAACCTTGGCTACCTCCTGTATGATCCTGTTATACTCGTGATAGCCCATTCCGCTGCCGCCATATGCTTCCGGTACCAGCACACCCATCAAACCCAGTTTACCCATCTCTTTAAAAATGTGCAAAGGAAATTCCTGGCTTTCGTCCCATTCCATGATATGAGGCTTAATATGCTGTAAAGCAAATTCCCTGGCAGTTTGAGCAACCTGCTCGGTAAGTTCCGTAGTTTTAAAATTCATCGTGTATAATTGTTGAGGGTGCAATTTACTGCATTTTAAAATACTAACGGGTGTTAGCCTGTTATTTAACGGTAAGATAGGGAGCAGCTTTATCGAAAATTTCATCAGTAATGATCATGATCTTTTTAAGATCATCAACGGATTCAAAATCACCATGCATTTTTCTATATTGTACAATAGCATTGGCTATATAAAAACGAATATATGGATGTGTTTTTAGTTCATCCGGCGTGGCTTTATTAATATTGATCTTTTTTACACGGTTGTTGGTAATTACCAGCCTGTCTTTTATTTTTTGAAAAGTTGAATCGGGCAATGCAAATGTTTCGGCAACCTGTTCTGTTTTATAAAAACCACCCAGCTTTTCCCTGAATGCTATGATACGGTTCGACAGTTTACTGCCAATACCAGGCAATGCAATAAAGTCAGCAGTATCAGCCTCATTGATATCAACAGTGCCAATCGCATATTTTTGTGTTTCGTAAGCTTTGTAGGGTTCAGCAGTTTTAGCAGAACTGTAACTTACTACAGGCAACGATTTTATCGTTATATAGGGCAATAGCCGCTTCACGTCATTTTTGCTAAGTCCCCAAATTTTCCCAATATCAGCGGCTTTATTAAACCTGCCGCCTTTGGATATATAATTTTGAATGGTGTTTGCGGTCCTTTCACTTATGCCCAACTTTCTCCAACCTTCCGCCGGTAATGTATTGGGATCAAAATAAAACAGCTCGCCTGTTGGTTGTTTACGGTAATCATTATTTTCTGTAGGCTGATAAAAACTTTGGTAATTGGTTTCATCAAAATTACGGTTTGCATAATCAGCTGTACTATCCTGTTGTTTTATATTCAGCGATGCAATTTCTTTTTCAAATTCATGATGGTCATATTGTTTTTGTGAGCTGAAGAAAGGAAAAAGAAAAGGAAGAATCATAAAAAAAAGGATCAGTACAATAATTGCAATAATTCCTATGCGCTCTTTTTTTGTAAAAGAAAGATATTCGGGTATGAATTTTCGGGGTTTCAACACTTGAAAACCAAGGTAAACATGTGCCTTCTAAAATCCATGGGGAAATCATCAGAAAAAAATTAGAAAAAAACAGAAAAAACTGAGGATTTTCTCTTGCCATCCAAAATTAATTTACCTGACTTTGTAGTCACGATCTTAAAAACAAAAAGAAGATTTATACAAATCCACCCTTGCATTTTCAGGTCATACAACCAACGTAGAGGCTTTTGACTTCATGATGGGTGCAATAGGCAAAGCAACCGGAATAAGCGCATTGGGTTCTTCCTGGAATACCGGTGCAACCGTCGCAACAATATTGAGTGTTTTAAAAAATATTCTTACAATTAGTTCAGGATGGTTTGCAGTTGTGGAGTCTATAAAATTGGACAATATGTAAACTGGTGGTAAAATTTACAAATAAATGACTATGGAGAATATAATAGAGCTATTAGTAGCCTCAGCATGTGCTTATGCAATTTTTATACAATTGCTTCGAATCATTTGGCTGTATTTTCCAACGTTTATTAAGAACACAATAATATACAGAGCCAGGCAACCGCGAAAACTTGAGATGCTATTGTATTTTCTTCTTGCAATTACAGCATTGGTATATAATATTGTAATTACTATAGAAACTGTATTTTAGTTGTAAACTTTGTGTTCGGCCGGTGAACATCTCTTAATCAATTACCAGTCCGTCCCAGGCCAATTCAATTCCTGGAGGCAATATAGCATTAGTTTCTTCATGCCTGCCCAGTTGGTGGCTGATATGGGTAAAATACCCGGTGGGAACGCCCAGTTCCTGCACCATTGCTACAGCTTCATCCAGTGTAAAATGAGATATATGACTTTCTTTCCGCAATGCATTCAATACCAAAACATCACTGCCCTTTATTTTTTCTTTTTCAGCAGCATCAATTTTATTGGCATCGGTGATATACGTAAATTGTCCGAAACGAAAACCCAGTACCGGCATTTTTAGATGCCAGACCGAAATCGGAATAACCGTAATATCACCAATCATAAACGGATCTTCATTAATGGTATTTAAACCAAGATTGGGAATTCCCGGATACTTTTTATCCGAAAAAGCATAAGCGAATTCTCTTTTAATGGCTTCCTCCGTTAAGGAGTTGGCATAAAGTTCCATTGGTTTTTTGTCAACAAAATTAAAAGCCCTTACATCATCAAGCCCCGCAATATGATCCTTATGAGGATGGGTGAACAGCACGGCATCCAGTTTTTTTACATGGGCTCTCAACATCTGGTATCTAAAGTCGGGTGTTGTATCAACAACCAAAGTTGTTGTTGCACTTTCAACTAAAATACTGGAGCGTAAACGATTGTCTTTTTTATCGGGAGAAGAACAAACCTCGCAGACGCAGCCAATCATGGGTACACCGCTGCTGGTACCGGTACCCAGGAATGTTATTTTTAATGGAGGAGTTTGCACTGTGCAAAAATAAGTAATTGGCAATATAGAATGGAAATTGGCCAAATTGCATTGGGCAATGGGCAAATTGCAGTATTTAAATTATTGAAGATTTTAACGTAGCCCGACAAGGCAATGTAAACAGATATTTTTGCTGGTTGCCAATTGCTTATTGCTTATTTATTACTGGTAACAGCCATCACCTCATCATACACTTTCTGGCTTTCATGTGTAAGCGCATCCATGTTGATCGCCAACTGAGGCATCAGATCTATCAGGGCATTCATTCTACCCTCCGTTTGAAAAAACTTATTAATAACAATAACTTTTCTTTCCTGCAAAATGCAGTACCCACTTTGAAAAGTGCCTCTTTCATAACGAATAACATAACCGCATTCTTCGGCAACCTTTTCTATCTTTTCCAAATTATGTTGTGTGTATTTCATGCCTAAGATCCCTACAGGTACTTTTAAAGTTCATTAATAAAATGCAACCTCCCTTAATTATTGAGTTATACAAAATTAAATTTTCAACAAACGTTGATAACTAAATAAAACAACTGACTGAAACTCAGTATAGCGTTTCAAACTAAAGACTTTTAATAAGCCCCTTCAGGGGTTTGGGGTGGTTCTACTTATTCGTCATCCTGATCACCGGTACAATCATCTCTTCCAGGCTTATACCGCCATGCTGAAAAGTATTGCGGTAATAATTTGCAAAATGATTGTAATTATTGGGATAGCATAAATACAAATCACCTTTGGCAAAAATGAAGGAAGAATTTACGTTGGGAACGGGCAAACCTGCATCCCGGGGATCCCTGAATGCCAATACATCTTTAGCCTCATAGTTTAAATTACGCCCGTGTTTGTAACGCAGGTTAGCCGTGGTTTGTTTATCCCCAATAACTTTGGCAGGCGTATTTACCCGCACACTACCGTGATCAGTTGCCACAATCATCGTGATTTTTTTATCGGATATCTTTTTGAGTGCCTGGTGTAAGGGCGAATGGGTAAACCAGCTTTCGGTTATACTCCGATAACTGGTTTCATCTCCTGCCAGTTCTTTCAATACTTCCATTTCGGTACGGGCATGGCTGAGCATATCAACAAAATTATAAACGATCACGTTGATGTCGTTTTCCATCATGTTGTGAATATTATCAACCAGTTTCTGCCCGTCGTGGTTATTGGTAATTTTGGTATAGGAATATTTTAGATCTCCTTTACCCATCGCTTTTAACTGCCCCTTCAAAAAATCTTCTTCATACATATTCTTTCCTCCGTCTTCATCATCGTTCTTCCATTGCTGTGGATATTTTTTTTCTATATCCACCGGCATCAACCCGGCAAATATGGCATTGCGGGCATATTGTGTTGCCGTGGGCAGTATGGCATAAAAGGTTTCTTCTTCGTGAATGCGAAAACGCTCTGCAAAAATGGGCTGGATGGTTTTCCACTGATCAAAGCGCAAATTATCGATGAGCACAAAAAATAACGGCGTTCCTTTTTCCAGGTGCGGAAATACTTTAAACTTCATCAGGTTATGACTCATGATAGGCCCGTCTGCACTTTTAGGGCTTACCCAGGATGCATAATTTCTTGAAATGAATTTAAAAAACTCGGTATTGGCCTCGCTTTTTTGGGTTTGAAAAACTTCCTGCATTTCGGGGCTGTCACTTTTTTTCATCTCCAGTTCCCAATAAACCAGTTTGCGGTAAATGTCCATCCATTCATTATAATCGGGATTACTGTTTAAGGCTGTAAACAAACTCCTGAACTCCTGCTGGTAAGCCGACGTGGTTTTTTCAGCTACCAACCGTTTATTATCAATTAACTTTTTTAAACTCAGCCATACCTGGTTGGGATTTACCGGTTTAATTAAATAATCACTTATCTGCGAACCAATCGCCTCATCCATGATATTCTCCGCTTCGTTCTTGGTTATTAAAACCACCGGTAAATTACTTTTAATTTCCTTTATCTGTTGCAGTGTTTGCAGACCGGTTATACCGGGCATACTTTCATCCAATAATACCACATCAACAATATTATCTTTAACAAATTCTACTGCATCAAATCCATTGGTTTTAGTTTGTACAGTATATCCTTTGTTCTCTAAAAACATGATCTGTGATGTAAGGCTGTCAATTTCATCATCTACCCAAAGAATTTTTATTTCACTCATATAATTGTTTTGCGCCCGCCCGGATTACCGGGTGAGCAGGGTTTATTGTTTTGTGATACCGGTCCGGATTGCGGCCTGGGTATTGAATACTTTTAACTTTATTAATCAAAACACAGGAGTCATGGATTAAAAATGAGTACCTTTTACATGCTTACAAATTTAATTTTTTATATCAATGATGCCTGGCTTTATTTAGCTTTGTATAACTTTTAACATATATGGGTTGTGTAGGTTATCAGAACTTAAAACAAATAATTCAAAATCTTTTAATGGCTTTTAGAAAAATTATTAACGACCCGGTTTATGGTTTTATAACCGTTGATGACGAACTCATCCATCAAATAATAGCCCATCCTTATTTTCAGCGGCTGCGCCGGATCAGTCAAATGGCCATGGCCAGTTTGGTATACCCGGGTGCTGTACACAGCAGGTTACATCATGCCCTGGGTGCCTATCACTTAATGGGCATCGCCATCAATGAATTAAAAAATAAAGGTATTGATATTACCGATGCCGAGGAGCAGGCTGCGAAAATGGCCATCCTGTTGCACGATATTGGTCACGGGCCATTCAGCCATGCTCTGGAACACGTATTGGTAGAAGAAATGCATCACGAAGACCTGTCGTTAATGATCATTAAAGAACTGAATAAATATTTTAACGGACAGCTGGATCTTACATTGGAAATTTTTACCGACCGGTATCACAGGAAATTTCTTTTCCAGCTTATCAGCAGCCAGCTGGATGTGGACCGTATGGATTATTTAAACCGGGATAGTTTTTTTACCGGCGTAAATGAAGGCGTAATTGGCTATGACCGTATTTTAAAAATGCTCACTGTGCATAATGGCGAATTGATGGTGGAAGAGAAATCTATCTTTTCCATTGAAAAATTTTTAGTGGCCCGCCGCCTCATGTACTGGCAGGTGTACCTGCATAAAACTGTTTTATGTGCCGAACAGATGCTGCAACGCATCATTAAACGGGCCAAATTTGTAAAAGCCGCCACGCAGCATCCATTACATAATTTTATAACTCAACCCATTCAAACCGTAACCCTGGAAGAGTTTTGTAACCTGGATGATGTTGATGTAATGGCCGCGATAAAAAGCTGGTGTCATCATGATGACAAGATTTTATCTGCACTGTGTAATGGGATTATTAACCGACAATTGCTGAAAGTTCAGTATTTTGGTAACCCGGTTGATCTAAATCTGGTACGGAAAAAAACTTTAGAAGCCTGTGATAAATTAAATATACATGCAGAAGAAGCAAGCTGGCTCGTGTTTACCGGCGAAGTAACCAGCAGTACTTACGACCTGGAAAAAGAACATATTCATATTCTTTTTAAAGACGGATCGGTAAAAGATATTTCGGAAGTTGATAATGCACTGATAAATAAAACCCTGATGGGCAAGGTTAAAAAATATTACTTTTGTTATTTAAGATAGTTTTTGACTATTAGCTGTAAACCGTTTATAAACGGCAGGCTAATTGCTAAAGGCTTGCAGGTAAAAGCTTAACTATGCAATTCACGGCAGCACAAATAGCTATGATGATTAACGGTAAAGTGGAAGGTAATGCTGATATTGCCGTTGCATCATTTGGTAAAATTGAAGAAGCGCAAAGCGGCCAATTGGCTTTTTTGGCCAATCCTAAATATGAAGAATACTTATACAGTACAAATGCGAGCATTATTATTGTAGCTGAATCACAGGAATTAAAACACAAAATTGATGCAACGCTGATCAGGGTTCCGGATGCTTATTCTGCATTTGCAACACTTTTAGAAAAATACCAGCAAATACAAAGACAACAGTTAAACGGTATTCAGCAACCGGTTTATATTGCAGCAACGGCCAGGATCGGGGATAACGTATATATAGGCGCTTTTGCCTACATAGGAGAATATGTGGTTGTTGCCGATGGCGCAAAAATTTATCCGAATGCTTATTTAGGGAATAATGTTACCATTGGAGAAAATACGGTCATTCATCCGGGCGTAAGAGTTTATCATGACTGCATTATCGGTAAAAACGTATCCATACATGCCGGCACCGTAATTGGCAGTGATGGTTTTGGCTTTGCTCCCCAGGCTGATGGCACGCTGAAAAAAGTTCCGCAAATTGGAAATGTAATTATTGAAGATGGCGTTGAAATTGGCGCCAATGCTGCCATTGACCGGGCCACCATTGGAAGCACATTAATTAAATCGGGTGCCAAACTCGATAATCTTTTACAAATAGCGCATAATGTGGAAGTGGGTACCAATTCGGTCATTGCTGCTCAAACCGGTATCAGTGGCAGTACAAAAATAGGCAACAATGTAATGATAGGCGGACAGGTTGGTATTGTTGGGCATATTAAAATTGCCGACGGCACCAAAATAAATGCTCAAAGTGGTGTAAGTAAATCTATAAAAACCCCCAATTCTGCTGTTACAGGTTCTCCTGCATTTGATTATACAGCCGCACTGCGTAGTCAGGCCGCCAGCCGTAATTTACCGGTTTTGGAAAAAAGGGTTTTGGAACTGGAAAAAAAATTGAAGGAAATGATGGAGAAACACAGCATCTGATCGCTTTTTATCCTCACAATTGTCATTCCAACGACATAAAGCAACAGTTAACATTTTCTTTAATGAATAGGCTGGCAAAATAAAATACCTTTGGTTGTTTGACAGCCATCATAAAACAAAAATATCTTACCCACACCTAAAAAAAATTGCGACAAATTCAACATTTCATATCATTTTTAGTTTTAGTTTTTATCAACTCCGCTTCCTTCGGTCAATCGCTTTCTATATCGGGCACTATTATTGACGGCCATACGAAAGAACCCGTGAGTTATGCCTCGGTTTATTTTGCCAGGTCTGGTATTGGAAAGATCACCGACAGTGCAGGCATGTTTTCTTTTATCATTAATAATTTTAAAGACGATACTTTAAAAGTCAGTTTTATTGGTTTTGAACTGTACCGGTTACCCATAAGCCAGTTACAGAACAATAAATCACTCACCATTCCATTAGAAAGGGGAAGTGCAAAAGGCGAAGTGGTGGTAAAAGCAAAATGGAACAGGGGCCTCTATTTGTGGAAAAAGATCATGAGTAAAAAGAAGCAATATAACCGGTACGACCTCCCCAACTTCAGTTATGAAGCCTATAATAAACTCGAGATTGACATTAAAAACTTTAATGCCGATAAGGCCAGGAAAAATTTTCTCCTGAAAAACTTTTCATTCATTTTTGATAATATCGACAGCACGTCTGAAGCGCAGCCTTTTTTACCTGCCTATCTCATTGAAACGTTGAGCGACTACGCCTACCAGAGCAATCCGACAAAATTTAATGAACATATTAAGGCCAGCAAAACCATTGGCTTCAACAACGAAAGCTTTAGCAAGCTGATAGGAGTTATGAACCAAAATGTAAATATCTATAGCAATTTTGTGAATGTGATGGACAAGGATTTTGTCAGTCCTTTTAACGATAATGCAGATGCATACTACCTATTCACCGTACCCGATACCCAGATCGTTAATGGAAATAAATTGTACCATTTTGTTTTTAACCCAAAACGCGCAGGGCAAAATACGTTTTCGGGTGATGCCTGGGTAAAGGAAAAAACATTCCAGATCACCAAAATATCGATGTACCTCGGCAAGGAGGCCAATATTAATTTTATAGACCGTATTAGCGTTTTTCAGGAATACATACCCATTAACGATTCTGTTATCTTTTTGAACCGTGATAAATTTTTTGCCGATTTTCGCATACTCGGCAAAAATTCGCTTACCCTTATCGGACGAAAAACAACCTCCTATAAAGATATTGTTATCAACAGCGATTCTCTTACCGCTGTTTTTAGTGATCAGCATATTGAAGAAAAGGTAACCTCCGGGGAATCCGTAATTCAAAATACGGATTCTGCCTGGGTTAGTTTGAGGCATGATACCTTATCCAAAAATGAAAAAGCGATTTATGCTACTATAGATAAACTGATGGAAATGCCTAAGTTTCAAAAAATGCAACGTAATGTAACATTTATCAGCAGCGGATACCGCGATATTGGCAAGTTTGAAATTGGCCCCTGGTTTAACTGGATCAGTGGAGATTCCGTACAGGGTACCAGGTTCAGGTTTGATCTGGGTACCAATAAAAAATTATTCAAAAACCTATACCTGCACGGTTACCTGGCTTATGGCTTAAGAGATAAGCGATTTAAAGGATTGGCCGAAGCGTACTGGATCGTAAGAAGAGCACCATTGCGATCCAGGCTACACCTATCCTACCAGGATGATGTGGATAATGGTATCAGCCAGGTTGGCCAGGTAAGCCAGGATAATATTTTTTCACTTGCCGTACGCAAACCCGGGGTGTCCAGAAAATTGATCAACTTAAAAGATATACGCTTTGAAGTTTATAATGACCTGGGTAAGGGCTTTTCCACAGAATTATTTGCTTTCCACCGCCAATATACACCCCTGCTTAATTTACCGCCATTAAAAACCTTTACGGTACCCAGGGGCACACCGCTTACTAATTTTGAAATAGCTTTAAAACTACGCTTCGCTTACCTCGAAAGGTTTTTAGAAACAAATTTTTTCAGGTATTCTTTGGGTACCAAATACCCCATCGTAGAACTTATTGCAGCAAAAGGTATCCCAGGTGTTTTCAACAGTGCCTATAGCTACCACAAATTTTCATTTTTGGTGAAGGATGTGATGAAAATATCTCCTTACGGTGTCTTTTATTACCGGGTTTATGGAGGCATTGTTAAAGGTGCGGTGCCTTTTACAAACCTGGAAAATCATCCTGGTAACGACCTTTTTTATTACGACCCTTTTGCCTTCAACCTGATGAACAGGTTTGAATACCTAAGCGATAAATATGCAGGCGTAAATGTTGAACACAACATTGGGTCTGGCCTTTTCAGGTTTATTCCACTAACCAGGAAGTTAAAATGGCGACAGTTCTGGACGGCCAAAACACTATTTGGTTCATTAACTGATGAAAATAACGCGATCAACAACAAAACCAGCACATTCAAGACCTTAAATAAAAAAACATACATCGAATTAGGTACCGGCATCGATAACATACTAAAAGTATTCCGCCTCGATTTTGTCTGGCGCCTTTCCCCAGCTCCATCTTACGCCGGAAAAGGTTCAGCATTTTACGTATTTGGCAGCTTCCAGGTACAGTTTTAACCTATTATATATTTACCTGTAGCTATAAATACAACGGGCAGCATATTTTAAATATCTTTGCCAACAAAATTTAGCGGTACACATGGATAAAAATTTTAACCCGGATAAACAGCACACGCTTGGCAAGTCAGCAAAAATTTCAGGTACAGGGCTTCATTCGGGTATACATGTTGATATGGTTTTAAAACCGGCCAACCCGGGCTTTGGTTACCAGTTTCAGCGTACAGATTTGCCCGGTTCCCCCATCATTAAAGCTGATTGCGACCTGGTTACAGATACTGCAAGAGGAACAACATTAGTTAAGGGAGATTGTAAAGTGAGCACAGTTGAGCACGTACTGGCTGCCCTGGTTGGTATGGGTGTAGATAATTGCCTGATTGAATTAAACGGCCCCGAAATTCCGATCATTGATGGCAGTAGCGGCCCCTTTGCAGATATTATCGAAGAAGCCGGGGTACTGGAACAGGAAGCGGCAAAGATCTGGTATACCATCGATACCAATATTTCTTATTTTGATGAAGAAAAAAAAGTTGAAATGACGGCTTTGCCTGCCGTCTGTTACCAGGTAACCGCGCTGATTGATTTTAACAGCCCGGTTTTAGGTACACAGCATGCCAGCTTAAAATCCATGAAGGATTTTCAATTTGAAATAGCCACCTGCCGTACCTTTTGTTTTTTACACGAACTGGAAATGTTGCTCGATAATAATTTAGTTAAAGGCGGTGATATTAATAATGCCATCGTAGTGGTTGATAAACCCGTAACCGATGAAGAAATGGCAAGGCTGGCCAAAGCCTTTGGCAGAAATAAAGTTGAAATTAAAAGCGAAGGCTATTTAAATAACCTGGAACTGCGTTTTGCGAATGAACCTGCCCGGCATAAATTACTGGATGTGGTTGGAGACCTGGCGTTAATTGGGTATCCCATTAAAGCACACATTATTGCCAACCGCCCGGGCCACAGCAGCAATGTGGAGTTTGCAAAAAAAATAAAACAGTATATCAAAAAAAACAGGCAAACCAGGGATATTCCAAATTACGATCCCAACCAGGAACCGGTATATACGCAGGAACAAATTGAAAAAACATTACCGCACCGTTTTCCTTTTATCATGGTCGACAAGATCATTGACCTGACAGACACGCAGATCGTAGGTATTAAAAATGTAACCTTCAACGAATATTTTTTCCAGGGCCATTTTCCCGGAAACCCGGTAATGCCGGGTGTTTTACAGGTAGAGGCACTGGCGCAAACCGGTGGGTTGCTCTGTATTAATGCCATGCCCGACGGAAAATATGATACTTATTTTTTAAAAATTGACAACTGCAAATTCAAACAAAAAGTAGTGCCCGGTGATACCATGATCTTAAAAATGGAACTGGTAGAACCCATCCGCCGGGGAATTTGTGTAATGAAGGGAAGCGTGTATGTAGGAAATAAATTATGTACAGAAGCAGATTTAACAGCACAGTTGGTAAAACAAAAATAACAACCAGGTAAAACGGATAAACAAATAAACTATTTAACCAATAAACAACCAGATGATTCATCCGCACACATACATTCATCCAAATGCCAAACTGGCAACCAATGTAAAGGTTGATCCCTTCAGTGTTATACATCATAATGTAGAAATTGGTGAAGGCACCTGGGTTGGAAGTAATGTTACCATCATGGAAGGCGCCAGGATAGGAAAGAACTGCCGTATTTTTCCCGGTGCCGTTATTGCAGCCATACCACAGGATCTTAAATACGAAGGAGAAAACACAACAGTAGAAATCGGCGATAATACAACCATTCGGGAATTTGTAACCGTGAACAGGGGCAGTAAAGACAGGTGGACAACAAAAGTGGGTAACAATTGCCTGATCATGGCATACAGCCATATTGCACACGATTGCGTTGTGGGTAATAACTGCATCATGAGCAACAATACTCAAATGGCAGGGCATGTGACCATGGGCGATAACTCCATATTGGCCGGGATGTGTGCTGTTCACCAGTTTGTTCAAATTGGCCAATACGCTTTTATTGCCGGTGGATCTTTGGTTAGCAAAGATGTACCGCCTTATATTAAAGCCGGTCGCACGCCGCTTAGTTATGCAGGTGTAAATTCGGTTGGTTTAAAACGCAAAGGCTTTTCGTTGGACAGGATCAACAAAATTCTCGATATCTATCGGATCATTTTTAATAAGTCGATGAACACATCGCAGGCACTTAATTTTATTGAAGAAGAATTACCGGCTACAGATGAACGTGATGAAATTGTAGCTTTTATCAGGGAAAGTGGAAGAGGAATAATAAAGCGGTTTACAAAAGGTAGTGCGGAGGATGAGTAAAGCACAGCCCCTCCTATCCTCCCCGATGGGGAGGGAAATCTGGGAGATCGAAGCGAAGATTTTGTTGAAGGAACTGAAACTATTTGGTCTTTGTCAGCTTTCACATGTACCTAGAAAATAACCTATTCAACAATGAGCCTTGCAGCAATGAATTCCCCAATCGAGTTCTCCAGAAATTTTCGGGAGGTGGGGGTGAGGCTTTCCAACACCGGCAAACGATTTAACCGCGAGTGGATCTTTCGTAACTGCAGTTATGAATTCCTGCCTGGTAAAAACTACGCCATCACCGGCCCTAATGGTTCTGGAAAATCAACATTGTTACAGGTTATAGCCGGTGCTACACTGCACAACGAGGGCACCATTGAATATCACGACGGCAAACATCATGCAACTCCCGAACTGCAATACAGCTACATTTCTTTCGCTGCTCCTTACCTGGAATTGATTGAAGAAATGACCGCATGGGAAATGCTTGCATTTCATTCAAAATTCAAACCACTAATACAATCTTTACATATGGAAGACATGCTGAACTATGTTGGATTGAAAGAGGCCAAGCACAAACAAATCCGTTATTTCAGCAGCGGTATGAAACAACGGTTAAAACTGGCGCAGGCATTCTTCAGCCATACACCCATTCTTTTATTGGATGAACCCACCACCAATTTAGATGCTGATGGCATTGCGTTATATCATTCCCTCATCAGTAATTATACCAGGGAAAAACTGGTCATTGTAAGCAGCAATGTAAAACAGGAATACGATTTTTGTGAAGAAGTAATTGAGATTGGAGATTACAAATAAGTTTTCAGGACGAACTTGCGGCTTGGTATAAATTTGAAATAGTTATCGGCTGAAAAAAATTGCACTATGTTTTAGGCTATGTTTCTATGTTCCTATGTGGTTCAGGTTCCGTAAGACGTTATAATAATCTGAAACTGAGACAGATCAAACCCGGGCAATACACCAATTCAATTCTTTTACATATTCAAAAAACTGTATTGCACACCAATCGTAGCCACCCTGTTAAACGATTTACCAAAATTTTCCTGGTTTGATAAACCAAGTCCGTAATTGATAAACAGGCCATATTTATTGTACTGGTATTCTATATTAAAAT
This sequence comes from Chitinophagaceae bacterium, assembly GCA_031402615.1. Lineage (GTDB taxonomy): Bacteria > Bacteroidota > Bacteroidia > Chitinophagales > Chitinophagaceae > Ferruginibacter. Next base: position 78,465 of record JANNSN010000014.1, read on the forward strand.
TAAGGCCGGCATCAATCGGTTTTATTTTTAGGTTCGTCCCTTCTTTGGTTTGCGGGTTTACGAAATCAATTTTTTTATCAATAGGTACCCTGCCAAAAAAAGTTCCTCCATATCCTCTTTCTGTTCCGTTGATCCCATAAGCCAGGTAAGGTCCAAAGCCCGCATGAATTTGATGATGCGCCTTAATCTTATAAGTGTACCCCATATCAACAGAACATGCGGCATCATTCAACTTAATATGCACCTTTTTGCCCCCGTCCGCAATAACCACGTTATCATCGTAAAAATTACCATTTTTATCATATCCCAAATTCGCTTTGATGAACCAGCTTTTGTAAACATACCGTTTGGCATAAACAAATACCTGGAACCTGTCTAAACTACCGGTTTTGATATTTTCTGTAATTTTTGTGGCATTCGTGCTACTGTAGGCCACACGCAGGCCTTAAGAATTTTGCGCCCTGCTCTCCCGGCAAGAAACAATCAGAAATAAAGTCAGCAATACATTTTTCAAACAACTTATTTCTAATAAAACAGCCATGAAAAATAAAGCGTTGCCTGAACTTGAAAATGTTACCTCTTACTCGCTATCAACAAATTCAGATCGGTAAACTTCAGATCAAATCTTTCGCTCAGGTAAAAATTGGTTAGACTGCCTTTGTAGAGATAGATACCGCTTCGGATATTTATTTTATGCCAAACGATTTGGTCTATGCCGCCATCTTCGCCGGTTTCCAGCATTAATGGCATCAATACATTACTGATGGCTTGCGAGGCCGTACGGGCAAAGCCGCTGGGTATATTGGGTACACAATAGTGAATCACATCGTATTTAACAAAAACCGGTTTTTCATGTGTGGTTATCCTGCTGGTTTCAAAACAGCCGCCATGGTCTATACTCACATCAACAATTACAGTGCCTGGCCGCATATTACTCACTGACTCTTCTGTTACAACCACCGGTGTTCTGCCCGTGTTGCCACTTAACGCACCAACCGCAACATCGCAGGTTTTTAGTTGCTTGGCTAAAATTTTAGGTTCCAGTACCGATGTCCAGAGCCGCACACCAATATTATTCTGCAACCGTTTTAAACGGTAAATACTGTTATCAAAAACCTTTACACTGGCGCCCATGGCCAAAGCCGTACGGGCAGCATATTCACCAACGATTCCGGCGCCAATAATGATTACTTTGGTTGGAGGAATACCACTGATCCCTCCTACCAAAACCCCTTTACCATTGTTGGTTTTACTTAAATACTGCCCGGCAATCAACATTACGGCACTGCCCGCTATCTCACTCATGCTGCGTACAATGGGATTATGGCCGGTGTCATCTTTTAAATTCTCGAAACTTAATGCAGTGATCTTTTTATCCATCATCTTCTGCAAAATTTCGCGTTTCATCACGGCCACATGAATGGGAGAAATAATAAATTGATGTGGCTTCAGCAGCTCACATTCATTTTCACTAACCGGCGCACTTTTAACCAGTATGTCACATTCAAAAACTTCTTTTTTATCATAGGCGATTTTTGCGCCTGCTTCGCTGTAGTCCCTGTCTGTATAACTGGCTCCGTCGCCGGCCTTAGTTTCCACCACCACCCGGTGCCCGTTGGCAATCATAACGCCTACTGCTTCAGGTGTTAAAGCGATCCTGTTTTCATTAAATGAATTTTCCCTGGGAATTCCAATAAACAACTCTGCACCTTTGGGTTTAACATCGAGGGTTTCTTCAAGTGTTTCATAACTAAAAGAAGAAGATACAAAGGGTTTTGTTGTAGCCATAATTTTTCTTTGAAAGCCTACAAATTACAAATTTAATTTCAGCTTTCTGGTATTATCGTCGACAGAACTGATGGTTATATGCAGTGTATCGGTGGGGAAAATACCCGGTGCTTTCTCCGGCCACTCTACAAAACAGGTATTGCCGGAGAACAAACAATCCTCCATACCGGCATTCATGGCTTCATTTTCGTCCTTGATCCGGTACAGGTCCATATGATAAACTGTTTGACCGTCCGGGGTACTGTATTCATTGATGATGGAAAAAGTTGGGCTGGTAATGCTGCCCTTAACCTTCATCGCCTCACACAACGCATGTATAAACGTGGTTTTACCGGCACCCATTTCTCCGTGAAATGCAAATATTCTGTAATTGGCAAATTCAGTTAATAGTTTTGCTGCGGTTTGATTGATATTTTCCAGTGTAAAATTTACCTCCATGTTGCAAAGATATTTTCCTTCATTAGCAATTCAGTCACAAATGCAATGAATAATTTTGCATAATGGAAAAAGTCGAGTGGAAAGTAGAAGGGATGACCTGCACCAACTGTGCATTAACCATTAACCGTTACCTGGAAAAACAGGGTTTAAAAGAGGTAAATGTAAATTTTATTGGCGGAGACGTAAGCTTTGGGCTCAATGGAAACAAATCAAAAGATGAGCTTGCGAAAGGCATTACTGATTTAGGATACAAAGTGATCGCTGAAAATAATGGCCCCGCTTCTCCCGGCCTGCCTGCCGGACAGGCAGGCTCCCGGCTCTCGTTTCATAACTTCTTCACCAATCACTTACAACGTTTCCTTTTCTGCCTGCCGTTTACGTTGGTTTTAATGTTACACATGTTGCCCAGGCACCCGGCCTTCCTGATGAATCCCTGGATACAACTGGCAATCTGTACTCCGGTTTTAATAGTAGGTATGGGTTATTTTGGTGTAAGTGCTTTAAAAAGTCTGCGTCGGGGCATTCCCAACATGAATGTTTTAATTGCCATTGGCTCACTGGCAGCTTTTATATACAGTTTGATCGGCACGATTGGTAACCTGGGTATGAATTATATATTTTATGAAACCACAGCCACCATTTTCACCCTGGTTTTTTTAGGCGAATGGATAGAACATAAATCTGTTGTTTCTACACAAAAAGAATTAAACAAACTGTCGGCCCGGCAGAAGGTCATGGCCAATATGATTGCTTTTGATGGGGATCATAAAGAATTGATCTTCCCGGTAGAGAATACAACGCTGCATGTTGGAGACCTTATCCTGATCAAAACCGGAGAACAGGTACCCATGGATAGCAAAATATTATGGGGCGATGTTTATGTAAACGAATCCTTATTAACCGGCGAAAGCAAACCTGTATACAAAACTAAAAAAGATCCTTTAATTGGAGGAAGCCTGGTAACAGATGGTACGGTTAAAGCCCAGGTAACAGCTATTGGAAAAGACACAGTACTCAGCAATATCTTAACCCTGGTTAAACAGGCACAGGGAGAAAAACCTCCTATTCAAAAAATGGCGGATAAAATAAGCGCCATATTTGTACCCGCCGTATTGGGAATAGCCGTACTCTGTTTTTTGATCAATTATTTTGCTTTTGATATCAGCGGTACCAATTCGTTAATGAGAAGTATCGCTGTTTTGGTGATCAGTTGCCCCTGTGCCATGGGCCTGGCAACGCCTGCAGCTATTGCTGTGGGCCTGGGTCGTGCAGCTAAAAACGGTATCCTGTTCCGAAATGCAAAAAGCCTTGAACTGTTTAAAAGTATCGAGACCGTAGTTTTTGACAAAACCGGAACGCTGACCAAAGGCCAATTTGCGATAAGCAACTGGCAAAGCACAATGGATGAAAATTTATTCAAGCAGATTGTTTTTTCGATGGAGAAATATTCCAACCATCCGATTGCGAAATTGATTATCCAGGAATGGAAAATTAATGACGCCATTCGCTGGAAAAAAATTGAAGAAATAAAAGGCCTGGGCATGAATGCGGAAGATGCGGATGGCAACAGGTTTTCCTTGGGCTCTTTTAAAACTGCTTCCTCACAAACAAATGACGCTTCGCATACTGCCTATTTGCTGCAGAATGATAAGCTGGTTGGCTGGTTTGATATGGAAGACGAAATAAGGGCAGAAGCAAAGGAAGTGATCAGTTACCTGCACTCAAAAAACATACGAACCATTTTATTAAGTGGAGACAGCCTGGAACGCACAAAAAAAATTGCCGACAGCTTAGGCATCGATAAAATATACGCCGAAAAAACGCCTGAAGAAAAATTGCAGCTTATTGACCAGTTGAATGCCGAGGCCCCGGTTGCTATGGTTGGTGATGGTATTAATGATGCCCCCGCATTGGCCAAAGCAACCATCGGAATTTCGATGAGTGATGCTTCACAGTTAGCGGTGCAAAGTGCCCAGGTTGTTTTGATGAACAAGGGCATTCAGCATTTACCGCTGGCTTTAGGTTTGGGTAAACATACGTTCATTACCATTAAGGAAAATCTTTTTTGGGCATTCATTTATAATATTGTTGCTATTCCCGTTGCTGCCATTGGCTTGTTACAACCGGGTTTTGCTGCACTGGCCATGGGTTTCAGTGATGTGGTGCTGGCGATCAATTCTATCTGGCTGAATTATAAGAAAGTGGTTTAACAAGTGACCATAACTGGGAAGAGACAGCAAGAGATGACATCTTCATAAACAAGATGTCATCTCTTGCCTTCCCTTTTTATTCCATCACTAAAAAATAAAATGATTTAATTTCAAGCCATAAATTATTGCATTGACCATTCATGAAATTCTAAAAGAATATTGGGGTTACAACAGTTTCCGTCCGCTGCAGGAAGATATTATCAATGCCGTATTGGAAGGAAAAGATACGCTGGCTTTGTTGCCAACCGGTGGTGGTAAATCCATCTGTTTCCAGGTGCCGGCATTGGCAAAAGATGGTTTGTGCCTGGTGGTTAGCCCGTTAATTGCCCTCATGAAAGACCAGGTGGAGAGTCTGAAACAAAAAGGGATTCCTGCTTTAGCCATTTATTCAGGGATGAGTTTTATTGAAATAAAAAAGTCCCTGCAGAATGCCGCCTATGGAAATTATAAGTTCCTGTACGTTTCTCCCGAGCGTTTGGAAACCGGTTTATTTTTAAACATGCTGCCGGCCATGAAGATCAATTTGCTGGCCATCGATGAAGCACATTGTATCTCTCAATGGGGATACGATTTCAGGCCGCCTTATTTAAGGATAGCCAACCTGAGAGAACAATTGCCCGCCGTACCTGTACTGGCACTCACTGCCTCTGCAACCAAAGTAGTGCAGGATGATATTTGTGAACAATTAAAGCCTATCCATCCCCCCGGGGGGGGATTAATGGCATATACCGATTCTGAAAGTTTTTCAAAAAATAAATCGAAGATCAGCTGGCAAATATTTCAACAATCATTTGAAAGAAAAAATTTATCCTACTCTGTCTTTAATGTTCCATCCAAACAAAATAAATTACTGCAGATATTAAAGAATGTTCCCGGCACGGCCATTGTTTATTGCAAAAGCCGTAAACATACCCGTGAGATCGCTGACCTGCTCAGGATGAATGGTATCCATGCCGATTACTATCATGCCGGGTTACCTGCTGAAGAGCGGAATAAAAAACAAGAAAACTGGATCGGTAACAAAACCCGGGTAATTGTAAGTACCAACGCTTTCGGAATGGGGATTGATAAACCGGATGTTCGGGTAGTGGTTCATTACGATGTACCCGATTGCCTTGAAAATTATTACCAGGAAGCCGGAAGGGCGGGAAGAGATGGAAAAAGGGCATATGCCGTTTTGCTGTACACGAGCAAGGAAATTCAAAATTTACAGGAGCAATCAGGTATTCGTTATCCCGGCGAAGCGGAGATCAAACGGGTTTATATAGCCATGATGAACCATTTACAGATTTCGGCTGGCAGCGGCGAAGGCATCAGTTATGATTTTGATCTGGCAGCATTTGCAACTGCCTTTAAAATAAATATACTTACAGCTACCTATGCCATTAAAGCACTGGAGCAGGAAGATATGGTAAGTTTCAACGAGGTTTTCTTCAAGCCTTCTACTGTTGTATTTACTACCAACCGGGAGGAACTTACCGATTTTGAAAAACAGCAGCCTGTATTAGAACCCCTGCTGAAAGGTTTGTTACGCTCCTATGAAGGTATATTTGATTTCCCGGCTACCATTTATGAAACCAGGCTGGCCCAATTTATTCAAACCGATGTTGTACAATTAAAAAAAGACCTGCAGAAACTGAACAATTATGGGATCATCAGTTATTCCGCGCAAAAAGATAAACCACAAATAACCATTTTGCAGAACAGGATGTACCAGGATAGCTACCTGGTGAATACAACAGACTACCTGAAACGCAAACAAAAGTTTGAAGAACGTGTTGCTGCCATGATCGGGTACCTGCAAAAATCAACAGGTTGCCGCAGTCAGCATATTGCCCGTTATTTTACAAATGTTACGATTAATGCATGTGCCATTTGCGACAATTGCATCCATGAACAGGTCGTGTACATATCAACTAAAGAATTTAACAACATAACGGAGCACATAACCCGTTTGGCAAAAGAACTGCCAATAACGGTGGAGGATATATTAACCAGTTTGAACGGGATCAAAAAAGAAAAAATATGGAGGGTTATTAATTTCCTGCTGTCAGAAAACAAAATCAAAACAGATAAAGATGGAAAGGTTTCAACCGGGTAAGATGGAACTTATAAAAATAAAAAAGGGACCAAGATAGAAATCTAGTCCCGCTTTAAAATCCAATATCCTATGAAAAACCGAAACGAAGATAACGTGGTTTTTAATAAAACACAACATTTTAGTAAAGTATTTTCAAACATTGATGAAAAATGAATAGGTATTAAGTACACCATATCACACTTTTCATCAATTCATATCATTAATAATCAATTAATTACCCAAATCAATCGTATGCACTTTACCTTTTTATGCTTACTGGTTTTAAATTGAAAACTGGCATCCTGGTACCAGGCAATTGCCTCATTTGTAAGGGTTTCCGAGACGGTAATCGGGGTATTTGACCCTGTTATAAATCCGGCCTGTACATCTTAACCTGTTGTTGTGGGGATAATATGACCATTTTCCCATCTTTAATTTAGCTCATATCCTGTTAGGTTCTGATAAATACCCGTTCTTTCCCTGCATGCATCTTATAAATATCGTAGCCAAAAAACCGGCTTGTGTTGTTCTTATTCATCAATCCTAAGATGGTTGGTACCAAATCGATCTGGCTAACCAAACGGTTATATTAATTGTTGTGCATAAATGATACAGGTAATAGGAATATCGTCTAACCGGCAGGTTGGTTTTACCGGCACTTTTTGCACATTGATCAGCTACAATTACAAACAGGGTATTGTTAAACCAGGGTTTTACAGTACGTGTTTTATAAACTTATGCATAGCATAATCGGTGTATTTAACAGCACCCTGTTCAGATTGGGTTTGCGAAGGTATATATATTCTGCCTTCGGGATAAACATATCCTCATTTTCGGGATGGTGCAGAATGGATTGGCCGGGCGTTGGCGGAATAGCAAGTAAAGGTGCCTCCAGTACGCGTAGTTTCCCGGTACCGGATGCATAAAACTGATCAATACATCAGCCATGTGGTATCAGGGAAACCAGGTAAGGCGTTATATTTTCTGTATTGCCAAAGCGTTTCAGGTACTCTAAACTATAATTTTCCACATTGATGAGTAATACCATCTTGATTTAAAAAGTAATCCAAAGGACCACGTTGAAATCTTATATGGCATTATGCCAGCCTGTACCGATATAATCGGTAATAGCAAATGGCTTTGGACTACATACAGGTATAATCGGTATAACATCTTCCAGGCATGTTCGGGGCTGTCGCTTTTCATTTATCGCTCAATACTAAGCATACATAATACAATTGCTAAAACAGCTAATGGTCCAAAACGGCGATCAAATTAAGATTTGAATCTTTTCATGGCACACAAATACGAAGAGCCGGTTGTTTAACCGGCTCCTGCAAATAATCGTTAATTTCTTAATTGAACCAACCCTTGGTTTTAGAAGCCCTGCTCCTTCCTCCCAGTCCCAAAGCACCCAATAAAGAACGCACAATGGTTGTTCCTGCGGTACGCAACATACTTTTTACAATCGTATTATCAGCAACTTTCTCAAAAGTTGATGGTTCTGCCTTTGCAGATTTTTGGGAAGAGGTTGTTTCCTCCAGCACTGATCTTTCAGCAGCCTCTTCTAATTTGGCTGTTAATATTTCATAAGCACTTTCACTGTCAATGGCTTTATTATATTTGGCTACCATTTTTGATTTTGCATTAATGGCATCAATTTCTTCCTCAGTCAAAACATCCATGCGGCTTCGTGGCGCACAAAGCATGGTATGTGCGAGCGGTGTAGGGATACCTTTTTCGTTAAGCATGGTTATCAATGCTTCGCCGATTCCCATCTGCGTTATTAAGTCTTCCGTTTTATAATATTCCGTTTCGGGATAGTTCTCTGCCGTTTGCTTAATCACTTTTCTGTCGGCCGCGGTAAAAGCCCGTAAAGCGTGCTGCACTTTTAAACCCAGTTGCGACAAAACGCTTGCGGGTACATCCATCGGGTTTTGTGTACAAAAGAAAATACCAATGCCTTTTGACCGGATCAGCTTTACAATCGTTTCAATCTGTTGCAATAAAGCCGAGCTGGCTTCATTAAAGATCAAATGCGCTTCATCAATAAACATCACCAGTTTAGGCTTATCCAAATCTCCCTCTTCGGGGCAGCTGGCGTACAATTCTGCGAGCATCTGTAACATAAATGTGGAAAACAGTTTGGGTTTATCCTGCAGATCGGTAACACGTAAAACGCTGATCATTCCACGGCCATCATCCGCAATACGCATCAGGTCGTCTACTTCAAAACTTCTTTCACCAAAGAAAATATCGGCGCCCTGCTGCTGCAGTTCAATCACTTTACGTAAAATGGTTCCGGTCGATGAGGTTGAAATTTTTCCGTAGGTCTTCTCTATTTCAGCCTTGCCCTCATCACCTATATATTGTAATACTTTTATAAAATCCTTTAGATCAAGTAAAGGCAATTTTGTATCGTCGCAATATTTAAAGATCATGGCCACCACGCCTCCCTGTGTGTCATTCAGTTCCAGAATCTTACTCAATAATACCGGGCCAAATTCACTGACGGTTGCTCTAAGGTGAACACCTTTTTGTCCGGTAAGTGTCATCAACTCGGTCGGGAAAGCAAAAGGCTTAAATTCCATATTCAGTCTCTGGTACCGGTCAACAATTTTAGTATTGCTGTCACCTGCTGCTGCAATACCACTTAAATCGCCTTTAATATCCATTAACAAAACAGGTATACTGTTATCGCTTAAAAATTCACTGATCACCTGCAGGGTTTTTGTTTTACCGGTACCTGTTGCGCCTGCAATTAATCCATGGCGATTTAGTGTTTTCAACGGCAGATAAACACCTGCTTCGGCTACAACTTCCCCATCCAGAATGGCTGCGCCCAGTTTTACGGATTCGCCTTTAAATGTATAGCCTTTGTTTATCGCCTCTATAAATGCCTCTTTGTTTGCCATGAATTAAGATTTTTGGAAAGTTACGAATGGTTAAGCAGATTGCCTTCTGGCAAAATACTTAAATTCTCAACATAAAATACCTGAATAGGATGTTACCTAAAAACAGATGGATAGAAAATGTTTACAGGATCTACCATTACTATCCTTTTCGGGCCTTTTATCAATTATTTTAGATATTGCTGATGGTTGCAAAATATTTAGCACTTAAATTTGTTACTTAACTATTATAATTATGAAAAAAGGATTTTTGTATGTTTTGCTCACGGCGACAGTATTTCCGGCCATGTCGCAAAAAGTGGCTTATACGGAGTATAAACTTAAAAATGGACTGGGTGTTATACTGCACCAGGATAAAACGGCCCCCGTTGTAGCCGTTTCCGTAATGTATCATGTGGGTAGCAAGGATGAAACCCCCGATCGCACCGGCTTTGCACATTTTTTTGAACACCTTTTATTTGAAGGTTCCCCCAATATTAAACGGGGAGAATTTATGAAGATCGTAAGTGCCAATGGCGGACAAAATAATGCCAATACCACACAGGACCGTACTTTTTACTACGAAGTTTTTCCGAGCAACCAGCTGGAAACGGGCTTGTGGCTGGAGAGTGAAAGAATGTTGCACCCGGTGATTAACCAGGTGGGCGTAAAAACACAAAACGAAGTGGTAAAAGAAGAAAAGCGTTTGCGGGTGGATAATCAGCCCTACGGAAATTTCCTCGCCGAAGTGATGAAACGCCTGTTTACCAGACATCCTTACACCTGGGTACCCATCGGAAGCATGGACCACCTGGATGCCGCCACGCTGCAGGAATTCCAGGCATTTAATAAAAAATATTATGTACCCAATAATGCCGTGTTGGTAATTGCGGGTGATATTGATGTGGAAAAAACGAAAAAGCTGGTAGATAAATACTTTTCGGAAGTACCGGTCGGGGCACCTGTTGTAAAAACAAAATATGTAGAAGACTTAATTACCAAAGAAATAAAAGACACGGCCTATGATAACAATATTCAAATCCCTGCGGTGATTGCTGCATATCGTATTCCGGGTATGACGAACAAAGAGTCTAAAACACTTGAAATGGCGTCGGCCGTTTTAAGCCAGGGTAGCAGCAGCCGGTTGTTTAAAAAAATGGTAGATGAAAAAAAGAACTCGCTGCAGGTTGGTTCATTCAGTTATGCATTGGAAGATTATGGTGCTTATTTTATGTTTGCCCTGCCGAATATGGGAACAGAGCTTGACATTTTAATAAAAGACATGGATGATGAAATTGTTAAACTGCAGAGCGAACTGATCAGTGAAAAAGAATTTACCAAAATTCTGAATCAGTTTGAAAACCAGTTTGTAGATAAAAACAACCGCGTGCTGGGTGTAGCCGAAAACCTGGCTGATGGTTATACTTTTTATAAGAACACAAACAATATCAATACAGAACTGGAAGAATTAAGGAAGATCAGCAGGCAGGATATTCAAAATGTTGCTAAAAAGTATATGAATAAAAATCAGCGCGTACTTCTTTATTACCTACCCAAAAAATAATCATTCTTCCATTTCAATAAAACGAATACAATGAAAAAAATAATCATAGCTGCTGTTAGTTTTTTATTGCTGCAAAACAGTTTTGCACAAACAAAATTAGACCGAACTAAAAAACCTGTTGCCGGACCGGCCCCAAGCATTACCATTAAAGACCCGGTCATATTCAATATGCCCAACGGATTAACCGTACTGGTTGTTGAAAACCATAAGCTGCCTAAAGTGAGGGCCAATTTAAATATTGATTGGGGGCTTGTTTATGAAGGCAAAAAAGCCGGCGTGATGGACCTGATGGGTCAGATGCTGGGTGAGGGTACCAAAACCATGCCCAAGGCGGAATTTGACGAAGCAACCGATATCATTGGCGCCGATGTTTTCCTGGGTTCAACCGGGGGTTCGGCATCAGCGCTTACCCGGTATTTTGAAAAAGCGTTTTCGCTGATGGGTGATGCCTTAAAAAACCCGGCTTTTCCACAGGAGTCTTTTGAAAAGCTAAAATCACAAACGATTACCGGGTTAAAAACCCAGGAAAAAAGTGCGTCTGCAATTGCATCAAGAGTTTCCGCAGCGTTGAATTATGGAAAAAATACTGCACAGGGTGAATTTACCACGGAAGAAAGCGTTAAGGCACTATCATTGGATGACGTGAAAGAAGCTTATCAAAACTACATAACGCCTTCCCGCGCTTACTTAACTTTTGTGGGAGATATTACCCCCGACCAGGCCAAAAACCTGGCAACGAAAATTTTAGGTAGCTGGACAGGAAAAAAACTGGAACTCCCAAAACCCGGTGATGTAGCCAATCCCGATAAAACCGAAATTGATTTTGTAGATGTGCCTACAGCCGTACAGGGAGAATTAAGCATGGGAAACCTGGTAAAAAATCCAATGAGTAGCAAAGATCATTTCCCATTGTTACTGGCCAACCAGATCCTGGGCGGTGGCGCCGACAGTAAATTGTTTATGAACCTGCGTGAAAAACATGGCTTTACCTATGGCGCTTATTCGAGTGTTGGCAGTGGCCGGTTTCAGGACCTGTTTAAAGCCAGTTCTGCCGTACGTACAGAAAAAGTGGATAGCGCCATAAATGAGATGGTGAAAGAGATCTTAAATATGCGGGACGGTAACCTGACGCAGGAAGAGCTGGATATTGCCAAGGCAAAATACAACGGTTCCTATGCGTTGCGTATGGAGGATCCATCCATTACTGCAACCTATGCCTCCAATATCCTGATCAATAATTTGCCCAAAGATTTTTACAGAACCTACCTGCAGAAAATAAACAGCGTTACCCTCGATGATATAAAAAGGGTTTCCAAAAATTATTTTAATGAAACCAACTCCAGGATCGTCATAGTTGGTAACGGTAAAAAAATCCTGCCTAACCTGGCCCGTCTTGGTTTTCCCATAAAAAAATATGATAAATATGCAGATCCGGTAGTAGAAGAAGTGAAAGAGGCCAATGTTTCCGAATCACCAAAAACAACAGATGCTGTTTCGGGGTTTAGCATTGTGGAAGATTACCTGAAAGCAGTTGGTGGTAAAGCTGAAATTGAAAAAGTAAACAGTATGAAAGCAACGATCAGCATGGAAATGATGGGACGAGCCTTTTCTGGAAATTATCTAAGATTAAGCCCGGTAAAAACGCTTACTGAATTGAAAATGGGAGAGATGACCGTTTTTAAAATGGTCTTCAACGGAACAACGGGCTACACGATGCAGGGGCCCGGCAAAACCGACTTATCAGAAAAAGAGATAAAAGAAGTAACGGACGAAAAAGGGGTGGTTCCGCAATTATATTATAATACAGCGGCCTATAAAACAGAATATCTCGGTAAAGGAAAGGTCAACAGCGAGGAAACTTACCGGTTGAGAGTGGTTATGCCAAGCGGAAGAACTTCTGAACAACAATACTCTATCAAATCGGGCTTATTATTGCAGGAAGAAACAACTAATTTCCAGAACGACCAGGAATTGCCGATAACCATCGAGTATAAAAATTACCAGAAAGCAGGAAATATAATGCTGGCAACTCAAATAATAAGAAATGTAAGTGGACAGGAATTCACCATGAATTTCTCTGATATCAAACTTAATGAAGGGGTTTCCGACACTGACTTTCAATAAATATTTTTTTATTTTGCAACAGCCGCCCGAATACCAGGCGGCTGTTTTATTTTTATACCATGAAAATATGGATGACCTGTTCAATTATTTTAATGAGCCTTGTTGCTTCAACAGGTTTCACAGGCAATACCAAAAACGGTAAAGCAGTACTCGGGAAAAAATTATTCTCAGAAAAAATGCTGTCAAAGGATTCTACCGTAAGCTGCGCCAGCTGCCATAAGCCGGATCATGCTTTTGCCGATACCGTTGCTTTCAGCACGGGCATTCATGGAAAACTTACAAAAAGAAATACCCCATCCGTTTTAAATATGAAGAACCGTCCTTATTATTTTTGGGATGGCAGAGCCGCCTCGCTGGAAGAACAGGCTTTGATGCCTATTCAGAATCCCGATGAAATGGGTTTGCCTGTTGAAGAAGCCGTACAAAGATTAAATGAATCGCCCGAATATAAAAGGTTATTTCAAAAAATATTTAAACGAAAGCCTGATGCCAAAAACCTGGCAGCTGCGTTTTCCGCTTTTGAAGAAACATTGGAAACCGTCGACAGTAAATTTGACAACTGGAGCAATAACCTGCAGGAATTATCAGCATCAGAAGAAAGAGGGAGGCAATTATTTGTTGGCGATAAAGCCAGGTGTTTTGATTGTCATCGTATGGAAGATTTTACCACCGATGAATTTAAGAACATCGGTTTGTACAATGGAAGTGAATTAAATGATGCCGGGGTATACCTGGTCACAAAAAAAGAAGCTGACCTGGGGAAATTTAAAACACCGGGTCTGCGTAATATTGCTGTTACCGCACCATACATGCACAATGGTATGTTTAAAACACTGGAAGAAGTTTTGGATTATTATAATGACCCGGGCAAATTTGTTCAAAATCCCGTCAACATCGATAATGCCTTAAAAGAACCACTGGGTTTAACCGATGAAGAGAAAAAAGATATCATTGGTTTCTTAAAAACCCTAACGGACAAGAAGTATATAAAGAACTGATCATTAAATCTTCGTTAGTCAAAAGTATCGGAAAATCTGATCCCGATAAAATGACCGGTAACATAATGACCAATGACTTATTTTTACTTTAACAAAAAATTAGGCACTATATTCGCTGTATAAACTTTGATTTAATTTTATTTGCTAATAAACCTGTAAAGATATGGACCCGATCAAACCACAAATTCTGTTATGCGAAGATGATACAAACCTTGGCATGGTATTAAAAAACTATTTGGAACTAAATGACTACGATGTAACGCTGGAGAGAGATGGAAAGCTGGGACTGGCTGCATTTCAACGTGAAAAATTTGATCTGTGCCTGTTGGATGTGATGATGCCCAACATGGATGGCTTTACACTGGCTGAGGAAATTCGTGATGTAAATCCTGATGTACCTTTGTTTTTTTTAAGCGCCAAAACAATGAAAGACGATATTATCCAGGGTTATAAACTGGGTGCCGATGATTATATCACCAAACCATTCGACAGTGAAGTATTGTTGCATAAAATAAAAGCGATCTTAAAACGTAATGAGGAATTACACCGTGAAGAAGCCAATGCAGAATATGATTTGGGCAGGTACCATTTTAATCCCCGCCTGCGGGAATTAACAGTTGATGGCAAAACCCAAACGCTTTCGCCAAAAGAAAATGAATTACTGAAAATGCTGAGTGAGTATAAAAATGATTTGCTGAGCCGCGAGATCGCTTTGAAAAAAATATGGGGAAGTGATACCTATTTTAATGGTCGCAGTATGGATGTGTACATCGCAAAATTGCGTAAATATTTAAGAGAAGATACGGCGCTTGAAATTGTAAATATTCATGGCAACGGATTCAGGTTGGTTGTTACTGAGTAAGGTGAATGCAACAGAAACTATACCGGCCCCGCATGGTTGCGGGGCTTTTATTTTACAGCCAACATCAACTTTATCCAGAAAGCATTGTCAAAGGAAGAAGGTCCCAGGGTTGCATCACCGGTGTCATCGCCATGCCTGATCACAACCAGGTCCTTAGAAGGAATAACATAGATCTTTTTATCTCCTTTTCCCAATCCTGCAATCATATCAGCCGGCGCGGCAGGGGCCAATGAACCCGGAAAAACCAGTGTTGATGTGGGTGCCATAAAAGAAGACTTTCCATTCAGCCACCATAAATATCCGTAAGACTGATTGTATGTTTGTGAAGTATTGGTCATGGCCGAAAAATAACTTTGATCGGTTATCAGTTGATTACCGTTCCAGCTGCCTTTATTTAATATCAGTAACCCAAACCGTGCCATGTCTCGGCTGTTAAGCCACAATACATAATTGTACCAGGTAAAGTTCTTCATCCCGATCTTATCGGCAAGTTTCGTTTTGGTGTAGGTATTGTAATTGGTTGAAGTGGCATTGGCAATAACATTTTGTACCAACCGGTATGGCGCATTGTAATAATACCAGAAAGAGCCGGCATCTGCTTTATAGTTCAGGCAGGCCGGTGTGATACAGTCATCATCCGGTACATTATATTCCAAACCGGTGGTCATGGTCAGTTGATGTTTTACGGTAATGAGGTTTTCTTTGGCCGGTGGCGCCGATGTCCAGCCTGTACCTAAATAAGTACTTGTTTTGGCATTGATATCGAGCTGCCCTTCCTGTTGTGCAATACCTGCCAAAAAAGCAACAACACTTTTTCCTGCCGATGCAATATAATAGACTTTATTTTTGTCCCACCCATTCCAATAATTCTCGGTAACAATTCTTCCTTTGTATAAAATAATAAGTCCGTAGGTATTTTTTGTGCCCGCATAGGCGATGGCCTCATTCAATTTGTCTACATCCCAGCCCAATGTTTGCGGTGATACGGTTTCCCAACTGTCGCCGGTAATTGGTGGAAAATACATAGTGGTTGGCGCCGAAACCGGCATCAGGGCAGCATCATCTTTATTGCAGGATACAAAAACCAGGCTTAGCAAGGCTGCTGCGAAAATTGATCTCATAAAAAAAGTTGAAATGCTATGACCATAAATTTTTACCACGGTTTAACCCAAATTTTGCAGTTGAAATCTATTACGGGAAAAAATGCTTCGAACACAGGCATTTGCCTGATTTTTTGATGTCTCCATAGTTCACTATGATTTCGTCCAAAAAAATATGCCCAAATACCCGTCTTTATTGCCTTTTTACTCTCATTCCTATTTCAACTGCAAACTCTGGGTTTAACGTTCCCGGCAATTATTTAGTATCGCCAAACAGTAAATTCTCATTACCTCCAAAAAGTGATCTTTTACCCAAATGGGCATACGCTTTTTCGGTGGCTTCCCTTCCCCGGGCTGTGCGTTGCAAAAATCCTTCCTGGATTAAAAAAGGCTCATACACTTCTTCCAGGGTTCCCACTTCTTCACCTACCGCTGTTGCAATGGTGGTAATACCAACCGGGCCGCCTTTAAATTTTTCAATGATGGTATGTAATATCCGGTTATCCATCTCGTCCAGGCCGTGTTTATCTACATTCAAGGCTTTCAAAGCATGTTCGGTAATACCCAGGTCAATGACGCCATTACCAATCACCTGCGCAAAATCCCTTACCCTGCGTAAAAGACCATTGGCAATGCGGGGTGTGCCGCGGCTGCGGCCCGAAATTTCTGCAGCGGCATCACTGGTGATCCTGGTACCCAATATTTTTGAGGACCGGAGAATAATATTCTTCAGGGTTAGGGCATCATAATATTCCAATCTCGATTTTATTCCAAAACGGGAAAGCAGCGGGGCGGTCAGCAAACCACTCCTGGTGGTTGCGCCAATTAAAGTAAACGGGTTCAGGTTTATCTGAACACTCCTGGCATTGGGGCCGCTATCGATCATGATATCAATGCGGAAATCTTCCATGGCAGCATATAAATATTCTTCCACTACTGTGCTCAGCCTGTGAATTTCATCAATAAATAAAACGTCGTTGGGTTCTAAATTGGTAAGCAGCCCCGCCAGGTCGCCTGCCTTTTCTATTACAGGTCCGCTGGTTTCTTTAATACTTACCCCAAGCTCATTGGCCACAATACGTGATAAAGTTGTTTTTCCCAATCCCGGCGGCCCGTGAAACAGAATATGATCGAGTGCTTCGCCACGCATTTTAGCCGCCTTGATAAAAATGGTTATATTATCAATGATCTGGCTCTGGCCCGAAAAATCATCTATTGCCGCTGGCCTGATGGTATTTTCAAATTCTTTCTCTGCAGAATTCAGATGCTCAGCTTCATTATTTAAATTGGGATTGGCCATGCTGTAAAAATACTTGTTTTATCTGGGGTGAAACAAAAAAGCCTTCTGTAATTAAACAGAAAGCTTTCAGTAAACAACAAACAAATTATTTTGCCTTTACATTAACTGCCACCCTGCGGTTCTGAGCCCTTCCTGCTGCAGTTGCGTTATCAGCTACTGGCCACTCAGGCCCATATCCTTTTGCACCCACAAAAGATTTTGCATCAGCGCCCAGGTTTACCAACCTGGCTGCAACAGCATCTGCTCTTTTTTGTGATAAAGCAATATTACCAGCCGCACTTCCGGTATTATCCGTATAACCACCCAATTTAAACTGTGCAGTTGGAAACCCTTTAGAAATAGCTACCATATTTTTTAACTGAGTCATGGATTCATCCGTTATTTCTGAACCACCGGTCTTGAATTTTACACTGGTAAACTCAAACCGGCTGCCTTTTACAGAGTCCGGTGCAGTATTTACATCAGATAAAAATTTATACCATTTAGTTTCTGTCGAGTTTTCGCCTACCGCTAGTTTACCGGCACCATTTGGTAAGTCAATACTTATCATTTTACCCAGGTTATAATTAAAATTACCGGTAAGTGAATCCAGCGTGCCAGGAGCCAAAACCACTGTGTTGGTTATTTCAATTGCTGCCGGGACTGTGTTTGCCTGTATCGTATCTGATTCCTTATGAACTGCTGTTACGGTTTCTTTATTACAACCTTTTCCAATTAAAAAAAATAGAGCAGTTGCAGCGAGAGCAGTCAACAGTACGGGCAATAAAAACTTTTTTGAATTACCTGCATTTTCAGTTGCTTTCGCAGCATAATCAGCGGTAGAACCAACAGCAGCTTTTGTTTATGTTGTTACATGATCACCAAAATTTCCCAATACACTGCTAAGATTAAAGCCCGCCGGCATGGCCGCAGCTATATTATCCTTTTGGCTGCTTAATAACGAAGCAATTCCCGAAGCACCCAAATTGTTTGTACTGGCATGTTTGCCAATCATTCCTAAAAAAGCCAGGGCTGCCATACTCATTAAAGACGATACTGTGTAAGATTTGACACCTGCAAAATTTGAAATAATGCCGGTTAACCCATCTAATTTACCACCAAATAAACCTGCACCTTTGTTTAAAAGCCCACCTCCATCATTACCTAAAAAACCTTTCTGGTTTCCAGATATTCCCCTAGAATGGCTTTCCTAAGCCATTTGGGCAACGGCAGTTGCACCATTTTCATTAGAAGCTACTCATCAGGCCCCCTAAAACAGACAGTAAAATACCACTGATGGCTTTAGCTATGCCGCCTTCGCTTTCGCCTAAAAAAGAACTGGCTTTTGTTACCATTTCGCTGGTAAACAGGCTTTTAGCAGAACCAATTAAGTTAAATGACATACATGTTAATTTAAGTTGTGACTTAACCAGGAATGAGATTTTAAAAAATAGGTTGCTTTTAAAAATAAAAATAATTAGCAATTTGGTTGTAACACACCTCCCAAACCTACATTTCACCATTAATCAAATCGGCACCACATTTCGCTATATTGAGGACTAATTTTGCATGATGGGTAAAATAAATGTAAGATATTGGCTTTGCCAGGTAACCGGCTGGGGGGTATGGGGGTTAATCCTGGTATACTTTAATATCATTGTATTTGGTGACCGGTTTAAAGAAGACGGTGGTCAGAAAGAATATTTTATCAGCCTTGCCATACTTTTAATTTCCGGTATACTGGTTACCCATTTACTCCGGTATATCCTAAAAAAAACAAACTGGCTTAAGTTTTCGTATAACCGCATTTTAGTCTTGTTCATCGTTTCTGTTGGTGCTACCGGTACTGTTTTATATTATGGCAGTAATTATATTGAATACCAGTCCGGTTATTCGTACGAAAAATATTATAACAACAAAAAGCTTGAGAAAGCCAAAAAGATGGAAAAGCAATTTGGCCTGGATTCAATTGCGTATTATAAAGAAAATACCTTTTTAAAAGACACCTCCATTAAAAAGGGAATTACGGAGATCAAAAGAACAACGGGTTGGGCCCGAAATAAGAAAGGGGTATGGGCTTATGAAAACAAGTCAGACCTGGTTGGCATTTATTACCGGTTATTGTTGATCGCGATCTGGATGCTGATCTATATTGTTTATCATTATGTTGAAAGAAACCGGAATAATGAACTTGACCGGCTTAAACTCGAGAGTACCGTAAAAGAACTTGAATTAAAAACGATCAAGTCGCATATCAATCCTCATTTTATCTTTAATTCGTTAAACAGTATCCGGGCATTGGTTGATGAAAATCCCAAACGGGCCCGGAGAGCAATTACTGAATTAAGCAATATCCTGCGAAGCAGCATGCAGGCCGAAAAATCGGAAACCGTAACTTTGGAGAAAGAGTTGGATATTGTGAAGGATTACCTGGCTTTGGAGCAAATGCGTTTTGAAGAAAGGTTAAAGATCGAATTTGAAATTGATGAAGATACCTATCAACAGCCTGTTCCTCCCATGATGTTGCAAACGCTGGCCGAAAATGCCATCAAACATGGTATCAGCAAACAAATAAAAGGCGGGGTAGTGCGTATTGTGGCAACATTTAATGACAACGACCTGGTGCTGTTGGTGCAAAACACCGGTCAATTGTCGGAAACTCCAAATGACGATGGTTTTGGAATTAAAAGCACACAGGACAGGTTAAACCTGATGTACCAGGGAAAAGCTGTATTTGAAATAAAAAATCTGAATGCTGTACTTGTTCAATCCAAAGTATCTATACCGGTCATTATTTAAATAGATAATTCAACACAAAAACTGATTACCATGCAAAAGGCTTTAATCATTGATGACGAACGTTTAGCCCGAAATGAATTAAAAAAACTATTGTTGGAATTTCCGGAGATTGAAGTGGTTGGAGAAGCTGCCAATGCAACAGAGGGACTTGAAAAAATTGAGAATCTTTCTCCTGATCTTATTTTCCTGGATATTCAAATGCCGGGCAAAACCGGGTTTGATATGCTGACAGAATTAGACAGCGCCCCACATGTGATATTTATTACAGCATACGATGAATACGCGTTAAAAGCTTTTGAAGTTAATGCTTTAGATTATTTAATGAAACCTGTAGAACCAAAGCGTTTGGCAGATGCCATTCATAAATTGCAGGTTACCGAAGAAAAAGAAATGGCTTTAACCCTGGCCGGAATAAACCGTGGTATTTTATCTGATAAAGACCAGATTTTTGTAAAAGACGGCGAACGTTGCTGGTTTGTAAAACTTGGCGAAGTAAGACTATTTGAAAGCGTTGGTAACTATGCAAAAGTATTTTTTGGTACTTTTAAACCATTGATATTAAAATCACTTAACGCTTTGGAAGAAAGGCTTGACGAAAAAATATTTTTCAGGGCAAACCGAAAGCATATTGTTAACCTGCGTATGATCGAAAAAATTGAACCCTATTTTAACGGCGGACTTTTACTGGAACTACAGGGTGGCGAAAAAATTGAAGTGAGCAGGCGGCAGGCGGTTAAGTTTAAAGAGATGATGAGCTTGTGATAATGGGTAATGAGTTAATGGATAATGGGTTAATGGATAATGGGTTAATGTATAATTTATAATGAAGAAATTTATTTTAGGTTTGGCGGCAGGCTTTTTAAGTCTGCTTTCTTTTTCGCAGCGTATGGATAAGATCATCCATGCGGCAGAAGTGGAGCGGATCGAAAAAATATTATCGGCTGATGATATGGAAGGACGGAAAACCTTTACAGCAGGCATTGACAGGGCCGCTGATTTTATAGCTGCTGAATTTGGCAAAAGCAAGCTGCATTTTTTTGGCAATAATAAAAATTATTTCCAGGAAATGAAGATGATCAAAGCAAAACCCCTGGATATCAACGGAACGCTGGATGGCGAGCTTCTTACAATCGAAAATGTGGCAGCCAACACTACGGCCGGCGAACTGCATATTCTTTCCATTAAAGATTATGAAGTCATTGTTGTTAAAAAAGATGATGATTTTAATAAAACGGTTTTCCCCCTGTTCGACGTGAACAAGAACCTGCTTATCCTGGTTGATACCGGTCATGCCGCCCGTTTTAACAGAATAAAGCGATTTGCAGGCAATGCCAAATTTGCTTCAGCGGTAACGCAACTATTGATATTAACCGGCAATTTAAATCCGGCCTCGGTGCAGCTCCATATAAAAAATGAATTGACCGAACAAAATCTAAAAAATGTGGTTGGCGTTATTCCCGGCAAATCCAAAAAAGAGGAGTACGTCGTTTTCAGCGGGCATTATGATCATTTGGGCATTGGTAAACCCGATAAAAATGGCGACAGCATTTACAACGGCGCCAATGATGATGCAGCCGGTACAACCGCCGTGATGATGTTGGCCAAATATTTCAGCAAACAAAACCATAATGAACGAACGCTGATTTTTGTTGCCTTTACTGCTGAAGAAATTGGCGGATATGGCAGCCGTTATTTTAGCCGCCAGCTTGACCCGGAAAAAGTAGTGGCCATGTTCAATATCGAAATGATTGGCACCGAAAGTAAATGGGGAACCAATAGCGCCTATATAACCGGTTACGAAAAAAGCGATATGGGTAAAATTCTACAGGCCAACCTGGCTGGTTCCAAATTTCATTTTGAACCCGATCCTTACCCGAAACAAAATTTATTTTACCGCAGTGACAATGCCACCCTTGCCGCATTGGGCGTTCCGGCACATACCATCTCAACCTCCAAAATGGAGCAGCCCCCCAACAATGAACCCAATTACCACAAACAAAGTGATGAAATTGGAACATTAGATATGAAAAATATGGCCGAAATTATTAAGGCCATTGCCATGAGCAGTACCTCCATAATTAAGGGGACAGACACGCCCGGCAGGGTTGAAAAAGTTAGCCAGTAAACATGTAATTGTTCATCTGAATAATTTAAGTATCCATCCTTTAATCTATTCGTTATTTACTTAGGGTGTATAAACTACCTGCCTTGAACAGGTAACACCGGTTATATCAGTATTTAGTCAAAAGCCATATGCTATCGGTATAATACCATATCAGATTTCAACGTAGTGCTTTGGACTACTTAATAAATCAAGATGGTATAACCCTATTGGATTAACGATACTTGCAGAAACATAAGCATGGCCAGTGGTTTGCGCATTTAAAACCGATGTAAACAAAGGAAGCATGGTAGATAATATCCATATTTTTACTGCTCTTTTCATAAAGTCAATTTGATTAACAAAAGTTAACTCTCTGCGTGGTACAGATGAATCAGGTGCAAACACAGGAATTGAACCATTGCGGTATTTCAATATAAAGCAGCACATGCGTACGCTTTAACTGGATTGGATAAACTATTTTTTGGGGGAGATAAGATAAATGTAGTGTTTAATTTTAACAAATCGCAATAAATAATTTAAAAAAACAAATATTCATTACCTGTTTTAAAAAAGGTTATTTAAATTACAATAGCTTTTGGCAACAAAAAATGTTTAGATCAATCCTGATGTTATGAAACCAATAGTAAGAAACATTTTAGCTGTTATTGCCGGTATCATTATTGGCAGTGCTGTAAATATGGGCATCATCATGATCAGCGGCTCCATCATTCCACCACCAGCAGGAGCTGATGTAACCACCATGGCAGGTTTAAAAAAAGCTATCCCTTTATTTGAACCTCAACATTTTGTCTTTCCATTTTTAGCGCATGCACTTGGCACACTGGCAGGTGCCATGACAACGGCTTTAATTGCGGCAAACAACAAAATGAAATTTGCGCTGTCTATAGGTTTAGTATTTCTTATTGGAGGTGTTATCAATATCATCATCCTGCCATCGCCAGCCTGGTTTAATATATTGGACCTGGCCTGGGCTTATATTCCCATGGGGTATTTAGGCGGAAAAATTTTTGCCAAAGAAAATTTATTTTAGATATTTAAGGGATAAAATGTTATCCGGTTTTAGTTTTAGTATTCCCCGCCTGTTTTGGCAGGGTAACGGGTTTTCCCTCCTTTGCCGGTTTTCATCGAAAAGAAAAACAGGCTTCATGTACCGCTGGATAAAAATTGCCATGCTGGTGAAACGAATTTGCTAAACCCATGCGTTTAAGTTCACGCTGAAACTCAAACTACAATCCGGTAGGTGCAGACGCCGCCCAGGGCAACAGGATCAAACTAATTGATATGCTGAACTGTTTAATACAGATGAGGACGTAACTCTATAATTCAAAATTCTTCTTTATATTTTCACCGCCACGCTATGCACTGCAGCCGCCATTTCTTTTATAAGATTAGGATCTCTAATCACACCATATTTTAAGAATTTTTTTATTGCTTATTTGCCAGATAGGTCTGTATCAACAATTCCGCTGTCCCTTTTACTTCCGCAGCCATAGTTGAAAAGATATCTCGTTTAATTACACCATTATTATCAATTGTAGCAGCATATAATGCTGCTACTGCCTTACCGTTTAAAGGTTTTTGTCTTTCCTTAAGATCAATATTAATATTCAGTTCATTATCACTATAAAAAACTGTTATGTTGTTTAATGATGGTATAGCAAAGAACTGGTTTACCCTCGGCCAACTGTTAAAGTCAACGATAAATTTTGGGATCAGCGAAAATGGATTCTCCACATTACTAAAGTTGGTTATGATCAACCCTCCAAAACCCATGAAGCTATTACTCTGTTCATCTTCATAAGTGGTTTCCGTTACAAGCTTTACTTTCCCATCACCCTGCTCAACAAGTTCTGAATGTATAAACTTACCGGTAAGTCCGTTTTTTTTATCTCCGGTTTTAGCAAGACCGTCTATAGCCAGTCTATCTAAAATACTTCCTGCAATATCTAATTGCTTTATGTTACTTACTGAGTAATCTTTCTCCAGGTTAGCAAAAAATACAACATTTTCTAATTTAGAATCTTTAAACATGGTACCTCCGATATAGGTCTTGCCTGATTTACTTTCTAATATATCAATAAAGGCTGGCTCTACTGAACCAAAATTTAATTGTTGATGTACTGCACTACCTTTTGTATCGTATTTTGAAATTGTAGCAATGGATTTAGCAATACTTACAATAATTATTTCACCATCATCATTAATACTTACATCACTTACCTGGTAAATCTCTGTTTTATCAATTTGCTTTTTTCCCTTCCAAACCGGGTCAAAATCGTTATTAAAACATACAACGAAAAAATCTTTATAATTTGGATGTCCATAAAAAAGACAATGATATTTTAAATTGGGAGAACTCTTAATGAACCTCCTATATCCATAATAATCCCCCGGCTCATTCAACTCATCCGAAGAAACAATAATTTTTGATATCCCCTGTTTATAGGTTTCTACATTAATTTCAGTGGCACGTATATCCCCCTGCTTACCCCACTTGTTACCCATATCCCCGGTAACAAGCCATATCTTATTACCTTTAACCAATTCTGTCTTAAATCCGCTGAAAACCGGCTTTCCTTCAAACAAGGCATTTTCACCTTGTTCAACCATTTTATTGTTATAGTTTACTACAGAAATACTGTTGCTTCTTAAGTTTGGTTCTCCATACTTTTTCGCATGTGAAACAACCTTCAAACCAACATACGCGTTATTCACTTTTATAAAATTAGAACTGCGATTAAGAACATAACCTTCTGGAGGCATGGCTATAACAGGAGCTTGTGAAAAAGTTTCAGAAAAAAACAGGCAGGTAAAGAAAAATGCAAATAAAGTTTTCATGAAGAGGGCTAGTTTTGATTAAGTACTAAATTAGTATTTAACCTCATAAGTATTGTTGTCTGTTTAAAAAAAATATTACTTATGTCGTAGAAAAATAGAACTCAGACACTACACCTTCACCGCCACGCTATGCACCGCAGCCGCCATTTCTTTTATAAGATTGGGGTCTTTTTCAATGGCATTGCCAACAACAATCACATCGGCACCGGCCTTGCAGTTGAGGTAGGCTTTTTCGGGTTCAACGATGCCACCGCCTACGATCAGGGGCACTTCAATCACCCTGGCTACCTGCCTGATCATATCTTCCGAAATGGCACGTTTGGCGCCGCTGCCGGCATCCATATAAATTAATTTCATACCCAGCATTTCACCGGCCATGGCCGTACACATGGCAATTTCATTTTTATCTGCCGGTAAAGGAGTCGCGTTTGAGATATAAGAAACCGTTGTTGGCGCACCACCATCTACCACCATATAACCGGTTGATAAAATTTCCAGCCCGCTTTGTTTTACTACGGGCGCCGAAATTACGTGTTGGCCAATCAACATATCGGCATTGCGGCCGCTGATCAACGAAAGATATAATAAAGCATCCGCATATTTGCTAACCTGGTTGGGACTGCCCGGGAAAAGAATAACAGGTATGGTACAAGTGCGCTTAATCAGCTGTACACATTCATCTAAATAATTAGAAATCACCAGGCTTCCTCCCACTAAAAAATAGTCAACTTTAGCCGATACCGCCAGTACAACCAATTGTTCCAGGTTGCTGTCGTTTACTTTATCCGGATCAATCAATACAGCAAATGATTTTCTATGCTGTTGCTTTCGTTCTGTTAATGAATGATAAATACCTTTGATCATTTCCTGTCGGTTGGTGATATGCAAAAATGTGTAAAAATTAGTTCTTATCGAAATATAAAGCTTAATCAGAACGTTATTAGCTACAAAATCGTACTTTTTTTGCTTAAATTTGACAGCATAGTGAATATAATTGACGAGATTAAGTTTAAAACGGCCCGAAGTGGCGGCAAGGGCGGCCAGCATGTGAACAAAGTGGAAACGATGGTGGAAGGTTACTGGCATATAGAATCCTCATCACTGATTTCTACAGATCAAAAAAAAATGCTGCTTGAAAAACTGTCAAAAAAAATTAATTCCGAAGGTTTTTTACTGGTAAAAAGCCAGACTGACAGAACTCAGCTGGGGAACAAGCAACAGGTTATTAAGAAAATGGGTCTATTGATTACCAAAGCCCTGGTTAAACCAAAAAAACGTAAGGCAACCAAACCTACCAAAGCTGCCAAAGAAAAAAGATTAACGGGCAAAAGGATAGTTGCTGAAATTAAATACAACCGAAAAAAAAATATACAGATATGAAAACGATTAAATTTACCATGATTTGCTTTTTTAGCTTATTACTGGTAAGTTGCCAAAAAACACCCAGCAACACCGAACAAAAAACAGGAACGCTTAAGATCAGTTTTAAAAATTTGATAAAAGGTGCCCCTATGCAGATATCTACGGGTGCCTATACCAATGGGTTTGGTGAACAATACAACATTACCAAATTTAAATATTATATCAGCCATGTAGTGCTTGGCGGCCTTTCCGCCACATCGTCCAATGACAGCTACTATTTGATTGACGAAACTAATGCCGCCTCTTTAAGTTTTAGTTTTGATGCCCCGGTTAATACGTATTCAACTGTTTCATTTTTATTGGGGGTTGATAGTACACGTAATGTGAGCGGTGCACAAACCGGCGCACTGGACCCGTTGAATGATATGTTCTGGACCTGGAACAGTGGTTACATCATGGCCAAGATGGAAGGTGTATCGCCACAATCAACAGTTGTAAACAATAAAGTTGAATATCATATTGGCGGTTTTGCCGGTGCTAACAGCGTTTTAAAAACTATCAATTTATCTATACCGCCTTCTTTACCGGTTTTAACGGTGAATATACGGGAAGCCAAAACAAGTGAAATTACTATTAACGCTGATTTTGACAAATGGTGGCAGGGTACTTTCAATTTAAAAATTGCCAACAACCCTGCTGTTACAACGCCGGGTGCGCTGGCAAAAAGCATTTCGGATAATTATAGAACCATGTTCAGCATTGCTGAAATTAAAAACTATTAAAGTTGAAACTGAGAATCATACTATCGCTTAGTTTTTCGATATTGCTGACTGCCGTATTCATCAACGCCTGTAAAAAAACAGATACGGCAGCTGCCGGCCCTTTCACACCAACGCTCCTTGAATTTAAAATACCGGAAGGATGGCCGGCACCACCCACTAATATTTTTGCCAATAACCCTTTATCAGAAGAAGGATTTCAGTTAGGCAAAAAATTATTTTATGATGGCAGGTTGAGCAAAGATGGCAACTTCCCCTGCGCCAGTTGCCACCAGCAGTTTGCTGCTTTCGCTACATTAGATCACGATTTTAGCCATGGATTTAATAATTCATTTACAACGCGAAATGCCCCTGCTACTTTTAACCTGGCCTGGATGACCAAAATGCACTGGGATGGCGGTATCAACCATATTGAAGTTCAGCCGCTGGCTCCCATAACTGCCGCAAATGAAATGGCCGAAACCATTGAAAATGTATTAAATAAACTGAAAGCAGATTCTGCCTATCCCAATCTTTTTAAAGCGGCATTTGGCAATACGGATATTACCAGCCAGCGCATGTTAAAGGCGATCGCACAATTTATGGGTAGCATTGTTTCCAGTAATTCAAAATACGATAAAGTAAAAAGAGGCGAAGCCGGTTTTACCTTTTCTGAACAGAACGGTTATGATTTTTTTAAAGCCAAATGCGAAACCTGTCATAAGGAACCACTGTTCACCGACAATAGTTTTCGTAATACAGGCATGACTGTAAACCCGTTTTTAAACGATTTTGGAAGAATGCGCATTACCAACGACCCTACTGATTCGCTTAAGTTTAAGGTGCCGAGCCTCCGTAATGTACAACTTACATTCCCGTACGGACATGATGGCCGTTTTTCTTTTCTGAAAGATGTTTTGGAGCATTACCAGGCACGCATTCAAATTAATCAACCTACTTTAGATCCTTTGCTGGTAAACAGGATACCCATGACGAATACTCAAAAATTTGAACTCATCTATTTTTTAAATACGCTCACCGATACTACCATGACCAAGAGCCCAAGGTTTGCACAGTAAAAAATTATTGTTTACGGTTCACTTTTAAGGTTTCCAGTATTTGTTTTTGTTTCTCTATGTCGGCCAGTTTTTTTTCCTGGTCTTTTTTATTGTCTTCAATATCTTTTTCAATGGCTTTCCTTTTTTTCTCCAGGCCCTGGCCGTCATCAACCAGGTTATTATACTTTTTATCAGCTTTCTTTACGGCATCTTCCTGGTCAGTAATTTGTAACTCCAGGTCAAAAGCAGTGATCATAGGTAGTATATTGTCCAGGTATTTCATGGCATTCGTTATCAGCGTGGCATCTTTACTGATGTCGGCAAAATTGTCAAGCCCTGTAGATATCATCAGGGTCAGTGTTGAATTGTCTTTATTCCGCCTGCTTTTTCTGTCAGCCGTAAAATACAGGTCATAGACGCCAACACCCAACTCAGGCATTTTTACAGATCTGTAAACAGTGAACCCTTTGGTATCTTTTCCTGTATACCCCCTGGTTTGCATATCCTTGTCCATGGCACCCATGATCGTTTTTTCCGGGTAAGGAATTTCATTTACCACAGCCGCCCGGTCAACTTTAAGATAACTTACCGTAGTGGTTTCTGATTGTGCCGACAAATTTACATATGCTGAAATAAAAGCTATACAGGCAAGTATTTTTTTCAATTGTTTTTTTTGTAATGGTAGATAATTAAGAAATTTGGTCGTCTTTTTAAATAAAGTTGAATTAAAATTATAAAGTTAAATTTGAACCCAAATTGAAGATATAATTGAGCGGTATTAAAAAATTAGCTGGACAAACCATGTGGTATGGTGTGCCAACCATTGCCAGTCGTTTCCTGGGCTATTTAATGAATATGGCGTTGCCTTTCTTTATTGCCATGCCCGAAGATACCGCCGACCTGGTGCAGGTGTATACCATCATCCCGTTTTTGAATGTGCTGTACGCTTACGGATTAGAAACGGCCTATTTCCGTTTTTCCCAAACACACGACAAACAGAAACTGTACAATACGCTTTCGCTGTCGCTTTTATTCAGCAGTATATTTTTTACGATCGTTTTATTACTCAGCAGGAAAACACTGGTTGGCGCTGCTGATCTTAACCAGCACCCCGATTATGTGCTCTGGATGATTGCCATTATTGCAGTTGATAATTTAAATACGTTGCCCTTTGCCAAACTGCGTCAGGAGAACAGGCCAAAACGATACGCATTTGCAAGGGTGGCCGGCATATTTTTTAACGTTTGTATTGTTATTTTTTTCATGGGTGTAATTCCTAAAATACTGGAATCCAATCCCGGTAGTTTTTTAGAACTGATCTACCATAAAGATTTCGGACTGGGTTATTATTTACTGGGCAATCTCTGTGGCAGCCTGTTTACCTTATTGGTGCTTTCCAAAGAAATTAAACAGGTAAGGATCCGTTTCGATTTCAAACTCTGGAAAGAAGTGATGCGTTATAGCGCTCCTTTAATTATCGTTGGGTTGGGGGGGATGATCAATGATGTACTCAGCCGGTTGATCTACCGCCACGTGGTTGATCTGCCGCAAAACCAGGCCGACCATGAGCTGGGTATTTTCGCAAATATTTTCCGGATCGCTTTACTCATCACGATTATGATACAGGCTTTTCGCATGGCAGCCGAACCCTTCTTCTTTAATACAAGCGGCGACGAAAATGCACAAAAGACCTATGCCAGGGTGATGAAGTTTTTTGTGATCGCCTGTTGCTTTATGTTTTTATTCATCGGGTTATTTTTAGATGTTTTCCGCTGGATCTTTATCACTTTTGCAAACCCAGGCTGGACCGAAGGTTTGGAAGTAGTGCCGTTTTTAGCCATGGGAAATATTTTCCTGGGTATCTATTACAATTTAAGCGTTTGGTATAAGCTAACAGATAAAAATACCTATGGCGCCTTGATCACCATTGGAGGAGCTATCATTACCATCACGTTGAACATTTTACTGATACCCAAGCTGCATTATACCGGCGCCGCGATTGCCACTTTCAGTTGTTATTTATTTATGATGCTGAGTAGTTACCTGCTGGGGCAAAAGCATTATCCAATACCCTACCCGGTAAAAAAACTGCTGTCATACCTGGCGCTGTCTGTGATCATCTTCTTTGTTCACCTCGGGCTGGTCAATTTTATTGCTGATACGTTACTTTTCTCATTGGGTACCGGCTTTGTATTATTTATATTCTTTACCTGGTTTGTTACCAGGATCGAGGCAAGGGAACTGGCAAAATTTCCTGTTGTAGGAAAATATTTTATTAAATAGGATTGGCCGCATCAATCGTCGTCATCTTTTGCAGTTATTTTTACAAACGCAGCTCTTTTAGGGGCAGGCATTTCCGCATGCAGGCCTTTTACGCCTTTCCATATTACTTCACTGAACTCCAGATCAGGCGCACGGTCTTCCTTGCTAAAATCGAATGCAGCGGAACGTTCTGACAACTCATTCCACACCAAATTTTTATCAGATAGATCAATATTGGATGGCAGGGCTTTGAAGCTGGTAAAATCCGCAACCTGGGTGAAACATTTCCACATAGGTGTTGCGGCAGCATCATACTGGCTCATTGGTGGCAGTCCAAGGATCAGTTCGATGGTACGTAACATACCACTTGTGGTATAGGCGGTGTGATCAACAAAATTTCTTTTAACAAAGGGGCCGGCCACATAAGCCGTTGTGCGATGCGCATCCACATGATCGGGGCCGTTTTGCGCATCATCTTCAACGATGAATACAACGCTTGTTTTCCATATCGGGCTGTTACTCAAAAATTCCAAAAACATACCTACTGCCAGGTCGTTATCGGCAACATGCGCAAATGGTGTAGGCTTGTTAAAGCTCATCCCCTGTGTGTGATCATTTATTAAACGCAGGGTATTCAATTGTGGTACCGCATTAATCGCAACCAATGAATCAAAGTCCCGCTTCCACTGCCCAACCCGTACTGTATCCTGTACACTTTCATCCCAACTGGTATAGTAAGTACAAATATGATCTTCCAGAACCGGGATATTGGCTTTGTAATCATCTGCAAATTCGCCATAACTGCGATAACTAACACCGGACTTTTTACATTGTCCCCAAATAAAATCCCCTTTATTGTTGGCAATTTCCCTGGTTCCTTCTGCATCATAGGTGCCCCCGCGTCCGCCATAACTTGTTACCCAGTTCTTCTCTATATAGTCCGTTGCATATGCGCCCATGCTCCAGTTATGCCCGTCTGCACTCACTTCACCGTCCACATAAAAATTATCCAGCAGTACAAAATCCCTTACCAGTTTGTGTTGATTGGGCGTTATGTTTTCTCCAAACAATACCAGGCTTGTATCGCCATTACCTTCTTTCACATCACCCAAAACCTGGTCGTATGTCCGGTTTTCCTTAATAATATAAAATACATGCTTTATGGGAGATGGGTCCCCGATCTTTCCGGGGATCGGATTATCTTTTTCCACTGCACTGTGCAATTCTTTTTCTTTTGTATAAGGCGTGTTTTTATAAACCTGTTCTGAGTAGGCACTCAACTGTTTTTCGAAAGGCATGTTAATGATACTCATTGTTCCTTTAAATAATCCTCCTATGTATTGCACCTCCTTCTCTTTATTTCCTCCCTGGTAATCTACTTTTTGTTTTTTTCTTACCGGGTTTGGGCCATCCGGATTTGCAAATGAAGTAAACCCTTTTCCGTTGGTAACCCATATTTTATTGGCTACAACCCTTACACAGGTTGGATACCAGCCTACCGGAATAAACCCCTTTGAGGCACTGGATCCCCGGTTGCCTACATCAAAAACGGCTAAACAGTTGTTGTCGGCATTGGCAATAAATAAGGTCTTGTCGTCGTCGCTTAATGCCAACCCATTGCTGGTACTGCCCGGGGGCGCATCCGGATACAAAGAAGCAGTAAGTGTTTCTATAACCTTTCTGTCTTTTACTCGGATCACGGAAACTGAATTATCATTGGCATTGGCAACATAAAGAAACTTATTGTCGTTGGTTATACAAATATCGTTGGGATTATCGCCAACCGGAATCCGGGCAGTGATAACCCGCTTTTCTGTGTTAAATATAATCAGGCGATCGCATCCCCAGCAACTGATATACAAATCTTTTTTGTCGGCTGATAATAAACAGGTATATGCTTCCCCATCCAGTTTAACCTGCTGTATGATCATTTTAGTGCGCAGGTTAATGATATACAATGAATTATTATCCTTGGTAACTACATACAGCAACTGCCTGCTGTCATCAATATCAATACCTGCAGGTGAAATTTTATTTGGCCATTTTTTACCCAGCTTTATACTGTCTGTTAAACGCAACTTATTATTGCGAATAGCATATTGTAATATCCAGTTATTATTACCGCCGGCAACAAACAGGTATTTTTCATCGCTGCTGAAAGAAATGCCCAACCAGCTTCTTGCAATTTCTATATTATCCAGGATCTTCTCTGTTTTTGTATCAATGAGCTGCAGGCTTTGTGTGCTCTGCCCGTTATTCGTTACTGCTAACAGTTTTTTGGAACGACTTACAGCAATATTTAACGGGAGGTCGCCCAAGGGTAAACTTCTTCCCGCCGGAGATAGCGACCAACCATTGGGAAGTGTAACAGTTTTTTGTGCACCTGCACAAATCATAAAAAACGAAAACATAAAACTTAAACCGGTTCTTTTGATCATGATGATGATTTTACTTACTTAAAATTAGCGAATGATATCATACCCCGTTACCTTAATATTTTTTATACAGATCGTAGATGACCTTCCTGTCTGCATCACTAAGTATTGCCAAAGAATCCTGCTGTACAAAATGCAATTTAAAAACTTTAATGGCTGCGATGGAGTCCCTGGTATCATAACCTATAATCCGCAAGGCCTGCAAGGCATTAAAATTCTCCGGTTGTTTCACATGGGTAGTATCGTACCAATGTCCAAAACCATGTTCGGCCAGTTGCTGCCAGGGAAAAAAACGGCTGGGGTCCACTTTTCTTGCTGGCGCTATATCGGAATGCCCGATAAAATTTGCGGTTGGAATGTTATAATTCTTCTTCAACGATTTTAAAACAATTAAGAGGTTGTTGATCTGCGCTTCGGTAAAAGGTTCAAAGCCGTTATTATCCAATTCGATACCAATTGATACGGAATTTACATCGGTAATATTTCCCCACCTGGCGGCACCCGCATGCCAGGCCCGCAGGTGATCATGTAACATATGTTGTACCGTTCCGTCTCTGCAGATCACATAATGGGCACTTACCTTGGTACGTGTTAACGTAAACGTATTAAGCGTTTGTTCACAGCTGTTTTGTGCCGTATGGTGGATGATCACAAAATTGGGCTTTCGCATACTGAAATTGGTCGTGCCCACCCAACCGGCTGCTGCATGCGTGCTGTCAATATCTGCAGGTTGCTTTTTTAACGCTTTTGTAATAGTCTTTACCTGTATCTTATACAACCTATTGCTGGCAGCATACTTACTGCTCCCGCAACTGTTGCCGATTACGAGAATGATAAAGGCCGTAACTGTTTTGTATCTCATAAACGGTTTTAAAAAAGAAAGTTACACCGATTATACCAGTATGTAGTGTAAAGCCAATTGCTATTACCGATTATATCGGTACAGGCTGGCATAATACCATCTAAGATTTCAACGTAGTCCTTTGGACTATTTATTAAATCAAGATGGTATTACCACAAAAAAGAAAAGCCGTCAATTAAGACAGCTTCCCGGACTATTTTATACAATTTCCGCCATTCATTTATCAGAGCGTGGCCATATCGATCACAAACCTGTACCGCACATCTCCTTTCAACATCCTTTCATAAGCTTCATTAATGTCTTTCATGGCAATCACTTCCACGTCGCTAACAATTTTATGCTCGGCACAAAAATCGAGCATTTCCTGTGTTTCCGGGATCCCTCCTATTAATGAACCGGCAACACTTTTTCTGCCGAATATCAGGCTCATGGCAGGTATGGTAGCGGGCGCCGGCGGCGCACCTACACAAACCATGGTTCCGTTTGTATGCAGCAGGCCCAGGTAAAAATTATAATCATGTTCGGCCGAAACGGTATCCAGTATAAAATCAAAATACCCCATAACGGCATTGGTTTGTGCCTCATCTGAAGTGAGGACAAATTTATGTGCTCCAAGTTTTTTTGCATCAACCTCCTTTGCTGCCGTATGGCTAAGCATGGTTACTTCGGCTCCCATAGCTGCTGCCAGTTTTACCGCCATATGGCCCAGCCCTCCCAAACCTAACACACCAACCCTTGTTCCTTTTCCAACCTTCCAGTGTCGCAATGGTGAATAGGATGTAATACCTGCGCACAATAAAGGAGCAACTGCCTCCAAAGGCAGTTTATCGGAGATTCGCAACACAAAATCTTCATGAGCCAGGATGTTTTTGCTGTATCCCCCATAGGTTACACCGCTTCCATCTCTTTCCATTCCGTTATAGGAAAACACGCCACCGCTGCCGCTGCAATATTGTTCCTCACCACTTTTACAACTGTCACATTCGCGGCAACTGTCAACCAGGCAACCGATTCCGGCCAGGTCCCCAACTTTGAATTTGGTTACCTGGTTTCCAACGGCTGTTACTACGCCGACTATTTCATGGCCGGGTACCACGGGATAAATCGTCATCCCCCAATCATTCTTTGCGAAATGAAGATCGCTGTGGCATACGCCGCAATATTTGATATCTATTTGTACATCCGTAGGTTTCGGATCTCTCCTGTTTATTGTCCAGGGAGTGAGTGCTGTATTATTATCATGTGCTGCATAAGCTCTGGTAGATGGCATAATTTAAAATATTTAGTTTTATGGCTCAAATATAACTCTAACCGGGCAACTTTTTTAATTGACCTATTAATAAATGTTTAAGTTTTCCTCCATTCTTTTTACCTTCCATGTTCAAGAATTTAATATGAAAAAACTTTTTGCCGTTCTTACGCTGTTTTTCATTTCCAAGGTAATTTTTGCTCAGCAAAAACCTGCCTACATCTTATACAATGCTACAGGAAAAAAAATTTCCTATATAAAAATGATAAGGCAACTTGCCAAAAAAGACATTGTATTGTTTGGCGAATTTCACAACAATGCCATTGCCCACTGGCTGGAACTGTCTGTAGAAAAGGATTTAAGTGAAAAACGAAATTTAATTTTTGGTGCCGAAATGTTTGAGGCCGATAACCAGCAGGCGCTGAACGATTACCTGGCAGGCACAATAACAGCCAAGGGGCTCGATTCTGCAGCCAGGCTATGGAACAACTATAAAACAGATTATGCACCCCTTGTGAATTTTGCCAAAGAAAAAAAAGCCCCTTTTATCGCCACCAATATTCCCCGCCGGTATGCTTCCCTGGTATCCAAACAGGGTTTTGAGTCTTTGGACAGTTTATCCGCTTTAGAAAAAACATGGATGGCACCCCTGCCCATGGATTATGATGCCAAACTGCCAGGCTATGTTAAAATGGTTGAAATGATGGGTGGGCATGGTGGCCCCAATATGCCCAAAGCGCAGGCAACCAAGGATGCAACCATGGCTTATTTCATTTTACAGCATTTTAAACCCGGTTCCCTGTTCATACATTATAACGGGGCTTTCCATTCAGACAATTACGACGGCATTAACTGGTATTTAAAAAGAAAACAACCTGGCTTACAATACGCTACCATTACCACAGTATTGCAGAAAAATATAGGATCATTGCTGGCAGAAAATAAGGGCAAGGCAGACTTTATTATATGTGTAGATGAGGAGGTGACGAATACTTATTAAAGCCCGGTGCCCCTGCCTGCCTGAAATTATTTTTCTTTTTTAAAACATTTTAATTGGCCACCCGTCTTTACTGTTATAGAAAGATGCAACAATGACCTTAGCAATAGAAATGACGGCCGAACGTAATAAAAATATTACAAACACCATTAAATCGATCAGCAACCGTTTGTTTGGCTTTATTAAACAAAGGGTATCGAGTACCGAAGATGCGGAGGATATATTACAGGAGGTTTTTTACCAGTTTGCCGGCAATACCGAGCCCATTGAACAGGCTACCGGCTGGCTGTATAAAGTAGCCCGAAATAAAATTACCGACAACTACCGAAAACATAAACTACCCCTGGCAGATGATATTTTTAACAGTGCGGAAGCCGGCGAAGATCAATTTAACTGGAGGGAAATGCTGATGCCATCGGACTCAACCCCCGAAACAGAATACCTCCGCAATATTTTTTGGGAAGAATTAAAAGCAGCTCTGGATGAACTACCTGCAACACAAAGGGATGTTTTTATACAACACGAAATTGAGGGAATACCTTTTGCAACAATTGCCGAGGAATCGGGCGAGCAAATAGCCACGTTGATCAGCAGGAAAAGATATGCGGTTCTGCATTTGAGGGAACGGCTGCAGACTTTAAAAGATGAATTATTAAACTATTAAAATTATATACCATGAAAAAGTTTTGGATTAAAAAAGGATTATTGTTCGTGTTCTTTGCTGCCGGCGCCATTCTTTTATTTGGCCTGCTGGTCATGAGTTTATGGAATGCCATTTTACCGGCAGTATTGGGTGTTACCACAATAACCTTTATGCAGGCAATCGGCATCCTGCTGTTAAGTAAAATATTGTTTGGAGGCTTTGGCGGCGGCCGTTGGAGGGGCAGCCAGGCATGGAAACAGAAGATGAAACAACGGTTTGAAAATATGACTCCCGAAGAAAGAGAAAAATTTAAAGCGGAGTGGAAAAACAGGTGCGGCGGAAGATGGAATTCAGCCGTTGCGGATAATTCTGCAGCCCGTATGCATGCTGAATAAAATGATTAATTGTTTTTAATACCCCCGGGGGAAAGTACTTGTTTTTAAAACCACCCGCTACGACTTATACCATCTTGATTTACCAGGTAGTCCAAAGAACTACGTTGAAATCCCAGATGGTATTATACCGATAGCAAATGGCTTTGGACTACATACTGGTAAAATCGGTATTACATATTTCTCCTGTATTGCCCACCCACTGCATATAACGCACTGGTGATCTGCCCTAAGGAACAATACTTCACCGTTTCCATCAACTCAGCAAAAAGGTTTTCATTATTAACCGCAACCTTTTGTAAACGTTTCAGCATGTCGGCACTTTTAGCGGTATGCCGTTTATGAAATGCCTGTACTGTTTTAATCTGGAATTCTTTTTCGTCGGTGGTGGAGCGGATCACTTCGGTTGGCAAAATCGTTGGGCTTCCTTTTTTATTTAAGAATGTATTTACACCAACAATGGGATATTCGCCGGTATGTTTTAAGGTTTCGTAGTATAAACTTTCTTCCTGGATCTTATTGCGCTGATACATGCGTTCCATAGCGCCAAGTACACCACCCCGGTCGGTTAAGCGGTGAAACTCTGTCATCACTGCTTCTTCCACAATATCGGTTAACGCTTCAATTAAAAAAGCACCCTGGTTGGGATTCTCATTTTTGGCTGTACCCAACTCCCTGTTTATGATTAACTGAATGGCCATGGCCCTGCGTACACTTTCCTCGGTTGGTGTAGTAATGGCCTCATCATAAGCGTTAGTATGTAAAGAGTTACAATTATCGTAGATGGCATATAAAGCCTGCAGGGTGGTGCGGATATCATTGAAATCAATTTCCTGTGCATGTAAACTGCGGCCCGAAGTCTGGATATGGTATTTTAATTTTTGAGAACGGCTGTTGGCCTTGTATTTATTCTTCATAGCCTTGGCCCAGATTCGCCGGGCAACCCTGCCAATCACACTATATTCCGGATCCATTCCATTGCTAAAAAAGAAAGACAGGTTTGGCGCAAAGTCATCAATATTCATTCCACGGCTCAAGTAGTACTCCACATAAGTAAACCCGTTTGACAATGTAAATGCAAGCTGTGTAATGGGATTGGCTCCGGCTTCAGCAATATGATAACCACTGATACTTACACTGTAAAAATTCTGAACCGAGTTTTTAATGAAATATTCCTGCACATCGCCCATTAACTTTAATGCAAACTCGGTAGAGAAGATACAGGTATTCTGCGCCTGGTCTTCTTTTAAAATATCGGCCTGTACTGTTCCCCGAACGGTTGCCAGGGCTTTTACTTTTATGGCTTCATACACATCTGCCGG
Source organism: Chitinophagaceae bacterium (assembly GCA_031402615.1). GTDB lineage: Bacteria > Bacteroidota > Bacteroidia > Chitinophagales > Chitinophagaceae > Ferruginibacter. The sequence goes on from JANNSN010000014.1 coordinate 116,901, forward strand.
TAAAACATCTTGTCCGCTTAATCCCAAAAGCCTTAAACCCAGGCCATCATGGCCTTCGGGTAGAGCCCCCCCGCACCCTAAGGGGGGAGTTTGAGCGCTTTCAATTTTTTGCAGCGTGCTGTGATGTATCGGTTTGCCGTCAACTCCAATATACTTTGGGAGTTCGTCGAGCTTATATTTTTCTTCAATTATTCTGTTTACTTCTTCGCGTAAATTATTTTCAATGATATACTTCTCACATTGCTGATCAATGGCGGCATTCATAAAAAACGCAAGGAGCATGGGCGCCGGACCATTGATGGTCATGCTTACGGAAGTTTTGGGATCGCAAAGGTCAAAACCACTGTATAATTTTTTTGCATCATCAACCGAAGCTATACTTACGCCGCTGTTACCAACCTTTCCATAAATATCTGGGCGATGATCTGGATCTTCACCATACAATGTAACACTGTCAAATGCAGTGCTTAGGCGCTTCGCCGGTTGACCCACACTTACATAATGGAAACGCCTGTTGGTTCTCTCGGGTCCTCCTTCGCCGGCAAACATCCTGGTTGGGTCTTCACCCTCTCTCTTTAATGGAAACACACCCGCAGTAAACGGAAATTCTCCGGGCACATTTTCCTGAAGCTGCCATTTCAAAATATCTCCCCAGTCTTGGTATTTGGGTAAGATGACTTTTGAAAGCACGGTACCCGACAAACTTGTATAAGTAAGCGGTTGCTTAATTATTTTATCACGCACTTTAAATTCGTAAAATTCTTTTTGGTAACGCGCTACTACTTCGGACCAGGATTGAATGAGTTTTTTGCACTCCGGATGTAGTTGTTCCTCTAAGTCATTTTCAATTTTTTGCAGTTCATCTTTTACAACCGCCGACAGGGCTGAAGCCGCTGTCAGGGTTCCATCGAGTTGGTACAGTTTTGTGGCAATGGCAGATTGTTCAATCACCCAATCATCATAAGCCTTTATCGTTTCTGCGATCTCGGCCAGGTATCTTACCCGTTTAGGCGGAATAATGGTTGACTGGCTGAAAGTTTCTGCAGTATGGGCATGGTGTTCAATATCACCATGAAATTTAACACCTGTTTTCTCCGCAATCTTCTCCATTAACCGTTCAAACAATTCATTAACACCCGCGTCATTAAACTGTGCGGCAATGGTGCTTATGATTGGTAAATCTTCATCCTTTGCTGAAAATAACATGTGGTTGCGCTTGTACTGTTTACGTACATCATGCAATGCATCGAGTGCGCCGGCTTTATCAAATTTATTTACACAAACCAGGTCGGCAAAATCAAGCATATTTATTTTTTCCAGTTGCGAAGCGGCACCATATTCGGGCGTCATCACATACACACTTACATCTACGTAATCTAAAATAGACGCATCACTTTGTCCAACCCCTGCACTTTCCAGAATAATAAAATCATAAGCCGCTGCTTTGCAGATATCAATGGCTTCCTGAACGTATTCGCTCAACGCTTTATCACTTTCACGTGTTGCCAGGCTACGCATATATGCTCTTGGGGAAGAGATGGAATTCATCCTAATCCTGTCGCCCAGCAAAGCACCGCCTGTTTTTTTCTTGGAAGGATCAACGGAAATTACTGCAATGGTTTTATCGGTGTACTTGTTTAAAAAACGGCGTACGATCTCATCAGTTACCGAAGATTTTCCAGCGCCGCCGGTGCCGGTGATGCCGAGGACAGCCCCCCCACCCCCCAAGGGGGGATTAAGCGGAGCATGATTTTGTAAAGAATTTTCTTTTAATGCAGCTACAAGTTCACTGTAGTCTTTCCCATTCTCTGCTAATGTAATTGCCCGTGCAACTTTTTTAATATCTCTCTTTTCATGCAAAGCAAAACTGCCATTGCTTGAACTCCCGGTGCTTTTTATCCCCCCTTGGGGGGTGGGGGGGCCGCATTGCATTATCACGTCTTCAATCATCCCCTCAAGCCCCATATGCCTGCCATCATCCGGACTGTATATCCTGGTAATGCCGTATTGGTGCAATTCTTCAATTTCTGATGGCAAAATGGTACCGCCACCGCCGCCAAATATTTTTATATGCCCGCACCCATTTTCGTTAAGCAGGTCTTTCATGTATTTAAAAAACTCCACATGGCCGCCCTGGTAACTGGTAATTGCGATACCCTGTACATCTTCTTCAATAGCACATTCCACTATTTCTGCCACACTGCGGTTATGGCCCAGGTGAATAATTTCGGCACCCTTGGCCTGCATGATCCGGCGCATGACATTGATGGCGGCATCATGCCCATCAAACAATGCCGCTGCGGTAACGATCCGTACCTTGTTTTGAATAATAAAACTCATGTTACAAAAATACAAATAAGCGTTGTAATTAGTTGTAATTAAATGCCTGACAGTTTTTGTCCATTTGTTCTATTTCCTGTTGTTTTTTAGTTTGTTAATGTCAAGTATTGCACCAACCGAAATATTTACGCTCCGGTAATCAATAAAGCGTTTGCTGATGAGGGCGGCAATGCCAAACTGCAGTTCAAACTGAACAGCGGGAAGTTTATTGAATGAAAAATTATTGATCACAGCGGGCTCCCAAAAAGTTCGTGGAGATGAGGTTAAGCCATCCAGTAAATATTGTTGCTGTTCCAGGACACTGTAATCCGTTTTGATGTTATGATACCAGAGTATGATAAACCTGGAAGCAAATGAACTGCGGAAATTTTTACTGTACCTGATCTGTATGGCGGGTTGAATAAAAAGTTTAGTAACACCCGTTTGATGATACCGGCTATAAAATCCGCTATTGAAGTCCTTTCCGTTGTCATCTAATTTAAATTTTCCAAAACCAAGGCCCCCAAGTAACTGGAAATATAGTTTGCCGCTGTCTTTTACCACATTGAAGTACCCGCCACCAATTTCCGTCAGCCTTCGTTTATAAAGAATTGTGCTGCTGTCGTAATTAAACCCCTGGAAATTACCTGAACTTTTTTCATACCGGTTACTCTGGTTAAGAAAAACCAACCAGTGACTGCACAAGGCATAGGCCGCCTGCGCATCAAAACCAAAATTGTATAATTTTTTTCCGTTTTTTGAACCGTAGGCTGAATTAGAATAGGCGGCTGCAAGTTTTGAGTCGGCCTTTTTGGTAAATACCGGAACGTTGGTTGCTGCCGGGCTGTATACATGTCTTGGAGAATAGCAACCAATAACAAACATACAACAGGCAATTGGCAACAGTAAAAAATATGTGATTGCCTTTTTCAATCAACTCATTTTAAAAGTAAGTTCTGCAAATTGCTGCACAGTTAGTGCCTCAGCACGTTTTAAAAAGATCTCATCTTCCAGGACATCAGCAGGGAATAGACTTTTTACGGCGTTACGCATGGTTTTACGGCGTTGGTTAAACCCTGTTTTAACCAATACCCAAAATGCCCTTTCACTTTTATAATGGAGTGCCATCGGTTTCCTTTTAAGCCGGATAATACCACTTTGCACTTTTGGTGGCGGATCAAAACAATCGTTGCTGACGTCGAACAAATACTCCACATCGTAATAGGCCTGCATTAACACACTTAACACACCATACACTTTATTGCCTTCTTTTGATGCCGCCCTTTGTGCCACTTCTTTTTGAAACATCCCAATAATACAGGGAACATCATCTTTCCACTCTAATGTTTTAAATAATATTTGAGTGGAGATATTGTAAGGGAAATTACCAATAACCGTAAAAGGTTCATCAAAGGGTTTATCCATATCCAAAAAACTCTGGTGGATAATTTTTTCTTTAAGTGCAGGATATTTATCCGAGAGATAAGCAACTTTCTCGTCATCCAGTTCCACGGCTTTAAAATTGATACCGGGCAATGCCATCAGGTGTTTGGTTAAAGCCCCGGTGCCGGGACCAACCTCCAGTAAATTTGTAAAATGCGATTCCTTTATAACTGCTATGATCTTATCTATAACCGGTTTGTCTTTTAGAAAATGCTGGCCCAGTGATTTTTTATGTGTGTACATAAAAACAAAAATAGGTTAAAATAAATGCCTCTTTCCAAAAGAAAAAGGCATGTTTTGGGTGGGTAATACCCTTAGTGTTACCGTTGTGTTACTGTCTGCAATAAAAGCAACATTGACGTGCTGCTTATAAATTTACCGACGAACAAAATTAATTGCCTTTTAAATAAATCCTCTTAACCCGCTTATTGTTTGCTGGCTGTATAATTCCATTGAAAAGAAAAGCCCGCGTAATAATTTCTTGCCGGTGCTGCATTATAATAGCGGCCCGCAGCTGCGTTTATATCATTACCCAGACTATAGTTTTCATTCAACAAATTATCAACACCGGCATAAAAATCAATAAGCCATTTGTTTTTTAGTTTCAGCTTCCAACCTGCTCGGCACCCTAATAAATAATAGGCATCAGCGCCCGCAGAATTGGCATCGTCTACATATATTTTATCGGCATAATAGTAAGTGCTGTTAAAATAAAAGTTATGTCTGAATTGCAAATCAGCTAAAACAGAAAACGTATTCTTTGGTACACTGGGTAAAACTTTACCCGAAAAATCATTTGTACCTTTTATAAATTCACCATACTTAAAATCGTTTAAAGTAAATGCAGATTTAATAACGATAAGCCCGAGGATCGGGTTATTAAAAGAGCAGGCATAGTCTGCGCTTATTTCAAATCCTGCCTGTTTGGTATTTCCTGCATTTACAAAATAATCTGCATTGGAGCTGTCTTTCCTGGTAACCAATGCTTGATTCAATTTGAAATAAAAACCAGTTGCTTCTATACTCAGTTTATTTCTTAATAAAGACACCCGTCCGCCAATTTCATAATTTGTACCTTGTTCTGCTTCGAGGTTTGTGCTGATAACACTTGTTGAAGGAAGTAATTCCGAAATGGAAGGTGGCGAAAATCCCCTCGATATACTTGCAAATATTGCAGCAATTTTATTTATTTTTTTCTGAACCGCAAGTCGTGGCGATAGCTCACTTTTGTAAGTACGGCCCTGTTGTAAAACCGGGTAATCATTCAGTCTTGTAAAATCAACTTTTGATTTATTCAGACTTACGCCCGCGGTAATAAACCAATCATCTTTAATATTGATATCAGCCTGGGCAAAAAAGCTGCCGGTAGCGTATTGTATATCATCGTTGGTTTGCAAGGTATCGGGATTACCATTTTTATTTTTCGATACCCGGGTATTAAAAAAAGCATATTGCAATTCGGAACCTGCCACCAGTTGCATACGGGTTTCCTTTAATTTTTTTTCGTAAATAAAAGAAGTTCTGCCGCCAAAACCGGGTTCATTTCGAAGCTCATAATTACGGATAGCGGGATTTTTTACCTGGTTGAATGCGCCGTAAATAGTTGTTACATTTACCAGATCGGCAAAAAAACAATAGCGATGATTTATACCCAATGTAAAATTTTGCTGGTAAATAGCGGCTTTTGTGGTTTCTGCACCTGGTGAAGGACCGGCTGCAGGCCTGGCCTGTTTTGGATCGGCCAAATACTGGGTGTAATTTAACCCACCCGGTGTTTCATAAAATAAATTATTGTATAACATGCTGCCGGTAACCAGTTGTTTATCCGAAATTTTATATTGTGTAACAAAGCCCACGTTATCTTTTTTGCTTTTGCTGTGGTTGCGATAACCGTCACTTTGATTATGGGCAAAAGTTACCAGGTTACGGCTATTTTCTTTTCCAAAACTTACCGATGCCAGTAAATTTTGCAGGCCATAACTACCGGTAACATAATCTAATTGTACACCAGGTTGCCAGGCAGGCTTAAAACTGTGCATTAAAAGTACACCCCCTGTACCGGCACCATATAAACTACCCGCAGGCCCCTTTATGATTTCTATGGAAGAAAAATTATTAAATGTAAACTGGTTAAAATAACTGTTGCCTCCTGCATCGGTTACCGGAATATCGTTCCAGTAAATTTTAACATTGCGTACTCCAAATGGTGAACGCAGTGAGCTGCCTCTTATATTCAGGCGATAGCTGCCCGGCGTACGTTCTTCCATCCTTACCCCGGCTATTGAATTGAAAGCATTTACCAGCGAAACTTTATTATTTCTGTCAGCAGTAACGGCATGGATAACTTTTACAATGGTACCATTACTGATCACCCTGTTTTGTTCAAATGCGGAAATGACAACCTCATCCAGTGTAAGCGACGAATCTAAGGCCTCCGTCTTTTGCTGGGCATATGAAAATTGCTGGAACAGAAAAGAAACAAGTAGGCAGGGTATAATCTTTTTCATGTAAGGCGCTTGGTAAGTAAAGCTAAATGGTATTTTCTTAGTAAGTAAACAAAAAATCTTTTGAGCAGGTTGGGCCGCCCTAAAGATTTTGTTATTGATCACCCTTTAAGCCGCTTGCACTGCCGCCGCCTGGGTTTAAACCAGCGGCGTATCATACTGTTACTCTTTTCTTCTGCCAAATTTTACATATCAGTTATTGATGTGTTTAACATGCTTACTATGATAGTGGTAATTGATTTTGGATTGGTTGTTTTGGTCTCTGCTGTTTCGCTGGTCGAAGCCCAGGCGGCGGCAACAGTTCAAGGCGGCATCCCTTACCCAAAGCGGTAAAAGTGCTTCAGATTTATTTACAACGGATTTATACTATAAAATTAAAGCTGCCTTTTTCAATAAAGAAAAAGGCAGCTTTAAAACAAGAGTTATTTTTTTATTTTATTAAAATAAGCTTTTCACTTAAAACTTGATTATTAACAAATACCTGTATTGTATAAACACCGTTACTGTATTTACTTAAACCAGCCAGTTGCAGGGTATTGTTTCCTGTGCTCGCTTTTTGATTTTGGCTTAATATCATTTTACCTGCTTTATCAATCATACGTATTGTTACATCCGATTGTTTTTCGGCAAAGAATGCTATGGTAACATAATCATACGCCGGGATTGGCATTATATTTAACCGGGTTTGGATTTGCTGCCGGCGTATTGCCAGTATATTGCTGTACTGTATTTCGCCAGCCTTGCCAATAACTTTAATGCGGTAGTAAATTACATCGTTTTGTACGGTGGCAACATCATCGATAAATGAAAAACTTTGTTGCTCGTTTAATTTTACCACTTGTGTTACTATACCGGTATTTATATAATTCCTGTTATCAATACTGCGTTCCACTTCAAAACGATCAACTTCTTTATTTGCAATTACTATCCAGTTAAGCGGTACTTTATCGGCCTGTAACAGGCCTGCAAGTTTTACAAACTGAACCGGTAATACATATCCAGAAAAACGCCAGTCTCTGTCAACCTGAAATGGCGGAAGCAAGGTTCTTTGTACAGTTGTTCTTGAACCTGGCGCAGCATCACCGGTAAAGCTGCCTAAATTACCCATCCGGTAAGAAGTTCCTTTTAAATTGGTTACCGAGTTCAACGAATCATAACGGTTATCAAGGCCATCGCCATCCGTATCCATGCCGGTTGGTGTTACATTATCATCAGGTATTCCATTCAGGTTATAATCGTTTCCTTCAATGCGGTCGCCCAAACCATCAGCATCGGTATCCAGATCACGATAGTCTGGTATAGCATCTACATCATGATCATAAACAAATATACCTGAACCGCCAAATGCAGCTGGAGTATTATCGTAAGGTAGCATCAATCCATCACCATCTGCATCAGTTAATGTTGGCAGTGCATAACTTACTGTTGACATGCCTTCTATATTATCCGGAATTCCATCTTCATCCGAATCAATATCCAGATAATCATGACCGCCAATGGCATCTGTATTTCTTAAATTTAATGCCGGCATAATCGATACTGTAGTTGACCAACCATTGGCACCTATTACACCATCAACAACACCATTCAAATCACCATCGGGCAAACCTGCCTCAATTACATCTACAATACCATCTCCATCACTATCCATATCATATGCATTGGGCCTTAAATCCCTGTCTAGGTTTTTATTGGGCCAGCTATCTGCCCGGCCATCTGCAGTTACATCGGCACCCGTTATTAATAAAGCAGTTCCATTTATATAACCATCATGTAATCCATCGATGTTTGCATCTACAAAACCATCAACCCTGCCATTGTTATTTACATCAGGTGCTCCCACTTCAACAATATCCGGTATTCCGTCGTTATCGCTATCCAGGTCTAAAAAATTAGGCGCTATATCACCGTCTAAATTGGGCAAGCCCAATCCGGTTCCGGTATTATAAGCCCCATCGGCAGTAATAATCCGGCTATCTACATTATCATATAATCCATCTGCATCTGCATCAATTAAATAATCAATTTTTCCATTGCCATCAGTATCTACACCGTATTCTTCCACAACGTCTGGTACGCCATCATTATCGCTGTCCAGATCAAGCATATTTATTCTGCCGTCCAGGTCAGTATCAAACCGGTCATCAATGCCATCGAGGTTTACATCAACCCGGCCCGGGAAAGTGGCATCAAGGTAGTTGGGTATGGCATCATTATCAATATCACCATCAGCCTGGTAATTGTCATTTACAAAGTCATTATTATTATCAACAAACCCTGCAGTTAATGGATCGTAAGCATTGATGATGCCATTAGCAGGCACATCCAGGAATGCTGCTGCCAAATTGCTTTCCACAAAATCCGGAACCCCGTCATCATCCTTATCTATATCACAATTGATATTTATGGTTACTGACTGTGAAGGGGATGTATTACAAGTGCCCTCTGCCCGTACATAATAGGTAGTACTTACTGTTGGTGCAATAAACGTAAGTGTATCGCCTGTGCCTACCAATGTAATACCGGGGCCACCTGTGTACCATCGCCAGGTGGCACCTACACCTAATGTTCCGCCTGTTCGGTAAACTTTTACAGAAATACCCGGGCATACATTATTTTTATTTCGGCCTGCCGATGTTGCGGCTACCGATACTGTTTGGCCATTTAGTTTTACGCCTGTCGAAATAGAACGGCAAATGGGAATAGCAATGCTACCTTGTGCTGCAACAATAAGCCTGTAAAACTTGCCGGTATCTGCTGCCAGAATTGGATAAATGAGATAAGAAGGTGAAGTTGCTCCGGGTATATCTACCCATGGCCCAATAAGTGCCGGGGCTATTTGCCACTGGTGGTCTTTTGGGCCCGGCAACACCAAAGAATCTGCCAGACTTCCAATAAACCGTACGCTGTCACCCAAACATCCTGATACGGCACTGGTATTTACAACCGGTAATGCATCGCAGGTACCATAAACTATATCATCCAGTACAAAGTCATTTCCGCAACCGCCGGGGGCGTCGTTTAATATTTCTAAAATCAAATTGGAGTAACCTATGGGCATGGTCCAGCGATAACCAAATTGAGTCCAGCTGTTATTGGTGGTTATATTGGTGGTGGTATCTTCTACCGCTGTTAAACCGGTAACAATATCCCTAAACCGGACTTTAAATTTAGGATACCTGAAACCTCCCAACGCATCGCATGCAGATTGATAAATGGCATTATAAGGAAATGCAGCCCAGAAAGAAAACGAATATTGTCTGCCGGGGCATGATGTAGGTAAAGTATCCCTGAATATAATTCTAGGTGGAGCATCACCATTTACTACCAGCATTCTTCCATTAAAACCTCCTGTATGATCGGTTAAGGAAGAAAAGTTGGGAATATCTGCATTGATTGCATTAGTGGCTATGGCAAATGTATTTTTTGCAATAGGCTGCGTGGTGGTTCCGGTATAAGTACTGTTTGATGTATTGGGCACTGTTGGTAAAGTAGCCAAAAGTCCCGAACCTCCTATTATACCAGAACCAAAGTCTTCTGAATACAAAACTGCTGTTAGTATACCACATGGACTATTTATAGGATCAACTGCTATTAAAAATGGGGTTGGTGTACTTTCGCCAACGTCATCCGGCTTATCGTTCTGGTTCAGGTCGGGTACACTGCCATTTGTTGAAGAATCCTGTAAAGCAACAGCTTTGTAGCCTGTTGCAAACCCAACTGCACTATTATAATATACCACACCCTGTAAAACATTTGAAATTCTGCAATTTATCCTTATGGTAAAGCTGCTGCTGTCAACCGGGTAATTGGGTAAGTTCTGACCGGCGAATTGCAACAACCTGGCATCGGTAACTCCGTTAAACGCAGCGTTTAAAGCAATACCGGGCGGTGGCGGTATAGTAAGCATGGTGGTGGTAACATTAGACAAATTAGCTGCACCATTTATTTTACTTAAACTATCCCAAACCTGTAAATTGGTCATTCTTGTTGTTCCGTAATTTTTAATAACTAGATCATACGCAACATTATATTGCCCCGGTGTACCTGTATTAACAATAGACACCAACCTTTTTGCAAGGCCTAATCCGGATGAAATTTGCGACATATCGGTTGAGGCCACCCCTTTATTTAACAGATAAGTATAATTAACAAAGTTGGTATCGCCCGTGACCGGATCAATTCTCCGGTAAATACATCCGGGCGAAAAAGCAGAAATTAAGTCTCCGTTTCCGAATGCCAAACCTACTAAGTTTGTGGCTCCTGTCGGCCTTCGGATGGTATCTATATAAGTAGATTCAATATGATGTGTTGGGTTACCATAACTTCCATAGTCGGGTGTAAACAGTTTATTATCGAACACATAATACATTTGCCCGTTGGGCATCAAGGTAATATCGCCACTGTTTACATTGTATATCGTATCTCCTATACCGCCAGCACCTGGTGTTAAATCCAGCGTATCTGGTATGGGATCAATTATTTTTGTTACAAAATCTATTTTTCGCATCCTTGATTTATAGGGTGCCGGTGCATTGCTGAATTCCAGCTGCCAGGCATTACCACTATTATCAAAAGTTATACCGCCAATATCAAAAGCAAAACTGGCGAGGGTATCTAATAAATTAACTGCCGCCGGATTATTAAATGATATTGTTGAAAATGTGGTGTCGGGATTCCATCTCCAGACATAGGTTTTTAGCGTTGGGGAAATAGCGCGGCTATAATCTGTCCATAAATAGTACAGTTTACCATCCCTGGGATTAAAAGACACACTGGCGGCAAAAATGCAAAAGCGGTCCCTTGCATTCATTACCGGGTTGCTGCTGGCATAAGTGCCGCTACCAATCCTTAACCTTGGAAAGTAAGCATTTCTTATTGTACTTCTGGATAAGTTTGGTGATACATAATTGAAAAAGTAAAGTGAATCATAGCTGCGTGCAGTATTGCCCGGATAAGAATAGCGAATAATAGAGCTGGATGTGCTTCCGCAACGTTCTCTACCTATACTAAAAGGTAAAGCATGGGTGGCTGGCTGTGCCATTACATCAGTACAGAGGGAGCATAATAATGAAAAAAATAGTATAAATTTTTTCATACGGGTATTGGTTTGATATACCATCCAGATTAATATTTTACATATTAAAAGGATAATATAAATTGAAATTATATACTGATTTAGCTGTTAACATTTTATTTAGTTTATGATACATTTTAAAGATTGCAGCATTTGATTGCCGTTATTTATTTTAATGATGTATGTTCCTTTTGCCAATTTTGAAGTTTCCAACTCAATTACCTGGTTTGTAATTTTTTGGGCAGTTTGAATCACCAACCTGCCTGCTGCATCATATACCATAAATACTGCATTTTCATTAATCAGGCTGTTTTGCAAAACCTTTATTTTCACATTCCCATCTGCCGGATTATTTACAATGTTGAATTTATTGGCAATTACTTTGTTAGTCAGCTTTATTATTTTAGAAAAATTATACGTTCCGTTTACGCCTTTAAATTTTACACGATAGTAGTTAATACCCTCTATTGGAGCAGCATCTCTAAAATAATATTGTTTGTTATTTTGAGGATTGTTTGGTTGTAATTGCATGTTTCCCAATTCTGTAAACACTATACCATCTGCACTTCTTTCTAAAATTAAACCAGTATTTATACTGTTGTCATCTAAGGTTAATACCGCATCGTGTGCATTACCGTTTTGCTTTACTTTAAAATCAAGGATTTTTAAATCAAGCGTAGATAAAAATACTGTTGAACCGGCCGACATGGTTCTGTTGAATGGATCAAAAGTTACAATGGTGGGAGTAAACGAAAGGTTGTACTGTAAATAATTGCCGGGTATAGCAGCTCCAATTCCATTACCTGCTTTAGCCAGGTTATTACCATCAATATCATAAATAACGATTGTTGTATCCTGTGCAACCAAAGCCCCCTGTACTCTTAAAACAATCACATTATGAAAACGGCCAACAACAGTAGAAGTAGATTTTGTTTGCGTATTAACAGAAACTGCTAAAACATTAGTTGCAGGAGTATTCCAGTAAATAGAAGTTGTTGGGTGCCCGGTGCGTATAACCCAATCATCAAAGAAAGGGGTTAAATCATAACTCAATACCCGGTTAAAATTGTTTTTTAAAGAATCTGTTGTAGCAGATTTATAACCTGAACCATTGGCAGAATCTAAATAATTACGGCAAGCCAAAAAGAAATTATTATCGCCACTTAATGCCCTCAGCATGGATACTACCATACAACCCCTGTCATATACGGCACTAACATTGGCACCGGTCCATACCTGGTTAGAGGTGGTAAAACTCGAAATTCTGGCAGGTGTAGAAGTATTACCCCTTGCTGCAGATTTTGCTGATGCCAATTCAGTAACCGGATTTATACCGGTTGCCGGATGCAGTTCGCCTGCCAGGGCTTCACCATATCTTGCAAAACCTTCTGCCAGCCACAAATCGGCCCAGGTTGCAAAAGTTGCCTTATCGCCAAACCACTGGTGCATCAACTCATGCGATAAAGTAGACTGACTGGTTAAAGAAGTTGAAGCCATGGCATAAAATGACTGATGTTCCATTCCGCCGGCTCCACCAAGCCCCTCATAATATCCATATTTATCTTTTTTAAAGGGATAGTCTCCAAATTTCTGGCTAAACTTATAAACAACAGAATCCTGTAAAGCCATAGCATTCGTAATGGTTGTATAAGATGCTTTTCCCCTGAATATATTGAATACACCCGGTAATACATAACCACTTGGTAACGTAATTGACCTGTAATATCTGTTATATCTTGCAACTGCAACACAAACCAAATAAGAGGCCATTGGATAGCGGTTTTTAAAAGTAAAAATCCTGCTGCCGGCTGTAATAGTTGAGTCAACCAACTTTCCGTTAGTAGCTACCCAAAAAGTATCTGCACCAGACCAGGGTACACTTACTGTTATATCCATGGAGTCAATCTTATCCTGCATATCGGCTTTGCAGGGCCACCAGTCTCTGTCTTCATAAGATTCTGATAAGGTATAAATATAGTTTTGATTGGCTGTTGGTGTTTTAGCAGTTTGATAACCCTCTGCCGCACCACTTACTGCCGGGGGAGCTCCCCTGTAAAAAACAGTAAAAGAATCAATAAAATTATTAGCAAGGGTTGCACCTAAAGTTAAAGTGGTAATATTACCAGACCGGACAATACTTCCTCCGGGTAATCTAGCTCCTCTGAATTTAACCGAGTCTATGGTTAATGTACTCCGCAAATCGAAAGATATAGTTGTTACATTACTTACAATGGTTTTAAAATTGGTTTGCACCGACCCCCTGATATATTTTGTAGGAGTTGCTACACTTCCTGAATCGGGATTTATGCGCCAAAATATTTTGTGATAAATAACATCGATATTGGCGCCGGTACCACTTTGCCCTGTAAAATCAGCGGGGTTTTCTGTATTTGTTGTTGAGGCGTTTCCAGAAGTTAAAATACCTGCTTTCTTAAAATCACTTTGACTATAAGCAAGCGATGACAGCAATAATAAGAAAATAAATGAATAGAGTTTTTGCATGGTTACATTGAACTTGGGTTTGGAATTGGGTTTTTCTTAAAATATGAACATAACATGTTGTAATATGTATAAACGTTCTATCCTGGTAAAAAATTATAAAAAATAAAATATTTTTTATTGTTACCGGTATGTGTCTATTAACTTGTAGAATTACCAGGTATATATTTATTGCAGATTGGTAAAAATACTTATGCCGCAATATGAACAATAATCCAGCAGCATCTACGTTAAATTGTTCATAAAAGCCTGGCAGGTTTAAATTCAATATTAATGAAAAAAATATACTTTTTTTTGGCATCAATATACCTTTTTAATTTTTGTTCAGCACAATTAACAGTTACCGGATTTGCAAATAATTCAACGGTATGCTCGGGTAATTCTACGCTTATTACAGCATCGGCAACACCGGTTAGCTATGCGGTAGCAGCAATTCCCAATAATTTAATTGCGGATTATGGAATCAATATTCTGGCAGAGGCCGGTGTAGCAGTTACTTCTTTTACGGTTGGTAATTTGAACGATTGCAGATGGGATAATATTTCCATCCCTTTTACTTTCCAGTATTATGGCAATCCTTATTCTACAGTTAATATCAGCTCCAATGGCTGGGTAGGTTTGGGCAATACCAACTCTACAACAACCGGCTTAGGCTTTGTTTTACCCAGTGTAACAGCGCCAAATAATACAATACATGGTGTAACGGCTAACCTTACATTAGCAGCCGCAGGTACTTTAGAATATTTTACCGATGGCGCTGCCCCAAACAGAACATTTGTTATCAGCTACCAGGCTGTTCCTTTTTCAAGCGGAGGAGGAAATACAACATTTCAAATTCATTTAAAAGAAACCAGTAATATTATTGAAATACACACAACCGTTTGCAGCAATATAACTTTGGCAAAGGCACAGGGTGTTGAAAATGCTGCCGGTACTGTTGCTGCTGTAGTTACCGGCCGAAACAATACCACCAATTGGTCGGGAACCGGCTTTACAAATGGTTACCAGTTTGTACCGGATGTAATAAACTTTACCTGGTCGCCAAGCGGTAGTTTAAGCAGCCCAACCGGTTCGGTTGTAACTGCTACACCAACAGCTACAACAATATATACCATTAATGCCGTAAATCTTTCAAATAGTGCAACAGGCAGTACAACTGTTACGGTAACCGTTGACCCTGCATCTTTTACCTTGGCCGGTACACCGGGCGGTGCTTCTGTTTGTCAAAACATAAGTGTAAATGCACCGGGTACAAATTACAGAGATGGCAATTGCAATTTAATAGCAAATGTTACTCCTGCAGGTGGAAGCCCGGTTACCAACTCTATAAATACCTGTACCAAAGTTGATGTTAACTCCACAAAAAGAGGAACATCAGATTTATATGCTTCCAGAAAATATGATATAGAGCCGATAGTGAATCCGGCAACCGCTACTGCAAATATTAAACTCTATTTTTTGCAAAGCGATTTTGATGACTTTAATACCAGGGCTAGTGATAGCGGGCACAAGCCTTTACCAACCGGGCCTGCGGATGCAACAGGTATAGCCAATCTTGTATTAAGGCAATTTCATGGCACAGGTACAAACCCTACGAATTATACCGGGCTTAATGTTGACTTTACAACGGCATCAGCAGGTTTTATAGTAAACTGGAATGCTACGCAAAGCTGGTGGGAAATAACCGTGCCGGTAAATGGTTTTTCGGGCTTTTATTTAAGCAGCAGCAAAATAAACCCTTTAAGTATAAAACTTACTTATTTTAAAGGAACAGAAACAGATAAAAAGCATTTTTTAAGCTGGAAGGTAGTATGTACATCTGCCGAAGTTAAATTTGAACTGCAACGCAGTACCAATGGCGTAAACTATAACCCTATACATTCATTTACAGCCAGCAAAGACAGGTGTGAAAACCCATTTGACTTCACCGATGCAGCACCGGCTGATGGGAAAAATTACTACCGGCTTAAGTTTACAGATGTTGACGAAAAAGTTACTTACAGCAATACCGTATTACTGATACAAAAAAGCGGCCGTTATGATTTGATGTCTATAAGTCCAAATGTGGTGAGAAATGAAACTGCAGTTTTAAATATAGACGCCATTGAAAAAGAAAACATAACCATTATTTTAAGCGATTTTACCGGCAGAATAATTCAAAAACAAACTGCATCATTACAAACCGGTTTAAATCAAATTTCTTTACAAACAAACAGCCTGCCTGCTGGTATATATAATGTAACGGCATATTCAAGCAATGCCAGGCCCAAATCGCTTAAGCTTATAAAACAGTAATACAAAAACAAATTTATTAAAAAAGCATTCCGATTGCAATCGGGATGCTTTTTTTGTTAATGCATCATTTACCGTTAAGAATTGTATTTTTATGCTTCAATTAAAGCAATATGAGATTTTCGAACGAAAACAAACCGGTTATTGGCATTAGTTGCGGAGATGTAAATGGCATAGGAATAGAAATCATTATTAAAACACTTGCCGATAACCGTATACTGGATATTTGTACACCCGTTGTTTTTGCAAATAATAAAGTGTTCAATTTTTACAGAAAAGGCTTTAGTGATTTGAATATTAATTTTTCCGCAACAAGAGAGTTGAACCGGATAAACCATAAACAGGTAAACCTGTATAGTTGCTGGGATGAAGAAGTAAATATAAACCCGGGCATTTTAAACGATATTGGTGGAAAATACGCCGTAAAAAGCTTAACCGCTGCCGGGCAGGCATTAAGGGACAATTTTATTGATGGCCTGGTTACCGCTCCTATACATAAAAGCAATACCCAATCGGAACAGTTTAATTTTACCGGCCACACGCCTTACTTCAAAAATTTATACAATGCTGCCGATGCGGTGATGTTTATGATCGCTGAAAATTTGCGGGTAGGCCTGGTAACCGAACATGTGCCGGTACAGGATATTGCCAAACATATCAGCAGGGATAAGATCGTTAGCAAACTGCAGATCATCAATAATTCTTTAAAAAGGGATTTTAATATTACCAAACCCAGAATTGCCGTGTTGGGTTTAAATCCGCATGCTGGTGACGACGGCCTCATAGGCAAAGAAGAAGAAGAAATTATTAAACCTGCCATTAAGGACGCCAAGCAAAGAGATATTTTTTGTTTTGGCCCCTACCCGGCCGATGCATTTTTTGCCCGTGGCCATTACGGAAAATTTGATGGCGTTTTAGCCATGTACCACGACCAGGGATTAATTCCCTTTAAATCACTGGCGATTGGTGAAGGTGTAAATTTTACAGCCGGTCTTCCCGGTGTACGCACATCTCCAGACCATGGCGTTGCTTTTGATATAGCCGGAACGGGAAAGGCTGATGAATCATCTTTCAGAGAAGCTATGTTCAGATGTGTAGATATTATTGTTGGCAGGCATGAATATGATGAACAGCATAAAAATCCACTGGATAAAAAGAGTGCGGTGGTAAACGCCAATATGGTTGATGAAAGGATCAACGAACTGCCTGAATAGCCGTTAGATTGATTGTAGGTTGCTATTTAAAAACGGCATCACTAATGCCCTTGTTAATGGTATAAGAATTGATCGATATTTCTACTTTTCCTTTTTGATTCTTACGTTTTTCTTCCGTAGGTTTTTTGGAACTGCCATCCTCAAAATCGAAAGTGACTCCCTTGGGCATTTTATAATCCTTGGTATTAAATGAAAAAATGACTTTGTCGGGCAACCCGTAAGCCGAATATTTTCCATAGCTCATGTTCAACTCATAAGTTCCATTGTCTCTGGTGGTGGTTTTAGATTTTAGCACAACCAATTTTAACGGATCGATGTATAAAGTAGACAATACCACATCTGCATTATCATCTTCCGGGAGCAACTTTACCACGGTAACAACCGTGCTGCCTATTTTATCGGTACCGGCATCCAACACAC
Organism: Chitinophagaceae bacterium; assembly: GCA_031402615.1. GTDB lineage: Bacteria > Bacteroidota > Bacteroidia > Chitinophagales > Chitinophagaceae > Ferruginibacter. The sequence goes on from JANNSN010000014.1 coordinate 134,669, forward strand.
TGTATTTACCATTATTGAGCACGTTGTTCAGGTTTATATTCACGGCAGTTTTGGGAACAAATGAAATACCTTTTTCATTTTTAATAAGGAGCTTATCGGGTTTTTTAAAATACAATTTTACAACAGCCACGGGAACTTTCAGGAAAACAATATTGGTTTTCATTTTCCCATTCGCCTCATAATTGTTCACCAGGCCAATTTTGTCTTTTACTTTTTGAACCAATACGGCCGCATCCTGGGCCCTGGCAAAAAACGAAACCGCGATAAGAAAAAGAAGAAATATATTTTTTTTCATGTAACTGGTTTATGATAAAATATCTTTTTTACGAAAAACAAAAACAGAGGCCGCAACCAATACTACAATATACAGCATCAAGGCACCCACACTTTTTAAAATGGCAGGCAAATATTGTATTGACCCCTTTATGGTTTCCCCATCAGCAGTGGATCCTATATAAAAAAATCCTTTCCAGCCCAGCATATACGTGGTGAACAGGTAGGGCTTAATGTATTTTTGATACATTGGAATTTCCATTTCACTGATCAGTGTACAAACGATGATTATGCCTACCGTGGCCACAATGGGGCCAATCGAATTTTCGGACAGGGTAGATAACAAAAGCGAGATGGCCGCCACAACCATCATGGCAATAAAAGCAAAACCAAAGGCAAAAAAATAGCGCCACAACACATCAGACGCTTCTATCAATTGCAACCCGCTGGCTTTTGCTACCACCACGTCGTTCTCGCCAAAAACCGCAAGGCTTACCACCAGGGAAATTACAGCAATCCAGGCCAGCAAGGCAAAAACATACACCGCAGTTGCCAGAAATTTGGCCAGTATTATCTGTGTGCGGCTTACGGGTTTAGCAGCCAGTAATCTCAAAGTACCCATACTGGCTTCTCCCGACACCACGTCGCCGGCCACCAGTGCCACCAAAATGGGCACATGTACCAGCAGCAAATTCAGTACAAAAAAGCAAACGGCATATCCGTTCAACAGTTTATTATAATCAATGTTCATGGTTTCGCCGAGTGAGCCCATTACAAACATCATCCAGTCTTTGCCATTTACCAATAACCCCAGCTGAATTAAAAAAATAAAAGCTGCAATGATTCCAAAAGCCAGGTAGGTTCTTGGTTTTCTCATTATTTTAAAAAGCTCAATTTGTAATAGATTCCACATGGTCTGGCTGGGTTGTAAGTGAAAGAAAATAGTTTTCCAATGAATGCATTGGGTTTATCGAAAGCACCTGCACCTGTAAGGATACCAGGTAGGCAACCAACCGCGGCACATCCCTCTTATTCATGCTTATACGCAGGTGCTGCTCATTTTGTTGCAGCATGGCACCCCACTCCGTTTGTTTTAGTTGTTCCCTGGTAAGGGTATCATTTCCGGTCTCCAATTGTACCAGTGATTTTGAAGGATCCAGTAATTCGGCCACTTTTCCCTCTACCATTTTTTTTCCCTTATGAATGATGATCATCCGGTTGGCAATTAATTCTATTTCGTTGAGCAGGTGCGAGGAAACCAAAACCGTTTTCCCCATCTCCCGGCTTAGTTGTAAAATCAGTTTTCGCATATCGGCAATACCCTGTGGATCAAGTCCGTTGGTGGGTTCATCTAACAGGATCAGCCTGGGATTGTGCACCAATGCCACTGCAATACCTAAACGCTGTTTCATGCCCTGGCTAAAAGTTTTTACTTTACTGAACGCTCTTTCCTCCAGCCCAACCAGCTTTAATTGATCCAGTAAAAGTGCCCGGGTTGGTTTCATCCCACTCAATTTTGCAAAAATAGCCAGATTATCATAAGCCGTTAAAAACTTATATAAATCGGGTTTTTCAATCACTGCTCCAACCTCTTTTAATATTTCATGGCGATGGGTTGAAAGATTCTTTCCAAAAATATGAATATCCCCGGTAGTCGGCTTGATAAGCGTAAGTAACATCCGTATGGTGGTAGATTTTCCGGCGCCGTTCTGCCCCAAAAAACCATATACATCACCCGCTTCAACCGTAAAGGACAGACCATCAACTGCTTTGACCTCTTTAAACTGCTTGGAAAGATTATTGACTTCTATAATTGCTGACATCGTTCACTTTATTGATAAAGATAAAACGGATGAGCCATTAAAAAGTTCAAAAGAATATTTTGACATAACATTAATTGGCGCCAGGATTCATATACGATTGCAACGCGTAAACATAAGCTTCAAATGCATCTAAACCTTTTTTGGTGATCTTACAGATGGTTTGCGGATAATTATTGTTGAATTGTTTGGTTACATCCAGGTAACCGGCGTCTTTGAGTTTATTGATCTGTACACTAAGGTTGCCTGCGGTTGAATTTGTCTTTTCCTTTAAAAAAGTGAACTCAGCCTCACGCACACTAATAAGCAGGCTTACCACGGCAAGCCTCAGTTGAGAATGTAATATGGGATCGAGTTCCTTAAATTCCATAGTTAAGCCATTTATTTTCTTTGGCTGTTGTTTGTTTTTTTATACTGAAACCACAAAACAAATCCGGGAATGATATAACCGGCTAAAATGGCGCCGGCCATGATCAGCATATCATATTTAAATTCGGTACAGAAAAACATGGCCATGGCGCCAACCCAGTTTACCAACGCACCAAACTTCAACGCACCTGATTTGATGGCGCCCCCCTTGATCAGCATGAATGAGGCAAAAACCATCAGGAAAAAAGCAAATCCAACATTTGGACTCACCGCTATATTTATAGAAAAAATGATGGTGAAAATACTGACCGTAAATCCTATATCTGCCCACTTCAACAGGTCATCTACATAGGTTCGTACTATTTTTTTTTGGGGTTTAAAAATATTATATCCCAACATCAAAATAGTAAACACACCAAAAATATTCCAACCCAAAAAAATATTCTTTGTACCTGTATCCATGAAAATATATGTTGAAAGCGACGACAAAAAGAGCATGCTTCCCCATAACAGCCAGTTTACACCGTTATCGGTAATATTCGCTTTTGCCTGCCCAATCATTTGATGAATGAGGGCCAGGCTGTTTTCATGGGTGAGTTGCTTTTCGTTTGGCATGGTCGTTAATATTTTTAAATGATTGCCGTTGGTATCTCCGTTTAAAATTTTACAAAACAGAAGCACTTTTAATTACATAAGACATCGCGATAGTCACGATACAGATCGGGAAAAAACATACACTGTGTTTTGCCTAAGTATCTATTTGGTTCTAACCGGTACAACTGATGCCTGCATTTCTATTTTTTATTTAAAAGATTATACTTTGCCCTTAACAGGTAACCTGGAATGATCCATGCGGCTATCACAGCGGTCGCCAGTAACAATAAAACATAAATTGATGAAACAAACACAGACAGGATGGCCAGCAACCAGCAAATAATACCCCCAATCTTCAACGGTTTAAACTGCATGACCACACCGGACAAAAAAGTGGGCGTACCATACAGCATGAGAATTAAAGAGTTCACAATTTCCCAATTTTCAGTTTTTGCCACAATAACTGAAATGATGCCCATCGTAAAACCAAAACTCATCCAAACAAAGCCGATTATATTTTCGCTGTAGGTTTTTACCGTTTCTTTTTTCTTTCTTCTAAGCAGGTAAAATATCTGAAAGATCACGGCAAGCCAGCAGCTGGCCCAAATGATCTCAGGATGCTTAACCCAATTCATTTTAATTAAAATAAAATGACCTATTGAACAGAAAAAAATCAGCCATCCCCACATCAGGTACAAAAAGCCATTTTCGCTGAAACGGTTTTTTGCCTGGTTGATCATGTTGTCAATTAACAGCAGACTTTCTTTTGGAGAAAAATTTTCTGATTGCATATAAGATAGCTTTGTGTTTTTTTTAGCTTGATCGATACCGATGACCCTAAATAAAGCCCGTTATACTATCTTGATTTAATAAGTAGTCCAAAGCAATACATGGTAATTTTAGATAGTATTATACCGATAGCAAATGGCCTTGGACTACCTACTGGTATAATCGGTATCATTTACATTCTTTGATTAGCATCTCAACCCTGTCTTTTCCCCAGTTTGGATAAATTTCGCTGGCTTTTTTAAAATCGTTGAACTTATTTAGAGAAGACTGCAGCAAAGGCTTTGCGGTAACGCAACCGCCACCAAATTGCTCCGGGGTGTACAATAAACCCTGCCCCTGTAAATATTCCGGCCTGGGGTTTGTTGGGTCCTGTTTTATGGCGGCATCCAGGTGCGACTGGCTTTCGGGGCCATACTCCATAAATCGTTGCATGGGATTCACCATCATGTGGGCGCTGGCAATCATACTTTTAATGCAACTGATCTCTGAATTTTCCGGCTCCAGGGCCTCGGCTTTGTTTATCAGCTCTGTTGCCTTTTCTGCAATGCCGTCCACCTTTGTTTTATCCTGTTCCATAAATGCGAAATTAACCTGGCAAAACGCTGCATAATAATAAGGCAGCCACTGGGTTTTTTCTGCAATGGCAATCCTTTCAAATTTATTGGCCATACTCAACAGGTTGGCCGGCGTTTTAAAACTGCTATCCATGGCGGCAATACTACTTTTCATAGATCCCATGTATTTATCACTTTGTGCAAACGATACGGATACAATAAATGAAACCGTAGCAAATAGAAATATTTTTTTCATTTTTTTAATTTTAGCCTCACCATCCAACCTGTCGATGAATCGGTAGAACCGGAAGATTTTAGCGATGATTGATAATATTTATTTATTTTTCTGTTTTTTTTAATTTTTCATATTCTCTTTCTACCGAATTGGATTTCGGGAAAACATAGGCCCCCGCAAAATGAAAGGCCAGGCCAATACCCCAACCGATCATGGGCCAGATGGGCCATGGAAAATGGCCCCTGCCGTAATCGCCATAGTCCATATCACGCCGGCCGGATGAAAAGAACCAAACGGCCCAGAAAAAACAATTTACGACGACGTAGGTTAAAGCATGTGTTTTAAAACTTGCTCTTTTTTCTGCAATCTCCCATAATACAGGATCCTTTCCTTCGGGAGCTGGTTTATAATCTGACATAATACAAAAGTTTAGCCTCACCCCAACACGGCCCCGGCCCCCTCAATCCCCCAAGGGGGAAGTTATGGAGAAGAGCAAGTTTGAGATTTTAGCGGTGATTGATTTTATTTATAAAAAGAACTTAAAATATTAAGGAGCCCCTTCGCGCTACTTCCCCTTAGGGGATAGAGGGGGCTGCTTTACAAATTATTATTGATTGCATCCTGTGTTCTGTCAATTCCAAAACTTAAAAAGCAACCGATAAAAACAAAACGTTTTGACGGAGGCGTTACTGCTACTTTGCGGCTGCCACTGTTGTTATAATTATAATTGTATACCTGGTTTTGCCCCAGTACATTATTAATACCCATCACCCAAACCACAAACGTTTTAGAATTCGTTTTTCCAATATTTGGCAAATAATTTATACTAAAGCTCATGCTGTTGTAATTGATGGTTTTGCCGGCGTCTCCAATTACATATTTTCCGAATGTATTATTATAAGTAAAATGATAATAAGGCCTGCCGGTAGCAAAATTGTAGCTCATGTTAAATCCTGTTTTCCATGGCAAAACAAATTTTTTGATTACAAAAGCTGCTGTATGGTTTGCTGCAAATGAAGGCATGATCGACTGCGGATAATTCAAATAATCTCTTTTGGTATCCAGGTAAGAATACGAGATCCAGTAATCTACATTCTTCAGAGTTTTTTTATCCCGGTAGAAAAGCTCCAATCCCTGTGCATGACCAAATCCATTGTTGTTTGCGGCCAGGTCTCTGCCGGTTGGTGATGTTGACGTTTTATACAGATCCGTATACTTTTTATAGAATGCCTCAAACCTGAACGTTCGCTCACTGCTTATTTTTTGATATTGCACGATATAGTGTGCAGCCTGTGAATAATCCAAACCGGTAGCCGCAGGAAGAATTCTTCTTTCCGGATTCTGATAAAATAATCCATAGGCAACGGATGCCTGGCTATTATCTTTAAACTGATAGGCAACAGACAACCTTGGGGCAATATTCCATTTATCAACAATTTGCGAATGCTCCACCCTGCCGCCGATCTTTGCCGCCAGATCATTCGTAATAAAAACATCGGCCTCTGCAAAAACCGAATGGAGATTATCAGTAATCGTTTCGGTAAAGGTTGAATTATCATACAACGTAAAGATTGATTTTTCTTTGCTGTAAAAATAATCTGACCCAAAACGAATCGCATTTAAACCGCCCAGGTTTTTTTCCAAAACAAACCTGGCCTGTGCGTATTGCGCTTTATTTAACAGTTTAAAATTTTTAAATGCATAAAACAACGGGTTAGTGATGACCTGTTTTTGATCACTGGCATCCTGCAATTCGTTATTAATATCATCTTTATTGGTGCTGTAACTCAGGCCGGTTGTAAGTTTCCATTGCTTTCCTAAATTTTCACGCCAGTTAATATTTTGATATGTATTGAAGTTCTCAATGGCAAATGCATTTTTTAAAACCACCGAATCTATGTCTGTATCGCTAAAGCCGGTTTTATTGGCACTTATATAACCATAGTATTTGATCATGCCGCCACGTTTTGTTTTGATCCTGAAATTGGCATCGCCCTGGTGATAAACGGGTAGCTGGAAAAAATCCTGTTTGGGTTTATTTACTGCAAATCCCAACCACAGGTTTGTATAATTATAGGATACACCCCAGGAAGATTTTTTGTCTTTTGACAGATGCTGAATACCTCCTCCAACACCAATAACGGAAATACCCAGGTCAGCCTGTGTTTTTTCAGGCAGATCTACACTCTCCAATATCAATGCCGAGGAAAGTGCCTGGCCATATAGGGCCGAGTAACCACCCGTACTGAAAATTGTGCCTTTAAATAAAAATGGATTAAACCGGCCCCTTGTTGCGATCCCCGGGGTACTGCTGTAAAAAAAGTTATTGACCAGGTTGCCATCCATATAGATCTTACTCTCTGTTGCCGACCCGCCCCTTACAAATAATCCCTCGCTTTCTCCCACCTGCTGGGTACCCGGTAAAGATTTAAAGGCACTGGTAACATCCGCATTGGCACTGGGTGTGGTTACAATATCCAGTGCCGATAAAACCGCTCCTTTATTTTTATCGCTGGCCACAAATGAACCGGCAGATATTACAACTGCTTTTAATTCGGTTATCAACTCTTTCATAGATATATTTAATGTAATAGGTTGCGAAGCAATATTAATTTCCTGCTCAACCGGGCGATAACCTATAACAGATATTTCCAATATCTTCCTCCCCGTTTCATCGGTTGAAAATGAAAAATTACCGAGGGAGTCTGTCGTAGCTCCATCGTAAGTATCCCTTAGAGATATACTTGCCCCGCTAACCGGTTTCCCTTTTGTATCGGTTACTTTTCCCACCAGTTTTACCTGAGCCTTGGCAGATAAACCAAACAGTAAAATTGATAATATCATAAAAGATTTCATTCAGCTTAATTTTTCACAAACATAAAGTAGTTTATTTTATAAACCAAATATTTTTTGAAGTTTATTTTTCATTTATGGCATCATTTAGGCTATAAAATAAGCTCCTAAAATTGTCTTAAAAATTTGATTATCATATATTTAACTAGGTATCGACCAACATACCGGAACTGAAAAAACGGGGTGATAACTTATTAACATACTCGAAAATTTATTTTTTTATGTGGGCTGAATTTGTAATTTAGCAATAGAATTTAATGGGTTAGTAAGTACAAAGGGTCAGCATTTTTGCTGACCCTTTTACTTTGGAGCCACTCCTCAACCCATAATAAGCTGGAGTCCAAAGCTGGGAGAACCCAATTAAAAAACCTCAATTAAACAAAAGACTTTTAGAAATTTTTACAATCATCTCTTTTTCAATTTGTTTTTCGTCAATGAAAAATTTCTACTCTACATTCGCAATTAACAAATATTACCTGCAAGATGAGTAAAACTAAATCCGCATTTTTTTGTCAGCATTGCGGGCACGAAAGTGCCAAGTGGTTGGGCAAATGTCCGGGCTGTAATAACTGGAATACATTTGTGGAAGAAGTGATTGTTAAAGGAACCGATAAAAAAGAAAAAGATGAATGGCGGGATTACTCCGGTTTGGGAAAACAAAAAACCATTTCCATTAACGATGTAAGCAGTGCCGAAGAAAAAAGGATTCTTACAAACGATGTAGAATTAAATCGTGTACTTGGCGGAGGGATTGTTTTAGGTAGTATTGTTTTGGTAGCCGGCGAACCGGGCATTGGAAAGTCAACCCTGTTTTTACAAATTGGTTTGCAACTTAAAGATATTGTAACTCTATATATAAGTGGCGAAGAAAGTGAACAGCAAATTAAAATGCGTGCCGACAGGATCGGAATTGGCAGTGAAAATTTTTATATCCTCACCGAAACAAATACCCAAACAATTTTTAAGGAAATAAAAAAATTGAAACCGCAACTGGTTATTGTAGATTCTATTCAAACACTGCAGTCGCCTTTTGTTGAAACCGGTGCCGGCAGCATTAGCCAGATCAGGGAATCGGCAGCAGAACTACAGCGCTTTGCCAAGGAAACCAATACCCCGGTTTTTTTAATTGGCCATATCACCAAAGACGGCGCCATTGCAGGGCCAAAGATCCTGGAACACATGGTGGACACGGTTTTGCAATTTGAGGGTGACCGGCATTATGCCTACCGCATCTTACGAACACTCAAAAATCGTTTCGGTTCTACGGCAGAGTTAGGCATTTATGAAATGTTGGGAACAGGTATGCGGGCAGTGAACAATCCATCTGAATTACTAATTACACAAAAAGAAGAACAACTAAGCGGCATTGCCATTGCAGCAACCATGGAAGGTATGCGCCCGCTGTTAATTGAAGGGCAGGCATTGGTTACAACAAGCGTTTATGGTACACCGCAACGAACGGTAAGCGGTTTCGACCTGCGACGCTTACAATTATTATTGGCAGTGCTGGAAAAAAGAGGTGGCTTTCATTTTGGTGTTAAAGATGTATTCATCAATATTGCCGGTGGCATAAAAATAGAAGACCCGTCATTAGACCTCGCCATCGTGAGTGCTTTGCTAAGCAGCTTTGACGATGTACCCATTAACCAGCATTATTGTTTTGCTGGAGAGGTTGGTTTAAGTGGTGAGATCAGAGCCGTTAACCGGATTGAACAGCGTATTGCAGAAGCCGAGAAATTAGGATTTGAAAAGATCATCGTAAGTAAATACAGTTCTAAATCATTAAGCAAACAAAAATTCAATATTGAAGTGGTGCCATTGGGGAAAGTGGAGGAATTGTATCAGTATTTGTTTTAAAAACGCTCCCTCAGGGCTTTCAAAGAAGAGCTTAAAAATTTTATTCATTTTTCTTTTTGTTTCTTAGCAACGGTTTAATATCATAAACCTTTATCAATGTTAAACATATGCTTACAAAAGCTAAAAACATGATAAAGGATCGTTGGTACCCATCAGGCAGAACGTTAACCTGATAAAACCACCATAACGTCATCAGGCAGTAAATTGTAATCCAGGCAATTTTACTTTTTTTCATTTGCAATTTTTATAGTTAAAATTATATAACTTTATTGTATTATTTATCTATACCTGGTATGATTGCTCAATTAAAAAATATATTCAACAGTTCCCTGCATCTTTTTTACCCGCACGTGTGTACCGGATGCGGATCAGATCTTCTGGATAAAGACAATTTGCTTTGCCTGCAGTGCATACATAATTTACCCCATACCAATTTTGCAAAATTCGCAAACAACCCTATTGAAAAAGATTTTTGGGGAAGAATTTCCTTAACATCTGCATACAGCCAGTTTTATTTTTCCAAAGAATTTTTGATTCAACACCTGATTCATCAGCTCAAATACAAAGGCGATACCAAAATTGGATACTATTTGGGAGAAATTATGGGTAAGACATTAATCAGCAGTAAACGTTTTAATACAGTTGATGCGTTGATACCCTTACCCTTATATCCTGACAAAGAACGCAAACGGGGCTACAACCAGGCAGCGGTGATTTGCAATGGAATGTCTTCTATATTGAATATCCCGGTATTAAACGGTGCCGTCATCCGCCAACATGCTACAGAAACACAGACCCGTAAACACCGTACCGAACGCTGGGAAAATGTGAAAAGCAGTTTTAAACTGGCCCGGGCAAATGATTTAAAAAGTAAACATGTATTATTAGTTGATGATGTGATCACCACCGGCGCAACCCTGGAAGCATGCGGACATGTAATTCTTGATGCAGAAAATGCGCAATTGAGTGTGGCAACTTTAGCCTATACTGGCAAATAGCAGGTCCAAAATCCAACTGTTGACAAATAAGATTAAATTTGAAAAATGAAGAGATCCGGAATACATTTTGGTCATTTGCCAATCCCGAAGACTTTGTTGATTGCTTATTGCTTATTGCTTATTGCCAATTGCCTGCTGGTAACATCCTGCAAAAAAGACGATTTTATTACCAGCGAATTTGCCCGGCTTACTATTACTGCCGATACCATAAAATATGATACTGTTTTCACAGCTACCGGATCAATCACCAAATCATTTAAGATCATCAACGAAAACAACCAAAAGCTTCGTCTCAGCAAAGTAAAATTAATGGGCGGCTCCACATCTGCCTATACATTGAATATTGATGGTGCAGCTGCCAATGAGATCAACAACCTCGATATTAATGCCAAAGACAGCATTTATGTTTTTGTGTCGGTTACCATTAACCCAAATGCAAGCAACCTGGCCTTTATTGTAAGTGACAGTATTTTGATAAATTATAACGGTAATAGCCGCTACGTTCAGTTACAATCTTACGGGCAAAACGCAAATTTCCTGCGCAGCAGGTTAATAACCGGCAATGTAGTTTGGACAAATAACCTGCCTTATGTTATCCTTGGGAGTATACGAATTGATACAACGGCTACCTTAACCATACGGCCGGGATGCAAAATTTATTCCCATGCCGATGCACCTTTTATTGTTGATGGCACTTTGGTTGTTGATGGCACGCGGGCGAGCCCGGTAGTTTTCACCGGCGACCGGTTAGATGACGACTACAAAGATCTGCCGGCAAGCTGGCCCGGCATTTATTTCCGTGGCAACAGTAAAAACAATGTGTTTACCTATGCCCATGTTAAAAATGCATACCAGGCCATTGTTACCGAAAAACCATCCGTCAATGCAAATCCAAAAATCATGTTGCAGCAATGCATTGTTGATAACGCATATGATGTTGGTATCTATTGTGTAAACAGCAGCCTGCAGGCCAATAACAGTTTAATCAGCAATTGCGGAAGCAATATTGTTTTAAGCTATGGTGGTGTGTATAATTTTACCCATTGTACCGTAGCCGGCCTTTCAACGTATTATATAAACCATAAAAATCCGGTGCTGGTCGTGAACAATTTTTTAAACCAATCGGGCACCACGTTAACTGCCGCCTTAAACGCTGTTTTTCGTAATAATATTTTTTGGGGTGATGAAGGCATCGTAACCAATGAAGCAGTCGTGCTTAAACAGGGTACAGATCCTTTTAGCGTTTTATTCGAAAAAAATATCTACCGGGTGCAAACTGTTCCTTCCAACAGTATCCTAACCGGTAATATTAATAATGCAGATCCTTCATTCGACAGCATTGATGTGGCTAAAAAAATATTTAATTTCAGGATAACAAAAAATGCAGCTGCGCCCGGACTTAATACCGGACTATTAACCGGTTTTACAAAAGACCTGGATGATAAGAACCGTAATGTGGGTATACCGGATTTGGGTTGTTATGAGAAGCAGTAGGTAGGGTTACGGGAGTTGGGAATTGGGAGTTGGGAGTTGGGAATTAAGAAATGGAAATTGGGGGTAAACACTTGTAAACATTTTGACCAAAAGATTGTTATAAGCATATTAAACAAAATTTATCATGATTAAATTATTAGCTATCAGCACAGTACTTCTTTCCTGCAATATGCAGGCAAATAACAGCAATGCGGTTGCCGGAGCAGAAACCACAACGCTCATTTCTGTAACATCTATTTACGATTTTAAAGTTGAAGGCCTGGATGGAGGTACGATTGATTTTTCAACTTTTAAAGGCAAGAAAATATTAATTGTAAATACAGCCAGTAAATGTGGTTATACAACCCAGTATGAAGGATTACAGAAATTATACGATACATACAAAGACAAATTGGTAATTGTAGGTTTTCCTGCAAATAATTTTGGAGGTCAGGAGCCTGGTTCTGCGGCTGAAATTCAGGAGTTCTGTAAAAAGAATTATGGCGTTAGTTTCCCCATGGCGGCTAAAGTTTCTGTTAAGGGCGATGACATCGCCCCTATATACAAATGGCTTTGCAGCAAAACTGAAAACGGCATGATGGATGCTGAAATTGGCTGGAACTTCGGAAAATTTTTATTGGACGAAAACGGAAAATTATTAAATTATTTTCCCAGCAAGGTTACGCCGATGAGTGACGAAATTACCGGGAAATTATAATTGACAAAAAATATCTTTAAAAAAAGAACACAATTATTTTGTTGTGTTTTTTTTATTTCACTTTTTTACCACACTTACTAACATGGTGGAATACCGATTTTTGAATTACAGCATGGAACCAAAATTGTAAAAAGCCAACATAAAAACAAATTTGGCAGTTGCATGAATCCAACGTTTTTTTCGTTAACTTTTTCGAATAAGCCCCGGTTTTGAACTTCCAACTCAACCCACATCAACTATCTTTGCAACCATGCAGTTCCAATCCATCACCGGGCAAAAAGAAACCAAAGAGCAGCTTGTACAAATGGTACAGCACAACCGGCTGAGCCATGCCCTGTTGTTTTTAAGTAAGGAAGGAAGCGGCGCCCTACAGCTGGCATTGGCCTTTGCACAATATATCGTATGCCAAGCGGCAAGCGGCAAGCGGCAAGCGGCAAGCGCAGAGCCTTCATTATTTGGAGAACCGGTACCAACAATCGACAAACTGCAATCGCCGAAAAACGATTCCTGCGGCATCTGTCTTGCCTGTAAAAAAGCAAACGAACTCATTCATCCCGATATACATTTTTCTTACCCGGTTATCACAAAAAAACCGGGCGACAAACCCGTGAGTACCGATTTTATTAAAGAGTGGCGTGCGTTTATTACACAAAATCCTTACGGTAATGTGTACGATTGGCTACAATTCATCGGCGCCGAAAACAAGCAAGGTAATATCCCGGCAAATGAGTGTAACGACATCATCCGAAAACTGAATTTAAAAAGTTTCGAAAGTGAATATAAGATCCTTATCATGTGGATGCCCGAATTTTTAGGTAAGGAAGGAAACAAATTATTAAAACTGATTGAGGAACCTCCTGCAAACACTTTATTTATTTTGGTTGCCGAAAACGAAGACCTGGTATTGCCAACCATCCTTTCCCGAACACAATTGGTGAAAATTCCGTTACTCGGCAACCTGGAAGTTGAAGCTTCTTTGGAGCTGCATGCCGGCGTAGCGATGGAGAAAGCCCGTCAAATTGCCGCCGTTGCCGAAGGTAATTACCGCGAAGCTCTGCAATTATTGCAACACGCCGATGATGACTGGGAAGTTATGTTGCGGGAGTGGTTAAATGCCATCATCCGCACCGGGCCGGTTGCCCAGGTAAAATGGATCGATGATACCGCCAAAATGGGCCGGGAAAAACAAAAACAGTTCCTCAAATATTTTATACACCTGCTGGAGCAGGCGATCAGGGTGCGGGTGATCTCATCAAACGATGAGCAAACAACGAACAACGCAACGAATTCGTCACATGGGGGCCTGGAGTCGAACGAACTCGATTTCGCCATCCGCCTGAATAAGCTGTGTAGCTTTAGTCAACAGGAAGCCATCATCAACGAATTAGACAAAGCCAGCTACTATATTGAGCGGAATGCCAACCCAAAAATGCTGTTTCATGCCCTCTCCATCAGGTTATATCATATTATTAACAACAAATCGTTAATTTTGGTTAACTGAGGTAAAGATCAGCAGGAAACAGAAATTACTGATTTAAGTTGATATTCATGTATTATTGATCATTTGATACCAGCTTTTTCAACAATATTGGCCATCATTGTGAACGTCGTTCTATTCTTTTTTATTTTTAGTAAAAAGAAAAAAGAATCTCACTTGTACAGCATACCCATTTGGAAGATGAACTGCCGGGTATTGAAACTAAGTACAAGCGTGTCCTGATAGTTATCGGGACCAATGAAACCCAATAGTAATTCTGCCGCCCGGTCAAAAATCTCACCTTAATTTTATTACTCATTTTTAATTAACCAGGATATGGGATGTGGAAGCGGAGGTTGCGGAACCTCAAAAGATGGAGCACCGGGTGGATGTCAAAGTCATGGCAGCTGTGCAAGCGGCGGTTGTAACCGTATGAATGTGCATGACTGGCTTGCTAATTTACCATTCAGCGACCCCGAAAGCGGATGCCGTATAATGGAAGTGAGTTTCAATAATGGCAGCCGCAAAGATTTTTTTAAAAATACAACCGTACATCATTACGAGAAAGGCGATATGATTGCTGTAGAAGGTATAAGCGGTTTTGACGTAGGTATGGTAAACATAACGGGCGAGTTGGTTCGTTTACAAATGAAAAAACGCCGGGTTGACGAAAAGAGTCCCGACATAAAAAAAGTGTTACGTCGTGCCACTGATGTGGATATTTCCAAGATGGTGGAATCAAAAGCACGGGAAGCCCATGTTCTGATACGCAGCCGTGCCATGGCCCGCCATGCAAAGTTGGATTTAAAAATGGCTGAGGTTGAAGTGCAGGCCGACGGCCGGAAAGCTACCTTCTTTTATATTGCCGATGACCGTGTTGATTTTAGAGAACTGATTAAATTATACGCTACGGAATTTAAATTAAAAGTTGAAATGCGGCAGATAGGTGCCCGCCAGGAAGCCGGGAAGGTAGGCGGGATAGGCAGTTGCGGCCGTGAGCTTTGCTGTAGCAGCTGGCTTACTGATTTTAAAAGTGTGAATACCAATACAGCACGCTATCAAAATCTGAGCATTAACCAAACCAAGTTAAGCGGGCAATGCGGCCGTTTGAAATGCTGTTTAAATTATGAGCTGGATACCTATATGGATGCCTTACAGTTTTTTCCGGATGATGCTGATATGATTGAAATGGCCAGGAGCCGTGCTTTCCTGGTAAAGAAAGATATTTTTCGCAACCTGATGTGGTACACCATGCCCGATAGCAACAAGCAATATCCGTTGACGATTGAGCGGGTTAAAAAAATAAAAGAATTAAATAAGCAGGGAATTCGTCCGGAGGACCTGGAGCCTGTAGAAGTGGTAAGCAGCAAGCCAAAAGAAATTGAACCAGTTTATGCCGATGTGGTTGGCCAGATCAGTTTAAAGAGCCTTGAAAAAACAAGCCGCAAAAGAAGAGACCAGGAAAGAAGTAGTAATCAACCACGCAGAAACAGGCAGGAACAAGGTGGTGGCAATCAACCGCAGGGACAAAATCGCCCGCAGGATCCCACAGGCAATCAACAAAATCGTTCTCAAAAACCGGCGGGTGCTGGCGGAAATAAACCAGGAAATGCAAACCGACCTGCAGGACAGGCCGGTCAACCAAACCGTGGGCAGAACCCGGGGAGAAACCCAAAAAATACCAATCCCAACAAGCAACAGGGGCCAAATAACAATCGGAACAGGCCTGGCAGAAATAGTGGCGGGCAGGGAGGACAAAAAAGCCCAAATCAAAATCCCGATAATAACAGCGGGGATAAAAAATAAGCTTTAATAAAGAACGTTGGAAATTACTACCGGCGTTCTTTTATTTTTGCAGTATAAATTATTCATGTCAATAACAGTTAATAATCTTACAAAAAATTACGGTTCGCAAAAAGCTGTTGATGCCATTTCATTTAGCATTGATCAGGGGGAGATCGTTGGTTTCCTGGGGCCTAACGGGGCAGGTAAATCAACCACCATGAAAATAATTACCGGCTATTTGCCGGCAAGCGCAGGTACAGCAACGGTTTGCGGTATAACGGTACATGAAAACAATAATGATACAAAAAAGAAGATTGGTTATTTACCCGAAGCTAACCCCCTGTATAATGATATGTATGTAAGGGAGTATATTAATTTTATTACCAACATACATGTTGTACAAAACAAAAAAGAAAAGATTGAAGAAGTGATCAAAATTGTTGGGTTAACCGTTGAGGCCAATAAAAAAATCGGCCAGTTAAGTAAAGGCTATAAACAACGGGTTGGATTAGCAGCTGCGCTGGTTCACGACCCCGAAGTTTTAATACTGGATGAACCCACCAGCGGACTGGATCCCAACCAGATCGTTGAAATAAGAGAAGTGATCAAAAAGCTGGGAGCCAATAAAACTGTTCTTTTCTCGTCGCATATTTTACAGGAAGTTCAGGCCATGTGCAACAGGGTGATCATCATCAACAAAGGAAAAATAGTTGCAGACGACACGTTAACAAACTTACAAAAGGGAAAAACAGGTGAGCATTTGGTGATGGTTAAATTCAAAGAAAATCTTAATTTGGAATTTTTTCATCTTATTAATGATGTTACCGGTATAACCCATGCATCAAATTGCGTTTTTCATTTTTCAACCTTCAATCCGGAGTCGGTACGAAAACAAATACTGGAGTTGAGTTTGAAAAACAATTTGAACATTGTTTCTTTGCAGAGTGAGCGCAATAGCCTGGAAGATATTTTTAAATCGCTGACCAACTAAATACCCGATAAATAAATTACATAACCCCGCTCGAACGGCATTCAGCCGGGCGGGCGATAAAACAAGTAAACAAAAATGAGTTACATCGCCTCCATTCATGCCCGCCAGATATTAGACAGCCGTGGCAACCCTACAGTAGAAGTAGACATTTTAACAGAGAACGAACATTTAGGTCGTGCAGCTGTACCCAGCGGTGCCAGCACCGGTATACATGAAGCGGTAGAGTTACGTGACGGCAATAAAAAATTATATGGCGGTAAGGGCGTACTTAAAGCTGTAAAAAACATCAATACCATTCTTACTGATAACTTATTGGGATGGGATGTGGCTGATCAAACCGGTATAGATGCCATGATGATTTCCCTGGATGGAACAGCTAACAAAGGAAAACTGGGTGCCAATGCCATACTTGCCGTAAGTATGGCTGTTGCCAAAGCTGCCGCACTGGAAGCAAACCTTCCTTTATATCGTTATATCGGGGGTACCAATGCAAAGGTTTTACCAATTCCGATGATGAATATATTAAACGGAGGTTCTCATGCAGATAATAAAATAGATTTTCAGGAATTTATGGTAATGCCTGTAGGTGCATCATCTTTCAGCGAAGGTTTACGCTGGGGTGTGGATATTTTTCATGCACTGAAAACAGTTTTGAAGAAAAATGGGTACAGCACCAACGTAGGTGATGAAGGTGGTTTTGCCCCAAATATTCAAAGCAATGAAGAGGCCATTGAAACAGTCATGACAGCCATACAGGCTGCAGGCTATAAAGCAGGTTCACAAATCGCCATTGCCTTAGATCCCGCGGTGAGTGAAATGTATGACAAAGCAAAAAAAGTATACCATTTTCATAAAAGCGACGGCAAAAAATTAAGCAGCGAAAAAATGGTTGACTATTGGGCAAATTGGGTTAAACAGTACCCGATTATTTCTATTGAAGATGGTATGGCCGAAGATGATTGGAAAGGCTGGAAATTACTGACCGATACAGTGGGCAATAAAATTCAGTTGGTAGGTGATGATCTGTTTGTAACCAACGTTACCCGTTTGGAAAGAGGAATTAAGGAAGGTATTGGCAATGGATTATTGGTTAAAGTGAACCAGATTGGCACCATTACCGAAACGATCAATGCGGTAAGTATGGCCCAGCACAATGGTTTTAATACGATTATGAGCCATAGAAGTGGCGAAACCGAAGATACTACCATTGCTGACCTGGCCGTTGCATTAAACTGTGGTCAAATTAAAACCGGGTCAGCATCGAGAACCGACCGCACAGCTAAATACAACCAATTGATACGTATTGAAGAAATGTTGGGCGAAACGGGTGTATATCCAAAAGGAAAGATTAAATTTGGTGGCCTCTCTTAAATACCCGTCAGGCCGGGACAGGCTCTTTTCAAAGGAGTTGACTTAAAAACAGTTCAAAAATGGAAAAATTTTCAGAAAACTTATATCCTGCTAAGCCCTTCGTTCGGAAGGGTTTGGGGAGGCTTCCATCCTGGCTTAAAAACAAATACTTCTTAACCGGCATTTCTTTTGCATTTTGGATGCTTTTTTTGGATCAAAAGGATATATTATCCGATTTTGAACGTAGATCCAAATTAAATGAACTTGAAAAAAGTGAGCAGCATTTAAGGCAATTAATAACAGAATCGCATCTTGAACTGGATTTATTAAAGAATAATGCACAAAGCATTGAAAAATATGCCAGGGAAAAATACATGATGAAAAAAGATAATGAAGATCTTTTCGTACTAAAACAAGCGCCGGAAAACAAATAATTTAGCTTAAAATGCAATATTACTGTTTTACTGCCGTTACTATAATTGGATAATGGATATTTAATTTCTTAACACAAGCAACTTAACCTTAACATGCACAATTTTACCCCGGAAGACCTTTTACAGTATCTGTATAAGGAAACTTCCCCAAACCAAACAGCCGAAATTAAGGCCGCTTTGGAGTCAGACTGGAGTTTGCGTGAAAAATTTGAAGTGATAACCTCTGCCCAATCAAGGCTTGAAGCACTAAAAATGTCACCTAGCCAGCAAACAATAGACAATATTTTAAACTATGCTGAAAAAGCAGTGGCAGAACTTACACCACACGCTTAATTCAACATACATTTGATGTAACTTTATTCTCCCGCTGCCAGCGGGAGATTTTTTTATGACTAGTATGACTAAGAAAGAACGTTACCTGTTTTTTATAGATTATTTTTTACAACATGCACCCGATGCAGAAACAGAGTTGGTTTATGATAATACGTTTCAATTACTGGTTTCAGTTATACTATCGGCGCAATGCACAGATAAAAGGGTAAATGCGACGACACCCCATATTTTTAAAAAATATCCTGATGCGGTGGCCATGAGCAGGGCAACACACGAAACGTTATTTAAATTAATAAAAAGTATCTCCTATCCGAATAATAAAACAAAGCATTTAATCGGTATGGCCGGTATGTTGTTGGATAAATTTAAAGGGGAAGTGCCCATGACCGTTGATGAATTGATGCAGCTTCCGGGTGTTGGACGTAAAACCGCCAACGTTATCACCTCGGTAGTTGATAACCAACCTAATATGGCGGTTGATACCCATGTTTTCAGGGTAAGTGCGAGGCTTGGGTTAACAACAAATGCCAGGAACCCTTTGGCCGCAGAAAAACAACTAACAAAAAATATTCCCGTAGCTTATGTACATATCGCACATCATTGGCTAATATTACATGGGAGATATGTTTGTACAGCACGTAGTCCAAAATGTAGTGCTTGTGGCATAAAAGAGTTCTGTAAATATTATAACAGCAAAAGAAAAAATTGACGCTCAAATCAGCAGCAGTTTTAAAAAGAAATTTTTTAATTTTACCCACATGAAAAAAATAAAAATTTTAGTATGCGTTTTTGGGGTAACAATGCTTGTATCACTACAGGTTATTGCTCAATATGATTATTCTGAAGACCTGTATTACGATAATCGGCTAACCTATGAGATAGGCACCTCATTTGGCGTCTCGAATTGTTTAACGGATTTGGGTGGGCGTGAGGGCCTGGGCGATAATTTTATAAAAGACTTAAATCTAAATAATACCAAGCCCATTGGCAGCGTATATTTAAGCTTTGTTTATAATTATGCGTTGGCTTTAAGGGCAGAAGCAAGCTGGACAGGTGTAAAAGCCAGCGATGATGTATTAAAAGATGTTAAATCAACAACCCCCGGCCGATACGATAGAAACCTTAGTTTTAGAAGCTCCATTTTTGAATTCGCATTAATCACTGAAATACATCCACGGTATTTCAAGCGTTTTAAAAAAAATGAGAACCTCCCGAGATTTTCACCTTATTTACTTGGCGGAATTGGTTTTTTTGCTTTTAACCCCGAGGCAAAAATTGATGGCAGGTGGGTAGCATTGGAACCACTTAAGACAGAAGGGCAGGGTTTTACTGAATACCCGGATCGTAAACCTTACAAATTAACACAGATCAATTTCCCGGTTGGTGGAGGTTTTAAATATAAACTTTCACCCCTTTTCAATTTTAGTACTGAAATTGTTTATCGAATTCTAAATACAGATTACCTGGATGATGTTAGTACAAGATATATAGATCAAAAAATATTTCCCAAATATTTGGTTGGTGAAAACCTTACCGCTGCACTGGCTTTACATGATCGGCAGGCAGAAATCAATCCTTCCCATGTACCTAATGCAAATGCCATAAGGGGTAATCCCAAAAAAAATGATGCTTATTTTTCGTTAAATTTTAAATTAGGGTATATTTTTTGACAAGAGCTGCCAAATATCAAAATGGTAGCTTTCGCTGGTAAAGTGATGCTTCAATGTGTGGTTGCAAAAAAAAATCTCAAAATTACAAATGATGATATTGATGTTTTCTAAAGGCTTATTATAAATTTTTATCTGTTTTATTTTTACAGGTACAGCGGCAGCATAATCGGCCTGTTACGAATCTATAAAATAATTAAGAAAAACGGGGAACATGAGCTAAAATTGCAGAATAATCGTTTATTTGCATGATGTTTCTGATCCTTTAACCCTAACTAATATAAAAAAGGAATTAAGTAAATGAAAAAAATTACAATTGTTCTCAGCGTTTTACTACTGTTTACTGTGTCCACTGAAAAAGTTTCTGCCCAGTATTATTTTTATAGTGATGGTTACTACGACAAACCGGTGGTTTTTGAATTTGGGGCTTCCGCAGGCATCATGAACTGTTTTACTGATTTAGGAGGTAAAAAAGGAGTTGGTAAAAAATTCATCAAGGATCTGAATTTTGGTAAAACCAGGCTGGCCGGCAGTATCTACTTAAGTGCGATGTACCAGTATATGTTTGGTCTAAGGCTTGAAGCAACCTTTGGAACAGTAACCGCCGACGATAAAGTATTGGAAAGTGTAAAAGAAACCACTTTTGGACGATACGAAAGAAACCTGAATTTCAAATCCAAGATTACAGATATTATGCTTGGCTTGGAAATCCATCCTCTTTATATTGCCAACAGAAATAATGAAGATAAGGAACCACCTTTTTTGTCTCCCTATTTACTCGGGGGTGTGGGATTTTTTTCCTTTAACCCGCAAACGACCTATAATGGCAAAACGATAGACCTACAACCTTTGAGTACCGAAGGCCAGGGATTTCCTGAATTACCCAACAGAAAGCCTTATAAGTTAAACCAGATAAATATTCCTGTAGGCGTTGGCGTAAAATACGAACTGGGGTCATCTTTAAGTTTAAGAGCTGAGTTTGTTTACCGGAAATTAAACACAGACTACCTGGATGATGTAAGCGCAGAATATTATATTGATCCTGTACTTTTTCAAAATAATCTTACGGGTGCTAAATTGAACAATGCGCTGGTTTTAAACAACCGCCAACAGGAGTTGAATCCCACGCATGGATATAATACTGCAGACCAGCGTGGTAACCCAAATAACAACGATTCTTATTTTACTTTTAATGTAAAAATTGGCTATGTTTTTGGAAGAGAAAGAGTAAAATAAGCGGCATATTACTAAGTAATAAAGCCCTTCCAGTATCCTGAAAGGGCTTTATTATTTTTAGTTCAATATCATTTTAACAGGTTGGTAATTTCTTCAACCAACTCTGCCTTGGTAATGGGTATTCCCATTATTTTATTGTAAGGTTTAGCATCTACAAAATAGACGTCCCTGATGATCCTTACCAGTTGCCCGTTATTGATCTCGGGCACCAAAACAGTATCAAAATTTTTAAGCAACCCGCCCAGGTTCCTGGGGAAGGGGCGTATATACCGCAAGTGAGCATGCGAAACCGCATGACCTGCTTTTTGCAATTCGGCACAGGCGCTCTTTATGGCTCCATAGGTACTGCCCCATCCCAATACCAAAACCTTACCTTTTTCGGCACCACTGTCCATTTGTTGATCGGGAATATGATTGGCTATCATATCCACTTTGGCCTGCCGGGTCTTAACCATGTGTTGGTGATTCTGTGCTTCATAACTGATATTACCGGTAATGTCTTCTTTTTCCAGACCTCCCACCCGGTGTTCCAACCCGGGTGTGCCGGGAATGGCCCAGGGCCTCACTAAATTTTCATCTCTTTTATAGGGTTGAAATTTTCCATCGCCATCCAAACTGTCTGCAAAATTCCTTGAAGCAAACTGGGTTTTTATAATGGGTAAGTCTGCTTCAACAGGAAATTTCCAGGGTTCTGCACCATTGGCAATATATCCATCACTTAAAAACATCACCGGTGTCATATGTTGAACCGATATGCGTACAGCTTCATATACCGCACTAAAGCAATCGCTGGGTGTTGATGCAGAAACAATGGGCATGGGGCATTCGCCGTTTCTGCCATAATATGCCTGCATTAAATCACTCTGTTCCGTTTTGGTTGGCAAACCGGTTGATGGTCCCCCTCTTTGAATATTGACAATAATCAACGGTATCTCCAGCATAACAGCCAAACCCATGGCTTCGCCTTTTAGCGCAATACCAGGGCCACTGCTTGTTGTTACGGCCAGACTGCCCCCATAACTGGCTCCAATGGCCGATGTTATTGCGGCGATCTCATCCTCGGCCTGGAAAGTTTTTATACCGAAGTTTTTATACCTGCTCAATTCATGTAAAATATCGCTTGCCGGGGTGATGGGGTAACTACCTAAAAATAAGGACAACCCACTTTTTTGAGCGGCTGCAATCAAACCATAGGACAGCGCCTGGTTACCCATAATAGAGCGGTAAGTTCCGGGATCCATTTTTGCCTTCTCCACGCTGTAACGGGTGGTAAATGTTTCCGTAGTATCTGCATAATTGTAACCAGCTTGTAAAGCCTTTACATTACTTTGAAATATCTCGGGCTTTTTTCCAAATTTTTCTTTAATAAAACCAACGGTACCCGCTATATCCCGGTTATACATCCAATATAAAAAGCCAAGCACAAACATATTCTTCGCCCTGTCTTTTTCTTTTACGCCCATGGTAATGTCTTTCAAAGCCTCCCTGGTCATCTTGGTCACATCCATTCTTATCACTTCGTAATTTCCCAAACTATCATCATCCAAAGGATTAATGCCTTCGGGATAATTCGCCAACCGCAAATTTTTTGCATCAAAGCCATCTTCATTGACGATTATTTTGCCGCCTGGTTTTAATCCCTCCAGATTGGTTTTTAAGGCTGCTGCATTCATAGCCACCAAAACGTCACAGGCATCGCCGGGTGTAAACACCCGATCCGATGAAAACCTCAGCTGGTAACCACTTACACCGGGTAATGTACCTATTGGCGCACGTATCTCGGCCGGGAAATCGGGAAATGTAGCCAGGTCAATACCCAGCATGGCGGTGTTATTGGTAAACTGGCTGCCGGTTAACTGCATACCGTCGCCACTGTCTCCGGCAAATTTAATTACTACGTCACTTAATACTTCCTGGTTAATACTCATGGTTTCTGTTGTTGTATAGCGAAGTTAACAATTTACCGCTTTTAAAAAACATAACTTTTATCCTATTTTACAGCTGTAAAATGGCCATTTAAAATTATTAAATTAGGTTTGCTCAAATTTTGATGATGTACGACCTGCGCGATTTTTTAACAGCTGTTCCCGTTCGTGAGCTACATGACGATATTGGCTATACCGACGGTCAACTGGCTAAACACATTGCCGTTTATGAAAATGAACTGCCCGATATTACTGATGCTGATATCGTATTTGTTGGCGTGAATGAGACAAAGGGAAGCGGCATTGATGACAGCCCGTTACATGCAGCCGATTGCATTCGCAAACAACTGTATCAATTGCATTACTGGCATAACGGTGTGGTACTGGCCGATATCGGCAATATAAAAACCGGTGCAACTTTACAGGACAGTTATGCGGCCATAAAAACAGTATTGGCGGAATTAATACGTTTGAATAAAACAGTAGTTATACTGGGTGGATCGCATGATATTACGTTGCCGCAATATTATGCTTACCGGCAGTTGCAACAGATTGTGGAAGTAAGCTGCATAGATGCCAACATTAACCTGAAAAGTGAAAATCCATTACGCAGTGAAAATTTTTTACTGGAATTGCTGACGAGTGAACCTAACCTGGTTAAGCATTACAATCATATTGGTTTTCAAAGTTATTTTGTTCATCCACGTATGTTGGAAACCATGGATAAACTTCGCTTTGATTGTTACCGGGTTGGAACGGCCCGGGAAGATCTGGAAGAAATGGAACCGGTTATCAGAAACACCCATTTATTAAGTTTTGATATCAGTGCCGTTAAATTCAGCGACTCACCGGCCGGTAGCGAGAGCCCCAATGGATTTACCGGCGAAGAGGCCTGTACTTTGGCAAGATATGCGGGTATGAGTAACCGTGTTAGTAGTTTTGGCATTTATGGCTACCTGCCGCAACGGGATGATAAAGAACTAAGTGCCAAACAAATTTCACACATGCTTTGGTATTTTATTGACGGAAAAAGCAGGGCTAAGCAGGAAGCTTCCATTGCTGACAGAGATTATTTTAATGAATACTACACCAGTTTTAATGAAGTAGAATCCACCTTCCTGCAAAGCAAAAAAACGGGGCGATGGTGGATGCAGTTGCCCAACAAAAAATTTATACCCTGCAGTTATAAAGATTATATACAGGCCAGCCAGAACGAAATACCGGAAAGATGGCTGAGGGCACAGGAACGGGAATAGGAGACGGGAGTCGGGAGACAGGAGCCGGGAGTCGGGAGTCGGGAGACAGGAGTCGGGAGACTGGAGACAGGAGTCGGGAGTTAAAATACAAATGCTTTACGCATGTGTTTTTCCGATGAGAACCGGGATATGCCTTTTTAATTTGTTGATGCACCACAATTGAGAAAAGTCCGGGTGCATTAAATAAGATCTTTGGCATTTTTTAATTGCTCTTCATTACCCATGATAATAATTTTTTGTCCGGGTACTATCTGGTGCGTTGCAGGAGGATTAACCGTATAAAGATTATCCTCATCTTTAATACCCAGAATAGTGCAATTGGTTTTATTCCAGAGATCAAGCTCAGCCAGGGAAATATTTTTTTGGGCTACCTTTTCCACGATCTTAAATGATTCGTTATTCTTTGTTGCCATGATGGATAAGAGCTCCACTACATCGGGCAGCATAACCAGCGTGGCCATATGCGCCCCGCCAATTTTATCGGGCATAATAACATTGGCAGCACCGGCAATTTTTAATTTACTTACTGAGGAATCCTGCGATGCCCTGCTGATGATCATCAAATTTGGATTTAGCTGTTTGGCACTAAGTACTACGAACAAATTGTCAGCATCCACAGGCAGGGCGGTAATTAATGCTTTTGCATTTTTTACCCCGGCTTCCAGTAAAGCTTCATCTTTGGTAGCATTGCCTTTTAAAAAATAGTTTACCTTAAAACCAACATCAGTAAAATCATCCAGTTTTTCTTCCAGTATTACAAACCTGATTCCGTTGTCATGCAAAACTTGTGCACACTCTCTTCCATTACGGCCAAACCCACAAATAATAACATGTTCTTGTAATTTTTGAATACTGTTTTCCATTTTAAAGATTTTATATTTTTTTACAAATTCCAGGTCGAAAAAATAACGGGAAAGCAGGGTGATAAAATAAGTAAACAATCCCAGGTTAACAATGATGAGAATGATGGTAAAGATCCTGCCGGCATCATGCAAGGGCCTTACTTCCTGGAAACCCACAGAGCCAACCGTTATGATCGTCATATATACGGCCTCTAAAAAACCATAATCCTCAATGATCATATAGCCTGCTGAGCCCAAAACTACCAGGCCTCCCATCAATAAGAGCGGGGTAAACAGCCCTTTGAATAAATTAATGCGTTTTATTAGTAACATAATCAGTTGTGTTGCTGGAAATTATAACTTAAATATTACATGAAAAAGAAAAAAGTGAATTGGGCACCTCGATTTGGGCAACAGGGACCAGCCTATTGTTTATTTGTATTGCAGCCCTGGTTTAAGTTAGTAGCCTTGCCCGAACAAAAAAATAGCCAACCCCGTTTTATTGCAGGATATCACAATATATGCCGGCCATACCGGTATCCGTATTTTTGAACCGGCACTTATAGTCATATTATATCATTGATAGCGGAATCATCTTTTCGAAAAAAGGTACTCTTCGCAATAACTAAAACATGGGTAGTTTTTTAATAGACTGAAAGGAAAAACTACTCATTTTCTCCATTTCAGCTAAAAATTGTATCCCTGCGGCAACACCCATCAGGAAGTCCTTTGAAAAATTTCTACTTGAAATTTGGGAAAAATATTAATATTCTTTAAAAGCAGGCAACAAATCCAAAAACTGCGGTATCTAACAAAAGCAAGAAAATCCGTTTTGATCCTTTAACCTATTAACAACAATTATTATGAAAAAAATCTTTACCCTGCTGTGGCTCACCCTCACAGCCTTTGCATTTAAAGCAGCAGCACAAACCAGTCCCAACTGTAATGCTGAATTTGCAGTTCAGTACATCAACAACTTTACTGTAAAATTTAATCCGGCTATTACAAACGATTCACCTTTTGTACAACATTCCTGGAACTTTGCCGATGGAAGCCCGGTTAGTCACCAGATCTCACCCACACATATGTATACTTTACCTGGTATTTACCCAGTTGTGCATACGATTGTAAGGAGGAACCCAAATAATGTTCCGGTTTGTACACAAACATTTACGAAGCAGGTTACTATAACAGAACCCTGTAACCTGGTTGTTGATTTTAGCTGGAGTCGTACTATGGCATCTCCTTTAACCGTTGCGTTTCAAAACTTATCAGTACCCTTATCGGCAACTGATTCAATAACCTGGAATTTCGGAGACAGTTCAGGTTCGCATGATGTTAACCCGGTGCATACTTATGCCCATCCTGGTATTTATACCGTATGTTTAAAAATAAAGAAAAATCCCAATACCACGGCAACACCCTGTATAAGATATATCTGCAAAACCGTGGTCATAGCTGAACCATGTAACCTGGTGGTTAATTTTAACTGGACGGCCACACCAAACAATCCTTTACGGATTGAATTTCAAAATTTAAGTCTCCCGTTATCCAATACAGATTCCATTAAATGGACTTTTGGGGATGGACAAAGTTCGACCGAAGTTAATCCAACACATATATATAATGTACCCGGCACTTATACCGTTTGCCTGAGGGTTAAGAAAAATGGCCCGGCTACAAGTACCAACCCCTGTGTACGGGAAATATGCAAAACCATCATTGTAACACAACCCTGCCAACTGGTAGCCAATTTTAACTGGACTGTTTCTCCAAACAATCCTTTGCACATAGAGTTTCATAATTTAAGCACACCACTTGCAGTTACGGATTCCATTAAATGGACCTTTGGAGATGGTGGAAGCTCGAATCAGATTCATCCAACGCATATTTACCATGTACCCGGCACCTATACTGTTTGTTTAAGAATAATCAGGTATAATACCGGAAGCACCACGCCTTGCATAAGGGAGATCTGTAAGACAGTTATTATTCATCAGCCTTGTAACCTTGTTGTTATTTTTACAAAACAGGCCGATCCAAATAATCCGTTGCGGGTTAAGTTTACCAACACCAGTAGTCCGTTACACGCCACCGACTCTGTACGCTGGACATTTGGCGACGGCACCTCTGTAAGTGGTGTTCAGGCAGATCCTAATGTTGCCAATCCCACCCATAATTATTTACAAGCAGGGACATATGTTGTTTGCTTAAGGGTGAAGAAAAATATCAATACAACACCTGTGGCCTGTGTCAGGGAAAAATGCGAGACGATCGTAGTTACTCCTCCGTGTAATTTTAATGTCCAATTTAGGTGGAGGCTTGACTCTGTCAATAACAGGAAAGTTTATTTCACCAATCTTACCAACTCACCGACAGCTGGAGCTATTGCCGTTTGGAATTTTGGAGACGGTTCATCAGCCACATCCTGGAATGCCATACATGAATATGCACAGCCCGGCCGATACATCGTTTGCTTACGTGTTTACCTGGGTAATAATTCCAATTGTGTAAGGGAAACATGCGACACGATATTTATTCCGCACCCGATGCCAACCTGTACAGCGCTTTCAAAATTTCATGTGGAGCGTTTCAGTAACGACAACCAGAAGTATACATTCACCGCCGATTACATCAATCCAAACTTACAGTACACCTGGACCTTTGGAGACGGTACCGGAAGCCAGGACCCGATTGCCATACACCGTTATGCACAACCCGGCGTTTACACTGCCTGTTTAACGGTATGGCGTGGGCCAAATTGTGCAGCTACCACCTGTAAAGAAATTAGGGTTCAGCCACAGATCAATTGCGATACGGCTCATGTTAATTACTCGTACCAGGCCAACCCGCTGGTGCCCAATAAAATTCACTTTTATGCCAACAGCACTTTGCCTGTATTAAATCAAACCTGGACAATAACGAGGCTGAATGGCACTGCTACAACTCCCCCTGTGATTTTGAATCAGAATAACCCGGTTTACCTGTTCAGGGATACCGGTACTTACCGCGTTTGTTTACGCGCTGTTATTTTAGGAGGATGTGTTAAAGAATATTGCAACATCATCCGTATTCAGCAGGTTTCCAATGCTTGTGAATTACAGGCTTATCCAAATCCTGCATCAAGTATGGTTAATGTAAATGTAACGTTGAGCCAGCCCGAAATGATCTACGCTTATGTTTATAATAGTTTAAATGTTTTGGTGTTGGATAAACGTCAACAGGGGTTCGCCGGCAATAATTTAGTAAGTCTTAATGTAACCCCGCTCGCGGCCGGACTATATACGATTAAGTTGGTCTATGGAAACAGCGTTTGCTACGCCAGGTTTCAAAAACTCTAACAATAGGGTTATTTAAAGCAAAAGCCTGTAACAGCAATGTTGCAGGTTTTTTTTATATCAATGAGCCGGCAAAAGCGGTAAAGAGGAAAAAGGGTAGCCAAATTCCTCAACAGTTTTCGCTTATATCGTCGCCTGCTACGCTACAACTGATGACGGATTTGCTGACAGGCTGGTCGCTTTTACGAACAGGCAAATTATCTCCCGAATAATTTATCCAATTCCTCTTTATTAAATTCCAGGTAAGTTGGCTTGCCGTTTGCCGTGCTGTTTGGTGTACTGCAGTTGAACAAGGCTTCAAGCAAACCCTTCATTTCTTTTTCCGTTAATGGCGTGCCGGCTTTTATGGATTGTTGAAGCGCCATGGATCTGAGTAATTTTTCTCTTTTGCTGTATTTTAGATCATTGCTGAAATGCTTGTATTGCTCCAGCATTTTCTCAATGGCTGTTTTCTCGTTGCCCTGGTTTACATCGGCGGGTGTGCCCTGAATCACAAAAGTATTATTGCCAAAAGGTTCCAGCTGGTAACCCAATTGATTCATATCCGGTAATAATTCTTTCAGTAAAACAGCATCAGCTGCGTGTAGTTCTATGGTTACCGGAAACAAACTCTGCTGTGTTGCAATGTATTTTCCTTCAACTGCCAATGCAAAACGCTCGTATAAAATCCGTTCATGTGCATTTTGCTGATGCACCAGGTAGTAACCTTTATCTGTTTGCACGACCAGGAAACTATTATGCAGTTGCAGCAGATTATCCGTTGTTGGCCGTTGCCCATCTTCGGCCGGGCCAGGGCCGCCAAATTCATTGTTCGTATGTAAACCTTTTATGTTTACAGGCTCCCCTTCAGTTAACCCACCGGGTCCTGGAAGTAATCCATGATCAACGGACGACCTCTTTCCCGGCTCATAAAAATCTTTCCAGTGCTTCAGTTCGCTTTTGTTCTCAATAAAATGCGATTGGTGTTTTTTGGTAAACGTATTGAATAAAGAAGAGGCGGCAGCGGATGATCGCTTATCATCGGTAAATGGTTTGGATACCGCATCAAGACTTTGAATTGACGCATCCAGTTCAAAATCCAAAGTAGGTGTTATGCTAAATTGCGCCAATGCGTGTTTGATGGCACTTTGCACAAAAGCATACACAATCTTTTCATCTTCAAATTTTATTTCCTGTTTGGTTGGGTGCACATTAATATCCAACTGCGCGGGGTCAAGATCAATAAACAAACTGTACATTGGAAAACTGTCTTTGGCAATCATCTCATTAAAAGCATTCATCACTGCATGGTTCAGATAGGCACTTTTAATAAAACGGTTGTTCACAAAAAAGTATTGGTCGCCGCGGGTCTTCTTGGCTGTGTCGGGTTTACCAACAAAGCCGTAAATATTCATATAATCTGTTTGTTCCTGTACAAGAACCAATTTGGCAGCATAACTGTTACCGAGGATCTGAACGATACGTTGTTTCATCGTTCCTTTCTCCAAGTGAAAAACCTGTTGACCGTTACTGGTAAAAGAAAAGAAAATTTCGGGGAAAGACATGGCCACCCTGATAAACTCATCTACAATATGCCTCAACTCAGCAGCATTACTTTTTAAAAAATTTCGCCGGGCAGGTACATTAAAAAAAAGATTTTTCATGGCGATGCTGGTACCGGTTGGTACCGCAATGGGTTCCTGTTTTACAACCTGGCTGTTTTCAATTTCAATAAAAACACCCGTCTCATCTTCCTCTCTTTTTGATTTTAACTCAACCTGGGCAACTGCGGCAATACTGGCCAAAGCCTCTCCACGAAAACCCATAGTTTTTATCCTAAAGAGGTCTTCAATATTTCTTATTTTGGAAGTAGCATGACGTTCAAATGCCATTCTTGCATCCGTTTCACTCATGCCCCTGCCATTATCAATCACCTGTATCAATGCTTTGCCGGCATCGTTTACAATTAGTTTAATATCGTCGGCACCTGCATCCACAGCATTTTCCATCAATTCCTTTACGGCACTGGCGGGTCTTTGAATAACTTCACCTGCGGCAATCTGGTTGGCAATGTTATCCGGCAATAATTGAATGATATCGGGCAATGGATCTTTTTTAATTTATCGGTAAAATTTTGTGGCTATACTTTCTTTAATAAAAAGGGTTAATCCCAAATATCCGAAAGGTTTACTTCAGCGGTACATTCGTTACCCAACATAAAGGAATAAACATCCGGGTTTATTGAAACCGGCTCATATTTATTATTTAGTATCTCATATACCTCTAATTTTTTAAATTGGGGGTCGGCAATCAAATAGTATCTTATTTTTTGTGATTGATAGATCTCCATTTTCAAACCACGGTCTTTTGCAGCAGTTGATGTTGATAAAACCTCAACAATTAAAGTCGGTGTAAAATCCAAAAATTTCTTTTCGATTTTATCATAAACAATTAAAAGGTCGGGTTGAACAACAGTATGCTCACTGATCTTCCAGTCTATAGGAATATAAGCTTTACATTTTTTACAATTTCCCTTGATTACGTTTGTAAAAGCTAAGTAAATATTTGCATTAACAGCCTGGTGGGACGGAACCGGTGCCGGACTTATGGCATAAGGCATCCCTTCAATCAGTTCCCATTTACCCTCCCATTGGCAATAATCGCCATAGGTGTAATTCGGCCTGTATTTTTCTGCAATTGACATATTGTAAAGTTAAAAAACATTCTACAAACATTGGCTATCTAAATAGCCATGCTTTATGTTTATTCGTTATTTTTATAGCTATGTTAAGTAAACTATTTATATTAATCATTGCCTGCGTGTGCAGCAACCCCTTATTTTCGCAAACCGTCGACAATCTTCAAAAAAAAAACCTGGCTACCATGTGGGTTGACAGTGTTTTTAAAACCCTCTCTCCCGACGAACAGATTGCCCAGTTAATGGTGGTTCGCTTGTCAACTATCGACTCTAAAACAAAAAAAGTTACTTTTTATGATAAAGAAGTTGCTGAATTGATCAAAAACTATAATGTAGGTGGCGTTTGCCTTTTCCAGGGCAGTCCTGTTGAACAGGCCAACATCCTAAACGCATTACAGGCTATTGCAAAAACGCCTGTATTGATGTGTATAGATGCGGAGTGGGGTGTGGGCATGCGTATGACCGATAGTGTTCTTCCCTTACCCAGACAAATGATGCTGGGTGCCGTGCAGGATTCTTCCATTGCTTATGAATACGGAAGAATTGTGGCCGAACAATGTAAGCGGATCGGTATCCAGGTAAACTATGCGCCGGTTGTTGACATCAACAACAATCCCAACAACCCGGTGATCAATGACCGTAGTTTTGGAGAAGATAAATACAAAGTGGCATCCTTTGGTATTCAATATATGAAGGGCCTGCAGGACCAGGGTGTGATGGCCTGCGCCAAACATTTTCCGGGCCATGGGGATGTGGCAGTGGATTCTCACTACGATCTACCTGTCATTAATAAATCAATGGTAGAACTGGAGGCGCTGGAACTATACCCTTTTCGGGAAATTTTTAAAGCCGGTGTTGGCAGTGTAATGATTGCCCACCTGTATATACCGGCCATTGACAGTACGGCTAACCTGGCTACCTCTCTTTCAAAAAACAATGTTACCGGTTTAATGCGGAATATACTGGGTTACCAGGGGTTAACATTTACCGACGCCTTGGAAATGCAGGGCGTAAAAAAATTCTTTCCCGACGGACAGGCTTCTGTTGAATCAATTATTGCCGGAAACGATATGCTTTGCCTTCCGGGCGATGTTCCCTTATCGATCTTAAAAATAAAAGAAGCCATTGCCGGTGGAAAAATAAGCTGGGATGGCATTGCTTTTCATTGCAAAAAAGTGTTGAAGGCAAAATATGAATACGGCCTTGCAAATGTAAAGCCCATCAACACAGATAATATAACCAACGACTTAAACAGGGAAGTGAGCGCCATGCGTAAACTGATCGCAGAAAACGCATTGACAGTTTTGAAGAAAACTGATGCGGCTTTTTTCCCTTTACCTGCCGAAACAAAAACCGGTAAGCCGGAGGTTGTTTACGTAAGCGTTGGTACCAACAGCGATAATGGTTTTGCCAAACGCATGCGCGCCGATTATAAAGCCGATGTTATTTATTTCGACTACAAAGCAGATGGGTCAACAATTGCAGCAACTGTTGCACAAATAAAAAAGAAATATAAAAAAGTAGTTATCGGGGTGCATGGTTTTGGCCGTTCGCCGGCAAATAATTTTGGCCTGAGTGCAAACGCCATCAAACTGGTTATGCAACTGCAACAAAAAACAAAGGCCATCACTTTTGTTTTTGGAAATGCTTATGCCATAAAGAACTGGTGTGGCGCAAAAAACCTGGTTGCCTGTTACGAAGATGACGAGATCATACAAAACACGGCCATTGATCTACTGCAGGGGAAAATTCCTGCCCAGGGTAAATTACCGGTTACTGTTTGTGATCAGTTTACTTATGGCACGGGTATTACATTTGAAGCTTCGCCATTTGCTGTTATAAAAATAAAGGGTACACTTGATGCCACTAAACTTTCGGTTATTGATTCCATTGCCGCAGATGTTGTTGCCAGGGGTGCTGCACCCGGAGGCGTAGTATTGGTAACCAGGGATGGCAAAATTATTTATCACAAAGCCTTTGGCAATTATACCTACAATAAAACAGAAGTCGTAAACACCGAATCTATTTTTGATATGGCATCGGTTACCAAAGTTTGCGCCACTACGATTTCCATTATGCGTTTGTACGACGAAGGCAAACTGGAACTAAAAAAAAAGCTCGGTGACTACCTGCCCTGGGTTAAAGGAACCAACAAAGAAAACTTAACCATCCAAAACATTTTATTGCACCAGGCGGGGTTGGTTTCTTATATTCCATTTTATAAAGAAACACTGGAAGCTGATGGAACCCCATCTCCTGCCTATTACCGTGCTGTAAAAAATGATTCATTTACGATTCGGGTTACCAAAGACCTTTACATGCGTACCGATTACCGCGACAGTTTATACAAACGAATTTTAGAAAGCCCGCTTGGCCGAACCGGCAGGTACGTGTACAGCGATAATGATTTTATTTTTTTAGGAAAGATCGTAGAAGCAATAAGTGGTTTGCCTTTGAACGAATATGTTGAAAAAGTATTTTACCGGCCCATGGGTTTAACAACAACGGGCTTTAAACCCACAGAACATTTCCCTTTACAAAGAATTATACCAACCGAACAGGAAAAAATGTTTCGGTTACAATTGTTACGGGGCGATGTGCACGACCCGGGGGCCGCTATGTTTGGTGGTGTGGCCGGCCATGCCGGTTTATTCAGCAACGCCTATGATATAGCCGTTATTATGCAAATGATATTGAACGGCGGAACAATAAATGGAAAAAGATATTTAAGTAAGGAAACCATAAATTTGTTTACCACCTACCACAGTCATTTCAGCCGGCGTGGATTTGGTTTTGACAAACCCGAAAAAGACAACAAAAAACGACCCGATCCCTACCCATGCCTTTCTGCATCGCCGTTTACCTATGGCCATACCGGCTATACAGGCACTTGTGTATGGGTAGACCCGGTTTATAATTTAGTGTATGTTTTTTTAAGCAACCGCGTTAACCCCGATGGTGGCGAAAATACAAAGCTTCTCCGGATGAATGTGCGTACCAATATCCAGGAAGCGATTTATAAGGCGATTGGTATGTAATATCCTCAGAGCTCCTCAGAACTTCCCGGTAAATGATCATACTCTCCTTTCATCGCATAATAACCAAATATCATCAGCCCAGTGGCGATTGGTGTAAATATGGTAATGATTATTATCCAGGGTATGGGTTGATTAATATCTTTGATACCACCACTGTTAATATTATGGAGCGCGCTTTTTACTAAAAAATAAATAATTACCGGTGCAAGCACTAACCAAACAAAGCCCATTATTCTTTTTACGGCCCTCTCCAAACCTCCCGCGAAAGGGGAGGCTTTGTGAGACCTCCTTACTTCTGTCTTCTTTTTCATCATTTAATCGTTAACGTCATTATCAATTTTGTTTGTAAGATACAAAGCACCAATGATAAAACACAAGGCTGCTACGCCAATAGGATACCATAGCCCCACCAACGGATCTTTTACAAATGTGGTTGCCAATAAGGTGGAGATGAAAGGCACCAACCCGCCGAAAACACCATTACCGATATGGTAGGGCAAACTCATAGACGTATACCTGATCTTTGTCGGGAACATCTCTACCAAAAATGCGGCAATAGGGCCGTAAGCCATGGTTACAAAGATGATCATGATCCAAACTAATGATATAAATTTCCATTTAAGTGGTGTTGACAATACAACATTTGAATAAACAGGTTTGGTATCAACCTTAATAAAGGATTTATGCTGATTGGTGGGTATCGTATCGGCACTCGTCACGGAAAATTTTCTGCCGTCATTCAATTCCCAATTTGTTTTACTGTGCTCCACGGTTGCATGCATTAATGAATCGGCAAAATCCAGCGTATCAATGCTGATGATTTTTGATCGCACAACAGGGTTTGCCATTTTTATTCCCTGGCTTCGCCATTCTTTGGCATTAGCGGCTTTTAAAAAAGTACCGAATATCGGCCGGTAAAAAACTACACCCAACAACATCCCCGTTAGCATGATCCATTTGCGTCCCACTTTATCACTCAACCATCCAAAAAATAAAAAGAACGGTGTTGCCAGCCCGATAGCCCACAATAATATTTCCCGGTTCTGCAGGAACTCTATCTTTACGGTATTCTCCAAAAAACTTTGAGCATAAAATTGCCCGGTATACCAGATAACACCCTGTCCCATTACCGCACCAAAAAGGGCCAGTAATACCATCTTAAAATTTGCCCGGTGTCCAAAACTCTCTTTTATCGGATTGGTTGATGTGGTTCCTTCTTTTTGTAAGGCGGCGTACAAGGGCGACTCACTCATTTTTAACCGTATGTAAATGGAGACGCCAACCAACAAAATAGAGACCCAGAAAGGGTATCGCCAGCCACCCCATTCTGCATTGAATGCTGCCTCACTCATATTATTCTTTACCAGCAGGATAATACCCAATGCTACAAACAAACCCAGCGTAGCCGTGGTTTGTATCCAGCTCGTATAATAACCTCTTTTACCCGGCGGCGCATGTTCAGCCACATAGGTTGCGGCTCCGCCATACTCGCCACCCAATGCCAGGCCCTGTATTAACCTTAATAACAGCACCAGCAATGGAGCGGCAATCCCAATTGTTTTATAACCGGGTACCAGCCCAATTAAAAAAGTGGAAGCACCCATTAAAACCAGGGTCAATAAAAAAGTATATTTTCTACCAATCAAATCGCCGAGCCTTCCAAAAAACAGGGCACCGAAGGGACGAACCAAAAAACCGGCTGCAAAAATAGCCAGTGTACTCAACAGGGCTGCTGTTGAATTTCCTTCCGGAAAAAACTGAACTGAAATGGTTTTAGCCAACATCCCGAAAATATAAAAATCGTACCACTCGATTAATGTACCCAGTGAGGATGAAAAAATAATTTTACCAATTCCTTTTTCCGGTAATGCCCTTATAATTTTCATTTATACATTTTTACACCGCAAGTAGTCATAAATATATTAAATTGGGATTAAAGTAAATTAAGTAATAAATCATGGCCTATCCTTTTCAAATAACATCATTGGCTCAATATCACGAAGATTATAAAAAAAGTATTGAAGACCCGGAAGGTTTTTGGGGCCATATTGCTGAAAACTTTCAATGGAGAAAACCCTGGGATAAGGTTTTGAATTGGAATTTTAAAGAACCAAAAGTGGAATGGTTTGCCGGTGCCAAACTCAACATCACCGAAAATTGTATAGACCGTCACCTGCCAGCTATGGCCGATAAGCCCGCTATCATCTGGGAACCCAATAACCCCGAAGAAAGAACCAGAACGGTTACCTATGCACGCCTGCATAAAAGGGTTTGCCAGTTTGCGCAGGTACTAAAAAATAATGGTGTTAAAAAAGGCGACCGGGTTTGTATTTATATGGGCATGGTACCCGAACTTGCTTATGCGATTTTGGGCTGTGCCAGAATTGGCGCCATACACAGTGTGATCTTTGGTGGCTTCAGTGCTCAAAGTATTGCCGACAGGCTGGAAGATGCCCGGATTGAATTTATTGTTACCTGCGACGGGGCTTACCGCGGCGGAAAAGATATCCCTTTAAAGAGTATTATCGATGACGCATTGATTGGGAACAAAGTAGTAAAGCGTGTTATTGTTTATACCCGAACCAGAACACCGGTGAGTATGATCAAAGGGCGTGATGTTTGGTGGGAAGATGAAATGCTGCATGCAGAGGATCAATTGGAGGCCCCTTCCCCAACTTCTTCCGGAGGGGAGGATCTAGGAGGGGCCGTAGAAATGGATGCAGAAGATCCCTTATTCATCTTGTACACTTCCGGTTCTACCGGTAAACCTAAAGGTGTGGTACACAGTAGTGGAGGCTATATGGTTTGGACCAACTATACTTTTGTAAATGTTTTTCAGTACAAACCCGGTGACATTTTTTTCTGCACAGCAGATATTGGCTGGATAACCGGCCACAGTTATATTGTGTACGGCCCCTTAAGTGCCGGTGGCACCAGCCTGATGTTTGAAGGCATTCCAACCTGGCCGGATGCCGGGAGGTTCTGGGACATCGTTGATAAATACAAAGTAAATATTTTATACACAGCACCTACTGCCATACGCAGTTTGATGAGTTATGGACTGGATCATTTGAAAGGAAAAGATCTCTCTTCGTTAAAAGTTTTAGGTACCGTTGGTGAGCCCATCAATGAAGAAGCCTGGCATTGGTATGACGAAAACATTGGTAAGAACAAATGCCCGATCGTGGATACCTGGTGGCAAACAGAAACCGGCGGAATATTAATTTCAAATATGGCAGGCATTACACCGGCAAAACCAAGCTGGGCCACATTGCCAATGCCGGGAGTACAGCCTTTGCTTGTTGATGAAAGTGGAAAGGAAATAACCGAAAAGGATGCAGTTGGTTTGATGAAAGGAAATCTTTGCATTAAAGCTCCATGGCCGGGCATGTTAAGAACCACCTGGGGCGATCATGAACGTTGCCGCAACAACTATTTTGATACGTATGAAAATTTATATTTTACAGGAGACGGCGCTTTAAAAAATGAAGATGGGTTTTACCGCATTACAGGCCGTGTTGATGATGTGTTGAATGTAAGCGGCCACCGTATTGGCACTGCCGAAGTGGAGAATGCCATCAACATGCATGCAGGTGTTGTGGAGAGTGCAGTGGTTGGTTATCCGCATGATGTAAAGGGACAGGGTATATACGCCTACGTTATCATGAACCAAAAACACGGCGATGACGAACAAAGTAAAAATGATATTTTACAAACCGTAACCAGGGTTATTGGCGCCATAGCCAGGCCCGATAAAATTCAATTTGTAACCGGACTGCCAAAAACCCGAAGCGGAAAAATCATGCGGAGAATTTTAAGAAAGATCGCTGAAGGTGAAATGGAAAACCTGGGTGATACGACAACACTGCTGGACCCTGCTATTGTTGAAGAAATTAAAAACGGGAAGATTTGAAAAAGGGAAGTAAAGCCCTTCTTACAGGTTCAACTTCTTTAATCGCATTTTCGAAATAGCAGGATTCAAATATTTTCTCCCCATTAGAAAGTTCATTCATCGAATCGATGAAATCAATAAAGCCATTAAACTGACTGCATTTTCCGGACTGGCTATTAAACAGGTCTGCATTTTCAACTGGATTCTGCAAAAAAACTTGCTCCTTTACTGCTGAAAAAATTCAAATGGATTTCAATGGACAGGTTTGCCTGTTCTACTTAATTTCCCTTACCAATTTATCGCATGGTTCCAGTTTTAGTTCTCCCTCATGCATTGTATATTTTTCATCTGCCTTCACGGCCTCCACTTTGTATTTATAGATGCCGGTTTTTAGTTCATATAAACTTTCCTGGTTGATGGATGAAACGGTCAGGAATAGTGGATCTGGAGCATACGTATTTCCTGTTCGCAAATACAAACTTACCAGCACAGGCTTACCTGTTCTATTTTTAAAACTGATATCAGCGAGGTTTTTTATTTTACAACTATCTGCATAGCTGATTTCGGGTAGCGTACCAACTGCAGCAACAATCCTTGGCGCCCGGATTATCTTGATTAGTTCTACCAACGTTTTTCCTCCTTCCACCAGGTCAGAGGTAAGTGCGTTCTGTGCCTGCAGTACAGCAGGGATGCATATTGCAGCAATGACTACTAATTTTCTCATAATGCTCCGTTTACGTGTGAATAATTAAACCCATGATGCCATTGATCTATAAAATACATAATGATGGATTAATTTTTTACGGGATCCTCCTGTAAAACCACAATAGGCCGTACCTTTATCTATACAAAAAAATGCATGAGACGATTTTTTCGGATAACCATTAAAACAATACTGGCCCTGTTTATTTTTTTAAATGTGGTCATTGCATTTCATGCTTATAAGTTCACCCATTTTTACAATGCCGGTGAGATTGCAGTGAAAACCAATGAAGAAAAATCGGGTTGGGATAAAACCAAAGAAATACTGTTTGGCATTAACGCTGTTAAAAAAAAGAATACGGTTACAACAGATTCTACTTTTCAAACGCTTTACTTAAAAACAAAAGATAATTTAAAACTGGAAGCCTGGTATATTCCGGTAGACAGCTCTGTTGGAACAGTTATCCTGTTTCATGGACATGGCGGCACCAAATCGGGCGTAATCAAAGAATCGGAGGCTTTTAACAAAATGGGTTTCAATACCCTGCTTACTGATTTCAGAGCGCATGGAAACAGTGAAGGCAATACCTGCACTATTGGCTACGATGAAACAGAAGATGTAAAACTGGCTTATGATCTCATCTCCCAAAAAGGCGAAAAAAATATTGTGCTGTGGGGAATTTCCATGGGTGCATCAACCATCACCAAGGCTGTTAAAGATTATCAACTCAACCCTCAAAAAATTATTTTAGAAATGCCTTTTGGTACTATCGAAGATGCGGTTATTGGCCGGGTAAAGATGATGGGGCTTCCACCGCAACCCATTGCAACCTTACTTACATTTTGGGGTGGTACAGAACATGGGTTCTGGGCCTTTGGCATGAAGCCCCGGGAATATGTAAAAGCTATAAACTGTCCTGTTTTGCTGCAATGGGGTAAAAACGATCCCAGGGTCAGTAAAGGCGAAGAGGATATCTTATTTAATAATATTGCCAACCCCCATAAGCAATATGTGATCTATGAAACTGCAGGTCATGAAAGTCTCTGTAAAAAAGAAACAGGTAAGTGGAATGCAACAGTGGGTGCATTTTTAAAATGACCGATCCAAAAAAAATATCAATTCTTGATTTTACGTATGATCTTCCTGCAGACAGGATTGCCCTGCATCCCCTGCCAGAAAGAGATGCATCCAAATTACTTATTTATCAACATGGTAATACACGTGAAGCCATTTATAAAAATATAGATGCCCATCTCCCGGCAGACAGCCTGCTGGTTTTTAATAACACCAAAGTCATTAAGGCCCGTATCCGCTTTCAAAAAAGCAGCGGCGGCGTTATTGAAATTTTTTGCCTGGAACCTCACGGGGCTATTAATGAGTACAGCTATGTCATGAATAAAAAAGGTTCGGTAAGATGGAAATGCATGATTGGCGGAGCAAGTAAATGGAAGGAAGGGAATCTGGAATCTGGAGTTGGAAATTGGGTGTTAACAGCTTCTTTAAAAGAAAAATTTACAGATGCATATGTAGTTGAGTTTAGCTGGAGCCCGGTTGAATTAAGTTTTGCCGAAGTATTGGAACGGGCTGGTGATATTCCCCTGCCACCTTATATCAAAAGAAAAACCGGGCTGTGTGATACGGAAAGATACCAAACCGTTTATGCAAGAGACGAAGGCTCGGTGGCAGCACCAACAGCCGGATTGCATTTTACCCGGGAAATTTTTAACAGGCTTGCTGCAAAAAATATTCAAACCGGTTTTGTAACCCTGCACGTTGGTGCAGGTACTTTTAAGCCGGTAAAGGCAGCAACCATGAAGGAACATGAAATGCATGCCGAGTTCATAGCTGTAAACTTTGAATTTATTGAACATTTAATTGCAGGTATAAACAAAACGGTAGTTGCCGTTGGCACTACTTCCCTAAGAACGCTGGAAAGCCTTTACTGGATGGGGGTTAAAGCAAATTTGCAACCATTGTTAAAGCAACTCAGTATTGATCAATGGGAAGTTTATGAAGATCCATTATCAAATATTGAGCTCCCGGTTACCGAAGCACTGGGGTCATTGTTAAGCTGGATGAAGACGAATGATCTTAACAGCATATTTACCAAATCACAAATATTGATCGCTCCGGGATACCGTTTCAGAATAGCAAACGCTATCGTTACCAATTTTCATCAACCACAATCAACTTTACTGTTATTAGTTGCAGCAGCCGTTGGTGACGATTGGCGGGAGATTTATAGCTATGCCCTGCAACATGATTTTCGTTTTTTAAGTTATGGTGATGGCAGCCTGTTGTTCATAAACCAATAAAATCAGCCGCATTTAGATTTGACTGCGTTAATTTTATAAAATATTCCTCCATGATTATGATCGTAAAGAAAATGGTACGGGCACTGTTTAATAAGACCGGTATTTATATTGGTAAAAGTCCTACTTATAAAGGCAAGGCTAATTTCAGTATTGATGGATTCCAATACGGGCTGTCATTCCCATCTGCCAATTATACGCCCTGGGATGGCGACGCTTCCTTTATGCAGATCTATAACCAGATAAAAAATAATACGCTGGTAGATATTTATCGTTGTTACGAACTCTGGCAACTGGTACAAAAATCAAATTCGCTGAATCCCAAAGCTGCTATTCTGGAAGTTGGTGTCTGGCGTGGAGGCACCGCAGGGATTATGGCTCAGCAATTATCCGGATTAAAGAGTACGGCTACCTTATATTTGGCAGATACTTTTTCGGGGGTGGCAAAAGCCAGTGAAAAGGATAGCTTTTATTCAGGGGGCGAACACAGCGATACCAGCCAGCAACTGGTTGAAGAAGTTTTAAAAAACAAAAGTCAATATCCGAACTATAAAATATTAAAAGGAATTTTCCCCGAGGATACAGCTCATGAAATACCGGCGGATGAACGGTTTGGGCTCTGCCATATTGATGTGGATGTTTATGATTCGGCGAAAGATATCCTGGAATGGGTTTGGGATAAACTGGTTGTTGGAGGTGTGGTTGTTTTTGATGATTACGGATTTCATAGTTGCACCGGTGTTACCAAGCTGGTTGAAGAATATCGCAGTTTTTCCGACAGGCAGATCATTCATAACCTGAATGGCCACGCTATTATGATAAAAATAAAATAATTTGAATTTTACGGGCGGATGGTGACCGGCGTACCTACAGGAATATAACCGTACAGATCTTTCATTTCAGTATACTTTACCGACACGCATCCGTCGGTCCAGTTTTGGAAATGATCAACCGTCCATTCTTCCTGTGGCCGGGTGGCATGAATGGCGATTCCGTTACCTATTTTTGCGTTTTTGGCAAGCAACCCTTTTGCTTTTCTTTCATTGAATTTTTTCACACTGAGTTCATTAGGATAATCCAACAACAATTCGGGGCCCCATTTTTCATGAATCTTTTTAAGGATCACTTTAAAATCACCCTCCGGTGTTTTTTTATCACCCTCTTTCATTTTATCACTCAGGTCTTTGCTGCCAAATACAATCGGGTAGGTGGCATACCATCCTTCTTCATCATACACATATAATTCATAGTCGCTTTTATCCACAATAATATAATAGGGGTTATCTATGCTGTTTTTAGCTATTTCTTTACCGGTATTTGATGCCGCTGTTTTTTTACTAACTTTTTTTCTTGTGTTTACGGGCACAAAAGAGATCAATGCTATAACTGAAATGAAAAAACCAATTCGAAAAAATAAGGGGAAATTCATCTACAAATATTTTTCTATGTAATTACAAACGACGTGCCACACAAATTTATTTTAATCTGATTAAAAATGTTAACAAAAAATATATTTATATAAAATTAATGAAGATAAACGCCTAATTATGTATTTCTAATATTTAACATTTATGGTGATTGAACAACCCACTCAGCAATAAAGGCAGAAACCTGTTTCCCTGAGGTTTTATATAAATGATGGCCATCTATAAAATCATAACTATTTTTTAGCAGTTTGAAATTCAGGTATTTTACGTTTGTTTGTTTTGCCAGGCCGGAGATTTTATCATCAAAATCGGGCATTAATTCGTCCTCCATATCAAACATACGCTGGTGTACGGGTAATCTTACCAGGTAAACATGGCCATGCTTTTGCAGAAAGCTGATCGTTTTGGATAAATATTGCAGCCGTAAAGTTGAAAATTTATAAACCGGAAGATAATTATTTTTGTAAAACGCCAGTTTAAGTTCCAAACTTTTTGCCATACTATCCAATGATGTATTAACCTCCAACCAACCATCATTGTGTAAATACAGTGCCGGTGAACTTTTCCACTTTTTTAAAATATTCACATAAGGTTCATCATAGGAATTAATTAAATAGGGAATATTGGGGTTAAGACA
This sequence comes from Chitinophagaceae bacterium, assembly GCA_031402615.1. GTDB lineage: Bacteria > Bacteroidota > Bacteroidia > Chitinophagales > Chitinophagaceae > Ferruginibacter. Next base: position 178,522 of record JANNSN010000014.1, read on the forward strand.
TACATACTTCGTTTTACCCATAAAACTTTTTGTTTCGGCAAAACCGGTCGAATCGTTAGGGTTTTTTGTTGTACTGGATACAGCCCACGGATCAACAGCAATGATGAATATTCCATTCCTGGTACCCGGATCAAGTTTTCGTTGTATACTTTTAAAATAGGCCGGACCAAATGGCGAATCGATAAGTGAAAACGAATAATTAAAAAAATGCCGGCCGGTATTTTTATATAAAATTTCATCAAAAACGGAAGGCTGTAATCCCTGCGCTGCTCTTGACGTACCAATGATGAAGGATGACTGGCGGCCTGTAGTAAATCTCAAATAATAGGGATCTGATTTTCCGTCGGCTATAAAAAATACAAATAATATGCCTGACAGCAATATAGAAAAAAATAAAAAGAACCGCATTAAGAATTTCTTCATTGGTGAAAGTAAATTAAATAAAATTTTACGTTTAACCAACTGTCAAAAAATGAATTCCCAAATTACCCCGGTATAACTCAACCCCTGGTCAATCGGGTAAAGCCGTCATGAACAGGGGATTGAGATAGAGAGAGCTTTTTTTTACCAATAACTCAGCCTGAAACCAATATTGTAGGGCCTGATATCCAGGCTTCTTTCATATATCGACTTGGGACTGTAAGAACCATACAACAATATTGGACCAAGTCCCAATTCACCGATATAAGAAAGTTTAAAACGTTCCATATCATAGTCCCCTTTGTTTTTGTCCTTACCCCGGTCGTTGCTTTTTTGTTTATTACGCTGGCTGTATAAATAGCCTGCACTTACACCCAGACTAAGACTAACACCTTTTTTTCTTTTCTCGGGATTTGAAACAAAATTTAACATCACCGGTACCGTTGCATAATCTGCGGCCAATTTGTTTTTTATAAAAGAGATAGAGTCCCTGAAAATAAAAGGTGCATTGGTTTGGGTATTGGCTGTATAGGGCACCAGTCCGTCTTCCTTGTAACTTATGGCAGATTTATACCGGTAATTATTCAATTCCAGGCCAAAACCATATTTCAGGTTAACATGGTGCTTGATTAAATTAAGCCTTTGCATAAAAATCCAAATATTTACATTGATGCTTTTACCTGCTTTCAGTTTAAAGCTGTTATTATCTGCAGCGGGATAACCGGGCCTGTTCACCAAATAAGATCCGGCATTGGCATAATTGGTCTTGTCATTATAATTGGCAAAACCCAAATCAAATATCCACCAGTTGGTACTTACGTTTGATTTTTTCTTTGTAGCGGTCTCGCGGCCAACATTCACTTCCACATCACCGTCTTTTTTAGGCTTTCCTTTTTTTACAATGATGATACCGCCAATGCGAATGGTATCCTTTTTTGTCTTAACAGAGTCTTCCTGTGCCGATACGTTCAGGCAAATAATTGCCAGGGCCAAAAGTAAAATTAGCTTTTTCATTTGTTTCAATTTTAGTGATTATTTTAATGCAATTTCGAACCCGGCAACTTTGATGCCTTCTCCGGTATTAATATTAGTGGTACGTTCCAGCACTCTTTTAGCTTTGCGCAAAAATCCACCCAGCGCTGTTCTTTTTTCTTTATCCTCATCAATATCTATATACCGGCTGTTACTTTGTGTGTCCACAGTTTTGTTAACCGCCTGGATAACCGCTACCGGAGGATCTGTTTTTTCAATCCCGGGTCTGTTACTAATGGTATTGATGCTATTCGCATTTGTTTTGATCTTAACTTCAGCCATATTGTTTCCGGAAACCTTGTTGCTGTTGTTGTTTTCAGGTTGTACGGTTGCAACTATTGTTTCGTTACTTTCATTCCTGTTAATATTTTCTAAATAAGATTTGGGTAAATTATTATCCGGGTTTTTAATATTGTTGTTATTTTGCACTGCCAGATTTTCTTTTGGATCAACAGTTTTTCCAGTACTGTTTTTTGGAGTTGACTGTTTCCTGTTTTCAACTCCCGGTATGCTTTTATTTTCCTGTACAGTAGTTGAAGCTATTTGACCAGGTGTATGCTTTTCTCCAGTCCCCGGGGTTACCATTACCGGATTAGCCGGAAAGTTAGATTTTACCTGTTCCGTTTTAATTTCGTTACCAGCAGCCAGTTCAATTGTAAGCTTCGTTGTTGTGTAGTAATTTTTATAAAGCAGCAACCCGCTCCACAGACCAAACCCCAGCAATACAGCAGCCGCAGCAACCCGCCACCATGTAAAACCAACCACCCGGCCGCCTTCTTTCCTGTACAAAGATTGTTTATCTTCAAAAACAATGGAAGTATCCGGTTGAAGTTTTGTTTGTTTTAAAATATTCCATTCGGTTTTGGCGATATCATCTGAGGCAATTAATGCTTCCACCAATTCTCTATGCACTGCAGTTAATTCATCATCTGCGAATAACAACAGATTTTCCTGCAAAACGGTAACCTCTTCTTCCATATACAACCAGTCTTTCTTATCCAGAACAATTCCTTCAGCTTTACAAACAGTTTGCTGTAGTAAATCCAGCTCCATTTGCAGGTCAGGATTTTCCTGCACAAATAATTCAACAGCATTCCTTTCTGCCGCAGATAATTCCTTATCTACATACAGTAAAAAAATCGTTTCGTAATTATGTCTGTTTATTTGCATGCTTTTTTTATAATGATGATCCCAGGCTCTAAGCCGCGGCGGAGCGGGTTATATCACGTTTTCCGGGCTCACAATATATTCCCTCAACAAAAGCCTTGCCCGGTGTAAATACACTTTTACCTGGCTCTCGTTAAGCCCTGTAATTTTTCCGATCTCTTCGTAACTGTATCCTTCATAATCTTTCAACAAAACAAGGCTGCGTTGTTTATCGTTTAATTTGGTAAGCGCTTCGTTCAAAATCCTTTTGGTATCATGCCTGGGCTCAATGCCCCCTTTTGCATGATCTTCAAAATTTTCGCTTAGCACAACCCGTTTGTTTTTGCGGATATGATCAATCATTTGATTGTAAGCAATTGTAAACAGGTAACTTTTACTACTCAAGTTTTCAACTTTATCTCTGTTTACCCACAGTTTTTCGAATGCAGCCTGCACCACATCCTTGGCATCCTCGTTATGCCTCAAATTTTTGAGGATAAAGCGGTACACATTGTCTGCATACAGGTTAACGCATTCATTATATTCTCTCTCCGTCATACAGTGGTTGGCAGTTAAATTACCTCAAATTGGTTGTTTTTATGCATAATACGAAGGTGAAACTTAAAAAGTTACAAAAAAGCAAAAAAAAATCGACCCCCTACCCCTTCTCCTGTAGAAGAACAGGCGGTACATCGAACACCCTCCGGCATTTCATCTTCCAAATCACCAATAAATCCTGTTCAGCAAGTGTATACACACCGCACATACCTGGCTTCTTTCTTCCAGTTCCTTCTTTTTTAAGAAGAGGTCCAATGGAATGGCCTGGTTGGATGGGGTGGCGTGAAGTATTTTATCTTAATTTTGGTACGAATTAACCATTACTAATTATGAATGAGAAATTTGTTAGCCGAATAGCAACCGAACTATCTGAAATTGAGGCAGCGGGCCTTTCAAAAAAAGAACGCATCATCAGCAGTGAACAGGGAGCCGAGATCATTGTTAATGGTAAAACCGTTTTAAATTTTTGTGCCAACAATTACCTGGGGCTATCGGCTCATCCCAAAGTAGTAGCCGCTGCCAAAAAATATATTGACTTGCGCGGATATGGTATGAGCAGTGTACGCTTTATTTGCGGCACACAGGATATCCACAAAGAATTGGAACATAAACTGGCTGATTTTTTAGGTACAGAGGATACAATTTTGTATGCCGCCGCTTTTGATGCCAATGGCGGTTTGTTTGAACCACTGTTTGGCGAAGTAGATGCTATCATCTCGGATACACTGAATCATGCATCTATTATTGACGGTGTACGATTGTGTAAGGCCCAGCGGTATCGGTACCTCCATAATGATATGGCCGACCTGGAAGCCAAACTTATAGAATCGGCCCATTTACGAAGCAGATTCATTGTAACCGATGGCAGTTTCAGCATGGATGGCACCATTGCTCAGTTAGATAAAATTTGCGACCTGGCAGATAAATATGATGCCATTGTCATGATTGATGAATGCCATAGCAGCGGGTTTTTAGGAAAGACGGGAAGAGGTACCCATGAATACAGGAATGTGTTGGGCCGCATAGATATTATAACCGGCACTTTGGGTAAGGCCCTTGGTGGTGCCAGTGGAGGCTTTACGAGCGGCCGCAAAGAAATTATTGAAATGCTGAGACAACGCAGCCGCCCGTATTTATTTAGTAATACACTTGCCCCAAGTATTGTAGGCGCATCAATTGCCGTTTTGGATATGTTGAGTGAAACCACGGACTTAAGAGACCAACTGGAAACCAATACCGGTTATTTCAGAACCAAAATGACTGAGGCAGGTTTTGATATAAAACCGGGCGATCACCCCATTGTACCCATCATGTTATACGATGCGGTGCTGGCACAAAATTTTGCAGCTAAATTGCTGGATGAAGGTATTTATGTGATTGGATTTTTCTTTCCGGTAGTTGCCAAAGGGCAGGCGAGGATAAGGGTTCAACTGAGTGCGGCGCATGAGCAAAGGCAGCTGGACAAGGCGATTGAAGCTTTTAAGAAAATCGGGAAAGAGCTGGGGGTTTTGAAGTAATCAAAATATTATAAGATAGAACCCTTAACAAATTAAATAACCAACAAAATAAAAACCGGACTATACTTTGGAATTGGAATGACAGTATTTTTTATGCCCCGGTCATTGATTCCCGTAATAAAGGGACAAGAACAAACAAGCGTTGAAATTATCAAATCACTTATTATGGCATTTATTGCAGGAGTTGTTACAGGTATCTTGTTTGGATGGATAGCGGATAAGTTTTTTGTTGGCAGCATGTTTACAAAACCACCAAAAATTGACCTTGACGAAGCTGGGAATATTCATGTACAAGCAGCAGCCAACTACTGTGATGGGTCTGAGGCTTTGGGAGGTTTTTTGTGCTTACCTGACAAGTGGCTTATATTCAAATCACTTGATTTAAATAACCGGAGACAGGAGTTGCTTATCCATCTCCGGGATATAACGCATCTGAACAGATACAAAAACCTTTACATTTTAAAAAATAGAATTCAAATGCAGATCGGTTAATCAACCAAGGAAAAATTTATGGTTGAAAAGCCTGCAAAATGGCTTATGCATCTGTCGAATTAATATCTTCTGTAATCGCAAAAGTTTATCTTTGCTTTAATACAGCATGATTGAAAACACAGTGTTGAATGGAGCCTTAATGAATCGGGATAAACTATCACTTAAAAAAATAACATGTCGGAACAATCACTAACCTTTATAGCCAAAAGCACGGTAAAATCTGCCGACCTGGAGCACAGGCGCAAAATCAATTTCAATATTGGTAAATACAATGCTGTTGTACCCAAAGGCAAGGAGCAGTTTGCCAATGTACACCTGGCCAGGGAAAGGGCCAAGAACGTGAAATGGCGGGCCATTGAAACACTCGATAAGCAACTGGAAGAATTTGAAATGCATTTTACAAAACGTGGTGGTAAAGTGATCTGGTCCGAAAACGGCGAACAGGCGATACAAGAAGTATTAAAGATCTGCAGAGAAAAAAACTGCAAATCACTGGTGAAGAGTAAGAGCATGGTTACTGAAGAAATTCACCTGAACGATGCGCTGGAGAAAAACGGTATTGAAAGTATTGAAACTGACCTGGGAGAATATATTCAACAACTGGACGGCGAAGCACCTTACCATATCGTTACGCCGGCCATGCACAAAAGCAAGGAAGATGTTGCCAGGTTGTTTAATAACAAATTGGGAACGCCCATCACCTCAACTCCGGAAGAATTAACACTGGTAGCCCGCAATATTTTAAGGGAAAAATATGTGCAGGCCGAGGTGGGTGTAACCGGTGCCAATTTTATCATCAGCGATATTGGTGGTATTGCCGTTACCGAAAACGAAGGCAACGCCAGGCTGAGTTGTGCTTTTCCCAAGACACATATTGTGATCGTAGGTATAGAAAAAATGATCCCATCAGTTACCGATCTTGGATTATTTTGGCCCTTATTGTCAACCTTTGGTACGGGGCAAAAAATGACAGTGTACAATACCATCGTTACCGGACCCAGGCAGGAAAATGAAACTGACGGACCCACCGACATGTATGTGATCTTACTGGATAACGGACGTACCAATATTTTAAAAAATCCAAAACAAAGGGAGAGCCTGTATTGCATACGTTGTGGCGCCTGTTTAAATGCCTGTCCAATTTATAAAAATATTGGTGGTCATGCTTATGGGGCCACGTACAGCGGCCCAATTGGCAGTGTGATAACGCCACACCTGCAGGGTATGGACGAATTCAAGCATTTAAGTTTTGCGTCATCGCTTTGTGGTAATTGTACCGAAGTGTGTGCGGTAAAAATAAATTTACATGAGTTGCTGCTGGAAAACAGGCATGAATCGGTGGATGCAGGATTTGTCAGCTTCAGCGAAAAAATGGCCTGGAAGGTTTGGCGCATAGCGAGTTTAAAAAGGGGTTTGATGAATTTAGGCAGCGGCAGTTTGAAAAATAAAGTAGTGAATGGTATGTTTACAGGCTGGAATAAAAACCGGGCTGACCTGGATTTTAGTCAGAAAACCTTTAACCAGCTTTGGAAAGAGCGGTATAAGAATTAATTGTAAATTTGGTAAAACGGTTATTATGGAACAAATATTTACCGCGCATATTGAACAGGATGTTGAAACCGGGTATTTTATCGGGATGATTCCGGCGGTACCTGGTGCACATACACAAGCTAAGAGTTTAGATGAACTAAGTGTACGACTAAAAGAGGTATTGGAACTTTGTTTAGAAACACTTCCCGCCGAAGAAAGAAATGCACTTCCCCGTTTCTTCGGCACTCAGCAAATAGCTATTGCCGTATGAATAAATTCCCGATTGTAAATGCCAAACAACTGGAGAAGGTTTTGTTGCTATCAGGCTTTATCATTCATCGCCAAAAAGGGAGTCATAAATTTTATAAGCATCCAGATGGCCGATATACAACGATCCCACATCACGCAGGCGAGGATTTAAGCCGGTCTTTAATTAAGACAATTCTAAACCAGATAGATTTATCTTCAGAGGAATTTATTCAACTGCTGAATAAATAATTCATGTTGTTGATATATGCACATACCGTTTCACCCCGATTGCAATATATCTGCTCTTTCATTTTTAAGGAGCAGATGGGTGTGGATTTTAAGCTGACCATTGATTCACAAAAATTTAAAACACGTGAGGGGCCAAAGATCAACTATAGTGATTCGAAAATCGCTGACGATGAATTTTACATACAAAACCATGATCTTCTTTTTGAACAGGACATAAAAAAACAGCCGGTCGATTGTTTTACCGTGCATAATTACAAAGCGATCTTTAAAGCCGGTAATGATGAATTCCCTTTTGATATTTTTGCTGCCGCTTTCTATCTCATCAGTCGTTACGAAGAATATCTGCCTCATGCAAAAGATGGTTATGGAAGGTATGCTTTTGAAAATGCCCTGGCCTATAAAGAAAAGTTTTTGAATATCCCGCTGATCAATAACTGGATAATGAGTTTTGGAGCAGCATTAAAATCGAAATTCCCCGTATTAGAACTTCAATTCTCCATCTTCCACTTTTTACCTACTTACGATATTGATATCGCCTATTCTTATAAACATAAGGGACTATTAAGAAATATCGGCGGTTACCTAAAACAGCCGTCATCTGAAAGAATAAAAGTTTTGGCCGGCGCCGTTAGCGATCCTTTTGATTGTTATGCCTGGTTAAACCAACTCCATGATCAATATCGTTTACAACCCATTTACTTTTTTTTAGTGGCAGAAAATAATGGAATACATGACAAAAATATATCTCCGGATAAAGATGCCATGTGGAGACTGGTTAAACTGCATGCAAGAAAATACCGGGTTGGTTTACACCCTTCCTGGCAAAGCGGGGACAATAAATTGCTGATAAAAAAAGAGATGGAGCAGCTGGATGCGATGGTTCAGGCCGCTGAAAGCGTCCCGACCCGGAGCAGGCAGCATTACATACGATTTCATTTACCCGAAGGATACCAGCGTTTAATTTCTGCTGGTATTACAGACGATTATTCCATGGGTTATGGCAGCATCAATGGTTTCAGGGCATCTGTAGCATCTTCTTTTTATTGGTACGACCTCGAAAAGGAGCAACGAACCAATTTACGCATTCATCCTTTTTGTTTTATGGATGCCAATTCATTTTATGAACAGCACCAAAATCCACAACAGACATTTGAGGAGCTCATGCATTATCTATCAGTTTGCCGGGCAGTTGGCGGGTCGCTGATTACCATTTGGCATAACCATTTTTTAGGTACTGCCGGCGAATTTGAAGGATGGAAAGAAATGTATCAAAAATTTATATCTCAGATTCAGTAATGATCTTCTGCTGGTTTCGCCTGATGCTGTAATTCACCATAAACACGCCTAACAGGGTTACGATGGCACCCCATAAAATATACACGGTGAGTTTTTCATTTAATACTAAAGCGGCCACAACCATGGCTACCAAAGGATTGATGTAGGCATACAGCGAAGCAACCGCTACCGGTAATTTTTTCATGGAATAAATAAAGGCAACAAAACTTAAAATAGAGCCCGCCAAAACCAAATAGGCTATTACCAGCCAGCCTTTGGTGCTTATCTCTGCCATCGGAATGGTTTGCCCGGAAAACTGTGTAAAAATGAAAAGCAGTAATGAACTGATCAGCATCTGCCAGCCAATGGCATAATACGGATTCATTTTTATGGCAGACCGGGTTAATATGAGACTACCAATACTCCAGGATAACATGGCTATTACAGACAGGGCAACTCCAAACAAAAAGCCCCCGGGCTGATGATGAAATGCGTTTTCATAAAAAACAATACCAACCCCGGTTAAGCCAAGCAGCAACCCGATAAAGGTAAACACGGTTATGTTCCGGCTCTTAAACACAACCATTTCAATAATGACAACGCTTAGCGGATACAATGCACCAATTAATGCACTTAGGCCGGTTGGAATATATTGCAAACTCCAGGTACTTAACCCGTTTGCCATGACAAACATAAGCAAGGACATCACGATCAGTTTACCGATCTGCTGCCGGTTTGGAAAAGGAAGCTTCTTATACAACATAAAAAACAATACGAAACTGATACCGCCCAGGAATTGACGAATAGAAGCCATTTGCAAGGCAGGAATTTCGGCAATACCAATTTTACTGGCTACCCAGGTTGTACCCCAAACAACGCAGGTGATACAGAGGCCTATGTATCCGCCGATTTTTCCCCTGGGTAAATTTTTATTGCTTATCATGGAAGAAAAGGATTAATGTTTAAAATGCCGCTGCCCGGTTAACACCATCGCCAGTTTATTTTCCTTACAAAAAGCGATCGAATCTTTATCACGTATAGAACCACCCGGCTGTATAAATGCATGAATCCCGGCGGCATGTGCAATCTTTACGCAATCATCAAACGGAAAAAAAGCGTCACTTGCCAAAGTTGCTCCGTTTAAATCAAAATTAAATTGCTTTGCTTTTTCGATGGATTGCCGAAGGGCGTCAACACGGCTGGTTTGCCCACAGCCCTTGCCAAATAACTGTTTATTTTTTACCAGCGCAATGGCATTACTTTTTAAATGTTTGCAAACAATATTGGCAAAGATCAGGTCTTCTTTTTCTGATGCTGTTGTTTCCCGGCCGCCTTCTTCTTTCCAGTCGGTATAATTACCGGTGTCGTTTTGTTGTGCAAGCATGCCGTTCAAAACAGATCTGTACTGATGCGTTGTAGTAAGTTTGGTTTTTTGCTGCAACAGGATACGATTCTTTTTGGCCTTCAGCATTTCCAAAGCATCGGTGTCGAATGCAGGCGCAATTAAGACTTCGAAAAATATTTCATTGATGGCATTGGCTGTTGCCAGGTTAACCGCTGCATTACAAACCAATACGCCGCCAAAGGCACTCTCCGGATCAGCGGCCAATGCTGCAACCCAGGCTTCTTCCACAGTACCTCTTGCCGCAATTCCACAAACATTGGTATGCTTAATGATGGCAAAAGCAGCCTCCCCTGAATCCCCTGCCGGGGAGGGGACTTCTGCACCCGGAGAATTTGAAGATCTTTCAAATTCTTCTATGAGTTTTACCGCCGCATCCACATCTACCATATTGTTATAGGATAATTCCTTTCCATGTAGCTTATCAAACAGTTCATGCTGGTTACCATAGAAGATGCCCTGCTGATGCGGATTTTCGCCATAGCGCAAAACTGATCTTTCTTTGTTAAACGGATTTATAAATTCGGTTTGATTAAAATAATTAGAGATGGCCATATCATACCCCGTACAAACATCAAATGCCTTGCTGGCAAACAGCCGCCTTTGATCCAGGCTGGTTTCTCCTTTTTGTTTTTCTAAAATTTCTTCCAATAAGCTGTAATCCTTTTTGGCAGCAATCACCACAACCGAGGCATGGTTCTTTGCAGCAGCACGTATCATGGATGGGCCGCCAATGTCAATCTTTTCGATGATCAAAGCTTCATCCGGGCCAGCCCCCGTGGAGGAGGCCTTCTCTACCTGTTCTGCTACTGTTTGTTCAAAAGGATATAAGTCAACAATTACCAAATCAATTTCCGGGATGTTATATTGCTGCATTTCCTGCAGATCGGTTTCTTTTTCCCTCCTGCCCAAAATACCCCCAAAAACTGACGGGTGCAGGGTTTTTACCCTTCCTCCTAAAATAGACGGATAGGTAGTTAATGATTCAACAGGAACACAGGGAACATCCAAACCTTCAATAAACTTTTGCGTGCCGCCAGTAGAGTAAATGGTTATACCCAGGTGGTGTAGCAGATTTATGATATTTTCCAAACCCTCTTTATAAAAAACTGAAATGAGTGCCGATTGAATATTTTTCTGCATCTGTTTTGATTAAGCTGGCTGAATTAAGAAAATGACAGCCGGTCAGTATTTAATTTCGCGGCAAATCTACATATTTTAACTGTAGCAATTTGGCCGCATTAATAACCATGATGATTATTGGGCTGAAAGTTAACCGGACGAATACAATATGCAGAAGAGAAATTATACCGATTATACCAGTAAGGAGTCCAATGCTATTTGTTATCGGCATCATAACATGTAAGATTACCACGTAGTCCTTTGGATACTACTTATTAAATCAAGATGGTATTACTTATTAATTAAAGTTATTTCAACCCGGGCGTTTTTAATGATCGCTAATGGATTATCTCCCGTATTGACGGGTCTTGACGTTCCATAACTTTTCACAGATAGTATTCTCGATGAACTAATAAAGCGTGAAAACAGGTATTGTTTTACAATTTCGGCGCGTTCCATGGCCAGTTTATTCGTTACAGAACTTGCGCCCTCGGCAATAAATGCATGGCCATCAATATTTATGTACAGTGAAGGATCCTGGTTAAGTAAATCAATTACACTGTCCAAAACCTTATACGTTTTGGAATAAAGTGTTGCTTCTTCAACCGGAAAAGGTACGATCACGCGGTTATTGGCCGGGCATCCATCATTGTCCTTATAACCAAAAACATCCGGGCATTTATCGATTTTATCTACTACGCCATCTTTGTCCCTGTCTGGTTCCACAACCATTTCAGGTGGAATCGGATAAACAATCCGAAGCTCGGCCCGGCAATTTACCATAAGTCCGTCTTTATCCTTATTTATGTATTTCTGGCGGGTTTTTCCATAAGCCCTAATGGATGAGATCCTGGAACTGTCAACCCCCCTGCCTAACATATATGTCTGTATAAATAATGCCCTGTTTAAAGATAAATAATAACATATCGTATCCGTGCCTTCGTCTCTATAGGCATATCCGTCAATAGAGATCATTATTTTCTTGTTTTTCAGCAACAGATCTATAATGCTGTCGAGTGCATCAAGCGTATAAGACTGAAATAAGGCCGATTGTTTATAATCGAACCGTATAACTATGGTATCTATACGCGGTTCCTGAAATTGATAAATGGTTGTCGGGTTGGGAATTTCTTTGTTTTCGGATCTTATATTGTCTTTAACTGATTCGGCAAAAACAGGGGTACAACAGCTAAACAAAACAAAAAAAAGAAATTGCCGAAATAGGGTCATCTTACAAATTTAATATAATTACAAAGGTAAATACTCCGGTTATTAATACTTGATGTTTCTGTAACTGATTCACTGCACTTCAAAACGCAACTTATATGCCAATATTGTAAATGAAGGCACCTGCTGCCGGAATTGCATGGAATTTTATCCCCGAGTCAATACATTCCTGTTTCCATTTCTCAATTTTCCAGTCTGGATTTGAAGCATCAAAAACTACCTGTTTAACATTAAAAACTTTTGTTAATTGGGCAATGGTCAGCTTTGGCTTTTTTGAAATGATCAGCAAATCAAGATTAATTTTGTTTTGTACCGGATCCAACCTGATGGGTTTGTCTAGGATCAGTATTTTCTTATCCTTAAACTGGTAAAAGAGGCTTTGGCGAAAAACCTCATCCAGGGAATCAGTTTTTCTATCAAGCCGTTGAGCAATTCGCCCGGGTTTCATGTGAAAATTTTGCAAAATACCGTCTTCCCGTAATATACTATCGCCGATAAATTGATACCGGTTTCCGTTTATAAAATCAATGGCCTGGTGTTGCGCAATATTGTAAACAATAATTTTAGCCTGTTTATAAGTCAGCCATTTGTTACACGTTACCAGCATTGAAAAGCCGAGCAGTGCCACCAGCCCCAACTGCAAACATTTTTTGTTTTTAAGTATGAGCCAGGCACTACAGCATAGCAGTGTTGCATATAACAAAATGGTTGATAATACGGTTGATGGGATATGGTCCCAAACTGCAAAAGGCAAATCATTGATCCAAAGTATACAGGCATTCATAACCCAGGTTAACCCACCTACAATTTTACCCAGGTACAGTCCCAAAAAAGGAACCCAGGAAAAGGAAATCAGCACCATGGCGGCATATAAAATCAAGGTGGACAACGGTACGGCAATTAAATTCGACAATAAAAAAAGGTTGGGGAACTGGTGAAAATAATAGATACAAACAGGGAAAGTAAGCAGTTGAGCTGCTGTTGAAACGGACAGCAACTGCCAGATTTTATCCACCCATTTATTTTTAACATACAAATAATTGTACATGGGTTTTTGAAAAATAACGATCCCGATTATAGCCAGGTACGATAACTGAAAACCAACAGCCCATAAATAATAAGGGTTATAGCAAAGCAGGATAAATGCCGATACTGCCAATGATGTAAATATGGATACCTGTTTCTTCATGTTTTTGCCAATGGCTATACAGGTAAACATCACGGCTGCACGCAAAACCGATGGAGAAGCTCCGGTAAGCAATGCAAACAACCAGAGGCAAACCAGGATCAATACCAGCTGAGAAAATTTTGATCTGCGAATAAGCGGAATATTTGCAAATATCCAATACAACAAAACATAAATTAAACCAAGGTGCATACCTGATATGGCAATGATATGCACCACGCCTGTATTGCTGTATGCCTGTACCAGGTCCTTATCCAGGTCATTTGTATATCCAATCAGCAGTGCCTGTGCAATGCCCAGTTCCTCTTTACCGGAATGGATTGTTTTTCGCAAAACCGATAAAACGTATGTCCTGGCTGAGTAAATAAAATGGTAAAACCGGTTTTTTTTGCTGCCCGCTATCAGCTGCCAATCGGTATCTTTTAAAAAAATATGGTGATGAATACCCTGGAAGGCAGCATACTGTTGGTAATTAAAGGTTCCGGGATTGCCCGAATTTTTTATAGGTTGCAGTTTTTTGTGCAGGATGATCCTGTCTCCGTAATTCAAATTTATGTCAAGACTGTCTTTTGAAAAATATAACAACAATTTGCCGGTAGCCGGTATTGACTGCCCATTTTGAATAACAGCTTCAACAGTTCCACCAGCTTTAAACGATTTTTCTTTTTCTGCAAGCGGCTCCCCGATACGAACAACCAGGTAACTGCTGTCCCGGTAAACATGACCATACCAGGCACTGTGGTGGCGAATCTCTTTTTGCCAGGTAAGCCATGCCCCTAAACTCACAAACAGCATCTGAATAATTAAGCCCTGTACCGGGCTTAATTTAAAACGCCATGCAAAAGGCAACACTAAAAATAAAAGAAAAGCGGTACCGAAGGAAATGAAGGAGGCAATAATTTTTTCGATGGAGATTTGAAAATACCATTGCAACAGGATACCCACTACAAGCGGGATCAGCAGGCGTATAAATGGCGCTTTCTTCCAAACGGGTATAACAGGAGGGCGGATCATGCGACAAAATAAAAAAACATTTCGGGAAATCAAACCGTTTTTCTATTTACTCAAATGCATACTCCGCTCTTTATACAATTGCCTGAAATAAGGATCCCGCAGATCTTTAATGAAACGTATGGCTTCACCGGTACTTTTCATCTCGGGGCCAAGCTCCTTATTTACGCCGGGGAATTTATTGAAAGAGAAAACCGGTTCCTTGATCGCAAAGCCGGTAAGCTTTTTTTCAAAGGTAAAATCTTTGAGTTTGTTTACGCCCATCATGATCTTTGTGGCAATATTCAAATAGGGTATCTGGTATGCTTTGGCAATAAACGGTGTAGTACGGCTGGCCCTCGGATTTGCTTCAATTACATATATATTGCCATCTTTAATAGCAAACTGAATATTGATAAGCCCCTGTATTTTTAAAGCCCTCGCAATTTTTTCGGCATACTCTTCCATGGTATGTACGATCAATGGCGACAGGTTGAATTGTGGCAGCACGGCATTGCTATCACCACTATGGATACCCGCAGGCTCAATATGTTCCATAACTCCCATCACATGAAAATCCTCACCATCAAAAATGGCATCTATCTCTGCTTCCTGGCAACGATCTAAAAAATGATCAATTAATATCTTATTACCGGGTAAATGCCTTATTAAACTCAGTACACCTTTTTCCAGGTCTTCGTCATTAATAACGATGCGCATACGCTGACCGCCCAATACATAGCTTGGCCTGATCAAGACCGGGTATCCTACTTTATTAGCCACTTCAATGGCTTCATCCGTATCATAGGCGGTACCGTAATCCGGATAAGGTATTTCCAACTCCTTCAACATATCACTAAACCTGCCCCGGTCTTCGGCAATATCCATGCTATCGAATGATGAGCCGATTATTTTTATACCTTTCTCATGTAAACGTTTGGCCAGTTTTAAAGCAGTTTGACCACCCAGCTGCACAATAACGCCAACAGGTTTTTCGTGTTCAACGATCTCCCAAAGGTGTTCCCAAAAGACAGGTTCAAAATATAATTTATCGGCCATGTCAAAATCGGTTGATACTGTTTCGGGGTTACAGTTGATCATGATGGATTCGTAACCGGCTTCTTTAATGGCCAGTAAACCATGCACACAACAATAGTCGAACTCAATACCCTGACCAATTCTGTTAGGGCCACTGCCCAACACAATAATTGACCCCTTGCTCCCTCCTTTTGATGGTTCTGCAGAATCTGCTTTTTCAGAAACAATTGATTCATTGGTAACCAGTTTTGCAGCAGCAGACTCCTGCGCGGATCCCTCCAATGCGGGTTGTGCGGCCGGAAGGGTTTCAAAAGTAGAATAGAAATAGGGTGTTTTTGCTTCAAACTCTGCACTGCAGGTATCAACCATTTTAAAAACACGGGTAAGGCCCATCGCCTTTCTGCGTTCGTAGATCAGTTCCGCATTTTCTTCCTTCATAATACGCACGATCTGTTCATCACCAAAGCCCAGGAATTTAGCTTCCTTTAAAAGATCATCAGGCAACGTTTTTAAATTGTATTGAGCAATTTGTTTTTCACAGTCACATATCTTCTGAATCTGGTAAATAAACCAACGGTCAATTTTTGTGCTTTCGCAAATACGTTTAACACTGGCGCCGGCCATCAGGGCATCTTTTATTCTGAATATCCTGTCCCACTTGGGTATCTTAATATATTCGATCAACTCATCCGCATGCATCAAACTTTTACCATAATAACCAAGTCCCAGTGCATCGTTCTCTAAACTCTGACAGGCTTTTTGAACTGCCTCGGCAAAACTTCTGCCAATACCCATTACCTCGCCAACGCTTTTCATCTGAAAACCTAAAGTGTCTTTTGCCCCCTTGAATTTATCAAAATTCCAGCGTGGTATTTTCACAATTACATAATCAAGTGCCGGTTCAAAATAGGCCGACGTTGATTGGGTGATCTGATTTTTTAATTCATCTAAATTATAACCGATGGCCAGTTTAGCGGCAATTTTTGCAATAGGATAACCGGTGGCCTTACTGGCCAGGGCAGAAGAGCGGCTAACCCTTGGATTGATCTCCACAACAATAAGTTCTTCGGTAAGGGGATTAAGGGCAAACTGTACATTACATCCGCCGGCAAAATTGCCCAGGTCTCTCATCATGCGAATAGCCGTATTACGCATATGCTGATAGGCCGTATCACTTAAGGTCATAACCGGTGCAACCGTAATAGAATCTCCGGTGTGTACACCCATCGGGTCAAAGTTTTCAACGCCGCAAATAATGGCCACATTGTCTGCATTATCCCTTAATAACTCCAGTTCAAATTCTTTCCATCCCAATACCGCTTTTTCAACAAGTACTTCATGTATGGGGCTGGCAATTAAAGCGTTATTTAACGCTTCGTCAAGTTCATCCCTACTGAAAACAATACTGCCACCGGTGCCACCCAAAGTAAACGATGGACGCAAAACCAACGGAAAACCGATCTCCTGTGCAAATTCTTTTCCTTCTAAAAACGAATTGGCAATTTTTGCCTGGCAAACAGGTACGCCCATTTCAATCATCCACAAACGAAACTTTTCCCTGTCTTCGGCCTTATCAATGGCCTTAATGTCCACACCAATTAATTTTACATTAAACTGTTCCCAGATGCCCAGCTCATCAACTTCTTTACAAAGATTAAGCGCTGTTTGGCCACCCATGGTAGGCAGTACCGCATCAATCTGGTTTTCTTCCAATATTTGCTCAATACTTTCCACTGTAAGTGGAAGCAGGTAAACCCTGTCGGCCATCATGGGGTCGGTCATGATGGTAGCCGGGTTGCTGTTAATGAGTATAACTTTTACACCCTCTTCCCTTAATGAACGGGCCGCTTGTGTACCTGAATAATCAAATTCGCAGGCCTGGCCTATAACAATAGGGCCAGAACCGATAATTAAAACTGAATGGATGGAATTGTCTTTTGGCATAATAACAGGGCCTTGTTGTGGCGAGCAAAACTAATTGTAAAAAATGTAAAAAAAAAACTTACCAAACAGAAGCCTTATTCAAGTGGGACTATATTAAAAATAATTGGGGGAAAATCAACGACAACAGCACGGAAAATGAGGTAAGTACCGGATTACAAATCATATTCAGCATGTACCAGCAATTTTTACCAGAATTCAACGGATGGCTTATTTATTTATTGGAACAAATACATCCCATGCGCCGTGTTCAAAAAATTCGATCTCTATCATGGACGAACCAAAATTAAACGTACACCGGAATGGAAATTCAATTCCACGGAAGACGGTAATCTCTCTATTGGTATTAGCGTTACTTGATTTACTAATATATATACCTCTGGTAACCTGATGTGAAGTCATAACTGTACTGGTTTGAAAGGTACTGCTGGAAAACGACGTGGCGGTTTTAAGGCCCTCGACAGTTATCGTAATTGTACTTTCGTCAGTACTCATTTTTGTAACCAGCACCCTTCCTATTTCGCTGGTAACATTGGTTATTACATACGGATTCTCGTATTCGCCTTTGTAAATATCTTTTTTCCAATAACCTTTCACCAGTGTTGCGTTACCGTTATCAAACTCATGCATTTCTCCTTTTCCATCTTTTTTGCCATTTTTCCAGGCACCGTAATAAAAATTGCCACTACTCCAGGTATATTTTCCTTTGCCTTCCGGCAAACCGTTTTTAAATTCTCCCTCATAAGTATTTACGCCAATGGCCTTACCGGTTCCATTGGCTTTACCATTTTTACATTCGCCTGCATAGCTACCTTTCAGCGAATCCAATAATACTTTACAGTCTGCTTTTTGTGTGTAAGCATTATTCAACATAAAAATACAAATAAAAAATAGCAAAATCTGTTTCATGATAGCAGGTTTGAATTAACAAAAGGTTTGTTTGAATAGTCCTAATTTTATATATGGATCTACCATCAAAAAATTACCCTGTATAAATCTAATGATAAAAAATCTACAAAATCTCTGTTTTCTCATTTTATTTTTTTCTAATGCTTCCGTTTGCCAGGCACAATTTTTTTCGCCAAAGAATTATCCTAACAATTATTTTGCTTACCCGGTGATGGCAACCAGGTCTTTATCGGCCAATTTCGGCGAACTCAGACCAAACCACTACCATATGGGCCTCGATTGCCGAACCGACAAGGCGCAGAACAAAAAAATTTTGGCTGCCGGAGATGGTTATGTCAGCAAAGTAAAAATAGAACCCTGGGGTTATGGCAGGGCGATCTATATTAATCATCCAAACGGACTAACTACCCTATATGCGCACCTGAATGACTTTTATCCCGAACTGGAGAATTATATAAAGGAGCAGCAGTATGCATTAAAAAGCTGGGCCGTTTATCTGGATATACCCAAAAACTTATTCCCGGTAAAAAAAGAAATGCTTATTGCCTACAGTGGAAATACCGGCGGCTCCCTGGGCCCGCACCTGCATTTTGAAATAAGGGATACCCAAACCGACAAGGTTTTAAATCCTTCTTTATTTAATTTTCCCATACCGGATAATATAGCACCAGATGTGTTTAGATTAGCCGTTTACGACAGGTGCATCAGTACGTATGAACAAACGCCCAAACTATACACACTCAAAAAAGTTAAAGGCGTTTATGTTACTACCCCAGCATTAATTATTGCCAATACCGACAAAGTAAGTTTTGGCATCACTGCGTCCGACAGGTATACCGGTTCGGAGAACCACAATGGTATTTATGAAGCCGTTTTATATGATCAAGAGAAACCGGCTATTGGATTTCAACTGGATAGTATTGGTTATGATGAAACCCGTTACGTGAATGCCCATGTTGACTATGCATTTAAAAACAAAAAGGGTTCCTATATTCAACACCTTTCAAAATTGCCCGGCTTTAATAACAGTTTGTACAAAACCAACAACAACAGCAACGGTGTCATTAACATTGATGATGAACTTGTTCATCCAATAAAAATCGAAGTGAGGGATGCCAATGGAAATAGGTCGGTTATACAATTTGACATAAAACAAAACAGTAAGGTTACCGAAACCAAACCAGCGGATTCCACAACGTATTTTCAAAACCAACCTTTCTATCCCGGTTATATAAATACTTTTGAAAACAATCAAATCAGTTTTTATTTACCCGAAAACAGCCTCTACGATTCAATCCGTTTTCAATTCAGGGAAACCGCAACAACCGGTTTCTCCATTTTTCAATTACACCACACAGGCGTTCCATTACATAGTTATTTCCCCATCAGTATAAAGGCCCAATCTGATTTTCCCGGTAAAATGATCATGCATCGGTTTGCCAATGAAAAAAATGATTATACCAAAGCCGAACCGGTTACCTATGGAAAAGATACCGGGTGGTACCGGGCCAGCTTCCGGGAGTTTGGCAGCTTCCAGTTGATGATTGATACAGCGCCACCGGTGATTACCCCTGTTGGTTTTAAAGATGGAATGGATTGCAGTAAACAAAAAAGGATCGTTTTTTCTATAAAAGATAATGCAGAAGACCTGGGTAGTTTTTCAGCAACACTGGATAATAACTGGCTTTGCTTCAGTAATGATAAGGGCCGGCGATTTATTTATGTGTTTGATGAGAAATGCCCTGCCGGGGAACATCTATTAAAAATTACGGCAACAGACCTGGTGGGGAATACAACGGAAAGAGTTTATACGTTTACACGTTAATAAGCCCCTTAACCACCTGTAAACTTTTTAACTTATTAACAGATAAACGCTACACCATGACACATTTAACGGAAGGAAAAAAAGCTCCGGCCTTTAACAGTACCGACCAAAACGGAAAATCCGTTTCTTTGGCTGATTACCAGGGCAAAAAAATTGTTTTATATTTTTATCCCGAAGACGACACCCAAACCTGTACAGTACAGGCCTGTAACCTCCGTGATCATTACGGCCTTTTAAAAAAGGAAGGCTTTGTTGTGTTGGGTGTTAGCCCCGATGCAGAAAAAAAGCATAAAAAATTTGAGACCAAATACGATCTGCCATTTACTTTGATCGCAGATACCGATAAGAAAATCATAGGTAAGTACGGCGTTTGGGGAGAAAAGCAATTATATGGAAGAACTTACATGGGATTGCACCGCACCACATTTTTAATTGATGAAAAAGGTATTATCCGTAAAATTTTTCTGAAACCAAAAAGCAAACAACATACCGAAGAAATATTAAATGCCTGGGCGGAAATTGAACAGCAATAACCATATCATCAAGGAAAACTCCCGGTTGGCAAAAATAGCGGCGTTTAAACTGGGCACTAAATCAGTTGCCATGGTTTTGGGCAAAACGATACACCTGCACAATACTACCAAACAGGAGTTTTTACAGAACGAGAAGTGGGTAAAGCACGAACTTTGCCATATTGAACAATTTAAACAACACGGCTATTTTTGTTTTATAGTAAAATATCTTTGGGAAAGTATCAGAAAAGGTTATTATAACAACCGTTTTGAAGTGGAAGCAAGACAAGCTGAAAATCTATAAAACCCATTCCACTTCGCCAAAATTAAACTCCTTTTCAAAAGCATCAACGGTTATTAAATGGCCCTGTGCAGAAACTTCCTTGATCACGGTCTCAAATTTTACTCCGTCTTTTTTAAGTGTAACCTTTTTATTGCGTTTGTACAGGTGGCTATTGTATTGTTCTAAAACCGCATCTGTTGTGTTAAACGCTGATAAATTCTTCATCGCCATTTGATGCAATTGTTTTGCCAAATCAACACAATTAAACGTTAACCCGGTTACCTGCTTTAGCGAAACAGGATTTATCAAACTTTCGTTGAACCCGGTTTGGTTTACATTAATGCCAATCCCTACAACCGCCCATTTCCAAAATTTACCCTGTAAAACATTTTCGATTAAAATGCCGCCTGCCTTTCTGTCACGCCAATACAAATCATTAGGCCATTTTATGGTGGTTTCTCCGCCTGCCAGGGTATCAAAAAACTCAAAACAGGTTAATGCAACAGCTGCACTTAAATGAAATTGATTGGAAATCTGTAAAAGGCTGGGGTCTAAAACAAGGCTCATGGCTATATTCTTTCCTTTTTCCATGGTCCAGGACTTTCCCCGCTGCCCTTTTCCGGCCGTTTGTTCGTTGGTGAAATATAAACTTCCATGTTTCGCCAATCCAGCATGAATGCTTCCCATGGCATAGTTATTGGTACTGTCAACCGTATCTAAAATGGTAAAATAACCGTCTTCTATCATATTAATTCAAATGGCCAAGAAGTATTACTTTTGCCATGATTTGCAAGCTACAAGCAAGTTTGTAAATAAACAATAAGAAATCCTGTTCCGGCGTTAAATTTAACTCCGGGAATAATAATTAAAATAAAAGCAGATTTGGACAATTTAAACGCATTAAATACACGAAAAAAAAGCAGTGTTGTAAGAATAACGAGAAACAGTAAAATTTTTAAAACAATCATACATGCCATACAGGAGAAAAAGGGCGAAAACATTGTTAGCCTCGATCTCCGCAAAATACCCGAAGCTGTTGCCGATTTTTTTATAATTTGCCAGGCGGGAAATACAACACAGTTAAGGGCTATTGCCGATTTTATTGAAACAGATATAAAGGAAAAGTGTTTGGAATCTGCCTATAAACATGAAGGTCGCCAGGGTCAGCAATGGATCCTGATCGATTATGTTAATGTGGTTGTACACGTGATGTTACCCGAGCCCAGAAAATTTTATCAATTGGAAGAAATGTGGAGTGATGCCCCCCTGACCGAACATGCAGGATAATTAAAGCAATTAAAATAACAACAAAACATAAACGTCTATTGTTTGTAGTACAGTGGATAATGGCAAACAGGTAATCTACACAATAGCACTATTACATATGAATCAGCAAGACAGCAAAAAGAAATTTAACCCTGATAATATCCCCACTAAGGGGGGTGATTCGAATAATAAGAAACCAAAGTTTAATATTTATTGGATATATGGAATCATTTTCCTGACAATCATCGCCTGGAATTTTTACCGAACGGTAGATAGCGCCGGTGTTGAAACCGATCAGCAAAAATTTTACGCCATGGTGGAGCAGGGTGACGTGGTGAAAATGAAAACCATACGCAATAAAAAAATCGTTCGGATATTTCTAAATAAGGATAGCTTAAGCGCCAAAGCAGGTTTTTATAAACAGGTATTAAATACAAAACCTGATGATAAAAATTACGAAATAGTGTCAGCAGTAAAGCCCGGGCAACCTCAGCTGTTTTTCAGTATAGTAGACGATAAAACGTTTGCCACCCAAATGGCCGAATTTTATAAAAATCATCCCTCGGTGCAACAGGTAGTCGATTCACCGGATGAAGAAGGTGAGATTTTTGGACAGATCATCAGTACCTTATTACCCATCCTGTTAATCGTTTTGTTGTTTGTTATGATGATGCGTAAGGTGGGCGGGCCTGGTGGTGGGGGAGGTGCGGGTGGTATTTTCAGTATCGGTAAATCCAAAGCAACGTTGTTTGAAAAAGGTACCAGGGTAAATATAAATTTTGGTGATGTTGCCGGCCTGGATGAAGCTAAAGTGGAAGTTATGGAGATTGTTGACTTCTTAAAGAATCCTAAAAAATATACGGCACTTGGCGGTAAAATCCCCAAGGGCGCATTATTGGTAGGCCCTCCGGGTACCGGTAAAACCTTGCTGGCCAAAGCCGTAGCCGGCGAAGCCCAGGTTCCTTTCTTTAGTTTGAGTGGCAGTGATTTTGTGGAGATGTTTGTGGGCGTGGGAGCCAGCCGTGTACGTGACCTGTTTAAGCAGGCAAGAGAAAAAGCACCCTGTATTATTTTTATAGATGAGATTGATGCCATTGGCAGGGCCAGAGGTAAAAATATGATGATGAGTAATGATGAACGTGAAAATACACTGAATCAGTTACTGGTAGAAATGGATGGTTTTGGAACCGATCTGGGTATCATTATTTTAGCAGCAACCAACAGGCCTGATGTATTGGATACGGCCTTATTACGTCCTGGCCGTTTCGACCGGCAGATTTCCATTGATCGTCCGGATATGGTGGGAAGAGAAGCCATTTTTAAAGTGCACCTGGTACCGATCAAAATTTCTGAAACACTGGATATACATAAACTGGCCGAACAAACGCCCGGATTTGCAGGAGCAGATATTGCCAACGTTTGTAACGAAGCCGCATTGATCGCCGCCCGAAAAGGAAAAGAATCTGTTGATATGTCCGATTTCCAGGATGCCATTGACCGGGTTATTGGCGGACTGGAGAAGCGCAATAAGATCATATCTCCCGAAGAAAAAGAGATCATAGCTTACCACGAAGCCGGCCACGCTATTTGTGGATGGTACCTGGAGCATGCTTATCCTTTATTAAAAGTAACGGTAGTACCAAGGGGTACAGCAGCATTGGGTTATGCCCAATACACTCCCAAGGAGCAATACCTGTACAATACCGACCAGTTGATGGATCAAATATGCATGACGCTTGGCGGCAGGGCCAGTGAAGATATTTTCTTCGGAAAAATAAGTACCGGTGCCAGCAACGACCTGCAACAAATCACCAAGATGGCTTACAGCATGATCACGGTTTACGGTATGAATGATAAGATCGGTAATATCAGTTATTATGATCCAAACCAGGAAAATGGTTTTACCAAACCATTTAGCGAAGAGACGGGTAAAATGATTGATGAAGAAGTTCGTAAATTGATTGACCAGGCCTACCAGATCACCAAAAAACTATTAACTGAAAAGAAAGATGATGTTGAAAAACTGGCTAAAGAATTATTAAAAAAAGAAGTTCTGTTCAAGAGTGATGTTGAAGCGTTGATCGGTAAAAGACCGTATGAGGAAAAAAAGGCTTTAGATATAGAGGTTGATGAAAAAACTGTAATTAATCAGGAACCATCAACTGAAATGCCGGAATTGTTAAAAACACCACCGGCAATCTAAATTTAATTTTCGGTGACCTATAAATTTGTCAGGGTGAATCTACCGGTCCTGCAGGATGACCTGTTCAACGTGTAATAAAAAAACCCTTTTTAATTTCATCATGGCTGTAACTCCGGCAAAAGAAAATATCTTAAAACGAATCAGGCAGGCCCTTAGTCACCCGGTTTCATTGCCATTTCCCCAAAGTGAGGGAACCAATTCTGTTTTTCTGCCCCCCGCCGATAGCCTGGATGTTGTGTTTGCGCAGGAGTTCATCCATATGCAGGGTAAATTTGCATTTTGTATAGATGAAAATGATATGTTGCAGCAGCTACGCCTGCTGATCGATGAAAAACATTGGACAAAAATTTTTTGTAACACCGATCAATGGAATACCCAGTTCAGCAATACCATTAACCTCGCGGGTTGCGATGCATCTATCACCGATTGTGAATTTTTAGTTGCCCGTACCGGCACCATCGTTCTGAGTGCTGCTCAACAAAGTGGCCGCACAGTAAGCGTATACGCCCCCATTCATATTTGCATTGCCTATACCAACCAATTGGTGTATGATGTAAAAGATGCATTATTGAAACTTAAAGAAAAATACGCCGGTAATATACCTTCTCTGATCACTTTTGCTACTGGCCCCAGCCGTACAGCCGATATTGAAAAAACACTGGTAACCGGTGTACACGGCCCAAAGGAAGTCTATTGCTTTCTGGTGGAAGCATAATTGCTTTTTTACAAGTACCTTTATTGTATTATGAATAACGAGAATTATAAATTGTTTGTGTACGGTTCCCTGCGCAGCGGTTTCCGTAATCCGATATATGAATACCTTACCAGGTATTTTACTTTAATAGGCGAAGCTGTGGTGAAAGGCAAATTGTACGACCTGGGCGATTATCCTGCGGCAAAGGCTACCGAAGGTGAACATTTTATTTCGGGCGAATTGTACCAGATCAACAACCCGCCTGAATTTTCCTGGGCCATTGGCCAGTTGGATGATTATGAAGGTTTGAATACCGAAGAAGGAGAAACCCCTTTATACAAGCGTGAAGCAGTAGTTGCTTATCGAAAAGCCGAACCGCATACTGCCTGGATATACTGGTATAATGGTGACATTACCGGGAAACCCGAAATTGAGTCCGGTGATTTATTAGAATACCTGCAGCAAAAAAATAAACCCTGATTGCATGGAGGTTTCTCACAATAAAAAAATTTACTTCCTTTCCGATTTTCACCTCGGGGCTCCCAATGCTGCCGAAAGCCTGGTAAGGGAAAAAAAAATCATACAGTTTCTCCACGAAATAAAAGAAGATGCTTCCCAAATATTTATCTTGGGCGACCTGTTTGATTTTTGGTACGAGTATAAAAAAGTAGTACCCAAAGGCTATGTACGTATTTTAGGCAAACTTGCTGAGTTAACAGATGCCGGAATTCGGGTGCACTTTTTTGTGGGCAACCACGATATGTGGATGAAAGACTATTTTCAAAAAGAACTGAATATTCCGGTTTATTTTGAACCACTGCCCTTTGAGTTTAACGGCAAAAAATTTTTAGTGGGTCACGGCGACGGGCTTGGCCCCGGAGACCATGGATATAAATTTATCAAAAAAATATTCCGGAATAAGATATGCAACCGGATATTTGGCATGTTACCACCGTATATTGGCATGGGCATTGCCGGTTATTTCAGCAGAAAAAGCAGGGCCCAAACTGGCAAGACAGATGAAGTTTTTTTAGGTGAAGAAAAAGAATGGCTGATCATTTACTGTAAAGAAGTGTTACAAAAATACTTTTATGATTACCTGGTATTTGGTCACCGGCACCTGCCCATTGATTTTAATGTAAACGATAAAAGCAGGTATATCAATTTAGGTGACTGGATAAAATATTTCAGTTACGCCGTGTTTGATGGAAACGACCTGGAACTGAAGTATTATACCCAGGCCCTTCAGCCGGCTGGCAGCCCGGGAAGCGCAGAAGAACAAAAAGAAGTTAGCATTATCAAGTAATTAAAAACTGAATTTATTGAAATGGATATCGTCATTCCTGCATTGCTTTGCCACTGCGGCCATATTTTCGGCAACGCCTGTGTTCACCTATGCCCAGGGCGATTCTGTTTTCCAATATATCAAAACCATTAAAGGCAATTTTACCTATTTTAATGTAGATAATCTCGACAACCTTTACCTGATAACAGAAAACAACCAGCTTAAGAAAATAACCGCGAACGGCGATTCCGTGGCTGTTTTTAACGATGTAAAAAAGTATGGTAACCCATCTTTTATTGATGTAACCAATCCTTTAAAAACATTACTGTATTATAAAAATTATGCTACCATTATTACGCTCGACAGGTTCTTAACCATCCGCAACAGTATAAATCTTCGAAAAAACAATATCTTTTATGTAAATAATGTTACCCTTTCTTATGATAATTATATCTGGATCTTTGATGAGGAAGACTACAAGCTGAAAAAAATTGATGAAGACGGTAAACTTTTACAGTCAACGGCAGACTGGCGAATGCTGTTCGACTCCGTTCCTGCACCGGTAAATATTATTGATAAGAATAACTTCGTTTATCTCTATGATCCGGAAAAAGGTTTTTATATTTTTGACTATTACGGTGCTTTTAAAAACAGGCTGGCATTCCTGAACTGGACCAATGTAGAAGTAAGCGGAAATACAGTTTATGGTTTTATTAATAATAAACTGTTCAGCTACGAGTTAAAATCGTTGCTGCTGAAAGAATATCAACTGCCTGAATTTTTTGGGAAATTCGGTTCTATTAAAGCCATGAATGGAAAAGTTTATCTGCTACATGAAAAAGGTATTGATATCTTTCAGATAAAATAATATTATTGATTTAGAATGGAAGCCAACTCCTTATCCCATTTACCGGTTTTACCATATTCCACAACCCGCCCAATTTCTTTCCCGTCTTTCATTACAATAATAGTAGGTACCAGTGTAACCTTAAGCGCTTGGGTAATATTGCCCAGCGAAGTTTTTTCCCGGTTTACACCAAACATAGTGATGGCATTATCCGGTATGCCGCTTTTTTCCTGTAGTTTAAAAAATTTAGGCAAAATAAACTGGGTGTCTTCGCACCAGGTGCCTCCAAAAACTACAAAATCATATTTTCCTCTTGCCCTTTCAAATGTATTCAATATTGCCGTGTCGGGATTGTAATAACCCTGGCTTTGATTATACCATGCAAAAGCGGTGTCATTTTGAATAAGGTATTTATTAACCAATCCCCGCACTACTTTTACGTTGGGATGGTTGGGAAGATCCTGGCTGGTTTCGTATGGAGCCTGGGCAAACAGGTTGAGGGTTATCAGACTAAAAAACAAAAATGTTAATACATATTTTTTCATACTTATACAATTAATGACTGGTTTTTAAAAGGAATTCATTTAGTATCAAAAATACGATTACAAATATATATTGATGTTAACCGGAGGTTATGCCAAAATGAAAAGAAATGCAGCGTGGCGTTTTTTTATCGGCATAATTACATCTGAGATTTCCGATGGCCCAAAGGGCGAAATGCCAAACCAGGATATTATCATAGATCGGCTTTCAATTCATGTAAAAAGCCTTTGAGTTTTTTGAGAGATTCTATCAAAGCGAATTTTTCGTCGGCTCTTTTATTCTGCTTTAAAAATTCCCTGGCTCCTTCAAGTGTATATTTTCGTTCACGTAGCAAATGATAGATCAGCTTCAGATTCTTAATATCTTCCGGGCGAAACAACCTGTCACCCTTGCCGTTTTTACGGGGCTTTAAAATATCAAATTCATTTTCCCAAAACCGTATGAGTGATTGATTTACCTTAAACATATTGGCAACAATACCAATGGCATAATATTTCTTTTCAAATAAAATCGCATCTTCGGGCACTTCTATCAAATCCACGCCCGATTCTTTTTGTTTCAGGCTCACCCTGCCCCGGGTAAGTTTTTTATTATCGCCCCTGGCTTTTATTTTTTCCGGTTCGGGCTTTTTAGGCAAAACAACTTTGGGTTCAGGCTTTTTGGCAGCCGGTTCATCATCAAATGCAAAAGATATTTGTTGCTGTTCCATAAATAAAATTAGTCAAAACTTTTGGCACTGCCAGTAGCAGCTATTTTCAGAACCCGGTCGTATTGCTCAGCATTTAGATCATTAAAGAAGAAATACACAGGGTCAACCGGGTTTTTGTTTATATGCACTTCATAATGCAAATGTGGTGCCGTACTCGCACCCGTACTTCCCACCCAGCCAATAACCTCACCGCGTTTTACCCTTTGACCCACCTTTGCCTTTATCCTTACCATGTGCATATAATCGGTTTCGTAACCATATCCATGATTAATTATTACATGATTCCCCGTACCCGTTGCCAAACCGGCCATAGAAACAACCCCATCGCCGGTTGCATAAATGGGTGTTCCCTGCGGAGCCGTAAAATCTAATCCGTAATGCATTTTTGCAATACCATAAATCGGGTGAATACGCATGCCGAATCCGCTGGCTATTCTGTTGAGCTGCTTATTACTTATTGGTTGTATGGCAGGTATACTGGCAATTTTCGTCTCCTGGTTATTGATGAGTTTTTCAATACCGTTATAGCTTTCAAACTGGTAAGCGATCCGGGCAGTAATATTATTCAGCGTTTTAGCGATTTCTGCCCCCAATTCATCCTCACCCAATAAATTCAATTTTGCAATTTCCTTTGTCTTTTCAATAGACCTGGTTCTGGCACTATCCGACAAAGGATTTGCTTCAAAAATAGAACGGTAAACCTCGTTATCTCTTTTCTCCAGCTCGGCCATTTGACCCTGCAGGGTTTTGGTCTTGGCTGCCAATGTAATGTAATTATCTTTAACGATCTCGTATTTCAGCGCAGCCTCTTTGTCAACAGCCCTGGGGAAAAAATTGGTGTAGATATATATAATGATGGCAGAACTTACCAGTGCTGCCGATATAAAACCGAATACCCGTATCAACTTTACCCGAAGCGGCGTGACCAGTTTTTCGTAACGGAGTGAATGTGTATTATAGTAATATTTAATTTTTTTCATACCCCGGTCCCCAAAGGAGAATATGCTTGTTTTATCTGCCAATTTTCAGCCCAAAAAATAATTTTGCTTATCCCTTCCAATTTATCCTCCGGTTCAATGTACTGCCTGAGAGGTTGGGTTGAGGCTGCTTTTTCCTACATTTGCAAAAGTTCACAAATATAACCCCATAAACAACAAAAATCAACCCATTTAAACATTTGGTATATGATGACGAGTGCAGAGATCAGGCAACAATTTCTCGACTTTTTTAAATCCAAAGAACATCACATTGTTCCTTCGGCTCCCATCGTTGTAAAAAACGATCCCACCCTCTTATTTACCAATGCCGGTATGAACCAGTTTAAAGATTATTTCCTGGGCAATATTAAAGCGCCCTACAGTCGTGTTGCAGACACGCAAAAGTGTTTACGGGTTAGTGGTAAACATAACGACCTGGAAGAAGTTGGTGTGGATACATACCACCATACCATGTTTGAAATGCTGGGCAACTGGAGTTTTGGTGACCCCGTTAATCCTGACTTCGGTTACTTTAAAAACGAAGCAATTGCCTGGAGTTGGGAGTTGCTTACCGAAACATTTAAATTACCAAAAGGCAGGTTATATGCAACTGTTTTTGAGGGTGATGAAAAAGAAGGTTTGCCTGCCTCGTCAATTGCCTTAAAAAAATGGATGGAGTTATTGCCGCATGAACATATTGTATTGGGCAATAAAAAAGATAATTTTTGGGAAATGGGAGATACCGGTCCTTGTGGCCCCTGCAGTGAAATACATGTTGATATGCGTACAGATGAAGAAAGGATGCTTATACCGGGACATGTATTGGTCAATAAAGACCACCCCCAGGTAATTGAAATCTGGAACAATGTATTCATTCAGTTTAACCGAAAAAAAGACGGCAGCCTGGAAGAATTGCCTGCAAAACATGTGGATACCGGAATGGGATTTGAAAGGCTGGTTAGGGTAATTCAAAATAAAACATCTAATTATGATACCGATGTTTTTACAGGAACTATACAAGCCACAGAAAAAATAACTGGAAAAAAATATGCCGGCGGCGATGATAAACAAAGTGTTTCTTTCAGGGTAATTGCAGATCATATCCGTGCTATCAGTTTTACCATTGCAGATGGACAGCTTCCTTCAAATACAGGTGCTGGCTATGTTATACGCCGTATTCTACGCAGGGCTGTCCGCTATTATTATTCTTATTTAGATTATAAACAACCCTTGTTGCATCAACTTTTACCGGTTATTGCCAAACAATTCGAAACGGTTTTTCCGGAACTGATCAGGCAACTGGATTTTGTAGATAAAGTGGTAAAAGAAGAAGAAGAAGCTTTTTTAAGAACGGTTGATAACGGCTTGTCATTGCTGGACCAGGCTTCTGAAAACATTACCGGCGAAGAAGCATTTAAACTCTATGATACGTTTGGTTTTCCACTTGACCTTACAAAACTGGTGGCCACCGAAAAAGGATTTACTGTTGATGAAAAAGGATTTGAGGTTGCCATGCAAAAACAAAAAGACCGTAGCCGTTCTGCCGCTGTTTTAGATACGGAAGACTGGATAGAGGTAACCAATCTCCCGTCTTCAAAGTTTGTTGGTTATGATTCTTCAGAATCAAGATCTAAAATTGTCAAGTACCGGAAAGTAACAGGCAAAGGAAAAAAGCTATTTCAAATTGTCTTGGATCAAACCCCTTTTTATGCCGAAAGCGGTGGACAGGTTGGCGATACAGGCTCCCTCTCCTTTGTCGCAGACCCCGATCATTTCGGGCGAGAGGGTCGGGGTGAGGTAACAATTACCGATACAAAAAAAGAAAACGACCTCATTATTCATTTTTCGGAATCTGTTCCCGAAGATATGAGCGGTGAATTGATAGCAAAAATTGATGCTGCAAGAAGAAAAAATATTACCCTTCATCATAGTGTAACTCATCTCTTGCATGCAGCCTTACGCCGGGTTTTAGGTAAGCACGTAGCCCAAAAGGGAAGCCTGGTAAATGAAGAGCATCTACGTTTCGATTTTAGCCATTTTGTAAAAGTTACTGATGAGGAATTCAACGCAGCAGAACAATTGGTTAATGAAAAAATAAGAGAGAACATTCCTGTTATCATTAAAGAAATGAACAAGGATGAGGCCATCGCTATAGGTGCCATGGCTTTATTTGGCGAAAAATATGGCGATGTGGTTCGGGTTGTGATTATGGATGCGGATTACTCCGTTGAATTATGCGGTGGTACCCATGTTGGTTTCACGGGCGAACTGGGGCTTTTTAAAATAAAACAGGAAACCGCTGTTGCTGCAGGAGTTCGCCGTATTGAAGCCGTTTGTGGTAAATCTGCTGAGCAACTTGTAGCCGAACAGCAACACGCCATTCAAACAATCCGTGACTTGTTTGGCAACCCGGCAAACCTGTTAAAATCGGTGGAAAACTTAATGGCAGAAAAATCGGCTTTACAAAAGCGTATTGACAGCCTGGAAGCCAGGCAACTGGTTGGTATAAGAAATGAATTACTGCAAAAAGACGAAATCATTAATAATGTCAGCTTTATTGGCGATGTAATAGAAGTACCCCATGTGGACGCGTTAAAAAAATTATGTTTCGATATTAAACATCATATACATGATCACCTGGCTGTTTTATGCTGTAATATTGATGGTAAGGCATATGTTGCCATAAGCATTTCAGACACCGTGGTGGCAGCTAAAAACCTGGATGCGGGAAAAATCATCAAAGAGTATGTTGCTCCGCTGATCAAAGGCGGTGGCGGCGGCCAAAAAAACCTGGCCACGGCCGGCGGCCAGGACATCAGTAATTTACAAGGGGTAATTGATGCCGTAAAAAGCTTGTTGTAACAGGCACTTACATTAACATCTTTATAGAGCATAAGATATGAAAACAGCGCTGTCCGTATTTTGCGTGCTTTTTTCTTTCATTACAAAGTCACAAATAATATCTATTGATAGTATTATTTCAGTGCAATCATTACGGCAAACGGTATCTGCGTTGGCCCATGATAGTATGAAAGGGCGCTTTACCGCAATGCCCGAAACAAAAACAGCGGCAGGTTTTATCGCAGCACGATTTGAAATGGCCGGGTTAAAAACTGTAGCAGGCAATGAAGGATACTTTTCATTTTATCCGCTTAAGTATAAGTACAAGAATGAAATTACCCGTGTTGAAGCCATCAATGTTATCGGTGTTTTACAAGGAAATGTGAACACGGATACCATGGTCATTTTTTGCGCCCATTACGATCACCTTGGTGTAAACCAAAACGCACAGCCTGGTGACAAAGATTCGGTTTTTAATGGTGCAAATGACAATGCATCAGGAATAGCCGCACTTATTGAACTTGCAAAATATTATTCGGCTATACAAATCAACCGGTATACGTTGGTATTTATTGCATTTTCGGGTGAAGAGTTAGGTTTACACGGCTCTGCATACACCGCTTCGCAGGTTGATCAGTCATTGGTTCATGCCGTTATCAACATGGATATGGTGGGCCGGCCCATAAACAGTTATACGAATAAATGCATGGTCATAGCAGAAAAACCCGGTACTGTCATTAAAGAATTAAATGCCCAGCTCTTTCCCAAAAAAAGTTTCTTTATACCCGATCAGTATCCCGAAGAGTTTTTATTTACAAGAAGCGATCATTATTCTTTTACGGAAGTTAAGAACAGGGTCTTTTTTAC
Organism: Chitinophagaceae bacterium; assembly: GCA_031402615.1. GTDB lineage: Bacteria > Bacteroidota > Bacteroidia > Chitinophagales > Chitinophagaceae > Ferruginibacter. Next base: position 211,657 of record JANNSN010000014.1, read on the forward strand.
CGGAAGCTCTCCCAGGGATAAATATTATCATACCTTGCACGACGAATACATTACGATAGACTTTGGGTTCTTATTAGCTGCAACAAAAAACATAGCACTTGGCTGTAAAATATTTTTGAAATAAACTGTCGTTTAGCTGAATGCACATTATCTTCCAGACTCCCCGCCTCATCCTGCGTCAGTTCAACGAATCCGATGCTCCATTGGTCTTAAAGCTTAACAGTGATCCCGAAGTAGTAAAATATATACATGAGCCAACACTGGAAACATTTGACCAGGCGAAAAATATAATAACCGATATCATTCTCCCGCAATATCAAAACAATTTGGGCCGCTGGGCAGTACATACAAAAGATGATCATGAATTCATTGGATGGTGTGGTTTAAAATACCGGCCCGGGCTTGATGAAATTGACCTGGGCTACCGGCTTATGCAAAAAAACTGGGGCAAGGGTTTTGCAACAGAAGCTGCTCAGCATACATTAGATTTTGGATTTAAAAACTTAAACATCAAGCTAATTACAGGCAGGGCGCACATTGAAAACCTGGCTTCCATTAAAGTACTGGAAAAAATCGGTATGGAGTTTTTTAAAGAAGAAATAATAGATGAGTGCGCGGTAAAAACCTATACCAGGGCAAACCCCAATTTATAAGTAACACCGATTATACCGGTATGTAGTCTTTGCCATTTGTTATCGGCATAATACCATATAAGATTTCAATGTAGTCCTTTGGACTTATTAAATCAAGATGGTATAACCTTTTTATTAGCCACGAATTACACGGATTTACTCAAATAAGTACACACAATAATTCATTTACTGAATTCACTTGTTTTTTGATTGTATTCGAGCTCATTAGTGCAATGAATGGCAAATCCCTTAAAAAATGTTAAAGAAATATAATTATCTGCGAATAATTTCGTAATTCAATAAAAGTCCTTAGATTTGTTCTACTAAACATTTCGTATTTAAAATATCAAGTCATGAAAAAAATTATTTTTACCGCTGCTTTCATAGGTTTTGCAGCCATTATAACCTCCGTATCTGCACAAAAAGATAAAGTGGAGATCATTAAGGAAAAGGATAAAAAAGAATCCCAGGAGATTATTATTCGCAAAAAAGGTGACAAAGACAGCAAAATTACCGTAGAAATTAAAGGCGACAAAGTTACCATCAACGGTAAACCCTTATCCGAATTTAAAGATGATGAGATCACGATCAATAAAAGAAACATCATCATCAGGGATGGCAGGGGTAATTTAAGGTACAAAGTTAGCCCGGGCGACCTGGAAGTTGAAGGCTTTGATCTTTTGAATGGTGATGCAGATGAATCAAGTGCATTTTTAGGTGTTACAACCGGCGTTTCTAATGACGGCTCAAAAGAGAACAAACCTAAGGGTGCTGAAATCACTGAAATATCCAAGGGCAGTGCTGCCGAAAAAGCTGGTTTAAAGAACGGGGATGTTATTGTTAAGATCAATGATAAAACAGTCACTGATCCTGAATCCTTATCAGATGCGGTAACTTCTTTTAAGCCAAAAGATGAAGTGACTGTTTATTATAACCGCAATGGCAATGCAGGTTCGGTCAAGGCTACATTGGGTGAACGTAAGGGATCCAGATCAATGGCTTATTCGTTCAGTGGCCCCGACGGCCTGACGAAGTCTTTTACGATGCCCCGTTTAAAATCAGTTCCGGGAGTTGAATTGTGGAATGACAAAGAAATGAATGAAATGATGCCGAGGACCTGGGCACCCGGTTCCGGTAATAATTTCGAGTTTTTTGGTGACGCATTTCCACGCCAGCAAAAACTGGGTTTAAAGATCCAGGATACAGAAGATGGAGATGGTGTAAAAATACTGGACGTAGATAAAGATTCTCCTGCCGAAAAAGCCGGACTAAAAAAAGATGACGTTGTTACAGAAATTGGTGGGGAAAAAGTTGGCAATACAGATGAAGCAAGGGTACAATTACATGAAAACATGGAAAAATCTGCCTATAACGTTAAAGCAAAACGCAATGGCAGTTTGATGAGTTTTGATATTAAAATTCCTAAAAAATTAAAGACAGCCAATTTGTAATACGGTCTTTTATTGGCGGAAATCCGATGTGTTTTGTTTGAATAAAAATACATATAGGCCATGAATACATAGGAGAAAGCGTCCTGGAAATTTATTCAGGGCGTTTTTTTTACCAATCTGTCAAAAAAGAAAAAGAGGAAGAAGGGCTGGTTTCCTGTAAATTACATTTCCAACAACTCCCGACTCCCGACTCCCAACTCCCAACTCAAGCCCCCCACCCATTGCCCATTGCCCTTTGTCAATTACCTTTGCCGCTGTGAAACAAAAAGATAAATACCAGGTAGTAATCGGGTTAGAAGTTCACACCCAATTACTTACCAGAAGCAAATTATTTTGTGGAGACAGTGCAGCTTTCAGTACCGAACCCAACACCCATATTAGTCCTTTTACACTGGCGCACCCGGGCACTTTACCTAAAATGAATTCCAAAGCCATTGAGTATGCGATAAAACTGGGCCTGGCATTACATTGCGAAATTGAAAAGCATAATTATTTTGCACGTAAAAATTATTTTTACCCCGATCTTCCGAAAGGTTACCAGGTTACGCAACACACAACGCCCATTTGTAAAAATGGATTTGTACCCATTCGGGTTAACGGCAGCAACCGGAATATCCGACTGAACAGAATTCATATAGAAGAAGATGCCGGAAAAAGTATACATGATATTGACGGGCGTTATACCTCCATCGATTTAAACCGGGCAGGTGTGCCGCTCCTGGAAATTGTTAGTGAGCCCGATATGCACAGCAGTGATGAGGCATTTGCTTACATTACAGAGTTGCGCAAACTGGTTACCTGGCTCGGCATTTGTGATGGCAATATGGAAGAAGGCAGTTTGCGTTGCGATGCCAATATTTCTATCCGCTTACAAGGCGATACCAGGCTGGGCACCCGGGTTGAAGTAAAAAACCTCAACAGCATCCGCAATGTTAAACGAGCCATTGATATTGAAGTGGAACGTTTAATTGCTTTGGTAGAAATTGACCAGGCCATCATACAGGAAACCAGGAGCTATGACGCTGATAAAAACACCAGCTTTTCACTGCGCTCAAAAGAAGATGCTGATGATTACCGTTATTTCCCGGAACCGGATCTTACCCCTTTTAACATAACGGATGACTATGTAGCAGAAATAAAAAACGGGATGCCGGTTTTACCCAATGCTTTAAAACAACGATATATGGATGAGTTGCAACTTTCAGATTATGATGCATCTGTACTTTGCGACGATAAAGAACAAACGAGCTATTTTGAATCTGTAATAAAACATAACACGAATTATAAAGCCGTTGCCAATTGGCTGCTGGGCCCTGTTAAAAGTCACTTGAACGACAGCAATATTTCATATGAATCTTTTTCTTTACCGGCAGAAAAACTCGCCGCACTCATTGGGTTGGTGGAGGACGGGATACTGAATTTCGGAGTGGCATCATCAAAAGTATTTTCAGCACTGCTGGGCCAACCCGGCAAAGAACCGTTGCAAATTGCTACTGAACTTAATTTGATCAAGGAAAGCAACAGCGGCTACATTGAGCAATGGGTAGATGAAGTAATGGCAAAGATGCCGGATAAGGTAAAACAATACCAATCGGGCAAACAGGGGCTGATGGGTTTATTTGCAGGCGAAGTAAAAAAACTCAGCAAGGGCAAGGCCGATATGCAATTGGTAAATACGATCTTAGACAAAAAACTAAACAATTAAAATAAATGAAAAAATTAATCCCGGTAGTTGTGATGGCCGCCATTTTGTTTTCCTGTAATAACAAAGCCGACAGTGGAAAATTTACCCTCAGTGGAGAATTGAAATCTTCGCCCGATCAAAAAATATACCTGGAAGCTTTGTATTTTAATGACAAACAACCTGAGGTGCTGGATACCGGTGAAATCAAGAAAGGCCATTTTAAAGTAACTGCAGTTGCTGCCGAGGAAGGGTTGTTTCGATTAAGAACCGAGGATAATAAAAGTGCCTACCTGTTCATCGGCGAGGCCGGAAAAATGAATTTTACGGCCAACGCAGCTAAACCTGAAAATGTCCATGTTTTTTTCAGCGGCGCCGCAAACAGCTCGTTAAAAAAACTGATGATGCACAGCGACAGCATTGGCGCATTGATGTCGGATAAAAGCCGGTCACTTTCAGCTTATACCGAGGCCGGTGGTGTTGAAACAGACAGTATTTTTGTAGCAAATTCCAATGATTTTAAATCCCTGAATGATCAATTCAGCAAGTATTGTTTTGATTATGCCGATACTGCTGAAAGTCCCATGGTATCGCTGTTTGCTGCCACCATGGCACCGGTAGAGCTGAAGCAATTTGAAGCGCCGTTAGCCAAACTCACCGGGCGTTTTCCTAAACACAATGGAATTGCCAGTGCACTTCAATATGTTAAAACCCAGGCCACTCCTCAAACACAAACACCTACGCCACCCAAAGCTGCACCTGTCATTGGTGACCTGGCGCCTGACCTGGTTATGAATGATGAAAATGATAAACCCTTTGCATTGAGTCAGCTACGGGGTAAATATGTATTGATCGATTTTTGGGCAAGCTGGTGTCGACCCTGTCGTGAAGAAAATCCGAACGTAGTTGCTGCTTTTAACCAGTTTAAAGATAAAAATTTTACCGTCCTGAGCGTATCACTCGATAAAGACAAAGCTCCATGGATCGCCGCTATTAAAGCAGATCAATTAAACTGGCAACACATCAGTGATTTGAAGTACTGGAGCAGCGCCGCCATTCCTTTATATGGTTTTGATGGAATTCCTTATAATGTTTTGATAGATCCCCAGGGGAAGATCATTGCAACGGGTTTAAGAGAGTCTGCTTTACAAAAAAAGCTAAGTGAAGTTTTAAATTAATACCGATTATACCATTATTTGGTCCAACGCCATTTGCTATCGGCATAATACCATATAAGATTTCCACGTAGTCCTTTGTACTACTTATTAAATCAAGATGGTATAATTTTCTTTCCTAAAAACATCCTTGATAAATCCGGTTACTAAACGTACCGGATTTATATTAATAGTACACTTCTATTGATGAAAAATATAACCGGTCGTGAAACATCTTATTGACATAAACAAGTACAAAAAAACTCCGGTCTAATAAATGACCGGAGTTTTAAAATTAATATCTACATAATATCAATAGCCCGGGTTTTGAGCGTAATTGGGATTAGTTTGTGTTTCGCTTTGCGGAATAGGCCATATAAACCTGTAATCTGAATAGGGGAAAGAAGCAACCGTTGTTGCCGGTGGTGTAGCTGTTACACAATTGTACATGACAAATGTAGATGCACCAACACCTACTTTAGCAGGAATACCGGCTATACCATAGATGGCATCAGTAGCATTACGGTGAATATCTCCCCAACGTTTTCCTTCGGCAATAAATTCAATCCTGCGCTCTTTTAAAACTGCTTTTACATAATCGGTTGCATTTGCAAAAGATGCAGCAGTATAAGTTAAGGCAGGAGGCGTATTAAATGAACCTGGACCACCGGGTAAAGCCCTGTTTCTCACTTCGTTCAACAATTGTAGTGCCCTGGTGGTTACACCATTTTGTCTTCCTTCAGCTTCAGCCAGTGTTAGCAAAACTTCAGCATAGCGTAACATGGGAGCCGGATCGGTACTTGTTACGGGATCGATGTATTTGGTGGTAACATAATTTTGCGAAGCACCTGTACCTATAATACCCATCATATTCCTCCTCGAATCAACACAAAGAAATTCCGGTAAATTAAAAACAACCGGGCTTACTCTGATAATACCCCTGCCACCAATACTGGTATTACCTAACATATTTGGTAAAGCACCGTTTACACCACTATTATCGGTAGATGCATTTCTCATAGAAAAAATAGCCTCATTACCCTGCCATCCACCAGCAGTAAATGGCGTGGCCGGAGAAGTTTCCATTTTCCACCCACCGATAGGGCTAACAAAACCCGGATACGCAGCCATACTTGGTATTGCAGGTACAAGTTTATTTCCTTCGATAATTACATTTGCCCAGTCGCCCATATGCAACCTGGCACGCATTTTTAAACCAATGGCCGCAGCTTTAGTTACACGGTAAGTTTTATTGGAAGACGCATTAACAGGCACAGGTGCTGTAGCAATGGTAGCCGATAGATTTGTTTCGGCAAATTCCAGGTCAGCCAGTACTTTGGTATATCCATCCGCCACGGTAGTTCTGGTTTTAGATGAAGCCAAAGCAATGGATGCCTCGTCTTTAACTGCAAAATCGCGGTAAATAATACCGGTTTGATTTCCAGCACCATCACGGTAAGGGCGGGCAAAATGAATTAATAATTCGTGATGAGCCATCGCTCTTAAAAAACGACACTCTGCAATATAATGGTTTCCCAGGGTTGTGTTGATCACACCTGTACTTACTGCACCATTAATACCATCAATCGTAAGATTTGCTTTATTGATAAGACTGTATAATGTCTCAAACATAAAAACATTATTAGCAGTTGTATTGTTGTATGTAGCCTCATAGGTGATGGCATAGAAGGTAACAAATGTCAACATATCTTCTCCACGCATATCACCCTGTTCAATACTGGCAGCACCAAAAGGATAACCCCTTACAGCACCACCTGCATAGAATCCACTTTGTGCAGCGTCATAAACACCGTTCACAGCAGATTCAACCCTGTCGGGAGTTGTAAATGTTGTTACATCGGTTAATGAGTTATATGGACCAATTTCAACTACTTTTTTGCAGGAAGTATTTACCAACAGCAATAATGCGGTAATAAAAACACCTGATTTTATTTTATTCATTACTGATTTCATTTTTATATTTTTTTAATTGCTCTTAAATTAGAAACCAACATTTACACCAAAAGTGAATGTTCTCAATTGCGGTACAGATGAATTATCGATACCTGTTTCTGTAGTATTCTCCGGATCAATTCCTGTATACTTTGTCCAAACTGCTAAGTTTTGGCCCTGTACATACCAACGCATTGATTTTACAACTCCATTTGATAAAGCTTCCAGTCTTTTATTGTCAACCGTATAAGCAAATACCACATTTTGCAATCTCAGAAAATCTCCTTTTTCAAGGAATCTTCCGTTAAGCTGGCCGTTTAAGTTTGCCTGGTTATCACGGCCATAATATAATTTAGGCACTTCGGTAACCTGGCCAGGAGTTGTCCACCTGTTTAAAATTTCAACACCGTTGTTTACAAAACCCTGGCTGTTCCAAACTTCCTGCCTGGTTAAATTGTAAACATAGTTGCCACCGCTGTAGCGGAAAAATACTTCCAGGGAAAGCTGGTTGTATTTAAATGTATTGCTAAACCCGCCAAACCAGGTAGGTAAAGATGAACCCATCAAATACCTGGTTCCTAAAGTTGTTGCTGCACCCAAAGCAGGATTGCTTTTATCCGTTACCAAATAATATCCTGCCGCAGCACCCGGTACGTTGTTATATTGAACAAGGCTTCCGTCTGCTTTAACCCACATCGGGTTTCCGTTTCCGGAATTTACACCTGCATATGTATACCCATAAAACGCATTAATCGGATTGTCCAGTCTAAGGATATTAAAGGTTCCGTTGTTAGGACCAGCTACGGGCACTTCGGTCTGTCCTTTGGCTAATGCTAACACTTTATTTTTTGATGAAGTATAGTTTAAATCAAATCTCCAGGAGAAAGCTTTTTTGTCAATTACCTGTGCTCCAAATTCAACTTCAACACCTTTGTTTTCCATCTCACCAATATTTTTGGTAATTACATTACCGGGTATACCCAGTGACGGAGGTTGAGGAGCATCAAACAATAAACCATCATTTCTGTTGGTGAATACATCAACTGACAAATTCAATCGGTTCTTCAGGAAAGTCATATCAAATCCATAATTGATTTTTTTAGCTGTTTCCCAAAGGATGCCGATGTTACCATTAACATTTGCTGCCAGGCCGGAAGCACCTCCGTAAGGAGCCGCACCATAAGTGCTTAAGTAAGGGAACCTGCTGCTAGGTTCGTTACCAACTTCTGCATAGCTGCCTCTTAATTTCATTTCGTCAATAACCCTGTTCAGGCCCGAGGTAGTCCACCATTTTTCCTGACTGATCCTCCAACCCAATGAACCGCCATAGAAATTACCATACCGATTGGCTTCCGGTAAGCTTCCTAAACCATCACGGCGAAGCGTAAATTGAAAAAAGTACCTGCTGTCAAAATCATAGTTTAATCTGGAGAAATAAGATTGATAACCCCGCTTACCATAAAAACCTCCGGAAAACTGATTTACATAGGTATTGGTGATGAGGTTTGTGGTTTGAAAGAACGGATCAGAAATAGTTGAAGCCTGTCCGTTAAAATTCTGAACAACTTCCCGGCTCATTTCTATACCTGCAACCAACGTTCCTGTATGACGTTTAACTGCTTTATTATAGGTAGCATAATTTTGCCAGGTATATTTTGTAGACTGTAAGTTTTGCTGAAAAATTGTACCGCCGGAACTTCTTCCGTCACCATGCACTTTATCGAGGCTTTGAAAATCAACGCCGTTTTGATAATCTATGGTAGCCTGCGTTCTAACAGAGAAGTCTTTAGCAGGCGTAATTTCTAAAAACATGTTATTGATAACCCTGGTACGCTGGTTATTAAAGATATTTTTATCAAGTGTATAAGCCGGGTTGGTATAGTTATTTTCGATAACCCTTGTATTGGCACCCGAACCCAATGCTGCATTATCAGCTGTAATATTATAACCGGTTGGGTGTGTAGAAAGATAAATAGGTACATTAGGCAATGCCCGCATAGCACTTGCCATTGCGCCACTCAAAGCGTTTCCGCCGTTATTCTGGTCATTATCTTCCGTACGACTTAATGAAATATTATTACCAAACTTGAAAAACCTGTTTGGCTTATGTTCCATATTAGCCCTGAAGCTATAACGCCTGTTATAGTTTGTTCTGACAATACCATCCTGAGACAGGTAACTTAAAGACATATAATAAGTAGACTTATCCGAACCGCCTGAAGCTGAAACCGTATGGTTTTGTACAAAAGGATTTGCATTAAAAGTATTTGCCAGCCAGTTGGTATTGGTATTATTGGCATCTGCAAAGGCCCCGTTTACCAGGTTTGCATTTCTTAACTTCTCATTAGATACGGTGATAAAATCTGCGGCATTTAATAATTCCGGTGTTCTGAATGAATTACTGAAACCCATATACATATCATAATTAACATTAAGCTTACCGTTTTTACCTTTTTTGGTGGTTATCATAATTACACCACCTGCAGCTCTTGAACCAAAAATGGCAGCAGCAGCCCCGTCTTTCAATATCTCATAGGATTCAATATCACCCGGATTAATATCGGCCAGTACATTATTATTCGCTACACTTGAATTGCTTCCTGAAAATGTGGGCACTCCATCTAAAACAATCAATGGATCACGTCCCTGTGTTAATGAATTTACGCCGCGAATACGAATACGTGGAGCAGCACTGACCAGGCCCGAGTTGGCAACAACCTGTACACCCGAAACCCTTCCGGCCAGTTGCTTATCGAAACTGGTAGTAGCCAAATCTGACACTTTATCTCCGTTAACTTTACCGATAGAACCGGTTACTTTCACTTTCTGTTGCGTACCATAACCAACCACCACCACTTCTTCAAGTTGGGTATCTCTGGCTTTTAATGATACATTAACCGTTGTTTGGGTTCCGATAGTTTTAAATTGTGTTTCAAAATTTACGTTGGAAAAGCTCAGTGTTTTAACTGAGGTTGGAATTGAAATACTAAAATTTCCGTCTCTGTCAGTTTGGGTTCCTTGTTTTCCATCAGCACTGGTAATAGAAACACCTTCAACCGGCGCTCTTTTTTCATCAGTAACCTTACCACTAATGGTTCGGTTCTGGGCGGCCGCATGTAATACGCATACAAATACAGTCAATAGGACTAGTGTTATTTTTCTCATTTGCTTAAAAGTTTATGGCGACAAATATAGATTACATTCTTTGCAAAACTCAAATAGTCAGACAATATTATTTACTGTTTAGCTGCTTTTTTTAACTGCTCCGGGATAGACTATTTTTTAAACAGGGAACATGCAACGGAAATAAAGTGCGACGTTAATTTATATATGTTCTTAATCTCATTTTTTTGCAACACGCTTTGGAGCAAATAGTAACAATAAAACCGGCAATAAAACCAGGTTAGTTAAGGTAGCCACAAGAAGTGTCACCGATGTTAACCATCCCAGTGCAATGGTACCTCCAAAACTGCTGCCGCAAAAAATAACAAAGCCTGCAATTAAAACCAATGCTGTGTAAACAATACTTAAACCGGTATTTTTAATGGTAACGGATACGGTTTCTGCAATATGGTATTTATAAGCAGGCAGTTCCTGTTTATAGTTAACTAAAAAACGAATCGTGATATCAACAGCAATACCCAATGCCACACTAAAAACCAATACTGTTGAGGGTTTCAAAGGTACCCCCATCCAGCCCATGACGCCGGCTGTTATTACCAGGGGAATAACATTGGGTATTAAAGAACATAGCAGAATACGAACTGATCTAAATAAATAAAGCATACACAGGGCAATTAACAGAAAGGCCCAGAAAATACTGTCTTTTAAACCGTTTACAATAAAACGGCTGCCTTCCAAAAAAGTAATGCTGGTTCCTGTAAGTTGTATTTTGTAGGAAGCCGTATCAAATATTTCATTTGCTTTCTGTTCAATTCCCTCTAATAAAAGCGGAAGTTTTTCCGTGCCCACGTCTGCCATGTTCACACTTATTCGGGTACTTTGCCTTAAAGTATCAACAAAGCTGGTCAACATTTTTGACAGGTTGTTATTGGATCCACTGTCATTTTTGTTTGGCCGTAGATATTCTCCTACAAAAGCCCCGTCGAAGCTGTTTGGCAACAAATAGTTGGCCGAATCTCCTTCAAAAAAAGCCTGCTTTGCAAATTTTAACCCCTCGGCAACACTTAGCGGCCGGTTCATTTCATTCTGGGCTGTTATGTATTCCGACAAAGCATCTACTTTTTCATAAACAGTTAATGCGCGCATACCTGCAAGACCATTTCGCTTTTTAGTATCCACCACAATCTCGAGTGGCATTACTCCATGAAAGTTTTTTTCGAAAAATTTAAGATCGGTATAAATTTTATCTGTCTTTGGCAGGTCATCTACAATAAATGAAACGCTTTTTAATTTAAAAATACCCACAAGGGAAAAGATCAAAACAGCAGCGGTAACAACGTAAACCGTTTTTTTATGCTGCATCACCCAACTTTCAATCCTTAATAAAAAACGAATGATCCATTTGTTGTTCAGGTACCTGGTTTGAGCAGGTTTTGGCGCCGGCAAATAACTTAATGCAGACGGCAGCAATATAAACGACACTACAAAAATGATCATGATACTGATTCCGGCAACCACGCCAAATTCCTGCAATATCGCGCTCTTGGTTAATGCAAAAACAGCAAAGCCAATGGCTGCCGTTAAATTACAAAATAAAGTAACCACGCCCATCTTGCTGACCATATCAACCAGCGCCTTTTCTTTATCGCCGCTTTGGATATAAGAACTATGGTATTTATTGATAAAATAAATACAATTAGGTATACCAATGACCACAACCAGGCAAGGGATCAAAGCCGTTAACAGGGTGATCTGGTACCCGCACAGATACAAAACACCCACACTCCATATAACGCCCAAAATCACTACCAGCAAAGAAAGCAAGGCTGTGCTTACGGACCTGAAGAAGAGTAAAAGTATGAGGGCGCTTAGCAAAAGTGACCCAAATAGAAAGTACTTCATCTCGTGCTGGATCCTGTCGGCAACTACAGTTCTTATTAAAGGCAAACCGCTGAGATGTACTTCAATATTTGTTTGATGTTCGAACCTATTGACCGCATTTGTAATATCTTTGATCACTTTCGTTCTGCCGGCAGAATTCAGTACTTCCTTGTTTATCCGAACACCAACCAGGTAAGCTTTCAGCACGGGGTTATACAGCAGGCTTCGGTAAAAGGGCAGGTTGTGAAACTTAGCTGCAGCACTGTCTAATTGCGCCTGCGTTTGAGATGAATCTGAAAATATTTTTTGAGCCACCAGCTTTTGGGAAGCAGGATCTTTTAGCAGGTCAACCGATGATGGAATGCTCAATACTTCCTCAACATGATCAATTTTTTTTAATTGCTTATGTAGTTCTTTGTATGCATCAAAGATCTTTACAGTAAACAAACTGTCTGTTTGGATTCCGGCAACCAACAGGTTTCCATCATCTCCAAATTTTTGTTTAAACGCCAGGTATTCTTTGTATTTGGGATTATCCGTAGGTATCGCTTTCGAAAATTCGTAGCTGAGTTTAACTTTGCCGGCATAGAAACCCATCACGACCGTTGTGGCCAATAACAGGATGAGCAATGGTCCCCTGAACTTAAGTACAAATTCTCCTAAACGCTTCCACATATCGCATGGATAATTTAAAAATGGATAATTAATAATTGTGCAAAGAACGATAATTTGTGCCGTATTGTAATTGTAGTATTACTTAAACCTGCATTACTGAATTCTTTTCAAATAATTAAACTGTAAAAGACCCTGTTGGGGTTTGGGAAATGACATACAAAACCAAAGGCATAGTACTCAGAAGCATTAAATATGGCGAAACCAGCCTGGTGGTTACCATATTTACCGAACTGTTTGGCATACAAACCTATTTGGTTAACGGGGTAAGGTCATCAAAGAAATCTGCATCAAAAGCAAACCACTTTCAATCCACGGCCATGTTGGACCTGGTTGTTTATTATAACGAAAACAAATCCATGCAACGCATTAAAGAGTTTTCATGGGCCGTTTTATACAACAACCTGTTGAGCCATGTTGTTAATAACAGCATTGCTTCTTTTATGGCTGAACTTATACAAAAATGTTTGAAGCAACCTGAACCCAATACCGATCTGTATCACTTTTGCGAAGCGTCTTTTTTAGAACTGGACCGGGCAAATAAAATGGTTGCCGCAAATTTTGCCTTGTTCTTTACCCTGCATCTTACGCATTTTTTTGGATTTAGAATGACCGACAATTTCAGCAGCGATAACCTGGTTTTGGATTTGCAGGAAGGTTGTTTTATAAATCACCAACCTGTACATTCCTATTTTTTGGATGGTAAAAATGCGGAGCTTACCGCACAGTTACTGAAAGTAATGCAGCCCAATGAACTGGAAGATTTTAGCCTGAACCGGGAAATCAGGAGAAATTTATTATTACGTTATCTTGAATACTACGCATTGCATATCCCCGATTTTGGACAAATGAAAACCCTGGTGGTACTGCATGAGGTATTATAACCGGGCCTGAAGGCTCCCAGCCGTCGGGACCATTTAGCTGGTAAATCCAAATTTCTCAAAAGCTGCAAGCCTACGTAACCATTAACCCGGTAAATTCAAAATACCCGGGGCCTGAAGGCTCCAAGCCATCGGGATCATTAACCTGGTAAATCCAAATTTCTCAAAAGCTGCAACCCATCAGGACCCTCAAATTAAAAACTCACAAAATCCTTTTAGCCGAACTGTTGTTATCCAACCGTAAACCTTCCACGCCCTCAATTAAAACCAGGCCCGGTTGTTTTCCTTTTTCAAAACTCCCCAGGGTATCCTGTATTTGTAATGCCCTGGAACCATTGATGGTACTCCATTGCAGCAGTTTTACCAAATCCAGTTCTTTAAAATGATGTTGCAGGGCTTTAATTTCATCCAGTATACTTAACCGGTCATTGGATGCCAAACTATCGGTACCTAAAATAACATTATCGGTATGGCGCATCAGCATTTGTACATCGGGTAAGCTATTCGTGATGTATAGATTGGCGAGGGGACAAAGGCAGAAGAAGAGTCGGGAGCCGGGAGTCGGGAGTCGGGAGTTGGCGAACTCCATATCAGTAACAGATGTTACAACATTATGAACCAGGATCATGGACTGCTCTTTTGTAAAACAAGGGAGCCAGGTTTGCAGGCTTGATCTTCGGGAGGGTTTAAAGAATGAAATATCGATACCCATTTGCTGATACAGCCCGATCAGATCACCTTCTCCTTTTTTAAACAATTCATTTTCGGATGCCGATTCCTGGTTGTGGATGGTTACTAAATTATTGCCGGGGATATCATTGATCATTTGGAACATCTCCGGCGAAACAGAATAGGGCGCATGTGGGCTAACGGTTGACCCTTGCCCGTTTATAGATGCCAGGTATTCATCTAAGATCAACATGGTTTTTGTAAATCTTTCCTTTGCATATGCCGGCACAAACCCACTGGCTTCAATAAAATTATGATAGATCAAACGGCCTTTGGTTTTTTGAGGAATACTGAGTGTATTATTGCAAATATCTCCAACAGCAACAATACCATTTTGCAACATGTCGTTTTCGGCTGCTGCGATGGCAGCTAAAATTTCCTCTTCAGCAACATGTCTTTCCTGTACAACCCGCAAAATAAAATCAACCAAACCTGTATGTTTGGGTATCATGCCTTTCATATGTGATAATTCCAGGTGACAATGAGCATTAATAAACCCGGGGCTAAGTATTCCTTTTAGTTTTTCAATCCCGTCACCCGCATCGGCCTCCCTTATTAATTCAACAATAACGCCCGCATCATTGGTTATTAAAACCTGGTTTTGCACGAGTTCGTATCCATTAAAAATATAATCTGCCGAAAATTTTCTATACAAAATGATTGGTTGATATAGTGTAAATTTGCCGCCTGTCTGATTTTTACATATCAGTGCGCAGGGGAAAACCAAAACACAATTTAATAATAAAACACAATTATCCCCCTGTAGGGGTTAGGAGTAAAGATACTATGCTAGAAAAATTAGATGCTATTAAGGGAAGATTCGACAACCTGGGCGTTGCACTTACCAATCCGGAGATTGTGAGTGATAATAAAAAATTTACAGCAACCAGTAAGGAATACCGTAGCCTGGAGAAAATTGTTACTGCCCGAAACGGTTACATTAAGCTGCTTGATGAACTTGCATTTAACAAAGAAGTGCTGCATGGAGATGATGAAGAAATGAGGAATCTTGCCAAAATGGAATTACCGGCGTTGGAAGAAAAGAAAGAGGAACTGGAAAAGAAACTGCGCAACATGTTGATCCCGAAAGATCCTTATGATGAAAAGAACGCCATTTTAGAAATTCGTGCCGGTACAGGTGGGGATGAAGCTTCCCTTTTTGCCGGTGATCTGCTACGCATGTATTTAAAATATTGCGAACGAAAAGGCTGGAAAACCGCCATATTAAGTGAAAGCGAAGGAACGGTGGGCGGTTATAAAGAGGTGCAGGTAGAAGTTGTTGGAGATGATGTGTATGGTGTATTAAAATTTGAAAGTGGTGTACACCGGGTGCAACGGGTCCCTGATACCGAAGCCAGTGGCAGGGTACATACAAGTGCAGTAACAGTAGCGGTGATGCCCGAAGCCGAAGATGTAGACGTTGATCTGAAAGAATCAGATGTAAAAATGGAAACTGCCCGAAGTGGTGGTGCAGGTGGGCAAAATGTAAATAAAGTGGAAACCAAGGTTTTTCTTACGCATAAACCAACCGGTATTGTGGTAATGTGCCAAACAGACCGTTCGCAGTTAGGCAACCGGCTAAAAGCCATGGAAATGCTGAGAACCAGGTTGTATGATGAAGAAGTAAGAAAAGTTGAACAAGCTACTGCACATATGCGGAAAAGTTTGGTGAGTACCGGCGACAGGAGTGCCAAAATCAGAACTTACAATTTTCCACAGGGCCGGGTTACCGATCACAGGATCGGATTAACAGTATATAATTTGGATGCGGTTTTACATGGTGAGATACAGGAGTTTTTGGAAGCATTGCAATTTGCAGAAAATGCCGAAAAACTCACAAGTCAAAGTTAAAGACACCCATTTTTACATATCTTTAGGCTTAATAAATAATAACCTAATAACCTTCCCCGGTTTGAATAAAACATTTATCATCAAAAAAAAATTAAGACTATGTTAAAAGAATTATTTAACCTGGTGAAACAATCATCAACTGATGTGGTGATTAATAACCCGGACGTTCCAAATGAACACAACAACGAAGTAGTTGCCGAAGCAACAAATACCGTAGCTTCTGGTTTGCGAAATATGGTTGCGGGTGGTGGTTTACAAAGCATTATTTCCATGTTCACCGGTCAGGGTCAACAGGGCGACAGTAAAAGCCTGTTAAGCAATCCTATTGTAAATATGATGGTTGGGCATTTTGCCGGCAAACTGATGGGCAAGTTTAATATAGGCGGTGCACAGGCTAATAATGTTGCCAGTAGCCTAATCCCCAATGTGCTGAGTAATTTGATCAGTAAAAGTAACAGCTCGGAAGACAATGGTTTTTCCTTAGAGGGATTGCTTAATTCGATAACGGGTGGACAAACAGCTGCAGTAGTTCAGGAACAACAGGCGGGGGGAAACAGTGGTTTTAATTTCAAGGATCTTATTGGCCAGTTCACCGGTGGTGGCGGACAAAGTGGCGGTGGTGGTTTAATGGATATTGTGTCTAAGTTGGCAGGCGGCGCTCAAGCCCAGCAACAACGTAATGGCGGTGGAGGTTTGATGGATTTGATCAAAGGATTTATAAAATAGCCAAAATCACATAGAATTGTTAAAACACGCTGATAATCAGCGTGTTTTTTATTTGAGTTAAACCTCCCGCTTCAGAATAGGTCTATTTAAATGCAACCTTTATTTATATTTCATATACTAGCTAATAGATAAAGTGCAGGCAATAAAATAATAAGTTCTTTTTTTCGTTAGTTCCATATTACGCTTTCAGTTTTTATCTGGTGTATTAAGAAAAGCTTAACAACAACAATAAAACCTTTGGCATCCGATTTGCGTTTATAGAGATAGAACTGATCTCTAATAAAGTATAAAATGAAAATGGGGCGAAAGATAAAAGAGTGTAACAGTACAATTCAAAATCGATAATTCAAATTTCTCATAAGCAGTTAGTTTTGGTAACGGCCCCTGTTTCTACAGGGGCTTCTCTTTTGTACAAATCTGTGGTAAACCTGCTCTTCATTTTATTGGTTTAAAAGGAAACATCTGCTTAATTAAAGCTTTAGTACTTTACCTTTACATTCCCCGTTCGAAATGGTTTGATCGGGGCGATCAAATTTTATATCATTGTCTACAGAAACATCAGATAGAAAACAGTTTTTTAAACGCTTGCGCAGTAAGGACAACCCGGAGCCTGAAGAAATGTCCTTTATGGGACATATTGAGGCGCTGCGTTGGCATTTGATGCGTTCCGTTATGGTTTGGCTGGCTGCAGCCATCGCCATATTTGTTTTCAGAGATTGGGTGTATGATTATATTATTCTTGCACCGTCAAGTGAAGATTTTATCACCTACGGAACCCTTTGCCGTTTTAGCCATTGGCTTGGTATAGGAGAAAGTTTATGTATGCCGCCTGTAAAAATTGAATTTATAGTTACCCAGGTTAACGGCACATTCACTTCTGCATTAAGTATTGCCATGATCGGTGCTTTGATCATTTCTTTTCCCTATATTTTTTGGGAGCTTTGGCGTTTTGTAAAACCCGCGCTATCTGTTAAAGAAAAAAAGTATGCAAGAGGAAGTATTTTCTGGGTATCCCTGTGTTTCTTTTTTGGGGCGGCCTTTGGATATTACCTGCTAGCCCCCTTTACGTTTAATTTTTTAGCCTCATTTAGTTTAGGTACAACAGGAGCCATTCAATACAAACCAACCATCAATGATTATATCGATAGTCTTTCTAACCTGGTATTAGGATGTGGTATCGCATTTGAATTGCCGATCCTGGCATTTGTAATGGCAAAGATCGGGTTGGTAACGGCTAAGTTTTTAAAAAAATATTCTAAATATGCTTTTGTGATCATATTGGTGGTTGCTGCTGTAATTACGCCATCTCCCGACATAACCAGCCAGGTAATTGTAGCACTTCCTTTACTATTACTTTACTGGATCAGTATTCAACTTGTTGCAAGAGTCGACAGAAAAAAAGCAAAAGCAGAAAAAGAATGGAGCTGATTTTAATGGATAATTATTTAATGGATAATTATTTAATGGATAATGGATAATTATTTAATGGATAATTGGTCTCGGACATAAACTAACTCAGATTTAAGGTGTAACATAAAAAAAATTTCCTATCCATTATTATTACGGTTTTAAATTATTAGGCTATTTTATCAGGCATTATCCATTATCCCGTTATTTTTACGATTTTACATATTATATGGCAATTTTATCAGGCATTATCAATTATCCATTATTCCATTATCCATTATTATTACTGTTTTAAATTATTATAAGGCAATTTTATCAGGCATTATCAATTATCCATTTTTTCATTGTCCATTATTATTGCAGTTTTAAGTGATTATTATATCGTAATTTTATAAGGCATTTTTAATTTTTTCATTATCAATTATCCATTACATATGTCTCCCTTTAACTTGAAATTACCAATAGCTATCGGATGCGATCACGCCGGATTTGATTGTAAAGAAGACCTGATCTCTGTTTTAGAAGGAGAGAGATTGCTCTTTAATGATTTCGGTACCTATAATAAAGACTCCGTGGACTACCCCGATTTTGCACATCCGGTTGCATCAGCAGTAGAAAAAGGCGAAGCCGCTTTTGGTATTTTATTGTGTGGCAGTGCCAACGGTGTTGCCATGACGGCTAATAAACATACTGGCATCAGGGCGGCAATATGCTGGGGCGAAGAATTAGCTGAACTTGCCCGTAAACACAACGACGCCAACATTATTTGTATTCCTGCCCGTTTTGTTCGTGATGGCGATGCTGAAAAAATGCTCGACATTTTTATGAACACCGCCTATGAAGGCGGTCGTCATCAAAACAGGGTGGAAAAAATATCCTGCTAAGCTCATTACAGTTTTATATCACCGTTTATCATATATACAATCAAGACATTATAGTTATTGGTTATTTTACGCACCTAAAAGGGAATAGTTTTCCCAAAACCTTTTATCTAAATTTTAAAAATGAAGAATCTATTATTGCTTATCTGCTTTTTCGCAATAGGCAACAACACTTTTGCGCAAACTGATGCATCGTTAAAATATGCAGCAATTATTACCGGCAACAGCCTCAACAAACACCTCAGCATTATTGCTGGTGCCGAAATGGAAGGAAGAGAAACCGGAACCGAAGGCCAACGCCGGGCAGCTGCCTATATTGAAACGCAGTTTAAAAATATGGGTTTGAAACCTGCGGCCGCATTAAAAGGCTATCAACAGTTTTATCCTTTATACCAGGACAGCTTAAAAACCGCAACACTTATTATTGCCGGAAAAACTACCGAATACGGTAAAGATTTTGTTACCCAACTTAATAATAACGAGAACGGGAAGTTTAAAGCCAATAAGATCGTTTTTGCCGGTTATGGCATTGATGATGAACAATACAGTGATTATACAGGGCTAAACGTTAAAGGAAAAATTGTACTGATCTTTTTGGGTGAACCTAAAAAAGACGGAAATTATTTCTTAAGCGGAACAAGCCGTTTCAGCGAATGGACCAACCCGGGCATTGCCAAAAAGGCTGCAGCAGCGGCAGCCAGGGGAGCAAAGGGTGTTTTAATCATCAATCAAAACCAGGAATCCTTTAACCAGCGTACTGTCGCAAATGGTAAAAAAACCGGTGTCTATTTTCCAAGGAATGATAATGATAAGAAGTCTTTACCCTATGCACAACTCTCGCACGATTTTGCAAAAAAATTGATCGGGAATAACTTCGACAGCCTGCTTAAAATTGTAAAAAACTATGGGCCAATTGACAGGCCATGGCGAACAGAACGAAAAATAAAACTTGCCTATACATTTGAAAAATACCAGACAATCATCAATGCCAGTAATGTTGTGGGTATTGTTGAAGGAACCGATAAAAAAGATGAGTACGTTTTTGTAACCGGGCATTATGATCACCTCGGCATGCGTAATGGGCAGATCTACTATGGCGCCGATGATGATGGCAGTGGTACCTGTGCTGTGATCATGATGGCCGAAGCTTTTGCAAACGCATCAGCCAAAGGGCATGGCCCCAGGAGAACCATGGTTTTTATGACCGTTAGTGGCGAAGAAAAAGGCTTGTGGGGCAGCGAGTATTACAGCGATCACCCTTTTTACCCGCTTGAAAAAACCACCGTTAATTTAAATATTGATATGGTAGGCAGGGTAGATACGGAGCGCATGAGTGCAGACACACTTAACTATGTTTATGTGATAGGACATGACAAACTCAGCAGCGACCTCCCGATCATTAATGAGGGCGCCAATAATAAATATACCAACCTGGTATTGGATTATAAATTTGACGACCCCACCGACAAAAACCGGATTTATTTCCGCAGCGACCACTATAATTTTGCCCGTAAAGGTGTACCTATTTTATTTTTCTATGATGGTATGCTAAAAGCCGATTATCACAAGACAACCGATACGATTGAAAAGATCAATTGGGATCTCTTCGAAAAAAGAACCCGTATGATTTTTCATACCGCGTGGGAAATGGCTAACCGGGATGATATGCTGAAAAGAGATACACCACTGAATATGGGGACAAGGTAAAGCCCCCTCCCAACCCTCTCCCGGTGGGGGAGGAATGCGAAGAATGAAGTGAAGGTCGCCGTGCTTTTTTGCAAATAGTGAATCAAAATGCCGGAAAGGTCAAAAGACGGGAATACATATTTCAGTAATTTTCGGCTTCCGGCAAAGAATTAACTGCTGAGATAATCTCCTGTTTTTGTGTTTTACTTTTCAAAATTTTCTTTATCGTTCTTTTTCTACTAATACCATCCTGATTTAATAAGTAGTATCCAAAGCACTACGTGGTAATCTTATATGGTATTATGCCAGCCTGTACCGATATATTCGGTAATAGCAAATGGCGTTGGACTACATACTGGTATAATCGGTATTATTTGACCGGATAAGGGGTTGTGTACAGGATATATTTTTTTATTCAAGTGCGAAATAAAAAAATAAAAAAAAGTGTCGAATATTATTGTTAGATTTAAATAGATGTTTGATCAACCAAATCTATAAATTAACATGATGATTAAAATTCTCACAAGCAGACTGGTATTATTTATTTTTACAACCTGCTTAATAGTGACATTACCGGCTTGTAAGAAAAGTACGGATGATGTAAAGTCAAAAACGGTTTACCTAACCCAGGGAAACTGGAAACAGACAAAATATGAGACCAAAACTAATAACGGCCCCTGGACTGATCAAACCGGAACCCCGCTGCCATGCGAAATAGATAATTACATCAAATTCCTTACCAATGGAACCTATGAAGCCAACGAAGGCGCCTTAAAATGTAATCCCGGAGATCCACAGATTTTGGATGCCGGTACCTGGAGTTTTTTGACCAATGAAACTCAGCTGAGTGTCACGTCAACCGGTTCAACTCCCGATATAGCCGACATAAATCAGCTTGATAACAACACATTGATCGTTACATCCAGCTATGTCTTTGGAACTTCCACCTATTATGACCGACAAACATTTTCACATTAATTTCTTAGATATAAAAAACCGGGGTTTAAAAACCCCGGTTTTTTATATCTGGTTGTTTCGCGCAGCCTTATTCGTGGACAGGTAACTAACACCCCCTCCGCCCCCTAAAGGGGGAACTCAGCAGTAAAATAACTTCTACATCTTTTCACTAATTAAAAAGAGGCTTCTTTTAAAATGAAGCCTCTTTTTTTAATTTTTTTTAGAGGCTTAGATCCTGAAATCGCCTGGTTCCCCCTTTAGGGGGCGGAGGGGGTCTTGTTTACCACCCCAAAATCCACGCAAATATCAGCGGCGCCACAATCGTAGCATCGCTCTCTACAATAAATTTTGGCGTAGCAATATCTAATTTACCCCAGGTAATTTTTTCGTTAGGCACTGCGCCGGAGTAAGAACCATAAGAAGTTGTTGAATCACTTATCTGACAAAAATAACTCCAGAAAGGTACATCATGCCATTCCAGATCCTGATACATCATGGGCACAACACAAATAGGAAAATCGCCGGCAATACCACCACCAATCTGGAAAAAGCCAACACCTTTACCTGCAGAATTATTCCGGTACCAATCAGCCAGCCAAACCATGTATTCAATACCACTCTTCATGGTGCTGGCTTTCATTTCGTTTTTAATAATGTACGATGCAAAAATATTTCCCATGGTACTGTCTTCCCAACCCGGTACCACAATGGGAATACCTTTTTGTGCAGCGGCCAGCATCCAGCTATTCTTAGGGTCAATTTCATAATACTGTTCCAGTACACCGCTCAGCAACATCTTATACATATATTCGTGCGGAAAATAACGTTCGCCTTTATCATCAGCATCCTTCCATA